>DASRZU010000028.1:0-111491 GCA_035686075.1 Anaeromyxobacter sp.
CAATTGCGGGGGATTGTTGCATCTGGGCATGCGTTCGTTCTGGGTACGTTGGTCAGGGGGCGATCTTGGCCAAGAGGTCCAGGGCGCGCTGCTGCTGTGAGGTCGGAGTGGTGACCACCAGGAAGGAGGCAGCGTTGGGTAGCCCCGGCGTTCGGCAGGTGTTGCGAACGATGGTGGAGAGGCCCGACAGGGCGGTGCAAAAGCTGTGGACGGCCGTGCCATCGGGGAGGGTCTTGGTAGCGACCTTCTCCTCGGCATCCACTGAGCGCTGTGCCGGCGCCACCGGGTCGCGAATGGCCTTCGCTTCGAGGTCCACGTCAGCGAAGAGAATTGGGCGCCAGGCCTCACGGATGTGCCACTCCACGTAGTAGGCGAGCATGCAGAGGAAGATGTGGGCGCGGACTCGGTCGGCGAGATGATGGTGGATGGGTCGCACCTCGAGATCGACGGTCTTGATGGAGCGGAAGGCTCGCTCGACCTGGCTCAGTGACTTGTAGCTGCGTACGGCGTCGGAGGCGCTCATCTCCTTCTTGGAGAGGCTGGTGCGGATGACGTAGATGCCGTCGAGCGCAGCCTCGGCCGCGATCTCCGCTTCGCGCAGTGCGAAGTCGAAGCGGTTGGTCTCGATGGTGAGATCGAAGTGTTTGGCCACCTTGTACTTGTTGACCACACGGCCCACCCGGACACCGATCGAGCCGGCTCCCCTGAGTTTGCCGCTCCTCACCATTCGACTGACCATCTCGAGTTCTTTCACCGTCGCCTCGAGGAGCGACTGACGCGTGTGGCCGCGGAGCTTGCCGAGTTCCACGTTGCGGCACGCGACCAGGCGCTCGCCGGGATAGTCGGGATGGGTGAGCTCGAAGAGGTTCTTCTCGTCGAAGAGCCCGAGCTGAAGCGCCCCGCCTTCGACCAGGGCCCGGATCTGGCTGCTCTTCAGAGCCGTGATCCACTTGAGCCCGGCCAAGGTGCTCGCATCCTCGATGGCCGCCTGTCCGATCATCCCGCGATCGCCCACCACCACTACCCGCTCCAGGCGGTGGTGCTGCTTGAGCCTCTCAACGAGGGGCCGTAGCGTCTTGGGGTCGCCAGTGTCGCCCGGGTAGACCGAGACGGCCACCGGACAACCGCGCTCATCGGCCAACAGGCCGTAGTTCACCTGCAGCTTGTTCTTCTTGCCATCGCGGTTGTGTCCCCTGGCGGCAAGGGAGCACTTCTTCCCCTCGAAGTAGCTGGAGGTCAGGTCATAGAGAGCCAGGCTTCCGTTCTTGAGATGCCGCGCCACCAGCTTCTTCTCGATGAGGTCCTGATGGCCGAGCAGCCAATCCATCGCCCGGTAGAGATCGGCCTCGGTGGCCGGCTCGATCTGCAGGTCCTCTGGCAATGTCCGAGTTCGCCACCAGCGAGTGGTGGCCAGCTTGGTATGGGGCGCAACCACGCGTGCCGCCACCATGCCCATCACCACCTCGGCCTCGAAGGAGGGGCGAGCGGACAAGAGCTCCCGAATCCCCAAACGCTTCATGACCGAGAGCACGGCATCGGTGTCTCCATGGATGCGGGAGGCCGTGATCTCGAACAGCTCTCCCACCGCCGCGAGCTTTTCACCCCGCAGCACCCTCCGGATGGCCTCGATCTGGTCGTTGGGGAGCGAGGAGAGGTTCGCCAGGGTGCGTTTGCGGATCTTCTTGCCCTCGCGCCACGCTTCCCGGAGCAGGTAGGCAGGGCGGGAGCCGCGGTTGGGCACCACGTCGATGTGCATGGGTTCCATATACAGCAACCACTTCATCACTGCAACACCAATAACTTGTCTTACATGGGAACATTTCGGCACCCGAAATGGAACCACCGCAGCTCGGATAGCCTGAGCCGCAGTGGATTCGTTCACTTATACGTACTTATCGTGAAAATAACTTCGGTCAAAGGGGCGAACGAGGAGGAGCCGGCTCGTGGTCACTTCACCAGCGTCGGCAAAGGGGCCCCGGGGATTCCGAGGGGCCCGAACTCGCCTCAGGCAACTTTCGACCCGCAGGTAGATCCGGTTTGTGTGGGTCGCTCCCCCGCTCCTCGGCTGCCGGCTAATCGGCCGGGAGACCCATCTTGCGGAGCAGTTTCGCGAACCGCGGGTCGTCCCGAATCAAGCGCAGCCGGATATCCACTTTCAGGCTTCTCAGCCCGGTGTCGTGCTGCGCGTAGGCGCGCTCCAGCCACTCGAAAGCCGCGTTCCGCTCGCCGCGCCAGGCGTGGGCGACTGCCACCTCGTACGGAGCGTCCCCGCCCGAGCGAGCGACGAGTTGCTCTAGCGCCTCGTCCGACTCGGGCTCGTGGCCGAGGGTGAACTGGGCCATGGCGATCCCGCTCAGCCGGAATGCGGTCTCGTGCTCTTGCTCGAACACCCTGAGGGCGTCCGCCGCGCGACCATCGAGGAGGTCGAGCATCGCGAGCTCGTAGGCAGCGTAGGTATTCTGTGCCGAGACCTCCATGGCACGCGTGAACGTTTCCCGCGCCCGCCCGAAGTCACCGAGCTGCGTGTAGTACACGCCGAGGTTGGTCCGGGTGACCCCCATGAGCGGGTCGAGTTCGGTGGCCCGGCGCGCCTCGCCCACCGCCTCCGCGAGCCGGCCCTCTTTCTCGAGCAAGATGCCATAGATGTTGCGGATCTCCGGGTCGCCGGGGTTCATTGCGATTGCCCGCTCGATGTCGGTGCGCGCTGCACGCCAATCCCAGTGCATGAGCGAGAGCCAGCCGCGCATGGCGAGCGCAAACCCATACCTGGGGCCCGCCTGGACCGCCTTCTCTGCCGCCTGTTGCGCCTCGCGCCACAGCGGCTCCGCCTCCCGGGTCCGGGTTCGGGTCGCGAGGTTCCCGAGCCCATGCGCGAGCGCCGCCCACGCCGGCGCGTAGGCGGGATCCCTCCCCACCGCGTTCTTCAACACCGCCACGGCTCGCAACGAGTCGTCGAGAGAGCCCGACAAGAGCAGATGGCGGCCGATGAGCCATTGGTCGTGCGCCTCGGGATTGTTCGTGGAGAACGCCGCCGTGGAAGGCTCCTCTCCAGGCATGAGCTTCACCTGCAAGGCGTCGGCGACCGCGCGAGCGATCTCGTCCTGCACGGCGAAGACGCTGGTCAGCTCCCGGTCGAACGTCTTCGACCAGAGGCGGCTCGCGTCCGCCACGTTGACCAGCTCCGCGGTGATGCGCACCCGGCTCCCGTCCTTGCGTACGCTGCCCTCGAGAATGGTAGAAACGCCGAGTCGCTGTCCGATCACCCGGAGGTCTTCGTTCTTTCCCTTGAACGCGAACGACGAGGTTCGACCGATGACGTGGAGCCCCTCGAGCTGTGTGAGCGCGTTCAGGATCTCCTCCGCGACGCCGTCGGCGAAGAACTCCTGATCGCGGCCAGGGCTCATATCGGCGAACGGCAGGACAGCGACCGAGGCGGGGATCCGAGGCCGCCGGGCCGTCGGCCGGGGCGCCCGGCGCGCGATCGCCGGGGGGGTCTCCGGCGGATGCTCCGGGAGTCCGGCGGCGATCACCTCGAGCGCGGAGAGCGCCGCAGCGCCGTCGCGGACCCTTGCCACCGGATCTTTGGATAGCATGACGGCCACGAGCTTACCGAGCGCGGGAGAAGCCACCACCTCGAGCCGCGGGGCTATTTCCCGCCCGCGCACGCTCCTGCCGCCATCGTCTGGGAACGGTCGCTCGCCGGTAAGCATCTCAAAGAGGATGACCCCGAGCGCGAAGACGTCGGTCCGCTCGTCCTCCGGGGCGCCGCGCCACTGTTCGGGGGCCATGTAGGCCGGGGTGCCGCCGTCCGCCTTGCGCCGGCCGAAGGCGTGCGCGAGCCCGAGATCGAGCACCTTCACGAGGCCGCCATGGCAGAGGAACACGTTTCCCGGCGTCAGGTCCCGGTGCACCACGCCCTCCCGGTGCGCGTGGGCGAGCGCGCGTGCCACCTGCACCGCCACTTCCAGCGCCTCCGGCAGGGCCATCCGGCCCCGCGTGAGCCGTATCGCGAGCGGCTCGCCCCGGAGCAGCTCGAGGACGAGGTAGGGCCCGACGTCGGTGCGACCCGCGTCGTAGAGCGTGACGAGGTTTGGGTGCGAGAGCCGAGCCGCTGCCTCGGCCTCCCTCAGGAGTCGCTCCTCCCGGAGGTCGGGCCTCGGGCCCGGGCGGACGGCCTTCAGCGCCACGGCGCGACCCAGCTCGCGATCGTGCGCCTCCCAGACGAGCCCGAAGCCGCCCCGGCCGATCTCGCGAACGAGCTCATAGCGGCCGATCACGACGCCGGGTCGTAGCATCTCGGTCCAGGCGCCGCTTCGCAGCTCTTCGGGGCTCTTGACGAGGTCCTCGAGCAGCGCCGACAGCGCGCCGGGGCGAATGCTCTCGGCCGGCTCGGGTTCGCCTTCCCCGGGTCCCCTCATCGTCGCCCTCAGGTCCGTGGATGACCGAATGTATGCTTCGGATACCCGGGCTCCACCACTCGAACGGTTCGGCCGGGATTCGAGGCGTACACCCAACCGGGCCATCCGGGCGGTCAGGGCGGAACCGATGGAACATGCCACCGACAGTTCCCCGCGATGAGGTTCCTAACATACACAGGGGCGTTCGAATGCGAGGGTCGGAACGCCACGCCGGAAGCGGAGGAGGCGGATCGATCTCTTCGACAAAGCGACCTCGCCCCGGCCGATTGTCGACACTCGTAGGGGTCCGGCTCTCAAGCCCGGGACGCGATCGGCCGATACGAACCTATTTGTAAGGTGCGGCGGTTTCTGGGGCGGCCCGGGAAGCGCGCGACCTCGAGCACCGTCGAACCATCGCGTGTAGGGCGACGGACCCAGGCCCCCGGCTGGAGGTGGGATGGGGCGTTCTTCTTCGAAAAAGGCCGAGGCGAGGCGCTCTTGCTCGCCGGTCACCCTCGAGCCCTCTTTCACCCCGTGCCTTCGGCCAAAGGCTCCGTCTCGGGCCTTCTGCGCTTCCGCGTCAGGCGATCGAGAGCGAGGTAGATGACCGGGGTGGTGAAGAGGGTCAGGAGCTGAGAGAGGAGGAGCCCGCCGACGATGGTGATGCCGAGCGGCCGGCGCAGCTCGGAGCCCTCGCCGTGGCCCAAGGCCAAAGGGAGCGCGCCCAAGAGTGCAGCGAGGGTGGTCATGAGGATGGGCCGGAAGCGCAGGAGACAGGCGCGGTGGATCGCCTCCCGAGCCGAGAGGTCCTCCTCTCGTTCCGCCTCGATGGCGAAATCGATCATCATGATGGCGTTCTTCTTCACGATGCCGATGAGGAGGACCACGCCGATGAGGGCGATGATGCTGAATTCCGTCCGGAAGAGGAGCAAGGCGAGGAGCGCTCCCACCCCGGCGCTCGGCAAGGTGGAGAGGATGGTCACGGGGTGGACGTAGCTCTCGTAGAGGACGCCCAGGACGATGTAGACGGCGAGAAGCGCGAAGAGGACGAGCCAGGGCTCACTCCGCAGGGAATCCACGAAGGCGCCGGCGGTGCCCTGCGGCGAGGAGTAGATGGCGGCGGGGAGCCCGAGCGTGGCCTCGGCGCGGCGGACAGCGTCGAGGGCCTGACCGAGCGCGATGTTGGGCGCAAGGTTGAAGGAGAGCGTCACGGCCGGGAACTGGCCCTGGTGGTTCACGGAAAGGAGCGTGTTCGAGGGGGAGTACTGGGCGATGGCGGTGAGGGGCACCTGGCTTCCCGAGGGGGAACCGACGAAGATGTCCTTCAGCGCATCGGGCCCTTGCTGGAATCGCGGCAGGACCTCCATGACGACCCGGTACTGATTGAGCTGGGTGAACATGGTGGACACCTGCCGCTGGCCGTAGGCGTCGTACAGGGCGTTGTCGACGGCGAGCGGCGTGATGCCCAGGCGGGCGGCGGTGTCGCGATCGATGGTGACGTCGAGCTCGAGCGCCTGCGTCTGCTGATCGGTGGCGGCGTCTCGTAGCTGGCGGAGAGACTTGAGCTTGTCGAGAAGGCGCGGGGCCCACTGATTCAGCTCGTCGAGATTCGCATCCTGGAGGGCGTACTGGTACTGCGTTCGCGTGCTTCTCCCCCCCATCCGCACGTCCTGGACCGACTGCATGTACAGAGTGATCCCCGGGATGCGGGCCAGCTTCGGCCGCAGATCGGCGATGACCTGGTCGGCGCTCTGTTTCCGCTTGGAGCGCGGCCTCAGCTGGATGAACAAGAAGCCGGAGTTGAGGGTGCCCCCCCCGGTGAACGAGACCATGTGATCGACGGCGGGGTGAGCGAGCACCACCTCATTGAGCTGCTCCTGCCGGGCCCTCATGGCGGTGAAGGAGATGTCCTGGGGCGCGTCGGCGGAGCCCGCGATCGTCCCCGTATCCTGCTGGGGGAAGAGACCCTTCGGCACCGCCACGTACAAGGCCACGGTGAGCGCGGCGGCGCCGGCGGTGACGGCCTGCATGAGGGTGGAGTGATCGAGCACCCAGGTGAGGGCGCGGTCGTAGGCGTGCACCAGCCGGTCGTGGATCCACTGGGAGGTCTTGAGCGCGACGTGTCGCCGCTCCGCTCCTTTGGTGCGCAGGACGCGCGAGGCCAGCATGGGCGTGAGCGTGAGCGAGATCACCGCCGAGACCGCGATGGCGACGCTCAGGGTGACGGCGAACTCGCGGAAGAGGCGGCCGACGATGCCCCCCATGAGAAGGATGGGGATGAAGACGGCCAAGAGGGAGGCGGTGATGGAGATGATGGTGAAGCCGATCTGCGCTGCGCCCTTCAATGCGGCGGTGAGGGGGGGATCGCCCGCCTCGATATAGCGGGTGATGTTCTCGGTGACCACGATGGCGTCGTCGACCACGAACCCGGTGGAGATGGTGAGCGCCATGAGGGAGAGGTTGTTGACGCTATAGCCGAGGAGAAACATTGCGCCGAAGGTGGAAAGGAGCGACAGCGGCACGGCCACCGAGGGGAGGAGGGTGGCCCGGGCGCTCCCCAAGAAGAGGAAGACCACGAGGACCACCAGGACGACCGAAATGGCGAGGGTGGTCTGGACGTCGCGCACGGAGGCGCGAATGGTGGTGCTCCTGTCCATGGTGACCTTGACGTCGATGGCGGGGGAGATGGAGCTTCGGAGCTGGGGCAAAAGAGCCTTGATCCGCTCGATGACGTCGATGATGTTGGCACCCGGCTGGCGCCGGACGAGGAGGAGGATGGCCGGGTGGCCGTCCGCCCAGCCTGCGTTGCGTACGTTCTCGACGCTGTCCACCACGTTGGCCACGTCGCCGAGCCGGATGGGGGAGCCGTTCTGGTAGGTGAGGACCAGGGGGCGGAACTCGGCCGCGTGGAAGAGCTGGTCGTTGGCCGCAAGGGAGAACGCGTGCTCCGGGCCGTCCAGCCCGCCCTTGGGCTGGTCGATGGTCGCCTGGGCGAGGAGGGTGCGCACGTTCTCGAGGCCGATGCCGGCGCCGGCGAGCGCGTGCGGGTCGACCTGCACGCGGACGGCGGGCTGCTGCCCCCCTCCCACGAACACCTGTCCCACCCCATCGACCTGGGAGATCTTCTGGGCCAGGATGGCGTTGGCGGCGTCGTAGATCTGGCCGAGAGGAATGGTATCCGAGGTGGCGGCGAGGATGAGGATGGGGGCGTCGGAGGGGTTGACCTTGCGGAAGTTGGGCCTGGTGGGGAGGTTCGAGGGGAGGTCGCCGGCCGAAGCGTTGATGGCCGCCTGGACGTCCCGCGCCGCGGCGTCCACGTCGCGGTCGAGGTCGAACTGCAGGGTGATGCTGGTCTGGCCGAGCGAGCTCACCGAGGTCATCTCCGAGAGACCGGCGATGCGGCCGAGCCGTCGCTCGAGCGGGGTGGCCACCGCGGAGGCCATGGTCTCCGGGCTCGCTCCGGGGAGGCCGGCGCTGACCCCGATGGTCGGGAAGTCGACCCGGGGCAGGGGCGCGACCGGGAGCTGGGTGTAGGCGGCGACCCCGCCCAGGAGGAGGGCGACGGCGAAGAGCGAGGTGGCGACCGGGCGGCGGATGAACGGGCTGGAGACGTTCATCGGGCCCTCACGCCTCCAGGGCGGCCCCGGCCTGCCGCTCCGCGTTGGCCTTGCCCGGCCGGAGGAACCGGCCCAGCCGCGCCATGTACAGGTAGACGACCGGGGTGGTGTAGAGGGTGAGGAGCTGGGAGATGAGGAGGCCGCCCACGATGCTGATGCCGAGGGGCCGGCGCAGCTCGGAGCCGGTCCCGCTGCCCAGGGCCAGGGGCAGCCCCCCCAGCAGGGCGGCCATGGTGGTCATCATGATGGGCCTAAAGCGCAGGAGGCAGGCCTGGAAGATCGCCTCCCGGGTCGAGCGACCCTCGGTTCGTTCCGCCTCGAGGGCGAAGTCGATCATCATGATCGCGTTCTTCTTCACGATGCCGATGAGGAGCACGATCCCGATGAGGGCGATGATGCTGAACTCGGTCCGGCAGACCATGAGGGCGAGGAGGGCCCCGACCCCGGCCGAGGGGAGGGTCGAGAGGATGGTGACCGGGTGGATGTAGCTCTCGTAGAGGACGCCGAGCACGATGTAGACGACCACCAGGGCGGCCACGACCAGGGCCGGCTCGGTGGAGAGGGACTCCCGGAAGGCCTGGGCGGCCCCCACGAAGTCGGCGCGGATGCTTTGGGGAAGCCCAATGGTCGCGTCGGAGAGCGCGATCGCGTTCACCGCCTCGCCCAGGGAGACGCGGGGGGCGGTGTCGAAGGAGATGGTCACGGCGGGGAACTGGCCCTGATGGCTGATGGCGAGCGGTGCGCGCACGATCTCGAATCGGGTGAAGGCGGTGAGCGGCACCTGGTCGCCCGCCTGGGAGGTGACGTAGAGCTGGGCGAGGGCCTGCGGGCTCATCTGGAACTCGGGCTTCACCTCGAGGATCACCCGGTACTGGTTCAGCTGGGTGAAGATGGTGGAGACCTGGCGCTGTCCGAACGCGTCGTAGAGCACGTCGTCGATGGCCTGCGGCTGGATCCCCATGCGGGCGGCCGTGTCGCGGTCGATGGTGAGCTTCAGCTGCAGCCCGGCGCTCTCCTGATCGCTCGCCACCTCCCTGAGCTCGGGCAAGGACTCTAGGCTGGCGAGCACCCGCGGGGCCCAGGCCGCGAGCTCGTCGGGGTCTGGGTCCTCGAGGGTGTATTGGTACTGGGTCCGGCTGATGCGGCTTTCCACCTCTAGGTCCTGGACCGGCTGCAGGTAGAGCCGGACCCCTTCCACCTTCGCGGCCCGGGTGCGCAGTCGGTCGATGATCTCGCTGGCGCTGGCGTCCCGGTCGGAGCGGGGGCGCAGGGAGATCGAGAGCCGGCCGCTGTTGGTGGTCGAGTTCGTGCCATCGGCGCCGATGAAGGAGGCGACGCTGGCGACGTCGGGGTCGCCCATGACCGCCTCGGCGAGAGCCTCCTGGCGGGCCATCATCGCGGAGAAGGAGATGTCCGGTGCCGCCTCGGAGATGCCCAGGACGAGCCCGGTGTCCTGGACCGGGAAGAACCCCTTGGGGATGACGACGGCGAGGAGGAGGGTGAGCGCCAAGGTCCCGATCGTCACCGCCAAGGTGAGCGGCTGGTGGGCGAGCACCCAGGTGAGGCTCCGCTCGTACGCCCGGGCCATGTGAGCGAAGAGGCGTTCGAAGGCGCGCGCCAGGCCGCTCGGCTCCTCGTGGGAACGGAGGAGCCAGCCGCACATCATGGCGGTGAGGGTCAAGGAGAGCACCGCCGAGACCCCGATGGCGATGGCGAGCGTCACCGCGAACTCGCGGAAGAGGCGCCCGATGATCCCTCCCATGAAGAGGAGGGGGATGAGGACTGCCACGAGGGAAACCGTCAAGGAGACGATGGTGAAGCCGATTTGCTTCGCGCCCTTCAGGGCCGCTCGGAACGGCGGGTCCCCCTGCTCGATGAAGCGGGTGATGTTCTCGATCATGACGATGGCGTCGTCGATGACGAACCCGGTGGAGATGGTGAGCGCCATGAGGGAGAGGTTGTTCAGGCTGTAGCCGCAGAGGTACATCACCCCGAACGTCCCGATGAGGGAGAGCGGGACGGCGACGCCGGGGATGATGGTGGCGCGCAGGCTTCGGAGGAAGACGTACACCACCGCCACCACGAGGAGGACGCTCAGGGCCAGGGTGAACTGCACGTCGTTCACCGAGGCGCGCACCGTCTCGGTGCGGTCGGAGAGGATCTTGACGGAGAGTCCCTGCGGCAAGGCCGAGGAGAGGCGGGGGAGGAGCTCCTTCACCCGCTCGGCCACCTGGATCACGTTGGCGCCGGGCTGGCGCTGGACGTTCAAGATGATGGCCCGGTCGCGGCCGGCCCAGCCGGCCAGCTGGGAATTCTCCACCCCGTCCACGACTCGGGAGACGTCGGACAGCCGGATGGGCGCCCCGTTCCGGTAGGCGAGGACCAGGGGCCTGAAGCTCGCTGCCCCGAAGAGCTGATCGTTGGTGGCGAGGGTGAAGTCCTGGCGTGGACCGTCCAGGTTGCCCTTGGCCTGGTTGACATTGGCGGCGACCAGGGCCGATCGAACGTCCTCGAGGCCCAGGCCGGAGCCGGCCAGGGCGGCGGGATCGACCTGCACCCGGACCGCGGGCTTCTGGCCGCCGTTGATGGTGACGAGCCCGACTCCGGCCACCTGGGAGATCTTCTGGGCGATGATCGAGTCGGCGTAGTCGTCGACCTGGTCGAGGGGGAGGGTGGGGGAGCTGACCGCGAGGGTGAGGATGGGGGTGTCGGCGGGGTTGCTCTTGCTGTAGGTGGGGGGGTTGGGCAGGGTCCGGGGCAAAAGGCTCGAGGCGGCATTGATGGCGGCCTGGACGTCCTGCTCGGCCGCGTCGATGCTCCGGTCGAGCGCGAACTGGAGGGTGATCTGGGAGGTCCCGAAGCTCGACACCGAGGTCATCTGGGAGAGGGAGGGCATCTGCCCGAGCTGGCGCTCCAGGGGGGTGGTGACCGCGGAGGCCATGGTCTCGGCGCTCGCTCCCGGGAGCGAGGTGGCCACGACGATCGTGGGGTAGTCCACCTGCGGCAGAGCGGAGACGGGGAGCTCGCGGTACCCGGCGATGCCGGCGAGGAGGAGGCCGACGGTGAGGAGCGAGGTCGCGACCGGGCGTCGGATGAACGGTTCCGAGACGCTCATTCTCTAGGGCCTCGCCACGGAGCCGGGGTCCCCCTGGGCGCCGTCCCGCGCCAGGCTCTCCGGGCGGGTGCCGCTCTGCTGTCCCACCTCCCGCGCCGACACCAGGGCCCCGGGCCGAAGCTGGTTCTGGCCCTCGGTGACGACCCGGTCCCCCGGCTCGAGGCCGCTTGCCACGATGGTCACGTCCCCCTGCGTGGTCGAGACCTGCACCGCTCGGTTGGAAACGGTGGAGTCGGCTCCCACCACGTAGACGAAGGACCCGGCCGGCCCTCGTTGCAGGGCGATCGAGGGGATGACGAGGGCGTCCTTTCTCGTGGTGAGGTGCAGGCGGGCGTTCACGAACTGGTTGGGCCAGAGGAGGTGGTTGGGGTTCGGCACCTCGGCCTTGAGCCGGATGGTGGAGGTGGTCTGGTTGATCTGGTTGTCGATGAGGATGAGCTTCCCGCTCCCCAGCAAGGCCGATCCGTCCCGGTTGTAGGCGTCCACCGGGAGGGTCCCGGAGCGGAGGAGCGCTTCTCGCACCGGGGTGAGGTCGTCCTGAGGCAAGGTGAAGACGATGGCGACGGGGTCGAGCTTGGTGATGACCACGATCCCGTTGGAATCGGCCGCGTGGACCACGTTGCCCGGGTCGACCTGGCGGATCCCGGTGATCCCGTCGATGGGAGAGGTGATGCGCGCGTAGTCGAGGTTGAGCCGAGCGCTGTCGATGGTCGCCCGGTCAGTCTTTACGCTTCCCTCCAGCTGGCCGACGGTGGCGACGTCGGTATCGAGCTGCTGCTGGGCGATGAGCTTCTTTTCGACCAGGGTCCGGTCGCGCTCCACGGTCAACTGGGCGTTCTTGAGGAGCGCCTCGTCCCGGGCCAGGGCCCCCTGGCCCTGCTCCAGCTGGACCTCATAGGGGCGCGGGTCGATCTGGGCCAAGAGGTCGCCCCGTCGGACCGCCTGCCCCTCCTTGAAGAGGACCTGGTCGAGCCGGCCGTCGAGCTGGGTCTTCACCGTCACGGTCATGGAGGCGGTGACGTTTCCCAGCCCCTCGAGGAAGATGGGGACGTCCCGCTGGACGACGCTCGCCACGATCACCGGGACCGCCCGGACCTGGGGCCCGGGTGGTTTCGCGGCGAGGGGCGGGGCATGACCGGACGTGCGCAAGCGGATGGCGAAGGTCGCTGCCGCCGCGAGCGCGGCCACCACAAGGATCGACAGCGCCCATTTCGTGCTCTTCTTCATCCGTGACTCCCCAGATCCTCGGGTGGCCGGCGGAGCGGGCTCTTGAGGGCACGGGCCTTCGAGGTCATCCTCGTCCCCCAAACGGCGAGCCGGCGGCGGGCGCCGAGCGCCGAGGTAAGAGGTTCATCGCTTCGGAGAGACGCCTCTCTCGCCACGCCCAGTGCGAGCCTCGCCGGCTCGAGAGTCTCATTGAGCCTAGGAGGGATAGTAGTCCTTAGCGGGCCCGGAAGCGGGCGGTAAGCCCTTGGGGGTGTGCGGGCCAAGGCCCCGTCCTCAAGGCTCGGGGTACGGCCCGAATCGAGGGACCCGGGAGAACCGCGATCGTTAAGGGCGGGGCGTGTGCACCTATCCCCTCCTCCCATCTCGACCCTAAAGACCGCCGGGGGGGCGCCTCGGTCAGGGTTCCTGGGAAGGCCGCCGGCGCGGGTGAAATGGCGCGAGCAGAACCGGCCCAAAGCGAGGGAGCTCGGGGCGACCGGGCCAGGCCCCGGACGAGGTGTCGGACACAAAATGGTTTTGTACTTGAAACTATATCGTCAACGCAATATCTACGAACCGTGCCTTCCCTCCCCCCGGACCCCGCTCGCCTCGTGCAGCGCCTCATCGCGCTCGTGAACCGAAAGAGCGCCGGTGAGAGCACCGCCTTCATGCACGCCAGCGGCCTCACCATGCCCCAGATCGTCGTGCTCTACGCGCTCCGGCGGGGCGAGGCCTCCATCACGCGCCTGGCCAAACGCCTGCGCATGTCCCTCCCGGCCACGAGCCAGCTCGTCGACCGGCTCGTCACGGCCCGCCTTGTGGACCGCAGCGAGGACGCCAGCGATCGGCGGATGCGTCGGGTGACCATCCTTCCCGCCGGGCTTCGCTTCCTGGAGGAGCTCGGGGAGATGCGGCTCAGGGAGATCGAGGACGCGCTCGGCTCCTTGAGCCCGGGAAGCCGCTCCGCGCTCGCCCTGGCCCTTCTCCGGGTGGTGGAG
This sequence comes from Anaeromyxobacter sp., assembly GCA_035686075.1. Taxonomy (GTDB): domain Bacteria; phylum Myxococcota; class Myxococcia; order Myxococcales; family Anaeromyxobacteraceae; genus Anaeromyxobacter. Next base: position 13,334 of record DASRZU010000028.1, read on the forward strand.
GAGCTGGAGCGCGAGCTCGACGGCCTCGTGGCCCCCCCGGCGCATCGGCGTCGCCGGCTGGCCCTGGTCTCGAGGAGGCCATGAGCTCGTCCCGAATGGCGGGTTCGGTCTTCCCCCTGGCCCTCCTCCTCTTGGGCCTCCTCCCTTCGTGCCAAAAGAACGGTCCCCTTCCCCACGCCGGTTTCGTCGACGCGCCAGAGGCCGAAGTGGCCGCCCAGGTGGCCGGGCGCGTCGACGCGGTGCTGGTCCGGGAGGGGGACCGGGTGAAGAAGGGCCAGGTCCTGGCCCGGCTCGACTCGAGGGAGCGGGAAGCGATGCTCGAGCAGGCCCGCGCCAACCTCGTCCAAGCCGAGGAGGCGCTGCGCGAGGCCAACGCCAACCTCCGGGCGGTGCAGCCGAGCGTCGCCGGGGCGGGGGCCGACATCGCCCGCGCCCAGGCCACCCTGGACGAGGCGGAGTCCAACTTCACCCGCGTGAAGGAGCTGGTACAGGGAGAGGCGGCCTCCTCGCAGGACCTGGACACCGCAAGGGCCCGGTTCATGGAGGCTCGCGCCGCCCTCGAGTCGCTCGCCGCGGGCAAGGCCACCGCCGAGAGGCGGGTGGGGGCCCAGCTGGCCGCCGCCGCCAGCGCCCGGGCGCGAATCGGGGTCGCGGAAGCGGCGGTTCGCCTCGCCGAAGTCCAGCTGGCTCAGGCCGAAGTGCTCTGTCCCTTCGATGGACTGGTCGTGAATCGGGACGTCGAGGAGGGTGAATGGGCCGCCCCCGGCACCCCGGTGGTGACCATCGAGGACACCGGGAGGCAATGGGTCCGGCTCGACGTCGGAGAGGGTGAGCTCTCGGGCGTGAAGCTGGGCGCGCCGGCCGTGGTGAAGGTCCTGGCCTTGCCGGGGCGAACCCTGAAGGGCCGGGTGTCTCAGGTTGGGGCCGAGGGGGACTTCGCGGTGAACCGAGACGTGAAGCGCGGGCGGCCGGATCTGCGCACCTTCCGGGTGCGCGTGGCCTTGGAGGGGGGGAACGACGAGGTCCGGCCCGGAATGACGGCCGAGGTGACGCTCCTTGCCCCGTCGGAGGCGGGACCGACCCCGGTCGCCGAAGGGGGCGGCCGGTGAGCGCCTCGGCGGCGCGCGCCGATGGGCCCGCCTCCCTTAGAGAAGGCGACGCCATCGTCACCCGCGGGCTCGTGAAGCGGTTCGGCTCGTTCACCGCGGTGGCGGGGATCGATCTCGAGGTGAAGGAGGGCGAGCTCTTCGGCCTCCTCGGGCCGAACGGCGCGGGGAAGACCACGCTGGTGCGCATGCTGAGCGGGCTCCTCCACCCCACGAGCGGCGAGGCGTTCGTGGCCGGCGTGAACGTGCGCCGCGAGCCCGACCGGGCCCGCCGGACCCTTGGGGTGGTGCCGCAGGCCCTCACCTCCGACCTCGACCTCACCGGGGTCGAGAACCTGGACATCTTCGCGCGGTTCTTCGGCGTGCCCCGGGCCAGGCGGCGCGCGCGCATCGACGAGCTCCTCCACCGGGTCGGGCTCCACGACCGGCGGAAGAGCCTCGTGAAGACCTACTCGGGCGGCATGCGCCGAAGGCTCGAGATCGCCCGGGGCCTCATCCACAAGCCGCGGGTGCTCTTCCTCGACGAGCCCACCATCGGCCTCGATCCGCAGAGCCGGCGCGTCATCTGGGAGCTCCTCACCGATCTGCGCAAGGGGGAGGAGATCACCATCTCGCTCACCACCCATTACCTGGACGAGGCCGACGCCCTCTGCGACCGGGTGGCGATCGTGGACAACGGCAAGGTGGTGGCCCTGGGAACGCCGCAGGAGCTCAAGTCCACCGTGCCGGGCAGCGACACCGTCGAGCTCACCCTGGACCGTCCGGGCGACGGCGCGCTCGAGGCGATCCGGGCGCTGCCGGGGGTGCGCGGGGTGGAGGCGATTCCGCAGGGGCTTCGGATCATGGCCGACGGAGGGGCGAGCCTCTTGCCCCGCGCCATCGACCTCTTGCGGGTGGAGGGGCTGGAGGTGAAGGCGGCGAACCTGTCCCGCATCAGCCTGGAGGACGTCTTCATCCACTTCACCGGGCGGTCGCTGCGGGAGGAGGGGCCCGCCCGGCGCGGCCCGCCGAGGAGGTTCACGTGAGGATCTGGGCGGTGATGGAGCGCGATCTTCTGCGGATCCTACGGAACCCGGCCTCGCTCCTCTCCGCGGTCCTCCTCCCCGTCATCTATCTGCTCATCCTGGGGAACGCGCTCCAGGGCCCGCTCAAGGGCCTACGGCTCGGGGTGGTGAGCCTGGACGACGGGCCGCAGTCCCGCGAGCTCCTGGGGGCGCTTCAGGCCCTGGAAAACGGTCCGCGCACGCTCCTCGTGGTCCACCTCGACGATCCCGAGCGAGGGAAGGCTCTCCTGCGGGCCGGGGACCTCTCCGGCCTGCTCCTCATCCCCCCGGGCTTCTCCCGCGACGCCTCCCGCGGCCTGTCGGCGCCGGTGGGCTTAGAGATCGACAACGTGGATGCGGTCGCCGCCCAGGCGCTCCAGGGGGCGGTCTCGGGTGCCCTCTCCTCGATCCGCTCGCCGCTCGTGCGCCTGGAGCAGCACCTCGGGGCCCCGGAGCTGAGGCCCGAGGAGCTCTACCCCCGGGTGGACTATGACACCTCGCTCATCCCGGGGGTGGTGGTGCTGTCGATCTTCATGGGATCGATGCTCACCGGCGCCTTCAACCTCGTGATGGACCGCTTCCTGGGCGTGCACGAGAGCTACCTGTCGACGCCCCTCACGCGCTCGGACATCACCGTGGGCGTGCTCCTCTCCGGGACCGTGGTGACGCTCGGGTCGAGCGGCCTGGTCCTCGTGATCGGCTTTCTCTTGACGGGTACGGTGGTGCACGGCGGCGTTCTGGGGTGGCTCTCCCTCGCCGGGGTGGTGGTGCTGACCGCCCTCGGGCTCCTCGCCATGATGATGGTCCTCATGGGCCGGGCGGGCCACCCGCGCATCAGCGGAGTCTTGGGCGGCTTCTTGAACGTGATCCTGTTCTTCCCCTCGGGGGCGCTCTATCCCCTCTCGAGCTTTCCCCCCTGGCTGCGCGCGTTCGCGAGGGTCGACCCGGAGACCCATGCAGTCGCCGCCCTGAAGGCCATCCTCTTCCGGGGGGGAGACCTGATCGCGGCCGGGACCCACGTCGGCTTCCTCGCCCTCTTCACGGCCGTGATGCTGGGCCTCGCCATGGCGACGATGAAGCGAACCCTGTAACGGCGGCGGGATCCCCGCCTCCCCGGCGCACGCGGACCGGGGGTCCCTCTGTAACAAATGCGAGGAAGTGGCCAGCTCCGATCGCGAGCGAGGTGACATGCTCTTCGCTCACGTAGCCGTCGCGCTCGAAGATGCGGCCCTGGATGCCGACCTCCTCGGGGGAGATTGCACCTCGAGATGCGGCATACGAGGAGCAAGGCGACAGCAGCCGGCACGAGAACGTTCTAGTATGGCCCTATGAGCAACGTGGACGTGGTTCGGGAGCTGTACGCGGCTTTCTCGCGGCGAGACATGAACGCCATCCTGGCCATGCTGAGCCCAGACGTTGCCTTTAGCGAGCCAAGAGAACCCTTTCAACCCTGCGGCAGGCACGCGGCGCGGCCATGCGGGCTTCATGGAATGGGCACGGATCGGCCGGGATGCCGAAGACATCGAAGAGCTCGATGTTCAGCGCCTTCTCCAAAGTGAGGAGTGCGTGGCGGTGGTCGGTCACATGCGGTGTCGTGCCAAGAATACCGGCAAGAGTTACGAGTCCGACTTCGTCCACCTCGTGACGCTCCGCGAGGGGAAGATCGTGTCGTTCCAAGAATTCTTCGATACGTATGCGGCAGGTGAAGCGTTCCGACGCTCTTGAGCTCGCCTCAGTTGCGCCACCGCGAGGCGAGCGAACTGCTGACCCCGTCGTTGGGCGGAGAGGAACGCGCGAGCGCGTCCATGATCGAGCTGGTGTGGGCACTACGTCGAGACCTGGTTCTCCGGTCCGTCGACCGGGTGCCCTCTTCCCCGCTACTCCCCCTCGGTCCGCTTCTGGGTTCGCTCGAGCCAGCCACCGCCCAGCGCGCGATAGAGGTCGATGAGGTTCGTGAGGCGGGCGAGCCGGGCTTCTACGAGGAGCCGCTCGGAGGCGAAGAGATCCTGCTGGGCGGAGAGGACCACGAGCGAGGAATCCACTCCCTTGCGGAAGCGGAGATCGGCGAGCTCGTACCTCCGCCGTCCGGCCGCCACCCGGGCCGTCCCCGCCTCGACCTGGGTCTCGATGTCGCTGCGGGCGGCGAGGGCGTCGGCCACCTCCTTGAACGCCACCTGGATCGCCCTCTCGTAGCGGGCCACCGCAATCTCGCGCTCGATCTTGGTCGCCTCGAGGTTGGCCTGGTTCCGTCCGGCGGTGAAGATGGGGACGGTCACCTTGGGGGTGAAGAGCCACGCCCCGGAGGTCTGGTCGAAGAGGCTCCCGAACTCGAAGGAGGAGAGGCCGGCGAAGGCGGTGAGGGTGATGGAGGGGAAAAAGGCGGCCCGCGCCGCCCCGATGCTGGCGTTCGCGGCAATGAGGTCGTGTTCGGCGGCGAGCACGTCGGGTCGTCGCTCGAGCAAGTCGGAGGGGAGTCCGGCGGGGATGTCGGCGAGGATGTCCGAGGCGTCGAGGGGAGCGGGAGGGGGGAGGTCCTCGGGGAGCGGCCGTCCCACGAGGAGGACCAGGGCGTCCTCCGCCTGGGAACGCTGCTCTGCGAGGGCGGCCAGGTTCACGCGAGTCGTCTCGACCTGCACCTGCGAGGTGCGCAGGTCGAGCTCCGACACCTGGCCCACCTCGTAGCGCCGCTTGGTGAGGGCGTAGGAGGTGGTGACGAGGTCGAGCGTCCGGCGGGCCAGATCGAGCTGCTCGTCCAGGGCGCGGGTCTCTAGGTAGAGGTCGGCCGTCGCCGCCACGAGCGAGAGCTCTGCGCCGCGCCGGGCCTCCTCGGTCCCGAGCCACGTCTGGAGCGCCGCGTCCTTCAAGCTCCGCACCCGCCCGAAGAAGTCCAGCTCCCAGGAGGTGACCGAGAGCCCCACGTACCACTGGCTGGAGGTGTAGGGCTCGCCGAAGATGCTCTGATCGCGGGGGGTCCGGGAGCGGATGTAGCTGCCGCTCGCGTCCACCTCGGGGAAGAGGGCGGCGCGCTGTATCCCGAAGCGAGCGCGAGCCAAGTCGACGTTCAAGGAGGCGACCTTGAGGTCGCGATTGCTCTCGAGGGCGAGGGCCACGAGCGCCTGGAGCCGCGCGTCTCCCATGACGTCTCGCCACCCCAGGTCGGCGGCGGGGACGGCGTCCTTGCTCGCGGGCGGGGGAGGGGTGGGCCAGTCCGGGGCCACCGGGGCCTTGGGGCGCTCGTAGGGGGGGGCGAGGGAGCAGCTCGCACAGACGAGCGTGAAGGCAAGGAATAGCCCCGCTCCCCGTCCGTCACGCATGGTGGTCCTCGCCCGCCCGCGTCCCACCGGCGGGCGGCGACGAGAGGGCCTGCGACCTCCGGCGCCGGCCGGTGAGCCGCACCACTGTCACGAAGAAGACCGGGATGATCAGCACCGCCAGGGCGGTGGCCGAGGCCATGCCTCCCGCGACCGCCCAGCCGATGGCGTTCTGGCCGCCCGAGCCGGCGCCGTTCGCCACCGCGAGGGGCAGAACGCCCAGGATGAAGGCCATCGAGGTCATGAGGATGGGGCGGAGCCGCATCCGCGAGGCCTCGAGCGTGGCCTCGATGAGATCCCTCCCCGATTCGTACTGCGCCCGGGCAAACTCGACGATCAGGATGGCGTTCTTGGCGGAGAGGCCGATGGTGGTAAGCAGGCCCACCTGGAAGAAGACGTCGGAGGGCGCGCCCCGGACGGTGGCGGCGAGGGCGGCGCCGACGACGCCCAGGGGAACGACGAGCATCACCACGAACGGGATCGACCAGCTCTCGTAGAGAGCGGCGAGGCAGAGGAACACCACGAGGAGCGAGATCCCGTAGAGGATGCCCTCATTGGCGCTCGCCAGCCGCTCCTCGAAGGAGAGGCCGGTCCACTCTTGGCCGATGCCCGCGGGCAGGGCCGACACCAGCCGTTCCATGGCCTTCATGGCCTCCCCGGTGCTGTGGCCGGGGCTGGGCTCGCCCACGATCTCCAATGAGGGGGTCCCGTTGAAGCGCTCGAGCCGTGGCGAGCCGTAGGTCCAGTGCCCGCTGGCGAAGGCGGAAAACGGCGTCATCGCTCCGCTCCGGCTCCGTACGTACCAGCGATCCACGTCCCCGGGTTGCATGCGGAACGGGGCGTCGCTCTGCATGTAGACCTTCTTCACCCGGCCCCGGTCGATGAAATCGTTGACGTACCTCACCCCCCAGGTCGAGGAGAGGTTGGCATTGATCTCCGCGAGGGAGATCCCCAGGGCCGCCGCCTTTCCCCAGTCCACGTCGATCTTGTACTGGGGGCCGTCGTCCTGGCCGTTGGGCCGGACCCGCACCAGGACCGGGTCGTTTCTCGCCGCCCCGAGGAGCTGGTTCCTCGCGGCGAGCAAGGCCTCGTGTCCCAGCCCGGCGCGGTCCTGGAGCTGCATGTCGAACCCGGAGACGTTGCCCAGCTCGGCCACCGCCGGGGGGGTGAAGGCGAAGATGATCGCCTCCTTTTCCCGTTGCAGGGCGCCCGTGACCCGGGCGGCCACCGCCTTCGCCCGCAGGCGAGGGTCGGAGCGCAGGTTCCAGTCCCTGAGCCGGACGAAGGCGACCCCGTTGCTCTGGGCGCGCCCGGCGAAGTTGAAGCCCACGATGCCGATCACCGAGTCGACGGCGTCCTTCTCGTCGGTGAGCAGGTGGTCGGTCACCCGCTTCAAGACCTCCCGGGTGCGCTCCAGGGTCGCCCCGGGCGGGAGCTGGACCTGGACGAACATCGTCCCCTGGTCCTCGTCGGGGAGGAAGCCGGTGGGGAGGCGCCCTAGGAGGAGGGTGAGGACGGCCACCACGACGAGGTAGACGAGACCGGTGGGGGCGAAGCGGTGGAGCAGGCTCCGCACGATGGCGAGATAGCGGCCGAGCCCGAAGTCGTAGAGCCGGTTGAACCAGCCGAAGGCGCGCTTGGCACCGTGGTGCTCGGGGACGCGCCGTAGCAGGGTGGCGCACAGGGCCGGGGTGAGCACCAGGGCCACCACCACCGAGAGCACCATCGACGAGACGAGGGTGATGGAGAACTGGCGGTAGATGACGCCCACCGATCCCCCGAAGAAGGCCATGGGAATGAAGACGGCCGAGAGCACCATGGCGATGCCCACCAGGGCCCCGGTGATCTGCCCCATGGAGCGTCGGGCGGCCTCCCGGGGAAGAAGACCCTCCTCGCTCATGACGCGCTCGACGTTCTCCACCACCACGATGGCGTCATCCACGAGGAGGCCGATGGCGAGGACGAGCCCGAACATGGTGAGGGTGTTGATCCCGAAGCCGAAGACGGAGAGGACGCCGAAGGTGCCGAGGAGCACCACCGGAACGGCGATGGTGGGGATGAGGGTGGCCCGGAAGTTCTGCAGGAAGAGGAACATCACCAGGAACACGAGGCCGATGGCCTCGAGCAGGGTCTTCACCACGTCCTCGATGGAGATGCGCACGAAGGTGGTAGTGTCGATGGGGAAGCGCACCTCCATCCCGCGGGGGAAGTACCGGGCCAGCTCGTCGAAGCGCGCCTTCACGGCCTGGACGGTCTTGAGGGCGTTGGCCCCGGGAGCGAGCTTGATGCCGATGGCGGCGGCCGGCTGATTGTTGAAGAGGCTATCCACGTCAGCGATCTCGCCGGCGAGCTCCACCCGGGCCACGTCCCGGAGCCGCACCTCGGCGCCTCCCGGGGCGACGCGCAGGAGGATCCGCTCGAACTCTCGAGGCGACTGGAGGCGGGTCTGGGCGGTGATGGTGGCGTTGATCTCTTGGCCGGGGGAGGCCGGGGTTCCGCCCAGCTGGCCGGCCGAGACCAGGGCGTTCTGGGTGAGGATGGCGGCGGCCACGTCGCCCGGGGTGAGGCCTAAGCCGGTGAGCCTCTGGGGGTCGAGCCAGACCCGCATGGCGTACTGGGCCCCGAAGAGCTGGACGTCGCCCACCCCGGTGACCCGCCCGATGGGATCGACCACCGCCGTGGCGGCGTAGTCGGCGAGGTCGCTCCGGCTCATGCTGCCGTCCTTCGAGACGAAGGCGGCGATGAGGAGGTAGTTGTTGACGGCCTTCTGGACCCGCACGCCCTGGCGCTGCACCTCCTCCGGGAGGAGCGGCATCGCCAACTGCAGCTTGTTCTGCACCTGGACCTGGGCGATGTCGGGGTTGGTGTTGGCGTCGAAGGTGAGGGTCACCGAGGCCGTGCCCGAGGAGTCGCTCGTCGAGGAGAGGTACCGCAGGTGATCGATGCCGTTCATCTTCTGCTCGATGACCTGGGTGACCGCGTCCTCCACCGTCTTGGCCGAGGCTCCTGGGTAGACGGCGTTGATATTGATGTTGGGCGGGGCGATGGCCGGGTACTGGGAGACGGGGAGGGTGGTGATGGCGATGGCGCCCGCCAGCATGATGAGGATGGCAATGACCCAGGCGAAGATGGGTCGATCGATGAAGAAGTTGACCACGCTCTACCTCGAGCCCGTGGTGGTGGCGGTTCCCGCATCCGGGGCGGGCGTTGCCTTGACGGTCGTGCCGGGCCGGACCTTCTGCATCCCGCTCACGATCACCTGGTCGCCCGGCTTGACGCCGTCGGTCACGAGCCAGCTATTGCCCACCGCCCGGTCCGCCTTGATGACGCGGAGCTCGACCTTCCCTCCCTCTCCCACGACGAGGGTCGAGGCCTCGCCGGTAGGCCCGCGGGTGACGGCGAGCTGGGGCAGGAGGAGGGCGGCGGGGTCCTCCGCCTCCTCGAGCCGGGCGCGGACGAACATCCCCGGGAGGAGCTCCGCTTTCTGGTTCGGGAAGATGGCCCGCACGGTGACGGAGCCGGTGCTCTGGTCGACGGTCACGTCCGAGAACTGGAGCGATCCCTTCGGCCCGTACGGCGATCCGTCCTCGAGGACCAGGGAGACCAGGGCCTGGTCGCGACCCAAGCGGTGCAGCTGTCCACTCTCGAAGGCGCGGCGCAAGCGGAGGAGCTCCACCGAGGACTGGGCCACGTCCACGTAGACGGGGTCGAGCTGCTGGATGGTGGCGAGCAGGGTGGCGGAACTGGCCTGGACGTAGGCCCCCTCGCTGACCGACGAGAGTCCGATGCGCCCCGAGATCGGCGCGGTCACGTCGGTGTAGCCGAGGTTGATGGAGGCGGTCTCGATCGCGGCCTGAGCCGAGGCCACGTCCGCCTCGTAGGTCTTCTGCGTCGCCACGGCGTTGTCGTAGTCCTGCTTGGAGACCGCGTCCGAGTCGACGAGCTCGGCGTAGCGCGTCGCCTGCTCCCTCGCCGAGGCGAGGCTCGCCTGGGCGTGGGCGAGCAGCGCCCGGGCGCTGTCGAGTGCCGCCCGGTAAGGGGCCGGGTCGATGAGGAAGAGACGTTGGCCGACCCTCACGTCGGCGCCCTCGGTGAAGAGCCTCTTCAAGACGATCCCGTTCACCCGGGCGCGCACTTCCGCCATCCGGAATGCCGAGACGCGGCCGGGAAGCTCGCGCCCCAGGGCGACCGATGTGGGCTTCACCGTGATGACCCCCACCTCCACCGGCCCCTGGGGGCCCTGGGGCGGGCCGGCTGGCGGCCGGCTGCAGGCAAGGAGGAAGGACGGTGCGCCCACGAAAAGAAGCGCCTTCAACCCGGGGCGGGCGAGGGAGAGCTTCGAGGCGGAGCGGTCGGGCAAGCGAAGTCCCTCCGGTGAAGGGCCCAGACGTCACTCGTCGGAGCGAGCGATATCCGTACACCGAGGGCTTTCGACTGTCCACGCCGAGCGTGCCGCCCTTGCCGGCGCGGAGAAAAGTAGGCCCGAGGAAGCGAAGAGTTCGAGGTCCCAGGGTCATTCCGGCCGCGGACGTCGAAGAGGGCCCCTCTCCCCCGGGACGGCGAGGGAGAGGGGAGGGGCTCGAGGGCGAGGCCAACAAAGAGCTCGGTCCAAGGTCCCGGGTGACCCAAGGGCGAATCAGGCAGAGCGAGGGCCGCGCTCTTCTAGACGAAAGGGTGGGGCTCCCTCGGTCGCACGAGGCCTTCCCCGCCCGGCGGGCCTTTCTAGGCGGAGACTCATCCCGTAGACGCCCGAAGCTGCTTCCGGAGGGTCTCGCGGAGCTTGTTCATCACCCCGCGGACGTGGGCTCGGTGAATGTCGAGCGTCCTCACGACATCGCCCGACTTGATGGCCTCGAGAAACTCTCTGTGTTCCGAGATCGCCTTGTGGAAGCTGGCTCCCTGATAGGTCTTCCGGATCTCCTCGTGCATGAAGGCACGGAGCGTCTGATAGATGGAGGTGAAGAGGGAATTGCCGCTCCCCCCGATGATCGCCCCATGGAAGCTGTAGTCCGCGAGGATGAGGGCCTCCAGGTCCTGGCCGTCGGCGGCGGACTTCATGTTGGCGATCTGGTGCTCCAGTTCGGCGACGAGGCCGGACACGCTGGCCGGGTCCTGCCCGTGCTTCTCGACGATCGTCTGGAGGCCGGCTTGCTCGAGGACCTCGCGGAGCTGGACCATCTCGAAGATGTCGTTCGCCCCGAGCAGGATGGACCAGGTGAGCGCCTCGGTGGAGATCTTGCCGCGGTCGCACACGTAGGTGCCGCGGCCGGTCTGTGACTCCAGCACTCCCAGGTAGTGGAGGGTCTTCAGCACCTCGCGCATGGAGGAGCGGGCGATCCCGAACATGTCCGCCAGCTCCTGCTCGGGAGGGATTCGCTCGTTGACCTTGAACCGTCCGGTGGCGATGAGCTCCCTCATCCGGTCCATGGCCGCTGAGACGACCGTCTTCCGCTTGATCTTCTCGATGTCCATCACATCTCCGGGGTATGCCCGAGGGGGGCGGCACGGGAAATCTGGCCCGCACCGCCCATCCCCACTCGTTCTACTCCTTCATGAGATCAGGGCCCATGTTCCAGACGTTGCTCTTCACCTTGAGGTACTCGTGCAGGCCGAAGACGCCGTATTCCCGTCCCATGCCGCTATTCTTGTTCCCCCCGAACGGGCTCGCGATCTGGGAACCGTTCTGGATGTTCACCCAGACTGACCCGGCGTTGAGCTTGCGCCCCGCCCAGTACGCGGTGCGGTAGTTGCGGGTGAAGATGTTGGCGCCCAGCCCGAACGAGGTGTCGTTGGCCATCCGCACCGCATCCTTGATGTCCCGGTACCGCCGGACGCTCAAGACCGGTCCGAAGATCTCGTCTCGCCAACAGCTCCCTCCCGCGCTCACGTCGTCGAGGATGGTGGGCCGGTAGTAGCTGCCCTTGTCGCAGGGGGGGACGGTGTACCGCTCTCCACCGCAGACGAGCTTCGCCCCCGCCCGGACCGCCTCCTTCACGAAGTGGTCGACCTTCTCGAGGTGCGAGGGGCTGATGAGAGAGCCCATCTGCGTCTTGGGATCGAGGACGTCGCCCAGCCGGAGCGCGTTCATGGCCGCGGCCAGCTTCTCGAGGAGCGCGTCGTGGATGTCCTCGTGGACGATGAGTCGCGTCATCGCACAGCAGACCTCGCCCTGGTTATAGGCGAGACCGAGGAGGGTGGACTCTACCGTCTCGGTGAGGTCGGCGTCGGGCTCCACGATGAAAGGGCCCTTGCCTCCGAGCTCGAGGACCAGCTTCTTCAGGATGGGGGATCGGGCCGAGAGCTCGATGAGCCGCCGTCCCACGCTCTCCGAGCCGGTGAAGCCGATGACGTCGACCTCTCGATGGGAGGCGAGGGCCTCGCCCACCTCTCCGCCGATCCCCGAGACGATGTTCACCACACCGGGTGGGAACCCCGCCTCGAGGAGGATCTCCCCGAGGATGGTGGTGGTGACCGGGGTCATCGAGGAGGCCTTGCACACCGCGGTGTTGCCGGCGGCGAGGGCGGGGCAGAGGCTGCGGGTCAAGAGGTGCAGGGGGAAATTGAAGGGGCTGATCACCGCCGTCACCCCGTAGGGCTCGTAGGTGACGAAGTCGAAGCAGGTCTTGGGCTCGTTCCGTGGGGGAATGACGTGGCCCTGAACCTCCCGGGCGAGGTTGGCGAAGTACTCCATGGCGAAGCTCGAGAAGGGGATGTCGAATCCGGCGGTTTCCGCGATCGGCTTCCCGGTGTCGAGCGCCTCCAGCTCGGCCAGCTCCCGCTCCCTTCGACGCATGATGGCCGCAGCCTTGAGCATGAGGTCGGCGCGCTTGTCCGGGTCCATCTCTCCCCAGGAGACCTCGAAGGCGCGGCGTGCCGCGACGCACGCCCGTCCCACGTCCTCGGCGGTGGCAGCGGCGAACTCCGCGATCGGCTGCCCGGTCGAGGGTGCAGACGAGGTGAAGGTGCGCCCGTTGGAGGAGTCCACCCACTCGTTATTGATGAACAGCTTGTACTTCTTCATGTTCGCGCTCCTTTTCTTGCAGTGATCTCGTCCTACACGCATCCGGGCTCGGGATGGGGAACTCGCGCAGCAAGACCGTGAGATCGGTGAACGCTTGACCGAACTGCCAATGTCCCCCGGCTGGACGCGGAGCGGTCGGCCTCCTCCACCGGCATTCCCTCTCCGTCGAGCGGGCGTCGAAGCTCGGTGGGCCTCGGGGGAGATCTCGTCGACCAGGGACTGGGTGGTCCCCGTCGTCTGGTGCAAACGGTTCCAGGCTTTCGGGTCGGCACGGTCCCTCCCTCACTCAAAGACGCGGCAATCGACCCCGGCGATACGACAGAACGCGCGCACCTCTCGCAAGTAATCGCCGGTCACCATGTGGATGTGGTTCGAACCGAAACTCTGCAAGAAGTCGAGGCCCACTCCCGTCCGGACGAAGGCCTGGGGGAAGGCCGAGGTGGTGCTGGCGAGCTCCTTTGCGCCCCGCTCTTCCACCTCGCCCCGGAGCGCCGCCATCCAGTAACGGCCGTCCTTCCGGCAGAGGCGGGCCAGGGTCACCGGGCGCGGGGTGGCGACGAAGGGAAGGGCTCCGCCCCCCCCGGTCCCGAAGATGTGGGGAACCATCTGGACCCTCGAGAGGCCGGCCTCGTCCCCGGCCTCCGAGGCGAAGGCGGCCGGCATGGCGCCGCAGTTGGCCAGGGTCCACACCCCGTTTTCTACGTCCAGCCATCGGACGTCGAGGAGCGCGGCCGCCTTTCCCCCCGAGAGGAGATGCAGGATCTGCATGGTGAGCGCGCCGTCGGCGTCGGCCTCGCAGGCGTGGACGAGGAGGTGCTTCGGGCCGTCCCCGTCGAAGGTCCCGTTACACAGCATGTGGGCCACGCAGTGGCTGGCGTATCCATCGCTCAGTTCCGGCTGGCACTTCACCCCGATGAAGGCGTAGCCCTTCTTCCGGGCGAGGAGACGGATGGCGAGATAGCCGCGGATCTGGCGGAGGAGCCCCTCCCGCGTGAAGGCGCCGCCGAAGCGGACCCCCTCGAGCCGGGAGGTGAGCCAGTGGAAGTGACGGGCCACCTCCTCCTCGGGCACGCGCTCGGACAGCGCGACGATCTCCGATTGCTCGGTCTGGTCGATGTCGACACCGAAGAGCTGGTGCCATTGGGCCGGGTCGGCGGTGGCGGTGATCATCCCCAGGGAACGGCCCCCGAAGAGACCGAGCGTCTGGCCCCGGATCGTCCGGAGGGCCCGGGCGGCTGCCCCGAGGGCGAAGAGGTCGCGGCGGGACTCCTCGAGACCGGGATCGAAGATGCGCAGGTGCCTCCTTCCGATCTGGTCGAGGGCGCCGCCTGCCCCCAGCATGCCCACGATGCTCGAGGTCTCGGGTCGGGTGTTGCCCAGGAGGACGAGGGGCAAGGGGAGGAGCTCGGCCAGCCTCACGGTGAGCAAAGGCTCGGTCCACACCGGGATGTGCACCACGAGGACGTGCTGGTCGTGGTCGAGGCTCTCGACGAAGCCCCGGATCTGCGAGGGGGAGGTGAGGACCTCCGATTCGGTGAGCTCGACGGCCTCTCGCAGCCACCCCAGGGCCGCCCGCTCCTCGAGGGCCAGCGGCTCCCTCTGGGGCCGGTAGTCGGGCCGGGTCTCGCTCAGTGTCGCCAGGATCATCCGGGTTCGGTCGCTCATGGCGTGCCTTCGGGTCACCGTTGCTCGCGCCGGCCGTTCAAGTAGACCGCGAGCAGGATGACGATGCCCTTCACAGCGGGTTGCATCATGGGAGACACGTTGAGCAGGTTGAGGATGTTGTTGAGCGTTCCGAGGATGAGGACGCCCATGAGCGTGCCGATGATGGTGCCCTCGCCGCCGGAGAGGCTCGCTCCACCGATCGTCACCGCCGCAATGGAGTCGAGGAGGTAGGTCTGGCCGGCGGCGGGATGGCCCTCTCCCACCCGGGCCACGGCCAGCACCCCCCCGATGCTCGCGAGCACCGAGGCGAGGAGGTAGGCGAGGAATCGCACGGTGATGACCGGCGCGCCGGAGAGGGCGGCGGCGCGCTCGTTCCCGCCCACCGCGAACACGAAGTGGCCGATCCGAAGCCTAAGGTAGAAGGCCACCCCCGCGAGCGCGAGCAGCCACACCACCGCGGGCAAAGGGACGCCCAGGACCCCGCGCCGATTGAACGAGACGAGCAGGGGGGAAAGAGGGGCGCCGTTCAGGCCGGAGTAGATCCCCGCCCCTCCGCTCACCACCTGGGCGAGGGAGTACACGAAGAGCATCATCGCCAGGGTGACGACGAAGGCCGGGAGGCGCCTTTGGGCCACGAAATAGCCGTTCACGGCCCCGATGAGCGCGGGGATGGCGATCGTGACGAGGAGGGCCGCCGGGAGCCCCACGAATTGGAAGATCATGAGGAGCACGGTGCTGAGCCCCAAAACCGATCCCACGCTGAGGTCGATCCCGGCGCTCAGGATGACGAGCAGCTGGCCGAAGGACACCACCCCGAGGATGGCGTTCTGGAAGACGAGGTTCAAAAGGTTCGTGGGCCGTAGGAACACGCCGCGGGAGAGGGCGGCGGCGAGCGCCATGAGGAGAAGCATCACCAAGAAGGTGGTGAAGGTCCGCTGGGTGTCGACGGTACGTTCCTGCCAGAATCTCCGGGGGAGGGGGAGCTCAAGCATGGGCCACTCCCCCTTCCGCCGCCCTGGCGTCCGGGCGGGAGCGGATCTGGGTGAGGGCCACGGCGAGGAGCACCACTGCTCCCTTGATCATCCCTTGCCAGAAGGGCGAGATGCCCGAGAGGTTCAGGACGCTGTTGATGACCCCGAAGATGAGCACTCCCGCGACGATCCCGTCGACCCGGCCCTTGCCGCCGAAGAGGCTCGCTCCCCCGACCACGACGGCGGCGATGCTCTCGAGCTCGTAGTTCTGGCCGCCCACGGGAGATCCGGAACCGAGGCGCGAGGTCCAGATCACCCCCCCCACCGCCGAGAGGAGGGCGGAGATCACATAGACGGTGAGCTTGACCGAGGAGACCTTCACCCCGGAAAGCCGGCTCGACTCCTCGCTCGAGCCCACCGCGTAGACGTGGCGGCCGAAGGGCCGGCGGGTGAGGAAAAAGTGAAGTGCCACGCAGGCGGCGATCCAGATGAAGGTCGAGACGGGGACGTGGAAGAGGGTCCCCGAGCCGAAGGCGATGAAGGCCTCGTTGTGGATGGGAACGGGGTGGGCGTTGGCGATCTGCATGGCCATCCCGCGGGCGATTCCCATGGTGCCGAGGGTGACGAGGAACGGCGGCATGCGGAGGCGCGAGACGAGGAGGCCGCTCAAGACCCCCACCGAGGTGGGGAGGGCGAGTCCTGCCAGGGCCCCCAGGACCGGTCCGTGCCGGACCATCACCAGGGCGGTGGTGATGGAGGTCAAGGCGAGAAGCGACCCCTGGGAGAGGTCGATCCCGGCGGTGAGAACGACGAGGAGCTGCCCGAGAGCGAGCAAGCCGATGATGGAGTACTGGTAGAGGATGGCCGAGAGGTTCATCTCGGAGAGGAAGTTCGGGACCCGGAGCGCTCCGTAGGCGACGAGGCACAGGAGCACCAGGGCGGCCCCGTAGTCGTCGAGGCCCAGAAGAACCGCTCGCCGCCCGCGGTCACTGAGCACGGCGGTCCCCCCTGCCGGCCTCGAGGGCGAGGCCGAGCACGGCTTCCTCGGAAGCCTGTTCCCGAGGCATCTCTCCCACGATGTGCCCCTTGGCCATGACGAGGATCCGATCGGCCTGGGTGAGCAACTCCGGGAGGTCGGAGGAGATCATGAGGATGGCCTTGCCGTCGGCCTTGAAGGCCCTCATGAGGGCGTAGATCTCTTCCCGCGCGCCGACGTCCACGCCGCGGGTCGGCTCGTCGAGGATGAGGATGTCGCTCCGGGCCGCGAGCCACTTGGCGATGACGACCTTCTGCTGGTTCCCCCCGGAGAGCGCCCGCACGTTCATGTTCGTGCTCGCACAGCGGACGCCGACGTGCCCGATGACCCCTCGAACGGCGCGGCGGATGCGCCCCCAGGGCACGAAGCCGAACCGAGCCTCGAGCTGCACCGAGCTGTAGGCGGCGTTCTCGAGGACGGGCCGGGACTGAACGAGCCCCTCCTCCTTGCGGTTCTCGGGCAGCATGCCCAGGCCCTCTCTGAGGGCGTGGCGCGGCGATCGGAACCGCCGCTCGATGCCCCGGACGTAGAGGGCCCCTTCGTCGAAGCGGTCCACGCCGAAGATGGCGCGGGCGAGCTCCGTCCGACCGGAGCCCACGAGCCCGGCCACGCCCAACACCTCTCCCCGGCGCAAGGAGAAGCTCACGTCCTCGAAGACGCGCCGCCGGGTGAGTTTCTCGACCCTGAGCATCTCCTCGCCGGCGGTTCCCCCTTCCGCCTTTCGACTGAAATCGATGTCCCGTCCGACCATGGCCCGGACCAGGCTCGTCCGGTCGAAGTCCTCGGCCGCCCCGGTCCGGGTCACCCGGCCATCGCGCATCACGGTGATGCGGTCGCCGATCTGAAAGATCTCCTCGAGGTGATGCGAGATGTAGATGATGCCGAGCCCCTGGCCCTTGAGCCGGCGCACGATCCGGAACAGGACCTCGACCTCCGTGGCGGTGAACACCGCGGTGGGCTCGTCGAGGAGGAGGACCCGGCTATTCACGGAGAGCGCCCGGGCGATGGCCACCATCTGCTGGTGGGCGACCGTGAGCGTGCCCGCCGGGGCGGCGAGGTCGAGGGAGACTCCGATCTCGTCGAGGACGCGCGAGGCGAGGCGTTTCATGGCGGGGCGATCGACGTTTCCGCTCCTTGTGCGCGGCTCCTTCCCGAGGCAGATGTTCTCGGCGACGGAGAGCGCCGGGACGAGATCGATCTCCTGGTAGATGGTGCTGATGCCGCGGGAGAGGACCCAGCGGGGGTCGGCGTGATGCGCCTCCTCGCCGAAGTACAGGGTCCGTCCCGAGTCCGCGCTGTAGGCCCCGGAGATGATCTTGATGAGCGTGGATTTCCCGGCGCCATTCTCGCCGACGACGCAATGCACCTCTCCGGCGTGGAGGTCGAAAGAGACGTCGTGGAGCACCTCCACGCCGGAGAACGCCTTGCAGACGTTCCGCAGCTCGAGCAGGGGCGCCTTCTCGGCCATCGCGGTGCCTTTTCGGGGAGGACGGGGCGGTCTTGAACTCGCCGCCCCGTCCAGAAGCCCGAGGGCGGCCTAGAACTCGAGACTCCGGCCGCGGATCCCCTCGAGATAGGCCTTGGCGGTGGCCTGGTCGGTCGAGTCGAAGACCTTGATGGGGACCTGCTGCCGCGCCGGCACCGACTTGCCCGCGAGGACCTGCAGGGCGCTCTTCAGGGCCAGCTCACCGAAGTAGGGCGGGGTCTGGGTCTCGCGCGCGATGTCGCCGGCCACCACGGCCTCGATGGCGAGGTAGTGACCGCCCTCGCCCACCACGAATCCGAGGAGCTCGTTCCGGCCGGAGTTCTTGATGGCCTGGAGGGCCCCCATCGTCATGGCGCTGTAGTCGCTGCGGACGGCGTCGATCTCCCCCTTCTGGAACCTCTGGAGGAAGTCCTCCATCACCTTGAGCCCACCCTCGGTCGTGAACCCGGCATCGGCGGTGGCGACGGTCTTGATGTTCGGGTACTTGGCCATCACCTCGTCCCAGCCCTTGTTCGCGTCGATGACGGGGGAGGCGCCGGCCATTCCCTGGACGTGGACCACCTTGCCCTTGGGTGAACCGTTCTTCTTCTTTAGGAGCTCGACCGTCTTCTCCGCGAGGAGCTTCCCCGAGAGGACGTGGCTCTGGGTGATCTCGGTCTTGTAGATGCCCTTCCCGGGCTCGGCCTCGATGGTCCGGTCGATGACGATGAGCGGAACGTTCGCCTGCTCACACATCTTCACCGCCGGGACGAGCGCCTTCGACTCGAGGGGAGAGAGGACCAGGGCGTCTGGCTTCTGCGCCAGCATGTTCTGGATGTCCGCCAGTTGCTTGGCGGGGTCCTGGTTGGCATCGACGCTGATGAGCTTCACGCCCAGCTTCTGGGCCGAGGCCTCCATGTCCTTCTGGTTCGTGACGCGCCAGGCGTTGACGAGCTCCGCCTGCGAGTAGGCGATGACGTACTCCTTCGCCAGGCCAGCGAACGGGAAGGCGCCCAGCATTGCGACGAGCACGAATAGTGCGTGCTTAAGGTTCGCTCTCATTCTCATACCCACCTTTGCGACCACGTTTTTTGGGGGACCGACGATCGACGAGCGGCCGAACCCACCCTCAAGGTCGGCGCGCCCACTATTTGTGAGACTGTCTGACAATACGGCAATCATACTGTGCGCGAAGCGTCGCATTCCGGGCTGCCCTGTCAAGGGGAACCTGACAAAAGGCTAAAATATGTAGCGATTTCAGGATATTATAGCGCGGTATGACTACCGACCTGAATCGAGCTCGATCGCGAGGGGCGAGTACGACGCCGACCGTAGTCCGCTGCCCAACCTCAAATGGGGTGGACTAGAGCGGCAAGACCCGTGCGACCGGCCGTGCGGGAGAGCTTCGGAGCGGAGATATGGGTCAAGGTCCTGAACGCGGGAGAGGACTAGCTTAGCTAGGTACCGAGCCCCTAATGAGACCTCGGCCAGCGCTGGGTGTACCCGTCGAACAAGCCGACGGGCGGAGTAGAAGCCGATGGTCAAGTGACCTTCTCCGGGCGGCCCCTGCCGAGGAGCTCGCCGACCGGCAATGCCCCCAATTAGGGTCCTATGCAACCAACTGGGTGACCACAACTTCTCCCCTGCATCAACCAGAGCTCCTTCCTTCATCGATGAGCTTCCCCTAGGGAGCCGATATCTGAGCCGAGCCACCCAATTCGCCCTCGTCATCCTTGACGCCTAGCTACTCGTCGGTTGCCTACCTGCCTGAGCCTGCTCGATCTGTGGCTGTGGCGACCCGCTCCTCGCCTCCAACGACCCCGCCGCCATCAATGGCGGACTGCGTCTCCAAGTGGATACGGAGTACCTGCGCATGGACGCGGGAACCGATGGGGCACCAGGCTACACGGACGAGCTCGCGCAGCGGTCGTACCGGCTCAACGTGGTCTATCGGATCATCGAGGCCCTCTCGCTCAGCGCGACGGTTCCCCTCCTGAACAAGTCGATCCAGACGGTGGGGGGCGGCACGAGCCTCACCGCCTCCTCGCTCCAGGGCGTGGGAGACGTCGAGTTGGCGGCGCGCTATGCACTCTGGACCTCGGTCTATTTCGGCGCCCGACGGGTCCAGGAGGTTGCCGTGTCTGCGGGCTCCAGCGTACCGACTGGGCAGTACAACGCCCGCGACTCGACCGGTGCCCTCGTCGACCCGCACGGTCAGCTCGGCACGGGAGGATGGGGCCCCTTTGCGGGACTCCACTACCGATTCGAGCAGGGCGACTTCATGGCTTTCGCGAGCCTCTCGTATCGGCTGCGCACCGAGGCGACGTACTTCGACAAGAGCAGGTACGAGTTCGGCAACGCAGTGTTGTGGAGTCTCCACGGGCAATACAGGCCTGGGGTTGGACGGCACGGAGGTTCCGGGTCGGGCGCTTCTGAGAAGCTTCGCCTTACCGGACGCTCCGCTGGAAAGCAGGGTGCTCTAGTCGATCACCGCTCCGAACGCTATCCGGCTACCCGTCGGGAGGGTGTACTAGACCCTTAGCGGCCCATAGCACCGACAGGAGTGGGGGGTCGAGTGGCGCTGCCGCTCCCGATCAGGCGCCGATCGGCGGTGTCCCCGATCAGGGCGGAAAGGAACCGATTAGGCAACCACGACCTTCTCTATGCATCCACCGGAATCCTTCTTGCTTCAGGGAGCCCGTCTCGGGAGTCGAAGATTGAGCCGGCATCTCTATTTCTGTTTCACCTCGGCCGTTCTCAACGCCGCGCTGCTTCTCGGATGCGTGCCTGCCCAGGCATGCTCGATCTGTGGCTGTGGCGACCCGCTTCTCGCCTCCAACGACCCTGCTGCCATCAACGGCGGGCTGCGCCTCCAGGTGGATACGGAGTACCTCCGCATGGATGCGGGATCGGATGGGGAACCAGGCTACACGGACGAGCTCACGCAGTGGTCCTACCGGCTGAACGCGGTCTACCGACCCATCGAGGCGCTCTCGCTCACCGCGACCATCCCGCTCGTGAACAAGTCGATCCAGACGGTGGGAGGCGGGACGAGCGTCACCACGTCCTCCCTGCAGGGCTTGGGGGACGTCGAGTTGGCGGCGCGCTACGCGCTGTGGACCTCTGTCTATTTCGGCGCCCGCAGAGTCCAGGAGGTGGCCATTTCCGCGGGCTCGAGCCTGCCCACCGGGCAGTACGACGCCCGCGACTCGACGGGCGCTCTCATCGACCCGCATGGCCAGCTCGGGACGGGAGGGTGGGGCCCGTTCGCGGGTCTCCACTACCGTTTCGAGCAGGGCGACTTCATGACGTTCGCGAGCCTGTCGTACCGGTTGCGCACGGAGGTGACGTACTTCGACCAGAGCAAGTACAAGTTTGGCAACGCGCTGTTGTGGAGCCTCCATGGACAGTACCGGCCGGCCGAACGGGTTGCGCTGGACCTGGGGCTTGACGGTCGCTATGCGCAGGCCGATCGGGCGGTTGACGCCGACGGGACGGTTACGGACCCGGTCGTGAACACGGGGGGAACCGTGCTCGCGGTGGCTCCGGGCATCTACTTCAAAGCCGCGGGCGCGTTGTGGCTTTTCGCGCGCAGCGAGGTTCCTGTCTACGAGCACCTCTTTGGCGAGCAGAAGGTCTTTCCCACGTACTCTACTGGAGTGCAGTACCAGGTCTTCTAGGGCGTTTCGGCGCCGAGGCAGGGCCACACATCCGGGCAGGATGCGGCGAGTCCGATGGAGCGCCGACGCCTCAGGCCTCCCAACCCCGTGGGGGCTTCCCAGGAGAAGGACGGTGGAAGAAGCGGGCCTCGGCAAGTCCAAGTGCGGGGTCCTGTTCCACCCTATCGCCCCGAACTTCCGCCAGGGCCCGCCGCCACTTGGAGTCTTCTCGTACCGAGGGCGTCCGCTCGCTCAACGTTTTTCACCGAGAGTCCAACCTGTACACGCTTGGAGACTTGACCTCATCCTCAACAACAACAACTTCCGCTAGGCCGCGAGGAAGAACGCACGGCGGCGTGTGGTGGCTTCCGCAGTGATTGTGAGGTGGGGACTTGAAGCCGGAGCCGTGGAACGAGTGGAAGAAAGGAACGCTGCCCGGCTCGCGCCAGTTTCGGTGTCCCCTGGATCAGATACAGGAAAACAGCGACCGGGATCCTTCCATATTGCAACCCCACAACACATCGTAGAGGCCGGCCGCGCCAACGAAATTGGGACCCAACAGGGCCGGGCTAAGGCAGCATGCCGACGACAAGTCGCCATCCGATGCCACTCGGTAATGGCTGCAGCGAACCATTCGGCGCGGGGGATAGCCGGTGCCGCGCCTGTGGGCACCGCGTGACGAGCGAGGGCCTTCATCACTGCAGGCTCGTCGAGGCTCGCAGCCCCGCCATGAAGGTGCTCCTGCAGCGAGCGCAGGCGATCGCGCAGACCAGTGCTCCGGTGGTCCTATTGGGTGAGACCGGGACCGGCAAGGAGGTACTGGCCCGCGTGCTTCACTTCAATGGTGCGCGGGCCCAGAAGCCGTTCGTTCCGGTGAACTGCGGCGCGATCCCGGGGGAGCTGCTCGAGAGCGAGCTCTTCGGCCACGTGCGCGGGGCGTTCAGCGGTGCCGTCTCGGACAAGCCCGGCCTCTTCGAGATCGCCTCCGGGGGTACGTTGCTCCTTGACGAGGTGGCGGACCTCCCCCCGTCGCTCCAGGTCAAGCTGCTCCGGGTGCTTCAGGACGGCGAGGTCCGGCGGGTCGGCGCAACCCGCGCCATCGCCTCCGACGTCCGGGTGATCGCCGCCACGCACAAGGACCTCGAGGCGCTGGTCGGACTCGGCCTCTTCCGCGCCGACCTGTACTACCGGATCAAGGTGCTGTCGCTCAGGCTGCCCCCGCTGCGTGAGCGGACCGAAGACATCATTCCCCTGGCGCGGCTCTTCCTCGCCCTGGACCGGGAGCCCCCCCGCCAGCTCAGCGCCGCCGCGGAGGCGCTCCTGCTCAGGTACGCCTGGCCGGGCAACATCCGGGAGCTCTCCAACGCAATGCGGTGCGCCTCCGCCCTGGCCGACGGAGCCCTGGTCGAGCCGCATCACCTCCCGGAGGAAATCGCTCGAACCCCGTCCTCGCCCCCGTCGCCCGGGGGGTTTCCCACGCTCGCCCAGGTGGAGCGGGAGCACGTGCTTGCCGCCCTCCGTGCGAGTCGAGGGGTCCAGGCGACGGCGGCCAAGGCGCTGGGCATCGCCAGGAACACGCTGTGGCGGAAGCTTCAGGCTTATGGGACGGTGCCCCATTCCCCGGAAAGCACTCCCGGGGAGGAGCCTGCGGATCGCTTAGAGTCGGTGCCTATTGATCCCAGTGTGGGGTAGATGAGTCGAGCGCCCTCTTGAAGAGCGCCCATGACTGCTCGAACTCGCCGTAGAGCTCCTGGCGATCCTCGATTTTCGATCGCGCGAGCTCGTCGAGGAGCCGGTAGAGCTCCGCTCGAAGCAGATCGATCTGAACCGAAACCTCGCCCTCACCTTCCGCAAAGAGAGGGGCTGGGGGCGCCTGCCCGGGCTCTTGACCAGGAGACATCTCGTATTCCGGATCGGTCCGCAAGCAACCGCTGCGCCAAAGAAACCTGGGCGAAGCCGTTGATGAGGGTGCGGGCGGAGAGGCCAGAGTCCACGCTGGGTGTCTGGAAAACAAGGGAACTCTGAATGGAGCCCACCGCGCTCCGCTCGGTCGATGCGAACGCGGGGAGTTCCACCTGTTCCACTTTGTAGCCACGTCCCCATACAACACACTGGAAGGCGAGAGGTTACCGGGCCAATCGGGCTGTCAATAGGGTCCGGCAGAGGGCTCGCTCCGTCCCTCGGTCTCGCCAAGCTCCAAGTTGGAACGCAATCCCCGCACGGGTCGGCCTCGAGGTCGGGGATCGCTGAGTAGAGATCCAGGTCCGTCGAGCGGAGGAGCCCGACCGCGATCCTATCGGACGTGGCTCTCCAAGGCGAAAAGGACTGAATGACCTCACTGCCGCGGCGGAACGAACTCGCGGTCAGGCAGCGCTGTGTGCGGGCCGTTTCTCGGGGTTGGTACCGAGGATGCATAGACGGGCACCAAGCCGCTGAGTGTGGTCGATAGCACCGACGTTCCAGTCTCCAACGAAGCAGGGGCCGATGAGGAAGACGCTGGGCAGTACCCCGGGAAGAGCGGCGGGTGCCTTGGTCTGGACATTCGTTCTGGACTTCGACTCCAGGTCTCTCGGCGAGGCCGTCACCCTGTCAGGGGTAGGGTCATGGCCGTGCTCTCTCCTCGAGGAGGCCAGCTCCCTCCTCCGTCTCCCCCGCGTGGCGAGGCTGGCCGCCCGAGCTACGCCCACCCTGCGGCCACGCCCCTCGGCCCCGGTCCCCTCGATTGCGAGGGGTTCGATGCGACGAACGGCGCCGAGGGCTGATTCGCGGTCTTCGGTCGGAAATCTCGCATGAGTAGCCGGAGGTCACAAATGTTCAGGCAGGAATTGATTCGGGGCGTCCCAGCGGTTCTGCTGGGCCTGCTCGCGTTGCCCGCCGGCGCGCAGTCGTTCCGCGTCCAGTGTCCGACCAGCACCATCACCCACCCATCCAGCCTCCACGACAACAACTCGGAGCCCGCCTATCTCGGCCCGACCACGCTCGCGGTGGGTAGCGCCGGCTATCTCGCGCCGACTGCCAACGTGAACGGCGCCATCAAGTGCCAGCAGATCTCGGGCGGCGACGGCTACTCGACGATGGGCGACGGTACCCAGACGTACATGTTCTCGTTCGGGCCGCTCTCCGGGCTTCCCGACATCGCCAGCGGTAACTCCGGCGCGGTGAGTCCGGGCGACTTCAATGCTCCATACGTTCCGGCGAGCGCCGTCGCCGCGCTGCCCCCGGGCTATCCGGCGGTGAACCCGAGCACCGGCTCCGTCAACTACCACGGAGCCATTGGAATCGCGAACAACGTCGCCTACACCTTCACCATCTACGACATCAGCGAAATCACCAACACGGTGACGGTGGTCCTCAACACGGCATCGCCTTTCAAGGTGGGCGATCAGGTCGTCATCGGGCAAGGGAACGGAAGCGATCTGACGGGCTATACCGGAACCTTCACGGTTACGGCCGCGGGCGTCCCCAACTCCTTTTTCCCGAGCAGCTACGCCTTCCAGTACACGAACTCAACCTCCAACCTCGCCGAGGTGAACGAGTCACCCGACGCGACCGCGTCCTCCGTGCCCGGCATCGATGGTCACGTCGACCCGCGTCCGATCATGGACGTCGGGGTCATGAACGGGAACATCCCGGCGCCGCTCATGGTGATCGACGAGGACGACGAGTTCTTCCTGACGCTCACCAACGTCGGGATGATCATGCGTCCCGACCTGTTCGAACAGCACACCGTCCACTTCCACGGATATCCCAACGCCTCGGCGTTCTACGACGGCGTGCCGGATGCCTCCGTCGCGATCAACATCGGCGGGAGCTTCACCTACTACTACCTCGCCCCTGATGCGGGCACCTACTTCTGGCACTGCCACATCACGCCCCCCGAGCACCTGCAGATGGGCATGGTCGGGCAGCTGTACGTGAGGCCGCGGCAGAACCGCGTTCCCGTCGGCGCGAGCCTCTTCGCGGCGCGGGGGTCCCAGGACAACGACCTGCGTACGGCATGCGTTTCCGCCAACGACATCCTGTGCAGCAATCCGCTGCCGGCGGGCGGGGCGACCGCCAACCCCAGCGCCCGCGCCGCGACCGGCAACTACGCCTACAACGACGGCGACGGCTCGACCTACTACGACGTCGAGTACCCGATCCAGATCCACGGCTTCGACCCGAACTTTCACTTCGTGGGCATGACCTTCAACCCGGAAGGCTTCGCCGACATGAAAGACAAGTACTTCCTCCTGAACGGGCGCAGCTACCCGGACACGGTGATCTCCGGGCCCATCACCACCAACGCGGTCGACGGCGTCCCACACTTCTCGCAGCCGCTCGATTCGATCATCAACATTCCGGCGGGCGGGAAGGCGCTCCTGCGGATCTCGTCCCTCGACGTGACCGAATACCAGACGCTCGCCTCGCTCGGGATCCCGATGAAGGTGATCGGGTACAACGCCAAGCTCCTGCGTGACCAGGCGGGGAACAACCTGTACTACGCCACCAACTCGATCACGCTCGCCGGCGGCGAGTCGCTCGACGTGATCCTGGATGCCACCGGGTATTTGCCGGGCCAGGTGTTCTACCTCTACACCCCCAACCTCGACCACCTGTCAAACGATGCGGAGAACTTCGGCGGGCTGATGACCGAGGTTCACGTGTGCACCAAGGTCGACCCGACCACCCGGGCATGCACCCTCTAGGAGAGCGGCGATGAGCGCATTCAAGAACGTGACTCACGCGATCTCGAACGGTCGCCTGCTTTCCCTCGCGCCGGTGGCAGCGGCGCTCGTTTTCGCGACGGCGGCGCGCGCCGCGGTGCCGGGCATCACCGGCCCGGGCTTCAACCTGGTCGCGGGCGAGGGCTACATCTCGCAGCCCGATGGGCAGTCGGTGTACTCGTGGGGATACGGCTGCACCGCCCCACCCGCCGCGGGCAGCTTCCGCCCGGGGACCCTCACCATCCCGGCCTTCTGCAGCACGATGCAGATCCCCGGCCCGACCCTCATTGTCACCGAGCATCAGACGGTCACGGTGACCTTGACCAACAGCCTCCCCGCCGGCGCCGGCAACACCTCGATCTTGTTCCCCGGCTTCAACGTGACGACGAGCTGCAATGCGACTTCGCCGGTCGGCGTGCAGGGCCTCCTCACCTGCGAAGCCACGCCGGGCAACACGGTCACCTACACCTTCACCGCGGACTCCCCCGGAACCCGCGCGTACTACAGCGGAACCCAGGGCGACCTGCAGGTGGAGATGGGCCTGTACGGAGCCATCGTGGTGCTGCCCGCCACCCCGCCCGGCGTCTGCGGCTCGATCGGCATCCCCTCGGCCTCGGCCACGAGCGGGCTGCCGGCGACGAACCCGGGGGCCAACTCCAAGGCGAAGGCGGCGTGGGGCGAGAGCGACTTCAGGCTCGCCGCCGCGGCCTACGACCACGCGACGACCTGCTACGACCGCGAGTACCTGTTCCAGTTCTCGGAGATGGATCCCGGCATCCACAGTCAAGCGCTGGACCAGGTCACGGCCATCAAGGCGAAGGGGGGCTGCGCCCCCGGAGCGCCCGGGTGCAGCCTCAGCGTCCCCACCGAGCCTTACCGCCCCGCGTACTTCATGATCAACGGTCGCTCCATGCCGGACAACATGGACACGAACTACGCTCCGCAATACCCGCACCAGCCGTACAACGGCAACCCGCACATGCACCCCGGCGAGATGACGCTCCTGCGCATCATCGGGCAGGGCCGCTGGCAGCACCCCTTCCACGAACACGGCAATCACGTCCGGGTATTGGCACGGGACGGCAACCTGATCCTGAGCCAGACCGACCCGAACAGCTTGGCCGGCCCGCTGCTCTTCACCACGACCACGACCCCGGGCCAGGCGATGGACGGGATCTACTACTACACCGGCAAGGGTCTCAACTGGGACATGTACGGCCACAATCCCGGGTCCAGCGATCCGGCCGCGAAGCTGCCGTGCACGCCTGACGCGAACGGCTACAACACGATCGCCCCCACCGCGATCAATTACTTCGAGTGGTGCCAGGACCACAACAAGCCGCTCCAGGTCAACCCCTTCGGCGACGTCGGAGGGGGCGGTCCGATGACGTTACCCGACCCGAACATCTTCACGAACGGCCCCTGGTTCGGGGGGAGCCCCTATCTCGGACCCGACGCCACGGTCCGCGCGGTCGGCTCCACCGGGACCACGCCGCCGTCCGGCACCATCGCCAATTCGCCGACCGGCGAGGCGGGGTTCGCGTTCATGTGGCACTCGCACAACGAGCGCGAGATCACCACCAACAACATCTTTCCGGGCGGCATGCTCATGATGATGCTCGTCGATTCGCGTGAATTCGTGATCGACGAATCGATGTAGAACCGAGAGGACCGCAATGCGATCCAATACCTTCCAGACGATCCTGATCCGGTCCGCGCTCGCGTTCTCGGTTCTCCTCCCGAGCGGCGCGGCCTTCGCGCAGCAGCAGATCAACCTGACCGCGGGTTTCGCGCCGACCGCGCTTCCCGACGGCTCGTTGGTGCCGATGTGGGGATACACCTGCGGTAGCGCCGTGCCGGCTAACCCCCTCCCGAGCGCGAGCTGCTTCGCCCTCAGCGGGGCCACGGCGGGGTGGTCGCCCGTCGTGATCACGGTTCCGACGGGACAGGTTCTGCAGATCAACTTGACCAACAACCTGTCGTTCACGACCGCGACCGGGACCAATGGGATCCCCACCTCGCTGGTGATCGTCGGCCAGCTGGGCGGCGGTCTCGGCGATGTCACGCAGCGGACCACGACGCCGAGCCCCGACCACTCGAATGCCCAAGCCAACATTACCTGGCCCATCGCCGGACCCGCGGACGTGCCGGGAACGCCGCCGGTCCAGGGCGCGCGCGTACAATCGTTCGCCACGGAGGTGGCACCCGGAGCGACGACGTCGCTCACCTGGACTGGGCTTCGGCCGGGCACCTACCTCATCGAGTCCGGCACGCACCCGTCGATCCAGGGCCCCATGGGCCTGTACGGCATCCTCGTCGTCACCACCGCGCCGAGCGGGGGAACCGCGGGCACGGCTTATCCGGGCGTGAACTACGCCGCCGAGGTGCCGGTCTTGCTCAGCGAGATCGACCCGGTGCAGAACGGGACCGTGGACGCCGCGGTCCGCACCGCCGGATTCAGCGAGACGAGGGTGTGGTCCGGCCAGCCCGGTGGCTGCGGCGACCCGAGCTCTTCGACCTACCAGACCTGTTATCCACCTGCGGTCAACTACACACCGCTCTACTACCTCGTCAACGGCGTTGCCTTCGACAAGACCCACTCGGCGAGATCCCTGTTCAATACGGCGCCCGCGAGCGGTGTCACCGGCAACGTGCTCGTTCGCCTCGTCAACGCCGGCCTGCGCATGCACGTGCCGTCGGTCGTGGGATCGCTGACCACCCCCCCCATCGTGGCCGCGGGCACCGCGGCCGTCCCGGTCCCGGGGTTCAGCCTCGTCGCCGAGGACGGCAATCCCCTGCCTGGCGTGTCGCGCGTGCAGAGCGAGGTGTTCATGGCCGCGGGCAAGACGGTCGATGTGATGGTGAACGCTCCCGCCGCCTGCACCCCGGTCCCACCCGCAACGACCTGCACCACGCCGGCCCTGGCGGTCTTCGACCGCGAGCTCAGCCTCTCCGCCAATGCGCTCTGGCGCGACGGCGGCATGCTCGCATACCTCAGCGTCAACGGGGGCACGGTGCCCTCCACGCCGGGGGCGGCCGCTGCCACGGCGGTCCCCGATAACTACCCCGCCTGGCTCGCCGGCCGGACGATCACCGTGTCCGACCCGTCCAAGGGCGTCATCGCGAACGACGTCAACGTCTACGGGGTCGCGCTGCTCGCCGCGCCTCAAAAAGGTACGGTGGCGCTGAATAAGGACGGCACCTTCACCTACGTCGCGACGGGCGCCTGCTCGTCGAGCGCGTACTGCGACTCCTTCACCTACTGCGCGAACGGAACGGTCGACCGAACCGTCACCCCGGCGACCTGCTCCTCCGGCGTGAGCGCGACCGTGACTCTCGCTCCCTCGAACGTCGTGGACCCGAGTATCGGGGTCATTTGCTCGGCACCCGCCTTCCCCTCGAACCTGGCGACCTATCTCGCCGTCAAGACGCCTGGCGTCCTGGGCGGTTGCAGGGACGGGGCTGGCCTGCCCTTGACGGTCGCGGGCGCGACGGCAGCGGCTCCGTTGACGGTGACGTTATCTGGAGGGCCGGGCACGGGTTCGGCCGTGCTGGATGCGAACGGCGGATTCACCGCCACCGTGACCGCGGCCGGCACCTACACCTTCACCTTCCGGCCCCAAAGTTCGCTGGGCACGCTGGGTGCGGTTACGACCGCAACCCTTACCTTCCCAACGGCGAACGGGCCGACGGTGACGGTCGTGGACGGAGCGAACAAGGCGACCGTCATCAGCGACTACCGCTGGATCATCGAGGAGGACCGCACCTTCTACGTCGACCCGAATTGCACGCAGAATCCCCTGCCGGCGGGCTGCCCGACGGTCACGTCCCAGGGAACCCCCGCGGTCTTCGGAACGAACTTCCACACCAGCTACATGCCGATCGTGGCCCAGGGCTGCACCGGGTCGGCGTCCTGCGAGTCGGGCCAGAAGCTGCTTGGAGTGGAGGCCGTGTGCGACGTGGGGAATGGCGCCTGCCGGACGAGTGCCACGCAGCTCACGGCTGTCGATCCCAGCAAGGTGCACCTCGATCCGACCAAGCGCTACTACATCTCGGTGCTGCCGGGTGACGCGGCCGATCCGTTCAATTCCGGGTACGGTGGGGCGCCGGACTGCTCCCCGGCCGGGGTGGCCGCTGGCAGCTGCGGCCACGGGATGGGCGGCGCTCCCATCGCCGCGGGGCAGACCGCGGTGCTGGTGCTCACCGAGCCCACCCCGAATCCTACGGCCAAGCTGAGCGTGTTCGTATTCGAGGACGACTACCCGCTCAATGGAGAGCACGACGCGGGTGGCGGCATCGACGTGCTGGCGCCGCAGGAGCCCGGTCTGGGAGGCTTCGAGATCACCCTGTTCGACCAGGCCGGCGGGACCGGAGACACGACCGGCCAGCCCACCTACGACATGTTCAACATGCCGCTCACCAACAGCCTGGCCGGCACCATCGATCCGACTACCGGGATGGACGCGTGCCCGATCTCGAAGCAGGTGACATTGAACGCCCAGATGGCGGGCAGCGTCGCCACGCCCGATCAGTGCGCAGCCGACCCCAACGCCAAGGGGTGCCAGAAGGGCATCGTGGGCATGATCGTCACCTGCCCCAAGTACGAATCCGACGGCAAGACCCTGTCCCCACTGGCCGGCCACGCGGTGGTCAACAACCTCTACCAGGGCAGATACGACGTGGTGGCCACACCGGGCGCCGACCGCATCGCTCGAGGCGAGGAGTGGTTGCAGACCAACACCCTGGACGGCCAGAAGGCACACGAGGCCTTCCTGCGCATCGGCGAGCCGGCCTACTTCCAGGAGTTCGGGCCCGCCGGGTATCACGTGAGCATCGGCTTCGCCAACCCCAAGATCATCAACGACCGCAAGGCGGATGTCTGCGCCTCCAACACCTCCTGCGGCAACGAGGTGAAGGGTCACGTGACCACCGCCCGCATGAGCCGGCCGCCAGACGAGCGGCTCTATGGAAGCGGCTCGCGCGACAGCTTCGCCTTCACCCAGTGCTACGTCAGCCTGGGAGATCCAGAGGGCGCGGACTTCGCCTTCGCGAAGTGCGATGACCAAGGGAACTTCGACCTCACCGGGATCCCGGCGGGTAACTGGAAGCTCACCATCTTCGACCAGTGGAACGATCAGATCGTCGACGGCATCACGACGCCGGTCGGACTGGGCTGCAGCACCACCGAGGGCGGCATCTGTCCGCCGGGGAGCACGACCGGCCCCGCCACGGTCGACATGCAGGAGGTCGCGGTCCACCAGTGGCAGGCCAACATCTACACCCGCACGTTCCTGGACATCAACGGGGCGTCCAACGGCCTGTCCGACAAGGATCCTTCGGGAAACGACCTGGAGCCCGGTCTCCCGCTGGTGTCGACCAACATCCGCTTCCGCGATGGCAGCTTCTCCAACTTCAACAACACCGACCTCTACGGCTATGCCGGCTTCAACGAGGTGTTCCCGCTCTTCAACTGGTACGTGATCGAGACGGATTCCACCAGTTACAAGTCCACGGGAGTTCACGTGGTCTACGACTCGGGTGGGCCCACCGATGGGACGTGTACGAACGGGACGTGCGGGAGCTCCGCCATCGGCCAGAACATGGCCAACACCTTCGAGGCGATTTCCGTGCCGGCGAACCTGCGCGTGCCGGGTGCCGTCTACTGCGCGGGCGCGGACTGCTCGGGGAAGTCCGTCGCCGGTGGCCCCGCCACCAGCGATCCGCCCACCAGCGGCTGCACCACCAGCAGCTCGGGCAACGTCAGTTGCACCACGAGACTCTCGACCGGCCGCATCGATCCTCCCATCTGGTTCGGTTCCTACGGCTGGCAGGGCTACACCGGACAGAATTCGTTCCTGGAGTTCGGCAAGAAGCCGTTCGCGACGAGCGAGAACGGCGGCATCCACGGCCACGTCGTCTATGCTTCGACTCGGCCGTTCGACGACCCGCAGTTGCTCCTGCAGCTCAGCTGGGAGCCGCTCGTCCCGCACGTCCGCGTGAACCTCTACCGGGAGAGCTTCGCCGCCGACGGCATCACCCCGACCCTGACGCTCGTGGACTTCACCGACACGACCAGCTTCGACGATTGGGCGCAGGGGTTCCGGTCCGATGGCGTTCCCAACATGAACTGCCCGGGCCAGTCGACCAGCGACCCCTTCTTCTACTCGCTGCAGAACCAGCCGCAGTGGCTCAACTGGTACAACTCCCAGCATGGCGGAGCGTCCCCCACTCCGTTGCCGAATAACTCCCAGTTCAAGTGCTATGACGGCATGCACAACTGGAACCAGCTACAGCCGGCTCCGTACGACGGCATCTATGGCTTCCCGAGCGTGACCGGGATCGATCCGGCGACGGGGAAGCCCAGCGGAACGAACTGCACCTCCTGCGTCACCAATCCCGACGCGAGCGACCCGTACCGGTTCGGCGGCTCCACCACGCCGGTGACGTTCGTCCCTGGCACCTCCGCGGGCACGCCGATGCTGCCCCCGGGCAAGTACGTGGTTGAGGTGGTGGTTCCCCCGGGCTACGAGCTGGTGAAGGAGGAGGACAAGAACATCCTCATCGGCGACAACTACATCGCGCCGGCGGTGCAGCAGTTCGTCGGCCTGGGCAACATCTTCATCGTGCCCGACCAGGCCTCGGTGGCCGCCGCCTACAACCGCAACAACCCGCTGAACCCGACCACCGATCTCGGCGTGCTGCCACGCCACGAGGGCGACACCGGGAGCGTGGAGAGCTTCTGGAAGTGCGTGGGAGAGGCACGTGTGGTGCCCGACTTCATCAGCCTGTTCCCGGGATCGGAGGAGGTGGCACCGTTCGCTGGAGCGACGCGGAACCTCTGCGACCGGAAGGAAATCACCCTGACCGACGGGATGTCGGCGCTGGCGAAGTTCTACATCTTCACCCCCACCCACGTCGCGTCGCACTTCACGGGAGTCATCACCGACGACTTCACCGCGGAGTTCGATCCGTTCTCCCCGCAGTTCGGCGAGAAGTTCGCCCCGGCCTACCTGCCCGTATCCGTCAAGGACTGGGCCGGAAACGAGGTCTCGCGCGTGTACTCTGACCAGTTCGGCGCCTACAACGGCCTGAACTACT
The DNA here is from genome assembly GCA_035686075.1 of Anaeromyxobacter sp. GTDB lineage: Bacteria > Myxococcota > Myxococcia > Myxococcales > Anaeromyxobacteraceae > Anaeromyxobacter. The sequence goes on from DASRZU010000028.1 coordinate 46,415, forward strand.
CGACCTGGGAGGTCAACCCGCCCAACCCGACGGGGTATGGCCCCACCACGATGGTGATGTGCATGAACGATCCGGGGTCGGGAACGACCGCGGATGCCCTGTACCAGACGGGCTATAGCCAGTTCTGCTACCACCTGCCGTTCATGCCGGGCCAGACCGGGTACTTCGACACGCCGGTCGTGCCCACCGCCGCCTTCTCGGAAGGCTACAATCATCCCGACTGCAACTATCCGGACGCCACGCCGGCGCTCAGCAGCGTGAACGGCGACGGCGTCGGACCCTGGGTGAGCGCGGCCGGTCACACCCTCACCCTCAACGCGCTGGGCGACCAGCAAGTGGACAACTACGGGTATTCCGGGCCCGCGACCACCACCTCTCCCTTCGACCAGAAGAAGATCACCCGCCACTACGGCTTCGGCGCAACGCTGGGGACTGTCACCATCGGCGGTGTCATCGCAGCGGTGACCTCCTGGTCGGATACAGCGATCACCGTGACCGTGCCCACCGGCGTGCCGAACTGCGCCCTGCAGCAGCAGACGCAGTACGGGGGCTCGACCGCCCAGTGCGGTCAGCTGGTCATCACGGCCGCCAACGGCAGGCAATCGATCGACACCGTGACCGTCACCATCGGGGGCAAGGCGCCGACCCGGCTCGCCGCGGGCCAGACGATCCAATCGGCCATCGACGCCGCCGCGCCGGGCGATCTGATCATCGTGCCAGCGGGCGTCTACAACGAATTGGTGCTCATGTGGAAGCCGGTCCGGCTGCAGGGTGTGGGAGCCGCCTCCAGCATCATCAACGCCAACACCCACCCGTCGGGTCCGACGAAGTTGGACCCGTGGCGCCGGCAGGTGGTCTGTCTCTTCGGCTTGGCGCTCAACGGAACGCCCATCAGCGCTTCCAACCCGTACGACCCGACGGGCGCGTACACCTGCGGCAGCACGAACGGGACACGCTGGAACTACTTCAATCCGTTCGACAACGCCGTCAACAACAACCCGCAAGTCGACCGGCTGCCGCTCGAGGCGACGGTCGGATGGGATGCTTCCCTCAACGGCAACCTGGCGGAGCAGCTGATCGAGCCCACCCTCCTGGGCGCGTATGAAGGCGCAGGCATCACCGTCCTGTCCAAGGGCGTCCACTTCCCGTCCGGATCGCTACCGTTCGCTGCCGACATCTTCCCGGCTGGCACGACGCTATTGACGACCAGTAATTGCACCTCCCCCAATCCCTACCCGAGCAACTTCCTCTGCAACCCGTCGCGGATCGACGGCCTGGCCGTAACGAACAGCTCCCAGGGCGGGGGCGGCATCCAGGTGCACGGCTGGGGGCACAACGTCGAGATCTCCAACAACCGGGTCTACGGCAACACCGGATCGCTCTCCGGGGGCATCACCGTCGGGCAGGGTGAGCATCCGGACGCGTATCTCCAGGGGGCGACCAACCCAGATCCGGGCTCGTGCGAGACCAGCGCGGTCACGAACCAGACCCTGCCGTTCTGCTTCAACCAGAACGTGAACATCCACAACAACGCCATCCGGCAGAACTCCTCGATGGGAGACGAGCTCTTCTCCTCCACCCCGGCGGGTGCAGGTGGCGCCACCATCTGCAACGGCTCCGACAACTACCGGTTCAGCTACAACTGGGTCTGCGGGAACCTGAGCACGGGGGATGGTGCGGGAATCGCTCATATCGGATTCACGAAGAACGGCCTCATCGAGCACAACCAGATCCTGTTCAACCAGAGCACCAACCCGACCATCACCACCAACGGCGGCGGCCTGCTCGTCATGGGCGCTCCGGACGTCGATCCCACGTGCGGCGGCACCACCGACCTCGACTGCGTTCCGGATCCCACCACGATCACGCCGGGCGACGGGACCGGTCCGGGCCTGGTGATCAACGCCAACCTCATCATGGGCAACTCCGCCGAGAGCGGCAGCGGCGGCGGACTGCGATTGCAGCACGTCAACGGTTCGGACGTGGTCAACCTACCGAACGGGGCGTCGGCGTGTACCGCTGACCTGTCCAGCTGCACCTGGAACTCGGTCAAGGTCACCAACAACATCATCGCCAACAACGTGGCCGGCTGGGACGGCGGTGGCGTGTCGCTCCAGGACGCGCTGGCCGTGAACATCGTCAACAACACGATCATCTCCAACGACACCACCGCCTCGTCCGGAGTTCTCCTGGGCTCGCTGTTCGCACCCTTGGCGAGCGCCCCGGCCCAGAACTGCGTCACGGGCAATGGCTCGCAATCCTGCCCACAGGTCGCCGGGCTGGTGAGCGTCACGAACAGCGCGGTGCTGCAGGCGAACCTGCAGACGTTGGCGGGCTTCTCCTGCCCGAGCGGGCATGGAACCAGCGGATCCTGCGGGCACTACTCGGTTCCGCTCCTGTACAACAACGTGATCTGGCAGAACCGCTCGTTCTTCATCGGGGTGACCCCACCCAGCGGCACCGGAAGTACGGGCCTGCAGAGCATCATCGGGCTGTTCGATGCCTTCACCACCACCCCGGTGCCCCCCCAGCCGTCGACGGACTCCGCAGCGGCCAACGGCTCCGGCCAGATCATCACCGGAGGCACCGGCGCCTGCGTCAACCCCGTCAGTTACTGGGACATCGGCGTTCGCGGCGACTCGGGGCCGAGCAACCACAGCTCGGGGTACCAGCTCTTCCCCACGTACTCGGTGCTGACGGACGCCGCTGACTATCCCGGGGCGAACAACACCGGGTCCAATCCGACCGTGCTGAACCAGTACTGCAACGGGTCCCGCGTACCGCCGGAGGACGTGTGCAGGGACGCGGCCGGGATCCAGATCCCCTGCGACTGGCAACTCGTTCCGGGCACCAACGAGACCAACGCGTTGCCGCGGCAGGTGTTCACCCTGAGCCCGTCGGCCACGGTGGACGAGGGCAACAACTGGGTCAACATGAGGTTTGGCCCGCTGGCGCTCGCGAACCCGGTCAGCAACGCGCCGCTCGGCAATTACGGGCCCGCCGCTGGTTCGCCGGTCATCAACTACATCTCATCCACGGCGGCGACCTACGCGATCGCGCCCAGCACCGACTTCTACGGCAGCGCGAGGAAGACCAACGGCGCGGTCGACGCGGGTGCGGTCGAGTTCGCGGCTCTGGGGGCGCCGGTCCTGACCTCCATTTCCCCAGCTTCAGGCTTGCGCGGCACCACGGTGGCGGTGACTCTCACCGGCACCGGCCTGACCGGGGCCACCTCGGTGAACACTGCGGGCACTCCCAACGTCTCCGCCACTCTCGTCGCCGTGCTCGATGACACCACCCTGACGGCGACGATCACCATCGGGGCTGCCGCGACGCTGGGGCCGAAGAACGTCACCGTCACGACGCCCCGCGGGACCAGCAACGCCGTGACCTTCACGGTGGTCGGTCCGACGCTGACCTCCATCTCGCCCAACTCGGGCCCGCGCGGCGTCGCGACCAACGTCACCCTCACCGGGACGGGCCTGTCCGGCGCCACCTCGGTGAACGCCCCGGCGAACGTCACCGTCACCAACTTCGTGGCGGTGAACGCCACCACCGTGACGGCGACGCTCACCCCCACGGCGGCCGTGACGCTGGGACCGAAGAACATCACCGTCACGACCCCCGCCGGGACCACGAACCCCGTGACCTTCACGGTGCTCGCCCCGGCGACGCTCACCTCCATCTCGCCCAGCTCGGGCGCGCGTGGCACGAGCGTCAACGTGACCCTCACCGGGACGGGCCTCTTGGGCGTGACATCGGTGAACGCTCCGGGTTCTCCCAACATCTCGGTGAGCAACGTCACGGTGGTGAACGATACGACCGTGACGGCCACCCTCACCATGCAGCCGGCCACCGCCCTCGGGCTTCACAACATCACCGTCACCACGGCGGGTGGGAATTCGAACGCCGTGAGCTTCCGGGTGACCGGGGCGACGCTGGCCTTCTCCGCCCCTGTTCCGGTGCTGACCACCACCCCGGCGAACACCAGCACCAAGAACGGCGTGGTGACCGTCAGTAACACCGCCACGGGAGCGAATGCGGGACCCTTCACCTTGACCGCGGCGCCGGCGATCATCAAGACTGCCGGCCCCGCGGCCACGGTCTTCAGCATCACCGGCGGCACGTGCGCGGCCGGGCTCATGGTCAATCCCGGCAGTAGCTGCACCGTGAATGTGCAGTACGCGCCCGGGGGCTCGACGGCGACCTCGACCGCTCACGTCCAGGTGACGGGTATGGGCATCGCGGCCCCGATCCCCCGGAACGGCCCCAACTTCAACGGAAACTAGGGCGACGCGACTGCGGGCCGGGCACCCCACCGAGGGTGCCCGGCCCGGTACTTGAACGGACAGGAGAACGCAACGATGTCCCCTGATCACGTGGCCCTGGCAAGACTCGCCTCGAGGGCGCACGCCGCGGTGCTCTTCGCGGCGCTCGCCCTCGCTCCCGCTGTGCGGGCGCAGACCGCCCCATCGGCCCAGGCGGCCAAGCGGTCCGAACAGGGCCAGGCAACGAGCACGCACTCCCTTGCACGGAGCCGGTACCAACCGGACCGATTCGCGGGAAAGGCTGGACGGTATTACAAGGCTGTTTTTGGCATCGACGACTTGAGCGTGAAACTGGTGGAGTCGGGAGAATTGGTCCGCTTCGTCTGGCGGGTCTTGGACCCGGATCGGGCCAAGCTGCTCAACGACAAGAAGTTCGAGCCAGCGCTGGTGGATCCGCGGGCGGGCGTCAGCTTGGTCGTGCCGAAGATGGAAAAGGTCGGCCCGCTGCGGCAGGGCATGCCGCCCGAGGCGGGCAAGTCCTACTGGATGGCATTCTCGAACAAGGGCCGGATGGTGAAGCGTGGCGACCGCGTCAACGTGGTGATCGGCGGGTTCCGGGCCGACGGGCTCGTGGTCGACTAGCACCTCGGAGAAAGTGGAGGTTCCATGACGTCGAACAGGGGTCAGCTGCTTCTCGGTGTGCTCCTCAGCCTGTGCTTCCCCGCTTCTTCCCTGGCGGCCGAAGCCAACGCGGGAACGGCCAAGGCGGCGGCCAACCAAACCGAGTCTCCTAAGCGGACCGCGAAGCAGGGCAAACAGACGCCAAACCAGACCCAGTCCGCCCAGCAGACCGCGAAGCAGACCGGATCGGCCAAGGCCTCGAAGCAGGCGGGGCCCCCCAAGCTGACCGCAACCCAGATCGTCCAGAAACACCTGGCCGCCCGCGGGGGGCAAAAGGCCTGGCAGGCCGTCCAGTCGTTGGCCGCCAACGGGAAGCTGGAGCTTGGGTACGGCGACTCCGTCTCGCGTAGCGACAGATTCATGAGCGCCTCCATGGCGAGGGGGAAGGGATCGCGCACGGCGGCCGCGGCCCAGGGCGAGGAAGCCCGGCAGCAGGTGCAGGTGCCGTTCCTCGTGGAGATGAAGCGTCCGGAGAAGTCGAGGGTCGAGATCCAGTTCGCGGGAAGGACGGCGGTGCAAGTCTACGACGGCGCGAACGGCTGGCTCTTGCGCCCGTATCTGAACCGCGACGACTGGGAGCCGTTCACCGCGGAGCAGGCCAAGTCGCAGGAGGGCAAGTGGGAGATGGGCGGTCCCCTCATCGATTACGCCGCCCGTGGCACCAAGGTGGAGCTCGCGTCGGTGGAGCGGGTCGAGGGCCGCGACGCCTACAAGCTCAAGCTCACGAAGAAGAGCGGTGAGGTGCAGCACGTCTTCATCGACGCGAAGAGCTTCCTCGACGTCAGGGTGGAAGGCACGCCGCACCGGGTGGATGGCAAGGTGCGGAACGTGTGGGTGGCTCAGCGTGACTTCCGCCCGGTGCAGGGGCGGATGATGCCATTCGTGATGGAGACCACGGTCGATGGTTCCCCCGACACCCACAAAATGATCATCGACAAGGTGGCGCTCAATCCGCGGCTGGACGATGCCCGCTTCACGAAGCCCAAGCCATGAGCAAGCGGAGAGGGGGGCGATCGGCGTGAGGCGCCAGGTCGGATCGATGGCGATGAACCGCGTGGCACAGGCGACTGTCGCCCTCGGGCTCCTGGCTGTATCGCTGGCCCCGGGGTGCGGCCGGACCGCCAGGCTCTCGGCGGAAGAGATCGTCGCCCGGAACGCGGCCGCCCGGGGCGGCCGCGACGGGTGGCGCAAGGTCGAGACGATGGTGTGGAAGGGCCACATCGAGAGCGCCCACGCCCGCGTGCCCAGCATGCCCTTCCAGCTGGAGCAGAAGCGCCCCAACAAGACACGCCTCGAGGTCTACGCACTCGGAGAGATGTCCGTGCGCGCCTTCGATGGCGTGCACGGTTGGGCACTGCACCCGGCCCGCGGGCGGCCGGCGTTGGAGCCGTTCACGCTAGGGGAGCTGAAGTTCGCGCAGGGTGGGCACGGCGTCGACGGCCCGCTCCAGGACCACGCCGCCCGGGGCAATGCAGTGGCTCTGGAGGGCGTGGACGAGATCGGGGGGCGCAGGGCCTATCACCTGACCCTGCGCTTGGCACAGGGGGGCAGCGAGGACGTCTGGGTCGACACCGAGACCTACCTCGAGGCGCGGCATGACCGGATGGCCGACGGCAAGGGGGGAGCGCCGCGGCGGGTGTCGGTGACCTACGGGGACTACCGGGCGTTCGAGGGGCTAAAGATTCCCTTCCTCATCACGACCCTGGGTGGGCCGGGCGAGACTCCCGACCGGATGCAGATCGAGACGGTGGCGCTGAATACGCCGCTGGATGACTCGAGGTTCGAGCCCCCGGCCGCCGCGCGGCCGCGCGATCGAGTGCGGCCGGGCTATTTCCCCCGAGCGCGCGCGCCGACCGCACCCTCGACCGTACCGACTGCGTCCAGCGGGGGGGGAGGCTCGTCGCCGCAATGAGCGCGTCTTGGCTGGCTCTGGTGACCGGGCTGCTTACCGGGCTCGCGCCAAGGGGGCCGGCCGTCGCTACGCCGTCGGACAGCGTCGGGCAATCCATCTACCTGCGCGGCGTGCTGGGCTCTGGGGCACCGCTCGAGGGGGCCCGGGAAGCCGGCGGCCTCTTGACGACCGGTGCGGATGCCGCCTGCGTCAACTGCCACCAGCGCAGCGGTCTCGGATCGGTCGAAGGCACCCTGTCGATCCCGCCCATCGCGGGCGAGTACCTGTTTCACTCTCGCCTCCACGATGCCCGCGAGCCCGCGCTGGCCTATGTCGAGAGCTTGCACGGCAATCGCGACCCGTACACCGATGCGACGCTGGCCCGGGCGATCCGAGAGGGCCTCGACTCGCAGGGTCGACCGCTCAACGATCTCATGCCGCGCTTTGCGCTCGGCGACGAGGACATGGCGGCGCTCATCGCCTACCTGAAGAGCCTCAGCGTGAGGCAAGTCCCCGGCGTCACCGATACCCTCCTCCACTTCGCCACGATCGTCACGCCGGACGCCGATCCGGTGAAGCGCGGCGGGGTGCTCGACGTGCTAGAGCACTTCGTCGCCGAGAAGAACTCGTTCCCGTTGAAGCCCAGTCCGGCCATGTGGACCTCCGGAAGGACCCAGTACAGCAAGAGCATGTACATGGCGAACCGGCGCTGGCAGCTGGACGTCTGGGAGCTCTCGGGCCCCCCCTCCGGCTGGCGGGCACAGTTGGAGAAGTACCTGGCGGCGGAACCGGTGTACGCGGTGTTGTCCGGTCTTGGGGGGAAGAACTGGGCGCCGGTGCACGAGTTCTGCGAAGAGAACGGCATCCCCTGCCTCTTCCCGAACGTCGAGGTCCCGACCGTCGCGGAGCACGATTTCTATCCGATGTACTTCTCCAAGGGCGTGCTCCTGGAGGCAGAGCTCATCGCGCGGACCATTCTCGGACCGGACGATCGTCCGAGAGCGGTGGAGCAGGTCTATCGGACCGGGGACAGCGGCGAGCCCGCGGCCGCTGCCCTGGCCACGCTCTTGAAGGGGCACGGGCTGAAGGTGCACAGCACGGTCCTTCGCGCCGGTGCTCCTGGGGGCGAGGTGAAGTCCGCGTTGCGTGGTCTGGTGCAGCGCGGGGATGCGCGCGGCCAAGCACTCGTCCTGTGGCTGCGTCCCGCCGACATCGCCGCGCTCGGGGAGGCGCCAGCGGGCGGGGCCACGGTGTACCTGTCGGGCCTCATGGGCGGGCTCGAGAAATCCCCCATGCCCGCGGGCTGGCGCGAGCACACCCTTATGACGTACCCGTTCGATCTTCCCGACAGGCGGGGTGTTCGCCTCGATTACCCGCTCGGGTGGTTCGCGTTCCGCCATATCCCGGTGGTGGCGGAGCAGGTGCAGGTGGACACCTACTTGGCCTGCAGCTTGCTAGCGGACGTCCTCCATCGCATGGCGGACAACATCGCCCGTCCTTACCTCGTCGAGCAGCTGCAAGAGCTGGTCGAGCATCGGATCATCACGGGGTACTACCGGCGTCTGACGCTCGCCACCAATCAGCGATTCGCCTCCAAGGGAGGATACCTGGTGCGCTTCCGCGACGCCGGCGGCACGGCCGTGGTCGCCCGGGGCGACTGGATTGTGCCCTAGCCATCATGTGAAAGGAGGGCCAGGACTTACAGCATTGCACCGGGAAGCCCCGAGCGTCGCTCCAGGGCAACCACGATTGGACTAGGCGTCAGCAATCGGACCCGTGCCGAGTGCGGAGTTGTGGTGTTGTCCCACATCTCGATGACTCACTCGAATTCGTGCACACACGATCCAGAGGCGTCCGGGCTTCACCCCGCAATCCAATTGCGGGCGGGCACTACCGTGGCTATCTCTGTTAGACAAACGCTTACAACACCCCCGAGCCATGATCTCGCAATCGAAACGCCCTCTCCCCCACACGCGAGGATCCCCCCCGCCGGCAGCCGTGGGGGGCGCCTTCGCCCGTCTGGCTGAGCTGACCGGAGTGGTGCTCGTATTTGCCGCTTCCGGCGGGGTCGCAAAGGCTCTGGCGGACGAGCCCTCCGTGCCCGCTTCAGGAACGAGCCACCCGATCGTGTCGATCCGGGAGTACGCGGTTCCGGCGGTTCGTCTCGTACGGGAGGACGGGAAGGTGGTGTCGTTGCCGGAGGAGATGAACGACGGTCGGCCGGTGGTGCTGAACTTCATCTTCACGAGCTGCCGGACCATTTGCCCCCTCATGAGCTCGGTGTTTGCACAGTTCGAGCGCCGGCTGGGAGTGGAGGCGGACAAGGTGCACCTCATGTCGATCTCGATCGATCCGGAGGAGGACACACCGGGACGCCTGCTCGAATACGCGCGGAAGTTCCACGCCGGTCCGGACTGGCAGCACTACACGGGCACGCTCGACGCGAGTATCGCGGTCCAGCGGGCCTTCGACGTGTACCGGGGGGCCAAGATGAGCCACACCCCGGTGACGCTCCTGCGGGCGGCGCCTGGGAAGAGCTGGCTCAGGATCGACGGATTCGTGAGGCCGGATGATCTGGTGCGCGACTACCGGGACCTGCTGGCGGTCCGCTAACCCGGTGGCGGCGGACTTTAGGGCGCGAGGAGGTACGGACATGGAACAGCAGAAATCCCGGGCCGGTTTGGCGCACGGGTTCACGCTCCTCGAGCTCCTCGTCGTCATGGTCATCATCGGGCTGCTGGCGGGGTTCGTCGCGCCGCGGTACTTCGCGCAGGTGGGCAAGTCGCAGGTCAAGGTGGCGCGGGCACAGATCGACGCCCTGGACAAGGCGCTCGATCAGTTCCGACTCGACCTGGGGCGCTATCCGACGAGCGAGGAGGGGCTGCAGGTGCTCGTGGTCCAGCCGAGCGGGGAGCAGAACTGGGCGGGGCCGTACCTCAAGAAGGGGGTACCCATGGACCCGTGGGGTCACGCGTACGTCTACCAGCAGCCGGGCACGCATACTAACGACTTTGACCTTCTCTCCTACGGCAAAGACGGGCGCCCGGGGGGCACCGGCGAGGACGCCGACGTCACGAACTGGTGAGGCATGCGCTTTCGCATCACCACTCTCGACGGGGGGCAGGGGATCGCCATCCAGGAGCTGGATGCGCTCGACGAGGCCGACGCGCACCGCCAGGCGATCGCGCGAGGTCTGCGGGTGCTGCAGGTCCAGGCGACACGCTTCAAGGTCTCGCGGCGCGCTCGCCTGTCTTTGATCGCGTTCTCGAGCGAGCTCGTGGCGCTGCTCGAGGCCGGTCTCTCGGTGGTGGAGGCGATCGACGCCCTGACCGAGAAGGAGCGGGACGAGTCGGTCCGCCACCTGCTCGAGGGGGTGCGCCGGCGGCTGTACGAGGGGCAGAGCCTGTCGGTGGCGCTGGGCGAGTTTCCGAGCAGCTTCCCCACGCTCTACGTCGCGACCGTGCGGGCGAGCGAGAAGAGCGGAGCGATCGCCGAGGCGCTCCGGCGTTTCGTCGCCTACCAAGAGCAGATCGACCTTCTGAAGAAGCGGCTCGTGAACGCGTCGATCTACCCGGCGGTGCTGCTTGCGGCGGGTTCTCTGGTCCTGCTCTTCCTCGTGGCCTACGTCGTGCCCCGGTTCTCGGGGATCTACGAGGAGATCGGGGGGGAGCTGCCGTTCGCCTCGAAGATGCTCATGCAGTGGGGGCGGCTCCTCGACGCGCACGGCCTGGCGGTGCTGGTGGGCTTTTTCGCCTTCGTTGGGCTCGCCGGCTACGGTGTTCGACGGCCCGGCTTTCGGGCCGCGGTCTTTGGCCTGCTGGCCCGCATCCCGATGGTGGGCTATCGGCTCGAGCTCTACCAGCTGGCGCGGCTCTACCGGACGGTGGGGATGCTCCTGCGGGGCGGCCTCCCGGTCGTGACCGCGTTCGAGATGACGCGGGGCCTGCTCGCGGCGGCGGCTCGGCCGCGGCTCGCTTCCGCCACGCGGGCGGTGCGGGAGGGACGCTCGCTGACCGAATCGCTCACCGCAGAGCGCCTGACCACGCCGGTCGCGGAGCGGATGCTTCGGGTGGGGGAACGCAGCGGGAACATGGGGGAGATGATGGAGCGGATCGCGTCGTTCTACGACGAGGAGCTGTCGCGCTTCGTCGACCTCGCCACCCGCCTCATCGAGCCGGCCATGATGACGGTGATCGGGCTCGTGATCGGCGCGATCGTCATCCTCATGTATTTCCCGATCTTCGAGCTGGCAGGGAGCGTCCGATGAGCGCGGCCACCGATCCCAAGTCCAGTCGGACGGTGGTCGAGCTCGGCCGGGTCCGCGAGGAGCACGATCGACTGGCGGAGCGCGCCGAGGGGGCGGGGCGGAAGGCGCAGCTCGGTACCGCGGTGGAGGCGGTGGACCTGGACGTGGTGTACGTGGAGTTCGTTGACGACGTGGACGTGGAAGTCGTCGTGGACGTGGAGGAGCCGCGATCGCAACTGGCGGCCCTCCCCCCGCCGCTCCCGGAGGAGGCGATGCGGGAGGCGGTCGCGAGCGCCGCCGCGACCGGGCGCTCGCCGGTGGCGGTCCTGGCGGAAACGAGCGGTCTCTCCGGTGACGCGCTGGCCCATGCGCTCGGCGCGGCCCTTTTGTACCCGGTGCTGGAGAGCGCGGAGCTCATGTCGCTCGCGCCGGCTTTCGACCTCTTCGGGCCCGCCGATGCGGCTCGGCGCGGCTGCGTGGTGGTGAAGCGCGGCGGCGAGCTTTTGGCGGTGATCGGCAATCCCTTCGATCTGTCGCTGCGGGGCTGGGTGGAGCAGAAGGTGCCGGAGAGCCTGTCCTGGTACGTCGCCGCCCCGGACGAGATCACGGCCTACGTCGCCAAGTTCGAGCAAGACCTGCGGGCGATGGACGTGGCGGCGGTGAAGAGCGAGGGGGAGGAGCTCGCCGAGACCGACATCGAGAACCTCTCGCTTGCCTCGATCAGCGCCGACTCGAGCCGGGTGGTGAAGCTTGTGAACTCGACCATCTACGACGCCCTCAAGGCTGGCGCGAGCGACATCCATCTCGAGACGCGCCCAGCGGGCCTCGCGGTCCGCTACCGGCTCGACGGCGTGCTCGTGCAGATCGTCACCCTCGGCACCTCCGAGCTCTGCGAGCAGGTGATCTCGCGGGTCAAGGTGATGAGCGAGCTCGACATCGCCGAGCGGCGGGTGCCCCAAGACGGCCGCTTCCGGCTGGCGCTCAAGGGCCGACCCATCGACTTCCGGGTCTCGGTGATGCCGAGTGTGCACGGCGAGGACGCGGTACTCCGCATCCTCGACAAGCAAGCGCTCACCGACGAGCTCTTGGGCCTGCGGCTCGATGCGCTGGGCTTCGAGCCCGGTGTGGTCGGGCGCCTGCGGAGGCTGTCGGAGCTTCCCTACGGGATGCTGCTCGTGACCGGCCCGACCGGGAGCGGCAAGACGACCACCCTCTATGCGGCCATCTCCGAGACCAACACCGGCCGCGACAAGATCGTCACCATCGAGGACCCGGTCGAGTACCAGCTGCCCGGGGTCTTGCAGATCCCGGTGAACGAGAAGAAGGGGCTCACCTTTGCGAGAGGCCTGCGGTCGATCCTGCGGCACGACCCGGACAAGATCATGGTGGGGGAGATCCGCGATCCGGAGACGGCCCAGATCGCGATCCAGTCGGCGCTGACCGGGCACTTGGTGTTCACGACCGTACACGCCAACAACGTCTTCGACGTGCTGGGCCGTTTCGCGCACATGCAGGTCGACGCCTACGCGTTCGTCTCGGCCCTGAACGGCATCCTCGCTCAGCGGCTCCTCCGTATCGTCTGCGAGCAATGCGCCGAACAGGCGGAGCCATCGCCCGAGGCCCTGAGTGAGTCGGGCCTCTCCGTACCGGCGGTCTCGGACTGGAGTTTCCGGTCGGGGCGGGGCTGCGCCCACTGCCGCGGGACCGGCTACAAGGGGCGCCGCGCCATCGGCGAGATGCTCGTCCTCACCGACGAGCTGCGCGAGGCGATCGTGGCCCGGGCGCCGGCGCGGCGCCTCAAGGAGCTGGCGCTCGCGGGCGGCTCGAAGCTTCTCCGGAGCGCTGCCCTCGAGCTCGTGCGCCACGGCGTCACCACCCTCGTGGAGGCCAATCGTGTCACCGCTCTGGCGTGATGAAGTGGCGATCTACCTCGGGCCCAAGAGGCTGGCGCTGGTGCGCCGCGCTCGGGGGATCCGGCCGAGCGTCGTGGCCGCGACCGAGCTCGCGATCCCGTCCGGCGCGGTCGGGGACCCCGGCCCCGTCCTCTCGCGCCTTTCCGAGGTGCTGACCGAAGAGACCTGGCACCGCGCCCTGGCCCGGGTGGTGGTGGCGGACCACCCCTTTGCACGCTACGGCATCGTCCCCTGGCCCAAGACCCTGCTCGACGCCCAAGGGCGCATCACCCATGCGCGCTACGTGCTCGGCGATGCCTACGGGGACGCGGTGGCGGACTGGGCGGTCACCCTGGACGATACCCCGCCCGGTCATTCCTACGTAGCCTGCGCGATGCCGGCGATGCTCCGAAGCACGCTCGAGGACACGCTTGCTCCTGCCAAGCTCGAGCTCGTCTCGCTCCAGCCGCAACTCATCGTCGCCTTCAACGCCTGGCGCCACCTTCTGCCGGCGGATGACACCTGGTTCGTGACCGTGGACGACGGGTCCTTGTCGGCGGTGCACCTCTCCCGCGGGGCGTGGGACCGGGTCCACCTGGCGCGGCTGTCGTCGGACCTCGGGATCGAGCTCGAACGGCTGCGGGCCTTCGGCCGGCTGACCCGGGCCGCCGACACGCCGGGACACATGTTCGTCTACGCGCCGTCCTGGATGCGCCGTGGCACGGCTGCGAGCGCCGGGATCGAGTGGCTGGAGAAGGAGAAGGGCGACGGGGCCCAGGCCTATGAGCTGGCGCTCCTCAAGAGGATGCAGTCATGAGGAAGCCGCGTGCGATCCGGCTCGACTTTGTGGCCCCGGTGCACCGGGCCCCGCTCGCGGGCCTTCTGCTCTGTGTCGTCGGCCTTTCGGCCGCGGTCGCCCTGGGGCTCTCCTTCAACCAGGCGCTCGCCGAACGAAACCGGCTCGACGCCACGCTCGGGGCCACGGCCCGGCCACACCACGCCGCGCCCACTCCCGAGTCGCTCCGGAGCGCCGCGGAGGCGGCGACCATCGAGCAGGAGCTCCGCATTCCCTGGACCAAGCTCCTCGCCGAGCTCGAGGCCGCTAGCCGGGACAACGCCTCGAGCGTCTCGCTCCTCGCCGTCGAGCCCGACCCGGGAAAGAAGCTCGTGCGGATCACCGCCGAGGTGCGCGTCCTCCCCGACGCGCTCGCCTACCTCCGGCGTCTGCAGAAGAGCGAAGTGTTGCGCCACCCGATGCTCGAGAGCCACGAGCGGCGCAAGGACGATCCGGAGCACCCGCTCCGCATCACGCTCTCGGCGGAGTGGCGCACGTGAGTGCCACACCGGAGATGGCGAAGATGGTGGTGGTGCGGGGCGTGGCCGCGGGCCCCCTCGCGAAGCCGGGTCCTGCGGATTCGCCGGTCCTCGCCCGCCGGCTCGGGCTCCGGCTCCATGGCGAGTGGCTGCCGCGGGTCGCCTGGTCGGTGAACCGCACCGGCCGTCTGGGGCTTCTCGGGATCGCGCTCCTCGTCGCGGCGGCCCTGTTCTACTTCTCGACCCACCGTAGGGTCGTGGCCGAGGTCCAGGCGCTGCGCGCCGACCTCGCCGCCGCGCAAGGGCGGACGAGCCCGGCGACCCTGGACCAGGTAGCCGGTCCCGCCACGGCGATGCGTGCGCTCCCGGCTCGCACCGACATGCCGGCGATCCTGCGCCAGCTCTTCAACGGTGCCACCCAGGCCCACCTCGCCATCGACACGAGCAAGTACGAGATCAAGGAGACGAAGACGAGCAACGTGGTCCGCTACCACATCACGTTCCCGGTCACCGGGCCTTACCCGCATATCCGCTCGTTCCTCGACGCGACGCTCTCCACGATGCCGGCGGTGGCCCTGAACGAGCTCGGGCTCGAGCGGAAGTCGATCGGCGACGGCGACGTGGAAGCGCAGCTGCGGATGACCGTCTACACGGTGGAGAAGGATCCGGGGGACCGGCCTAGAGCCGAGTCGGCGACCAGCGCACCGGGACGGCAGGGGGTGGCGAACCCGGTCGCGACCTTCGGGGAGCTCGCAGGGGCAGCAGGACAGGCGCACGCCACGCCACGAACCTCGGAAGGGAGCTCGACATCGGGCCGGGTGATCGCGCCCTCCCACGCGGGGGCGCTTTTCGCGCAGCACTCCTGGGTCGTCCTGAAGCCGGTGGCGGTGGCGCCACCGCCGCCACCTGCCCCCGAACCGCCGCCGCCCCCACCCACGGCGCCGCCGCTCCCCTTCACCTTCGTTGGCAGCTATTCCCCCCAGGGCGAACGGCCGGTGTTCTTCCTCTCGAGCAAGGATCACGTGATCAGTGCCCATGTCGGGGATGAGCTCGACGGCGTCTACAAATTCGAGGGCGCCGCTGGCGGCCAGCTCGTGTTCGTCTATCTGCCGCTCAACATTCGCCAGAACCTCGCAGCCGGAGCATCCAAGTGAGGCAGCGCGCCGAACCCTCCAAGTAAGACAACAAGCCGGAGCACCCAAGTGAGGCGACAACGTGTCCGACGACTGCTACTTCCGCTCCTGCTTCTTTTGACCGGGAGCTGTGCCACCGATCGAATGCACGAGCAGGCTCTGAAGGCGTTCGACCGGGGGGCTTACGAGGAATCGATCGCGGATCTCGAGAAGGCCGTGCAGGAGAACCCCGAAAGCCTCGAGCTTCGTCTCGACCTCGCCGGGCGCCGGGAAGTGGCCGTGCAGCGGCTCCTCGCTGCCGCCGATAGCGCCCGCGCCAGGGGCGACGGTGATGCCGCTGCGACCGCCTACGGCCGTGTCCTGGGGATCGATCCGCGGAACGACCGGGCGCTGCGCGGCCTCGACGGCGTCCAGGCCGATCGGCGGCACGCGGAGAAGACCGCCAAGGCGGCGGAGCTCTTCGCCGCGAAGAAGCTCGACCTTGCCGAGACCGAAGTCCGGGCGGTCCTCGACGAGGATCCGAGTTTCCCAGCGGCCAGCTCGCTCCTCTCGAAGATCGAGCAGGCGCGCGGCCCGACCGGAGCCGTATCCCATCTCCGGACCCGCGAGGACCGGCCGGTGACCCTGGAGTTCCGGGACGCGCCCACCAAGATGGTGTTCGAGGCCCTGGCCCGCCAGACCGGAATCAATTTCGTCTTCGACAAGGACGTGAAGAGCGACAGCAAGACGACCATCTTCGTGAACCAAGTGCCGGTCGAGCAAGCGATCGACGTCATCCTGGCCCAGAACCAGCTCGGCCGGCAGGTCCTGTCGGAGAACACGGTCCTCGTCTACCCGGACACGCCCGCCAAGCAGAAGGACTACCGGGACGAGATCGTCCACACCTTCTACCTCACGAATGCCGCCCCGAAGGACGCCGAGGCGCTCCTAAAGACGGTGCTTGGCTCGAAGACGCTCTTCATCGACGAGCGCTCGAGCACGCTCGTACTCCGCGACACGCCCGAGCACGTGCGCATGGCCGAGAAGCTCGTGGCCTCGCTCGACGTCGCCGAGCCGGAAGTGATCATGGAGGTCCAGGTGCTCGAGGTGACGCACAGCCTGGCCGAGCAGCTGGGCGTCAACTATCCGGCCAACATCGCTCTCTCCACCACCAAGCCGCCCAATAGCAATAACCCCGGCCAGGCGGGCCTGGTGCTCTCGGACCTCGGTAAGCAGAACGCCTCGACCATCGTGGTTTCCAACCTCGGGATCAGCGTCGACATCTCCAAAATGGTCGGCGTCACGAACGTGCTCTCCACCCCGCGGATCCGGGCCCGCAACAAGGAGAAGGCCAAGATCCTGATCGGCAATCGCCTCCCGGTCGTGACCTCCGGTACGAGCGCAACCACCGGGGGCACGTTCGCCACGAGCAACGTGCAGTACCTCGACGTGGGCCTCACCCTGGAAGTCCAGCCGACGGTCCACAACGACGGGGAGGTCGCGATCAAGGTCGCCTTCGAGATCAGCTCCATCGTGAAGACCATCACCGTGCCCATCGGCAACGGAGGCACCACTCTCGCCTACGAGATCGGCACCCGCAACGCGAACACCCTCCTCGAGCTGAACGACGGCGAGACCCAGGTGCTCGCCGGGCTCATCCAGGACAGCGACCAGCGCAACATGACCGGTCTTCCGTTCCTCTCTGAACTGCCGATCCTCGGGCGGCTCTTCGGCTCGGCCGGGAAGAACCGCGACAAGAGCGAGATCATCCTCTCGATCACTCCGCGCATCGTCCGCACCCAGCCGCGGCCGACGAGCGAGACCACCGAATTCTGGTACGGCAGCGAATCGCAGACGCGTACCGCCCCGCTCGGGAGCAGCGCGGCGACCAGTGCGGCGCCGACGTCGGCCCCGTCCGGCCCGGTCGTCCCGGGTGGCGTGTTCGGAGGGGGCGGAGCGGTGGAGAACGCTCCGGGCGCGCCGGGATCGAGCGGCCCGCGTGCCGTGCCCTCGCGCATCGACGCGACAGCGCGCCCCCCACCCGCTGCCGGAGCGCCCGGGGCGAAGGCAGCGCCTGCAGGCAAAGTGGCGGCGCCGCCCGCGGCGGCGGAAGCGGCTGCGGCGGAGCAAGGTGGGACTGCCGACACCGCGCCGAAGGTCACGATCGAGGGCCCCGACACGGCCAAGGTCGGTGACGAGATCAGCGTGTCGGTGAACCTCTCCTCCACCGCGCCGCTCGGACGCATCCGCACGCAGGTGGCCTTCGACGCCACGGCGCTGCAGCTCGTGAGCGCCGAGCCGGGCGACCTCGCTTCGTCTGGCGAAGCGCCCAAGGTCGAGACCAGGGCGGGCGGCGTACAGCTCGAGCTCGCCTCGAGCGAGGGGGCTCCGGTTTCCGGTGGAGGAAGCCTCATCAACCTGCGCCTCCGGGTGGTCGTGGCCAAGCCAACGGTCCAGGTCTCGACCCAGGTCGTCCTGGTCGGAGCGGACGGCGTCGCCGTCGCCGCAAGCCAGGCGACGCCGCTCAGGATCGCCGTGACCAAGTGAGGGAGCGATGCGCAGCCGGGGATTCACGCTCATCGAGCTCGTCATCACGGTGGGGATCATCTCGCTCCTCGCGACCGCGGTCGTCCCCTCGGCCCAGCTCCTCTTCCAGCGCGAGCGCGAGAAGGAGCTGCGCGTGGCCCTGCGTACCATCCGGGCCGCGCTCGACGCCTACAAGTTCGCCTCGGACACCGGCCACATCAAGAAGGAGCTCAACAAGACCGGTTATCCGCCCGATCTGCAGTCGCTGGTCGACGGGGTGGACGACGCGTCGAGCCCCAAGGAGGGGGTGAAGATCTACTTCCTGCGGCGCCTCCCGCGCGACCCCTTCTGGCCGGATGCGACTACACCGGCCGCGAACACCTGGGGGCTCAGGTCCTACGCGAGCCCGCCGGACGACCCGCAGCCGGGCGATGACGTCTACGACGTGCATTCGCTCTCGTCGCGGACCGGGCTCAACGGAGTGCCCTACCGTGAATGGTAAGCGCCGAGGCTTCACCCTCCTCGAGCTCCTCGTCGTGATGGCGATCATCGCGACCTTGCTCACGGTCGCGGTGCCGCGTTACTTTCGCTCGCTCGAGCGCTCGAAGGAGGCGGTCCTCCGGCAGGACCTTTCCTCCCTGCGCGAATCGATCGACAAGTTCTACGGCGACACCGGCAAGTATCCTCCGGCCCTCGCGGTGCTGGTGGAGAAGCACTATCTGCGAAGCATCCCGGTCGATCCCATCGCCCGGGCCGCCGACAAGTGGATCATCGTGAACTCGGACGATCCCGATGACAATGGCGTCAAGGACGTGAAGAGCGGCGCCGAGGGGAAGGGCGAGAACGGAGTCCCCTATGTCGAGTGGTGAGCGGGGGCGGGGGCGCGCCAGCGGCTTCACCTACTTGGGGCTCCTCATCCTCGTCGCCCTCATCGGAATCATGCTCGCGGCCGCAGGGGAGGTCGCGGCCACGGACGCGCGGCGCGATCGCGAGGCGGAGCTCCTGTGGGTCGGGCACGAGTACCGTATGGCGATCGGGCGTTACTGGAACCAGAACCGAAAGTATCCCCAGGCGCTCGAGGAGCTGCTCGGTTCGGCACCGGACGCCCCGATCCAGGTCCGTTATCTGAGGCACCTCTATCCTGACCCGATGACGAACGCGGTCGACTGGGTGCTCGTACCGGCGCCGAATGGCGGAATCATGGGCGTCGCGAGCAGCTCCCCCAGGGCGCCGCTCAAGACTGATCACTTCGATGTCCCCGACCAGGCCTTCAAGGATGCGGGCGCTTACAGCGACTGGCAGTTCACGTACGTCCCGGCCGGGGTCCGCTGGAAGCCCTTAGCGCCGCCCTAGTACGACCTGATCACATCCTGGATGGTCCGAGCGGTGGGTCGAGGCCCGTCACGGGCCTGCGGCAGAGCGGGCAGTAGCCGATCCAGCGCAGCAGAACCTGCTGGAGCTGCCTGCGGACCAAAGCGAGCGTCCACTTCCTCCTCCGGGGGGAAAAGCGCCCGGCGGAGGGCGAGGAAACCGTGGGCCACCGCACAGAGGGTGGCGTGGTGATGGAAGCCGCGCCAGGTACGGCCTTCGTAATGGTCAAGCCGATCTCTTGCTTGAGCTCCTGATAGTAGCGCTCGACACGCCAACGGAGCTTGGCCAGGCGGACCAGCGCGACGAGGGAGGTGTTCTGGGCAGCGCGGCGAGCCAGAATTTCGTCGGGCTCTTCTCATCGTCTGGCAACTCGCAGACGAGCCACTGCGGCTCGCTCGGCCGGCGCCGGGGACCCCGATCGTGGTTCTCCGCGCTTTGCACCCACCAGGCGATGAAGCGCGAGGACTGCTTCACGCGGGAGCCCTCTCGCCAGCGGACGGTGCTGTACCCCTCACGGTCGCAGGCCGCCTGCCCTAAGCCGAAGCTGGCGCTTAGCGTGGCTCGGTCGGTCGAGCGGGCAGCAGACGCGGGAAGCTCCTCCCACCGGGAGAGGTGCCCTCGCGGACCGGCGAATCTCGGTCGAGGGCTAGGAGGGAAGCGAAACCAAACGGTCAGCAGATCGACCCCCGCCCCTCCGAATCGCTTCCGGACTCTGCGCGATGGTTCGGCGGCTCAAGCGTCCGTAACGCGTTGCCGGACCATCGTCGACTCGATCGCGACCGTCGTTCCCCATCCTCGAAAGGGGGACACGGGCCGACGGTGGTACGCACATCCCCGCCGGGGGCCAAGAGAGTCCCGGCCCGAAGAGGGCAAGCCGTTCGGGGATGCGTGCCGGGCCCACCGAGCCGCCGTGAGCCGTACAAAGAGGAGCGGCCCCCATGAACATTCGGCAGGTGGCACCAGGGCAGCGGAGAATACCGCAGCGGTGGAGTCCAGTGCCGAGGTCATCGAGGCGGGGAGTCCGGCGAAAATGTCTCGCGGAGGGAAGATGTCTGTCCGACCCATTAGGCGTGTCATCAAGTCGAAACCGACTCTCGAAGGTGCTGGTGTTCATCTTCGGCGCGCGTTTGGTTTCGGCGACACCGCAGAATTCGATCCATTTCTTCTACTGGACGACTTTCGCAATGATGTGCCGGCGGATTACCTGGCTGGGTTTCCCTGGCATCCGCACCGAGGAATTGAGACGATCACTTACGTGTTGACCGGGACCGTGGCGCACGGTGACAGTCTAGGCAATAGTGGCACCATCGGCGCCGGCGACGTGCAATGGATGACGGCGGGCAGCGGCATCATCCATCAAGAGATGCCGAAGGGTGACGGCACCGGCCGCATGCACGGCTTTCAGCTGTGGGCCAATCTTCCCTCATCGCTGAAGATGACCTCGCCGCGCTATCAGGATGTGAAATCGGGAGACATCCCGGTAGCGAAGGATGACGATGGCACCGAGGTCCGGGTCGTGTGCGGAGAGTTTTGGGGCAAGCGTGGGCCGGTGGATCAGGTTGCGGCCGAGCCCATCTACCTGGACGTGACCGTGCCGCCACGAAAGAGGAAGATCCTGCCGGTCGAGACCACGCGCCACGCGTTCGCCTATGTCTTCGCGGGGGCGGGAAGATTCTGCAATGCGTCGGCGCCGCTCGAAGTGCCGACGGAGCCAGTCGGCTGGTGGCTCGACCAGACGCCGCCAACGGAAGCTGATAATCGCTCGCTCATCCTCTTCGACCGTGGGGACGAGGTGCAGGTGGAGGGGGGAGAAGATGGGATCCGCTTCCTTCTGGTTTCCGGCAAACCGCTAGGAGAGCCGGTCGCCTGGTATGGCCCGATTGTCATGAACACACAGGAGCAGCTGAAAGAGGCCTTCTCCGAGTTGCGCCAAGGGACATTCCTGAAAACTAGAGACTCGAGATAGCGCTGTCTGCGTGCCTAGGTATTGGGTTCTAGATTTGGGTGGGCTGGGGTCTCTTCGTGCCGAACGTCCTCGAGGAGCGGGGAGAGCGCTCGGCCGGGGCGAGGGGCAGCCCGTGGTCTCCCCTGGCTGCTCCCCGGACGTGCGGTGGGTCTCCCGATACGTTTAGTGTCGATCTGCGAGGCCGGGTGGGTCGTTCGTCTCAGCGGCGCTCCAGGTCCAGAGCCGCGTGCTTCGGGTGCTCCCGTTCGATGGCCAGAGGCAGCTTGGCGAGCTCGTTCGTGTAGATCCGGGCCTCGTGTCGAGCGCGGCTGATGGCGACGTAGTAGACGTCCTTGGCGATGGTCCTGCTCTGGGTGGCGACGTCGATGAGGACGCGGTCTGCGGTCGTTCCCTGACTACTGTGGACGGTGGTGGCGTAGGCGTGGTCGAGGTGAAGAGGCGCATCGGCGGCGAGCTCCACGCTTCGCTTCCCGTCCCCGAGGGTGACCTTCTCGGGGCTCACCTTCTCCACGGTGAAGCGGTCGCCGTTCGCGAGATCGAGCCTCGCGTCGTTGCGGGTGATCCGGACCCGATCGCCCGGGGCGAGCTCGGCAAAGGCCCCTTCATAGAGGGAGAGCCGGGGGCAGGTCATGGGGTTGAAGGCGAGGGTCTCCCCCTCCTCCCCGCGGACGGTGAGGCGGTTCGCCGGGCCGTTCTCGAGGACCTCGTAGAGGGCGCCTCGCCTGAGGCCGGCGCGCGGGTAGTCGCGCTCCGGCTGAATGAACTCTCCGGGGGTGTAGTTCCTCGCGAACCCTCGCTCGGCCGCGGTCGTGTCGCGACGGACGAGGGTCGAGTACTCGAATCCCTGGCCCTCGAGCCCGAGCCTCTCGCGCACGGCGCGGTTGATTTCCCGGCGGGCCTCGTTGGTCCCGGAGAGGACGATGGTCCGGGCGCGTTCTTCGGGCGACATCCCCGCGTAGTCCGCGGCGATCGCCGCCCTCCGTTCGTGGTGGTCGGGGATCTCGCGGATCTCTCGGATGCGGGCGAGCGAGGCAGCCGCCTCGCCCCTCGCGGCGAGGGCCACGGCCTCGCGGAGCATGGGGTCCTCCTGGCGCTTGATGTCGTGCATGAAGGCGGTCCGCATTCCGGCAAGGGTGAGCTGGTCGAAGGGCCGGCCCGCCTCGATGGCCTTGGTCTGCATGGTGTCGCCCAGGACGACGACGCGGCTGTCCTTCCGCTCCGCGAGCCGGAAGAGCTGATCCATGTGGCGGGTGGGGACCGTGCCCGCCTCGTCCAGAACGAGGATGGTCCCCCTGTCGAGGTTCTTCTCCTTGGCGGCGAGGAAGCTCGCCACGGTCCGCGCCTCCACCCCGAGCTCCCGAAGAGCGCGCACGTGGGCGGTGTAAGGGGCAAGGGCGACGAGCCGGTGTCCGTGCTCCTCCACGAGCCGGCGGGCCACGTCGAGCATGTGGCTCTTCCCCGTACCGGCGTAGCCCTCTATGCCCACGACGCGGTTTCGGGTGGTGGCGATGAGCGTCACGGCGTCGCGCTGGCCGATCGACAGATCGCTCGACCCGAGCCGGGAGGCCACGACCTCGGGGGAGAGGACTGGCGTCACCCGGTTCCGTCCCTCGCGCTCGATCTGGAGGATGCGCTTCTCGCGTTCGAGGGCGGTCTGGGTGGTGTAGCGGCGTTCGACCGGGAGGAGACCGCCTTGGGCGATGGCCTCTTCGACCCGCTTGCGCGCTTCTTTCCGGGTCATGCCGCGCTCGATGAGGGCCGCCACCCAGGCCGATTGGGACCGCGCTCGCTCGCTCCGGGAGAGGTCCGCCACCTGGTAGAGGGGGGCCTCGCGGACGAGGAAGCCAGCGGCCGTCTGCCGCTCGATCTCGCGCTCGATGTCCGCGAGGGTTGCGCATCCCATGGCGCACTTGAGGGCCACGTCCACGAGGTCCTGCTCGCTCACGACGGCCTGGCGCTCGGTCAGGTGGGCGACGGCGAAGCGAACGCTCCGTCGTGCCCCCTGGGCGACGGCAAAGATTGCGAGGTCGGCGGTGAGGGTGCGACCGAGGGCGGCGCGGGCCCGTCCCCCTTCGCGCGCCCTCCGAAAGTCGATCCCCAGGTCCCGGGCACGCGCTTGCCACTCCCTCCTGAGGGCGTCGAGGCTCTTTGGCGCCGGTCTGGGCCGGGTTTCGTCGCAGGCCCTTCGTCTCTGCTCGAACGAGGCCTTCTCCCAGGTGAGCCCTCCAGTTTGAAGGTGCTTTTCCATGGCGCCCCTTCGCCTGCTGAAGGCGAGGAGCTCCTTTCGGTCGATGTGGGCGAGCTCGAAGAAGCCCTCGCGTCCATGGCGGAGCGCGTACCCCTGCCGCGCGAGCTCGGCCGCGAGCTCGGCCCGGTAGGTCGCTCCGAGGTATCGGAGGGCCTTCACGATCTCGTCGTTATGGATCGCTCGCCACTTGCCATCGGCGCGTTGGGTGAGGTTCAGGACCAGGGCGTGGGTATGGAGATGCGGGTCTCCCTCGCGGCTCGTTTCGTGTCGGAACTTCGCGACCACGAGGTTCTTCGTGTCTTCGACCCAATTCCTCCCCCGCACCATCTTTCTCGCCTGGCTCCGCCCCTCGGCCGCAGCGACGGCGTGCGCGACCGCGTGGTCGTGGGCGCGGATCACGGCTTCGTCCCCGCCGACCAGCGCTTGGATGGAGACGCTCTTTGGGGCCTTGAAGGTGAGGTCGAGTGCCGTGCGGCTACCGTGGCGGCGGATCGCCGTCCGCGAACCGTCGCTCGAGAGCTGGCCGGCGAGGAGCTCGCGGAAGCGCCCTCGGTCCACGGCCCCGAAGAGACCGAGGGCCAGGGCCCCCTTCCCCTGCCATTCCGAGACCACGCCCTCCCCTTCGATGTGGTCCTCCCCGCCGCCCAGGTAGTATCTCGCCCTTCGGCGCGGGTCCCCTCCGCCGAGCAGCTTGACGTCTAGCACGCTCTCCTCTCCTCGATGGCGGGCACGCGATTACCGAAGCGCACGAGGTCGAGTTTCACCTTGGCGATGGGGTGGTCGCCCGCGAAGGCGAGATACCCGGTCATGTCCTTGAGGCCGGCGATCTCCGAGGAGAGGACCACCCGCTCCCGCACTCTCTCGATGTGGCTCGAGGTCGAGGTGCCGCTCCCCCCGCGGCTCTTGCCGTGCGCCTCGCGCTCGACCTCGTGCTCCCCGAGGCTCAAGGAGAGGTCCTCGCAGGTCTTGGGATCGGTGCGGGCGCCGCCCAGGACGACGAGCGACCGAAAGCAGCTCCGGAGGGTCTGGGCCTCCTCCCGGCCGTAGATTCGCTCGAGCTGAGAAGTGGACTGGAGGCCGGCCACGATGCGCAGGCCGGCCTTCCGGCCCTTGGTGGCCGCGTCCTCGAGGCTGGGGAGCTTCTCGAGGCTCGCGAGCTCGTCGAGGAACATCCAGATGCGCCGGCTCGGATCCTCGCCCAGGGAGAGGATGGAGGTGCACAGGACGTCCACCCAGGCCGAGATGAGGGGTCGTAGGGCCTCGGCCATGTCCTCCCGCCAGGTGATGAACAGGTTCCCGGCCCGGGGGTCGCCGAGCCAGGATCGCAGGGAGAAGTCGCCCGCGGGCATGGAGAGGTGCTCGGAGAGCTTCGCCGAGAGGACGAACCGCGCGCTGGCGAGAGCCTTGTCGGCGCCCACGAAGAGCGACTCGGCGGCCGTCCCCGAAAGGTAGGTCTTGAGATCGTTCGGCGCCGAGATGGTGGTGAAGCGAAAGAGCTCCTTCACCGAGGGGGTGCCGGCGCGCCAGAGTTTCCGGGCGGTCTCCCGAAGGAGGAGCCGCGCGTACGCGCACCACTCTTCCTCTTCCCTCGTCCGCCCGCGGGGGACGAGGGAGAGCGCGAACCGCTTGAAGTCGTATTCCGCCCGGATCTCGTTGAAGAAGCTCCAGCCGAGCCCCCGGGCATCGTAGGGGTTCAGGATGACGTCGCCGGGCCGATGGAACTTCGCGACCATGTCGCCGTTCGGGTCGGCGACCACGATGCGATCTCCCCGCCTCAGGGCGGAAAAGGCGACTTCCCGGATGAGGACGGACTTACCCGATCCCGTGGAGCCGCCCACGAGGAGGTGGAGGCACTCGAGGGAGGTGGGCATGGGGATACCGGCGACGGTGACCTGTCTCTCCCGTCGTTCCCGGGTGATCCGGGTGAGCCGCCTCGGGCTCGCGAGCTTTGTTCCGCGGAGGTGGGCCCGAAAGGCGGTTGCGCCTCGGGCCGCGGCCCTGACCCTCGAGACGACCGCGAGAAGGACGATGGCGAGGGCAACGCCGCCGAGGAGAGAGCGGAGGAGGATGGGCCGCTCTCCCGTCGCCGTGAGCCTCGCGAGGGCGAGGAGCCTAGCGAGGCTCTGGGGCCGGCTGCCCTCGCCGAGCCGGACCGCGAGCAGCCAGGCAGCGAGCGGAATGGCCCCTCCCGCGAGGGCCAATACGGAGCGCTGGTCGTCGGGGTGCATGGCCTACTCAAAGGGCACGGGGTGGGGACGAATCGGGTGTCGCTTGCGGATTCCTCGGGGATGAAAGCCGGGCTCTCTGCGATCCATGGGGTCCTCCACGGGCGGGGATTGATCGGGCTCTTGACCTGCAATAACATGCCTAACATGTTCAGGCAAACCAGGTCCGCAAGGCTCCTCGCGGGGAGGGAGGGGGAGCGACGCGGCTCGCTTTGGACGAGGGCAACTCGGTCACCGCGGGCAGTGCTGCCGGTCCCGGCGCGGTCCCGGCGCGCCACCTGGAGCCGGGGTCCTGAGGAGGCGAGAAATCGAGACAAGCTTGACTTGACCCGCGGCTCGAAGGGGGCCGGGGCGGGACATTCACGCCGTGGATGCCAGGCACTGTTCAAGGCAGAGGCAGGGAGGAGAGTTACGCGATGGATCCCGGGGAGGTCCCCGCGCCGAGGGCAACGCTCGACTTGAGCTGCGAGGAGGTCCTGGGCGCGGTGGCGGGACTCGTCGAGAGGCTCGAGATGGTGTCAGCGCAGCTCGACCTAGCCATGAAGGCACGAGTCGGCGAGCGGGCCGCCGAGGCGCTCGAGTGGGCCGCGGCAGCCTCCACGGCGCGGGCTCGGACCGAGTTCGAGCGCAGCGCCGAGCAGGCGGAACGGCGCCTCGCGGCCGTAGCGCTCGAGGTGGCGGAGGCGGCCCGAGGGCTAGAGAGCTCGAGGGCCTTTCGCCTCTACTCAGCTTCCGCCGGGATCGCTCTTCTCTCCGCGATCGCAGGAGGGGGGATCGTGGTGCTCGCGCACCTCGCCGGTCTCTGGTGACGGACGAAAGGTCTGACCAACGGTCAAAGACGTCTCCCTCGCCGGGCGCGTACGAGGACTCTCTTGGGTACGATGACCGCGAGGCCCGTGCTTGAGGTCCTGAAAAGGCCCGGACCGCCCCTGGAAGGGCGCGCCTAACGGAAGGTTGCCATCTCGCTCGCGACTCGAGCGCTATCCCTTGCGCTCGAGGAACCGCCGCGACATGCTCAAGTAAGTCAGGGACCCCATTGCGCCGAAGGAGGGGACCATGGCTCGTCCTATTGGCGTCCCGCTCGTCCTTCTCCTCCTCGCGCCCTGCGTTGCCGGGGCTCGGGAGGCTACCCCCGATAAGCCATCGGTCGCCGAGGGGGACGGTCCCGTGCAGAACACCCGCGAGATCGTCTTGGACGAGCGATCGGCCGGCAAGGTCTTCGGGATCCGTACGGCGCGAAACGTCCTCACAACCGTGGAGTTCCCCGAGGACCTTTCGGGGAGGCCGGCGTGTGGCGACTGCGAGGACGACCAGGGCCCCGAGGGGGACGCGCTCTACCGGATGGAGGTATCGGGCCAGGGTCGCTACCTGACCATCCGTCCCAACCCCGGTGGGCGGAGGGGGCTGGACGAGGACACGGGCACGACCGTCCTCGTGCGCATGGAGCACGCCACCCTGACCCTGTTCGTCGACCAGACCGAGCGGGCTCGGGCGGACACGCGGGTAGTGTTCTCCTACCCGAACCGGGCCGCCGACTCCGAGTACCTCCGGGTCGAGCGGGCCAAGATCGAAGCCGAAGCGGCGGCGAAGGCGGAGACGGCGCTCACTGCCCGGTTCCTGCGCGCCTTCGCCGAGCCCCACCGCTGCGAGACGAAGAGCGCCCGGGTGCGCAGCGACGACATCGTGCTCGAGGCGAAGGAGATGTGCTCCTTCGGGCGAGAGGTGATCATCACCTTCGAGATCGAGAACCGGGGGAGGGCGCCCCTGGAGGTGGGATCGGTGGTGGTGAACAAGGGGGGCGAGAACAAGCGGGAGTACCTCTCGGAGCAGACCGTCGGCAACGATCGGCCCAGCACCGGGGTCGTGGCGTTCCACCTCGCGGATGGCGAGGAGGTGAGGGGGCCGTACGAGCTCACGGTCTTCGAGAGTGGCGGGAGGGGGAGGGTGATCTCGCTCGGGCGCTTGGAATTCTAGAAGAACGAGGATGGCGTCGCGGTGGACGAGGTCTTGGGAGAAGAGGAGGAGTCGCTCGTCATCCTGACCGCGGAGAGCGGCGGGAAGGGGAGCGGCGCGCCGCCCTCCAGGGTCAGGACCCCCGGGGCGATTCCTCCAAAGGGGCTCGGTGAGCCGACGGCGCGCTACGAGGTCTTGCGGAGCCTCGGGCGAGGGGGGATGGCCGAGGTCTACCTCGCCCGACGGACGGGCGTTCAAGGCTTCGCGCGCGAAGTCGCGTTGAAGTGCATCGCCTCGCACTGCGAGTCCGAGGAGACCCTGGAGCGGATGTTCCGGACGGAGGCTCTTCTCGCCTCCCACCTCCACCACCCAGGCATCGCCGAGGCCTACGACCTTTTGGAGATCGAGGGGAAGCTCTACCTCGTCTTGGAATACATCGACGGCGTGAGCGTGAGGACCATCCTCGGCGCTGGGGCAAAGCACACCGCGGCGTCGGGATCGGGCCGGCGGACGCTCGATCGGGTCTTCTCCTGCCATGTCGTAGCGAGCGTCGCCGAGGCGCTTCACTACGCGCACGGCCTACGAGGGTCGGACGGGGAGCCTCTCGGGATCGTCCACCGGGACGTGAGCGCATCGAACATCATGGTGACCCGCACCGGGATTCCCAAGCTCCTCGACTTTGGGATCGCCTACGCGCGGATGCGGGGGCGGGAGCGGACAAATACCGGCGACACGCGCGGAACGCCCGCGTACATGAGCCCAGAGCAGGCCGCGGGACAAAAGGTCGACGGCCGATCGGATCTGTTCTCCCTGGGGCTCGTCTTCGTGGAGCTCCTCACGGGACGGCGGGTCTTCACCGGGGAGGGGGGCGAGGCCGCAGCGGCCGAGGTGCTTGCCCGGTGCGACCCGGCGCGAGTCATGGAGGCGACGCGGGAGCTTCCCGGGCCTTTGCAGAGGATCTGCCGAAGGGCGCTCGAGAGGCGACCCACGCGAAGGTACGAGACGGGCGGGGAGTTCGCGCGCGCGGTCCGCCGGTACCTCGCGGAGGTGTGCCCGCTTTACGGGGCGGTCGAATGCGCGGCGGAGCTCGAGCGGCTCGGGCTCGTTCCCGGGGCGGTCGCCTCGCCGTCGACGCCACTCGCCGTGCGAGGCGAGTCGAGCCGGAGGAGGAGGCGGACGCGGCTCCCCGTGATCGGTGCCGCTTGCGTTCTCGTCGGGCTCGCCGCGGCCGGGCTCTTTCCCTGGCACTCGAGGCAAGGGAGTGGGCCCCCAGGTCGAGGCGCGCCAAGGCCGGCCCCCGCTCGGGAAGAAGCGACGGCGCCAGTTCCGGACCTCATGCCGCCATCCGTCTCGGCCGAGCCGACCGAAGCGGCTCCGAAGGAACGAGGAGCTCAAAAGGACGAGCCGCCGGTTCGTCCAAGCGTTGCGCGGTCGGCAAGGCAAGCGCAGCCAAGGCCGACGGTCACGATTGAGCAGCGAGGCGAGGAGAGATCCGCTCCAGAGAAGCCGACCGTTCAGGAACTCCGGCCGACCCCGGAAGAGGCCCAAGGGGCCGCGAACCTCTGGACATCAGCCGAGAGAGGGGTCGGAGGGCAGCCAACTGAAGTCGCCAGGGCCGAGGAAGGGGCGGTCCCGCGCGTTCCGGCCACCTCGAGAAGCGCGCTCCTCGGCTTCGCCGACCGGGGCACGGTGGCAAGCGCCAAGGAGACCTTGCCGCGGGGTACTCTCCTGCGTGCTCGGCTCACCGCCGAGCTCGACCCCTGGCGGCGCAGGGAGGTTCAGGCGGCGACATCGGAGGATCTCCTGCGGGACGGTGCCGTGCTTATCCCCCGGGGGAGCTTATTGAGTTGCCGGGCGGGGGGTGTCACGGGTGACCGCATCGCCGTCTCATGCGACGGGGCCAGTTCGGGGGCGCGGAGCTGGTCGTTCAAGGCGATCGCCCTCTCCACGGACGACCGGGTGGGTATACGTGTCGTTGACGGGCCGGTCGCTTCTGGTACTTCTTTCGTCGTCTGCGTGACGGAGTCCGCGTTTTTGGAATGACCGGGGAGGCGGGCCCCTTGGGTGGGAGGGAAAGTGGAGCGAAGCAAAGGCTATCGGCTGAAGACGCTGCGAATGCATCCGGAGGAGATCTCGGTCATCGATCGCGCCTGCCAGGTGCTGGAGATCGACCGGGCGACGCTCCTCACCGATGCGGCGCACTTCGAGGCGACCCGTCTCGGGATCCGGTTCAGCTCCGAGCCCGTTCCGCCGCTCAAGAAGTCCTGGCCGTACATCCCCGACCGGGGCGACGAGCCGACGGGCGTGCGCGTGACCATCACGATGAACCGGCTCATGAGCGAGCTGGTCGCCCGGGCGGCGCAGCACACGCATACGAGCGAGCCCCTGTTCATCATCGGCTCGGCGCTCACGTACATCGGGCGGATCCAGAAGACGTTCACCGGTTCTTCGGAGGACACGCCCGAGGAAGCCCGCGAGATCCGGCGGAAGCTCGAGGCCATCAAGGTCCCGCCGCGGTACCAGTATCGCCGCGGCAAGCCTTGAACCGCTGGTCGGGCAGGGAGACGGTCACGCGCCGGTCCCTTCCGGACGAGGCGGCCGCTCGGTGTCGAGAACGGTTCTTGTGGTAGACGGGGTGATCATGGCAGACATGAAGGCGAAGCAGATCGACGAGATCCCGTTCTACCAGGGACCAAATGCGATCCCGGGCATCCGGTTCCACGCCGCGGCCCGAGAGCTCGGCGTCACGGCGTGGGGCATGAACGTGCTCGAGATCGAGGCCGGGTGCGCCGGGCACCCCGAGCACGACCACAAGAAGGACGGGCAAGAAGAGGTGTACGTCGTCCTCAGGGGCAGCGGCACGATGGACGTCGGCGGGGAACACCTGGAGATGAGAGAGGGGACGCTGGTGCGTGTCGGTCCATCGACGAGGCGCAAGATCCTGCCGGGCCCGCAGGGGATCACGGTGCTCGCGATCGGCGCCACGCCCGGGCAGGCATACAAGCCCCGCTAAAGTCGCCCCCGGGGCGATCACCTCCGCGACGGTCGGCCTGATGGCCGCCGTCACCACCGGGTGGGAGCCTTCCACCGGAGCGACGCCGCCACCGCGAGCCGCGGATGGGGCGGTCGTGCGCGGCCCGCGGCCGTTCAATCGCCTCGGCGGGAAGAGGGGTTCGGGCTCCGCAAGTCCTTGGAAGGCGGAGAGGGAGGGCGAACCGGCTTCTCGGCCTCGATGCGGCTCAGAACCTCGGCGACAGCCCGCTCCAGTTGCCGGTCGCGACCGGCGACGAGGTCCTTGGGCAGATTGTCGACCTCGATGTCTGGGACGACGCCCTCGTTCTCGACGATCCATCGTTGCCTGAGGTCGTACAGGCCGAACTCGGCGACCCAGGTATAGCCGCCGTCGACTGTCCCGAAGAAGGGGGGCCCGCGGACCCCGACCACGCCCCCCCAGGTCCGCGTCCCGATGACTGGGCCGAGGCCATACTCACGGAAGTAGTTGGGGAAGATGTCGCCATCGGAACCCGCATACTGATTGATGAGCAGCGCCATCGGCCCGCTCACGGCGGCGCTCGGGTAGGTGTAGGGCTTCTCCTCCCGCTGGCTCCCCATGCCCATCACCCGCCGGCGCAGACGCTCCAGGATCATCTCGGAGACGAACCCGCCGCCGTTGTACCGCTCGTCGATGATGAGGCCTTCCTTCTCCACCTGCGGGTAGAACTGGCGAATGAACTCGGTCAGCCCCTTCGCTCCCATGTCGGGAATGTGGACGTAGCCGACTCGTCCTTGAGAGGCGCGATCCACCTCGCGCCGGTTGGACTCGACCCAGTTGTAGTACCGGAGTTCCCTATCGTCCGGTAGCGGCTGCACCGAGACCTCACGTGCCCCCTCCTTGGTGGGGCGGGAGTTCACCGTGAGCCGCACCGTCCGCCCCGGCGTCCCGACCAGGAGCCGGTACGGCTCGTCCGACCCTTTGAGCTCCTGACCCTCGATGGCGAGGAGGTAGTCTCCCTCGGCGACCGAGACTCCCGGCACGGCCAGAGGCGAGGTACGCCCCTCCACCCAGCTCTGTCCGGCCAGGATCTTGGCGATGCGCCAGCGGTCGGCGGCGGTGTCGAGCGCGAGGTCGGCCCCCAGAGTCCCCACCGGAACCCGCTCGACCTTGGGCAGGTCACCGCCTCCGACGTAGGTGTGGCTCGAGCCGAGCTCGCCCACCATCTCTCCCAAAAGGTAGGTGAGGTCATAACGGTGCGTCACCGATGGGAGTAGCTGGGCATAGCGCTCTCGCACCGCGGGCCAATCCACCTTCCCCATGTCTGGGAGGTAGAAGAAGTCCCGGAAGGTTCGCCAGGTCTCCGCGTAGATCTGGGCCCACTCCGCGCGCGGGTCGAGCTCCATGCGCAGCCCGTCGAGCTTGAGTGCCCCGTCCCCGGGCTTTACGCCTTCCTTTGCCTCGACGATGCCCCAGGTCTTGTCGGCCTTGTAGAGGAGGTGAGCACCGTCGGCCGAGAGGTCGAACCGCTCGACGCCGGGCAAGAACTCGGCCTCCTTCCGCTTCTCGAGGTCGAAGACGCGTAGCGAGCCCTTGGGAGGCTCTTCCGACTCGGTGAGCTCTTGCGTGGAGAGGGAGAGCCAGTACGCCTTGCCCTTTCCGATCCCCAACCCCCGGTAGTTACCGGGGGACACCGGGAAGGGGACGATCCGTCCCTCGATCCCGGGAAAATCGATCTGGACGGGCTCCGACTTCTTTGCGGTTTCGACCTTTCCTTCTGTTAGATCGCCCGGCGAGGCGGTCACCCTCACCTCGTCGCTCTTGGGAGCGAAGGGGGAGGCGAGGTCAGCCCGCAGGGTGATGGCATGGGGTCGAGCCATCTTGTTGACGGTGAACGACGCCTCGAGGCGGCCCAGGGTGGGGGCGACGTCGCGGTCGGAGAAGAGGTAGAGGTAGCGACCCTCGGGATCGAACACCGGCTCGTGACTGTCGAATCCGTTGCTCGTAACCTGGGCGGTGGTTCGCGCCTGGGCGTCGTAGATGAAGATCGCAGCGGTCCGGGCAACCGTCTCCGCGGCGTAGGCCAGCCAACGGGAGTCAGGTGACCAGGCGTACTCGGTGATCTCGCGGTAGGGCGCCTTCGTCGCCAGGACCGGGGTGCGGTCGGCGATCGACACCCACCAGAGCCTTAGACCGCGGTCGCCCCAGGCGAGCCGCTTCGAGTCGGGAGACCAGACGGGGGGAAAGTGCCAACTGGGCGGGCCGTTGGTCAGCTTCTCGGGTTTCGACTTCCCGTCTTGGGCCACGAGGTAGAGCTCTTCCTCACCGGTCGCATCGGAGAAGAACGCGATCCACTTGCCATCGGGAGACCAGACGGCGTCCTTCTCCCGGGCGCCCTGACTCTTGGTGAGGTTTCGAACATCGCCGCTCTCGGCGGGCACGGTGTAGACGTCGCCGCGGGCAGTG
The DNA here is from genome assembly GCA_035686075.1 of Anaeromyxobacter sp. GTDB lineage: Bacteria > Myxococcota > Myxococcia > Myxococcales > Anaeromyxobacteraceae > Anaeromyxobacter. The sequence continues at coordinate 79,566 of DASRZU010000028.1, forward strand.
AACACCGCGCGCTTGCCATCGGGTCCGATCCGGGCCGAAGTGATCCTGTCGTCGACCTTGATCCAGCGCCGGCGCGCGTACCGTTCGTCGTCAGGCAACTGGACCGTCACTTTCCTCACCGATCCGTCCATTGGGTCGAAGAGCCAAATGTGGCCGCCGTTCTCGAAGACGATCTTGTCCGAGCCCGCACGGGCCCACTTGCAATCGAACTCCGTGAACGAGGTCACCCGGGTTGCGGTCCCGGTAGGGAGGTCGTGGCGCCAGAGGTTCACCTTCCAGTCGTCCTGGTCCGAGAGGTAGTAGATCGAGCTTCCGATCCACATCGGTTGAGTGCTGGTGCCGCGCCACTCGGTGATCCGCTCGACTTCGTGGCTTGCGAGGTCGTAGATCCAGACAGCCTCTGCAAGTCCCCCCTGGTAGCGCTTCCACGTTCGGAAGTCTCGGAAGATGCGGGTGATCGCGGCTTTGTTCCCGTCGGGGGAGAAGGAGACGTAGCCTGCCTCGGCGATCGGATAGCGCAGCACCGGCCCCCCCTCGGGGCGCACCGCCCAGGGCTGCCCGACGAAGGGATTGTTGGTCGGGTCCCGCTGGCTGCGGAAGAGGATCCTGCCATCGGGAGTCCACCCCAGGACGATGTTGTCGAACCCCATCCGCTCCGAGTTCTCGCGGGCCGGATACCAGGTCAAACGGCGGGGCTCCCCCCCGGAGGCGGGCATGACATAGACGTCCGAGGAGCCGTCGTAGTGGCCGGTGAAGGCGATCCACGACCCATCCGGCGAGAAACGGGGCAGGACCTTCACTCCCTCGCCGCTGGTGAGACGCCTCGCGGTGCCGCCCTCGACGGGGACGGTCCACAGGTCCCCGCCGTGCGAGAAGACGATGGTGTCCTCGTTCACGTCGGGGAAGCGGAGGAGTCGGGCGTCGTCCATGGCGAGGGCTCCGGAGGAGAAGACGAGTCCTGTGATCAGGCTGCCGAGGAGGTAGCGAATGAAGAGGGCTCTCACGATGTCGACCTCCACGAGGGTGGAGCGAGGTGGGCCATACCACCGATGTGCAGGGCAGATGAAGCGACTTCTGGGTCCCACTGATGGTCAGCGGGGCGGATTCTCGGCCTAACATGTCGGTCACGCCACCTGGCCCGCGAAGCGGGACGACGACGAAGCTCATCTCGACGATCGGCGTCCTCCGCCGCGGTCCATCCGAAGAGCCGCTCGGCGTCCGGCGACCAACTCACGAGGGCGTAGAGCGACGATAGGAGCGCGAGCCACGGCTCCAATGATCCTCGAGGTCTAGCGAGGCCAGGGCCGGCCTCTCAATCGCCTGGGCGGGGCAAGGGGCTCGGGCTCTGCAGGTTTCTGGACGGCGGAGGCGACGGGCGAACCGGCTTCTCAGCTTCGATGCGCTTGAGGACCTCGGCGACAGCCCTCTCCAGCTGCTTGTCGCGACCCGCGACGAGGTCCTTGGGCAGGTTGTCGACCTCGATGTCCGGGACGACGCCCTCGTTCTCGACCACCCACCGCTGCCTGAGGTCGTAGAGGCCGAACTCGGCGACGTAGGTATAGCCGCCGTCCACCATCCCGAAGAAGGGGGGACCACGAATGCCGACCACTCCACCCCAGGTACGCGTTCCGATGATCGGACCCAGGCCGTAGGCGCGGAAGTAGTAGGGGAAGATGTCGCCGTCGGAGGCTGCATACTCGTTGACGAGGAGCGCCATGGGCCCGCTCACCGCGGCGTCCGGGTAGGTGTAGGGTTTCTCCTCCCGCTGGTTTCCCATGCCCATCACCCGCCGCCGCAGTCGCTCCAAGATCATCTCGGAGACGAACCCGCCGCCGTTGTACCGCTCGTCGATGACGAGGCCCTCCTTCTCCACCTGCGGGTAGAACTGGCGGATGAACTCGGTCAGCCCCTTCGCCTCCATGTCGGGAATGTGGACGTAGCCCACCCGGCCCCCCGAGGCCTTGTCCACCATCCGGCGGTTGGACTCCACCCAGTTGTAGTAGCGGAGCTCCCGCTCGTCGGCGAGCGGCTGCACCGAGACCTCCCGCGCTCCCTCCCCGGTCGGGCGCGCGCTCACCCTGAGCCGAACCGTCCGCCCAGCCGTCCCCACCAGGAGGCGGAAGGGCTCGTCCGTCCCTTTGAGTTCCTGACCGTCGACGGCGAGCAGATAGTCTCCCTCGCTGACCGCCACCCCCGGCGCCGCCAGCGGTGAGGTGCGCCCCTCCACCCAGCTCTGGCCGGCCAGGATCCGGGTGATGCGCCAGCGACCGGCCCGAGCGTCGAGCGCGAGGTCGGCCCCGAGCGTGCCGACCGGGACCCGTTCCACCTTGGGCAGGTCACCCCCGCCGGCGTAGGTGTGGCTCGAGCCGAGGTCGCCGACGAGCTCGCTCAGTACATAGGTGAGGTCGTAGCGGTGGCTGACCGAGGCGAGGAGCGGCGAGTAGCGCTGGCGAATGGCTGGCCAGTCGACCTTGCCCATGTCGGGTAAGTAGAAGAAGTCTCGGAAGAGTCGCCAGGTCTCGGCGTAGATCTGGGCCCATTCCGCTCGCGGGTCGAGATCCATGCGCATGCCGTCGAGCTTGAGCGCGCCGTCGCCCGGCTTTACCCCCTCCTTGGCCTCCACGATCCCCCAGGTCTTGTCGGCCTTGTAGAGGAGGTGGGTGCCATCGGCCGAGAGATCGAACTGCTCGACCCCGGGCAGCACCTCGGAGTCCTTGCGGGTCCCGAGATCGAACGTTCGCAGCGAGCCCTTGGGAAGTGCCTCCGAGTCGGTAAACTCGGCGGTGGGCAGGGAAAGCCAGTAGGCCTTCCCCTTTCCGACCCTAAGACCGAGGTAGTTCCCCGGGGCCACCGGGAAAGGCACGATCCGCTCCTGGATCCCCGGGAAGTCGATTCGGATCGGCTCCGCCTTCCGCTCCTCCTTCTTCCCCTCACCCCGGTCCGCCCCCGCCTGCACCTCATCGCTGCGAGGTGCGAACGGCGAGGCAAGGTCGGCGCGGAGCGTGAGGGCGTGGGGGCGGGTCATCCGGTTCACTGTGAACGACGCCTCCAGGTGGCCCAGGGTCGGCGCCACGTCCCGGTCGGAGAGCAGGTAGAGGTATCGGCCCTCCGGGTCGAACACCGGCTCGTGGCTGTCGAACCCGCTGGCCGTGACTTGGGCGCTGGTCCGCGCCTGGGCGTCATAGATGAAGATCGCGGCGGTCTGTGCATCGGTCTCCGCGGCGTACGCCAAGAACCGGGAGTCGGGGGACCAAGCGTACTCGCTGATCTCACGGTTGAGCGCCTTCGTGGCGAGGATGGGCGTGCGGTCGGCGAGCGACGTCCACCAGAGCCGCAGGCCGCGGTCGCTCCAAGCGAGTCGCTTCGAGTCGGGCGACCAGACCGGTGGAAAGTGCCAGGTGGGCGGGCCGCTGGTGATCCTCTCGGGCTTCGACCTTCCGTCCTGGGCTATGACGTACAGCTCCTCCTCGCCCGTGGCGTCGGAGAAGAAGGCGATCCACCTCCCGTCGGGTGACCAGACCGCATCTTTCTCTCGCACCCCTTGGGTGCGGGTGAGGTTCCGCACGTCGCCGTTCTCGGCCGGCACGGTGAAGACGTCGCCACGTGCGGTGAAGACCGCCCGCTTACCGTCCGGGCTCAGCCGGCCCGAAGCGATGCGGTCGTCCACCCTGATCCAGCGCCGCCGCGCGTACCGGTCATCGTCCGGCAGCTGGACCGTGAGCTTGCGCGTCGAGCCGTCCCGCGGGTCGTGAATCCAGATCCAACCGCCGTTCTCGAAAACGATCTTGTCCGAACCGGCATGGGCCCACTTGCAATCGAACTCCTCGAACGAGGTCACGCGGGCCGTGGCCCCGGTGGCCACGTCGTAGCGCCAGAGGTTGACCTTCCAGTCCTCCCGGTCCGAGAGGTAGTAGATCGAGCCTCCAATCCACATCGGCTGGGTGTTGGTCCCGGGCCAGTCGCTGATCCGCTCCAACTCGTGCGTGGCGAGGTCGTAGATCCAGACCGACTGCGCCATCCCACCCTGGTATCGCTTCCACTGCTGGAAGTCGCGCCAGATGCGAGTGATGGCGGCGCGCTTCCCGTCGGGGGAGAGGGACACATGGCCGGCCTCGGCGATCGGGTAGCGCTCCACCGGCCCCCCCTCCGGCCGCACCGCCCAGGGCTCGCCCATCATTGGCTCGTTCGCGGGATCCCGCTGGCTGCGGAAGAGGATGCGCCCGTCCGGCGTCCACCCCAGCACGACGTTGTCGAAGCCGGCGCCGGTGTAGTTGTCCCGGGAGGGGTAGAAGGTGAGCCGGCGCGGCTCGCCCCCGATCGCCGGCATCACGTACACGTCGAAGCTGCCGTCGTACTGGCCCGTAAAGGCGATCCATTTCCCGTCGGGCGAAAAGCGTGGGAACAGCTTCAGCCCCTCTCCACTCGTCAATCGTCGGGCCGGGCCGCCTGCGGCCGGGACTGTCCATAGGTCGCCGCCGTGCGAGAAGGCCACGGTGTCGCCGTTGACGTCCGGAAAGCGCAGGAGACGAGCATCGTCGAGGGCGAGGGCGCCCGAAGAGCAAACGAGGCCGGTGACGAGGGTGCAGAGGAGGTGGCAAAGGAATGGGACTCTCATCGTGTCGACCTCCACGTGGGTGGGGCGCAGGTGGGCCATATCATCGAAGCACGGGGGAGATGAAGCGACTTCTGGGCTGTACTCACGGTCCGCGGACGAGCCACGCCCGAGCCTCGAGGAGCGGGTGGAACGTCTCCAGCATCGATCTCAGGTGGGCTCGCCCGGGCTTCTGTATTGCGCCTCGGCCGAGGCCGCTCATCAGCGCGAATGGGCCGAATCGACCGCCGCGGAACGCGAAAGGGGAGAGGCTCGCCCTCGCGCTCCATAGCCACCGCCAGAACCGGGGGAGGCGACTCACCCGCTCGAGAAGTGTTTCTCGTAGCATTCCGGGCAGAGCGCGTGGCTGAACGAGGCATCGGTTCGCGCCGAGATGTAGGCCTCGATTCGGGACCAGTACCCCGAATCGTCCCGGATCTTGTGGCAGTGCATGCACATCGGCAAAAGACCGGTCAGCGTTCGCACGCTGCTCAGGGCGTCCTGGAGCTCTACCACCATCTGTTCGTTCGTGCGAAGCGCCTCCCGGAGCCGTTCCTCTGCGACGTGAACCTCGGTGACGTCGCGGGACACGCCCATGGTCCCGACGGGCGTGCCGTCGGCGGCGGTGAGGACGACGAAGCTCGTCTCCACGATCGGCGTCGCTCCGTCCTTCCGGGTTCGAGGCGAGGTCTCCCGTCGGATTCCCCCCCCGAGGAGCTTTTCCCGGAAAGCGAGGATGGCTTGTGCATCGAGCCCGGGGCGGACGAGGGATACCACCGGTCGGTCGAGGGCCTCCGCCGCGGTCCATCCGAAGAGCCGCTCGGCGCCCGGCGACCAATACCGGACGACGAGGTTCAGGTCCGTTGCCACCACCGCTTCCTGCATGGCCCCCAGGAGCGCTGCGTGGAAACGCTGCTCCTCGACCGCTCGCTGCCGCTCGGTGACGTCGCGACGGATGACCACGATCTCCCCGGGGAGTGAACGCGCGATGCGGGCCTCGAAGCTGCGCGAGCCGCCCGGGTAGTCCGCCGCATACTCGACGGTCGTGAGCTCGCCGGACTCGAGGGTGCGGGCGATGGCCGCTCGCATCCGGGCCCCCACGTCCGCAGGGAGGAAATCGTAGACGAGGTGACCCGGGACCTCGTCGAGGGGGACGGGGAGCGCCTCGCCCGGGGGGGCGTGAGCCTCGATGAACCGGCCGTGCGCGTCGGCCCGAGCCAGAGCGTCCGGGATCGCCTCCAGGACCGCCCGGTCCCGCTGGGCCTGAACCTCGATGGCCGCCCGCGCGGACCGCAGGCTCTGGGCCTGTCGGTGTACGACCCAGGCCACGAGGCTGAAGATGGTTCCGAACACGATGGTATTGGCGGTCCCGGTGATGAAGCCGTGGCGCGCGGTTACCGCGGCGAGGCACGTTCCCAGGGCAGTCGCGAGTGCCGCCCAGACCACCGGCGCCTCGAACAGCACCGCCGCCCACGCCAGAGGGGCCCCGGTCACCGCCAGGTAGGCAGGACCGTTCGCCTCGGACGCATAGAAGGCGATCCCGCAGCAGACGGTGGGCACGATCGCCACGGGGAAGACCCAATCCCGATTCGTGGGGACCTTTCGCAGCCCGAGCCAGGCCGCGCCCGCGCCGATGAGGGCCACCACCCCCGCCACCGCCCCCATCCGGTTCGCATCCACGGCCACGAAGCACAGGACCAGCGTGAAGACGGGACCGACGAGGGCGTACAGGAGAAGGACGAGGCGCCTACGGGCATTCGGTACCTCGCGGAACAACTCGCGCCAAACACCAGTACTCATGGTCTCGATGGTACTCCCCATCCGGTTCGGGGTCTTCCCCGCGAGGGTCGCGCTGGGAGTCTATGGGCCGGGTCGGCGCCCACGGGGACCGCATGCCCCCTCTCCGCCTTCGAGTTGGCGATCGGAGTGGAGCGCCGCTTCCTCCCAGAGTACGGGTCCGTGCCCACGCCTCGCAGCGCCGCGGGTGGTTCGCAAGTTCGCCCCCCGCCGAGCGCCCGCTCAGGAAGGAACAAGATGGGGTCATCCCTCCCTTCAGCTGGGCCCGCGCTCTCGGGAAGAGCCGGCGCGCGGGCGGCATGGGGTCGACCGGCGTTTCGTCAGAAGGCGCACGGTCAGATGAGGGGCGAACGCCCCGTGGGCGGCGAGGAGTGGCGACAGGCCGAATCGAGCTCTGCGGGGCCGGCCCCCGGGTACTCTACCGTCACGGTCGTTCCCCGCCCCGGGATCGAGTGGACGACCACGGTGCCTCCGTCCAGCTCGGCCAGGGCCCTGACGGACACGAGTCCGAGCCCGGTGCCGCCCCGACCGCCGCGGGTGGTCCGGAACGGCTCGAAGAGGTGCTCCAGGATCTGCGGGGGCATTCCGGGACCGTCGTCCTCTACCTCTAACGCCCAGGGGCCGCGGCCCGCGGTGACCCGCACCACGATCCGACCGTGCGCACCCAGGGCCACACTGGCATTGGCCACGAGGTTCAAGAGGATCTGCTGGACCCTCTGTGACGAGCTCCTGACGAGGACAGGGGAGGCGGGAACCTCGACGAAGAGGCCGATCGACCTCGGGACGACCGCCCGAAGTACCCGCTGCTCCGAGCGAACCGCGGCGGCGAGGTCGAGCGGTGCGGCCGGCTCGATCTCGTCATTCACGTAGGCGAAAATGCGCCCGACGAGGGCCGAGGCCTGCTCGGCCGCCTGGCCGAGATCCTCCACGCTCTCCCGCGCCGCCTCCGGCCCGGACGCGAGCTCCTCGCTGAGCACGGCGGCCTGGTTGCGGATGACGGAGAGCAGGTTCTTCAGGTCGTGAGTGGCCCCGGCACCGATGGTGGCGACCACGCTGATTCGCTGGTTGCGGACCAGTGTCACCATCGCCTCCTCGAGCTGCCCGGTCCGTTCCATCACCCGGGCCTCGAGGTGCCGCTGAACGCCTGCGAGCTCCTGGATGGAGAGGCCTGCCACTGCCACGACGCCCACCGCCACCGCGACGAAGGCGATGGTTGGCCAGGCGAGGTCGTCGGGGTACCGCAGTTCGGCAACCGTGAGGGTCGCTCCGAAAATCAAGAAGGGCACGAACACCAACTGGAGCCAGCGCCGATCGGAACCCACTTCGACGGCGCTCGTCTCCACCGGCGACCCGACCCAGGCGCCGGCCGCGAGGAGAAGCGGCACCAGCGCGGGCGCGGCCCCCGCCAGGTTGGGCATGTGACCGGTGACGAGGAACCTCTGAAAGAACCCCAGCGCCACCGCTCCGGCGAAGGCGGCGCCGGCCGCCCACCCGAGCATCCCTCGCCAGCGGCCAGGCGCCTCGAGCAAGAGGTAGATGACGACCCCGGTGCTGAATGCGCCGCGGATGGTGAGGCCTAGCTGGACTCCGGCGAGGAGCGGGTCGGGGGTCCGAGTCGCAGCCCAGCTCCCGAGCAGCCACAAGAGAAGGACGGTCGAGGCGGTGAAGACGGTGGCGCCAACCCCCGTGAGTCCCCGGTTCGCTTCGGGTCGCCGCCAGGGCCAAGAGAGGACCCCGACCATGAGCAGGGCGGTGCTTGCCCCCTCGCCGGCGGGAAAGAGCGATCCCGCCAGCCCGGGGCGGCCGACGAGCGCCGTGGCCGAGTGGGCCGAGGCCAGCACCGCGAACGATGCGGCTCCCAGCCAGAAGCCCTTCGCCTCCGGCCCCCCGCGAAGGGCTCGGCCGGCCCAGAGAAAGGCGGCGAGGACGTTCCAGGACACCGCGAAGGCGAACGCGACCCGGAGACTCTGGTGTGGTGCGCGGCCTCTCAGGGCGGCGAGTTCGGCGAGATAGCCGGCCGTCACGAGCAGGGCGGCGATACGCTCGCGGCGCGACCAGCCCGTTCTCACCGGCCGATACTACAGCAGCTTCCGATTGCCTCACCACCCCGCCAGGACCGGGAGGTGTATCACCCACAGGCCTGGTACTCCGGGTGATCGGGTCCTCTTCGCCGTTCGTTGCTTTGGGTGGGGCGAGCAGCCTCTCGGCCGCGGAGCCTGACGCCCTGCGGCAAACCCAGTGGCCCTCGCACAGCGCTTGAGGAGTTGTCTGTGCCCACCTGACCCGCGGAAGTGGTTGGAGGAGCGTTCCGGTCGCCCGGCGCACGCCGATACTGTCATTGCGGGGCCGAGACGAGGGCCGAGGAGGCCTCTTTCCTGAAGGACCTCATCTCTGCCATCCGCCTACCCGATCGCTCTACGAGCGGCAAGGACTGCGCCGGGGTGGCTCAACGCTGCTGCGGCGCCGGCGGCGTTCGCGGCGCCCGCTCGCAGCTTCGTAGGCCAGGTCCGCGATGAGCCAGGACAGGTTCGTGCCGGCGAGGAGGGCCCAGGTGAAGGACAGATGGCCTCCGCGGAGCGCGAAGGCGATGCGCAGGAGCGGGAGGGCGAGGAGGAAGCAGCCGACATCCGAGGCGGTGGAGATGAGGTCGAGCACCGGTTGAAGCGGCTCGGACGCCGCCAAGAGACCGCGGACGCTGGCAGACACGATCGGCCATCCGAGCAAGAGCGCCAAGGTGAAGCCGCCCGCATAGATGACCACCGCCGGGGCGCGGAGGCCTCCGAACCCGAACCCTGCCCGGGGATAGGCCAGCACGAACAGGGCGGCGCCGAGCACGGCGAGGAGGTTTCCGGCGATGGAGAGCGCCAGGGTCAGAGCCGAAGGTCCTCCCGGTCCGGGCGCGGCCATCGACACGATCGACAGGGATGCGGTGAGGTAGGGCACCGCCGAAAGGCTCCAGGCCCAGCGCATGAAGTCGTTCGCCCGGAAGCAGGAGGCCGCCGCGATCACGGCGGCGATCGCGAGGATCGCCGTGGCGGTGGTGGCCACGGTCCAGAAAACCCAGGCGAGGATCTCTCGCGCGAGGGAGCCCGCGGCATCGGTTCCGAGGAGCGTTCGGAGCGACGGGCTCCGGCGCCGCCACGAGCCGAGGGACCGACGACCAGGTCAAAGACCCGGGCGAGATTGCGAGGGTCCGTTCGCAGAAGGTGCGGACGGCATTCCGGGCGGTGTGCGGTCCCAGGTGCGGGGCGAGCAGAGCGGTGATCGTCTCGGCCGGATCGCTGGGTCGTTCCCCGCGAGTCGAGGGCGACTCACGCGTGGCTATGGTCTCCCCATGAACCTCGAGGCCTCGGAGGGACGGGGACGATCAGCTCGAGCGATAGCTTTCTCCCCGACCGACGAGGTCGATCGAGCCACGGTGCTCTTGCTCGGGCGGACGGAACTCGTAGCGGCGGAGATACTCGCTCCGGTGGGGACCCTCATCAAGTTGTAGGCGCTTTGGTCTGGGAGTCGGGCAGGCCCACGCCTGCGAAAGAACTGGGGGGGGACGGCGCGACGGCCAAGCCCTCCAGAAAACAAATCCCCGAGCGGAGAAGCGTCGAAGGGGGAAAAGGATCTCAGGAGGCGAGACCCGTCCAGCCGGTTGAGCGCGGTTTCAGCTCGGGCGATTCCGTGCTTCCATCGCGAGGCCGCCTACCTCTCGGACAGCCCTGCTCGTCATCCGCGCGCCTCGATCAGCTTCCACCCGTTCCCCGACGGATCCCGGAAGCTAGCGTCCACGCTGCCGTAGCGCTCCACGGGTTCCTGGGTGAACTCCACCCCGCGCTCGCGCATCCGGTCGTGGGCGGCGCGACAGTCGTCGACGATCAGCACGAGCGGTGGCATGGCGCCCTTGGCCACCATCTCGCGCAGCGTCTGGGCCGTCGCCGCGTCGAGCATCGGCTGCTCCGGCGTGAACAGGCCGAGTTGGAACGACGGCTGGTCCGGGTGCTGGACCGTGAGCCAGCGGTAGCCGCCGTTCCGCGCGTCGGTGTGGACGCGGAACCCGAGCTTGTCCACGTAGAACTTGAGCGCCTCGTCCTGATCTCGAACGTACAGACCGACCACCCCGACCGCCTGGCTCATATGACCTCCGTCTTTTCGGACCCATTCATACGGCCGGTCTCCTGCCGCCGCTTCTCCGAAACTGCGATCGTGAGGTGGGGCCGGTGGGCAGCGCTGAGAAAGCAGGCTGGCACCCGCTCGAGCTCGTGCCGAGCGGCTCTCTCGCGCCCCCGCATCTTTCCCGGGCTCTCCCCGGTGACGTCGCAGAACGTGCGCCCGAACGTGCCCAGGCTCCTCCAGCCCGTCTGGAACGCGATCTCGGTGATGGACAGTTTGGTGTCGCGCAGGAGCGCCGTAGCCCGCTCGATGCGCCGGGTGAGGAGGTAGCGGTGCGGCGGGAGGCCGAAGGCTTCCTTGAAGGCCCGCGCGAAGTGAGCCTGGGAGACGCCGCTCACGCGCGCCAGCCGCCTGACGGGCCACTCCTCGTGCGAGGCGGCATCCATGCGGTCCTTCGCGCGCAACAGGCGACGTAAAAGGTCGGGGTCCTGGCCCACTGCGCCCTCCTAGGGCTCCGGTTCTCACGGTCACGGCCCAATCCAAGGTGGGTATTAGTGCAGATGAAGAGCCGCGCCGTCGAGTTGCACCGGCGGTGGCACGTGCGCCGAAACCGTGGTTCGGGGACCCGCTCGGGTCCGCCTAACCCAAGAATGTTGTTCCCGGACCTCCTTCAGATCGTGGCGCCCCATGAAGAGAGGGACGCGCATGTCTCGGCGCGACTCTCTCAAGTGGGAGCCATGGCCGCCGCAAGCGACGACTCCGGGCCTGGGCCGGCGGGGTCGTAAGAGCCCGCTTGCCCTGCGAGGGCCCCTCTCGGAGCATTTGCTCAGAGTCAATCGGTCGTATCGACAGAGTAAGGATGGGGCAGCTCATAGCTGCACCGGTCCGGATCGCCTTCGCCTAGGATCTGGAGCTCGTCTTGCCCTTAGAACCGCCGCGAAGGAGAGGGAATCGATTCCCCTCATGTAGGCCACGCCCGGTCCCAGTGGGAGAGAGTCACCGGGTACACCACAGGGTGACGTTCGGATGCCTGGCCCAAGCCCGAGGCGGAACCTTCCCCTGCGCACGAAAGGGGGTGGTCGACTTCCCGGGGTTCAATCACCCCAACCGGCACGCGACTAATGACACGGCTAGACTCGAAGGTCGTGACAGAGTCGATAACATCGATGCACACTGAGCCCCTTGCCTGCTTCGGAGCGAGCCTGGGTCGAGCATCGGGCTGTAGGAGCGTGCGATCGGGTCAATCGTGACGATGACCGGCGAATTGCAGGAGGTTCCATGCGGAGGCACATGCTCGTGGTTGCAGCGCTCGGTTTGGCTGCCTGTGGAGGAGGAGGATACGGCGGGGGAGGGGGAGGCGGGGGGAATGTAGCAGGAACGCTCGCGGGCGCCCCCTTCACGCCTGCGGACATGGGAGCGCTCATCGTCTCGCCGACGTCTTGCACAGTGAGTGGGCAGACCGTTTATGTCGCGGCCATCGTCATCGGCTTTGGCAGCTGGGCCAACCTGTGCGGTTACGTGCAGACGAACGGGCTTCTGTGCGCAAACAAGGCCAACGCGACCATCTCAAGCGTCATAGTCGCCAAGGCCGGCCTCTCACCCCAGACCGCGGTCGGACCCGGCACCTACCAGGTCTATAGCCAGTTCCAGCCCGACGCGAACGGCAACTTCACGGGAGTGAGCGCCGGCTACAACAAGACCAACGGACTGTGCACCCTCACCGCCCAGTCGAACGGGAGTGGCGGCACGGTCACGATCTCCTCCACCTCCTACGGCGTCTCAGGGACGCTGAATAGCGTCGCCTTCGCCGATGGAAGCAATCTCAGCGGCTCCTTCGACGCAGCAATCTGCAACTACAGCCTGGATATCTGTGGGTTCATTAACAATACGTGTACGACCCCCACCTGCATTCAATGATGGCCAAAGGTTCCCTCGCGGATTCGTCCATCCCTCGCGGCACTGACGGTGCTCGTCCCCCTTGCAGGGTGCGGACTACCGGGCAAGCCGAACACGTCGGGCACGACGCGGCGTCCGAGCGGTGCTCGGGATTCTCTTCACCTTCACGGGGATCGCCTTCCTCTTCATCCCCTTCCTGTACCGAGGCTACTCACCGGCCTGGGCCGCCCTGGGGATGGCGGTGGTCACGATCTGCGTCTCGCTCGTCCTCCTCGGCGGCCTGAGCGCCAAGACGCTCTCCGCCATCCTCGGGAGCCTCTCGGGAGTGGCCCTCTCCGCCCTGTCTCTCGTCCTGGCGCTCGCCGCGACTCACCTCTCGGGCTTCTCCACGGGCGAGTCCGACGCGCTCATCCAGATCGCGGGGGCGACGGGGATGAGGGTGGGAGAGCTTCTCTTCGCGGCGATATTGATCTCCTCGGTGGGGGCGATCATGGACATGGCCATCTCCATCGCCTCCGCGGTGAACGAGGTCCACCAGAGCAACGACGCCCTCACGGCGGCCGCGCTCTTCCGCTCCGGCATGAACGTGGGCCGGGACATGATGGGAACCATGGCCAACACCCTCATCGTGGCCTTCACCGGCACCTCGTTGAACATGCTTGTCCTGCTCCATTCCATGCAGGTGAGCTATCACCAGCTCGTCGACAACAACGCCATCGACATCTACGTGATCCAGGCGATCTCCCGGAGCATCTCCGTCATCTTGACCGTGCCGCTCGTGTCCGCGGCCTCGGCCTATCTCATCCCGGCGGTCTCGCGACGGCGGCGGGCAGAGGGTCGCGGGGCGAGAGGTCGGGCGGCCGAAGGCGTGCAGCAGGTCGCCCTGCCTTAGCTATTCACGAAAGGTGAATATCGGCGATCGGGGACCACCGGGGCCAAAGGACGAGGCAGCGGACCCTCGCCCGGTCCCCCCCAGGAAGGAGCGAGACCTTGTCGCACGAAGGCGACGGCCCGTCGCCTTTGGGCGGGCTGCGTCAGGGACGGGACCGCGCTGCCCCTGCCGCCTCATGTCCCTTTGCTCCCTAGGTAAACTTTCGGACCGTCACTATACCGAAAGGCCAGATTGACAATTCATGAAGGATTCCTGGATCATTCCTTTCGGTTCTTCGGTTAAGGGTCGATGGATGTAGGCGTGACCCCGCGAGGGGAACACAGGTGTGATCCCGGTCTCTGAGGGTACGGGGATCTCACCGAGTGAAGCTACTTCCCCCTCGAGAGGTCACGAAATTCGCCCGGAGCGCACGCGGGCCAGCGCCGGGACGTGCACGCGAGGGCGTGCGCGCGTCGAGGTTCGTCGCCGCAAGAGAGGAAATGTCCACATGAGAAAGCTTCGGTTGAGTCTGGTCGCGGTGGTGGGTGCCCTGTCCTTTGCCCTTCCGTTCCTGGCGCACGGCGCCGGCTACACGCCGCCCCAGGGGGCCCTGGCGCCCACCCCGCTCAAGGCGGGCTCGCAGTTCTCGGGAAAGCTCACCTACAAGCCGGGGGCGAAGATCAAAGTCGCCTACATGCCGCCCACGACGAACCCGTACTACACCGCCATCGGCGAAGGGGTGAAGGCGAGGGCGGCCGAGCTCGGGGCGGAGGTCGTGGTCATCGCCCCCACGGACCAGATGGACATCGCCGCACAGATGAAGATGCTCCAGGACGTCCCCTCGCAGGGGGTGCACGCCATCGTCCTCTCCACCCATGACGAGAACGCCGCCGGGCCCCTGGTGAAGCGCCTCACCGACCAGGAGGGCATCGCTGTGGTGATCGTGAACTCCGACATCGCGGCCTTCCCCTCCCCGGTCTCTGCCGTGGTCGGCTACAACCAGCGGAAGACGACGCACGCCCTGGGCGAGTACATCGCGAAGAAGAGGAACGGCAAGGCGGTGGTCGGCGTCCTCGAGGGCGGGCCCGGTTATCACTCGACCGAGCGCTGCGGCGGCTTCCTGGACGCGTTCAAGAAGTACCCTGACATGAAGGTGGTCGCGAGTCTCCCCACCGCCTGGAACGAGGAGACCGGGAACAAGGCCACCCTGGACATGCTGCAGGCCCACCCCGACATCAACCTCATCGTGGCGGCGAATGACTACGAGGCCATCGGGGCGGCGGCGGCGGTGAAGTCCTTGAACCGCAAGAACATCGAGATCTACGGGAACGACGGCGACACCACCGCGATCGAGCAGATCTACGCGGGCGAGTGGACCGGGACCTCCAACACCACGCCGTTCGTGATGGGCAAGGTGACCATGCAGGTGGTGAAGGACGTCCTCGACGGCAAGTTCCCCGGGGGCTACGTCGAGACCCCGGCGACCATCACCACGAAGGAGAACGCCCTGCAGTTCCTGAAGCACCCTGAGAACCTGTTCCCGAAGCCGTCCAAGGCGTACTAGACGAGGAGCACCTCGGACGAAAAAGGGCTCCGGCCCCAGGGCGCCTGGGGCCGGAGCTTCTTGCGGTATCCTTGGTCCGGTCCGAATGGAAGGCGCGGCAAGATCCGAACGGGAAGCGCTGTGGGCCGTCCGGGGGATCTCGAAGTCCTTCCCCGGTGTCCAGGCCCTGCGGAACGTGTCCCTGGACATCCGCGCCGGCGAGGTGCACGCGCTCCTCGGGGAGAATGGCTCGGGGAAGTCGACCCTGGCGAAGTGCCTGGCCGGCGTCCACACCCCCGACGAGGGGGAGATCTACCAGCGCGGCGCACGGGTCGCGCTAAGGAACCCCGCCGAGGCACGGGCCCGGGGAGTGGCCACCATCTATCAGGAGTTCTCGCTCATCCCCACCCTCACCGTGGCGGAGAACGTCTTCCTCGGGAACTACCGGACCAGGTCCGGTCGGATCGACTGGAAGGCGATGCGAGCGGCCACCCTGGAGGTCCTCGAGCGGCTCTCCTTGAACCTCGACCCGGATGCGGTGGTGAAGACCCTCTCGGTGGCGGGCCAGCAGATGGTCGAGATCGCCAAAGCCATCTCCATGGACTCGTCGCTCCTCATCATGGACGAGCCGACCGCCTCGCTCGGCCTTTCGGAGACGCACCACCTCATGGAGGTGATCCGCCGGCTCACCGGCCAGGGCAAGGCGGTGATTTACATCTCTCACCGTCTGGACGAGGTCTTCGAGATCGCGGACTGCGTGACCGTATTGAAGGACGGTCAGCACGTCGCGACCGCGCCGGTCTCGGCCCTGAAGATGGCCGACGTGGTGCGGATGATGGTGGGCTTCGACATCGAGCGGCACTACCCCAAGGAAAGAAACGTGAAGGAGGAGCCCTGCCTGGAAGTGGAGGGCCTCTCCTCGGACAACGGGGTGAGCGAGGTCAGTTTCGCGGTCCGGGTGGGCGAGGTTCTGGGGCTCGGGGGGATGGTGGGCTCCGGGCGGACGGAGATCGCCCGCGCCATCTACGGGCTCGACCGGGTCACCTCGGGGCGGGTTCGGCTGGCGGGCAAGGAGGTTCGGTTCCGCAGCCCGCGCGCCGCCATCGCTCACGGGGTGGGGCTCATCCCCGAGAACCGCAAGGTGGACGGGAACTTCTTCAACTTCGACGGCCCCCGGAACATCACCGTGGCGCGAATCCGCGACGTGGTGAGCATGCTCTTGCTCCGCCTCTCCCGGGAGGCCGAGGTGGGACGGGCCTACGTGAAGAAGCTCTCCATCTCCCCCTCCGCCCTGGAACGCTCGGTGCGTTACCTGTCGGGGGGGAACCAGCAGAAGGTGATCATCGCCCGCTGGCTCTTCGCTCGGGCCCGCCTCCTCATCATGGACGAGCCCACCCAGGGCATCGACATCGGCGCGAAGCTCGACGTCTACCGGGTGATCAACGAGCTCACCCAAAGCGGGATCAGCGTCCTCCTCATCAGCTCGGACTTTCCCGAGCTCTTGGCCATGAGCGACCGGGTGGCGGTGGTTCGGGACGGCCGGATCCTCTGCATCGCCAAGGCGGGCGAGTTGTCCGAGTACGAGCTCGTGAGCAGGGCTTCCGGGGCAGGGGAGAAGGCGGCGGCCTCCTGAAGTTTCCTCTAGAGGGGTACCCGTGGAACCGATCAAGCGATTCCTTCGGAGCACCATCGCGGGGCCGATCTTCGCGTTCCTGGCGGTGGCAGCGGTGGTGGCGCTCACCACCCCTCGTTTCCTCCACGTCCAGAACCTGAGCAACGTCTCGCTCCAGGTCTCCATCGTCGCGATCGTGGCCATCGGGGGGACGCTCGTCATCCTGACCGGGGGCATCGACCTGTCCCCGGGGGCCACGGTCGCGCTCGTCTGCGTATCGCTGGCGCACCTCGTTCGGAAGATGGGGGTGCCGCTCCCCACCGCCATCGCCCTGGTGATCGTGCTGGGGATGGTGCTCGGGCTCCTGAACGGCCTCCTCAGCACTTACGGGAAGATCCCCTCCTTCATCGTGACCCTCGCCACGATGAACGTCTACCGGGGGGCGGCGTACCTCATCACCAAGGCGCTCACGATCTTCTCCGTCTCGCCGCTCCTCGAGCCGATCTTCTACGGAAGGCTTCTCGGGATCCCCATGCCTTTCTACTACGTGGTGATCCTCTACGGGGTGGCCGCGCTCTTCTTACGGTACACGGTCCCGGGGCGCTTCCTTTACGCGGTGGGGGGCAACGAGTCCGCCGCCCTGCTCTCGGGGATCCCGGTGAACCGGGTGAAGCTCTTGGCCTTCGTGCTCGCGGGGCTGACCGCGGCCATCGCCGGAGTCCTGGAGACGGCCTGGCTGAATTCGGGCTCCCCCGCCTACGGCCAGGAGCTCGCCTTGGGCAACATTGCCGCCGCGGTCATCGGGGGTGCGAGCCTGGCGGGTGGCTCGGGGAACATGTTCGCCACCCTGTTCGGGGCGCTCACCGTGGCGGTGGTGCAGAACGGGCTCAACCTGCACGCGGTCCAGGCGGCCTGGCAGGACATCACCCTGGGGGTGGTCCTGGTGCTCGCGGTGGGGCTCGACATGTGGCGCGGGGCGCTCGGGCGCCTCTTGGGCCGGCTCGTGCTGCGCCGGTCGCTCGCGCGCCCCGAGGCTGCGCCGCGGCGCCCCTCCGCCCCGCGCGAAGACGGTCGAACCAACGAAGGATTGGAGTGACGGCATGAAGACTCGCGTCGGCGTCGTGGGCCTCGGCTTCTTCGGCAGAATTCTCCTGGACGTGCTCCGGGAGATCCCCGGGGTGGAGGTGGTGGCCGCGTACAACCGGACCCGGAGGGCCTCGGGCGAGGTCGATCTCCGGGGGGCCGGCTTCTACGACAACCTCGAGGAGATGTTCGCCTCCGTTTCCATGGATGCGGTGGTGATCGCGGAGATCCCCGGGAACCATCTCCTGCCCACGGAGCTCGCCGCGGCCCGAGGGATCCACGTCTTCACCGAGAAGCCGATGGCCAACACCCTCGAGGACTGCGAGCGGATGATCGAGGCCTGCACCCGGGGGAAGGTGCGGCTCATGGTCGGGTTCAAGCACCGCTTCGCCAAGGGCATGGCCCACGTGAAGCGCGAGCTGCCGCGGCTGGGACGCCCGCTCTGGGGGATGTACACCTACCCGCTCTGGAAGGTCCCCGACAACGGCTGGAAGTTCGACGAGGGCGGGACGAGAGGGATCGTGGTCGAGAACATGGTCCATGCCTTCGACCTCATGCGCTACTTCTTCGGCGACATCCGGACCCTCTTTGCCGAAGGGGACACCTTCGTCTACGCGAACACGAAGCTCCCCGACTCGGCCATCCTGGTGGCCCGTTTCGCGAACGGGGCCATCGGGGGGATCGGCGGCGGGTGCACCTCCGAGCAGCGGGTGACGCGCGAATACCTGGACCTGCACTTCGAGAAGGGGATCGCCCAGGTCTTCGGGATGCTGGACCAGCCATTCCAGGTCCGCATCCTCATGCGGGACGAGCCTTTGGCGGAGGAGCACGAATACCCCGGGAGCGACGGAATCCGCGAGGAGATGCGCCACTTCGTCGACTGCGTCCGTGAGAACCGCGAGCCTGCCTGTACCGGAGAGGACGGGAAGAAGGCGCTCGCCATCGCGCTCGCCACCCTCGAGTCGGTGAAGACGCACAGGCCCGTGACGCTCGGATAGGCGCTCACGCCTTCGCCGGCCCTAGATCCCATCGTGGGCGGCGGCCTGCGGCACGACCTTTCCCGCTCAGGCGGCGGAAACGCCCGCGGTCGTGAGCACACGCCGCCTCGCTCAAACCAGAATTAGCGGCACCCTCTAGACGCCGGGGCATCGCGGAGATCGCGAGCGACCTCGTGCGTGGGAAGCCGCAGCTACGTGCTTCACGTTCATGAGAACGCGAGCGGCTTCTTCGTCCTCTTGCCTTCTCTCGAGGCGGGCCGACTTTCCGAGTCCCGGTCTGGTGTACACGGGGAGGCGACCTCAATCTTCTGAGGGCCCCGCGGCTGCGCGAGCGACGGGTTGACTTCCCATTTTTGGCTCCCCCAATCGGTTCTCTTGGTGCACGGTTGCTTAAGGTAATGGAGAACTCTTGGATTCGGACACGGAGTGGGTCGAGGACTCGGTCTTCGTCGCTCTGCGGGGAAATCGCCGATCGGCAAGTTCCGCGAAGGCGCGCCCTGCTCGGGGTGGCGGAAGGAGGAGGGTGATGGCGGAGGCGAAGAAGAAGACGATCTCGCTCGTGCTCGGCGGTGGCGGCGCACGGGGCTACGCTCACATCGGGGTCATCCGTGCCCTCGAAGAGCGGGGACTCTCGATCCGCTCGATCTCCGGCTGTTCGATGGGGGCGCTCGTCGGCGGCATCTACGCCATGGGCAGGCTCGGAGACTTCGAGGATTGGGCCCGACGGATCAATCGCAGGGAGATCTTCTCGTTGCTCGACTTCACCTTCGGTGGCGGCGGCCTGGTACGAGGTGACCGCCTCATCACCTCTCTGCGTGAGCTGGTCGGTGAGATGCAGATCGAGGAGCTCCCCCTCCGTTTCACCGCCGTGGCGGCAGATCTCGTTCGCGGCCGGCCGGTCTGGATCGATCGGGGGCCGCTCTTCGAGGCGATCCGCGCCTCGATCTCGCTGCCCTTGTTCCTCACCCCGGTGGACCATGGCGGCGTCCGCCTCGTGGACGGAGGGATCTTCGATCCGGTCCCCATGGCCCCGACCTTTCGCGACTTCAACGACCTCACCATCGCCGTCAGCCTGAGCGGGCCGGCCGCGGAGGAACCTGAGGCGCCCCCACCGGGGGACGAGCAGGAGGAGCCCGCGAGCCTTTCGGCGCGGCTGTGGCGGCGCCTGTCTGCCCGGAGAAACGACGATGGGGAGGCGGAGGCGAGATGGGCGCTCTCGTTCGTCGTGAGCCAATCCATCGATGCCATGCAGAATCTCATCACCCGCCTGAGGCTGGCCTCCGATCCGCCCGACGTCCTCATCGAGATCCCCCGGGACGCCTGTGGGCTTCTGGAGTTCGATCGGGCGGAGCCGCTCATCTCTCTCGGCTACGACCTCGCCCGCGCGAGCGTGGCGAGGCTTTGAGGCATCGGGGACGGGTCCCTCCCGACCGAGCCTCGCTCACAGCCAGCGACGGAACCGGTAGGCGATCCTAGGAGGCGATACGGAGGCGCCGGCGGCCCCCCCCTTTGAGGACCCCCGGCACCGCGCGAGCCGGGCCGCTCCGAGGAGAGTGGCAGGCCACTCTGTCGCCAAGGGATCGGAGAGCCCGTAGGGGCGGCGCTAGTTGCGTCGAATCCGAAGGCCGGCGTGGGCTGGAGCTCCTCACCCAGTGCCGGCGCTCGGGCGTCGGTCGAGGGCCTGGGCGAGGGCTCGCTTCATCACGGTGGGGTCGATGGAGGAACCTCGCGGGGCGGCACCCGGCAATCCCATCGCAAAGGATCGGTACCTTCGCCAGTCGGGTGGGTGCGTCCGTCGGTCCGGGGACGACTCGGGGGCTCAAAGGGAGGGTCCCAGACGAGTTGGCCGCGAGCGTGTGTGGCGACCGTTCATCCTGCGAGGTGGAGGGATAAGGACCCGGGGCGACCGAATGTGTGGACCGCGCGAGCGCTACCTCCCCATCTCGAGCTACGCCCTCATCGGCGACTGCCATAGCACCGCCCTCATCAGCGAGCGCGGCTCGATCGACTGGGCTTGCCTGCGACGCTTCGACGGGGGTGGCGCCTTCTGCCGCCTGCTGGACGCGGAGCGGGGAGGCACGTTTGAGACCGCCAGCGGCCGCGTCCGCGTTCTCGATTGCTTCTCCATGCGTAAGGGCGGAAGTCGCCCAGCATCCCAGAATGACCTCCCTGGCCAGAATGGCCGGCCGAAAAGCCCGATGTGTTCCGGGGCTGTATCATCCCAAGAAATGGGGGGGTTCTCTAAGGGGTGGACGGTCTGGCCCGTACTACGGGAGCCCGCGAGGTGCCCTGCCGAGAGCGGGCCTTGAAGGCTTCCACCTCTCCGGGCTCGACGCGGATGGCGTTGCTGACGCGGACGGGGGTGAGTTCTCCCCGCGCACAGAGTCCGTAAACGGTAACCGTGGAAACGCCCAGGCGGTCCTCCACCGCGCGCACGGAGAGCAGGTAACCCTTTGCGTCCACGACGCGGGGCTTTGAGAGCCCGCGAGCGCGTACATCAATCACCGGTATTCTGGCCACACCGGGGCGAGCGCTCTGATGATCGAGCGGTAAAGCGCGTACCTGGCGTCGTACAGATTCCGCCGGCTCGGGTCGGGCTCCGTCCGGCGGGCAACGTGTACCATCTCCCGCACGCCGGCCGCAAAGGATGGGAAGGCCCCGCACGCCACCCCAGCGCAGGTGGCGGCCCCGAGGCAGCCCAATTCGGAGACCCGGCTGGTCTCCACCGGGATCTGGAGAGCGTCTGCGAAGATCCGGATCCACTCCCCGGAGCTCGACGCACCACCTGCGATCCGGGCCAGGCGGGGCCAGAGCGTGGCGGAAGCGGCACCGTTTCCGGAACGGACCTGCTTGAGCTTCTCGATGTGGGTGCGATGCGAGAAGACCACCCCCTCGTACACGGCCCGTAGGAGGTGACCCCGGCGATGCCGCCCCGTGATCCCGACGAAGGCGGCGCGCGCGTCGGGTCCCGCGTTCGTACCGTAGAGGAACGGCAAGAACACGGGCACATCCTCTGCGGCCCCTGTTCCCGCAACCTCTGCGTTACACAGCTCGTAGACGGAGCGTCCGTTGGCCCTTTCCGTCGCCCGCGCTTCCCCCATCAGCTCGGACACGAACCACTCGAGGTTGCTGGCCGAAGTGGCGCTCCCCTCCAGCACCAGCCAGTACCCCGGGATGGAGAAGACCGAGGTCATGAAGAGCGAGGGGGACACCACCGGACGGCGCGAGATGTACTGGTTGTTGCACCAGGTCCCGGCGACGATATTGAGAGTCTCTTCGTCGGTGATGCCCGTCGCGATGGCGGCCGCGTCCACGTCGAACATGCCTCCCGCCACCGGGGTGCCTTGGCAGAGGCCGGTCTCTCGGGCGGCCTCGACCGTCACCTTGCCGCACAGGTCCGCGGACTCGCGCAAGGGAGGAAGCTTCTCCCGGATCCCGCTCAAGCCGTATGCATCCAAGACCTCGTCGTCGTAGGCTCGGTCGCGTACGCTCATGAGGCTCGTGGCGGACATGTCGGTGATCTCGGCGAACGCCTCACCGGTGAGCCTGGCGCGGATGAAGTCCTTCACCATGAAGACCCAGCGGGCAAGGGAAAGCACCCCGGGCTCGTGGTCCCGCAGCCATGCCAAGAGCGCGGGCGGCTGGGCCGCCCAGAGGGACTGCGCCGTGCGCGGCAAGAGCCGTGCCGCGGTCCCGTCGGCGGTCCAACGCTCGACGTACTCGCGGGCGCGGCTGTCGGTGCTCATGATCCCGGGATAGACCCCTCTCCCCTCGCCATCGGCCAGATACAGGCCGTTCCCGTGCCCGGTGACGGCCACGCACGCGATCTTCGTTGGGTCGATCCCGGAATGCTGGAGAACGGCGGTGATCACCTGGCCGTTGGCGTGCCAGACCGCCTCCATGGGACGCTCGTACCAGCCCGGGGCGGGCGAGCTCGCCTCGGCGGGGCGGCTGTGCACCGCGATCTCACGGCCATGCGCGTCGAAGATGCCCGCCTTGATGGCGGTGCCGCCGTTGTCGATGCCTAGCAGGTACTCGGCCATCGTGTCCTCCTACTTGGCCGTCCGGCTGCGCGAGTAGGCGACCAGCACCGCCACCAGGATGAGTCCGAACAGCACCTTGCGCCAGGCCTCGTCGATGTTGAGGGTGACGAGGAAGGATTGCAGGAACGTGTACACCAGCGCGCCGCCCAGGACGCCGACGTAGCTCCCCGAGCCGCCCGCCAACGAGATGCCACCGATGGTGCACGCCACGACCGAGGGGAACAGGTACTGGTTGCCGACGTCGAGGTAGACCGTGTGGACGCTGCCAAGCGCCAGTGCCCCGAATAGCGAGGCGCACATCCCGGACCAGGCATACACCGCGGTGCGGACCGAGGAGGCCTCCACCCCGCAGAGCAGGGCGGTGCGCTCGTTCGTCCCGACGGCGGTCACCTTCCGCAGCACCCGGGAGCGGCGGAGCAGGAACTCCATCCCCACGACGAGCGCCACCCACACGAGGATGATGATGAAGAGCGGGCCAAGGCGATCGTTCACCAGCCGCTCGAGGAGCGGGGAGGGCCTGCCGAGGAGCTTTCTCCCCTGGGAGTACGCGACGATGATGCCGGTGATCACGTAGCTCATCGCCAGGGTCTGGATGAGTGGGTGGATCCGGAGCCGGGTGATCATGAGGCCGTTCACGAGCCCCAGCACGAAGCCGACCGCGGCGATGGCCAGGAGGGCGGGCAGGAGCATCTCGTCGCGCCCCTGCATGATGGCGGCCCCGAACAGCGCGCCGAGGGAGGCCATGGTGCCCACCGAGACGTCGATCCCCCCGCCTCCCGACAGGATCACCGTCGCCTGGATGAGGCCGATGATCCCGACGAACGCGGCGACCTTGATCCGCAAGATCATGTACCCGATGTCGCTGTAGCCCTGGCTGATCAGCCCACCCACCACCACCAGCAGGATGGTGATCGAGAAGCTCACGATCTCCTTGTTGAAGTCCCTCCAGTACTCGGAGAGGTGGCGGCGGTAGGGGAGCAGCGGGGCCGCGGGGGTCATGAGCGGCTTGCCTCGGCCGACCGGACCACGATGGTGGAACCCAGTGCCGCGATGATGATGAGCCCGCGGACCAGCACCTGGTAGGAGGTGGGCAAGCCGGAGAAGTAGATGATGTTCATCACGATGCTCAGGGTAATCGCTCCGAAGATCGCGCCCACCGGACTGCCGCTCCCCCCGCTCAGGGAGACGCCCCCGATGACCGCCGCCGCGATGGAGTTGAGGGCGAACGGCTCCCCGATGGCGGAGTCTCCGGCTCGGGTTTGGGCGGTGAGCGCAAGCGTGCCCAGGTAGACGAAGCACCAACCGACCGCGTAGGAGCCGATGGTGATCCGGTTCACGGGGATGCCGTTGGCGTAGGAAGCGTCCCAGCTCGAGCCGATGGCGTAGATGTACCGGCCCAGGCGGTAACGCCGAACGACGTACCACGCGAGGGCAGAGAGGACGACGACGAGGAGCATCACGTTGGCCGGTCCGAAGCTGGCCTTGAAGAACTGCGCAAACCATCGGGGCACGGCCCCCCCGGGGATGGGCGCGATCATGATCGCCACCCCCAGCCAGATGAAGGAGGTGGCAAACGTGGCCATGAACGACGGCACTCGAAGCATCCCGACCAGGATGCCGTTGGCTGCTCCCATGCCGAGAGCGATGGCAAGGCCCGCGCCCAGGATGGCCGCGTTGTGACCCATCGCCCCCGGCACCACCGACATGTTCATGGCGATGAAGCAATTGAGCAGGGAGATCCCGAACCCCATGGACAGGTCCAGGTTGCCCCCGATCAGGATCACCGCCTGCCCCATCGCCACGAGAATGAGGGGCGAGAAGGTGAGGAGGTTACTCCGGATGACGTGGGGACGCAGGAAGCTGGGCTGTAGGACGATGTTCGCAACCACAAGAAGGGCCGCGAGCGCCACCGGGACGAAGAGCGAGCTTTGGGACAAGGCCTTGTAGCGGGTTTGCAGTGCGCTCATGCCGAGGGCTCCCGCCGCAGGCACCGCGACAGCAGCCCCTCCTCGTCGACCGCGCCACCGGGCACCTCGTCGACCACCCGTCCCTCGTACAGGACCAGGATCCGGTCGCAATGGGTGATGAGCTCGTGCAGGTCGGAGGCGAAGAGGAGGATGCCGGTCCCCTTCTCCGCCAGCTCCAGCACGATCCGGTACAGTTCCGCCTTGGCCTGGACGTCGATTCCCTTGGCGGGGTCGCTCATCAAGAGGACCTTGGGACCGAGCGGCAGCCACTTGGAGACGACGAGCTTCTGGGCGTTGCCGCCCGAGAGTGCCGTGACCGGCGTGCCGAGCGAGCTGGCCTTGATGGCGAAGTCGGCGACCAGGCGGGAGCTGGTCTCGCGCTCGAAGCGGGAGGAAGGGAACGGCCCCCGTCGGTGGACCAGGGCGGGGAAGGTGGCGTTGTAGAAGACGGGACGGTCCATGAAGAGCCCCTCGGTCTGCCGGTTTCCGGGGACCACGACCATTCCCGCCTCGATGGCGCGACGGGGGCTGTGGAGCGCGAGGGCCTGCCCCTTGAGCGCCACCCTGCCTGCGACCGTCCTGCGAAACCCGGCCAGGGCCATGAGCAGCTCCTCTTGCCCTTGCCCCTGAAGCCCCGCGATCCCGACGATCTCGCCCTCCCGCACCCGGAGCGAGACGTCGAAGAGGCGCAGTCCATCCCCCAAGCCCTGCACCTCGAGGAGCGGTGCGCGTTCCTCCTCCGCGAACCTACGGACCTCTTTGGCGATCTCCCGGTTCCCGGTGATGAGGTTCACGATCCGGTCGTAGTCGACCGGTCCTCCCCCGGACAGGTCCACCGTCCCGGCGGTCTTCCCGTTGCGCAAGACGACGATCGAGTCGCAGATCTGCTCCACCTCGTGCAAGCGGTGCGAGATGAAGACCATCGACCTCCCGGACCGCCGTAGGTCGCGCAGCAGGGTGAACACGGCGTCCACCTGCTGCCGCTCGAGTGCGGAGGTCGGCTCGTCGAGGATGAGGAAGATCGGGTCCCGCGAGAGCGCCTTGACGATCTCGACCAACTGGAGCTCCGAGGGGGAGAGGGAGCTCACCTTGGCCTCCGGCCGGATCCACGGGCAGAGCCGGTCGAGGTAGGTCCGCAGCTCCCGTCCGATCCGGCGATCGTTCACGAATCCCGCGCGGCCGAGCGGCTCGCACCCGAGCCAGATGTTCTCCTTTACGGACATGTCCGGCACGAGGCTGAAGTTCTGGTGCACCATGCCGATGCCGAGGCGGGCGGCCTCGGCCGGGGTCCGGAAGGACACCACCTCGCCGCGGTAGCGGACCGTGCCACTCGAGGGACGGTAGTAGCCGGTCAGAATCCGCGAGAGCGTGGTCTTCCCCGAGCCGTTCTCGCCGAGCAAGCCCACGATGCTGCCGGGGGGACAAGAGAAGTCCGCCCCGGCGAGCGCGGGAACGCCTCCAAAGTTCTTCGAGACCTGTCGGGCCTCGACGACGTACGCCGGCATGGGAGCGTCCGAAAGCACCCCTCCTCGGTCGACCCAGGCCCGAGCGTTACGACCGTGGGGGGGTGAACAGCTTCTGGATGTCGTCCTCCCCCGCTACCTCCGAGATCCAGGCGGACGGATCCTGCCCCTTAAAGTAGGCGAGCCACTTGTCCAGGGTCTCGGGCGTGATCATCGACTTCACGGGATAGAGGTAGCCATTGTCGTCCAGCACCCCATCCTTGAAGGTGTAGCCGTTGAGCAGGTAGGCGGCGACGTGCATGGCGGTTCCGCCGATGCCCGGGGGATTGGCCGGGCAGGCGTAGATGAACTTCTTACCGGCGTCGCGCTGGGCCTTCGCGTAGAGGGCGAACTCGTAGGTGGGGTCCCCGGAGATGGCCGGCAGCGGCCTCCCGGCCTTCTCGAACGCCCGCAAGACCCCCATCCCCATGGAGCCGATCGTGAACACGGCGTCGATCTTGGGATAGGTGGAGATGAGGTCGTTCATGACCGACTCGGCGGTGGACTGATTGTAGGAGGCGTAGGCAGTCGTGAGGAGCTCGAGGTTGGGGAACTCCTTCAGCACCGCCTTCGCGCCCTCGTGCCGTTTCATCGTCGGCTGATCCCCGGCGATGCCGAGGAGGAGGATCACCTTTCCCTTGCCGCCGATCGCCTGGGCCACGTACTTCATCGAGTTGTAGGCTTCCTTGTACTTGTCGGTCGCGACGCTCAGGGCGAGCTTCCGGTCGGCTCCGATGAGCTCGGCGTCCATGACGATGCTCGGGATGCCCGCCTCCTTCGCCTCCTCGATGACGCCGGTGAGGCCCGTTGCGGAAGCGGGGTTGATGAGGAGCATGTCCACGCCCTGGTTGATCATGTTGCGGATCTGCTGGATTTGAGCGGCCACGTCCGGCCCCGCCTGCTGGACCACGACGCTCTTCAGCCAGCCCCGCTTGATGTACAGATTGGCGACCGCGACGGTCTCCTCGATGTGCTTCTCCCGCCAGAGGTTGCCATAGGTGCTGTTGCTGATGCCCACGACGTAGTCGCCGTGCTTCTTCCCCCCGGCCGCACGGGCCGACAGCGGGGCGCCAGCGAGGCACGCCAAGACCACGAGCCCGACAACTTTCCTTGTCATCGCCCTCTCCCTCCAAGGCCAACATCAACTGACGTTCTGAGACCCAGAGCGCGAGCTTGAGCGGATCGATGGACGGGGTCAAGGGAAATGTCTTGACAAATGTTACGCGCCCCGTAGCGTGCAGACGCCGGGAAGAGGAGGCGCCGGACGGCGAGAGGTCGACAGGTGGCCAGATCGGGGAAGAAGCCGCCGCGCGCCGGCCCCGGCTCGGCGCGGCGGGAGGTGACCCGCACCTCCCGAGGGCGCACGCGCCCCGGTACGGGCTCTCGATTCGATGTGCAGCTCACCGTCAAGGCCGCGCAGATGTACTACCTGGACGGTCTCAAGCAGGAAGAGGTTGCGGCGAAGATCGGGATCTCCCGGTCGCTCATCTCGATGATCCTCACCGAGGCGCGGGAGCGGGGGATCGTGGAGGTCACGGTTCGAGATCCGTCGCTCAACGACGAGAAGCTCTCCTCCGAATTCGCCTCGCAATACGCGGGCACGGATTTCACGGTCATTCCCACCTCCTCGCGCGATGCCGCCGCCCGTCGCAAGCTCGTGGCCCAGCGTGCGGCCGACATCCTTGCCCGCTTGCTCCGCAAGGCTGAGGTGGTCGGCCTGGCATGGGGTCGAACCTGTCTCGAGCTGGTGCAGGCCTTCCGTCCGGCGACCGAGCTGCGGGACCTCATCATCGTGCCGCTCATCGGGGGGAGCTCCCAGATCGCCCCCTACTTCCAGATCAACGAGATGGTCCGACTTCTGGCCCAACGCTCGGGAGGCAAGCCGTACTTCATCCACGCTCCCGCCCTGGTGACGGGTCGGGAGGAGCGCGACCTCCACCTCGGGTCTTCGTCCCTGCGATTCATTCGGGAGAAGTGGAGCGTGATGGACGTGGTGGTGTCGGGTATCGGCGCAGTCGTGGGGGAGCACCCGGACCGTGAGAGCTACATGGGCGAGGCGGAACTGTTCCGCGACCTGACGGCCCGGCGCGCGGCGGGAGACATCTGTACCCGCTATTACGACCAGGAGGGGCGCTTCATCATCAACGAGCACTATCATCGCGTGGTTGGCGTTCCGGTGGAGGGGCTGAAGGCCGCGGGAACGGTGCTGTGCATGGCTTCGGGGCTGGAGAAGGCCGGCGCGATCGAAGGCGCGCTCCGAACGGGCGTTGTGAAGCAGCTGGTGATGGACGAGCCGACTGCCCAGGCGGCAATGGACTTGATCTCGGCGAGAGAGGGCCGGGCCGATGGATCTCGGACTTCGTGACAAGGCTGCATTTGTGACCGGGGCGTCGCGGGGCCTGGGAAAGGCCATCGCTCTCGCGCTCGCGGCGGAGGGTGCGCGGGTCGCAGTGGGCTACCACCATGGAGACGCGGAAGCCGCCGCTGTCGCCGACGCCTGCCGGGCGGGTGGCTCCGGCGGTGTGACGGTGGTCCGGCTCGACCTTTCGTCCGAGGAGGACGTTGTGGCCGCGTTCGAGGAGGCGGCCCGGCACCTCGGCGAGCCCACCATCCTCGTGAACAACGGTGCGGTCTGCCCCCGCGGTCCGACGGTCGCCACACGCCGCGAGGACTTCGACCAGGCATTGGCGGTCAACCTGACCGGCGCGTTCCTGTGCTGCCGGGAGCTCATGCGCCGCTTGTCGCGGACGGGGTCCCCGGGCCGCATCGTCAACATCGCGTCGACCGCCGCCTTCATCGGATCTTCGAGCGCCCTTCAGGTGGCGTACGACTCGTCGAAGGGCGGGCTCGTCGCGCTCACGGTGTCCTTGGCGCGCGAAGCGGCTCCGCTCGGCATCACCGTCAACGCGCTCGCGCCGGGACTCATGCTGACGGAGATGATGGTGGAGAAGTTTCGCGCCAACCCGGAGCGCTATCTCGAGCGGATCCCGGTACGGCGGCTGGCGGAGGTGGGTGAGGTCGCCGCGGCGGTGGTCTTTCTCGCCTCGGAAAAGGCCTCGTACATCACGGGGAGTGTCCTCAACGTCTCGGGTGGGATGCTGATGCGCTGACGAGGCTGCCCCGTTCCACCACATGGATCAGGGTGGGGTACTGTGCCGGCCCTTCAGCACCTCCTGGCTGCATCAGGAACGAGGCGATGCCGCCGCAAAAGGTCATCCCGGTGAAGCCGAGCTCGTGACGTAGGACTCGTTGCCGAGCGGCTAACCGCAACTTACCGGGGAAGTTCGGGCTAACGGCGACTCGGCATGGGGTAGCCCCCTGGCTCGTTGCGTCGTTCCTGCGGCCAGCCAGGGGCCTCGGTTGGGGCTGAACCCCCGCCGATCCGTCACGCAGCCCGGTGCGCAGACCGCGCGAACTCACAGTTTGGCGTTGACGTACTTGGCCAGGATCATCTTGGCAGCTGTCTGATACCCAACGCCGAGCTCCTCGCCCCGCCGGCGGAGTTGCTCCTTGAGTTCGTCGCTGAGCAGAATCGTCGTGGGCTTCTGGCGGCGGATGACGACGAGCGTCCCAGCAGCCGTCACATCCTTGCCTAGGTCGCGCTCCTCGAACTCCCGGAGCGTCGCGTCCCCCGCGCTCGGAGCATTCTTCATCTTCAGCCCCTTGGTGCTCTTCTTACGTCGCTGCATCGAAAGCCTCCTTCTCCTTCTTCCGCATCGAGCGGCAGCTAATCGGCCGGAGAAACTCGCCGCGGCGTGTAAAGACCAGTGCCGCGTGACGACCGTCTGCCGTCACTCCGAACAGGAGATGTCGGGTTTCCTCGTGCGTCGGTTCGATGATCCGACCCGCGAAGGCGAAATTCCCGAGAGAGAGCGACTCCACATCCGCGGAGCTGAATCCGTGCTCTACCTCGCTCTTCGTGCTGTTCCCTGCATCCCACTGTAGCGTGGGGACGGTTGCTAGCCAGGCCGCCGTCTCTGGATCCGCAACCAGTCTCACCGGAGCTGTATATTTATATCATATGTATTCGTCAATGGGGGAAGGGGGGCATTCAGGTAGCCCCCTGTTCCCTGCGTCGTTCCGGCGGGAAGGCGGGCGCACCCCTCCCGCCAACCATCCACTTGGGCATGCTCGGTTCGGCCGGGTTCTCGTCAGCGGCCGTCGGCGACCGGGGCGCCGCTTCCCGGCTGGGATTCCTCCCTGCGCCGCGAGCGGGCCCTGTCGAGGGACGGCCTCGCGGCCACGAGCGCCCGGGTGTAGGGGTGGCCGGGGCGGAAGTACACGTCGTCGGCCTTCCCGAGCTCGACGATGCGGCCGCTCTTCATAACGGCGATCCGGTCCGAGACATAGCGGATCATCGAGAGATCGTGGGCGATGAAGAGGAGCGTGAGCCCCATCTTCCGGCGCAGGTCGGAGAGCAGGTTCACGACCTGCGCCTGCACCGAGACGTCGAGCGAGGAGATGGGCTCGTCGCAGACGAGTAGCTCGGGCTCCAAGGCGAGTGCCCGGGCGATGCCGATCCGCTGGCGCTGCCCTCCGGAGAACTCGTGAGGGTAGCGGGACATATCGTCGGGGGAGAGTCCCACGCGCGAAAGCCACTCGGCCACCCGTCCCGGCGCCTCCGTCCGGCGCCAGAGGCGATGGATGAGCGGCCCCTCGGCCACGATCTCGCGAACGGTCATCCGCGGGTCGAGAGAGGAGTACGGGTCCTGGAAGACCATCTGCATTCTACGACCCAGGCGCCAGAGGTCGGCTGACCGGTAGCGGGCCGGGAGCGACTCGCCCCGGTACAGGACGCGGCCGGCGGTCCGGGCGTAGAGTCCGACCGCCGTTCGCGCGAGGGTCGACTTTCCACACCCGGACTCCCCGACCAGCCCCAGAACCTCCCCTTCCCCCACGGAAAGGCTCACACCGTCGACCGCGCGCAGGACCTCTCCGCGTCCCGCGGGGAAGTACTTCTTCACCTCGTCTAGCTCCAGCACCGGCGTCACGAGGCGGCCTCGAACGGTGGTTCGCCGAAGAGTTCGGGCGGGCGGCGGTCGCTCACCATTTCGTGGTGGAGCCAGCAACGGCTGATTTGCCCCGCCTCGAGCGTCGCCAAAGGTGGAGGGTGCGTTTCGCAGATCCGCATCGCGTAGGGGCACCGCTCGAAGTAGGCGCATCCCGACGGCGGGTGGAAGAGATCGGGGGGGCTGCCAGGGATGGCGACGAGCCGCTCCCGTTCGCCCTCTCGGTCGGCGGGCAGGGCCGCCTTGAGCCCCAGGGTGTAGGGGTGAGCCGGTCGGGAGAACACCTGCTCGGTGGTCCCCCGCTCCACGATCTGCCCCGCATACATGACCGCGACGCGGTCGGCGACCTGGGCCACGACACCCAGGTCGTGAGTGACGAGAACGATCGACATCCCCGACTCCCGCTGCAGCTCCTTCAGGAGCGAGAGGATTTCCGCCTGGATGGTGACGTCGAGCGCGGTGGTGGGCTCGTCCGCGAGGAGGAGGGCGGGCCCACAGGCGATGGCCATGGCGATCATGACCCGCTGGCGCATCCCGCCCGAGAACTGGAACGGGTAGTCGTCGACCCGCGCGGCCGCGTCGAAGATGCGAACGCGCTCGAGGAGCTCGATCGCCCTCTTCCGGGCCGGGCCCCTCCCCATCCCCTCGTGCACCCGAAGGGCCTCGGTGATCTGCTTGCCCACCGGCATGGTCGGGTTGAGCGAGGTCATCGGGTCTTGGAAGACGAGCCCGATGCGCTTGCCGCGGATGCGGTTCTTCTCCCTGAGGGGGAGACCGAGGATCTCGCGCCCCTCGAAGAAGACGGAACCGGTGGTGATCCGGCCCGGTGGCGAGGGGATGAGCCCCGCGATCGCCTGGATCGTGGCGGACTTCCCGCAGCCCGACTCGCCCACCACGGCGAGCGTCTCGCCCT
>DASRZU010000029.1:0-2482 GCA_035686075.1 Anaeromyxobacter sp.
CCAGAGCGGGCCTGCCGGGCGTTTTGCGGGAGAGCTTGGCCCAATGGTCGCGGAACCGACGCCGATGCCAGGCGATGACCGTGCTCGGCTGGACGAACATCAGGACATCTCGCCAGCCCGCCCAGCACCTGGAGAGCCAGGCCCACAGGAGCCGATCAGCGAGCTGGGTGCGAGTTCGTGGGTGACGCCGCTGGTAAACAGCGAGCTGGTGGCGCAGGGCGAGTACCTCGAGCTGGAGGGCGACTCGTGTGCGGAAGCCAGCGTGGAGCGCAGCGAAGAGAGCGAGAAGGACGGTCTTCATGAGGGCGGCAAGCTATCCCACCTTGGGGTGAGCCAGCTGGACTCCCCTGACGCTAGCTCCGCTGCGTGGAACTCTTGCGATGACCGCCAGTTCGATATTCTCGGGACCTACACCCAGGGTTCGTGGATTCCATCCCCATGCGCCGACCCTTAGGAAACTCGCGCTAGTTCCACGCTTTTCGACCTCGGTTGGTTACCCGCGGGCGACCCGATAGCACTCAGCCCCGCCGTGCGGCGCCGGCAGGCCGAGCGAGGAAGCCGGGTCGCTCAGGCGGCGGCTTGCCGGGCCGACCCTACCGCCTCGAGGATCAGCCTCGCCGCCACGACCGCGCCGTCCGCCGCGATGGGAGGCCAGGTCGCCTCCGCCCCGACGTTCGCGAGCATGAGCTCGGCCAGCCGCTCGGGCGTCATCTCGGGCCGCGAGAGGCGGATGCCGGCCCGGTGGCGGGCGAGCCGCCCGCACACGGCGACCTGCTGCTCGCACTGCCCCTCGACCGGCACGTACACGAACGGGCGCCGGAGCGCTGTCAGCTCGAGGGTCGTCGTCCCACCCGCCTGGACGATGGCCAGGTCGCAGGCGGCCAGGTGGCGGTGGAGGCACGGGACGTAACCGAGCACGCGGACCCCCGCCGCTAGCGCGATCGACTCCGGAGCGATGCGCGGGCCGCATATCAGCACCAGCTCGGCGGTTGGCAGCCGCGCGCGCACCAGCGGGAAGGCGCGCGCACATGCCTCGAGCAGGTCCCGGCCGACCGCCGTCCCGCCGATGGTGGCGATGACCAGCGGCCCGTCGCCGTACCCAAGCTCGGCCCGCAGCCGCTCCCGATCCGCGACCTCGGCGGGGTCGAAGGGCAGGACATAGCCGACGAAACGGTAGGTGCGGAGGGCGTGCTGCCGGCGGGTCGGCAGGCCGATCCCCATCGAGCGGTCGGGGATGTCGTCAGGCTCGCCCACGAAGAGGGCGTGGTTCTTTCCGTTCCCGAAGAGCCTGCGATCGCGAACCCACATCCGGTTCCAAAGGCCCGTCCCGAGCCGCTCGAAAAGGCTACCGGTCATGGCGTCGAGTCCGACAAAGTCGAGGATTTGCAAGTAGGGCACCGGGAGCGCGATCTCCTTGCGGATCAGCGCCACCGACACCTCGTAGGTCTCGTCGCCCACGAGCACTTCGAAGGGCTCCGCCCGCAGCACCTCGTCCACCAATCGTGCGTTCTTGGCCCAGTTCGTCCGCGCCCGAAGCAGGTAGCGCAGCACGTTCAGCCCGCCGGTCGTGGCAGCGCCCTCGGCGGGATCGGTGTCGCTCTGGTACCGCTCGGCTGACGCCTGCAGCACTTCCCCGGCTTGCTGCAAGGCCGACCTCGCCGGCTCGCCGGCGAGCCAGAGGATCTCGATCCCCGGCGAGAGGACCCGAAGGGCGCGGGCAATGGCGAGGTCCCGGGTGACGTGCCCGAGGCCGAACGAGCCGCTCACGAAGAGAACGCGCATGGAGGACCCTCCAGTCCAGGGCCGCATCTCCGATGCAACGGAATCGTAAAGCCTGCGACCGGGTGCCCCTGAGGTGAACCCGGGTGCTCCGAAAAAACCATCCCCGCCGGGGTGGGAGCTGCGGACCGCCAGGAGGAACCGGCTACGCTGCAGGACCGGTCGGCTAGGGCCTCGACCTGCGGCGAGGTGCTGGTCGTCCCTCCCAGGAGGGCCGTTGGGTTGCCTCGCCGCATCCGGCGATCTGGGACACCACACTTCAGCATCGTCGGGGTCCCTTGGCCGCTTCCGCGGCGATTCGGAGCGCCTCGCGGAGAGGCACCGAGCCTCGGTCGAGCCTACGAGCCAGCGTCTCGCCCCGAAGCAGTTCCAGCACGAGATAGGGCTCGTGCTCCGTCCGCCCGACATCGTGGAGGGTGACGATGTTGGGATGGGAAAGCCGGGCTGCCGCCTCTGCTTCTCGGAGCAGCCGCTCCTCCCGAAGGTCTGCCCTGGCTCCCGGGCGAACGGCCTTGAGGGCAACGGACCGGCCAAGGTTCGGATCGTGCGCTTCCCACACCACCCCGAAGCCGCCCCTGCCGATCTCCCGAACAAGCTCGAAACGGCCGATGATCGCCCCCGGCTTGAGCGCCTGGTCCCAAGGTGACGCGGGTTCGGGTACGTCCGCGTGCACCAGGTCCTGGAGGAGCGCAGAGAGGGCCCC
>DASRZU010000030.1:0-91686 GCA_035686075.1 Anaeromyxobacter sp.
GCCCTCGCCAAGCCCGCCCTCGCCACCCCCACCACCGCCCCGGCGGCCTTCATCCCCGCCACGGTGGTCTTCCCCGGCCCCGCCGGCTCCGGCTGCTTCCCCTCGGGCGGCGCCTCCACCGTCTTCGGCTCCCCCTGCGCCAGCACCCTCCCCGACGTCTTCTAGCCTCCTCCAAACGGCATCGGGACGACCGAGGGCACCGCCACCTGCGCGGTGCCCTCTCCTTCGTCCTGGCCGCCCTTTCGCGGAAGACCCGCACTTCGAGTATCCTCGGCGCCGCATGAGGTCTCTGCCGTTCGCCCTCGCGCTTCTCTTGTCTGCCGGGGCGGCCGCCGTCTCCCGCACCGCCCTCGAGCCGGAGGCCCATCAGATCGGCCGGGTCCGCGACCCCACCTGGCTTCCCTCGGGGAAGGCGGTGCGGTTCGCCTCGTTCGGCCAGCGCCTCTCCCTCTCCGACCTCTACTGGCTCAGGACCGTCATGTACGTGGGGGAGGGGGTCCTCGCGCCCACCCGCGGCTGGGAGGGGCTCTTCCCCCTCGGGGACATCGTCACCGACCTCGACCCGCGGTTCGGGTACGCCTACCAGGTGGTCGCCTCGAACCTCACCGGGCTGGCTCACCGGGTGAAGGAGAGCGACCGGCTCCTCGAAAAGGGCATGCGCGAGGCGCCCGATCGCTGGATGCTCCCCTTCCTCTACGCCTTCAACAAGTTCTTCTACGAGGACGACTACGTCACCGCGGCGCGCTACGCCCGCCTGGCCGCCGAGGTGGGGAACCGCCCCCACCTCGCCCTGCTCGCCGCCAACCTCTCCCTCACCGCCAACACCGAGGAGGAGTACGCCGCGGCCATCGGCTTCCTCGAGGTCTCGCGCCAGCAGGCCGCGAACCCGGAGCTCAAGGCCGAGCTCGACCTGCGCCTCGAGAAGGTGCTCACCTACCGCGAGCTCTCCCGCTGCGAGCGGGCCATCGCCACCTTCAAGGAAAGGACCGGTCACTTGCCGCTCACCTTCCTCGAGCTCGTCGTGTCCGGGCTCCTCCCCTCCCTCCCCCAGGACCCCTCGGGCGGAGAGATCGCCTACGACCCTTCCACCGGCGCGGTCCGCTCCACCACCCTCGGACCTCGCCAGCCCATCCGCGCCGAGCCATGACCCGATCGCTCGCTATCGCCGGCAACACCCTGCGCGAGGCGCTGCGCGAGCGGCTTCTCTACAACCTCGTCTTCTTCGCGGTGGCGGTGACGGTGGCCTCCCTCACCGTCTCCCAGCTCACCCTGGGGGAGCAGTTCCGCATCATCGCCGACGTGGCCGCCTCGAGCACCCAGCTGTTCGGGCTGCTCATCTCCGTGTTCCTGGGCGTGTCCCTCGTGGCCCGCGACCTCGACCGGCGCACCTGCTACGCCCTCCTCGCCCGCCCGGTGAGCCGGACGGAGTTCGTGGTGGGCAAGTTCCTCGGGCTCCTCGCCACCGCCGGCCTGAACCTCCTCGTCATGGCGGCGGTGAGCGCCCTCGCGCTCCTCTCCTACCGCGGCGACGCGAGCTTCCTCGGGTCGGGGTACTTCGCCGCCTTCGGCCTCATGCTGGCCCAGTTCGCGGTGGCGGTGGCCCTGGCGGTCCTCTTCGCCTCCTTCACCACCTCGACGCTCGCCACCATCTTCACCCTCTCCGTGCTCGTCTCCGGGTTCCTCTTCTCGGAGGTGCGCGAGTTCTGGCTCTCCGCCCGCCAGACGGAGATGAAGCAGTTCGTCCGCGTCCTCGACGTGCTCCTCCCCAACATGGGCCTGCTCGACGCCAAGGAGGCCCTCACCTACGGGGACCCGGTGGCCCTCGGCTCGACCCTCCTTCGGGCGGCGTACGGCCTGGGGTACGCGGCCGTCCTCATGACCCTCTCCGCCGCCGTCTTCTCCCGCAAGGACATCCGCTGACATGCGCGACGCCGTCCACATCGAGGGGCTGGGAAAGACCTACCGGCTGGGGCTGCGCCTGCGAAAGCTCGTCGCCCTCGAGGCGCTCGACCTCACCGTGTCCGAGGGCTCGGTCTTCGGGTTCGTGGGGCCGAACGGCGCGGGGAAGAGCACCACCATCAAGATCCTCGTGGGACTCGTGAAGCCCACCACCGGCCGGGCCACGATCTTCGGCGAGACGGTCCCCGAGACCCAGAGCCGAAGGGCGGTGGGCTACCTCCCCGAGAACCCGTCCTTCTACGACTTCCTCCGCCCGCTCGAGGTGCTCTCCCTCATGGGCCACCTCTCGGGCCTGAAGGGGCCCTCCCTCCGCCGGCGCTGCGAGGAGGTCCTCTCCCTGGTGGGCCTCTCCCAGGCGGCCGATCTCACCGTGCGCAAGTTCTCGAAGGGCATGGTTCAGCGCCTCGGCCTCGCCCAGGCCGTCCTCCACGATCCCCCCCTCCTCATCCTCGACGAGCCCATGAGCGGGCTCGACCCGATCGGCCGGGCCGAGGTGCGGGACTTGATCCTCGACCTGGGCCGACGGGGGAAGACCATCTTCTTCTCCACCCACATCCTCGCCGACGTGGAGTCGATCTGCGACCGCGCCGGCATGCTCCTCCACGGCCGCCTGGTGCGCCACGGAACCCTCTCCCAGCTCCTCGACGGCTCCATCCGCTCGGTGGAGCTCCTCTGCACCGGCCTATCCGAGACCGCGGCCACCGCCCTACGGCAACTCGCAGAGTCCTTCGCCCAGGGTCCCGACGGGTGGGCGTTCTCCTTCAAGGACCCGGCCGCGGCGAACGAGGCGGTGGCCCGGGTGGTCGCCGCCGGAGGCCGGGTCGCCTCCCTCGTCCCCCAGCGGGAGAACCTCGAGCAGTCCTTCGTCCGCCTGGCCCGCGAAGAGGAGAAGCCTCCCCGGGCCGTGGCTGTCTAGGCCCCCATGCCAGAGGGTCCGCCCCCCGAGGCCGAAGAGGCCTCCGCTTCCGAGGCGGAGAGGGACCCGGGCCCAAAGCCGGGTCCCCCGAGACATCCCATTCGCCGGGCCCTCCCCGCCCTCCTCCTCCTCGCCGCCCTCTCCTCCTTCTTCTCACCGGCGCTCCTCACCCGGGAGCAGTTCCTCTACCGCGACAACGGCCGGATGCACTGGCCGGTCAAGGAGTACCTCGCCCTGCGCCTTCGAAAGGGCGAGCTCCCGCAGTGGAACCCCTACACCAGCCTCGGGGCCCCGCTCCTGGCCGGCGCGGTCGACGCCGTGGAGCACCCGTTCAACCTCCTCTTCCTCCTCCTCCCCTTCCCCCTCGCCTTCAAGGCCTGGGGGCTCCTCTCCTTCGCCCTGGCCGCCTTCGGCGCATTCGCCTGGGCGCGCGCTCTTTCGGGAAGCCGGCCCGCCGCCCTCGCCGCCGGACTCGGGTTCGCCCTCTCCGGGCCGCTCGTCGGGGCGAGCGACAACCTCACCTACCTCACCACCCTCGCCGCCGTGCCCTGGGTCTTCGCCGCGGCCCAGCGCCTGGTGAAGAGCCCCGGGCCCCTCTCCCTCCTTCTCCTCGCTCTGGCCTCGGCCCTCTGCGCCGCGGGAGGCGACCCCCAGGCCTGGGGGTTCGCCGTGGCCCTCCTCCTCCTCTACCCTCTGGTCTTCGGGACCGAGGAGCCCTCCCCCTGGCAAAGGCTTCGGCGAGGGGGAGAGGCGGTCCTCGCCTCCCTCCTGGGCGCGGCGCCCGTGATCCTCCCCGTCCTCGCCTGGCTCTCGGAGTCGTCCCGGGGAACGGCCCTCGATCCCGCGGAGCAACTGCGGTGGAACCTGCCCCTCCCCCGCCTTTTGGAATTCGTCGTCCCCCACCTCTACCGCGATCGCCCCGGCGCCCTCGCCTCGCCGCTCTACCTCGCCTACGGGGGAAGCCCCTCCGCCGGCATCCCCTGGGTGGCCTCGGTCTACCTGGGCGCCTCGCTCGTCGCGCTCTCCCTCGTCGCCGCTTCGCGCTCCCGGCGCGCCCGCGTCCTCCTCCTCTGGGCCGCGACGATGGCCTTCCTCTCGCTCGGCCCCGAGACCGCCGTGGGAAGGTGGCTCCTCCACCTCCCGGTCCTCTCGGGATTCCGCTACTGGGAGAAG
This sequence comes from Anaeromyxobacter sp., assembly GCA_035686075.1. Taxonomy (GTDB): domain Bacteria; phylum Myxococcota; class Myxococcia; order Myxococcales; family Anaeromyxobacteraceae; genus Anaeromyxobacter. Next base: position 4,049 of record DASRZU010000030.1, read on the forward strand.
ATGGCCTTCTGGCCTGCCCTCTTCGTTCCGGTCGCGGCCTGCGAGGGCCAGGACCTCATCGCCGAGAGGGGAGTGGGCCTTCGGGCGGCGGGGAGGGCCATCCTTCTCCTCTCCGCGGCCTCCCTCCTCTTCCAGCTGTTCCGGCTCCGCCCCGACCTCCTCGCGAGGCTCCTCTCCCGGCCCGGAGCCGCACCCGCCCTCGCCCTCTCCTTCGCCCAGAACCTCCTCGACGGCCTCCTCGAGGCCGGGCTCGTCGCGCTCGTGCTCGGCGTCGTCGCCTCGCTCGTTCAGAAGGGGACGCTCCGCCTCGCCGCGGCGCCCCTCCTCACGGCCGTGGTCGTCGCCGACCTGTTCGCCGCCAACGTCCGCGGCTACGAGCTCGCCGACCCCCTCGTCGTCGAGCCGCACTCCCCGTTCGGCGCCTACCTCGCCCAAGGGCCCGGAGAGCAGCGCGTGCTGACGCCGTTCGAGGCCGCCCCCGATCGCTTCCCCGACCTGCGCCCGTTCGAGTCGGAGTGGCTCCAGGCCAAGATCCTCCTCGAACCCTCGTTCAACGTCGCCTACCGGGTGGGCAACTTCTTGCCCTACACCGGGATGGTCCCGGCCCGGGCCGACTTCTACCGCCGTCGCCTGCCCGAAAGGGAGCAGCTCCCCCACGTCGGGCTCTTCGGGGTGGGGTACGTGGTCGTCCCGAACGAGCCGTTGTGGGCCCTTTCGATCGGCGCGAAGCCCCCGCTCGAGGTCGCGGTCGCCGACCCCGGGCTGCCGGCCTTCCTGCTCCGGGTGCCCCATCGCGAACGCGCCTACCTGGCCGGGGAACTCGCAACCGTCGACCGGCGCGGGGCGATGGAGTTCGCCCTCTCCGCCGATCCCGCGAAGAGCGATCGATCGGTGATCGAGGCCCCCGTTCCTCCGGACTATTCCCCCCCCAAGGGCTCCGCCCGGATCGCCGTGGACGAGCCGGAGCGGGTCCTCATCGAGACCGAGTCCGACGGGCCGGCGCTCCTCGTCCTGAACGACATCCTCGCCTCGGGATGGGAGGCCAAGGTCGACGGAGCGAAGGCGCCCATCCTCCCCGCGAACTACCTCGCCCGCGGCGTCTTCGTCGCGAAGGGAGCCCATGCGGTCGAGTTCCGGTACCGAACGCCGCTCCTCGCTCTCGGCTGGGCGGTCTTCCTCCTCGGCGCCATCGCCCTTTCCGCCGCCGCTCTCCTTCGGGCACAAGGGCGGTCGAGGCGACCTTGACCCCTCAAAAGGCGCCCGATCCCGACCTCTCCCCTTCTCCCGCCCTGGAGCGTTGGCTCTTGGGGCACCGGGCTCTCGTCCTCTCCGCCCTCCTCCTCTGTGCGGCCCTCCTCCGCCTCCTCCTCTGCGCAGAGATCGCAGGGGGCCCCTTGCCGGCCGTGCACCGGATCGTCACCGAGTCGGACGGCGCCTTCTTCGAGCGCTGGGGAGAGCGCATCGCCGCGGGCGACCTCCTCCAACGCTCGCCCTTCCACCCCACCTACGCCTGGATGCGCGCCGTCGCGGAAGAGGCCCTGGCGCAGGACCCCACCCTCCCCGACCGCCTCGAGGTGCCCGCCCCCTCGCGCCTGAGCCCGGCCGCGCTCGAGGAGAGCGTGTGGGGCGCGTGGTTGGGCGGGGCCACCTTCTACCAGGAGCCCGCCTATCCCTACCTCCTCGGCCTCACCGAGTTCCTCGCCGGGCCCGGCGTCTGGCACGTCTTCGCCTGGCAGCTCTCCCTCGGGGTCCTCGGGGTCCTCCTCCTCTACGAGCTCGCCCGCCGCCTCGCCTCCGAGACGGCCGCCCTCTTTACCGGGCTCATCGCCGTCCTCGCCCCCGTCCCCCTCGTCTACGAGGTCTCGCTCCTGCGGGACGGGCTCGTCCTGTTCGTCACGATCGCCCTCGCCTTCATGATGCACTGGGCGAGCGGCCGGGGGCGCCTTCGCCTTTTTGCCCTCGGGGTGGCCTTCGGCGCGGCCCTCCTCGTGAAGGAGTCCTTCCTCTTCTTCCCCCTCTCTTTCGGTGCCCTTCGGGCCCTCGGGCAAAGAGGGCGGCAGAAGGACGCCCTCCTTTCCGCCGGCGTCATCGTCGCCGGAATGGCCCTCCCCCTCCTGCCCCTCCTCCTCCGGAACCTCGCCGTGGGCGTCTCGCCGCTCGCTCTGAACGGCTCCGCCAGGGCCATGCTCGCGGTCTACCACGCCCGGAGCGCCTCGCCGGTCGACCTCGTCGTGGGTCCCGAGTACGCAGGGGTGCTCCTCGAATCGGACGGCCGGCTCCTTTCCTCCCTGGCGGCCGCCGCCCGCACCCACTCGAGCGCCCTCGGCTTCATCTCCCTCGAGCTCTCGAAGCTCGCCTACGCCTTTCATCCGTTCGAGGCGCCGAACAACGTCGACCCCTACCTCTTCCGGCGCGCGGCCCCGCTCCTCAGCGTCCTGCCCGCGAGCCTCTTCCTCATCGTCCCCCTCGCCGCCGTGGGGCTCGCCTCCCGCCGGGCGGGAACGTTCTCCCCTCTCTTCCCAGCCATCCTCTCCTCCCTCTTGGCCCTCCTCCTCGGCACGGTCCTCTCGCGCTATCGCGTCCCCCTCGCGGTGCTCCTCTTCCCGCTTGCCGGCGCGGGGGTGGCACGGCTCGCCGGGTGGGGGGTGAGGCGACGGGTCCTTCCCATCGCCGCCCTCTCTCTCCTCTCTCTCCTCTACCTCGCCTTCGCCGCCCGAAGCCCCCCGGGGCAGTCGGCGCCGGAGCGCGCCCACCGGTACGCCCTCGCCGGCATCGACGCCCTCTCCCGGGGCGAGAGCCGCTACGCCGTGCTCTGCCTCTCCGAGGCGAGGGCGCTCGAGCCAAAGAACCCGCGGATCGGCGCGCGCCTCGGGCAGGCGCTCCTTCTCTCCGGCGACACGAAGGGAGCGCTCCGCGAGGTGGAGACGGCGGCGCGCTCGTTCGACTCGAGCGCGCTCCGCGAGCTGCATTCCCGCGCGCTCGCCACCGCCGGCCGAAGGGGTGAGGCCCTGGAGGAGGCGCGGGCCGCCGTTTCCCTGGACCCCAAGAGCCCGTCGGCGCGGGCGCTCCTCGATCTCTTGCAGAGCGAGAAGAACGAGCGAGCGCCCGGGCCTCTGGGCGAGGAGAAGAAGCATGAGTGACCTCTCCCTTCCCCCCTCTCCCCCGAGGAGCGCCGCCCGGGAGCGTCCCTTGACCCTGGAGGTCGTGGTCCCCGTCTACGACGAGGCCGCGGTCCTGGGCCTCCTCCTCGACCGGATCGCCGAGGTGCTCTCGCCCACCGCCCTCGCCCGGTACGGCGTCGCGCGGCTACGGCTCCTCTTCGTGGACGACGGGAGCACCGACGACTCGGCGGCGCTCCTCGCCGATCGGATCCGGGCCGGGCTCGACGCCCGGCTCATCCGCCTCTCCCGGAACTTCGGCCACCAGAGCGCGGTCTGCGCCGGCCTCGATCTCGCCGAGGGCGACCTCGTCGTGGTGATGGACGCCGACCTGCAGGATCCCCCCGAGGTGGTGCTCCCCATGCTGGAGAAGTGGAATTCGGGCGCGGACGTGGTCTTCGCCCGCCGCCGGCGCCGGAAGGGGAACGCGGTTAAGCGGTTCGGGTACTGGGGGTTCTACCGGCTCGTCGCCTTCCTCTCCGACATCCGCCTCCCCTTGGACACCGGCGACTTCGGCCTCCTCGACCGGCGGGTGGTCATGGCCCTTCGCTCTCTCCCCGAGAAGCTCAGGTTCCCGCGGGGGCTACGGGCCTGGGTCGGCTTCCGGCAAGAGGGGATCGAGTTCGACCGCCCCGAGCGCCGGGCCGGCCGGCCGAAGTACGCCTGGCGGGCGCTGTACCGGCTCGCGACCGACGGGATCGCCTCCATGAGCACCCGGCCTCTCCAGGTGGCCCAGGTGTGCTCCTTCTTCTTCGGCCTCTTGACCCTCCTCCTCCTCGTCCTCCTCCTCGCCGGCTACGCCGCGAGGCCCTTCGCGATCCCGAGGCCCTTCCTCCTCGCCTACGTGCTCGTCGCCTCGGGGAACGCGGTGCAGTCCCTCTGCCTCTACATCCTCGGAGCTTACGTGGGCCGCACCTACCTCGAAGTGAAAGGGCGCCCCCCGTACCTCGTCATGGAGCGGGTGGAGAAGGAACCGTGACCGAGGTCCTGCGCCTCTCCGCGGTCCGGGAGGAGGCGTTCCCCTCCGAGTGGTACGACCTCAGCGACCCGTCGCACTTCTGGTTTCGGTGGCGGATGAGGGTCTTGCGCCGTGCGCTCCGAAAGGCCGGCGCAGAGACCTCTTCCCCCCTACGCGTCCTCGAGGTGGGCTGCGGGTCGGGCGTCCTCGCCCGCCAGCTCGAGGAGGCCACCGCCTGGACGGTCGACGGGACCGATCTCAACCTCCCCGCCCTCGAACGCTGCCGCCCCCGCCGGGGGCGAACCCTCTACTACGACGTCACCGAGGAGCACCCTTCCCTCTGCGAACAGTACGACGCCGTCGTGCTCTTCGACATCCTCGAGCACCTCGCCCTGCCGCGCCCGCTTCTCGGCTCGGCGGTGCGCCACTTGAAGCCCGGGGGGCTCCTCCTCGTGAACGTCCCGGCGCTCCCCTCTCTCAAGAGCTCTTACGACCGCGCCGCCGGGCACCTCCGCCGCTACACCCGCTCGAGCCTCGCGGAGGAGCTCTCCGGGCTCGGCCTAGAGGAGCGGGTGCTCCTTTACTGGGGGCTTTCCCTGGTCCCCCTCCTCCTCCTCCGCAAGGCCCTCCTCGCCCGCGGGGGCAAGCGGGTGATCGAGCGGGGGTTCCGCCCGCCCCTTCCCGGCGTGAACGGGCTCCTCCGCGGCCTCTCCGTCCTCGAGACGTCCCTCTGGCCCGACCCGCCCCTCGGCACCTCCGCCATGTACGTCGGCCGGCGCCCCTAAGCGAGGAGCGCGCGGCCCCTAAGCGTCGCCGATCCCGTACTTGGCGAGCCGGTAGCGGAAGGAGCGGAAGGTCAAGGCGAGGAGGCGGGCTGCCTCGGTCTTCACCCCGCCAGCCCGCTCGAGCGCCTGCAGGAGGAGGCGCCGCTCGATGGCGTCGAGGTGGGCCTGGAGGTCCACCCCCTTCTCCGGCAGCTCCGTCGGGCGCTCCGCCACCCCCGGATCGGCACTCCGCAAGGGGGCGGGGAGATCGGCCGGCTGGATGGTGTCCTTCTCGCAGAGGGTGACCGCCCGCTCCACCACGTTCGCGAGCTCCCGCACGTTGCCGGGGTAGTCGTAGCCTAGGAGGATGCGCTCCGCCTCGGGGGAGAGGGAGGGCCTCGGCCTCCCCTGCTCGGCGGCGAAGCGCTCGAGGAAGAGGTCCAGGAAGAGGGGGATGTCCTCGCGCCGCTCCTTGAGGGCGGGGAGGTGGATCTGGATCACGTTGAGCCGGTAGTACAGGTCCTCCCGGAACCGGCCGCGCAGGACCTCCGCCCCGAGATCCCGGTTCGTGGCAGCCACGATCCGGGCGGCCACGGGCAGGTCGGTCGAGCCGCCCACCCTCCGCACCCGCCGCTCCTGGAGGGCGCGGAGGAGCTTCACCTGCACCGGCGGCGGGAGCTCCCCCACCTCGTCGAGGAAGAGGGTGCCCGACCCGGCCACCTCGAAGAGGCCGGCCTTCGAGTCCGAGGCCCCGGTGAAGCTGCCCTTCTCGTGGCCGAACAGCTCGCTCTCGATGAGCCCCTCGGGGATGGCGCCGCAGTTGATGGCGAGGAACGACCCGCCGCTCTGGCCCCGGGCGTGGATGGCCCGGGCCACCACCTCCTTGCCCGTGCCGCTCGCCCCGGTGATGAGGACCGTGGTCTTGGCGCGCGCCACCTTCTCCACCATGGCGCGGACCTGGTCCACTCCCGCGCTCTTCCCCACGATCTCGAAGGCCTCGTCCCTTCGCCCCACCCGGTGGCGGAGGACGCGGTTCTCCGCGAGGAGGGACCGGTGCTCGAGCGCCTTCCCCACCACGATCTTGAGCTCGTCGACCTTGAAGGGCTTCAGGACGTAGTCGTACGCCCCGAGCTTCATCGCCTGGATGGCGTTCTCGGTGGTGGCGAAGGCGGTGAGGATCACCACCTCGGTGCTCGGCGCCCTCGCCTTCACCGCCTCGAGGAGCGAGATGCCGCTCTCCGCCCCCAGCCGTAGGTCGGAGAGGACGAGGTCCAGGTCTCCCTCCGCGGCCCGGGTCAGGGCCGAGGAGAGGTTCGAGGCGGCGGACACCTCGTGGCCGGCCTTGGTGAGCAGGATCTCCAAGAACTCCCGCATCGACTGCTCGTCGTCGACCACCAGGATCTTCGCCATGGCCGCTACCCCGCCGCCTCGAGACCGGGCCCGTCCGCCACGAGGACTCCCTCCGGGCGCATGGGCAAGTAGACCCGGAAGGATGCTCCCCGGCCCGGCGCCGAGTCCACCGTGATCCGCCCGCCGTGGGCGTCGACGATCCGGTGCACGTTGGCGAGGCCCAGCCCGTGGCCCCGCTCCTTGGTGGTGAAGAACGGCAAGAAGATCCTTTCCAGCTCGGAGGGGCCCATGCCCGGGCCGTCGTCCTCGACCGAGAAGGTGACCTCCCCCTCTCGCGCCGGCCCGCTCCGGACCACGATCCGGCCCCCTCCCCGCTCCGAGAGCGCCTGGGCGGCGTTCAGGAGCAGGTTCCAGACCACCTGGCGCACCTGGTAGGCATCGCACTCCGCCTTTGCCGGGCGGAGCTCCCGGACCACCTCGAGGCCCACCGCCGCCGGGTCGTGGGCGAAGGCGTCCAGGGTCTCGAGGAGGAGGGTGGCGAGCTCCACGGGCTCGCGCTTCGGGGGAGCGGGCCTGGAGAACTGGAGGAACTCGGCCACCAGCCGGTCGAGACGAGCCGTCTCCCGTAGGACGATGTCCATGAGGCGCCGCCCCTCGCCCTCCTCTGCCACCTGGGCCCGGAGGAGCTCCACGCAGCCGGAGATGGAGGCGAGGGGGTTCCGGAGCTCGTGGGCGAGCCCGGCTGCGACCCCCCCGAGGTCGGCGAGCCGGGCGCTCCGCAAGAGGGTCTCCTCCATTTCCCGAAGCCGGGTCAGGTCCTGGAAGATCACCGCCGTGCCGAGCGGGCGTCCCCTCTGCCCGAGGAGGGGGAAGGTGGAGTAGCCGAGCAGCATCCTCTCCCCCTTCGCCCCCCGGTGCTCGATCTCCCCGCGCCCGGTGTCGGCCCGAAACGCCGGGAACACCTCGGCCGCCCGCCGCCCCCGGATCCGGCCGAGGTGGATTCCCGCCATCGTCTCCCCCGCGGGGTTCAAGTAGGTGACCCGGCCCTCGGCGTCCAGGGTGGCGAGCCCGCTCGTCATCGACTTCACCACCGACTCGTGCAGGCCGGTGATGTCCGCCAGGCTCTCCCCCGTGGTCCGAAGCTGCTCGGCGAGGTACGAGGCCAGGATCGCCGTGAGGATGAAGGCGCTCGAGTGGATGAAGGCCGTGGGCGCCTTGAGGGGGGGGCCGTGCGAGGTGTACGTCCCCACAAGATACCCGAGGATGGCGAGGCCGGCGGCGATGATGGCGCCCCGGCGGTAGAGGAGGATGGCCCCGTTCACCACCGCGAGCGAGAAGAGGAAGAGAAAGACGCTCTCCACCCCGTTCGTGAGCCGGGCCACCGCTGCGGCGATGGCCACGTCGAGGACGATCTGGCCGTAGGCCACCGCCTCGATGCGGGCCCGCTGGCGCAGCGCCACCGAGAAGGCGATGGTGATGAGGTAGGTGGCGATGATGACGAGGTACAGCTCGGAGAGGGCCGCGTCCGGCCCGCCCCGCACCTGCCAGGACACGATGAGGGTGCCCCCGAGGAGCACCGTCACGGTCACCACCCGGAACAGGTTCAGCCAGACGAGCTTGCGGTACAGCCCGGGGTCAGCAGCGCGCGACGCCATCTTAAGGTCACTTGATCGCTCCCGCCATGCTGAAGATGGGCAGGTACATGGCGATCATGAAGTAGCCGACCGTGCCGCCCAAGAAGACCATGAGGAGCGGCTCGATCATGCTGGTGAGGGCCGCCACCCCGACGTCGACCTCGTCGTCGTAGAAGTCGGCGATCTTGCCCAGCATCTGGTCCATCGCCCCGGTCGCCTCACCCACCCCGATCATCTGCACCACCATGGCGGGGAACACCTTGGTCTCGGCGAGCGGCCCGGCGATGTTCTTGCCCTCGGAGATCTTCGCGCGCACGAAGAGGATGGCCTTCTCGATGGTCCGGTTGCCGGCGGACTTGGCCACGATCTCCAGGGCGTCGAGGATGGGCACGCCCGAGGAGATCATCGTCCCCAGGGTCCGGGTGAAGCGCGCCACCGCCACCTTGCGCACCAGCGGCCCGAAGACCGGGAGCTTCAGGAGGGTGTCGTGCCACACCTCCTGGCCCTTCCCCTTGGACACCGCCATCCGGAAGCCGGCGAGGAGCGCCGCCGGGATCCCCAGGTACAGGTACCAGCGGGACCTGAACCCCTTGGAGAGGTCGACCAAGAACTGGGTGGCGGCCGGGAGCGCTCCCCCGAAGTCCTTGAACATCTTCTCGAAGGTCGGGACCACGAAGGCGATGAGGACCACCACCACCGCGATCGCCACCGTGAGGACGATGGCCGGGTAAACCATCGCTCCCCGGACCCGCCGCTTCAGCTTCTCGTTCTTCTCGATGTAGGCCCCGAGCCTCTGCAGGATGGTGTCGAGGATGCCGCCGATCTCGCCCGCCCGGACCAGCTGTACGAAGAGCTCGTTGAAGACCTTGGGGTGCTCGCCCAGGGCGTCGGCGAAGGTGGACCCGGCCTCGACCCGCCCCTTCACCGTGGTCAGGACCTTGCGGAAGGCAGGGTTGTCCGCCTGGGTGGCGATGATGTCGAGGGCCTGCACGAGGGGCAGACCGGCGTCGATCATCACCGAGAACTGCCGGGTGAAGACGAGGATGTCCTTGGTGGACACCCCCCCCATGCCCGGGATCGAGAGGTGGATCTCCTTGGGCTTCTTGCGGACCCGGGTGGGCTCGATGCCCATCTGGCGCAGCCGGGCCTCGACCGCGGTGGAGTCCCCCGCCTCCATCTCCCCCGCCCGGGTCTCGCCGGACTTGGTCTTCCCCGACCACTTGTAGACCACCGCCCTCTGGGCGGCTTTCGGTTTCACGGTGGCGACGACGGCTTCGGCCATCTTGTCCTCGATGCTCGGCCTCCCATCCTAGCGCAGGGTTGCCGGGCGGTCGAAATGTCGGGTCACCGCCCGGGGGGCGCGGCTCGCGCCGTCCCCGCGCCGGTGGTGAGCAGGTTCTTGAGCTCCTCGCTGTCGGAGGACCGGCCCAGGGCCTCCTCCGTGGTGATGAGGCGCCGGGCCACCGCCGCGGCCAGGGACTGGTTGAAGGTCTGCATCCCGAACTTGGCCTGGCCCACCTGCATCTGCGAGTACACCTGGTGGATCTTGTCCTCCCGGATGAGGTTCCGGATGGCGGGGTTCGGGACCATCACCTCCACGATGAGCACCCGACCCGGCCCCCCGGCCCGGGGCAGGAGGTTCTGGGTGAGCACCCCCTCGAGCACGAAGGAGAGCTGGGCCCGCACCTGGGGCTGCTGGTAGGGGGGGAAGACGTCCAGGATCCGGTTGATGGTCTGGACGGCGCTGTTGGTGTGGAGGGTGGCGAAGGCCAAATGGCCGGTCTCGGAGATGACCAGGGCCGCCTCCACCGTCTCCAAATCTCGCATCTCCCCGATGAGCACGACGTCCGGGTCCTGGCGGAGGATGTACTTGAGCGCCTTCTTGAAGGACTGCGTGTCCGCCCCCACCTCTCGCTGGTTCACGAGGCAGTTCTTGTGGGGGTGGAGGTACTCGATGGGGTCCTCGATGGTGACGATGTGCTCGTGACGGTCGGTATTGATCTTGTCGATGATCGAGGCGAGGGTGGTCGACTTGCCCGAGCCGGTCGGCCCGGTGACGAGCACGAGCCCCCGGGGCTTGCGGGCCAGCTCCGCCACCACCGGCGGCAGGCCCAGCTCGCTGAAGGTGAGGATCTTGAAGGGGATGGTCCGGAAGGCCCCCGCCACCGCCCCCCGCTGCATGAACACGTTGGCCCGAAAGCGCGACAGCCCCTTCACCCCGAAGGAGAGGTCGAGCTCGTTCTCCTCCTCGAACCGGTGCTTCTGGGCGTCGGTCAAGATCGAGTAGCAGAGCTGCTTCGTCTCCACCGGGGAGAGGGGGGGGGTCTTTAAGGGGACGAGCTTCCCGTCGATCCGGAGCTGGGGGGGCGAGCCGGTGGTGACGTGGAGGTCGCTCGCCCCTTTCTCGACCATCGCCTTCAAGAGCTGGTGGAGATTCGCCACGCCTTTTCGCCTCCTAGAACTTGTCCGGGGCGGTGTTGCCGATGGCCTCGGAGAGGCTCGTCACGCCCTGCTTCACCTTGTTCAGGGCAGCCATCCTTAGGGTCCGGAACCCGAGGCGGATGGCTTCCTGCTTCAGCTCCGCGGTCGAGCACCCCTGGATGACGAGCTCCTTGAGCCCGTCCCACATGGGCATCACCTCGTAGACGGCCACCCGCCCCTTGTAACCCCGGTCGTTGCAGCTCTTGCAGCCGGCCGGCTCCATCAGCTCGAAGGTCCCGATCTCCTCGGCGGGGAAGCCGGCGTCGAGAAGCGCCTGCTCCTCCACCTCCCCCTTCTGCCGGCAGTCGGGGCACAGGCGCCGGCAGAGCCTCTGGGCGACGATGGAGTTCAGGGAGGCGGTCACGAGGAAGGGCTCGATCCCCATGTTGAGCAGGCGGGAGACGGTGCCCGGGGCGTCGTTGGTGTGGAGGGTGGAGAGCACGAGGTGGCCGGTCAAGGCGGCCTTCACCCCGATCTCGGCGGTCTCGAAGTCGCGGATCTCCCCCACCATGATGATGTCCGGGTCCTGCCTGAGGAAGCTGCGCAGGGCGGCGGCGAAGTTGAGCCCGATGTCCTCGTGCATCTGCACCTGGTTGATGCCGAAGAAGTTGAACTCCACCGGGTCCTCGGCGGTGGAGATGTTCCAGGCCACCTCGTTCAGCTTGCTGAGGGCGGAGTAGAGGGTGGTGGTCTTGCCCGAGCCGGTCGGACCGGTGACGAGCACCATCCCGTAGGGCCGGTCGATGGACTCGTGGAAGTCCTTGAGCTGCTTCTCCTCGAACCCGAGCTTGGTCATGTCGAGCTGGAGGCTCGACTTGTCGAGGAGGCGGAGCACCACCTTCTCCCCGAACAGGGTGGGGCAAACCGAGACCCGGAAGTCCATCTCCTTGCCCTTGCCCAGCTTCAGCTTGATGCGGCCGTCCTGGGGGAGCCGCCGCTCCGAGATGTCCAGCTCCGACATGATCTTGAGCCTTGAGATGATGGCGTTCCGCAGCCTCATGGGCGGCTTCATCACCTCGTACAGGACCCCGTCGATGCGGAACCGGACCCGGAAGTCCTTCTCGTAGGGCTCGACGTGGATGTCGCTCGCCCCCTTGCGGATGGCGTCGAGCAGGATCAGGTTCACGAGCTTGACGACCGGAGCCTCCTCGGCGCTCTTCTCCAGGTCGACGACGCTGGTCGAGTCCTCCGCGTCCTCGATGATCGAGACCTCGGAGTCGTCGAACCCCTGCATCACCTCGTCGAGGTCCGGACCCTTCTCGGCGTAGTGCTTCTCCACCGCCTCGCGGATCGCTTGCTCCGAGGCGACCACCACCTCGACGTTGTAGCCGGTGAGGAACTTGACGTCGTCGATGGCGAAGATGTTGGAGGGGTCGCTCATCGCCACGATGAGCGAGGAGCCGGCCCGGTTCACCGGGACGACGAGGTGCTTCTCCGCCGTGGCCTTGGGGATGAGCTTCAGGACCTCCTCGTCGATGTCGAAGTCCTTTAGGGAGATGGCCGGCACGCCATACTGCTTGGAGAGGAAGCCGGTCAGGTCGGCCTCGGCGATGGCCCCCTGCTTCACGAGCAGGGAGCCGATGCGGCCGCCCGTCTTCCGCTGCTCCTCCTGGGCCTTCTGCAGCTGCTGGAGGGAGATGAGGTTCTCCCGCACCAGCAGTTCGCCGAGCCGTCCGGACATGAGCCTTTTCCCCTTATGGACCTCGCTCGCGATTAGGGTGGGGACGAACGGTCCGCCCCCAGGACCTGTTCGGAAGGTAACAGCCGCTTCAGCAGGGGGTCAAGGAAGGGCCCGCATCGCACTCGAGGTCCCTTCCCGCACATCCCGTACAAGAACGACGCGCGCGCTCTAGACCCACATCGCCGCACGCGCCGTCCTCGTCTAGCGGCCCTCCCAGAGAGTGCGCGCCAGGGCCACGTCCTCCGCGATGCGCGCCCGCAAGGCCTCGAGCGAGGGGAAGCGCCGCTCGTCCCGGAGCCGGTTCTGGAAGGCGACCCGGATGGCCTCGCCGTAGAGATCCCGGCCGTCGAAGTCGAGCAGATGCACCTCCAGTACGACCCCTCCCGCCGCCTCCACGGTGGGCTTCACGCCCACGTTGCACACCCCGGCGCGCTCCCTCCCCGAGGCCCCCCCGAGCCGGACGCCCACGAGGTACACCCCGTTCGCGGGGAGGAGCTGCTCGGTCTTCACGTTGGCGGTCGCGAACCCGATCCCCCGGCCGCGACCGGCGCCTTTGACCACCGACCCGTCGAGGTCGTAGGGGCGGCCGAGCAAGAGCCGCGCCGCCTCCACGTTCCCCTCGAGCAGGAACTCCCGGATCTTGGTGGACGAGACCACGAGGCCGTCGGAGGTGACGGGGTCGACGAGCGTCAGGGTGATCCCCTGAGCCTTCAAGAGCGGCCCGAGCGCCTCCACCGAGGCGCGCTCCCGGCCGGCGGTGAAGTCGTGGCCCACCACCACGTGGGCCACCCCGAGGCCCGTCCCCAGATCCCGCGCCACGAACTCGCTCGCCGGCGTCGCGGCGTAGGCTCGGTCGAACGGCTGCACCACCGTCGCGACTAGCCCCGGCTCGCCGAGGAGCTCGAGCTTCCGCCCGAGCGGGGTGAGGAGCGGCGGCGCCAGCTCCGGGCGGAGCACCTTCGCCGGGTGCGGCTCGAAGGTCAGAACCCCGGCCTTGGGGGCGAGCCCGAGCGCCACTGCGAGGAGCCGACGGTGGCCGAGGTGGACCCCGTCCATGTTCCCGATGGCCAAAGCGCCGCCGCGGAGGGCGCCGGACTCTCTGGCCTCGTCGAGTGAGCGGAAGACCTTCATCGGAAGGCGAGCCCCTAAAGGCACCGGTGGGCGAAAGCGGTCTCTTTACCCCTTTCCGTGCCTCTCCCCCTCTCCTTCGGCGCCTGCCCGGGGCGGACCTTCACCGGCTCTCATGCCCGAGGCCAAGGGACTCACCATGTGCACCTCTTAACACGCGCCCGGGCGAGGGGCCCCTTCGACGAGAGGGGGGCCCGTCCTCACTTAAAGGGAGGAGAGCGAAAGACGAGGCGCGCAAGAGCGCCCCCCGAGGCGGAGGCCAGGGCTACAAGAACCGCTTGCCGAACGCGTGGGGGAGCAGCGCCCCGAGGGTGGTCCTTTCCTCCGAGCCGCGCGCCCCGAGGAGGAGCACCGGGAGAGTCGGCCCCGCGAACTCCGCCAAGGTCTGCAGGCACATGCCGCAGGGGGGCGTGGGCGGCGAGGTTCCGCTCGCCACCGCCAAGCCGTCAAGCCTTCGCGCCCCCGCAAAGACCGCCCTCGAGACCGCCGACCGCTCGGCGCAGACCGTGAGGCCGTAGCTCGCGTTCTCGACGTTGCACCCCGAGTAGATCCGGCCTTCGGCCCGCACCGCCGCCCCCACCCGAAAACGAGAGTACGGCGCGTACGCCCGCCGGCGCGCCGCGGCGGCGGCCCGGGCCAACCCCGAGGGGAGAGGCCGCGCCATCCCCTATCCCTGGAGGAATCGAGCGATGGCGAGCTCGTCCTCGAGCGGCAGGTCGACGAAGCGCAGGTGCGCCCCGAACCGCTCTCCCTCGCGGGTCACTCGCAGGACCTCGGCTTGGGTCCGGATCTCCTCCTGGCGCCCGGGGAGGAGGAAGCGCACCTCGAGCCGGCTTCCCACCGGCGGGTGCAAGGCCTCGAAGAAGGCGCCCCCCAGGCCGAGGTTCCCTTCACGCTCCTCGAACGACCCTCCGAGCTCCACCTCGCGCACGAGCAAGGGGAGCTTCACCCGGACGCTGTCCCGCCGGTCGCGAGACACTTCGCTCCCTGCTTCGGCGGCGACGCTCGAGCTCCCAAAGGCCATGGGGACCCTCCCCGCCTGGGACGTTACCAGCGCAGCGCCGCCTCTTTCAACCGCGGGCGGCGCGGCGGAGGAAGGCCGCGACGAGCGAGCCGAGCCGTTCCCGTACCCGGCCCGCCACCTCCGCCACCTCCTCGTGCGAGAGCCGCCGGCGCGAGAGCCCCGCCGCCGGGTTCGTGACGACGGAGATGCCCACCACCGGAACGCCCATGTGGCGCGCCGCGATGACCTCCGGGACGGTGGACATGCCCACGAGGTCCGCCCCCAGCGCCCGGAGCATGCGGACCTCGGCGGGCGTCTCGTAGGAAGGACCGAGGAGACAGGCGTAGGTCCCCGAGGGAAGGGGGATGCCCTCCTCCCGGGCGCACTCCTCCAGCAGGGCCCCGAGCCGAAGGTCGTACGGCTCCGAGAGGTCCACGAACCGCGGACCCACCCGGTCGTCGTTCTCGCCCACGAGCGGGTTCATTCCGGAGAGGTTCAAGTGGTCGGCGATGCGGACCAGCTCGCCCGGCGCGTAGCCGGGGTTCACGCCCCCGGCGGCGTTGGTCACGAGGAGCAGCTTCACTCCCAGCCCGCAGAGGATCCGGGCGCCGAAGGCGACGTCGTCGGCCGGCCAGCCCTCGTAGGCGTGCACCCGCCCCTCGAGCGCGGCCACCGAGACCGGGGGACCGCCCTCCCCGGGGAGCTCTCCCACCACCAGCCGGCCCGGGTGGCCCGGGACGCGGGCCACCGGGAAGCCGGGGATCCCTTCGTAGGGCACCCCCACCGCCCGGTCGAGCCTCTCGGTGAACCCGGACAGGCCCGAGCCCAGGATCACGCCCGCGAAGGGCGCGCTCTCGGTCTGGCCCCGCACCCAGGCGAGAGCGTAGGAGAGGCGCGTGTGGAGGTCCGCCTTCTTGGTCATGAGATTCGCTCCAGGACGAGGGGGGTCTTCCCCGGCGCCCGATCCGAGAGGCGAAAGGCCCTCGTGAGCCGGGCGGTGATGGCCTCCCGCGACTCGCTCCCTGCGCCCTCGTGGACCCGGCAGAGCGGCTCCCCCCGCTCCACCTCCTCGCCCACCTTCTTTTGGACCTCGATGCCCACCGCCGGGTCGATCCGGTCCTCCACCCGGGTGCGCCCCGCCCCGAGCGCCACCGCCGCGAGCCCCACCGCCTCCCCGTCGATCGCGGCCACGATCCCCCGGGCCGGGGCGGGGACGAGGTAAGAGCGGGCCGCCCGGGGAAGTCTCCCCGGATCGCGGATCGCCATCGGGTCCCCGCCCTGAGCGCGGACGATCTCCTCGAGCTTCCTTAAGCCCCTCCCGTCGGCGATGGCCGAGACGACCGCCCCCCGGGCGCTCTCGAGGTCCCGCGAAAGGCCGCCCAGAACGAGCATCTCCGCCCCGAGCTCGACCGTCAGGGCGCGGAGGTCGCCCGGGCCGCCTCCCCGGAGGAGCTCGATCGCCTCGACCACCTCGAGCGCGTTCCCCACCGCAAGGCCCAAGGGCTCGTCCATGGCGGTGAGGAGCGCGGTCACCTTCTTCCCCATCGCCCGGCCGATCGAGACGAGCGAGCTGGCCAGGGCGCGCGCGTCGGCCATGGACTTCATGAAGGCGCCCTCTCCCACCTTCACGTCGAGAACGAGCCCGTCGATTCCCTCGGAGAGCTTCTTCGACATGATCGAGGCGGTGATCAGGGGGATGGACTCGACCGTGGCGGTCACGTCCCGCAGGGCGTAGAGCTTCCGGTCGGCCGGGACGAGCCGAGCCGACTGGCCCACGAGGCACGCCCCCACCTCCCGAAGGAGGGCCCGGACCCGCTCGACCGGGAGGTCCACCTTGAACCCGGGGATGGCCTCGAGCTTGTCCAGGGTCCCCCCGGTGTGGCCGAGGCCCCGCCCCGAGATCATGGGCACCTTCAAACCCAGGGCGGCGGCGAGGGGGGCGAGCGCCAGGGAGACCTTGTCGCCCACTCCGCCGGTCGAGTGCTTGTCGACCTTCGGGCCGGGAACGTCCGAAAGGTCGAGCTCCTCGCCCGAGCGGAGCATCGCCTCGGTGAGGGCCCGGGTCTCTTCCGTGGTCATCCCCCGGAAGAACACCGCCATGCAGAAGGCCGACATCTGGTACTCGGGGATGTCCCCCCGGGTGAACCCGTCCACCAAGAGGGCGATCTCCTCGGGGGAAAGGGCCACCCCGTCGCGCTTTCGGTGGATGATCTCGACCGGCGAGCGAGCCAATTCCCCCCCTTAAGCGAGCTGCTCGAGCAGGGCGTCCTCGATCTCGTAGTTGGCGTGAACGCGCTGCACGTCCTCGAGGTCCTCCAGCTCGGAGAGGAGCCGAAGGAGCGATCGCGCCTTGTCCGGATCCTCGACGTGGACCGTCTCCTTGGGGACGAAGGTGATCCGGCGCGGCCCGAGCTTCACCTTCCTCTTCTCCAGGGCCTCGGCCACCGCGTGCAGGTCGTTCGGGTGGGTGCGCACCTCGAACCCGTCCCCCCCGTGGTTCACGACGTCCTCCGCCCCGCCCTCGATGGCCGCCTCCACCACCTCGTCCTCGCTCGGGCCGGCCCGGACCTCGATGACCCCCAAGCGCTCGAAGTGCCAGGCCACCGCCCCCTCGGCGGCGAGGTGGCCGCCCCCCTTCGAGAAGCAGGTCCGCACGTCGCCCGCGGTCCGGTTCTTGTTGTCGGTGAGGCACTCGACGATCATCGCCACCCCGCCCGGCCCGTACCCCTCGTACGTCGCCTCCTCGTAGCTCACCCCCTCGAGCTCTCCCGTCCCCTTCTTCACCGCCCGGGTGATGTTGTCCTGGGGCATGTTCGCCTCCCGGCCCGCGTCGATGGCGGCCCTCAGGCGGGCGTTCCCCGAGGGGTCCCCGCCGCCCATCCGGGCGGCGACGGTGATCTCCTTGATGAGCTTGGTGAAGAGCTTCCCCTTGGCCGCTCCCTGGGCTTCCTTCTTGTGCTTGATCTTGGTCCAACGGTTGTGGCCGGACATGAGCCGCTCCCGGGCGGCCGCGCGCCGGCCGCACCTCGGGAGGTAGCACGCGCCCGCGGGCGCCTCAAGCGTCTCGCGGGCCGGGGGCCCCAGCCGGCGGGAACCAGGCCGGGGCGGGGGGGGGGAAAGGGGCGGGGAGAGGCCCCCCGCCCTCGCCCCCCGTCACTCGCACTGCGTGTTGTCCTGATGCCGACACATGTGCAGGTCCCGGGGGACCTCCAGCCAGTAGAGCGACGAGGCCACGTTCCGCGATCCGGCGCTCGTGCTCGTCACGGGCGCGCCCGGATTGATCTGCAGGGTCGAGTAGTAGACCTTCCCGGTCGCGGTGATGCTGTTTTGGACCATGGGGGCCGCCGGGGGAGCGATGGTGCTCCTTTGCACGGCGAGGTAGAGCAGGTCCTGGGAGATGTTCTCCCCCTGGTTGCAGGAGGCGGTCGCCACCCCGGAGACGAAGTTCGAGGAGTAGGCGTAGGTGGATTGGGTCGCGGTCTGGGCACCGGCACAGGGGTCGCTTCCGCTCGAGGCCGAACCCTGGGGGAGGAAGGTGTTCCAGGTGACGCAGGAGTTCACCACCGCCGACCCGGAGGCGGTCTTCTCGTTGTTGCACCCGCTTCCGCAGGAGACCGAGGTGGGGCAGGTCACGTTGTAGGTGTAGAACCAGCCCGGGTCGTCGACCGTGGCCTGGCAGGTGGGGCTGCTGTCCAGGCAGGTCACGACCCCCTCCGGACTCACGCTCGCCTGGGTGGTCTCGACGAGCGAGCAGGTCTGGCTGGGCGTGAAGTTGCAGAGGGAGCCCTTCTTGAAGGCCGGAGCGTCGGTGAAGCGGTTCTGGTCGAAGGTCACCGCAGTCGAGTAGTCGGCGGTGGCGACCGTGGAGAACACCTTCTGCGAGATGCCCAGCCCGCCGTAGGCCCAGATGCCGTAGAACTTGGCCTTGTCGGTGCAGGTCCCCGCGGACGAGGGGGTGAGGTCGTGGCCCGTGCCCACGGGCGTGACCGAGCAGAGTCCGGTGGACTGGCAGGTGGAGTTGCCGCCGGCGGTGCTCGCGTTCCCCGCCCCGCAGTTCAGGTTGTAGCTCGAGGTCTCGACGAAGGTGTTCGAGGCCCCCCCGGTGCAGGCCGAGGCCCCGCTCGTGCCGCACCCCTGGGAGAACGGGGTCGGAACCGTCATCTGCCCGGTCGCCGAGCAGGCGAAGGTCGAGGACGAGTTGCACACCCCGTAGTTCAGCTCGGTCGAGGTGGAGACCGAGCAGCCGGCCTGGCAGCAGGCCATGACGTTGTCCGGCCCGCACCCCTGCCCCTGCTCCAGGATCTGCTCCCGGTTCCCCGAGCCGATCAGGGTGCGGAGGGTGTGGCGCTGCGGCTCGAAGGCGTTCGAGGTCATGTAGTAGAACTCGTTCCGGTTCGTGCCGTACTGGGCATCGGTGGCGGTCCGCCCCTGCTCGAAGGCCCGCGCCGCCCGCCAGTTCGTCACCCGCCCGGTCACCGGGTCCCGCTTGCCCGGCTGGTCGAAGCGGGCCACGAACAGGTTCCCGCCCAAATCGCCCCAGGTGGCGGTGTCGAAGAAGTTGTCCGAGTCGAGCCCCGTCCCGTTCGAGGGATCGCCGATGTCCATCATGGCGATCCCGGCGGGCACCGGGAACATGCTCGTGGTGGAGTTGCTCGCGTTCCCCACGATGTTCGTCTTGAAGTCCGTGTCGGTGTACCTCCACACCACCGCCCCGGTCCAGGCGTCGACCGTCCAGACCGCCCGGCCCCGGTTCAGGGTCGGGTCGTACCCGCCGTTCAGCATGGCGATCCACTTCTCCACCCAGCCCTTGGCCTGCGGATCCCGGTCGGAGGCGTTGGGAACGAGGCGCACCGGACCCACCGGCGGCGGTCGGGGCGAGAAGTCGCTCCAGGACTGCGCCATGTACTGGGCGTCGTCGGAGAGGGGCGGGGGGAAGCTCCAGAGGAAGCTGGGCCGGGGCCGAATGCTCGGCGTCATGCTGAAGGCGTTCGTCACGTCCACGCCGGCGAACTGCGTCCCCCCGGAGCGCTCGCCCACGATGGCGACCGTGCGGAACTCGTTCTGCTGCTTCACCCCGTCGAGGAGGTTCCCCGCGTTGGACACGGGGTTATTGGTGCTCGAGTCCTGGGGGGCGTTGTCCACCCAGATGTCCCGCACCATCACGTTCCCGTCCACCATGTACTGGTGGTTCAGGATGGTGTCCCTGAGCCTGGGGAGGAGGTCCGGCGGGAGGAAGGCCCAGATCTCCTGGCCCGTCCCGTCCGTCACGTTGGGCCAGACGCAGTCGCTGTCCTCACTCCCGGTGGTGGTGTCCGGGCCGCCCGCGTCGAAGGCGTGCAAGAACCCGTCGTTCGAGCCGACCAAGACCACGTACTCCCGGCTGGCTTCGGCCGTCCGCCAGGCACGGTAGGCATCCACCGCGGGAGAGCCGGTGGTGCAGCCCGGGTAGCTCTGGAGGTTGGTCTGGTAGCCGGTGCCGTAGTTCACGCTGGAGGTGTACCCGAAGAGGGTGCGCACGCACTGGTTGTCGGTCCCGAGCCGGCAGATGGGTTCGGAGCTGGGCGGGTGGATGAGGACCGGGGCGGAGTGGAAGATGTCCCCGAGCTTGTAGAAGGAGGGAGAGGGCGTGGTGAGCGAGAGCCCGGCGTCGTTCATCTGGTCGCGCTCCTCGCCGGTGTAGTTGACGCTCCCGCTCGTGGTGATGACGCAGGAGACCTGGCTGCCGTTGGCGAGGGTGTTGCTCGTCGCCGAGGTGCCGTTGCTCGGGTTCCCGCCCGGGGCGGAGATGCCGTATCCGGGGCCCCCGCATCCGTCCTGGTCCTGGTCCATGAGGTCCCAGCCGCGGGCGAAGAGGATCACCTGCTGGGCGCAGTAGGTCTGCCAGTTCCCCGCGATGGTCACGGGACAGGTGGGGAGCGGGGAGGACCCGCACAGCTTCGCCAGCCCCTCGAAGGTGGAGCACCAGGTCTGGTCGAGGTTCATGTAGGGGGCGAGGGTGGCGGCGTTCTTGGTCTCGAGCTCCCACATGCTGCCGTCGGGGAGCGCGGTCCAGATGTTGCGGGGGGTCTTCCCCGGGCCGTACTGCGTGTAGGGGGCGATGTTGCCCGCGTCCGCTTGCTCGGCCGCGGTCCGGTACCCGGTGGCGCTCGGGGTGGAGAGGACCTGCCCGGCGTCCCAGAACATGTGGGCGGGGGTGCCGGGGATGCCGGTCCCCTTCTTGTACCAGAGGCCGGTGTTCGAGTCCTCCACCACCTCGTCGCAGTCGGCGTCCACGAGGAAGCTCTGGGTGCACACGTTGAAGCCGTCCGCGGTGGTCTCGCCGTCGAAGTTCGCGAGCACCGTCTTCCCCCGGCAGACGACCTGCTGGGTGGGATCGTCGGGGTTGGGCTTCTTCGCGGGATCGCAGCCGGCGGCGGCCTCGTCGAAGAGCATCCACTCGAAGAGGTGGCCCTGCCAGGTGGCCTTCTGGTTGGGGATGAAGCGGGTGATGAAGGCCTTGGTGGCGAAGGCGTTCACGGTGGTGAGTGCGGTCGCGGCGGGGGCGCCGAAGGAGGTGGGCGTGGTCGACACCTGGCTGATCGCCTGGGCCACCCCCGCCGCCAGGGCGGTCCCGTCGGCGGCGTTGTTGTAGGTCCCGCCCCCCATGTTGGCGGTGCTCTGGAGGATGGTCTGGGCCTTCCCCGCCGGAAGGTTGAAGGAGACCGCGGCGACCGTCACGTTCTGGGTGCCGTTCAGCGCCGAGGGGACGACGTCGTGGCCGTCGAGCCAGGCGGCCACCCGGGGCACCATCGAGGGAGGGTTCGCGGTCGAGTCGGAGGGGCTGCAGCAATTAGAGAGCGGGGCGGCGCCGCTGCACTTCGTGCCCGGACCGCAGTTGGAGGGCAGGGTGTAGACGTTCTGGTCGTAGGTCTTGAGCGAGGCGGGGAAGGTCATCTCCGTGTTGGGCGAGCCGTCCGTCACGATGATGATCATGCTCTTCTGGCACCACCAGCAGATGGTGGCGGTGGAGCCCGTCACCCAGGGCGCTTGCATCACCCCAGAGACGTTCTCCTTGAAGGCGTTGAGCTCGTAGGTGGCCCCGAAGGCGCTCGAGTAGGTCCCGGGCTGGGAGAAGTACTGGCCCACGTGGAAGAGGCCGGTCGCCATGGGGGTGCCGCCGTTCGCGAGGGCGGGGGGAGTGATGCCGGTGGGCCAGCCCGCGAGCCCGCCGTGGGTGTGGTTCAGGGCATCGAGGATGAGCTGCCGGGCCGCCACGTAGGCCGGCGGGTTCACCGGGTTACTGTCCGCCTGGCTCGGGCCGATCGGGACCACGATGGCGGCGCCGTTCGTGATCGCCGTCGACATGTAGGAGAGCCCGAGCCTCAGGGCGTCGGTGGACTTCCCGATGTTGGGATCGATCCAGGCGGTGGTCTTCACCACCTTTCTCGCCGACATGAACTTGGGGGGGTTGGCGTTGAGCCAGCCGCCCGAGAAGAGGACCCTCGAGGTCCCCCCGCCCGACCAGTAGTTCGTCTGGAGCGCCCCGGTGCAGTGCTTGCTCGGCCCCGTGCCGGTGGTGATGTGGGTTTGGTAGTTCGCGATCCAGTTGTCGTAGAAAAAGAAGCCCGGGGCGCCGGTGTCCGTGAGGCAGGCGGCGCAGTTGGGGAGCGTGCCGGTGAAGGTGTAGGTCTGGTTCAGCTTGGTCGCGCAGTTGAAGTCCGTGTAGTTGAAGGAGACCGTGCAGGGGTTCGCGGTGGGCGTGGCCGAGGTCTCGTTCCAGGAGTCGTAGGCGTAGACGGCGGTCGGCTGGAAGAGGCAGTTGTTCCCGGTGCAGCCCGTGCCCCAGGGGGGGTTGTCGGCGAGGCCGTTCGAGGCGACCCCGTTCCCCGGGTCGACGAGCGTCGTCTGGGGGACGTAGCTCGTCATCCAGGCGAGGTTCCCGCTCACCGTGCAGGTCCCGTCGCCGTTCACTTGCCCCGCGGTGCTCGGGTTCGAGACCGTCCCGAAGGTCGGCCACTGGCAGGTGGCGAGCGCGCTCGAGTCGCCCCAGGCGTTGGCGTCGCCGCACTGGGGGATGTTAGCCATCGACCCCGAGACGTCGAGCATGAACATCACGTTCGATGGGCCCACCGGGAGGGTGAAGAACTTCTCGTCCCCGGCCACCGGGTCATTGAGGGTGGAGGAGAGCGAGGTGGTGGCGACGGGGCAGGGCGTCACTCCGTCCGACTCTAGCGGGACGGCGAGGAGGGCGGCCGCGACGACGGGCAGGGCGCACAGGATCCTTTGGCGGCGCATGGGTTCCTCCTTAGAGG
The DNA here is from genome assembly GCA_035686075.1 of Anaeromyxobacter sp. Lineage (GTDB taxonomy): Bacteria > Myxococcota > Myxococcia > Myxococcales > Anaeromyxobacteraceae > Anaeromyxobacter. The sequence continues at coordinate 26,497 of DASRZU010000030.1, forward strand.
CCGAAGCTCACCCCGAACTCGATCTCGAGCTCGCGGGTGTCGGTGCCCGTGTTCTGGGTGCAGTGGACCACCACCCGGTACGGCTGGACCTGATCGGCGATGCGGTTCGAGATGTCGCTCGAGCTGGTGGACGGTCCCACCGTGAGGGGGTTCAGCTTGATCACCTGCACCCCGGTGACCCCCACCTGTCCGTAGTGGCCGCCCCGGATGTAGGTCGGGGTGCTGCTCTCCACCGTGATGTTCAGGGGCGTGAGCTGCATGCCCTGGGTGCCGAGCAGCTTCCACTGGCTCATGAGCAGGCCCCGGGCGGCCTCGGCGCAGGACGCGGCCGCCGCCTGCTTGCGCACGGCGGTGGCGCCGCCCACCTCCTGGTAGCCGAACCGGATGACCCCCACCGCCACCACCGCCATGACGAGCACGACGATGACCGCGAGCAAGAGGGCGTTGCCCCGCTCGGTCCGCCGGGAATTCATGTCATCCTCCTCCGCAGTTGCCCGCGCACGTTCCCGCGGTGGGGCAGCAGTTGGCGCCGGCGTAGTTCGGGTCGTAGGTGGGGAAGACCGGGAGCGCGGTCTCGAGGTTCCGGGTGTAGGCCGCGCTCTGGAACACTTGGCGCCGGTACCCTGCCTCCCCGGCGAGGTCGGGGCGGTTCAAGACCCCCGGGACGGTCGCGTCGGGGACGTTCGGGTCGAGCACCGGCGTCCGCACCACGATCGCCACGTTCACCGCCCGGATGTTGGCCGGGTGGTGGGTGGTCAGGGCGAGAGCGGCGTCGTTGGGATTGATGGAGAAGGAGGGGATGGCATAGGGCGGAAAGGTGGGGGTGAGGTTGAACCCGGTGTCGTCCCCGATGGTGTTCGCCTGGACCGGCGTGCCGAGGTCGGCCCCGAGGACCTGCTCGCCTCCGGCCAGGGGGTAGACGTAGGCGACCTGCAGGTCCTCCACGTCCGGGGCGATGGCCGTGACGATGGGGTTCCCCCCCGAGGAGAGGCCCTGGTCGAGCATGAGGAAGGGGTGGGTGTTGGGCGTCTCCCAGGGCTGGATGTTGCCGCCCGTGTCCACCGCGGCCACGTAGTACCGGTAGCGATCGATCTTGAACGCCTTCACCGAGGCGGCCCCCGCGGCGAAGCAGGGCTGGCCGAGCAGGCCGTTCTGGTAGGGGAAGTCGGCGGGCTGGCCGGGGGTGGGGATGAGCGTCACCGCCACGGCGGCGGGGTTACTGCTGTTCACCGTGGCGATCGATACGTAGGCCCACAGCCACTGGTTGTTCGAGCCGTAGCACATCACCTGCAGCACCTGGCCGTTGTTCAGGAGGGTGCTGTCGGTGGACTTCCCCGCGAGGACCAGGGAATTGGCTCCCACCGAGACCACGTCCCGCTCGAACAGCGGGTCGCGGGAGTAGAAGACGAGCTCGTCCGGCCCGTCGATCCGGTCGCGCAGGGAGGGGCAGTTGCCCGAGGGGCAGTTGTACCCCCCGAACCGCGCGGTGGTCCCTGGGGGAATCCGGTCCTGGACCGTGTTGGAGAGGATCCCCAGGTCGAAGGCAAAGGTCGGCTCCATCCCGTAGCCCACCGAACGGAGGTTGTTCGTGATCTCGTCGAGCGCCACCCGGGCGGTCTCCTGCATGGAGCGGTCGGCCGACCCGGTCTGGAACCAGCGCTGGCTGGCGATGAGGAGCGAGACGCCGGCGGCGACGGTGAGGAGCGAGATCGTCATCGCGATGATGAGCTCGAGCAGCGTGAATCCCCGGGGGCGCATGGAGCTCCTCTAGAAGGCGATCTGCGGGTTCTGCAGGTAGGTGACGAGCACGATCCTTCGCCAACGCCCCACCTCGCCCCAGCGAACGATCACCGCCACCCGCCGGCCCTGGAGGACGCCGTTCTGGTCGATGTCCACCTCGGCGATGTTCCAGTACCGGGTGAAGCCGAGCGCCTGGACCGTGGCGGTGGGAATACCGGTCCATCCGTTGGGCTCGAGCTCGCCCTCCTCGTGGTCGTAGTTGGCCGCGGTGACGACGTCCAGGGTCTGGAAGTCGAAGGCCGTGTCCGTGAAATCGGCGTCGTTCGCGGGGTTCACGTTCACGAGCCGGGTATCGGTGGAGTAGTTCCAGCCCTGCATCTGGGCGACGAGGTCCTGCGCGATGTTCGTCGCCTGGGTCATGATCCGCGCGTCCGCGTTCATCCTCACCCCCACGGTGTGGAGGGAGATGAGCCCCAGGGTGCCGATGAGCAGGACCGCCATCGCCACCATCGCCTCGACCAGGGTGAAGCCTCGAGCCGGCGCGCGCCTAGCCATTTTCGAAGCTCCTCACGACGCCCTGCGGTGCGGTGATGACGAGCGTCTGGGTGGTGTAGGTCGCCCCCGAGAGGAGGTCGGTCTCGTAGAGGGTGAAGCTCTGCCCCGCGGTGCCGGTCGTGCAGGTGATCGTGGTCGGCCCCGGGGCGGAGCAGAAGCTCGCCCGCCCGCGGTCGTCGAAGACGATCGCTCCGCGGCGGTCCCCGCCCGCGCCGCAGAACGAGCAGTCGACGTTGGTGGCGATCGCGTTGTAGGGGAAGGGGAGAAGGAACCCCATCCCCACGGCGGGGCCCACGAGCACCTGGGGGGGAAGGTCGAAGGTGGTGATCACCCCGCCGTTGGGCGTCGCCCCCAGGGCGGTGGGGTCGTAGTTCGCGAAGTTGAGCGGCGCGGCGGTGGAGAAGAAGGAGGGGTTCCCGTCCCCCACCGGCTCGTCCTCCAGGACCACGAACCGGCCCGTGCCCTGGCTACTCGCGTACGTCGGGAAGAGGAGCACCGCGAAGTTCGTCCCGTTCGCGAGCGCCGCCTGCCGGGCGCTGTGGATGGCGGACATGAGCTCCGCCGCGGTCTCGTTCAAGCTCGCCCGGGGACGGGACTGCTGCAGGGCGTCGTAGGCGAGGGCCCCGAGGATGACGGCGATGAGGAGGGTGACCATCAGCTCGACGAGGGTGAGCCCGCGCGGCTTTCTCTTGGACAAGGTCCTTTCCTCCTCCTTTGGGGAACTCGCCTGCAAAGGGCGTGCGCCCGCTCGCCCTGGCGAGCCGCCATTAACCGCCCGAACCGCCGAGGGAAAAGGGCGGGTGGGCCGCCCGGGCAAGACGGCCTACATGCAAGGCCTTGCACACCCCGCAGCCTTCTGCACAACCCCCCTCGTCACCAGATGATCGACTCCACGAGCTCGTCGATGAGGTCCCCCAGCCGATCGATGCCGTGCGACTTGGAGAGGTAGCCGTCCGCTCCGGCCCCCTCGGCGATGGGGGCGAGCTCCTCGTCGGGGCGCGAGCTGAAGAGGATGATGGGGATCTTCTCGGTGTGGAAGTCCTGCTTCAGCACCCGGACGATCTCCTTGCCCGAGATGTCCGGCATCATGAGGTCCGTGAGGATCACCTCGGGCTCGAAGGTCTCGAGGAGGGTCTGGAACTCGAGGAGGTTCTTCGCCACCGCCACCGCGTGGCCTCGGTCCTCGAGCACCGCCCTCTCCATCTCCAGGGTGATGGGCGAGTCGTCGAGCAAAAGGATGCGCCGCTTCTCCGCCATTCTTGGCTCCTAGAGCGCGAGCAGAGCGTACTCCGCCGCGCGGGCGAAGGCGCTCCCGTCCTCGGGGATGTCGGGATAGTAGCCCAGGAACTCCTGCCGCTTGCCCCCCGGACACCGGCGAAAAGCCTCGAGGGCGTTGCGGTAGGCGAGCCGGGCTCGCTCCAGGTCCCGCTGCGCCTCCCGGCAGCGGCCCAGGTAGTAGTGGCCGAGCGAGAGGTCCGGGTCGAGGAAGAGGGCCCGCGACAGCTCCCGGGCCGCCTCCCCCGCCTCCCCCGAGGAGAAGAGGTGGATCCCGAAGAAGAGATGGGCCTCGGCGCTGAGCGGCTCCAAGGCCAGGGCCGAGAGGTAGCACCGGTGGGCCTGGTCCTTCTGCCGGAGGATGCCGTAGAGGTTCGCGAGGGTGAGCCGTACCGCCAGGTCCTCCCCTCCCCGCTCGAGGAGCCGCTCCAATAGCTCCCGGGCGGCGCCGAAGCGGCCGTCCGCGAAGAGCGCCACCGCGGCGTCCAGGTACTCCTGGGGGGCGAGAGGCGGCTCCCCCTCTCCCGAGTTCGCGTACACCTCGGGGGGAAGGGGCACGGGCGTGCGCGAGGGCTCGGGGGGCTCGAACTTCAGGTGCCGGACCCGGGGCGGCGCCGCGGGCATGGGGACGAGGTGCGGGCGGGAAGGCGGCCTCATGGGACCGGGCGGTCGCGCCGGGGCTTCCGGCCTCCGGTAGACGAACGCCCCGGCCACCTCGGTCAGCTCGAACCCCTCGAACAGGCGGAAGAGCGACTCCGAGTAGCCGAGGAAGAGGTACCCGCCCGGCGCGAGCACCTCCCGGAACTGGGTCAGGACCCGCTGGGTAGTGCAGGTGTCGAAGTAGATGATGACGTTCCGGCAGAAGATGACGTCGAAGCCGCCTCCCGCGGCGGGGCGGGGGTAGATGGCGGAGACGAGGTTGTGGGGCCGGGTGGCGGCGATGAGCCGCCGTAGGCCGGCCCGCACCACGAGCTTCTCGCCCTCCCGGTCGAAGTAGCGGGAGAGGAACGGCTCCTTCACCTCGCGGACCCGGCGCGACTCGTAGACCCCCCGGGCGGCGAAGGCCACCGCCTCCGGGTTCACGTCGGTGGCCAGGATCTCGAGCTCCTCCGGCCCCGCCCCCGCCTCCGCCGCGGTGATGGCGATGGAGTAGGGCTCCTCCCCGGTGGCGCAGCCGGCGGACCAGACCGTCGCCCGCCGCCCGCTCGATCGGGCCCTCTCGATGAGGCCGGGCAGGATCGAGGCGAGCGCCCCGAACTGCCGCTCGTCCCGGAAGAAGCTCGTCTTCCCCACGGTGACGAGCGGCAAGAGCCGCCTTAGCTCCTCGTCTCCCTCGGGCGAGCGGAGCTCCTCGAGGTAGGCGTCCGGATCCTCGGCGGGCGGAAGAGGCTCCTCGAGCCGGGCCAGCATCGCGATCCGCAGGGCGGCCAGGCCGTCGGAGCGGACGTTCAAGCCCACCCGCTCCTTCAGGATGGCGGCGAGCGCCGCCACGTGGTCCGGGGACAAAGGCTTCAACGGGCGAGCTCCACGAGGGCGCGGGGGATCTCCGAGAGGGGAAGGACGCGGTCGGCGGCGCCGAGCTCGATGGCGGCGCGCGGCATGCCGAACACCGCGCTCGTGGCCTCGTCCTGCACGAGGGCCGTCCCCCCCCGGTCCTTGATGACCTTGAGCCCCTCGGCGCCGTCCCGCCCCATCCCGGTGAGGAGCACCCCGCAGGCCCTGGGGCCGTAGTGCCGGGCGGCGGAGACGAACAGCGGGTTCACCGAGGGCTTGAAGGTGTCGACCGGGGGGGCGTCGGAGAGGTGGACCTGCCCCCTCTCGACGAGGAGATGGCGGCCGCTCGGGGCGAGCACCACCCGGCCGGGGCGGAGCGGCTCCCCCTCCACCGCCTCGGCGACCGCGAGGGCGCACTCCTGGTCGAGCCAGCCCGCGAGACCCCCGGTGAACCCGACGGCGATGTGCTGCACCACCGCCACCGGCAGGGGGAAGGAGGCCGGCAGCCGCGTGAGGATGGCCGCCAGGGCCCGCGGCCCGCCCAAGGAGGCCCCCATCACCACGAGCTCGGGCGGCTCGGCCCGGCGCGGCGCGGCCGAGATCCGGTCCTTGAGGCCCCGGGGATGGCGGATCACCTTCACCCCCGCGAGCAGACGCAGGCGCGTCCGCAGGGTGCGCCCGTAGTCCAGGAGGTTTGCCCTCTCGGGGGGCTTCTCCAGGATGTCCAGGGCCCCCAGGGAGAGGGCCCGAAACCCGGCCCCTTCGCTGGGGTGGGCGGTGAGCACCAGGATGGGCGTGGGCGTCTCCGCCATGATCCGGGCGATGCCGGCGAAGCCGTCCGCATCGGGCATGTTGAGGTCCATGGTGATGACGTCGGGGCGGAGGCGCTTCACGAGCCGGGCCGCCTCCTCGCCATCGCCCGCCACCGCCGCGAGCTCGAATCCCGGGTCGGCGGTGACCACCCCGGCGATGAGCTCGCGGAAGAGGGCGGAGTCGTCCGCCACGAGAACCCGGACCGGCCGTTCGCCGTGGTTCACCGGGCCACCCCGCACAGCCGGTCCATGGTGGCCGCCAGGCTCTCGGGGTCGAGCTCCCCCTTCACGAGATAGGCGTCGGCCCCCGCGTCCACCCCGCGCCGCCGCTCCTCCGGTGCGGCCATCGAGGAGAGAATGAGGACGGGCAGCTTCACGAACTGCGAGGCGGCCTTGATGCGCCGGGTGAGGTCGATCCCGTCGAGGACCGGCATCTGGACGTCGGTGACGAGCAGGTGGAACTGCCCGGCGAGGAGCTTCGCCCAGCCCTCCTCCCCGTCGACCGCCTCCTCGACCTCGTGCCCGAGCGAGCGGAGCAGGGCCGCCTCGGCCTCGCGGGCGATGGCGCTGTCGTCCACGAGGAGGATCCTGAGCCGGCGCCGGTCGCGGCCGCGGGAGAGCGGGGGCGAGGTCACGCGCCGGGCGGCGGAGACGAGGTCGGGGGTGGAGAGGAGGAGGGCCACCCGGCCGTCCTCCAGGGCGGCGGCCCCGGTCAAATAGCGCATCCCCTTGAGGAACGCCCCGGGCGCCTTCACCGCCACCTCCCGCTCCCCCTTGAGCCCGTCCACCACCACCGCCGCCCCCTCCGCTCCGTGCCACACGTAGGCGACGAGCGGACGCTTCGCGCGCGGGCCGCCGTTCAGGGAGAGGAGCGGCCCGAGTGCCACCACCGGCAAGAGCCGGTTCCGGTAACGGACCGCGCGGATCCCGGCCACCTCGGCGATGTCCTTCTCCTCGAGCCGGCCCACGCTGTCCACGTCGGTGGCGGGGAGGCCGTAGACGTCCTCGTCGATGCGGACGAGCAGGACCTTCATGAGGGAGAGCGACTGCGGCATGCGCAGCGTGAAGCGCGCCCCCTTGCCCGGCTCGGACTCGACCGCCACCGAGCCGCCCAGGGAGGTGACCTTCCGGCGCACCACGTCGAGCCCCACTCCCCGGCCGCTCATCTCCCCCGCCTCCACCCGGGTGCTGAACCCGGGCAGGAAGATGAGGTCCATGGCGGCCCGGCTGGAGAGGGCGACCGCCTGCTGGTCGGCCAGGATCCCCCGGCGCACCGCCGCCGCCCGGACGGCGGCCGGATCGATCCCCCGCCCGTCGTCCTCCACCGTCACCGCCAGGAGGTCGCCGTCGGCCCGGGCGGCGATGACCACCTTGCCGGCCCGGGGCTTGCCCGCTCGGACCCGCTCCTCCGGCGCCTCCACCCCGTGGTCGACGGCGTTGCGCACGAGGTGCACGAGCGGGTCGTTCAGAGAGAGGAGGATGGCCTTGTCCACTCCCGTCTCCCCCCCCGCGACCGTGCACTCGACCTCCTTGCCCTGCTCCCGCGCCATGTCCCGGGCGGCGCGGGGGAAGCCGGCCAGGACCCCGGAGAGGGGAATGAGCCGGGCGGTGCCGATCCGCTCGGTCAGCTGCCCGAACTGGGCGTGGGCGGTGGAGGCCGCCTCGCTCTGGTGACGGGCGAAGCGGAAGGTGTCGGAGCGGAGCAGGTGGACGTCGCCCTCGATCTGCTCGACGAGCTTCTGGTTCTTTCCGTCGCGGAGCTTCTCCGCGAGCCCGACGATCCGGTCGGAGAGCCGGGCCCAGCGCGCGAAGAGGCCGTTCAGCTCCTTGGCGCGTCCGATGGCCCGCGCTCCCTCGACGAGGACGTCGCCCGCGAGGGCGGCGATCTCGTCGAGCCGATCCACGTCGACGCGGATCGAGGCGGCGGGCCGGTCCCCCCGGATCTCGGCCCGGGGGTCGTCCGCCCGACGCAGGGGATGCTCCTTGCGCGGGGCCTGTCCCTCCCCCGCCGGGCCGGGTGCCCCCGCCCCCGCGGGCGCCTTCGGGGCCGAGAGGATGAGCGCGCGGAGCCGCTCCGCCACTTCCCGCGCCCCCTCCCCCCCGTCGAGCGGGGCGTCGAGCAGGGGGACGATGGCGTCGCACGCCCGGAGCATCGCCTCGACCGGCTCGCCCGAGATCGTCCCGGGCCAGGACCGGAGGAGGTCCTCGGCGGCGTGGACCACCGAGGAGATCCCGGCGAAGCCCATCATCCGGGCCTCGCCCTTCAGGGTGTGCAGCTCCCGGGCCAGCTCCTCCTTGGTCTCCGCCCCGGATGCGCCCCGCTCCAGGGAGAGCAGGGCGCTCGAGATCCGCTCCATCCGGTCCGCGGTGGTCTCGCGGAAGCGGGGCAAGAGCTTCTGGCGGATGTCTTCCTGGGACATTGGGGCGATGAGAGAAGGGGGTCCCGTCGCCTTCCCTCACTCCACCTTGAACCGCTTCACCAGGGCGGCGAGCCGCTCGGCGAGCTTGGTGAGCTCGGCGGCCGCGCCGGTGGCCTGCCTCGAGCCCGCCTGGGCCTGGCGGGTGACCTCCTCGATCTCGGACATGGACTGCACCACCTGCTCGGTGGCGGTCCGCTGCTGCTGGGTGGCGAGGTGGATGACCCGGGCGGCGTCGCTCGTCTCCTGGATGCCGGTGAGGATGCCGGACACGCTCTGCATGGCGTGCCCGCCCAGCTTCTCCCCCTCGGCGGCCATCTTCTTGTTCCCGTCGGAGGCCTCCTTGGCGGCGTGGGTGGCCTCGCGGATCTCGGTGATGAGGTTCTTGATCTCCTTGGTCGACTCGAGGACGTTCTCCGCCAGCCGCCGCATCTCGGCGGCCACGATGGAGAACCCCCGGCCCGCCTCGCCCGCCTTGGCCCCCTCGAGCGCGGCGTTCAGAGCGAGCAGGTCGGAGCGGTCGGCGATCTCGTCGATCACCTCCACCACCGTGCCGATCCGCTCCACCCGCTTCGAGAGCTTGGCGATGGCGTCGTCGACCTCGACGGCGTTCTCCTTCACGCTCTCCATCGAGGTCATGAAGGACTTGATCGCCCCCTCGCCCTGCCGTGCGGCCACCAGGGTCTGCTCGGCGATGGAGGCCACCATCTGGGCGTTCTCGGCGATCTGGTGGGACGCGCCCTTCAGCTCCTCCATGGTGGCGGTGGTCTCGTGGATGGCGGAGGCCTGGGCGCTCGTGGAGGACTCGTTCTGGGTGGCGGCGGCGAGGACCTCGGCGGAGGAGGTGGAGAGCTGCAGGGCCGCCTCCCGGATCTCGGTCACGAACTTCTTCAGGGTCTCCATCACCTGGCCGATGCCGGCGATGAGGGGGGCCAGGGCCGCGTCGCTCACCCCGATCCGCAAGGTGCCGGAGAGGTCGCCCTGGATGACGAGCCGGATCATGGCGGCGATGGCCTCGTCCACCCCGGCCGTCACCATCTCCACCCGCTCCCGGGCTGCCCGAGTGTCGCGGGAGACCCTGGCGGCGGCGGCGTTCGCCTGCTCGGCCACCGCCTGGAGCGCCGGGTCCGAGAAGCTGGTCGCGTCGAGGCGGTCCTCGAGCTTCCCCTCCGACAGGCCGTGCAGGAACGTCACCAGGCGGCCGGCCTCTCCCTTGGGGACGCGGAGCTTGCGCTCCTCCTCCACCGGGCTCTCGTCGTCGAGTTCGAACGAGTCGGACATCTTTCTCTGCCTTTCGTTCACCTAGGGTGCCGGGGAAGGTCCTTCCCCCCTCTCCCGAACGAGCCTCTGGAGGTCGATGACCGGGGTGGGGAGGTCGTCGAGGAGGAGCATCCCGGCGAGCACCCCCGTAGGGATGCAGGCTCGGGCGAAGGCGGGCAAGGGCCGGACGTCCTCTTCGGGCACGGTCCGAAACCCGATCACCTGGTCCACCACCAGGGTGCGCTCGCTCTCTGCGGAGGCGACCACCATCCCTCGCTCCCGGGTGAAGGGCCGGCCCAGGGCGGTCTCCAGGACGAGCTCTTCGGGGGCGCTGTCCCGGACCGCGCCGATGCGCAGGACGTCTCGCACCGGGGCGGCGAACACGTGCACCCCCACCTGGAAGAGGACGATCTCGGCGACGGCCTCGCTCACGCCTCGGCGCTCCCCGCGGGGACGGCCCGCGCCCGGGCGGCCTCCACGAGCCGAGGCAGGTCGAGGATGGCCACTGCCCCCTTCTTGTCCTGGGCCACCCCGGAGAGGAACTCGGCCACCCCGGCCGACTCCGCCGGGGGGGGCTCGAGCGAGCGCCGCGGCAGGGCGATGAGCCCCTCCACCGCCTCGCTCAAGAGCGCCACCTTCCAGGGCCCGCTGTGCACGATGGCGGCGCGGGTGCTGGCCTTGACCGGGATGGCGCCCTGGCCCACCAGCTGCCCGACGTCGAGGACCGGGAGCACCTCGCCACGGTGGGTGAAGACGCCGGTCAAGAAGGGAGGGGCGGCGGGCAGCCGGGTGAGGGGGCCGAGCCGGACCACCTCGCTCACTAGGGCCGCCTCGAACGCGTACCGCCCGCCCAGGAGCTTCAGGCAGAAGAACCAGTCCTCCGGGCCGCGAAGCCCGACCTCCATCCCCGACCCGAAGCCGGCCCTCTCGCCCCGCATTCGGCTCGGATTATCCGGCAGGCTGGGACGGACGGGCAAGTCGGTGGTACCGTGCTTTTTGAGAAGGGACGCGGCTTGAAGGTCCTCATCTGCAGCGATAGCGAGATCCTCCTCCAGCTCGCCGGAATCGCCCTGGAGTCGGCCGGACATCAGGTCTTCCTGGAGCGCAACGCCCACGCCCTCGTACCCGAGGCGCCCGGGGGGGCGGTCCTCCTCGTCGACGCCGCCGTGGCCCGCACCGCGGCGGCGCTCCTGCGCGACCGCGGCTTCGCGGGGCGCGTCTTGCTCCTCGGCGACGCGGGCCCGGAGGACCTCTCCCACATGGCGCGGGAGCTCGGGCTCGACGGCTCCGTCGCCGGCCCGTTCGACGAGCACTTCCCCGCCCGCTTCGCCGCCGCCATCGAGAGGCGCCGCCGGGTGCTCATCGTGGACGACTCGGAGATCGTGGCGAAACTGGTCAAGGAGGAGCTCGAGGCCAAGGGCTTCCACATCCAGTACGCCCCGGACGCCGAGAAGGCGACCTCCATCATCCTGAAGCGCTCGACCCGCCCCGATCTCATCCTCCTGGACATCAACATGCCCAAGGTCGACGGGGCGCAGTTCTGCCGCTTCGTGAAGAAGAACGCGATGTTCCAGTCGATCAAGGTCCTCTTCCTCTCGAGCGAGGAGAAGTCGAAGATGGAGAAGCTCGCGGTCGAGTGCGGCGCCGACGGCTACATCTCGAAGAGCGAGCTCCTCGGTCGGTGGATCGTGGAGAACACGAAGTAGGGGGAGCGAGAGGTGCCGGGGGAGGTGGGACCTCGCCCTTCCCCGGACCCAGATCCCCCACCCTCCCCCACGCCTCCGAGAGGAGGCGACCGAAATCTCACCCCGCCTCCTCCTCAGGGGCGAAGCCCTTCAGTTCCCCCGGGCGTCCAGGAGGCCCTGTGCGATCGCCTCCGACAAGGCCTCGCGCCGGGCCGGGTCGGCGATGTACGCCTCGTCCGCCTCGTCCACGAGCACCCCGACCTCGAGGAGCACGGCCGGGCAACTCGCCTCGCGCAAGACCGCGAGCTCGTCGAAGCGGTAGATCCCCAGGCGCTCGTCGAGGAGCGTTCGTCCCTCCCCGGGGATTCTCTCGGCGTGATGGAGGGAGGGGGGACGACCCAGGGCGAGGAGCCGGCGGCCGATCGCCTCCGCCACCTTGAGCGAGTCCTCGTACCTCGGGTTCTGGCCCGACACGAACAGCGAGTAGCCGCGCACCGGACGGACGGTGCGCATCGCGGTCCTGCCGTTCTGTGGGACCTCCTCGAGGAGGTCCTCTTGCACCGAGTCGTGGTGGATGGAGAGGAGGACAGAGGCCCGCCGCGCGTTGGCCCGGTCCGCCCGGGCCGAGAGCTCGATCTCCTCGCCCGGGCCGCGCGTCACGAGCACCCGGAACCCGTCCCGCGAGAGCCTCGGCCCGAGCACCGCCACGAAGGCGTCGTTGTAGGAGACCTCGGGGATGCCCCGGACGCTCACCGCGCCGGGATGGGCGTCCGTATGTCCCGGATCCAGGGCCACGAGCGGGGCGCAGGCACAGGCGAGGACCCAAGAGAAGAGGAGCGAGCGGGCGCACCTTCCCGGCACCCGGGAAGCCTACCGCATCACACGGCGAACGATTCGCCGCAGCCGCAGCTCGACTTCACGTTGGGGTTCTTGAACACGAACCCGCTCTTCAGGAGCGTCCGCTCGAAGTCGACCACCGTCCCGTCGAGGAAGCGCGCGCTCCTCGGGTCGACGAAGATCCGCCCGCCGTCCCGCTCGAACACGAGGTCCTTCTCGCCCGGTGCTCCCTCCCAGTCGATGAGGTAGGAGAACCCCGAGCAGCCGCCTCCCTGGACCCCGAGCCGCAGCCCTCCCCCCGGGGTCCCCTTCTCCTCGCCCAGGGCCCGGATGCGTAGAGCCGCCGCGGGGGTGATGTCGATCGACGCCATGACCGCCGTTCGTCTAACGGAAGAAGGGCGTCCGCGCAGGGAAAGGTCGCCGCGTGAGGGGCCCCCCTCACTTCAGGAAGAGGGAGGGCGAGCTCCCCTCACACCTCTTCCACGAGGTCCGGGGAAAGCTCCCTCAGCCTACGCACCTTCTCCACGAAGAGACGGACCGCGTGGTCCACCTCCTCCTCGGTGTTGTACCGGCCCAGCCCGAAGCGGATCGAGGCGTGGGCCATGGCGTCGCTCACCCCCATGGCCCTCAAGACGTACGAGGGCTCGAGCGAGGCGCTCGTGCAGGCCGAGCCCGAGGAGACCGCCACCTCCCTCACCGCCATCATGAGCGCCTCCCCCTCGACTCCGGCGAAGCTCACGTTGAGGTTCCCCGGCAGCCTGTGCTCGAGGCTGCCGTTCGGGACGACGCCGTCGAGGTCGCGGAGGAGTCCCCCGAGGAGCTTCTCCCGAAGCCCGAGGAGCCGCTCGGCCTCGCTCGCGCCCTCGGCCAGGGCGAGCTCGGCCGCCTTCCCGAAGCCCACGATGCCGGGCACGTTCAAGGTGCCCGATCGGTTTCCACGCTCGTGGCCCCCGCCGTCCATCTGGGGAAGGAGGCGGACCCGGGTCGGCCGGCGCCGCAGGTAGAGCACGCCCACCCCCTTGGGCCCGTACATCTTGTGGGCCGAGAGCGAGGCCAAATCGACCCCCAAGGCCTCCACGTCGACGGGGATCTTGCCCGCCGACTGGGCCACATCGCAGTGCAGGAGCACGCCGGCCGCCCGGGTCACGCGGGAGACCTCTGCGATGGGGTGCACGACCCCGGTCTCGTTGTTGGCGTGCATCACCGAGACGAGCACGGTCGTCGGGCGGAGCGCGGCCCGGACCCGCTCCGGGTCGAGCCGGCCGTCCGGCTCGACGTCGAGGAAGGTGACCTCGAACCCCTCGCGCTCCAGGGCGCGGGCAGAGTCGAGGACCGCCTTGTGCTCGGTCTTGCAGGTGACGAGGTGACGCCCCCGCGAGGCGTGAAAGCGGGCGACCCCCTTCAAGGCCAGGTTGTCAGATTCGGTGGCCCCGCTCGTGAAGACGATCTCCCGGGAGGTGGCCCCGATGAGCCCGGCCACGAGGGTCCGGGCCTCCTCCACCGCCTCCTCGGCCCGCCAACCGAAGCCGTGGCTCTTCGAGGCGGCATTCCCGTACTCCAGCGTGAAGTAGGGGAGCATGGCCTCCAAGACCCGGGGATCCACCCGGGTGGTGGCCTGGTTGTCCATGTAGATGGGGATCTTCACTTGGGCCGCTTTCCAGGGACCAGGTGGACGGCGCGGCTCGCAAGAGTGCGTAACCACGGCGCCCCCTGTCGAGTATAAGATCGGGGAATAGGCGTTCAAGCTCTGGCAGTTGACGCGGCGAGCGCTCTTTCATCTCCAAGGCCCCATGCGACGACTCCCCTTCCGCTACCCCCTCGCCCTCCTCTTCTTCGCCTTCGTGGTTCTCTTGCCCGCCCTCGCCGGGGTCGGTTCCTCGGGGGCGACGAGCGACCTCGGGCTCTCCTCCCTGCTCGGCCGGGGCTCCCTCCTCGCCTACGGCGCCGCCTTCGCCGGCGGGGTCCTGACGAGCCTCACCCCTTGCGTCTACCCGCTCATCCCCATCACCGTCTCGATCTTCGGGGCGCGGAGGGCAGGTTCCCGCGGGCAGGCCGTGGCCCTCTCCCTTCTGTACGTCCTCGGGATCGCCGTCATGTACTCGGCCCTCGGGCTCTTCGCGGCCCTCTCCGGCGCCGCCTTCGGGAGCGTCATGCAGGGGCCGTGGGCGGTGGGCCTCGTGGCCCTCGTCTTCGCGGCCATGGCCGCGTCCATGTTCGGCCTCTTCGAGCTCGAGCTTCCCCCGTCCCTTTCGGAGCGGCTCAACCGCGTGGGGGGAGCGGGGTTTTTCGGCGCCTTCGCCATGGGGCTCGTCTCGGGGATCGTCGCCGCGCCCTGCACCGGCCCGGTCCTGGCGGCGGCGCTCGCCTTCGTGGCGTCCCAGGGCGAGGTCGTAAAGGGCGTCTCGGTGATGTTCGCCTACGCGCTCGGCCTCGGCCTCCTCTTCTTCCTCATCGGGGCCTTCTCCCTCTCCTTCCCGAAGAGCGGGCGGTGGATGGAGACGGTGAAGTCCTTGTTCGGCGCGGCGCTCCTCGCCGCTGCCCTCGTCTACTTGGCCCGGGCGTTCCCCGCCCTCCGTCCGCTCTTCTCCGCCTCGCGGGCAGCGCTTCTCCTCGCCGCCTCGGCGGCGGCCCTGGGGGTCCTCGTGGGCGCGCTGACGAAGAGCTTCGGGGGGCCGCCCCGGGAGCGCGCCTCGAAGGCGCTCGGGCTCGTCCTCCTCGTCGGTGGGATCGTCTACGGCGTGGGGGTTTCGGGCGCGCGCGAGCGGGAACGAGCGGCGACCTTCGCCTGGGAGCACGACTACGATACGGCCGTGGCCCTCGCCCGGAAGGAGGGGCGGCCCATGATCATCGACTTCTGGGCCGACTGGTGCACCGCCTGCAAGGAACTCGACCGGACGGTGTGGGCCGACCCAAGGGTCCGGGCCGAGGCCTCGCGCTTCGTCGCCCTGAAGCTCGACGGGACCGACGGCTCGGACCGGTTCAATGACCTCGTCGACCGCTTCGGCGTGGTGGGCCTCCCCACGGTGGTCGTCCTCGACGCCAAGGGGCGCGAGGAGCCCGATCGGGTGCTCGGAGCCGTACCGGCCGACGAGGTGCTCGCCCGGCTCCGGAGCGTCGACCACGCCTGCGAGGGCGCGAAGCCTCCGCCCGCCCCCGCCGGAGCGCAGGTGGTAGCATGCGTCGTGAGGTGGTGAATTGAGCTCGATGGAGGACCAGATCCGGGCGTCGGCCTTGCGGCTCTTCCGTACCCGCCAGGCCGCGGACGCGTTCTTGACCATCCCCTGCCGCCCGCTCGGAGCCTCTCCCCTCCAGCTCCTCAAGGCGGGGCGCGGCGCCGAGGTCCTCTCCTTCCTCGCGAACCTGGAAGAGGAGGCGCCGGCGCCTCCGGCGACCCTCGACCGGATCTTCGCCGGTTGGCTGGGCCGCTTCGGGGGAAAGCGCTAGAAACCCCGGCCGGCGCACCCCCCTAGAGCACCCGGTAGCTCGCGAGTCCGAGCAGGGTGACCTCGCCCACCGCCTCCTTCTGCGGCGCGTCCCCGAAGCCGAAGCGTAGGCCCAGCCCGAGCTCCACCCCCAGGGTGAACGGGCCGTAAAGGGGAGCCTCGTAGGCGAACGAGGCCTTGGGGTTCACGAGCACCCCCCCGTCCTTCGCGAAGGTGAAGGTGAGGGGGACGTCGGCGAGGAGGGACACGAGCCCTCCCTCCACCCGATGGGAGTAGGAGGCCCCGAGCCCGAGATAGAGGCCCTGGTCCTCGTGGTTCTTCTTGTAGAGCCAGGTCCCGCCCGAATCGTGGTACCAGGCGAGGGAGAGCCGGAGCGCGCCTCGGTACGGCGGCAGGTCAGGGAGGACCGCTCCGCGGTAGGTGCCTCCCGCAAAGAACTCGGTGGTGGTGTAGTCGAAGGCGGTCGCGAGGCCGAGGTCGGTGACCTTGGAGACGCCCTGGGCGTAGGCCAGCTCCACCCGCGGCCACCCCACCCCCGCGGCGAGGAGCGAGGTGCCCTCGAGCGTCTCGGCCGAGAGGAGCGAGGGGACGGGGGGACGGGAAGAAACGGGGGGTGGAGGCGGAGGGGGCTCTTTTTGCTGGTCGGCCTCCGCCTGGGCGAGCGCGAGGGCGACGAGGGCGGCGGCGATGGACGTCATCGAAAGTCCTCCGCCCGACATGTTCCCGCGGGAGGGCGGCCCGCTCTCGAGGGCAAGAGGGTCGGTCCTTTGGAAGGCGCCCCCCTGTTGACACCCCGCCTTCTCCAGGGCTAATGAGGATGCCCCTTTGAGCCCAGGTGGCGGAACTGGTAGACGCACCAGATTCAGGGTCTGGCGGCCTCAAAACCGTGGAGGTTCGAATCCTCTCCTGGGCACTCGCGGGCCGGCGGCGGCGACGACGCCGGCCCGCGATCGTCAAAAGGGAGGGCCTCCCTTGACAGGGGCGCCCGGATGCATGTTTATGCACTCGATATGCAACTCCACTCCGTCGCCATCGTCGGGGCCTCGGGCTACAGCGGCCTCGAGCTGACCCGCATCCTCTCGCGCCACCCGAACGTCCGCCTCACCGCCCTCTTCTCGGACCGCTGGGCGGGGGAGCGGGCCGGCGGGCGCCTCCCCCTCGAGGGACCTTCGGCCGCTCTCGCCTACGAGCCCTTGTCCGGGGCGGAGGGGATCGAGGCGGAGCTGGCCCTGCTCGCCACCCCCGCCGAGGCCTCGGCCGAGCTCGCCCCCAAGCTCCTCGCGCGCGGGGTGAGAGTGGTGGACCTCTCCGGCGCCTTTCGGCTGCGCGACCCGTCCGCCTATCCGCTCTGGTACGGCTTCGAGCACCCGGCGCCCGAGCTGCTCGCCCTCTCCTCTTACGGTCTCCCCGAGCTCTCCCGCGAGGGGCTCCGCGAGGCCCGGCTCGTGGCCAACGCCGGCTGCTACGCCTCCGCCCTCGCCCTCCCCCTCGCTCCCCTCGTCCGGTCGGGCCTCGTCTCGGCGGAGGGGATCGCGGTCACCGCCCTGTCCGGCGTCTCCGGCGCCGGGCGGAAGGCCTCCGAGGAGTACAGCTTCGTCGAGCTGCAGGACGACCTGCGCGCCTACCGGCTGGGCAAGCACCAGCACGTGCCCGAGGTCGAGCAGGCGGTCAAGAAGAGCGCCGGCCGCTGCGGGGCGATCTCCTTCACCCCGGTGCTCGTCCCCATCCGGCGGGGGATCCTCGCCACCTGCCACCTCAAGATGCAAGGGGGAGCGGGGGCGGCGGATCTCGCCGCCGCCCTCGAGGCCGCCTACGGTAGGGAGCCCATGATCCGGGTGCGCCCAGCCGACCGGGTGATGGTGAAGGACGTCCTCCACACGAACCTGTGCCACCTCGGGGTGGCGCTCGACGAGCGGGCGGGCATGGCCATCGCCACGAGCGCCCTCGACAACCTGGGGAAGGGGGCCGCGGGCAGCGCCACCCAGGCCCTGAACGCCGTCCTGGGCCTCCCCGAGACGACCGGTCTCGGCCTTTTGGGAGGCTAGCGACATGAGGGTCCCACGGGGGTTTCGCTTCGGAGGCGTGCACTGCGGGCTCAAGCCCCAGCGGCGCGACCTCGCGCTCGTGGTCTCCGACCACCCGGCCGCCGCCGCCGGCGTCTTCACGAAGAACAAGGCCGCCGCCGCCCCGGTCCAGGACGCCCGGCCCCGCCTCCCGGCCGAGGGGATGAGGGCCATCCTCGCCAACTCCGGCAACGCCAATGCCCTCACCGGGCCGGCCGGGCTCGACGACGTCTCGGTCATCCGCACCGCGGTGGCGGACGCTCTCGGCATCCAGAAGCGGGCGGTGCTCACCGCCTCGACCGGGGTCATCGGCGCGCGGCTCCCCGCCATGAAGGTCGTCACCGCCCTGCCCGCGCTCGTGGAGCAGCTCGGCGATCACCCCGATCTCGCCGCCGAGGCGATCCTCACCACCGATACCCGGGTGAAGATGGCCGCCCGCGAGGTGGTGCTCGAGGGAAAGGTCGCGGTCCTCTCCGCCATCTGCAAGGGGTCGGGGATGCTCGCCCCCCAGCTCGCCACCTGCATGTGCCTCGTCGTCACCGACGCCGCCGTGGCCCCGGCGGCGCTCCAGGAGGCGCTCTCCCGCTCGGTGGAGAAGACCCTCAACATGGTCACGGTCGACGGCGAGATGTCGACCAACGATACCGTCTACCTCCTCGCCAACGCCCTCGCCGGAAACCCCCGCATCCAGGGGCCCGGGCCCGATCTGCTTCGCTTCGAGACCGCCCTCGCCGACCTCCTCGGCGAGATGGCCCGGGCCATGGCCGCGGACGGCGAGGGGGCCACCCGCATGCTGGAGGTGGTGGTCGAGGGCGCGCCCGACGAGGCCATCGCCTCGGACTGCGCCCGGGCCATCGCCTCCTCGCCCCTCGTGAAGGCCTCGCTGTTCGGGGCGGACCCGAACTGGGGGCGGGTGCTCGCCACGGTGGGGGCGCGGGCCGGGGCCCGGGGGTGGGAGATCGACCCCTTGAGGGCCCGGGTGGTCCTCCAGGGAGTGACCGTCTTCGCCCGGGGCGCGCCCGCCGACGTCGATCGCGAGGCCCTCAGGGAGCGCATGCGCGAGACCCGGGTGGACATCCAGGTCGCCCTCGAGGCCGGCCCGGCGCGGGCGGTAGCCTGGGGCTGCGACCTCTCCTACGACTACGTGAAGCTGAACGCCGACTACACCTCCCTCATCGTCCAGAAGCCCGACGGGGGAATGGGGCGCGACGACCGGGTGGCCAACTACAGCCCGACCTTCAAGCGCACCCTCCTCGCCGAGGCGCTGAAGTACATCGCCGCCTTCTCCGGGGAGGTGGCGGTCATCAAGTACGGCGGGGCGGCGATGGTGAAGGACAGCCTCAAGGAGGCCTTCGCCGAGGACGTGGCCCTCCTCAAGAAGGTGGGCCTGAAGCCGGTGGTGGTGCACGGGGGCGCCCCGGAGATCACGAGCACCCTGGAGAAGCTGGGCGAGCGGAGCGAGTTCGTGGACGGGCTCAGGGTCACCGACGCCCAGGCCCTGCCGGTGGTGGAGATGGTCCTCACCGGCAAGGTGAACCAGGAGCTGGTCGCGCTCCTGAACGCCCGGAAGGCGGGGGCGGTGGGCCTCTCCGGCAAGGACGGGCGCCTGCTCATCGCCAGAAAGGCGGTGTTCGACTCGGGCCGCGACCTCGGTAACCTCGGCGAGGTGGTCGAGGTGAACCGCGACTTCCTCCGGATGTTCCTCGACGGTGGATACGTGCCGGTCATCTCCCCCATCGGCCTGGCCGAGGACGGCTCGAGCCTCTCCATCAACGCCGACGACGTGGCCGCCGCCCTGGCGGTGGCCCTGAAGGCGGCGAAGCTCATCCACCTCACCGACGTGCCCGGGATCCTCGACTCGCCCGACGGCGAGCTCGTCCGCCAGCTCACCGCAGAGGACCTCGTCCGGCGGCTCGAGGCCGGCGCCGTGACCGGGGGCATGAAGTGGAAGGTCCAGTCCATCCTCTCCGCCTTGAAGGGCGGCGTCCTCCGGGTCCACGTCCTCGACGGCCGCCAGCCCCACACCGTCATCGCCGAGCTCTTCACCGACCGCGGGGTCGGCTCCCTCATCACCCCATGACCGCCGCCCAACGCCGCCGCCAAGCCGTCGCCCGCATCATCCGGTCCCGCCGGGTCGGGACCCAGGAGGAGCTCCTCGGGGCCCTCCTCTCGGCCGGCGAGCACACCACCCAGGCGACCCTCTCCCGCGACCTGGCTCGCCTGGGCGCTCGACGGGTCTCGAGGCCCGACGGGGGAGCATTCTACGAGCTGCCGGGCGGGGGGGACGCCCTCGCCGCCCTGCGCGCCCAGATCTCGGCGGTCCTGGCCAATGCTTCACTGGTCGTCATCCGAACCGTTCCGGGGAGCGCCAACGCCATCGCTCGCGCCATCGACCTCGCCGAGGTGCCCGAGGTGCTCGGGACCATCGCCGGGGACGATACCGTCTTCGTCGCCCCCGCGGGCGAGCTCCGCCCGAAGCGCCTGGCGGTGCGGCTCGCAGGACTCCTCGGCTTCCCCGCCCTGTAGACGAAGGGGCTCTGGGGGGGGCGTCCGCCGCGCTCTCCGAAAGGGCTTTGAAGCGACTCTAACCCTTGAGCGCCTTCGCGGCGCGGTCCATCTCCTCGTCCGTCCGGAGCGACTCGAGGTTCGCTCGGTAGACGGCCGCGGCCCGGCTCTGGTTCACGATCTCCTCCACGAGATCGACCGGCGAGGGGAGGAGGAGGGCGCGGTCAGCCCGGACCTCGGCCAACGGATCCGGCTCCTTCACAAGAAAGGCCTCCGCGCCGCCGCCTTTCTCTTCCTGCACCTCCGCCCGGCCCGGGACGAAGTCCGCCGTCCTGGCGTTCGCGACGTTCGCCGCCGAGACCTCGAGGGAGAGCTCCGCCGCCGAAAGGCCCGACGACGCGATCGCGCTCCCCTTGCCCATGACCGCCTCCCGGCAAGAAACCTTCCCGCCGCCTCCTCTCTTCGGCACCCTTGGCCCGGCCCGATAAGGGGCGGACTCCTTTCCCGAAGAAACTCGGGGAGGGCGAGGCGGAAGGGACCCT
This sequence comes from Anaeromyxobacter sp., assembly GCA_035686075.1. Classification (GTDB taxonomy): domain Bacteria; phylum Myxococcota; class Myxococcia; order Myxococcales; family Anaeromyxobacteraceae; genus Anaeromyxobacter. The sequence continues at coordinate 47,125 of DASRZU010000030.1, forward strand.
GTGGCCCACCTCTCCTTCAGGAGGCCACCCGGCGCCACTCCTCGCTCGAGCGGAGCACGCAGTCCTCGATGGCGAGCCCGCCGAAGTAGTTCCCGCCGAGGGCTAGCCGACCGCCCGCGAGGCAGCGGTCGATCTCCGCCACCACCTCGGCGTGCCCCAGGGCGGGCGAGGGCAGGGTGGCCCGGGCCTCCGCCACCTCGCCGAGATCGCCCTCTCTCACCCGCAGGACCTCGGCCACCCGCGAGAGCCGCGCGTCGCGGGTCAGCCCGGGCCGGAAGTGGAAGGCGAAGGCCCGCAGGCTCGGGTGGGGGAAGGGATCCCGGGTCACCGCGGAGTGGAAGAGGTCGTCCACCGGGACCACGAACGCCACCTCCGGCATCCAGCACTTCTCCCTGGGGAGCACCGCCCCCACGCTCTCCACCTCCACGGTGCGGATCTTGGCCACGGCGTCGGAGAGCTCGTGGAAGTCGTCGCGCAATAGCGCCACCGCCCGGTCCGGCGGGACCGCCACCGCCACGACGGGCGCCGAAAGCCGTCGACCATCGGCGGTGTACACCGAGTAGGCCCGGCCCTCGCGCGCCACCGTGATCACCTCCACCCCTGTCTCCACCGTGATCCCGGGATAGGCCGCCAAAGCCTCGCACACCGCCTCGAGACCCCCCTCGAAGCCGTAGCTTCTCGGGAACTCCCTCCGGCGCGGCCGCCGCTTGAAGAGCGAGCCCGGACCCCGGGCCGGGAAGCCGTCCGCCTTCTGCGAAGGGACCGCCTGGAAGAAGGGCGAGAGGAGGCGGTCGTAGTTCCGCCGCCCCACGAGGCCGGAGTAGTAGGAGTAGACGGTCTCCCCCGCCTTGCCCCGCAGGACCCCGAGGGGGAAGGCCCGGGCCGCCTCCTTGAAATCGAGCGAGAGGAGGACCCGCTCCGGCGTGAACCAGCTGTAGGCGCCCTCGCGCAACAGGCCGAAGCGCTTTCGGGCCGGGCCGCGGCGGATGAGGCGGCTCACCGCGCCCGTGGCCAGAGCGAGCTCGAGGAAGCCGCCGTAGCTGTTGTAGGCGGTGTGGGCCCCGAGCTCGAACCAGAACCCGTCCGGGCGACGGGGAGATCTCAGGCAGCCCCCCACCCGCGCCGCCCGCTCCAGGACGAGGACCGTGCGCCCGGCGGCGGCGGCCCGAAAGGCGAAGGCGAGGCCGCTCACCCCTCCCCCCACCACGATCACCTCGAACATGCTCGGGGCAGCGTCTCAATAAACCGCTCCGCGCGCCAGGGGGATCCCGCCGCCCGAGCCGTTCCACCTGGGGCCCCTTTCGATCGAGAGGCGGCGGGACCGCCCCCGCGAGCGCCCGCAAGTGAAAGACGGGGGAACCGCTGGTCCGGGGAACGCCTTTGATCTAGAAAGGTCGCATGCGCATGCGGATCGGCTTCGTCGGCCTCGGGACCATGGGGGAGCCCATCGCCAACAACCTCCGGAGGGCCGGGCACGAGCTCACCGTGTGGAACCGGACCCCCGCGAAGGCGAACCACATCGTCTCGAAGGGCGGGCGGCTCGCCTCCTCCCCCAAAGAGTGCGCGACCGCGAAGGACCTCGTCTTCACCTGCGTCTCCGACGAGCACGCCCTCCATTCGGTGCTGGAGGGAGAGGAGGGGGTCCTCTCCGGGCTCGCCGAGGGAGACGTCCTCGTCGACCTCACCACCGCCGGGACGCGCGCCACCGCCGCCCTCGAGCGGAGCGCCGCGCAGAAGGGGGCGCGGCTCGTCTCCTGCCCCATCCTCGGATCCAAGGTGGCCGCCGAGCAGGCCCAGATCGTGCTCGTGGTGGGCGGCCCGGGCGCGGCCCGGGAGAAGGCGCGCCCCGCCCTGCACGCCGTCTCCTCGAGGCTCTTCGAGCTCGACGACCCGGTGCAGGCCGCGCTCGTGAAGCTCTGCGTGAACGCCATCGGCGGGGCGATGATCACCGCCTTCTCCGAGGCGCTCGCCCTGGGGAGCGCCGGCGGCCTGGAGATCTGGCGCCTCGTGGAGGTGCTGCAGGCCTCCTCCTTCCACTCGCCGCTCTACCTCATGAAGGGCGAGCTCGTGGAGAAGAAGGACTTCGCCCCCCGCTTCAAGCTCTCCCTGGCCGAGAAGGACCAGCGGCTCACCCAGGAGGCGGCGGAGGACCTGGGAGCGCGCCTGCCCATCAACGAGGCGGTCCGCCGCCTCATGGGCGACGCCACCCGCTCCGGCCGCGGGGAGAAGGACATCTGCGCCGTCGCCGATCTGTGCTTCGAGTGGGCGAAGAAGACCTGAGGAGAGGCCGGGACAAAAGCCCAAAGCCCTCGAACCGCCTCCCCTAGCTCGCGCTGGCGCCCTCGGCCCCGGTCAGGGCGCCGACCACGAGCCGCGTCAGATCGTCGAGGGCGAAGGGCTTCTTCACGTACCCGGCCGCGTGCCCGATGGGCTCGATCTCGCGAGCCACCTCGTCCGGCGCGGTGGCCGACACGAACACCACCTTGGGACACCTCGCCCCGAGCGAACTCCTCATCTGCCGGAAGAGCGCGGCGCCGCTCATCTTGGGCATCCGGTAGTCGAGGAGGGCGAGGTCGGGCGGCTCGCGCTCGACGAGCTCGAGCGCCTCGAGGGGATCGGAGGTGGACACGGCTGCGTGCCCCATCCGGCGTACCGCGAGCTCCAGCGCCCTACGTACGATGTCGGTGTCGTCTACGATCAAGACTTGTGCCACGGCGAGTCTCTTCTCCCCCCGAACCCCACGGTCGTGGGACATGCTCGCGGCGTGCCGGAGGGAACGGCACCGATTTCGCCGCGATCCATGTGCGGGGACCGGCGCCGGAGGTACCCAGGGTCAGCCAAGGGTGGGTGTCTACGCTCCCACCCTGAGTGAGAATGGGCGGGGCAGCCCCTTGCCCGGGCGGGGGGCCAAAGAGGCGGGCTACCCGTACCGGGAGAGGGTCCTTTTGACCTGCTCCGCGAAGTGCCGGCGCGCCGCGGCCGGGGCAATCACCTCCGCCTGGCCCCCCAGGGAGAGCGCGAACCGGGTGGCCCATTCCTCTCCCGCGAGGACCTCGACCACCGCTCCACCATCCTCCCCCCGCCGCACGAGCCGGATACCGGGGCGGGCCAGCGCCCAGCCCGTCGCCCCGGGGGCGATCCGGATCCGGACCGGCTCGCCGCTCGCCTGGGAGAAGAGGTGCATCCGACCGACCTCCGCCTCCCCCGGCGGCTCGAACCGCTCCGCGAGAGGCTGGCAACCCCGGATTCGATCCACCCGGAAGGCGAGGGGGCGCTCCCGCTGCCGGTCGTGTCCGTAGAGGTACCAGTGCCCGAAGCGCTGGGCGAGCGTGTAGGGGTGGACCACCCGGTCGGTCTCGGCGTCGCGCGAGGCCGAGTGGTAGGCGAGCCGCACGGTGCGCCGCTCGGCGATGGCCCGCTCCAGCCGGCCCAGGACCGAGTCGGGCGCGGGCGGGGCCCCGGCGTAGATCCGCTGCGAGAGCTCGTCGAAGCTCTTCCTCCGGTCCTTGGGGACCGAGTCGCGCAAGGCCTTCACCGCGCGCTCCCGCCCCTCTCCCCCGAGGGCCTGCGCCGCCGCCGCCAGGGCGGCCGCCTCGCTCTCCGTGAACCTTGGGGGGCGGGAGAAGCTCTGGTGCAGGGCCACGTGCACCCGGTCGCCCTCCACGTACACGTCGAGGAAGTCGTCTGGGGCGAAGGGGGGCGAGCCGACGTTCAGGAGGAAGTCGAGGTCCTCGAGGAGCTCCTTCTCGGTGCAGCCGCAGCGGCGGGCCAGCTCCTTCACCGGGGATCCCGGGTGGCGGACCGCGTAGGGGACGAGGAAGAGGACCCGGCGGAGCCGGTCGCGCGGATCGGCCCGGGACGGGGCGGCGGGGGCGGGCCCGGGGCGGGGGCGAGAGCGGGGCGCGGTCACGAGAGCCCCCTCGAAAGCGCCGAGAGGACCTCGCGGGCCCGCTCGCGCAAGGGCCGGGGCGAGAGGATCTCCGCCCCCCCGGACAGGGAGAGAACGTGCCGCAAGAGCCCCTCGGCGTTGGTCGCCTCGAGCTCGACGACGAGCCCCCCGGCGACCTCCTCCACCCTCTTCGCCGGGCCGAAGGAGGCGAGGACCTCGTCCGAGACCGGGCCGTCGAGCCGCACCCGGCAGCTCTGGGGGGGGTGGACCTGGAACTCCCAGGGCTCGCGCGCGGCCAGGGCCGCGAGCGAGAAGCCCGGACGCACCGCGAAGTCGGGCGTCCGGGGCGCGGCCGGATTCACGGTGAGAGAAACGACGCGCGAGAGGTGGAAGGTGCGGAGGTCCTTCCGGAGGTGGCAGTAGCCGGCCAGGTACCAGGCGCCGCCCTTCTGGAAGAGGCCGTAGGGGTCGACGTCGCGCTCCCGCTCCTCGGGCCGCTCCGCCCGCTTGTAGCGGAGGTGGACCCGCTTCCTCTGGGCCACCGCCCGGGACAGCTCCTCGAGCCAGCGCACCACCGCCGGAGGCGGCTCCACGTCCTCGGCCGAGAGCCGGCGGGCCGCAAGGGCCGCCGTCTCGGACGCGCCCGGGGCGCTCGCGGCGAAGGAGAGCTTGTTCAAGGCGTGGGCGAGGTCGCGGGCGTAGGGAAAGGTGCCCTGCGCCAGGGCCGCCGACCCGGCCACGTAGAGCAGGGCCAGGTCCTCGGGCGCGAGCCGCAGGTCGGGCAGGTAGAACTCGTCCTTGTCGATGAGGTACCCGGCTGGCAGATCCTCGTCCCCGGCCGCGTAGCGCACCGGGATCCCGAGCTCGAGCAGATCCGCCTTGTCGCGCTCGAACTTGCGGATGGCGGCGTCGCCGGTCCCGGCGTAGTCCTCCGGGAACTGCTCCTGGATCTCTCGCCAGGAGACCGGCTCGGCGGCCTTCAAGAGGAGGGCCGCGAGGTCGAGCAGCCTCTGATCCTTTTGCATCGAGGGAGAGAACCTAGCAGGCGATTGGGGCCAGTCAACGTGTGCTAGGATGCTCGCCCGTAGCCCTGCGGGAGCGTTCCATGGCAGGCGTGGGGTTCGGGCCGAGAGACTTCGAGCTGTTCGCGATCGACGACCCGGAGGAGCGGGGGGCGGCTCTCGAGGGAACCCTCCTTCCCAAGCTCCTCCGCCTGGGCTCTAGCTGCGCCCCGGGCCTGTCCCGGGTGGCGGGACAGGAGCTCCACCTCCACCCGGCCCGGATCCACCACCGCCGCGAGGCGCCGCCCGAGGAGATCCTGGTCGCCTTCTGCGAGAGCGCCCGCGGCTACCGCGGGCTGCCCTTCCTCGGGGTGGCGCTCACCCGCGAGCACCTGCACGCCCGGGTGGGCGTCCGGGGGGAGTCGCCCCGTCGCGACGCCATGCGGCGGGCCCTGGAGCGCGAGGCCCAGAACCTGGCGCGCAAGGGGAAGCCCTTCCGGCGGCTGCGCCAGTTTCTGGGGTGGAACTTCGAGGAGCTGCCCGAGGTCGCCCCCGCGCACTCCGGAGCCTTCTGGCTGGAGGTGGCCGAGGGGCTCGCCCCCGGTCGGCCCGGCCTCGACGTGGGCATCGCCTGGACCCGTGACGAGGCCCGGAGCGTGGCCCTGGGAGACCTTCTGGGCGTGTTCCGGGACCTCGCTCCCCTCTACAAGGTGCTCTCCAACGCAGAGTGAAGGGCGCCCTGCCTAGGCCCCCCTCCCCCCGCTCGCCTCGTCGGCCCCCTCCTCCCGGGGAGGAGCGGGGGCGGGGCGCCCCTCCTTCTGCGTGAGGCGCCGCTCCTCCCGGGCGGCCTGCCGCACCGCCTCCACCAGCTCATCGTGATCCTTGCGGAGCGCCTCGTGGCGCCGGCGGAGCTCGGCGTAGCGGTCGGCGGCGAGCTCGAGCTCTCCCTTCTGCACCATGTAGACGCGCTTCTCGGTCTCGAGCCGGCCCCGCGCCCCCTTCAAGTCGTGCTCCAGCTCGGTCGCGCGCTTGCGGAGCTCGGCCAGCCGCGCCTCTGCCTTGTCGGCCCGGTCCTTCTCCGCGAGGAGCTTTGGGCCCTCGGCCGGGGGCGGGGGCGGCGGCGCCGCGACCTGAGCCGGGGGCGGAGGCGGTGCCTCCGCCTTGGCGCGGAGCTGGGCCACCTCTCCGCGCGATCTCTCCGCCGCCTCCCGGGCCGCGGCCGCCTCCCCCTCCAGGGCCCGGGCGCGCTCCCTCTGGTGCTCGGCCTCCGCCTTCGCCTCCGAGAGCCGGTGGTTCATCTTGTCGAGCTCCTCCCGCAAGGCCTGGGCCCCTCCCGCCCGCTTCGCGGCCTCGAGCTGCTCGAAGGCCCGCTTCTTGGCCCGGTCCAGGTCGGCCCGCAATTGACCGACCTCGTCCCGCCTCTCCTTCACCTCGGTGCGCACGTCGGCGGCGGCCTTCCGCGCCGCTTCCAGCTCGGCGCGGAGCTGCCCTTCCAAGACCTCCCGCCGGGATAGCGCTGCCTTAGCGCTGCGCCCCGAGAGGTAGAACCCGACCGCGGCGAGGAGGGCTGCGAGGGCGACGAAGATGAGGATGGGGTTCGCCATAAAGGCTCCGGGAACGGAAAGGGTTTTGGACCAGAAAAGGGAAGGGCTCCGTGTGGAGACCCTTCAGTACATCGGTTTACCCGGCTTGGGAAGCGGCGGCGGGCTGGCGGCCGAGCGCACGTCGCGGCGCTCCGCCCCCAGTTCGATTACGAGAACCCAAAGACGAAAGGGCCGACGCCGCGCGCGGCATGCGGGTAGGATCGCGCCCTCGCCCCATGCGTCGGGTCGCCACCAAGATTTTCCTCGCCTTCGCGGTCTCTTTGGCGGCGTTCGCGGCGGTGGCGGTGTTCTCCGTGGCCCGCCTCCAGGAGCTGCGGCGGGACTTGCGGCTCCTCTCCGCCGGCTATCTGCCCTTGACCCGCATCGCCGCCGAGCTGGAGGTGAAGGACTGGCTCGCCTCCGGCGCCCTGGAGGCGCGCGACATGGACCGCGCCGCCCGGGAGGCGTACCTCCCGGTTTTCCGGGCCCACTTCCCGGCGCTCGTCCGGGAGAAGGTCGAGGAGGGAAAGCGTGTCCTCTCCCTCGCCGCCCCCTACGCCCGCGGCGACGACGACCGATTCCTCGCCCTCGCCGCCCGGCTCGACGCCCTCGGCGCACGCTGGGCGATCTACGACGGGGAGGCCCGCGGGCTCTTCGACGCCCTCCTCGTGGGCGAGGGACGAGACCCGAAGACCTCGGCCGCGTTCGAGGCCCGGGTGGCCCGGGTGCGCCTGCTCGAGAAGGGCCTCTCGCTCGACGTGAAACGCCTGCAGGCCGACCTCGAATCCCAGGTATCCGATCGCATCCGGGCCACCGAGCACATGGAGGCGAGCACGGTCCTCCTCATCGTCCTCTACTCCCTCATCGCCCTTTCCGTGGGGGTGGGCGCCTCCCTCGTCTCCCAGCGCCTCCTCGCCCCCATCGAGCGGCTCACCGAAGGGGTGAAGGCGGTGGCGAAGGGCGATCTCTCGCGGAAGGTGGAGGTCCGGCGCGACGACGAGATCGGCCTGCTCGCCCGCGAGTTCAACGCCATGGCCGCCTCGCTCGACCGGCAGAGGAGCGCCCTACGGCGGGCGGAGCGCCTCGCAGCGGTGGGGCGAATCTCGGCCCAGATCACCCACGAGATCCGAAACCCCTTGAACGCCATCGGCCTTAACACCGAGCTCCTCGCCGAGGAGATCGCCGCCCTGAAGGAGCCGCCCGGCGAGGCGCTCCAGATGGTGGCCGCCATCTCGCGCGAGGTGGACCGGCTGAACGGCGTCACCGAGCGCTACCTCCGCTACGTCCGCCCCCCGCGCCCCGCCGCCGATCGCTTCGACCTCTCAGACCTGCTCGGCGGCCTGCTCGACTTCCTCGCGCCCGAGCTTTCGGCTGCCGCCCTCTCCGTCCGGAAAGACCTCTCCCGGGGCCTCCCCCCCATCCGCGGCGATGAGGGGCGGCTCCGGGGGGCGTTCTTGAACCTCATCCGCAACGCGCGAGAGGCGACCCCGGGTGGTGGAGCCATCACCGTCCTGACCCGCCCGTTCGAGGGAGGGGTGGAGGCGCAGATCGGTGATACCGGCGGGGGGATCCCCCCAGGTGACCTGACGCGAATCTTCGAGCCGTTCTACTCGACCAAGGAGCGCGGTACCGGTTTGGGTCTCGCCTTCACGCAGCAGGTGGTCGAGGAGCACGGCGGCACGATCCAGTGCGCGAGCGAGCTCGGGCGCGGGACGGTGTTCACCCTGCGGTTCCCGGCCGCCCCTCGGGAGGCCGGCCAAATGCCGCGGGAGATCGTGACGGGAGCCTCCTAGGGCTTTAGGCAACTGAAATCGCCATGAGAAGGCCGAAGAGAAAGACCCACATCACCCGGGCCAAGGGGCCCTTGGTGAAGGGCACCGCGGTCGGGGCGGTGTCCGAGCGCCCCCGGTCGGCGCGGGAGAAACGCCCGGGGAACGACTGGGGCGAGGTGCACCGCACCGTCCTCCGAAACGGACTGCGGGTCCTCACCGCCCGCTCTCCCGGCCTCCACTCGGCCATGATCGCTCTCTACGTCCGGACCGGGTCCCGCCACGAGAGCCGATCGCAAAACGGCGTCTCCCACTTCCTCGAGCACCTCTTCTTCCGCGGCTCGGTCGGCTACCCGGACACCGTGGCCATGAACGCGGCGGTGGAGGCGGCCGGCGGGAGCCTGAACGGGATCACCGCCCGCGACCACGGGTGCTACTACACCCCCATCCACCCGCAGGACGTGGGCACCGGGCTCGCGGTCCTGGGCGACCTCATGCGCCGCCCCCTCCTCACCGAGATGGACGTGGAGCGCGAGGTCATCCTGGAGGAGATCCTCGACGAGGTCGACGCCTCGGGCCGCGACATCGACCCGGACAACCTCTCCAAGCGGATCGTCTTCGGCGACCACCCCCTGGGATTCAAGATCGCCGGAACGGCCGAGAACGTCCGGCGGCTCAGGCCCCGAGACGTGCGCGCCCACCACGACCGCTTCTACAACGGGTCGAACCTGGTCCTGGCGGTGGCGGGCCCGGTCCGCCCCGAGCTCGTCGCCGAGCTCGCCGATCGCCACCTCGGCTCGCTCCCGCGCGGGCAGTCCTCGACCGACGTCCCCGCCCCCCCCTGGCCGTCCGCTCCCTGGCTCGAGATCGTGGAGCACGACGACGCCCAGGCGGAGTTCTCGCTCTCCTTCCCTTGCCCCCCCGAGCGGCACCGGGACTATCCCATCCACCTCTGCATCCGCCGCCTCCTCGACGACGGCCTCTCCTCGCGGCTCCCCTTCGAGGTGGTCGAGCGCCGCGGCCTCGCCTACGCCCTCCACGCCGGGATCGACACCTTCGCCGACGCGGGAATGACCGTGGTCGACGGGGCCTGCGCCCCGAAGAAGCTGCCCCGGGTCTTGGAGGAGGTGCTCCGGGTCCTGGGGGGGCTTTCCGAGCGAGTGGTGCCGGAAGAGGAGCTCTTCCGCGTGCAGCAGCGGCACCGGATGACCTTGGCCTTCTCGCTCGACTCCGTGGCGGACCTGGCTGGCTGGTACGGCGCGGGCGAGGTGCTCTCCTCGCCCGAGGGGTTCGAGGAGCGCTGCCGGAGGGTCGAGGAGGTGACCGCGGCCGACGTGCAGCGGGTGGCGCGCGCCACCTTCAGCCGAAAGAACCTCGTGGCGGTGGTGGTGGGCCCGGCGCGGCGGCGGGAGCGGGCCGCGGTCGACCGAGTCATTCACAAGAGCGACGCCATCCCGGCCTAGAGGGGAAGTCGCGGGGGAAAAGGCGGCGATGATACCCTCGCTTTCAAAATGACGAGCTTCCTCACCCGCCTGCTCGAACGCCTCCGCGAGGACAGAGCCTTCAGCCGGAACCGCCACTACCTCACCCTCTCCTCCCCGGAGGGCCGGCGGGCGCTCCGGATCCACCGCCACCTCCGCTCCCTGGAGCGGGACCTGTCGCGCGACGGGGTGAACGCCACCGTGACCCGGGAGGCGGAGCGGATCCGGCTCACCCTGCGGGGGCGACGGCTCGAGCGCACCGCCTGGCTCTCCCGGGCCGAGTTCCAGGTTCTGTGCGGGAACCCGATGGTGCGGCGCCTTCTGGGCCTCGCCGCGGACGAGTAGAGGAGAAAAGGCCGTTCGCCGCGCGCCGCCGCGAGGGAAGCGCGGAGCCCGCCTCCTCCGTCGCCCGCGAGGAGCTCGCCCGAGCGAAATAGGCCTTGAGCCCGCCCAGGAGCTCGGGAACCGGGCGCGCCTCGCCGGGCACCCGAGGACGAGGCCGGCTAGGGCCCTCCCCCTTGGGCGCGGCCTCCTCTACCGCGAGACCGCGTGGGCGAGGTGGCCGGCGTGGAGCGTGCCCTCTGCGAGCGGCTTCACCTCGATCCGCGCGGGCGAGAAGGCGTAGACGACCAGCTTCCCTTTCGAGGTGCTGTCGAACGTGTCCGGGGCGGCGAGGACGTGATCCTCCACGTCCCGCTCGCGGGTGATCCAGACCTCGCCCGAGGCGACCCGCACCTCGATGCCAGCACGTCCCACCTCGGTGCTCCACGTCTGCGATTGCGAGAGGTTGAGCATCATGACGAGGCCATATTTCCACGCTCCGGCAGTCCATAACAGATACAGAGAACGCGAATTGAGACCAGCACAGATGCACTACATCGGAGCCTGTGCTATCCTCCGGGAATGCCGGCCAGTTCACAGGTGAGGAAGGAAGCCCCCCTCCCCCGTTACGAGGAGATCGCCCGCCGCTACGCCGCCGCCATCGAGAACGGGACCCTGTCGCCCGGCGACAGGTTCCCTTCCGTCCGGCGGCTCGCCGCGGAGGAGGACGCCTCGGTCTCGACCATCCTTGCGGCCATCTTCCAGCTCGAGAGCCTGGGCCTCATCGAGGCGCGGCCGCGCTCCGGCCACTACGTGAGGATGAGGGCCCGTACCCCGCCCCCCCGCCCCACCGTGGTCCCCGTGCACGCCGCCGCCTCCCAGATCGAGGTGGCCGAGCTCGTGGAGCGCGTGTACCACGCGGCCCGCGACCCGAGCGTAGTGAACCTGGCCCACGCCACCCCCGACCCGGCGCTCCTCCCCACCCGCGCCCTTGGTCGGGCCATCTCCGCCGCGGCCCGGGGGAGCGAGGGAGGAGTGCGCTACGAGATGCCCCCCGGCCTCCTCGCCCTCCGCCAGGAAGTCGCCCGGCGCGCGCTCGCCTGGGGTTGCAGCCTCTCCCCCGACGACCTCGTGGTGACGAGCGGCGCCACCGAGGCCATCCACCTGTGCCTACTCGCGGTGGCCCACCAGGGCGAGGCGGTGGCCATCGAGTCCCCCGCCTTTTACGGCACCCTGCAGATCATGGAGGCCATGGGCCTCAAGGTGGTGGAGGTGCCCTGCCTCCCCGACGTGGGCATGGACCTCGACGAGCTGGAGCGGCGCATCGACCGCCACGGGGTCCGCGCCGTCCTCGCCGTGCCCACCTTCTCGAACCCCCTCGGCAGCTGCATGCCGGACGAGGCCCGCTCGAGGCTCGTTCAGATCGTGTCCCGGCGCGGGATCCCCCTCATCGAGGACGACGTCTACGGCGAGCTCGCCTTCGGGACCGCCCGCCCCCGGGCCGCCAAGTCCTTCGACCGGGATGGGAGCGTCATGCTCTGCGGCTCGTTCTCGAAGACCTTGGCGCCTGGCTACCGCATCGGCTTCGTCGCCCCGGGCCGCTGGCGGGAGCGGGTGGAGCTCCTCAAGTTCTCCATGAACGTCGCCACCACCACCCTCGTCCAGCGAAGTGTGGCGCGCTTCCTCCGGGGAGGCGGCTACGACCGGCACCTGCGCACCCTGCGCGACCAGCTCTCGCGCATCATGGCGCGCACCGCCGCGGCGGTGGCCGACGCCTTCCCCGCGGGGACGCGCCTGTCCCACCCCAGGGGCGGCTGCTTCTTGTGGGTGGAGATGCCCGAGGCGGTCGACTCCCTCGAGCTCCACGCCCGGGCTCTGGACGCCGGCGTGAGCATCGCCCCCGGCCCGCTCTTCTCGCCCACCCAGGGACAGCGAAACTGCATCCGGCTATCCTGCGGCGCCCCCTGGACCGACCGCCTGGACGCGGCGGTCCGGCTCGTGGGGCGCCTCGCGACTCGGGTGGCGGGGTAGGCGAAGGGCCCAAGGGGCCCACCCCCCGCCCTCCTCCCCACCGTCGCCGCTCACGAGAAGAGCCGCTCCTCGAAACCTCCTCCCCCCCTCGGTGTTCGAAGGATCGAGCCGCCGGGATGCCCGGCCATTCATCCGAGAAAGGGAACGACCATGAAGACCCCCGCCGCCCTCATCGCCGCCGCCCTCGCCATCGTCCTTCTTTCCGCCCCCGCCCTCGCCGCCGAGGTCGACCGCCGCGAGGCGAACCAGCAGGCGCGGATCGGCGAGGGCGTCGAGAGCGGCCAGCTCACGCCCGGCGAGACCGCCCGCCTGGAGAAGAAGGAGGCCAGGATCCACCGCCAGGTAAGGCGCGACCGCGCCGAGAACGGCGGGACCCTCACCCCGGGTGAGAAGGCGCAGGTGAACCGCGAGCAGAACCACGCCTCGCGGGACATCTACCGCGCCAAGCACAACGGGAACCACATGTGACATTTGGGGCAAGCGGCGAGGCCCCCTCCTCGCCCGGCCCTTTCCGAAAGAAGGGCCTCCTCCTCGCCCCCTCCCCCTACGGACCCGCCCTCACCCCCGCCCCGGCGAGAAGCGCACGAAGGGCCTCGGCGGCGTCGCTCCCCTCGTAGGCGACGCCGCGGGCGTCCTTCAGGGCGGCGGGGACGGGCGCATCCCGGGGCCCGCACACCACCACCGGGAGCCGCAACACCCGGGCGAGCTCGAGGAGGAGCGGCTCCGCGTCCAGGGCGGGCAAGAGCACGAGCGCGCCCACCGCGCCCGAAGCGAAGGGGCGCCAGAGGGGCCGGTGCTGCGGGTCGGCGGGCAGCTCGGTCAGGTCCACCTTGACCCCCTCGCCAAGGTCGAGGCGGCCGATGGTACCGAACCCCGCCCAGGGCTCGAGCTCGGCGTGGTAGCCGGGAAGGGTCTCGAACCGGCCCCGGGCCGCCCGCCGCGCCAGGGGCCCTCCGCCCGCCACCACCACCTTCCCCACCGTCTGCGGCCCGGACGAGCGGCCGCGGACGATCCGGGCCCGCAAGGCGTGGAGCTCGTGGGGCGCGAGGAGCTCGCCCTGCCCCTTGGGGAGAGCTCCCTCCCGGCGGCGCGCGTATCCCCGCTCGAGGAGGGCCAGGACCGCCCGCATCACCTCGAGGTCCGAGGCCGGGCACCGGTCGACGACCTCCTGGAATCGGCGCGGGCTCCCGAGGAGGGTCACCACCTCCTCGGTGATGGGGTGCAGGCCGGGCGGGATCTCCGAGGGGTGGAGCGCAAGCTCCACCGTGTCCTCGGCCCGGGGGAGCACCGGCAAGAGCCGGGCCGCCTCGTCGGCCTGCCTGAGCCCCTCGAGCATGAGCTCCTCCACCCGCCGGTCGATCCGCCCCGCCGCCTCGGCGACCTGCCCCGGCACGAAGGCGAACTGTCCCTCCCGCCTCGTGAGGAGCCGGAAGAGGGCCTTCTCCCCGGCCACGTTTCCCAGGGTCGCGTCGAGGACGCGTCCGTCGCGCAGGACGATGACCGCCCGCTCGCCCTCCCTCTCCACCGCCAGCCGTCCGGTCTTCCGGTTCACCGAGAGGATCTGCAGGAGATCCACGAGCGGGATCTGGGCCAGGTTGCCCTCGATCTCCCGGCTCTCGCCCGAGACGGCGCGGGCCGCCTCCACCCGGCGGAAGACCTGCTCGATCCGGGAGAGCACCTCGTCCTGGTTGAAGGGCTTGCGGAGGTAGGTGCCGAGGCGCGACCGGTCCGGGTCCACCGCCTCGCCGGTGAGGAGCACCGGGATCCGCTCGGTGCGGGGGTTCGTCCGCAGGATGCGGACGAAGGTGCGCGCGTCGAGGAGGGGACAGCGCTCGTCGAAGACCACGAGGTCGGGGAAGCGCAGGATGGCGACCTGGAGCGCCCGGGAGCCATCGCGGGCGGTGTGGACCTGGTAGCCCCTTTGCCTGAGCGGCGGGCCGAGGAGCCTCGTCGTGCTCGGGTCGGGGTCGGCGAAGAGGATCTTCCGGGCGGGAGGCATCGCAGGAGAGAGGCTAGAGGGGCTGGAGGTCGTAGAGGGCCTGGAGCTTGCCGACGAGCGCGTCCACGAGCGGGACGTCGGAGGTGTGAAACACCCGTCCCCCCGGTCCGGTGAGGAGCCCGTAGGCGGAGTGCTCCGACATGAAGAGGAGGAACTCGTGCTCGGCGAGCCGCTTGTCCCCGTCCAGGTAGATCTCGGTGAGGAGCGCGTTGCGAGGGGCCTCCGGCCCGTCGCCGCGGGCGCCGAGGAGGTAGACCCGCATGCTCTGGTCGCCGGCGCGGGCGGCCTGGTCGCCGGGGGGGAGCAGGCTCCGGATGGCGGCCGCCCCCACCGCCCCGGAGACCCCCACGTAGAGATGTCCCCGGGCCCTCGGGTCCCGCCCCACCTCCCGGGCCGCCTCGCGCATGGCCGCCGCCAAGAACTCCGGGTCGGGGTCGGGGCGCGCCGAGGGAGAGCTCTCCGGGAGGGGAGCATCGGAGAGCAGGACGTCGGTGAGCTCCCAGAAGGCCGAGGGCTCGAGGTCTTCGAGGTGGAGCCTCCTGAGGAGCGAGCCGCGCTGCTCCGCGATCCGCTCCTTGGAGCGGTGGAGCAGCTCGTCGAAGTCCTCCCCGTCCTTGGGGAAGGCGGCCGCCCCCATGGAGATGAGCACCGGGGCGCGCTCCTCCAGCTCTCGGATCGAGGCGCTCCCCCGGATCCCCTCGGTGGCGCGCCTCTGGAACATGAGCGCTCCGAAGTAGTCGGTCTCGGGGAGGAGCACGTAGTACTCGCCCTCCGAGACCTTGGCCAGGATATCCGCGTCCCTCGAGACCCGGGTCACCGCCGCCACCACCTCCCGGACCAGGCGGCGGTAGGGCTCGCGCCCCGCCTCCTTGCGGACCTGCTCGGCGTTGTCGAGCGAGAGCACGAGCAACGAGAACGCCCGTGCGTAGCGGCGCGCCTTGTAGAACTCCTTGCCCGCGTAGTCCACGAAGTAGGCGAGGTTGTAGGCCCCGGTGTCCCGGTCCCGAAGTCCGATCCGCTCCAGCGCCTGGAAGCGCCGGGCGTTCTTCAGGGCGATGGCGGCGAAGTCGGCCACCGTCAGGGCCGCCACGTGGTCCTCGGGACCGAACCGGCCCCGGGCCCGGTCGGAGAGGAGGGCCACCCCGAGGAGCTCCTCGTCGGCGAGGAGCGACACCATGAAGGAGCCGCCCTCGCCGCCGAAGGGGTCCTGGCGGAGCGTCCCCGGCCGGCGCAGGTCGCTCACCGCCGGGTCCCCCGGTCCGAGGACCGCGGGCAGTCCCGCCCGGTCGATGAGCCCCCGGTAGCTGCGCAGGACGAGCTGGCCCTTGTCGTCGAGGAGCCACAGCGCCGCGCCCTGGGCGTCGGTCACCCGGCCCATGATGGAGAGGGTGAGGTCCTGTAGCCTCTCGCCGTCCAGGGTGGAGAGGATCTGCAGGCCCTGGCGGTAGAGGGCCTGGGAGCGGGCGAACTCGAGGTTCTCGTTGAGTAGCTGGGAGTGCTCCCGCCGAAGCCGGACGCGCTGCAGCACTCGGTCCGCCACCTCGGCGAGCTCGCCCTTATCCACCGGCTTCGTCAGAAACTCGGCGCACCCGGCCTTCATCGCCTGGACGGCGAGCCGCACGTCCTCGTGGCCGGTCACCGCCACCGCCTCGATCTCCGGGTCGCGCGCCTTCACCTCCCGCACCAGTCCGATGCCGTCGAGGCCGGGCAGGACGACGTCCGTGACGAGGAGGTCGAAGTGATCCCCGGAGAAGAGCTGAAGCGCCTCCTCCGCGGAGCCGGCGGTCCGGGTGGCGTGGCCGGCCGCGGAGAGCACCTCGCGGAACATCTCCCGGAAGAAGGGCTCGTCGTCGACGACGAGGATGCGCCCGGTGGCCATTCGCGGCGCATCATAGCGCGGTCGGCCGCTGTTCGACCGGCGGAGTAGACCAAGGGTCCGGAGCCCCACGAGGACCGGTGTGGGTCCTTGACCTCGCCGCTGTAAAGAGGGGCCCACTCGCTTCCCTCGAGGCAGGGGCCCGCTCCTCCCCTTGCCAGTCGGGGGCCCGGCCGCCAAAAAGCGGCGCCGGGCCACCCGAATCGCGTAGGCTCGGAGGATGGACCTCGTCCCGCTCCTTCGGGCCCTCGTGGCCGTCGACTCGACCTCGACGCGCTCGAACCTCCCCGTGCTGGAGCTGCTCGAGAAGGAGGCCCGGGCCGCGGGATTCGACACCCGCCGCTCGACCTGGCTCGACGCCGCGGGCGTGGAGAAGGCGAACCTCGTCTGCCGCCTGGGGCCCGATCACGCGGGCGGGCTCTCGCTCGTGGGCCACACCGACTGCGTCCCCTACGATCACGACTGGAAGGAGGCGCTCCTCGGCGAGGTCCGAGACGGACGGCTCTACGGCCGGGGCGCGGCTGACACCAAGGCGTTCCTCGCCGCCGCCCTCACCGCCGCCGGACGGGTGAAGCCCCGCCACGCTCCCCTCACCCTCGCCTTCACCGCCGACGAGGAGGTGGGCTGCCTCGGCTCGAAGCAGCTCCTCGCGGAGGGGAGGCTCCACCCCCGCCACGCCATCGTGGGCGAGCCTACCGGACTCGTCCCGGTCCGGGCCCACAAGGGATACTGTGCCGTCGAGGTGCGGGTCATCGGGGTCGAGGGGCACAGCGCCTACCCCGACGTCGGCGCCTCGGCCATCCACGCGGTGGGGAGGCTCTTCTCGGAGCTCGAGGCCATCGGCCGTCAGCTGTCCAGGGAGGTCGACCCGGACTTCTCCCCGCCCTCCTGCACCTGGAACGTCGGCCTCATCGAGGGCGGCAAGGCCCGGAACATCATCGCCGGCGAGTGCCGCTTCGCCTACGAGTGGCGCCCGCTCCCGGGACAGGATCCCCGCCGGGCCCTGCGCCTGCTCGAGGAGGCCCTGGCCCGGCTTTGCGAGGAGAGCGGCGGGCGAATCACGAGCGAGGTCGCCCCCCTCCGCGCCGACCCCGCCGCGGTGACGCCGCCCGAGGCCGCCATCGTCCAGTTCCTGGAGGCAGAGAGCGGAAACCGGTCCACCACCGTGCCCTTCGGGACCGAGCTGCCCGAGGTCATCGGCCTCGGGGCCGAGGCCTGCGTCTTCGGCCCGGGCGACATCCGCGTCGCCCACCGGACCGGCGAGCACGTCGAGATCGCCGAGCTGGAGAAGGCGACCGCGATCATGACCCGAGCCATCGAGCGCTTCTGCGGGTGAGCGCTACTCCTTCTTTGGGGTGGCCCGGATCGCCTCGGCGAGGGCGGTCTTGAGCGACGGCGGGTCCACGGGCTTCGCGATCACGGCCACCGCGCCCTCGATCCGCTCCGCCTCGAAGGTGCCCGTCACCACCAGAACCGGCATCCGGGGCGCGGCTCGTTGCACGTGGAGCAACACGTCGAGACCCGTCACCCCCGGCATGTCCAGGTCGAGCAAGAGCGCGTCGTACGCCTCGCGATCGATCCTCGCCATCGCCTGGGCCCCGCCCGGAGCCGTCTCCACTTCCACCCCGAAGGCTTGCAGCATGCGCGAGAGCACCGCCCGGACGCCGCCGTCATCGTCCACCACGAGGACGCGCCGGCCGGCGAGCTCGGAAGCCTCGACCGGCCTCGATCGCTGCTTGCCCTCTGCCCGCTCGTCGGCCACGGGATACCTCTATCACCCTCGAGAGGGGCTTGCCTCCTCGGCCTTGCCGTGGAGATAGGGGATGTTGCGTCTACCGGCAGGGCGAACGAGCGGAAGCACTCGCCGTCGATCGAAGGGTCGAGAGGGTGGGGCTTCGCCCACGCCCGAGAAAGGGGAAGGAGTAGGTTCGGGTCGAGCGCGGCGGGAGTGGTCAGCCGCTCTGCCCCGGATCGTCCCCAAAACGCCCGAAGGTCGCGGGGTTGGGAGGGCGCAGGAGGGTCGTGGGCGGGTGAGGTGGCCCCGTTGACACGAGCACCTGGGCGGGCTAGAACCCCCCCGCTTTGGCGCCTTGGGCGGATAGCTCAGGGGTAGAGCGTCGCCCTTACAAGGCGAGGGTCACAGGTTCGAAACCTGTTCCGCCCACCAAGTTCGATGACTTGGGGTGTTAGTTAAGTCGGTTATAACGCCGGCCTGTCACGCCGGAGGCCAGGGGTTCGAGTCCCCTACACCCCGCCACTCGAGAGGCCCCCGGAACTGAATGGTTCCGGGGGCTTCGTCGTTTCTAGCGCTTCGTGGATCGGCCAGCGTAACAGCCAACGTAACAGCGTCGGTCCCCGCCGGGGCGGTTCTGCCCAGCTCTGGACCCGCCCCGGTCTCGGACACCGTGATGCGGATCGCGGTCACGGCCTCGCAGAGGGTCTCCCAGGGCAGCGTGGTGTACTCGTCGAACACGTCGCCTGGGCTGTGCGTGATCCAGCGGAGCACGTCCTTCCGGCCGCCGCCGGCGACCCCCAGGCTGATGAACGTCCGGCGCGTGTCGTAGTGCCTGCGGTGGCGCAGTCCCAGCCGCGCCAAGTCGTCCGCGAAGTGGTTGTACGAGAGCTGCGCGGTCCGGAAGCGACCCGAGGCCGAGGGGCAGATGAGGTCGTCAGGCTCCGGAGAACGGCCGAAGGTCCGCTCCCAGCCGTCCGCCTTCCAGCGGGCCAGCACCTCGGCAGTGACGGGGTGGACCGGGACGCGCCGGGGTCGCCTCGTCTTCGTGGGCCCTTCCGTGTGGGTGCGGCTGTCGAAGGACGTGGCGACGAGGAGCGAGCCGAGCGGCGCCA
Organism: Anaeromyxobacter sp.; assembly: GCA_035686075.1. Taxonomy (GTDB): domain Bacteria; phylum Myxococcota; class Myxococcia; order Myxococcales; family Anaeromyxobacteraceae; genus Anaeromyxobacter. Next base: position 65,922 of record DASRZU010000030.1, read on the forward strand.
CGGCCTCATCCCAGTCTCGCCACCGGCGGGCGGCCGCCTCGCCGGTCCGGAGCCCGCCGAGCAGCTCGATGGCGTAGAGCGTCCGACGGTCCTCCGGCACACGCGGGTCGAACACGAGCGCACCGACCTCCGCCGCGGCGAACAGCGCCCCCGCGCGCCAGGACGGGTCCTTGTCGAGCTTCGCGGGTAGGTCGGAGCGCTTCAGGATCACCCGGTTGTGATCGAGCAGCTCGTCGGCCACGGCCTCCGTGAACACCTGACGCAGCGTCCGGTACACGTGGAGCACCGTCCTCGCCGCGAGGAGCCCACCCCGCGGGCTCTCGGTCTGCTGGAGCTCCCGTACGAGCGTGCGCACCTGGGCCGGGCGCAGCTCGGCGGCGGGGACGCCGCCGAGCCTGGGGACCACGTACTCTCGCAGCCGGGCTGCCTCGTGCGCCACGCTGCGCTTCCCGGCCGCCTTCCTGTCGGCGAGCCACCGCTCGATGAGTGCCTGGACGGAGCCCACCGCGGCAAACGGGACCTCGCCGGCTGCGACCTGGCGCAGGACCTCCTCCAGGAGAGCTCGCGCGCGGCGCTCCTGGCCCTGAACGAACTCCGTCGCCAGCTGGTGGCGGACGCCCTTGGCATCCCGGTACCAGAGCCACAGGAACGGGCTGTCCTGGCGTTCGTAGATGTTCCCCTTGAGCCGTACACTCATCGTCACTCCCTTGCTCTTTCCGCGCGCGCTCGCAGCCGGGCGGCCTTCTCCTGGAAGTCCACCGGTTCGGCCGACGGTGCTGGCCGCTGATCGAGCGCCGCGAGCACCTCGTCCACGAGGACGAGGAACGTCCGCCGCTTCGGATTAGGGTGCGCCCCGGCCAGTCGCACCGGGATACGCCCTCCGTGGATCAGCCCACGGATCGTCTCGACGCTGACGCCCGTCGCTCTCGAGGCCGCTGGAACGGTCACCATCCGCCGTGCGGTCGGCTCCGGCGCCACGACCGGGCGAGTATCCATCTCCTGGCGGACGAGCTCTCGCACGGCGGCGGCGATCGCCGGGCCCAGGACCGCCTCGGGGGTCATGCCGGCCTCCGCCGAGGCCCGGGTCGGGCGGCTCGTAGCCCGCACATGCGACATATTAATACACGCCGGACTGACACCGTCTAGCCCCCGCACGCTGCCCCTTCGGGGCGGGAGCGAGCTACTTCTTGGCGCCTCTCCGGTACTCGTATTGAGCCGGCAGCTTGATGAGCCGTAGCTTCCGGATCTTCTCGGCGGCCTCCTCCGGCGTCGTGCAGCTCTCGCCCGTGAAGCACTTCTGGAGGCGACCGACGTAGGCCAGGGTCGACCCGAGGATGAACGACGGCTCCGTCGTGTGCACGAGCCTCGCTGCGCGCGCCACCAGCTCGTCGAGCACGATGTCCATGGTGATCGAGAGGCGCACCCCCGTGGGCTCATCGCCCCGTGGAGGGATGTACGGCCAGGACTCCTTCAGCGGACGTGGAGGGTCGGCGCTGAACTGGACCCCGAGCCGCATGGCGAAGAAGAACGACGCGTCGCACATGAGCCGGGCCCGGTCCAGGTCCAGGGCCGCACACGCCCGGTCGATGATCGAGAGCTCCGCCTGCATGAGGCGCAGCGACTTCATCCTGAAACCCGTTCTACCCACAGACCCTCCAAGCCTGCCTTGCCTCCGCCGGCGGTGATGCGCCCAGCGTGGCCCGGTCTTCTACGGCTCCCTCTTCTTGGCCAGGGATTTCCCAATCTCCATGTAGTGCTCGAGATCGATCGGCTCGTTGCGCATCTTCCGCAGCAGCGCCGGCGTGACGGCGATCGGTGCGGCGACCGCCGGGGGCGTGGGCCGAAGCGCATGTGCCGCGTCTGAGGTCGCCAGGACGCGCTCCGGGCCTCCCGCGCGCTGCCTGGCGCGATGGCGCTGTAGGTAGCTCTTCAGGGTTGCGAACTTCATCTCCGCGCCCAGTGCCGGACTGCTGTTGAGCGCGTCGACGATCTCTCGAAGGTGGACACCCGACTGGAGGCGGAGCTCGATGGCCGGCATCAGGGGACGCAGCTTCGCGGCTTGCGTTCGGGGCGGGATCGCCTCGATGAGAGCCCGGAGATCGTTGATCTCGCCCACTGGTCCCGTCCCCTCCTGCCGTCTGCTCCCGCATGCGACGTGCTATCCTATGTCACGCTTTACTGCCCCGTCAACCGTCTGCCCCATAATCGCGTCCCACTTGCGTCGTCTCCGTTCACCTCAGTCTCACCTGTGCATCCAGGTTGCGTCCAGGCTGTTCACACGCTGTGTATGGGTGGCGTACACCACGCCTCTGCTTCGTTTCCAAGTAGTAATCGTTCGACCGTAGTGACGCTGTTGACCTGGCCACGTGCAGCTTGGACCCCCTTAACTGCAGGTTTCCGTAACACGATCGACCCTGCCTGGCTGACTCGTAGGGGTCCTTAACTGGCCCCACACCATACGCACCTCCTGTGCAAAGCTAATTGCTGAATTCGCTTGAGACTTCTCGAACGGCTACCCCGAAGACCGTATACATCGACGACTATACTGCGGCCTCAAACCCGCGATTTGACGAACAGTGTACGTATACAATCCGTATACGCGCGCTGCTCACGGTACCCCGCTTGAAGTCGGGGAACGCAGGGGCGAGACGGATCCGGGTTATGACCGGAACGACACAGGGGGGTTACGGTGCAGCTTCTCCCGTTTCGCACGCCACTCGTCGATTCGCTCGCCCAGCTGCTTCCCTGCCAAGGGGGGCTCCCGGAAACCCATGGCCTACCTCGTCTCGGCTCGCCCTTCACGCACCCTTGCCGGAAGGACACCACAGGAACGCCGGCGCCTCGGCGGCGAATTACGAGCGCCCTTCAGCAGCAGTCCTGCTTCTTGCTAACGCGGAGGATCCAGATCACCCCCAGCGAAGAGCGTCCGGAACCCACCCGTCCAGATCTCGAACAGCCCCCGGTTAGGTCGCCCCTTGATCGGCTTCATCGAGATCGGGGCCTGCAACCCATGATCGCGAAGCGCCGCAATGTCCGCCACGATCTGAGCGCGATCCCCGCCGAGCGCGCCAAGGTGTAGCTCGCTTCCCAGGGGGCAAGCGGGAGCGAGTCGAGGAACTCGGTAGCCTGGCTCCTGCCGGCGGCGCTCGCGTAGAAGCGAACCTTGAACACGGCTTGGGGGCCGCCCAGGAGCTTGTGGAGGCTGGCGGGAGCGTGGCCGAGCCTGCCAGGGTCAAGGGAGTGTCCCGCGGGGCCCTCCTCCGTTGGCTGGCCGAAAACCTTTCCTCGACGGACGCTGGAAGCCGCCCCGCTCCTGCCCTGGTCACACCGGCCATTCGGCTGGCCTCTAACGGGTCGTCTTGGGCCATTGCGTCTTCACAGCGCCGGTCACCACCCGCGGCGCCGAAGGTGACGCACTCGCCCCGGGCCCATGCCGACTCTCATCACTTCGGGATGCGCATGATCCGAGCGTTGCCGTTACCTCCGATCGAATATTCGGCCCAATAGACGAACTGTGCGTCCGCGTAGACTCCGCCTGGGAAGGCCAGGTTCCCGACAAGTATCACCGAGGCGCTGCTGCCGTCCTTCGGAACCTTCGACAGCGCCCCCGCTCCCGTGATTCCGCCCGGGACCGCGACGGCGGTACTCGTCCAGTATAGGTCGTTTCCGTCGATGAACAGGAACCCCCCCGTGCTCCCAGGCAGACGCGCCAGCTCGACGATATTGCCGACCGTGACGCTCACGCTCCGCACGGCGCTGGTTAAGTTTGGCGCCGTGCCAATCGTCGTGACCCAGTAGACGAGCTGGCCGTCCGTGGCCACGCCGGAGACAAGCCCTTGATCGTTGGCGACCGTCACGAGGTCACCGCCGGCGGTCCGCCATCGGATCATGTCGGTTTGCACGTCCACCCACGCGCTGCCGTTCCAGTCCGACCAGTAGACGTTCTGCCCGTCGCCAGCGATCGCGCCGGGGCCACTCAGCCCAGCCGGAAACGCAACGGAATACGTCGTCACGCCGCCACCAACCACAGGCACCATCTCGATGTCTTCGTTGTACATGTCCGTCCAGATGAGCTGCGTTCCGACGAGCGCCAGCCCGCCGACCTCGAATGCGCTGTGCGCGACCATGCTGAGGCCTTGCCCACCCACGCCAGCCGTATAGATCCCACCTCCTCCCGGATTGCCATCCGCCCAGAAGAGTTGCTTCCCATCGGTAGTGAGGTTGAATGCAAGGACCTGCGGATCGTCCGTGATGGAGCGGACAACACCGGGACAGAACGAGGACGTGGCATGCACGTATCCGTTGAACGCCCAGATAATTGCGTCGCCCGCTCGCACCACCGAGTTACCGGCCTCAGCCGCCACGACCGAAGGTCCCGGCGGCGGTGGCCCCGGATCGGTTACCGTGAGCGTAGCGGCCGCGCTCGTCACCGAGCCAGCCGCATTCGAGACAACGACTTCGTAGGATCCAGCGTCACCTGGCACCGCGGGCGCGAGGGTGTACGCAGCCCCAGCGCCGCCGCCGACAGGGACGCCGTCCTTCATCCACTCATAGGTGAAGGGAGGCGTCCCTGAAACCGCGACAGCGAACGTCGCGGGCTGGCACATGGCCACCGTAACGCTGCTTGGCTGAGAAACGATGTTGGGCGCGCGCAGCGGCTTCCCGCAACGCGCACCGACGGCTATAATCTCGCAGAGCGCTAGCAACGAGCCTATTCTTGCGCGCTCGAGCATGATGCGTGCCCTCAATCGCGCTGCCCCTCCCCGCGAACGCTCCCTAAGTGCAGCCGACGCTGTTCGCCGGCACGACGAGATAGGTACCGAAGACCGCGTCGATATAGATCGCCACTTCCATGTAGCAGCCGACGGTCGGCGTCCGCAGCGTGAGCGTGGCGACCTTCTGGGATCCGGTAACGTTGTGCCGCGTCTCAGAATAGTTGTTCACCCAGGTGACGTTTGTTCCAAAGCCACTCTTGGTCTCCCCTACACTCACGTTAGCCAGAATGGTGTACGAGCTGTTGACGTAGCTACCGTTAAAGGCATCGTAGGAAGTATTGTAGGTCTCTGTGTAAACGTAACTGTTGATCGGAGCTCCCTGGTAGTCGGGACCCGTCATGGTCTGCGTAGGTTCCTGCATGGCGACTCGCTGATAGCGCCTTGGGTCCAGCGAAGTGGTGTTGAGCGGCGCGTCCATAGAGAGGATGCCCGCCTTGTCAGATGCAGCCAACGTCCCGAAGTACTGGCAAGACCCCGGAATGTTGCAATTGGGGCTCCTCAGCCCCTGCAACTCGTACGCCGTATATGAGTACACGTTGGGGGCCGCCCCACCCACGGTGGACCAGTCGATCCGCTCCCATCCGTTGCTGGTGGACAGGTAGTGGGTCTGCTGGACATTGGCCCAGACGTCAAACACATCGTTACCGCGATCCGGGTGGTCGAATCCGGTGCCAACCGATTCGCCTCGGCCATAGGAATCCATCTTCGTCATGCTAAAAGTGTTACCGTTTATGACCCCTTCACTGTACTGAGTGCTTGCTCCGATTCCGAAGACACTCATCGAGATTGTCGTCTGGGTACCGCTCTGCGTCTGTATGGTTACGCTATTGCCCTCGGAGCTACCACTCGAGTAGAGAACGGAGCTCTGGGCTCCGGGTGGCATGTAGATGATGCTCTGCAGATGGAAGCTGGGCGTGTAGGCTATTCCGCTGATGCACTGGCCGTAGAGCTCCGGCTCGATCTGACCGGGAATGATCAAGCCACCGTCGCAATAGCCGAGACCATTGTTGCAGCGCGTCGCGGCGGCGACTGGCCACGCAACCCAGCCATCAGCGGTGCATCGCCAGTTGTTGCATACTGGCGCGGAATGGCCTGGCGGGTTCCCAAACGACCCGCACCCTGCGTAGGCGGGCCACGCAGCCAGGACGACGACGGCAGCAGCGATGGCTCGCGCACAGCAAGACGCCAGAGCGACCAGGCGTTTTGACTTACACAGACAAAACGTGCACCTCGAATTCCTCATTGGTTGACTCCCCCTGTGTCGCCAAAATAGCTAGTCGCCACAGACGCCCCCGCATGCGTACCTAGTCAATTGGCGACCTCACTTTGCGCCGCATGCACCCAGAGCGCAAGAGCGAATCGCCTGGACCTGATTCGGGTGCGGACTGTTCGGACAACGTCTTTTCAGCGTGATTCCAGCGTGTTGCGTGGGGTGAAAGTCAAAAGGGAATCGACTAGGCGTACGTATGCGTTGTCGAGACGTGTACGCGACCAGCTCGGGAGGTGTGGGCTTGACCCGACTATGGCGACTCCGCATAGCTGGACCAAGGCCAGAGGGCCCACAGCGCATGGAAGTACAAGCAATCGCCGTTGAGAAGCTGTTCGCGGCCGCAGAGGAGAAATTCGCCGAGTTGGTGACGCCATTAAGCAGCGAGAGGAGTTGTGACGGACGATTCACAGCGAGCTGAAGTCGCTCATCGCCACCGAGGAGCGCAGGACCCACCGCCGGCCTCTGCAGGCGCATCTGGACCTGCGCGCCTCCGCGGAGCAGGTCCAGGCATCTGTGCGGGGCGAGGACCGTGTCGATCGCACCGCCACCGCCGCCGCACACGCCCGCTCTTGACCGCCCTCGGGCTGGTGAGGGCGCTGCTTAGATCGCCTCGAGACGGGCGGCCCCATCGGTCACTCGCAGCGGTAGGCGAGCCCGGAGGCGATCTGAACGTCGCCACCGGCGGTGGGTTCCAGCCATACGATGTGTGTTGCTGCCAGGGCGCCCGCGGCGTCGAGCGCCTTCGCCTTCGCTTCCTTTAGGCCGACGTACGAAAGGATGCCACCCGTTCCGGACGAGCCACTTACCTGGCCAAGCGGCTTGCAGCTTGTGACGTGGGCTGCATCCGTCACGAGGACCGACTGCGCGCGACCCGAAAGCGGAACTGTCACGCAACTTGCCATGGCCAACACTGCGCAAGACAGAACACGCCTCATAAGTCTCACCTTACTTTATGCAGTATACCGCCCTGCTGCCACACGCGAACGGGCACGTCAGAGGTGTGGCTCTTTCATGACGACGCTCCAGCCAGCGATGACCCGGAGCTAGTGGGTTTGTCAGCATACTGTAACTCTACTTCCATGAGGAGGCGCTTCAGCCGATGCGAGTAAAGCTTCTCCAGCAACTTCAACGAGGCATCGAGCGGAGCTAGGCTTCGGGCCGCGCGCCCGTAGGCCATCCGGTCGCCCTGGCGCGGCCCCGGGACTGATCCGGTGCGCCGGAGCCATTCCCGTGCTCCGGCCTCCGATCCCGCCCACAAATCCCGTTGTCAACGAACAAAGGGCGAGGCGCGCCGCGCCGTCTCACACGGTGCCATGAAGGTGGACGTGTCCGACGTCCACCGTACCATCGTTGACATGCTCGACGACCCGAGTTCGGGCGGCGGCATTCGACACGTCGCCGAGTGCCTTAGCGCCTACTTCGCGCGATGACGCCTCGCCAGAAACGCTGGCGCAAATACGCGAAGCGGCTTGGAAACGGTGCGGTGTTCAAGCGCCTCGGCTTCCTCGCCCACGAGCGACAGGGCCGCGATACGTCGTTCGTGAGCGAGTGCCAGCGAAACATGACGAAGAGTAGCGCGAAGCTCGACCTCGCGCTCGCTTCGCCACGTCTCGTAGGCCGGTGGCGCCTCTGTACCCGACAAGCTGGAAGACGTCCGATCATGATTGAGCGGCACGAGATCATGGCGGCTGCAACGGACCGGCCCCTCGCTCCTGAGGTCGTGGAGAAGGACCATGTGCTGGGCTGGGTCCTCGCCGGGATCTACGCCGATGAACGCCTGGCCCCGAACTGTGTATTCAAGGGCGGCACGTGCCTCGAGAAATGCTACTTCGAGACCTACGCTGTTCCGAGGACCTCGACTTTACGGTCCGTGAGGCGACGCAGATCGAGGAAGGCTTCCTCAAAGCCACGTTCGCCGACGTCGCGCAGTGGTTCTCGACGTCTCCGGGGTCGAGCTTCCGGTCGAGCTTCTCCGGTTCGAGGTGTACCAGAACGAGCGCGGGGGCCTGAGCTGCCAAGGACGCGTGTCGAACCGAGGTCCGCTGCGACGCAGCGGTGACCTCCAACGCGTGAAACTCGATCTGACCATCGACGAGAAGAGAAGATCGTCCTGCCTCCTGTCAAGCGCCCGTGGAACATCCCTACATGAACCGACCAGAGACCGGCATGACCGCGCGGTGCTACGCCTTTGAGAAACTACTGGCCGAGAAGACGCGGGCGCTCGCCGAGCGAACCCGTCCCCGAGATCTGTACGACGTAGTGAACCTATTTCGCATGGACGAGGCGCGCCCCCCCGCCGCCCCTGTCGCGGACGTGCTCCGGCAGAAGTGCGAGTTCAAGGACATTCCGGCCTTTCCGGATCCTGTTTAGATGGCCGCACGATGTGCAGGCGGGGGCTCACGGCCCGCCCTCCCCGTCGTTCTCAAGGGCACGCAGCGCGTCCAGCAACAGCCGCCGGGCGACGCGGACTTCTCCAGCGGCTAGCGCCTCACCGGCGCGGCGCACGGCGGCCTCGGCAGACCCGGTCCCGTTCGGGGCTGCTGTTACGCTGCTACGCCGCGCGGCCGTTTCGGGCTCGATCGGCCACCATGGGCCCGTGTTCTCGTGCCGTAACCAGCCGGAACGACTTGGATCGGGGACCTCGGGCTGGCTTTCGACAGCATCATCCGATGGCTTCGAGTCCCCTACACCCCGCCATCCAAGAGGCCGGGATCGCTCCTGAATCGGGAGCGGTTCCGGCCCTGTCGTTTGCGGTGCTGCCCTCGTGCAGCAAGGGTGCAGCAAACGGTGGGCTTGATCCGGTTCCGCAGACAGTTTGACTACGCCGCCTGCATCTCCCGTGCTGCCCTCTCGAACTCGGCTGGGCTGACGTAGCCGATGGCCGAGTGAAGCCTCTGCTGGTTGTAGAACACCTCGATGTAGTCGAACAGCTTCTCCTTGGCCTTGGGTACTCCGTTTCGAGCAGTCGGCTGCCCGGAATCAGGTCTGGAAGAACGATTCCGGTCGCTTGCTCCCGCTTGGCAGGAGGACGACAGTTCCGGCTGGTGCTGATTGAGGCAGCCGATGATGCGTCCCCCGCCCGGATCGACACCCGCGCAGAACTGGTCCACGTCAGCACGGCAGGACCGCCCGAACTCCTCGACGAGCCTCTTCGCCTTCAAGGCGTCCGCCAAGATCTTGTCGCGACAGGCGCCGGAGAGCTTGGGTTCCTTCTCTCGAAGGCAAGTCACGACCCGGGCGCTCTCGGGTTTCACGTCGGGACAGAGTGCTTGACGTCGTCGGCGAGGGCCGTTGACCTGGCCACGCCTCCGAAGAGGAGGGCCAGCACTGCCGGCAAACGCACGATCATCGATCGTCGGGTTCCCCTTGCGTCGTGGGCGCCCAACGCCAGATGGGTAGGCATGGATCCCCCCGATTCGCCGTGTCGGAGGCCAAGGCCGCCCGAAGCGCCTCGCGGAGCGGGGCCCCCCGTTACTCCACCTCTTCGAGCTTCCGGGAAGTCTCTGCGCCGGTCTTGGCCGCCGCATTCTTCGCACCTTGGCCCATGGCCTTCACCGTCACCACCACCCGCTTGATGGTTCCGGTGAACTTCGTATCCCTGGGCTGGTAGCCCTCGACCACCGGTGTGCCCTCATCCATGCCGACGTCGGCGGCGTCGTCGACCGAGAAGAGCCCCGGCTGGGTGTGCTCGATCCGGCCCTGGCCGACCTTCTTGCCGTTCACGTACAGCGTCACCAGGCCGCCCTTCCCCAGGCCGCCGCCGTCATAGGCGAAGTCCATCCGCAGCCTCACATTGCCGGCCGGGACCGCGGTCTCACCGCGAATGGTCGTACGGGTCAGACCAAGGAAGTTGTAGGTGTAGGCCGGCCTACCTCCCTTCACGTAGAGGCTCCAGCCGCCGAAGCGGCCGCCTTGGCAGAGAATGACGCCGTTGGCGCCACCGGCCGGAATCTCCAGATCGGCGGTGATGGTCACGGAGCGGTTCTTCACGTTGATGAAGGCGGCCTCGGACATCCCCGTCATGCCCGCGTGCAGCGTGAGCGACATGCGGTCACCCATGAGGTCGGGCCGCCCGACCAGCTTAGCATTGAGCCGCTCGAAGACCCGGTCGTCGATGGGAAGGACGTTGTACTTGACGGCCTCCGTCATGAAGAGGTCCTGGAGCTCCTTCAGCTTGTCCGGGTTCTGCGCCGCGAGGTCGTCGGCCAGGCTGAAGTCGGCGCGCGTGTCATAGAGCTCCCACGTGTCCTCCAGGAGCGGCGCGCGCGGCTCGGGCTCCCAGGGTGCCTTGTGGATGGTCCCGGCGAGCCAGCCGTCGGCGTAGATGCTCCGGTTGCCGAAGATCTCAAAGTACTGCACCTTGTGCCGGCTCTCCGCATTCGGGTCGTCGAGGGTGTAGACCATGCTGACGCCCTCGATCGGCTTCTGGACGGTCCCGTTGACGCTCTTGGGCTCGGGCAGGCCGGCGGCCTCGAGGATGGTCGGCGCTACGTCGATGACGTGGTGGAACTGCGACCGAATCTCGCCCTTGGCCTTGATGCGCTTTGGCCAATGGATGACCATCCCGTTGCGCGTGCCGCCGAAGTTGGAAGCCACCTGCTTGGTCCAGGTGAAGGGCGTGTCACCCGCGACCGCCCAGCCAGCCGCCATGTGCGGGTAGGAGAGCGGGCCGCCGAGCTGGTCGTAGTGCTTCAGGATGTCCTTGACCGTCTCCTGCACGCCGTTGAAGTACGTCATCTCGTTGAACAGGCCGTTCATGCCGCCTTCGGCGCTCGTCCCGTTATCGCCCAGGATGTAGAAGATGAGAGTGTTGTCGAGTTGCCCCGTCTGTCGGATGGCGTCGACGAGCCGGCCGATCTCGGTGTCGGTGTATTCGCCGAAACCAGCGAAGATCTCCATCTGGCGAGAGAAGAGCTTCTTCTCGTCAGCCGAGAGCGTGGCCCAGTCCTTGATGGCCTCGGGCTTGGGGGCGAGCTTGGTACCGGGAGGCACCACCCCGAGCTTGATCTGGCGGGCCAGCACCCTCTCCCGCATGACGTCCCAGCCCTTGTCGAACTTCCCTTTGTACTTGGCGATCCACTCCTTGGGGACGTGGTGCGGCGCATGCGTCGCGCCGGGCGCGAAGTACATGAAGAACGGCCGGTCGGGCGTCAGCGCCTTCTGGAACTCGACCCAAGCGATGGCCTTGTTCGTCATGTCGGTCATGAAGTGGTACTTCGGGTCCTTGGGGACCTCGACCATCGTCTGGTTGTGGTAGAGGAGCGGGGCCCACTGGTTGGTCTCACCGCCCATGAAGCCGTAGAACTCGTCGAAGCCGGACCGATTGGGCCAGCGCGTAGTGGGCCCCGACGGGCTGACCTCCCAGGCGGCCGTCTCGTGGTTCTTCCCGAAGAAGCTGGTGCTGTAGCCGTTCAGGCGCAGCATCTCCGCAAGAGGGGTGACGTTGTCAGGGCGCTGGCCGGTGTTGCCGGGGAAGGCGGTGGCCGTCTCCGTGATGGACCCCATGTTGTTGGTATGGTGGTTGCGGCCGGAGAGCAGGGCGGTCCGGGTCGGCGAGCAGAGGGCGGTGGTGTGGAACTGGTTGTAGCGCAGCCCCTCTCTGGCTAGCTTGTCCACCGTCGGCATGTGGATCGGGCCGCCGAAGGCGCTCGGCATGCCGAAGCCCATGTCGTCGATGAGGATGACCAACACGTTCGGCGCCCCTTCGGGCGCCTTCACCTCGAAGCGCGGCGGCGGCGTGACCTTGCGCGCATCGAGTTCGGTGATGGGCGGGTAGACCGGCTCCGGGATCGGCAGCACCGTGCGGTCGAGCGCCGCCGCGTTTACGGGCGATGTTTCCGCGTCGGAAGCGGCCCGCGCGGGGGCCTGGAATCCGAGCGCGAAAGCAATTGTAGCAACCAGTAAACGACTCATATACGGGGACGTCCTTCTCATATAGCCTCTACCTGCCCACTCTGGCCCGCAGCATCACAGTGACGAAGGGCGACCCATCCAGCTCCGACACCGGGAGAGCGCCCTAAACCCTCCCTCCATACCGCACTTCAGTCGTCACGGCGACAGCGCTCCACGCACCGAACCCAGCAGAGGCCCGACGCCCGCCACGACGGCCAGGCGTTGTCCTGGCCACCGTTGAGAAGAAGAAGGTCGAGCACCTGGTGCTCACAAGCGCGGGGCTCCAGGTAGAGATCTGGATTCACCCGGCCACGGCGCTGCCGGCCCGGATGCTGGTCATCTACGCCGATCACCCAGTTACACCGATCACCCAGTCCGGCCCCACTTCACAGCGGAGTACTCCGACTGGAAGATTGACCCGAAGCTGCCGGCTTCTACCCTCGCCCTGCCCAGGCCGGCTGGCGCCAAGCAGGTCGACTTCCGCGAGCCAGCAGTGCCTTCCGGTAGGGAGCAGGCCATGCAGACCCGCCACCTCGCCGCAGGCCTATGCCTCCTGGCGCTGATCGTCCACCTGGGCTCCCATTCCGCTTCGGCCGCAAGCTCATAGAGAACGAGCCGCTGAATGGGAGCTAGCTGCCGGACCGCCTCGCGGAAGGCGTGGGGCAAGGCGAGGTACCGCGGCGTTCTCGTGGAACGTGCGGGCGTTGGTGTAGAGGCTCGGCCAACGGGGAGCCTCCTTCGCAGGTTCCCGATCTGTGGGCGGGCCGTGGGCGCGCTCCGCCGCGTCTTCTACCGCTCCGGTGGGTGGCTTCTTAGGTGGGGTTGGGCGTGTCTGCCGTCGGCTGAACTTGCCCCGATGGTGGCGTTGAGGAGCCCTTCGCCGCAATGGCCGCCTCGGCGAGTTGGCGTCGCCGCCGGACCTCAGCGAGCATTTCCGCGTCCGTGTAGTCTTCGATCCCGAACTCCACACGAGCCAGCTTCGGTACGACCCACTCGGCGAGCCGAAGAAAAAGCTCGACCGCCTTGCCTGGATCTGTCTTCGCCGTCTCCTCCAGCCATCGCTCGAGCTCAGGCAGGTTGTCTTCGACTAGGTGTCGGAACAAGTCACGGCTCTCCGTCGTCACCAAGTTGGGCACGCCATAGGGCCGGCCCCTCGGGTTTCCGCTTCGGCCGGGCTTGAACGGACGACCCCGCCCACGGCTTGCTGTTGATCCCCAGTTGTTTTCAGCCATCTGGACTGCTCCCTTCGGTTGGCCGCCGCGACCTGGCTTGCTGGCCCGGTCGGGGCGTCGGTGGATGAAGCCCCGCAGTTCGTCGGGATCGATTCGAATCGCGTTGCTGACACGAACGTGGGCGAGGTCTCCCCGCGCACAGAGCCCGTAGACAGTCGCCGTAGAAACGCCTAGGCGGGCCGCTACGGCGCGCACGGATAGCAGGTAGCCCCTTCCCCCGTCCATGACCCGGATCCGCGCTCCAGCGGGCGCTGGTGCGTTCGGCCCGTGCAGCACGGGTGCAGCAAACCGGTTGGGAACGGCTGCCCCCTTGTCGATTCGATGTGAAGTGGGCAGCATCGGTCGAGAAGCGGCCGCGAGCAGCTGGCCGGCTCGCTGATCGTGGTTTGAGGTACCAGGCCCGGACGCGTATGGCCACGCCCACCACCCACGTCATGAACGTCATCACCCGGGAGCTGAGCCCGCACATCGGGGAGACCACGGCTCGCGCCGCAGCCACCGTGCACCTCCGGAGGCTGGGCATCGATGCCCGCGTGATGACAGCGGCTCAGCTCGAGTCTCTCCTAGAGCGGATCGGCGCAGGCTTGAACGTCTTCGTGGGCAAGCAGCGCTCCACCGAGATCATGGAGTCCGTGCGGGACGCGCTCGCCGGGGGCGGGGAGGCGTAGGGATGAGGTCCAAGACGACCGTGAGGCGTGTGCTCCTCGCCGCTGGGGTGGCGGGCGCGCTGGGCCTGACCGCCGCGGCGCTGCCGGCCGGGTCAGCCGGCCAGCGCATTGCCCTGGTGGCGCTGACGCTGGTGAAGGTGGCGCTCCTCGCCGCCGCCGCAAGCTGGTCTCTCGCTTCGTGGGGCCGGCTCGGGGCGGGGCATCCGGCAGCCCGCGCCTGGGGGTTGGTCGGCGTCAGCTTCGCCGCCTTCGCAGTGGCGCACGTCGTGCTGGGCGTGGAGCAGCTCGCCTACGCGACCCTTCCGTTCCCGTCCCGCGCCGACGCCGTCTTCACCCTGGCGCAACTGCTCCTCGTGGCCGCCCTGGCCGGCTTCGTCAAAGCCTACCGATCCTCGGGGCTCTTCTCCGAGGAGGGTGCCCGCCGCGCGGGGGCACTCATCGTCGCTGTGGCGACCATCGCGGGCGGGCTCCTGCTCTGGACCATCGCGCAGCTGCCGGTCCCCAGGCTTTCCGGCGCGACCGACGCCCTGTACGCGGTGCTCGACCTCACGACCATCGCCCTCCTGGCCTACCTGGCGCGCCACGCCCGGCACCTTGGCGGCCGGGTGGGACGCGTCTGGGCCCTCCTCCTGGCCGGGTTTGCGGTGTTCTCCATCGCCGACGTGACCTTCGGATTCCTCGACGCTCACGACGCCGAACCGCCCCTGATCGTCTCCCAGCTCCCGTTCATCGTTGCCTACGGGCTCATCGCGGCCGGCAGCCGCCTGCAACTGGGCTTGCTGGCCGACTGATCATGACAGCGCCCCGCACTTGCCGTGATCCCGAGAGTTTGATCTGCAGCCCAAAGAGGGGACGGGATGGAGATGGCGACGGGGTGGGCGTAGCGTATTTCTTGGATCTTCGTGAACGGATGGTCGGCGCATTCTTACGTCAGCGACACGACGGATGAGCAGGTCGCCGAGCTGTTCCAGATAGGGGAGGCGACGGTCAACCGCTGGAAGCGGCTCAAGCGGGAGACCGGATCGCTGGTGTCACCCCTGCCGCGGGTGGAGGTATGGCGCCGCGGGTCGCCCTGGAGAAGCACGACCTGGTGTGGGAGATCGTCAGGGCGGAGCCCGACCTGACGATTGCAGAGCTGGCCTGGGAGTCTCACGGGCGGATGGGCGGAGCGTGAGCCCTGCAGCCATGGGTCGGACGCTCCAGAAGCTCGGGCTCACGCGAACAAGAGAGCCTCAGCGCCGCCGAGCAGGCTCTTAGCCCAGGGTCCATGAGCTCCGGCGGAGGTTCGCCCTACGCGCCAAGACGCTCGACCCCACATCTCGTCCTTGCAGGTCGCGGTTGGCCCCGAGCCTCTTCGACGGCGGACGCATCCACCCTCCGAGCCGCCCTCGAGATCCTGGCCCTGTGGCGTGATCGGGCCGGGCCCGGTCGGCACCCTCCGGGCTCGAGGACCCGGGGCGGGCACGGTGTCCGCCGGCCGCGGCCCTCCGAGGAGCGACGATGGCGACGAGGACCGGGAGCGAGGAGCTGGGGCAGTCGGTGACGGTGGAGGTGTCGCCGGGGAAGTCGAGGACCCCGACGGCGGAGGAACGGAGGCAGCAGGAGCGGTCGGTGAAGGCTCTCAACCACAGCGAGCTGGCCCGTACCCTCGGTCTCCCGGTGAGCTCGCTCAAGCGCTACCTGGCGCTCCTGGAGGCGCTCTTCCTGGTACGCCTCGTCCCCGCCTGGGCCACCAACCGCGGCAAGCGGCTGGTTTGCGCCCAAGTTCCATCTCGTCGATACGGGCGTTCTCCTGGCCAGGGCCGGACTCGTCACCGCGGCACTCGAGCACGAGCGGACGTCCTTGGGGTCGGTCCTCGAGTCCTTCGTGGCGGGTGAGCTCACCAAGCAGCTTGGAGGGAGCCAGGCGAAGCCCGTGCTCCACCACTTCCGCAGCCACGGTGGCCACGAGGTCGACCTGGTGCTGGAGGACGAGCGTGGACGGATCGTCGGTGTGGAGGTGAAGGCGAGCGCGACGGTGCACGCCAGCGATCTCAACGGGCTCCGGGCGCTGGCCGAGCTGGCCGGCCGCTCGTGGGTCCAGGGAGTCGTGCTCCACCTGGGCACGGGTTCGGTGGCTCTCGGCCCTGGCCTGACCGCCTGTCCGATCGACACGCTCCGGGCTTGAGCTCGACGAGACGTTGGACGAGGCAGGGAGGCTCGACACGCCCTCGTCATGGTGGTCAGCGCTCGTCAGGCTGGGAAGGACGGCTGCCGGTAGGCCACACGAGCTACGTCGCGCTTCCGCTCCCCACCAGACGTCCGTAGCATTCGCGGGGCGTCACGATGGGTACGCCCTCGAAGCGTTTCAGGTCGAGGAGATCTTTGTCGCCCGTCACGAGGAGATGGGCGTTGCCGGCAACGGCAGTCCCGAGAACCGGCAGGTCGCTCGGGTCTCGGCAGGCCGCCGGCGGCACACTGCTCGGCGAGACGACGTCCGCATGCTCGCGCACGAGGGCAGCGACCTCGTCGGCTCGGTGCCCGGTGAGGCGAAAGGCCTTCACGAGGTGCTCCCGAAGCTCGGCCAGGATGTGGTCAGAGGTCACGAGGTCGTGGCTCTCGAGGCAAGCGGTAACTAGCGCCTCGCACAGCCCCCGGGTACCGAAGGCTGCGAGCAGGACGTTCGTGTCGAGAACGATCCTCACGAAACGGACTTGAAGACGTCCTCGTCGGTGAGCAAGCCCTGGGCCTCGGCAAACGGCAGGGTCTTGTCGCGGAGCGCCCGGAAGCGTTCCACGGCCAGGTACCTCCGGAGGGACTCCCTGACGATGTCCCCCGCGGCACGCCGCCGCTCCTTGCTGAGCTTATCGAGCTCCCGGCGAAGCTGCGGGGGGAGCCTGATGGTCAGGGATGCCATGGCGTAAGACACTGTAATGCCCCGAAGAGCGGAAGGCAACGCTGAGGTACAGATCGGGCCGCCGGAGCCCGACGACCCGCTCACCGGACTTCCCCAGCGCGCGCAGCGCATCCAGGAGCGCGCGCCGGGCCATTCTGAGGTCCCCGACGCGCAGCGCCTCGAGCGCGCGCACGACGTCCCGCTCGCCGGCGGCTGTTACGCCGTTACGCGACGGCGCGCTTTCCGCGTCTTTCGGCTCCGATCCCGCCGGAGCGCTCGCCTCTAACGGTGCGGAATCGCTGAAACCAGCGGCGATCGTCTCGCTTCCGTCGTGGTCGTTCGAAGCATTCGAGTCCCCTACACCCCGCCATCCGTGAGGTTCCCGGAGCCAAGAGGTTCCGGGGGCTCATGCACCGCCCGCCAGCAACAGCCGTGCTCCTAGCTGCTTGCCCTCACTTGGTCGCGTGCTGCATGGCAGCGGCGGTCGGGACACCGTGGCCGGGCCCCAGGGCGGGCTCCGAGGACGCGAAACGGACGAGCGCCAAGCGCTCCCTGCCTGCCGAATCGCCGCGGGTGCCTCCCTTGGATCCCTACGGGTTCCGGGTAAGGGCCTCCAGCTCTCGTGTACGCGTCTACGACCGAGCCGGTCGGTCCGTGCGTGGCCCACCAGAGCACGTCCGGCCGCGCCCCGTCTGCTCTGGCAAGGCTGATGAAGGTGCGGCGAACATCTTGCTGACGGCGGGCGCGCAGCCCGAGCCGCCTCAAGGTCCTTGTGAAACTTCTTCAGCATGTGCGCGACCGATCGATGACTGCCTTTTCGGGAAAGCATGATCAGGTCGTCGGGCCCGGGGGATCGCCCGAAGAAGTGCGGCCACCCTTCAAGCCACCTCTCGTGGTCGCTCGGTCTTCACACCCTTCTCTCGCTTATCTGCGGCATGCATGGCGGTCGCAACGTGCAGGAGGCCGAGTGGCGTCGCATCCGGCTCATAGTCTCGCATCTCGCCACCGCCTGGGCGGCGGCTTCGCCGAAGCGCAGCGGGCGAGGAAAGCAGAGCGTAGAACATACGCCGGTCCTCGGGGATCCTCTCGTCGGACAGGATATGCTCGACCTCGTCGCGGGTGAACACGGCGGTGTGCTCGAAGCCACAGAGACCGGGACGCGCCATCGGACGAGGCCGTCCATGCACCGTTTCGGAGGTGACCATGTACGTCCTCTACGTCGGAAACAAGAATTACTCCTCCTGGTCGCTGCGCCCCTGGGCGCTCCTCACCGAGCTCGGAATCGCGTTCGAGGAGCGGCTCGTGCCCTTCGAGCCCGGGGGGAGCCCTTCGTTCAGGCGCTTCTCGCCCTCGGGGCGGGTGCCCTGCCTTGTGGACGGCGACACGGTGGTCTGGGATTCCCTCGCCATCGCGGAGTACGTCGGGGAGGACCACCCTCGCGTCTGGCCGGAGGACCGCCGAGCCCGCGCCTGGGCCCGCTCCGCCGCGGCCGAGATGCACTCCGGCTTCGGTGAGCTTCGGAGTCGCTGCTCGATGAGCGTGGGCGTCCGCATCGCCCTGCACGAGGTGGGGTCGGGGCTGCGCCGCGACCTCGACCGCATGGGGGCCCTCTGGCAGGACGGGCTTCGCCGCTTCGGCGGGCCCTTCCTCACCGGCGCGCGCTTCACCGCGGCGGACGCCTTCTTCGCGCCGGTCGCCTTCCGTGCCCAGACCTACGGCCTGGCCCTGGGGGCGGAGCCGGACGCCTACGCGAGGCGCCTGCTCACCGTCCCCGCGCTGCTTCGCTGGCAGGAGGACGCGCTCGCCGAGCGGTTCCGGGACGGGGAACACGAGAGCGAGATCCTCGCCTCGGGCCGGCTCGTCGAGGATCGACGGGCTAGGCCTGACTAGCTCCGACCAGGAAGGTCGCTCGGGCGCCGGCGAGCCGCCCTAGCGCCTCCTCGACGTTCGGAGGGCGCGAGGGCATCGCTGCCACAGATCCCCTGCGCCAAGGAACGGCCCGCCAGAGCAGATCGTTAGAGGCATGGGAACGTGGCTCCAGCTGGCTCAATGGCTTCGTCGGTCGGCCGGGTTCCGAAAAATTGGCAGCCGGTGTCGCAGCTGCACCCTGATGGACGTCCACCTGGCCGCGGCATACCCCGATCAGGAGACCGTGGCCTCCGCCGCGCGGGCGAAGCCCTACCGCTTCGTCGTGAAGCCCTATCGCGTGACGCAGGTTCACGCAGCCTTGCAGCTCGCGCTGGGATCGTCTCAAGCGGGAGATCCTGGGCCCCGAAGGCTAGGCTTGGCCGTGCGCTTGCCGGGGGTGCCGGCTTCAGCACATTGGTGATCAGCTCGTTCAGGATGAGCCCGACGGGAACTGCGCGTCTGAGATCGAGCCGGAGCTCGGCCCCCTCGACGGCGACTCGCACCCGCGATGGGTCCACGCCGAAGATGCCTAGGAGGGATGCTGCGAGCCCGCTGGCGTAGTCGTTGATGCACACGGTGGCCAACTCCGGCGAGCTGTAGAGGAGCTTGTGAACCTCGGCGATAGCGTGGCCCGGTTGGACCTGTCGCTCAGGGCCGCGCGGACCTGAGGGTCGTTAACCGCCTGGCCCTGGAGTTCGGTTGCATGGACCCTCCCGGGGATCCCGCCTGACGTCCAGAATCCGCTCGGTTACCTTGGGATCCGTGACGGAGTCATCTCCTCCGAAGGTCTGCCTCGTGCTGCACGGCAAGGCAGCCACGCGCGAGGACGTGCGCCGAGCGGTACGCGCAGTCCGCGAGGAAGGATTCCTCGTGGATGTGCGCGTGACCTGGGAAGGCGATGATGCCTCGCGCTTCGCGCTCCAGGCGGCGCACGCCGGGTACGGGATCGTAGTGGCCGGCGGCGGCGATGGGACCGTCAACGCTGTGGTTGCGGGACTCGTCGAAGGGACTGAGGAGTCGAGGGCCTCGCCGGCGTTCGCCATCCTGCCGCTTGGCACGGCCAACGACCTGGCGCGGGCATGCGGAATCCCGCTCGATCCGTTGGCAGCCATGCGTCTCGCAGTCTCGGGACCCACTTCCATGGTCGATGTCGCGCAGGCGAATGGACGGCACTTCGTGAACGTCGCCACGGGTGGTTTCGGCACGCAGGTGACGCTCGCGACGCCGAACGAGCTGAAGCGGATCCTGGGAGGCGCCGCCTATCTGCTGACCGGCCTGACCCATTTCAGCAGCATCAAGCCTGAGCGTGGACGCTTGTCGGCGCCGGGCTTCGCCTGGGAAGGGGCTTTTCTTGTCCTCGCCGTCGGGAACGGACGCCAGGCGGGCGGAGGTCACAAGCTTTGTCCGGAGGCCATACTCGATGATGGCCTGCTCGACGTCGCCGTGGTTCCTGAGCTTCCGAGGGAGGAGATTCCGGAGGCTCTCCGGATCCTGCTGCAAGACGGAATCGAGGGGGTCCGCCGCGCGCTGGTCCATACCCGCGTGCCCTGGCTCAACATCGAGACCCGAGAGGGCCTCCAGATCAACCTAGACGGTGAGCCGCTGACCGACACGAGCTTCCGGTTCGAGATTCTGCCGCGGCGACTCGGCATGAAGATGCCGACGGAGTGCTCGCTAATCGGCTGATATCAGGCCGGTGCGCCGCCTGGCGCGATCACGGCTAACTCCCTCTCCCCGCCCTGCCTTGTCCTCCGTCCCGGGTCGGGGGCTCATCCCCTGGTCGAGTCCTCCCAGCCCGGAGTTCGGCCCGAGCACCGCGAGGCGCGCAGGATGGGAAGGGGCTCTCTCCGGTGCGGGAAAGTCGAGCGCAGGCGCCACAGGCAACGTCGGCGTGTGACGGCGACGCGTCAGTGCGGCGCCGGCGCGTCGAGGAGCGCGCGGAGGTCCGGCTCATGTTCCACGCCGATGGCACCCAGGCTGCCTTCGATCGCCAGCCGCATCGCCTCGGCCACGCCGGTCGCGAGCCCGAGCGGCACCAGGCGTAACGTGCCATCGGGCAGGTGGCAGGCGCAGGCCCATCCTCGCGGGCCGGTGCGGAGCTCGACACGCGGGAGCGAGAACCGGTTGGCCGCGTCCGTCCCGTCGAGGTTCACGGCCCAGCCGTCCTTGGTCCGGCTCCAGAAGATCATGGCCGTCTCCCACGACGAGTATCAGCGCTCGCCGGTCGCCGTACGGTCGGAGGCGACCATGTCCAGCCGGCGAGCCTCGAGCGCCCCGGCCTGCCGCGCCCGCGCCTCGGAGCAGAACGTGAACAGCCGGCGGCCGTCGACGCTCACGCGCCAGCGGAGGGGCTCGAGCCGCTCGATCCCGACGACGTGGCCCTTCACCTTCCTCTCCGTATACGCGGCGGTCATCAATATATCCTAACCGCGACGCGGGTGCGGCGCTGCCCGCCTGCGTCCTCCGGGCGAGGTGAGCCGCATGCGAACGGTGCGGCGCGGGGCGCGAGCGTCGGAACCTGGGCGACGAAGGGGCGTATACTCCCCTGATGCGCGAGGAGCTCCTCATCGATCTGCGGCGGACGCAGCTCTTGGCCGTGGACAGCAACCTCGACGATGCCCGTCGCGCGCTGCTTCGCGCCGCCCGCATCCCGACCGTCTTCGCGGCCGAGCTTCGCACGATCCACGCGGCCGTTGCCGAGCTCGAGCGCCGCGTGCTGGCGAGCACGAAGTCCTGAGGCGCAGCGCCCGGCGAGCTGCGACCGGACAAACGACCGTCTTTTCGGGAGGCGAATCGACCACTGTCTCGGTGGGCGGGGCGCCCAAGCGAGAGGAGGGCTCTAGCGCCCTGTCGCAGGCTTGGGGTAACGCCCTCGCGAGGTCGTTTCCATCGGGGCAGCCCAAAAGTAAGCTTTGTCTACTCGCGTCGACTACCGTTCGCTTGAACGGTCGCCCAACCGAGAAAGAGGGTGATCGTGGAGACAGATTTCGCCAAGGGGATGGTGGTTCGACACTCGACCCTAGGCATCGGCAGGGTCGTGGCCCTGGAACCTACCGCCGTGCATGTCTTTTTCGCCGAAGGCGAGAGGCGCGAAGCAGCCAAGCTGCGCCTGTCGGCCGCGAAGGTCTTCCTGTGCCCCGATCCCGAGGCGCGGGACGAACGCCTTGAGCACCTCCCGCCGTTCGCCCTCGATCCGGCTTCGGGCCGGTATGCTCCCGAGCGGTCGCGCCCCACCGCCGCGAAGAAAGCCAGGAAATGAACGAGGCGTTCAGGGACCTGAAGGAGCGGATGCGCCGGCTCGACGCGCTTCTCGAGAGCCGGGGGGCGAGTGAAGACGTGGCGTTCGCGCAGGCGCTTTCGTCGCTCCACCGTGCGGCCAGACGGGGCGATCGCTCGCGCGAGCCGACCGCGGAGCTCGTGACCCTGCTCGAGCGCGCCGAGGGCTTCGGGCGCAGGCTGGCCTAGGAGAACCACGATGGGAGTTCGCCGAGTCGTCGGGGGGCGCACAGCCCCGCCGGTGGCTACTTGGGGGATTTGCTCGACTTTCACGCCCGACCGGGATACACCTTCGCCGCGCTCACTGAAGAGCGCGGCAGTACCGCACGGCACTTCATGCCGCGCGATCACAGAGAAAAGAGTACTCAGCAAATGGCAACCGGTACCGTGAAGTGGTTCAACGATGCGAAGGGGTTCGGCTTCATCTCCCAGGCTGATGGCGGCGAGGACGTGTTCTGCCACCACACCGCCATCCAGAGCGAGGGCTTCCGCTCACTGCAGGAGGGGCAGAAGGTCGAGTTCGAGGTGAAGCGGGGACCCAAGGGGCTCCAGGCGGCGAACGTCCGACCGATCGCCTGATCTCTCGCAGCAGTCGAGCATCTCGGAGCCCGGTCTCTGCGAGGCCGGGCTTCGCATTTCGAGGCTCTGACGGTGACTGGCCGCTCCTTTCCGTCCAGAGCGTGAGCCTCAACCCTACCTAAGCCACCTGTCCAAAAAACGGGGTCCACTTCACCCGTTGCAGTTCCCGGAGCCTACTCGGGGTTCTTAGTGATGTTCCCACAATCCCCGCTCCTTCCCCGCTGGGGTCGCACCGTCGAGCAGAGTCCCTTCCCTCCAGCGACTTTCGCCGCCTTCACAGGTACTACGGACTCGTGCGACTCCTCGCCCGGCCCGGAGAGCCTTGGCTCGCGGCCTTGCACTCCTGGTTGCGGTTGCTATCCGCATCGGTCGAGGTCTCCCGCGTTCAGCGCGTTCCTTTCACGGCGTGCCGTCCCTGCTACCCTGGGGGAGTGTATCGGGCGATCTGTCAAACCGTTTCCCGGATACATACTGCCTTCGCCAACCATACTAGAGGCTCGGCCTCCCCATTCCCTTACGAGGCTACGTCTGGGTTCGCTGCGCGCTACGGCCCGCCGTTTCGCAGCCGCACGTTTGCCGCGTGCGTGCTTTCCGGTCCCGCTTCTGCTGGGCACCTCGCGGCGCCACGCAGGGGACTTGGCTACCTGATTGTTCGACTATTTCATCAGGGCGAGCTCCTTTCATCTCGCGAAGAACGCGCCGCTTCGCGGCGCACAATAGGGTGGCAGGTAGAGCACTCGAGCGCCGGCGGCCTCGATGAGCCTGCGAACGTCCACGGCCCCGTGCGCGCCGACGTTATCAAGGATGACGATGTCCTCTGGCTTCAGCTTCCGGAGGAGGACCCGCTCCAGGAAGGTCTCGAAGACCTCGGCATCGGTCGCCCCCTCGACGGTCATCATGGCTCGAACGCCGTGGAGATCGAGCGCGCCGAGCATGGTCGTGACCTCCCCGCGATTGCGGGGAACGGACCCGTTTGCGCGCTCGCCTCGCGGCGCCCGTGCGTACTCGCGGGTCATCGCGATGTTGCTGCCCGCCTCGTCGATGAAGACCAGCCGGCGGGGGTCAAGGCTCTTGGCGAGCTCGATGAACTGGCGCCGGAGTGCCTGGATGCGCGGTTCGGCCTGCTCCGTCGCGGCTAGGGTCTTTCCCGCGTGAGGTCGAGCTTCAGCAGGGTGCGGTTCATCGACGACCGGCTGACGCTGCGCCCGGTCCGCCGGTGGAACTCCCAGGCGAGCTCTTGGTCGGTCAGATCGGGCTGCTCCTCGACGATAGCGTGCACCACTGGGCACTGCTCCGGTGCCACCCGCGGGGGATTTCCGCCGCCGAACGGCTTGTGTTCAAGACTCCCCGTTTCACGCTGGAGCCGCTTCCAGCGCCGAACGGTCGCCTCACCGATCTTGAACAGAGCCGCCGCTTCCGGGTCGGTCATGCCGGCCCGGTCGAAGGCCGCCACCACGCGCTCCCGCAAGTCCACCGAGCGCGCCCACCCCATCGCCGCCTCCCCTGTCCCAACGCCCAGGAACAACAGATCAAAAAGGCGCGATCGCGTCAACTAGGTAGCGCTGTGAGACGCCGCAAGGGGCACCCCCCTCGGCCAGTAGGCCGCCCCATCGCGGCAGTTCACTTCCAGAACCCAGGGCGTACAAAAGAAGGATCCATGGGACAGACCTCGAACAAGAGAAAGCAGTCGCTGTACTTCCCGCAGGAGATGCTTCGCGAGATCCAGGAAGAGGCCACGCGTCAGGACCGCTCCCTCTCCTGGATCGTGCAGCGCGCTTGGAGTGCCGCTCGACCCCAGATCGAGAAGATGCCCGGCATGGAAGATCTCGGGCTCGCCGCGGGCACGGAGGCCAGCGCGAAGGACCCCATCCGGTAGCTCGTGGTGCGGCGGCCCGATCCGGTTCGCGGTCGGCTCGGCATGGCCCATTTCGCGCCGCCTGCCTCCCCGACTCGCGGGCTGACGAGGGGCTCAATGCGCAATAGCGAGTACCTGCGCACCGCTGCCGTCGGGGGCGGGAAAGGAGGGCAAATCGATCGGCTCTGGAGGGCCGCCGCGATGAAGCCTCGGGTGGCTGCGGGCGCGGGGTGGTATGACGAATCCGAATGGACTCCGACGCCTCGGATCTAGTGGGAGCAACCTGGCTCGCGATCGACGCCCTGGAGGGCCTCACCGACGTCGTCGAGGCGATGCACGCCACGGTTGCGCGCGGACCGCACCTCCCCCGCCGTGCGGGTGGCGTTCGCACGCGCGGCATCACGGGGGCCGTCTACTCCTGTATCCGCGGGACGACGTTAGCGGTCGGAAGCGTGATCGCCCACGCACTCGCTGCGGCCCCCGCAACGCAGTTGCGCCCGCCGCGCTCCCCACGGCAGGAGGCCCTCCTGGCGGTGCTCAATGGCGTCGTCGGGGACCACCTCGCCGAAACCGAGAACCCGCTGGCGATCGCGATGCAAATACGCGGTGGGGGCCGGCCCCTTGCGCTGTATCCGCGCGACCTCGCCGCGGCAATCTGTCGTCCGCGCCGCAAGCTGCTCGTGCTCGTCCACGGCGTCTGCTTCAACGATCTGCAGTGGCTTCGCCGCGGACACGACCACGGCCGCGCTCTGGCTCGCGCGCTCGAGTACAGCGCCGTCTACCTCCATTACAACTCCGGGCGGCACATCTCCGAGAACGGGCTTGAGCTCGCCGCCCTCCTCGACCGGCTCGTCGCGGCGTGGCCGGTCGAGCTGAAGGAGCTTGCGATCGTCGCCCATAGCATGGGGGGCCTCGTGGCGCGTAGCGCCTGCCACCAGGCGACCGCCGCAGGGCTCCGCTGGCCGTCGCTGCTTCGGGACATCGCATTCCTGGGCACGCCGCACCATGGGGCGCCGCTCGAACGAGGTGGACCGTGGTTGGATGTCGCCCTCGGCGTGAGCCGCTACAGCGCGCCGATCGCACGGCTCGGCCGACTCCGCAGCGCCGGCATCACGGACCTGCGCTTCGGCAACGTCGTCGCCGAGGACTGGCAGGGCCGGGATCGCTTTGGCGGCTTCACCGACCGGCGAAGGGTCGTCCCGCTTCCGCCCGGGGTTCGGTGCCACGCGATCGCGGGCTTCTTGAGCCGCGTCGGATCCGTCGTCGGAGACGGGCTCGTACCCGTCGAGAGCGCGCTCGGCCGCCACCGCGACCCGGCGCTCGCGCTGAAGATCCCGGATGACCATCAATGGATTGCCTCCGGTGCCGGCCACCGCGACTTGCTCAGTCGGCTCGACGTGTACCACCAGCTTCGGACGTGGCTCTCGGAGTGAAC
>DASRZU010000031.1:0-143116 GCA_035686075.1 Anaeromyxobacter sp.
GAGCCCGCTACGCTCCCCAGGAGGAGATCCGCCGGCGACGGTCCACTAGGCGAAATGGGGGAGCCCGCTCGCCCGAGGCTAGGATGCGTCGGGCGAACGCCCCGAATCGTCCAGCCGGGTCCGTCTTGACCACCTCTCGCACCTTTGCGATAGGTCTGCGCCCCCGGTGACCGCCCCGAGGGGAGGGCGGGGGTGAGAGTCGGGATGGGCGACCCGCACGAGACGGGGCGTTCGGGGCTTCCCTGGGGCAAATGGGTCGACCGGGGCCGTGCCCAACGGGATCCCGCCTGAATCCTGACGCCTTTGTTGGGCTCCCTAGAGGAGAGTCTTCACTCCACTGAAACACCGAGGTTCGCACATGCCTGACGCGAGGCCCGTGGTGCCAGAGCACGGCTCGAAGATCACCCGCGTGAACGGGAAGCTGGTCGTCCCGGACCACCCCATCATCCCCTTCATCGAGGGAGACGGCACCGGCCGGGACATCTGGCGCGCGAGCGTGCGCGTCTTCGACGCGGCCGTGGAGAAGGCTTACCGGGGCCGGCGCCGCATCGCCTGGACGGAGGTCTACGCCGGCGAGAAGGCGTTCAAGGCGTTCAACACCTGGCTCCCCGACGAGACCATCGAGGCGTTCCGGGAGTACGTCATCGGGATCAAGGGCCCGCTCACCACCCCGATCGGCGGAGGCATCCGCTCCCTCAACGTGGCGCTGCGACAAATCCTGGACCTCTACGTCTGCCTGCGGCCGGTGCGCTGGTTCAAGGGGGTCCCCTCGCCGGTGAAGCGCCCCGACAAGGTCGACATGGTGATCTTCCGCGAGAACACCGAGGACATCTACGCCGGGATCGAGTGGGAGGCGGGGAGCGAGCAGGCGCGGAAGATCCTCTCCTTCCTCGAGCGGGAGTTCCCGAAGGAGTACCGGAAGGTGAGGTTCCCGGCCACGAGCGGGCTCGGGCTCAAGCCCGTCTCGAGGGAGGGCACCGAGCGCCTCGTCCGGGCGGCGCTCGAGTACGCCCTCAACCACCGGCGCCGGAGCGTCACCCTCGTCCACAAGGGCAACATCATGAAATTCACCGAGGGTGCATTCCGCAACTGGGGCTACGCCCTTTCGGAGCGGGAGTTCGGCGACCGGGTCTACACCTGGGAAGAGTGGGAGCGGACCAAGGCGGCCCGGGGAGAGGAGGCTGCCAACGCGGAGCAGAAGGCGGCGCTCTCGGCCGGTCGGATCCTCGTGAAGGACGCCATCGCCGACATCACCCTGCAGCAGGTCTTGACCCGCCCGGACGAGTTCGACGTCATCGCCACCTTGAACCTGAACGGCGACTACCTGTCGGACGCGCTCGCCGCGCAGGTGGGCGGCATCGGGATCGCCCCGGGGGGCAACGCCAACTACACCACCGGCCATGCCATCTTCGAGGCGACCCACGGGACCGCCCCCAAGTACGCCGACCAGGATCGGGTGAACCCCGGATCGGTGATCCTCTCGGGGGAGATGATGTTCCGGCACATGGGCTGGGGAGAAGCCGCGGACCAGATCATCATGGGGATGGAGGGCGCCATCGCCGACAAGCGGGTGACCTACGACTTCGCCCGGCTCATGAAGGCCGAGGGGGTGAAGGAGGCGGTCGAGGTCCACTGTTCCGAGTTCGCCAGCGAGATCGTGAAGCACATGTCGTGAACGGGGCAAGGGAAGCGCCTTAGCCAGGAGAGACACCCAATGTCTTCTCGAAGGAAGGTCGCCCTCATCGGGGCGGGACAAATCGGCGGCACCCTCGCGCTCTTCGCCGGCCAGAGGGCCCTCGGGGACGTGGTCCTCGTGGACATCATGGAGGGCGTGGCCCGGGGCAAGGCCCTCGACCTCATGCAGACGAGGGGCGTTTTGGGCTTCGACGTAGAGCTCAAGGGCTCCGGCACCACCGACTACGCCTCCATCGACGGGGCCGAGGTCTGCATCGTCACCGCCGGCGTGCCCCGCAAGCCGGGCATGAGCCGGGAGGACTTGCTCAAGGTGAACCTCGAGGCCATCTCCAAGGTGGCCCAGGGGATCAAGGAGCACGCGCCCCACGCCTTCGTCATCGTGGTGACGAACCCGCTCGACTCCATGGTCTACGCCCTGCACAAGGTCACCGGGTTCCCGAGGAACCGGGTGGTGGGGATGGCCGGCGTCCTGGACGCGGCCCGCTTCCGGTACTTCGTCGGCGCCGCAGCCGGGGTCTCCCCCCAGGACGTGACCGCCCTGGTGCTCGGCGGGCACGGCGACGACATGGTCCCGCTGCTCCGGTACTCCTCGGTGAACGGCGTTCCCCTTGCCCGGCTCCTCGACCGGGCCACCCTCGACGCCATCGTGGACCGGACCCGCAAGGGCGGGGGCGAGATCGTCCAGCTCCTGGGGACGGGCTCGGCCTTCTACGCACCGGCGGTCTCGGCCATCACCATGGCCGAGTCCTACCTCGAGGACCGCAAGCGCGTCCTCACCTGCTCTGCCCTCCTCGAAGGCGAGTACGGGGTGAGCGGCCTCTTCGTCGGCGTGCCGGTGGTGATCGGCGCCGGGGGGGTCGAGCGGATCCTCGAGGTCGAGCTGGACGAGGCCGAGCGGGCGATGTTCCAGAAGTCCGTCCAAAGCGTGAGGAAGTCGGTTTCCGAGACCGGGCTTTAGGCGGTAAGATCCCCGGCCGCACCGGCCGGACCCCCATCGCGGGGGCCCGGCCTCACCCTGCCTGGAGGCGAGATGTCCGAGGCCGCCGCCGCGCCCGCGCGGGATTACTCGTTCGCCCTTCGCAAGCTCCACTCGCTCTCCGGGATCGTGCCGGTGGGCGCCTTCTTGCTCTTCCACCTCTTCGAGAACCTGAAGGTCGGGCTCTCCCCACAGTCCTACGAGGCCGCCATCCGGGAGCTCTGGGAGCTCGCGCCGCGACCCGTGTTCTACGCCATCGAGATCGGCGTCCTTCTCCTGCCCATCCTCTTCCATTCCTTGTACGGGTTCTGGATCTGGTACACGGGCGAGTCCAACGCCGGCGCCTACCCCTACCGGCGCAACTGGCTCTACACCGCCCAGCGGTGGAGCGGCCTCGTGGTCTTCGTCTACATCGTGCTCCACGTCTGGCAGCTCAGGATCATGCCCGAGGGAAGGCTCATGCTTCTCCGCGGCCCAAGCGACCTCACCACCTTCGAGGAGGTCGCGCACGCCGTCACCCCCCTGGGCTGGACGGTTCTCTATCTCGTGGGGGGCCTGTCCGCCGCCTTCCACCTCGGCAACGGCCTCTTCGGCTTCGCCTATTCCTGGGGGCTCGCCATCGGAAGAAAGGCCCAGGACCGGGTCGAGGTGGCGGGCTGGGTGGTCTTCCTCCTCCTCTCCGCGGCGGTCGTCTACACCGTGGTCCGCATCCACTGGCCGGTCGCATCCCTCTAAGAAGAGCGAGGCAAATAAGCCCATGGCCGAAGGACGCTATATCGTGGTCGGCGGCGGTCTGGCCGGCCTCACGACGGTGCTGAAGCTGGCGGAGGCGGGCAAGCAGGTGGACCTCTTCTCCGTCGTCCCGGTGAAGCGCTCCCACTCCGTCTGCGCCCAGGGGGGCATCAACGGAGCGGTGAACACCAAGGGCGAGGGCGATCACCCCGACATCCACGTGAAGGACACGCTCAAGGGCGGGGACTTCTTGGCCGAGCAGCCGCCGGTGAAGGGGATGTGCTACGCCGCCCCCGGCATCATCTACCTCCTCGACCGCATGGGGGTGACCTTCAACCGGACGCCCGAGGGGCTCATCGACTTCCGCCGGTTCGGCGGCACCCTCCACCACCGCACCGCCTTCGCCGGCGCCACCACCGGTCAGCAGCTCCTCTACGCCCTCGACGAGCAGGTGCGGCGCTACGAGGTGGAGGGGCTCGTCAAGAAGTACGAGTACTGGGAGTACCTGGGGAACGTCCTCGACGGGGCGGGCGCTTGCCGGGGGGTCGTGGCCATGGACCTACGGACCCTGGAGGTGAAGGCCTTCCCTGCCGAGGCGGCCTGCCTCTCGACCGGAGGCCCGGGGGTGATCTTCGGGCGCTCCACCAACTCGGTCATCAACACCGGATCGGCCGCGGCCCGCGCCTACGTGGAGGGGGCGGTCTACGCCAACGGCGAGTTCATCCAGGTGCACCCCTCGGCCATCCCCGGGGACGACAAGCTCAGGCTCATGAGCGAGTCGCTCCGCGGCGAGGGGGGGCGGGTCTGGGTGCCGTCGGACGGGCGGCCCACCGACCCGGTGACCGGCAACCCCATGCCGAGGAAGGGCGAGCCCTGGTACTTCCTGGAGGAGCGCTACCCCAAGTACGGGAACCTCGTCCCCCGCGACGTGGGCACCCGGGAGATCTTCCAGGTCTGCCGGGAGATGCGGATGGGCATCGGGGGCCGCGACGCGGTCTACCTGGACATGACCCATATCCCCCCCGAGGTGCTCACGAGGAAGCTGGGGGGCGTCCTCGAGATCTACGAGAAGTTCCGGGGCGTCGATCCGCGCCACGTGCCCATGGAGATCTTCCCGGGGATGCACTACTCGATGGGGGGCCTGTGGGTGGATTACGAGGCGGACGGGGCGGCCAACATCGTCCCCTCGGCCCGAAACCAGGCGACCACCATCCCCGGCCTCTACGCCACCGGGGAGTGCGAGTACCAGTACCACGGCGCCAACCGGCTCGGGGCGAACTCGCTCCTCTCCTGCATCTACGCCGGGCAGATCGCCGGTCCGGCCATGGCCCTCTACGCAAGGAACGCCCCGGCGGGCGCCGGGGCGGTGAAGTCGACGCTGCTCGAGGAGGCCACCTCCTACTGGAAGGAGCGGTTCTCGGGGATCCGCGGCCTCTCCGGCAAGGAGAACCCTTTTCGCCTCGCCCGCGAGCTCGGCGATCTCATGACCGAGAACTGCACCGTCGTACGCGAGAACGCGAAGCTCAGGCGCACCCTCACCGAGCTCGATGCCCTCTGCGAGCGGGCCCGGGCGGTGAACGCCCTCGACACCGGGAAGACCATGAACCAGTCGCTCGCCTTCGTGAACCAGCTCCTCAACATGCTCGAGCTCGCCAAGGTGGTCGCCAAGGGCGCCCTCCTCCGCGACGAGTTCCGCGGCTCCCACTACAAGCCCGAGTTCGCCCTGCCGAGGCCCAAGACCAAGGCTCCCAGGGACGATCCCGAGTTCATGGCCCTGTGGCAGGCCAACACCGACCGCTGGCGGAAGACCACCATGGCCCGCTTCACCGAGCAGGGGCCGGAGATCACCTACCGCGACGTGCCCACCCCGGTCCTGGCCCCCGAGCCCCGCCACTACGACTAGATCCGGAGATCCCCCCCCATGACCACCCAACCGAACGGTACGGCCGCCGCCCCCCCGGCGCCCATCGAGCTGCGCGTGAGGAGGCAGGACGGCCCGGGCCTGCCCTCGCGCATCGAGGCCTTCAAGATCCCCTACCAGCCCAACTTGAACGTCATCTCCTGCCTCCAGGAGATCCAGCGGAACCCGGTCACCTCCGACGGGACCCTGACCACGCCGGTCGTCTGGGACTGCAGCTGCCTGGAGGAGGTGTGCGGGGCCTGTAGCATGGTGGTGAACGGCAGGGTGCGGCAGGCCTGCACCGCGCTCATCGACCAGCTCGAAAGGCCCGTCACCCTCGAGCCCATGGGGAAGTTCCCGCTGGTGCGCGACCTCATGGTCGATCGACAGCGGATGTTCGACGCCCTGAAGAAGGTGCGGGCCTGGGTTCCCATCGACGGCACCCACGACCTCGGGCCCGGGCCGCGCCAGGCCGGGAGCGACCAGGAGTGGATGTACGTTCTCTCCACCTGCATGACCTGCGGCTGCTGCCTCGAGGCCTGTCCCCAGGTGAACGGGCAGAGCCCCTTCATGGGCGCCGCTCCCGTGAGCCAGGTGCGGCTCTTCAACGCAAACCCCACCGGCCGGCTCAACCGGGCCGAGCGGCTGCGGGCCCTCATGGGCGCGGACGGGATCCAGGGCTGCGGCAAGAGCCAGAACTGCGTCGAGGTCTGCCCCAAGCGCATCCCCCTCACGACCTCGCTCGCCGACATGTTCAGGGCCACCACCGTCCAGGCCATCCGGGACTTCGTCTGGCAGGAAGGCCCGCGGGAGTAGCCCCTCCATGAAGATCCACGAGTACCAGGCCAAGGAGATCCTGCGCCGCCACGGGGTGGCCGTCCCGAGGGGCGTCGTCGCCACCACCCCCGAGGAGGCGGAGGCCGCCGCCCGCCACCTCTCCGGCCCCTGCGTGGTGAAGGCCCAGATCCACGCCGGCGGACGGGGGAAGGGGGGCGGGGTGAAGCTCGCCAAGTCCCCCGAGGAGGCCCGCGCCCTGGCCCAGGCCATGCTCGGGATGCGGCTCAAGACGCCGCAGACCGGACCCGATGGGCAGCTCGTCCGCAAGGTCTACGTGGAGGAGGGCTGCCGCATCGCCCGGGAGCTCTATCTCGGCCTCACCCTGGACCGCGAGGTGGGGCGCCTCGCGCTCATGGCCTCCTCCGAGGGCGGGGTGGACATCGAGGAGGTCGCCGCCCGGCGGCCGGAGAAGATCCTTCGGGAGTGGATCGACCCCTTGCTCGCTCTCGCGGGATTCCAGGCCCGCCGGGTGGGGTTCGGCCTGGGGCTCTCGGGCGAGGCCGTCTCGGCCTTCGTCCGCTTCGCCGGCGGGGTCTACGAGGCCTGTCTCGCCACCGACGCGTCGCTCGTGGAGGTGAACCCGCTCGTGGTCACCTCCGAGGGGGTCCTCCTCGCCCTCGACGCGAAGATGAACTTCGACGACAACGCCCTGTTCCGGCACAAGGACGTGGCCGCGCTCCGCGATCCCGAGGAGGAGGATCCCAAGGAGGCCCAGGCCAGGGAGCACGACCTCTCCTACATCGCCCTCAAGGGCGACATCGGCTGCATGGTGAACGGGGCCGGCCTGGCCATGGCCACCATGGACGTGATCCAGCTCTCGGGCGGCCAGCCGGCCAACTTCCTGGACGTCGGGGGAGGGGCGGACGAGAAGAAGGTCACCGCCGCCTTCAAGATCCTCCTCGCCGACCCGGAGGTGAAAGCGGTGCTCGTGAACATCTTCGGCGGCATCATGAAGTGCGACGTCATCGCCAACGGGATCGTGGCGGCGGCGCGGCAGGTCGAGCTGCGCATCCCGCTCGTGGTACGGCTCGAGGGCACGAACGTCGAGCTGGGCAAGAGGATCCTCTCGGAGAGCGGGCTCAGGATCACCTCCGCCGACGACCTCGGGGACGCCGCGCGCAAGGCGGTGGCGGCGGTGAGGGGGACGCCATGAGCATCCTCGTCGACCGCCGGACGCGGGTCCTGGTCCAGGGGATCACCGGGGCGGCGGGGAGCTTCCACGCCCGCCAGATGCTGGCCTACGGGACGAGGGTGGTGGCCGGGGTGACGCCCGGCCGGGGGGGCGGCCACTTCGAGGACGAGGTGCCCCTCTTCGACACCGTGGGCGAGGCGGTCCGGAAGACCGGCGCCACCGCCTCCGCCATCTTCGTCCCCCCGGCGGGCGCCGCCGACGCCATCCTCGAGGCGGCCGAGGCGGGAATCGAGCTCGTCGTGGCCATCACCGAGGGCATCCCCATCCTCGACATGGTGCGGGTCCGGCGGGCGCTGGAATCGCGACCCGGGGTCCGCCTCATCGGGCCGAACTGTCCCGGGGTGATCACCCCGGGGCAGTGCAAGATCGGCATCATGCCCGGGCACATCCACCAGCCCGGGCGAGTGGGCGTGGTCTCGCGCTCCGGGACCTTGACCTACGAGGCGGTGAAGCAGCTCACCGACCTCTCCCTGGGCCAGTCCACCGCCGTCGGCATCGGCGGCGACCCGGTCCACGGGACCGACTTCATCGACGTCCTCCGCCTCTTCGAGCGCGACCCCGGCACCGACGCGGTGATCCTCATCGGGGAGATCGGCGGCTCGGAGGAGGAACGCGCCGCCGCCTTCGTCCGGGATCACATGAAGAAGCCGGTGGTGGGCTTCATCGCCGGCCGGACCGCTCCCCCGGGCAAGCGCATGGGGCACGCGGGCGCGGTCATCTCCGGCGGCAGCGGCACGGCGGGCGCCAAGATCGAGGCCCTGAGGGAGGCGGGCATCGCGGTGGTCGAGGGTCCGCACCTGCTCGGCCAGGCGATGAGGGACCTCCTCGCCCGCCGGCCCAAGGCCGCGAGCGCGGCCCGGAGGGGACGGGGCGGGGCGAAAGGGAGCGCCCGGCGCGGGGGGACGGCCCGGCCGGCGAAACCCGCCAAGAGGCCGGGCCGGGGTCGCCGGTAAGGGACTCTCGACCCCCGGGTCTTCCCCCGGGGGCGAACGCACAAGGGGACGGGATGGCCAAGGAACGGACGCTCTCCATCGTGAAGCCCGACGGCCTCGAGAAGGCCCTCGTCGGGAAGATCATCGCCCGCTTCGAGGAGCGGGGACTGAAGCCCGTGGCCCTCCGGATGGTGCGCCTGTCGCGCGCCGAGGCGGAGGGGTTCTACGCGGTGCACCGCGCCCGCCCCTTCTTCCCCTCCCTCATCGAGTTCATGACCTCGGGACCGGTCGTCCTCATGGTGCTCGAGGGCGAGGACGCGGTGGCGAAGAACCGCGAGGTGATGGGCGCCACGAACCCCGCCCAGGCCTCGCCCGGCACGATCCGGAAAGACTTCGCCACCGACGTCCAGAAGAACACGGTGCACGGTTCCGACAGCGCCGAGAACGCCCGGATCGAGATCGCCTACTTCTTCCCCGAGGGAGAGATCCTCGGCTACGAGTGGAAGCGCTGACCGGGCCGACCCCTCTTGGCCCGAGGTCCCCGGCCCGCCGGCGAGCGCCTCGGCACGAACGTCGCGCGGGCGGGCGGGGGCGCTTACACGATGGGGAGAGTGGAGACAGGGGAAGCAAGGGCCAACTCGGCCACCGCCCCGGGACGCGCTCGGGACGGGCGGCCCGACCTTCGGGGGTTACCCCTGCCCGTGCTCTCCGAGCTCCTCGCCAGCCTGGGCGAGAAGCCCTACCGGGCTCGCCAGCTCTTCCGCTGGCTCCACCAGAGGGGAGCGGCCGGCCTCGACGAGATGACCGACCTCGCCCGGCCACTCCGCGCCGAGCTCTCCGCAAAGACCCGCCTCACCACCCTGGAGCGGGCGGAGGAGCGGCGCTCGGACGATGGGACCATCAAGTGGGCCTTTCGGACCGAGGACCAGAAGCTCGTGGAGTCGGTCTACCTCCCCGAGCCGGAAAGGAAGACGCTGTGTCTCTCCACCCAGGTGGGCTGCGCGGTGGGGTGCACCTTCTGCCTCACCGCCACCATGGGCCTCGCCCGCAACCTCACCGCGGGGGAGATCGTCGACCAGGTGCACCGGGCCAACCGGAGGCTCTTGGAGCTCGGGGAGGGAGAGGGGCCCCGGCCCCTCACGAACCTCGTCTTCATGGGCATGGGAGAGCCCCTCGCCAACTACCCGAACCTGAAGCTGGCGCTCGAGCTCCTCCTCTCGGAGGACGGGCCCCACTTCTCCCACCGGCACGTGACCGTGTCCACCTCGGGGCTCGTGCCGCAGATCGCGCGGATCGGGGCGGAGACCCAGGTGAAGCTGGCGGTCTCGCTCAACGCTACCACCGACGCCCAGCGCGATGCGCTCATGCCCCTGAACCGCCGCTACCCCCTCGCCAAGCTGCTCGCGGCCTGCCGCGCCTTCCCGGCGAAGAACGGCCGGCGCATCACCTTCGAGTAC
The DNA here is from genome assembly GCA_035686075.1 of Anaeromyxobacter sp. Taxonomy (GTDB): domain Bacteria; phylum Myxococcota; class Myxococcia; order Myxococcales; family Anaeromyxobacteraceae; genus Anaeromyxobacter. The sequence goes on from DASRZU010000031.1 coordinate 9,722, forward strand.
GTGCTCCTCGGGGGGGTGAACGACAGCCTCGAGGACGCTCGGCGCCTCGCGGGCCTCGTGCGCGGGATCCCGGCCAAGGTGAACCTCATCCCCTACAACGAGAACCCCGGGCTCTCCTTCGCCGCCCCCTCGCCCGAGGCGGTCCAGGCGTTCCAGGACCTCCTCGTCTCGCGAAACCTCACCGCCGTGGTCCGCCGGAGCCGGGGGCGGGACATCTCCGCCGCCTGCGGCCAGCTGGCCAGAGAGGGTGGGCCGGGCGATCCGCGCCGGAGGACCCCGCCCCGGTTGACCGGGGAAGCGGACCCGCGGTAGAGGCTCGGCCTTTCGGGGCGGGCGAGGGAGCCTCGCGAACGCCCCGGGGGTGGTGGAAAGAGGCCGGAAGGGAGAGGGGATGTCACTCGTGGTGGTGGGATCGGTGGCGCTCGACTCGCTCGAGACCCCGCTCGGCTGCAGGGAAGAGGTGCTGGGCGGCTCAGCATCCTACTTCTCGGTGGCGGCGAGCTTCTTCGGGCCGGTCTCGGTGGTGGCGGTGGTGGGGGAGGATTTCCCCGAGGCCCACCTCGCCTTCCTCTCCTCGCGAGGGGTCGACCTCTTGGGCCTCGTCCGGCGCCCGGGGCGGACCTTCCGGTGGAAGGGGCGGTACGAGGCGGACCTCAACGTGGCTCACACCCTTAAGACCGAGCTCAACGTCTTCGCCGAGTTCGCGCCCGAGCTCCCCCCCTCCTACCGGGACTGCGAGCACGTGTTCCTGGGGAACATCGATCCCGACCTGCAGCGCGCGGTGCTCGACCAGGTGCGACGCCCGCGCTTCGTGGGTTGCGACACCATGAACTACTGGATCACCGCGAAGCGCGAGAGCCTCCTCCGCACGCTCGAGCGGGTCGACCTCCTGTTCGTGAACGACGCCGAGGTGCGCCAGCTCTCCGGCGAGCACAACGTGGTGAAGGCGGCGGGCGCCGTCCTGCGCATGGGACCGCGGGCTGTGGTGGTGAAGCGGGGCGAGCACGGGGCCCTCCTCTTTTCCGGGGGCGAGGTCTTCGCCGCTTCCGCCGTTCCGCTCCCCGCGGTCTTCGATCCCACCGGCGCGGGGGACACCTTCGCCGGCGGGTTCATGGGGTACCTCGCGGCCGCCCCCCGATCGGACCCGGCGGTCCTTCGGCGGGCCATCGTCCTCGGGAGCGTCCTCGCCTCCTTCGCGGTCGAGGCGTTCTCGCTCGACCGGCTGCGCACCCTCACCCCCAAGGAGATCCGCACCCGCTACGCGGAGGCGCGCCGCCTGGCCACCTTCGATGACCTGGAGCCCGAGGCGCTCTCGGCCCCGACCGGCGGTTGACGCTCTCGCGGGTCGGCGGCTACCATGCCGCGGCCGGACGGCCCATGCGCATCGGGATCCTGTCGGACATCCACTCGAACCTCGAGGCGCTCACCGAGACGCTCGCCGCCGTCGAGAAGCACCGGCCCGACACCCTCGTCTGCCTCGGCGACGTGGTGGGCTACGGGGCGAGCCCCAACGAATGCTGCGAGGCCATCAAAAAGTCGTGTGCCGTGACCTTGCTCGGCAACCACGACGCGGCGGTGGCGGGCCGGATGGACTACAGCTTCTACTACGACGCCGCCCGCCACGCCCTGGACTGGACCGCCGGCCGCCTCTCGCCCGAGCACCTGGACTGGCTCCGCGGCCTCCCCTACCTCCACCAGGAAGGGGGGATCGGGTTCAGCCACGGGAACCCTGTCGATCCCCCCGCCTTCGAGTACGTGTTCGCCATGGAGCAGGCCTACGAGCTCTTGCCGAATCTGCGGGAACTGCCCGAGGTGAGCTTCGTGGGCCATTCCCACCTCTGCAAGACCTTCGCGCTGCACGGGGAGGACGAGGTCCACGAGGTCTTGGCCGCGCGGTTCACCCTGCGACGCGGGTACAAGTACGTGGTCTCGGTGGGCTCGGTGGGCCAGCCCCGAGACTGCGACAACCGGGCGGGCTTCGTCCTCTACGACAGCGCCAGCCGGGTGGTGGAGTTCCACCGGATCCCCTACGACGTCGAGTCGGCGGCGCAGAAGATCTTCGACGCCGACCTCGCCCTCAACTTCGGCAAGCGCCTGTTCCTCGGGGTCTGACCCGCCCCTAGACGAGGCTCAGGTGAGTCCCCAGCCGGTGGACGGAAACCAGGCCGTCCAGGTCGAGAGCCGCCACCGTCAGGTCCGCGGTCACGCACAGGAGCGCGGCCGAGACCCCGGGCAGGGCCCCCACCCGCTCCCCGGTCGAGAGGGCATGGCAGGCGATGCCGTCCCCGGCCACGAACAGCGCTCCCCGCGAGATGGAGAGCGGGCGCGGGCCCCGCCAGGCGGCCTCTGGGGCGGGACGAGACCAGCGCGGGCGCCCGTCTCGGTCGAGGGCGAGCAGGGCCCCCTCCGCGTCGCGCACGATGAGCAGCGAGTCGAAGGAGGCGATCGCCGGCGCACCGGCCAGGGGCGGGGCAGAGGTGAAGACGAGTTCGCCCCCCCGGTCGAGCACCGTCACCGCCGGATCGCCGGCCACCGTTCCCGGGACCGCCAGGCGCCGTCCAAAGGGGCAGGGCGCCCCGGAGGGGAGGAGCTCCAGCGCCGCCTCGAAACGCCGCACCCCCGTGGCCGCGTCCACCGCGAGGAGGGCCGTCCCCGACGCGGTCTCGCACGAGGCGACACAGGTCTCGCCCCAGGCCGCCGGCGCTCGAAGGAGCGGGCCGGGCGCGCGCACGCGCCAGAGGAGGCGCCCCTCTGCATCGAGGCCGTGGAGGAAACCGGTGTCCGACCCCAAAACCAGCACCGGGCCGAACCCGACCGCCCAGGTCCTCGAGGCCCCCGGGGCCGTGAACCGGAAGGTAGTCGCCCCCGAGCGCGGGTCGAGACCGGTCACCGCACCCGGCTCCACGAGCGCGATGGGCCCGCCCCGGAGCGCCGCCGCCTGGGAGAGCGGTGCGGCTGGGAGGGCTCGCTCGAAGCGGCGCTCACCGGTTGCGGGGGAGAGCGCCCAGAGTCGCTCCGCCCGCGACAAGAGAACCACTCCGGGCAAGAAGGCCGCCAGGGTCGCGCCGCCGGACCTCCAGAGGGTCTCTCCCGAGACCCGGTCGAGACAGGCGAGCCCGTCCCGCCCGGCGGCGAGCACCCGGCGGCCGCGAACGGCGAGAGCCACGGGCGATCCCACCTCGGCCGAGGCGACCCGCAAGAAGCTCAAGCGTGAGAGCCGGCCCGGCCCGAGCGGCCGACGGTCCACCCGCAGGTCCGCGGCCGCGCGGGCGGGAGCGCACTCGCCGCTCGTGCGGGGGAGATCGCCACCGGAAAGCTCCTCGAGCTCGACGATCCGGTCGGTGGCCGAGGACTCGAGCTCGGTCAAGTGGCCGTTCTCGGCCTGTCTCGGGTTCGAGGCCCTCGAGAGACGGCAGAAGTCGAGCGCCGCCTCCAAGAAGGCGCGCAGGAGGGGCAAGGGCGCGCAGGGGACGCTGCGGCCGTCGATCCGCGTTCCCCCGCGAGCGAGATCGAGCGCGAGGGTCCGTACCCCCCGCCCCGGGCGCGCCAGGGCGAACTCCGCGCCCGGTTCCCTCCGGCGGGCCGCGCACAGGGCCCGGTCGGCGGCCGCGGTCAGGTCCCGGAGCGCGAGGAACGGGGGACCGGCCAGGGAGAGGAGCTCGCGCCCATCGCCATCCCGCAGTACCACCCGCCCCGGCACGAGCAGGGAGCCGAGATCGGGACGGCCCCCCTCGTAGGACGCGAGGAGGCCGTCGTGATCCTCGATCTCGACGGCGCACCCGAGCTCTCCCGGCCGCGGCCCCTGGCTCTCCACCGTGGGCTCGGGCGGCGTGTCGAAGGGGCTTTTCGGCTGAGCCCGGGAGAGCCTTCGCGCCGCGGCGCGGAGGGGTCGCACGTCCCGGTCCGCCCCCGGAACCGCCGCCGCAAGGTCCCTGCAGAACCCAGCCGCCGCCTCGAGCGCGGCCGCGGCGAGGGCGTCCACGTCGACCTCGACGTCGCGGGCGAGCAGGCGCGAGGGCCGCCCGAGGGCCACCACCGTGAGGAGCGCGCTCGTCCCGCGCCGGCGCAGGACGAGCTCGAGGCCCCCGTCCCGAAAGACCACCTCCGCGTGAGATGCTCCCCCCACCACCCGGGCGATCGCCCGCAAGAGCTCCTCGAGCGACGGAAGGAGGGGCGCCTCGGCCAGGCCCGCGGCGATGTCGATCCCGTCCACCTCGATGGCGAGGGCGTCGGAGAGCTCTCTCGCCGCCACGGACCGCGCCCGAACGCCTTCGGCCTCCCGGGCGGCGCCGATTCGCGGGTCGTCTCGCCAGCTGCCGCCCGTGCGGATCCGGATCATGCGATCCAAGAATCGCCGGGGAATCAGGTACTTTCAACGTTGACAGGGGGAGGGGTCGGCACGAAGATGAAAGCCCAAAGGCTTCTCGCCGAGACGGCGGGTGCTTTCAGCCTCGTCACCTTTAAACCTACAGGCACGTACATGACCTTCACCGAAGCCGCCATCGAGGTCCTGCGGCGCGAAGGGAAGCCACTCCATTTCAAGAAGATCGCCGAGATCGCCGTGCGGGAGAGCCTTCTCGACCACGTCGGGAAGGTCCCGGACGACACCATGGCCGACCAGCTCACGGCCCACTGCCGGCTCCCCCACGAGGACAGGAAGCTCATCCCCATCCAGAGCGGCACCTTCGCGCTGGTCGAGTGGGGCATGGACGAGAACCCGGCGGGGCTCGAGAACTTGATCGAGACTCCCCTCGAGCCGGAGATGCTCTACCGCGGGCGCGAGCGCCACCCCGTGCCCTCGAGAGAGGTGGCGAGGGGCGGTGGGCGCTCCGAGAGCCGCCGCCGCCGCGAGGAGGAAGGCGGTCGCCCGCGCCGGTTCCCGCCCCCCGCGGAGGTGGCGTACGAGATCCTGGCCGGTTCCGAGCGGCCGCTCTCCCTCGTGGAGATCGCCGCCCAGGGCGCGGAACGCCTTCTCATGCCGGACGCGTTCGTCCGCGACAACAACGCCCTCCGGGCGGCGCTCGAGGAGGACAACCGGCGGCGCGAGGGGAGCGGCCGCCATCCCCTGTTCCAGGTGGAGGGCGAGACCGTCACCCTGGTGGCGCAGCCGGAGCCGGGCGAGAAGCCGCTCGCCGCCCCGGCGCGCCCGGCGCCATCGGCCGCCGAGGTCCGCCGGGCCGGGCTCGCCTCCCTGCGCCGTCGCCTGCGCGAGTGCGACCCTCCCACCGTCGAGCACGTCGTCTGCCGGCTGCTCGATAAGCTCGGCTTCCACGACCTCAAGGTCGCCAAGCGCGGGCGCGAGCACGTCATCTACACGGCGCGCCGGCGCATGGGGGTCGCCGAGGTGCGCCATGGGATCCGGATCCTGAGGACCTCGGTCGAGGTGGGGCGGCGCGACGTGGCCGAGCTGAGGCGCGACCTCGGCCACTACGGCGCGCAGATCGGGGTGGTGGTGAGCGCGGGCGAGGCCGCTCGCGAGGCGCGCAGCGAGGCCGGTGCCACCGGGCAGCTCCCCGTCCTCCTCCTGTGCGGCGAGGCGCTCGCCGAGGGATTTGCCGAGGCCGGAGTCGGCTGCACCCAGGTCCTCGTCCCCGAGATGGATGAGGCCTTCTTCCGGAGCGCGGCCGAGGCCGCCGAGCAGGAGGAGGCGGCTCGGCGCGCGCGGCGCGAGGAGCGCGAGCGACGGGAGCGGCGCGAGGGGCCGAAGCGCGACGAGCGAGCGCCCGAGGAGGCCAAGGCCTTGGCCGAGCCGCCTTGGGCGGGGGAGGCGGCGCCGGCCGAGGCCGCCGCCGCGGTCCTGTCGCTGGAAGTGGATGCCTCCACCGCGGAGCTCGCCCCGGAGGAGGGGGACGACGAGGGCGAGGAGGACGACGAGATCGAGGTCCTGGCCGTGTCCGCGAGCGAGGACTCCTCGCCCCCCGCCGAGGGATCGGCGGGCGAGCCGGGGACCCCGCCCGATCGGCGACGTCGCCGGCGACGCCGGCGGCGGCGGGGTGGGCGGGGGCGCGGCCGCGAGGCGCCGACGAGCCAGGCCACGGGCGGTGACCCGGGGGCGAGCCCGGCGGCCGCCGGGGGGAGCCCCGAGCCCGAGGCCCCGCCCGCATCGACGCAGAGCCCGGAGGCCGAGGGCGGAGGGGGAGGCGGAACTCCGCAATGACGGGGCCGCCCCCGTCGTTCTAAAGGCGTCGCCCATGCGTCGTATCCTCGCCGCCCTCCTCTTGGCCTCCTCGGTCGCCTGCAGCCGCGGCGCGGCCCACGTCGTCTCCCTGCACGTGTCCCCGGGGGTGCACGAGGAGGGGCTCCTTGCGGTCGGGATCGATGCCGAGGTGCTCCAAGGCCTCGCCTTTGACGGGCTCGCGGAGGCGGGGTTCAAGGCCGGCGAGGGCCCCCGGGCCTACCGGGCCCGGCTCGAGGTGGTCTCGGCACGGCGCCGCCTCACGAGCGACGGCGCGGTGGCGGAGGTGGCCGTGAACCTCGAGCTCTCGCCGTCCGGCCCCACGCCGGGCGGGGACGAGCTGCTCGAGACCGGGGTCGGTTCCACCCCCCTCCTCCCCGGCGCGCTCCGCTCCGCCTTCCGCGGCGCGCTGTGGTCCGCGGTGCGGCAGGCGTCCTTGGGCCTCTCCATCGCGGTCCGGGAGGAGTCGAAGTCCTCGGAGAGGCTCGTCGGGGACCTCAGGTCCCCCGATCCCCGGGTTCGCGAGCAGGCGATCCGGATTCTCGGGGACCGGCGGTGCCGGGAGGCGGTTCCCGCCCTGGTGGAGCGGCTCACAGACCCGGAGCCGCTCTTGGCCGAGCGGGCGGCAGGGGCGCTGGCGCAGATCCACGACGAGCGGGCGGTGGGCCCGCTCATCGACTACTCCCGGCGGGGAGACGACGCCGAGGCGGCCCGCTTCGCCCGGCTCCTCGGAGACATCGGCGGGAGCGAGGCCCGCGGCTACCTCCAGACCCTGGAGTCGGGCCACCTCGACCCGCGGGTCCGAGCGGCGGCGCGCGAGGCCCTGAAGGACCTCGACGAGCGCGAGAGGGAGCAGGGCCGGCTCTCCGACAAGGCCGGCCCCCCGGGGCCGCCCGGGGCCGATTCCGGTAGGATGGAGCGATGAAGCGCGCCCCTCCGCCCCTCCTCGCCTTGGCGCTCTCCCTGTCGTGCGCCCACGCCCCCGAGGCGGCCGAGCCCGCTCCCGCGCACCCCTCCGCCCCGGCGGCGGCGCCCCGAGCCCAGGGAGGGGGAATCTCTGAGTACTTCCCCCTCGCCGTCGGCAACGAGTGGGTCTACGTGGACGAGTCGCCCTCGCTTCCCCCGAACCGGCGGGGCGTGCGCAGGACGGTGAGGATCCTGGACCGGACCACGGACGGGTACTTTCGCGACAACGAGCGCGGCGAGCTCCGCGTCGAAGGCGACTGCGTGCGGGACCGGGTGCGCAGGCTCCTCTGCCAGCCTTTAAGCGCGGGCGCGAGCTGGAGCTCGATCGTGTCGGTGAGCTCGACCGAGCGGTACGAGATTGCCTCCACCGACGAGTGGGTGGAGACTCCGGCGGGACGGTTCGGTCGGTGCGTGCGGGTCCGCGCTCACAACCGCGCCACCCCCACGACCGATCAGGTCCTGGAGATCACCTACGCCCCGCGAGTCGGACCGGTCCGGATCGAGACCTACGTGGTGGTGGGGGGGCGGGTGACGCCGCAGGTGAAGGCCCTCCTCGAGTCCTACAAGGTGGAGACCCGGTGAGAAGCGGAGTATCGTCAGGGCGGTCCGCCCTCGCCCAACGGTCGAGCCTCGCCCGCCGGCGTCCCTGCCCGGGCCGCGCCGGCCGCTGCCCCTCCTTTTAGAGAAGGGGCGGGCGATGGTGAGGATCGAGATCCGGGTGATCTACGGCGACACCGATCGGATGGGCGTCGTGTACTACGCCAACTACCTTCGCTACTTCGAGTCGGGCCGCAACGAGTTCATCCGGTCCCGGGGCCTACGGTACCGCGACTTCGAGGAGAAGTTCGGACTCGTGCTCCCCGTGGCCGAGGCGGGGGTGAAGTACGTTCGCCCGGCCCGCTACGACGACCTCGTCGCGGTGGAGACCACCCTCGCCGAACTGGGCAGGGCCTCGGCGCGGTTCTCCTACCGGCTCCTCCGGGAGGGAGACCTTCTCGCGAACGGGTTCACGGTGCATGCCTGCCTGGACCTCGAGGGCAGGATCCGGCGCCTGCCGCTCGAGCTCGTCCGCTGTCTCGCCGGCGACGAGCGGGAGAACTGATCATGGACCGCAACATGGCGCTCGAGGTGGTCCGCGTGACCGAGGCGGCGGCGCTCGCCTCGGCCCGGCTCATGGGCCGGGGGGATCGCGACGCGGCGGACCAGGCGGCCACCGACGCCATGCGCCGGGCGCTGGCCGACGTCCCGGTACATGGCGAGATCGTCCTGGCCGAGGGATCGGAGGAGCCTCCCGCCTTCCGCGTGGGCGAGAAGGTGGGGAAGCGGCGGGACGGAGACGCCGACCTGGAGATCGCGGTCTACGCCCTGGAGGGCCGGGACGCCTGCGCCACCGGCGGGGCCAACGCCATCAGCGCCATCGCCATGAGCGAGCCCGGGCACCTCCTGCGAGCTCCGGACGTCTACATGGAGAAAGCGGCCCTGGGGCCGGCTGCCCGCGGCGCCGTCGATCTGCGCCGCACCCCGACGGAGAACCTGAAGCGCGTCGCCGAGGCGGTGGGCAAATACGTCGAGGACCTCACCGTCGTGATCCTGGATCGCCCGCGCCACGCCGCCCTCATCCGGGAGGTCCGGGAGGCGGGAGCCCGCATCAAGCTCATCCGCGACGGCGACCTGGCCGCAGCGGTGAGCACCTGCTTCCCGGAAACGGGGGTGGACCTGCTCCTCGGGACCGGGGGGGCCCCGGAGGGGGTGGTGGCCGCCGCCGCCATCCGCTGCGCGGGAGGGGAGATGCTGGGTCGGTTCGTCTGCCGGAGCGAGGCCGAGCGGGAGAGGCTCAGGGCGCAAGGCATCCGCGATCCCGAGCGACTGCTCACCGCCGACGAGATGGCCGGCGGGACGGTGATGTTCGCAGCCACCGGGGTGACCGAGGGCGACTTCCTGAAGGGGGTGGTCTTCACCGGGGATGGCGCACGGACCCACTCCGTGGTGATGCGCGCCAAGACCGCCACCATCCGCTTCATCGACACCATCCACCACTTCACCCGGAGCCCGAACTACGGCTGGTGAGCCGCGCCCCGCGGCTTGGGAGGGAACGTGGCGCTCGTGTCCCAAGAGGTCGTGATCCACGCGCCCGTGGACGCTTTCTTCGACGTCGTCGTGGACTACCCCCGCTACCCGGAGTTCGTCCCCGGGGTCAAGGCGTGCCGGGTGCGGCAGTCGGGCGGGGAGAAGCAGGTCGAGTACGAGCTCGACCTCGGGCTCCGGCGGATCCGGTACGTCCTGCGGCACGAGGAGGTCCGGCCCCGGCGCGTCTCCTGGTCCCTCGTCTCCGGAGAGATCCTGAAGGTGTCGAACGGCTCCTGGGAACTCACGCCCGAGGGGGAAGGCACCCGCGCCCGGTACTCGGTCGAGATCCAGATCTCGAAGCCTCCACTCGTCCCCCAGGCTCTCCTCGACAAGATGAGCGACCAGCTCACGAGGGTGCAGCTCCCCCGCACCCTGGAGGCATTCAAGGCTCGGGCCGAAGGGCGCTGAGAGCCCCGAGCCCCGGCCCGGGCGCGCCCCGCCGGCACGGAGTGGCAAGGCCGACTCGGTGAGGTGCGCGGTCACGCCAGGGAGTCCGTCGGCAGCGCGGCTCCAGTCGCCTTGACCCATCCTGGGTCGGGTGTTAGTGCGTTCCTTGAAGCAGGCAGGCTTCGGTGAATCGTGGGAGGGGGTCCTACCGTCCTCATACCGTGGAGAGGCTTCTGCGTATCATAGAGGAGGGAGCCGGGTCGCGACGGGAACGCGGCTTGCATCGTCAGTAGGCGGGACGAAGACGAAGGCAGGAGAGGCCGATGCTAGACGCCTACGTCATCGAGGAGATCAGGCGCCGCGAGCGGGAAAAGAGCCGCGATGATCGGCCCTCGATCGAGCTTCCCGTGCCCACCGGTCCAGCCCCGAGACCCGACGACGCTCCTCCCAAGGAGCGCGACGACGACGGCGGCGTGGTGATCATCGACTACAGCTAGGGCTTGAGGCAGGGCTTGCCGCGCTCGCCAGGGGCGAAGCGCCGGCAAAAGGGGGCGGAGGCCAACGGCCTTTCGCCCTTGTTTTTTCCCCCCGGCGAGCGCCCAGGAAGCTTTCCCCTCGACAACAAGCCGCGGCCTTCCGGAAGGGAATTGCGTTGACCTCCTCGAGTCCTGCGGGCAAATTCCGCGAACACTCGCTCATTGGGCCTGCGCCGCCTCGGAGGATCGTCATGACCGAGATCATCAACGTGACCGCCCGGGAAATCCTCGATTCCCGCGGCAATCCCACGATCGAGGTCGAGGTCGCGGTCGGCACCGGCGATGTCGGGCGCGCCGCGGTCCCCTCCGGCGCCTCCACCGGTGAGCACGAGGCGCTCGAACTGCGCGACGGCGACAAGGGGCGGTACCTCGGCAAGGGCGTGAAGAAGGCGGTCGCGAACGTGACCGAGGTCATCGGTCCGGCCGTCATCGGCCTCGATGCTTCCGATCAGGCTGCCCTGGACGCGCGGATGCTGCAGCTCGACGGCACCCCCACGAAGTCGAAGCTCGGCGCCAACGCCGTCCTGGGCGTGTCACTCGCGGCCGCCAAGGCGACCGCCAAGGCGCACGACCTCCCCCTCTACCGCTACATCGGGGGCGTCGGGGCCCGGACCCTCCCCGTGCCGCTCATGAACGTCGTGAACGGCGGCGCCCACGCCGATTCCAACGTCGACTTCCAGGAGTTCATGGTGGTGCCGCTCGGAGCCCCCACCTTCGCCGAGGCCCTGAGGTACGGGGCGGAGACCTTCCATGCGCTGAAGAAGGTCCTGAAAGCCAAGGGAGCCAACACCGGCGTCGGCGACGAGGGCGGCTACGCTCCCAGCCTCGGCTCCAACGAGGAGGCGCTCGCCCTCATCCTCGAGGCCATCAGGCAGGCCGGCCTGAAGCCCGGCGAGCAGGTGGCCCTCGCGCTCGACGTGGCCTCGAGCGAGTTCTACGACAAGGCGAGCGGGAAGTATGCGCTGGAAGGCGAGGGGAAGACCTTCGACGGCAAGGCCCTGGTGGAGTTCTACGAGGGGCTCTGCCAGAAGTACCCGATCGTTTCGCTCGAGGACGGTTGCGACGAGAACGACTGGTCGACCTGGAGGCTCCTCACCGAGAGGCTGGGGAAGAAGATCCAGCTCGTGGGCGACGACGTCTTCGTCACGAACGTGACCCGCCTCGGCCGCGGGATCGAGGAGGGCGTCGCCAACTCCATCCTCGTCAAGGTGAACCAGATCGGCTCGCTCACCGAGACCCTCGAGGCGGTCCGCATGGCCCATCGAGCGGGGTACACGAGCGTCATGAGTCACCGCTCGGGCGAGACCGAGGACACCACCATCGCCGACCTCGCGGTGGCCTGCGACTGCGGCCAGATCAAGACCGGGTCGGCCTCACGGACCGACCGCATCGCCAAGTACAACCAACTCCTGCGGATCGAGGAGGAGCTCGGGCCGACGGCTCGCTATGCCGGCCGGGCCGCCTTCAGGGCGCTCCGCTAGAAGGGTCCCTGTCCTCCCGGCCCGACGAGGTCCCCGAGGTCCCTAGCTCGCCGCCGGACGAAAGGGCGATTACATCCCGCCCCGTGGAACAACGGGTGACGGTGTACGAGGTCGGGCCGCGGGACGGGCTGCAGAACGAGTCGGCCGTCCTCACGACGCCCTCGAAGCTCGAGCTCATCGCCGCCTTGGCGCGGGCCGGCTTGCCGTTCATCGAGGCGACGAGCTTCGTCTCGCCGCGCGCCATCCCCCAGCTCGCCGATGCGGACGAGGTCGCCTCCGCCCTGCCGCTCGTCCCGGACGTGACCTACCTCGCCCTCGTTCCCAACGAGAAGGGGCTCCAAAGGCTCCGCGCCGCCCAGGACCGGCCCGGAATCCCAAAGCTTTGGCCCGCCGTCTTCGTCTCTGCCTCCGAGAGCCACAACCGGAAGAACCAGAACCGCGGGGTCGAGGAGACCCTGTCCGAGATCGAGAAGCTCGTCCGGGACGTCCGGGCCGAGGGCTCACGGGTCCGCGCCTACGTCTCCACGGCCTTTGGCTGCCCCTTCGAGGGAGCCGTGGACCCCCGACGGGTCGCGGCCATCGTGGACCGGCTCCTCGGCTGTGGCTGCTACCAGGTCTCCCTCGGCGACACCATCGGGGTCGGTACGCCGACCCAGACGAGGCGGCTAGTCGACATCGTCCTCCGAGAGGCCCCGCCCGATTCGATCGCGCTGCACATGCACGACACCCACGGCACCGCGCTCGCGAACGTGCTCGCGGCGCTCGACCGAGGGATCGCCACCTTCGATGCCTCGGTCGGCGGGCTCGGCGGTTGTCCGTACGCGCCGGGCGCCTCCGGGAACCTCGCCACCGAGGACCTCGTCTACATGCTCGTCGGGATGGGGCTCGAGACGGGCGTCGATTACGGGAGGCTCGTCGAGGCGGGGCGCCTTGCAGAACGGCTCTTGGGTCACCGGCTGCCCGGCCGGGCGCTCTTGGCCGAGCGCACCCGGGAGGTGTGAGTGGAGCTCAGGGTCGAGCGGCGCGAGTTCATCGAGCTGTGGACCATCGACCGGGAAGCGCTCCGGAACGCGATCTCGATGGCCCTGCTCCGGGAGCTGAAGGTCCACCTCGCGCGGGTGGCTCTTGACTCGGCCCTCCGGTGCGTGGTCCTGACCGGGGCGGGTGAGCGAGCCTTCTCTGCGGGGGCGGACCTGAAGGAGCGCGCCCTCATGAGCGCCAAGGACGTGGGCGAGTTCCACGCCCTCTTGAGGCAAGCGCTCGACGCCATCGAGGCGGCGCCTCAGGTGTTCATCGCGGCCCTGAACGGCGCCGCCCTGGGCGGCGGCCTAGAGCTGTCCCTGGCGTGCGACCTCAGGCTCGCGGCCGACTCTGCCGAGCTCGGACTCCCCGAGGTCGCATTGGGCATCATCCCCGGAGGGGGCGGGACGCAGCGGCTCCCAAGGCTCGTGGGGCTCTCTCGGGCGAAAGACCTCGTCCTCACCGCCCGGCGGGTCCCGGCGGCGGAGGCCCTCGCCATGGGGCTCGTCTCCCAGGTGGTGCCCCGTCCGCGGCTCGTTCCCGAGGCCCTTTCCCTGGCCGAACGCGTGGCGAGGAACGCGCCGGTGGCGCTCCGGCAGGCGAAGCGCGCCCTCGCCCTGGGCCTCGCCCTGCCCCTCGCCGAGGCTCTCGATCTCGAGCACAGGCTCTACGAGGCCTGCCTACTGACCCGCGACCGGCGCGAGGCGCTCTCCGCGTTCGCCGAGAAACGGAGCCCGAACTTCACGGGAGAATGAAGGAGGAGGACCGCGGATGGAGCGGAAGGCAGGGGAGCTTGGGAAAGAGCCCGGGACGCCCGAAGAGCGCCTCGAGGAAGCGCTCGAGCGCGTGCGCCAGGGGGGGGCGGCCCGCTACCATCTGAAGAACGCGGAGCAGGGGAAGCGCTTCGCCCGGGAACGGCTCGCGCTCCTTCTCGACCCGGGCTCCTTCTTCGAGGACGGCGCGCTCGCCAACGCCCTCGACCCGGAGCTTCCCGCCGACGGCATCGTCACCGGCGTGGGCCGGATCGAGGGGCGCGCCGTCTGCCTCATGGCCAACGACTCCACCGTGAAGGCGGGCAGCTGGGGCGCCCGGACGGTGGAGAAGATCCTCCGGATCCAGGAGGTGGCCGCGGCCCGGCGATTCCCCATGCTCTACCTCGTGGACTCGGCCGGAGCCCGCATCACCGATCAGGTGGAGATGTTCCCCGGCCGACGCGGGGCGGGGCGAATCTTCCACAACGAGGTCCACCTCTCGGGCCTGGTCCCGCAGGTCTGCCTGCTCTTCGGCCCCTCGGCGGCGGGCGGGGCCTACATCCCGGCCTTCTGCGACGTGGTGATCATGGTGGAGGGGAACGCCTCGATGTACCTCGGGTCGCCGCGCATGGCGGAGATGGTCATCGGCGAGAAGGTCTCGCTCGAGGACCTGGGGGGGGCGCGGATGCACTGCTCGGTCTCGGGGTGCGGGGATTTCCTGGTCGGGACCGAGGAGGAGGCGATCGCCCTCGCCCGGCGCTGGCTGTCCTACCTGCCCCAGAGCCACGCCCGGCTCCCCCCGTCCGCGGCGGCACGGCCCCCGCGCGCCTTGGCGCGCCCCATCGCCGAGATCGTCCCACGCGAGGAGAACCGCGCCTTCGACGTCCTGGAGCTCATCGAGACCCTCGTGGACGAGGGCTCGTTCCTCGAGGTGAAACGGCTCTGGGCCGGCGAGATCGTGACCGGGCTCGCCCGGCTCGAGGGCCGGGTCTTGGGGATCGTCGCGAGCCAGCCCAAGGTGAAAGGGGGGGTCCTGTTCGTCGACTCCGCCGACAAGGCGGCCCGCTTCGTCTGGCTGTGCGACGCGTTCCACGTGCCCCTGCTCTTCCTGGCGGATGTCCCCGGCTTCATGATCGGAACCAAGGTGGAGCGGGCCGGGATCATCCGCGCGGGCGCCAAGATGATCAGCGCCGTCTCGGAGGCGACCGTGCCGCGCATCTGCGTGGTGGTGCGCAAGGCGTACGGGGCGGGCCTCTATGCCATGGACGGTCCCGGCTTCGGGCCCTCCGCCACCCTCGCCCTTCCCGGGGCGATGATCGCGGTGATGGGGCCGGAGGCGGCGGTGAACGCCGTCTACTACAACAAGATCCGGGAACGCCCCGAAGAGGAGCGGGCGAGCTACGTGGACGCCCTGCGGGAAGAGTACCGGCGGGACATCGACGTCCTGCGGCTCGCCGGAGACTTGGCGGTGGACGCAGTCGTCCCCGGGGAGAGGCTCCGAGACGAGCTCGCCCTGCGCTTCGCCGCCTACGCCGAGGGGTACACCCCGCCCCCCCAACGCAAGCGGGGCATCTTGCCCGTTTAGAGGCTGCCATGGACTTCGCCCTGCCCGAGCACCTCGCCGAGGTAAAGCGATCGTTGCGGGAGTTCTGCGAGCGGGAGGTGAAACCCTTCGCACGCGCGTGGGACGAGTCGGGATCCTTCCCCGCGGAGGCGGTGCGCAGGCTGGGACAGCTCGGCGTGATGGGCGTCTGCGTGCCCGAGAGGTACGGGGGGGCCGGGCTGGGCGCGCTCGGGCTCTCGGTGGCGGTGGAGGAGGTGGCCCGCTACGACGGCTCCCTGGCCCTCACGGTGGCGAGCCACAACGGCCTGGGGACGGGTCACATCCTGCGCTTCGGCACCGAAGGGCAGAAGGAACGCTACCTGCCGGCCTTGGCCCGGGGGGAGAAGCTCGCGGCCTGGGCGCTCACCGAGCCCACGAGCGGGTCGGACGCAGCCGCCCTGCGCACCACCGCCGCGCGGCGGGGGGCGGGATGGGTCCTGAACGGCGTCAAGACGTTCATCACCCAGGGGAGCGTCGCCGACGTCTACGTGGTCCTGGCCCGCACCGATCCCGGTCAAAAGCGCGGCATCACCGCTTTCCTCCTGGAGAAGGGGCTCACCGGGTTCACCCAGCGGGCCCTCCACGGGAAGCTCGGCATGCGCAGCTCCGACACGGCCGAGCTCTTCCTCGAGGAGGTGGAGGTCTCGGACGAGCAGCGGCTCGGGGAAGTGGGGGAGGGGTTCCTTAACACGCTCCAGATCCTGGACCGAGGGCGGATCACCATCGGGGCCCTGGCGGTGGGGCTCGCCCGCGGCGCCCTGGAGGAGGCGCGCGCCTATGCGCGGGAGCGCAGGGCGTTCGGCAAGCCCCTGGCCGAGTTCCAGGCCATCGCCTTCGGGCTGTCGGATGTGGCCACCGAGATCACCGCCGCCCGCCTCATGGTCCACCGGGCGGCCGCCCTGTGCGACGCCGGCGCACCCTTCGGCAAGGAGGCCTCCATGGCCAAGCTGTTCGCGAGCGAGATGGCGATGCGCGCGACCTCGCGGGCGATCCAGATCCACGGGGGGAACGGCTACACCTCCGACTACCCCGTGGAACGATACTTCCGCGACGCCAAGCTCACCGAGATCGGGGAGGGCACGAGCGAGGTTCAACGGATCGTCATCTCGCGCGAGATTCTGAGGTAGTCTAAAACGACGCGAGAGCGGCCCCTCGGGATGAAGGCCGCGAAGCCGCTCTTCGCCCGCACCCATGTCCGAGGGCGAGCACACCATCATCGGGAAGATCCCGCGCGAGCGGCTCAACCAGATCGCCTCGCGCAAGCTCTCGGCCATGGGCGTCCCGGTCCGGCTGGGGGCGGACCGCGAGACCCTGGAGGGCGAGCTCTCCTTCGGAGGCCGCCTCGTCCACCCCGCCACCGGCCAACCCATCGCCAAGGCGCGGTTCGTGGTGGACGGGCACGATCGCCTCCGCTTCCCCGACCCACCGCTCTCGACCCTCGGACAGGTGAACTTCTACGAGCACGAGCGCGCCGCGTCCCTGGAGCAGGCCCTGGGGCTCGCCCTGGCCCGCCGCGGCGCCGCCCTCCAGGAGGTGGCGCTGCGGATGCGGGCCTTCGGCCTCGAGGGAGGGATCGATGCCGAGCGGCTCGCTGCGCGAGCGGTTCTGAAGACCGCCACGCACGCCTTCGAGGTACTTGGGACTCCCGAGGGGGTGCGGATCTCCAGGGTCGCCCCCGTGGGGGGAAAGCCCTTCGAGGTAGCTACCGACTTCCCCCCCTTGGACCTCACGAAGTTCGCTTCGGTCACCGAACTCGAGATCTACCTCGTGGGCGCCGTGCCGCGAATGCCCGGACCGGCACTCGAACCCGCGGTCCTCACCGGAGCGAGCGGAGAACTCAAGGCCACGGCGCCGCCCCGGAACGCAGTCACCCTCGCCCTTCTCACCCAGGTGTTCGGGGAGGACACGATCCTCGCCCCGAACGCCCCCGCGGAGCTCGTCCGCGAGTTCGAGTGGGGCCACACCCGGTACCGCTTCGTTGCCACTCGAGAGCTGGGCACCCGGTTCCGCGGGCGGCTCATCGGGCCGGCCGGCGACATGTGGTCCGACCACTTCGAGCTGGAGAGCTTCCCCGGCACGGAGCAGGTGGTCGCTCTCGCCCTGGGGGGGCCGGCGGCCGGCGGGCAGGTCTCGGGCCAGCGGGCGGTCCCGGGCCAGTTTCTGCCGCGCGTCGGCGAGGTGTGGGTGATGAACGTGGTGGTGGAGGAGGCCTCGGCCGACGAGGTCCGCTACGTGGGCACCGACATCGACGGGCACCCGTACGGCGCCGCTCGGGTCCTCAAGCGGGCCGACTTCGAGGCGGTCTTTGCCCAGGACAAGGGGGACTTCCGACTCCTCGTCCACATCGACCAGCTGCAGGAGGGGAACATCATCTACCGGCAGCTCGACCGCCAGCGGCAACCGATCGGCGCCCCGCGCAAGATGGCGGCCTCCATCCTCGTGGCCAACTTCGTCCCGGAGGCGACGTCCTCCTGATGGAGAGCCCCCTGGCCGCGCGCGTCCGTTCGGGCGACGTCCGGGCCTCGGCCCGGCTGATGCGAGCGCTCGACGACCGGCTCCCCGGGGCGGACTCGGTCCTGAGGGAGCTCTTCCCCCATACCGGAAGGGCCCAGGTGGTGGGGATCACCGGTCCCCCCGGCGCCGGCAAGTCGTCGCTCGCCGCTCGTCTCATCGCCCACCACCGCGGTTCGGGTCGGTCGGTGGGGGTGGTGGCCGTCGATCCGACGAGCCCCTTCACCGGCGGCGCCATCCTCGGGGACCGGATCCGCATGCAGGACCACGCCCTCGACGCGGGGGTCTTCATCCGCTCCCTCGCCACCCGCGGCCACCTGGGCGGCCTCTCCCGCTCGGCCGCCGACGTCGTGGCAGTCATGGACGCCATGGGGAAGGACGTCATCCTGGTCGAGACCGTGGGGGTGGGGCAGGACGAGGTCGAGGTGGCCTCCCTCGCCCACACCGTGGTGGTCGTCTGGGTCCCCGGGCTGGGCGACGAGGTGCAGGCGCTCAAGGCCGGGGTGCTCGAGATCGCCGACGTGCTCGCGCTCAACAAGGCCGACCGCGAGGGGGCCGACCGGGCCCTCCGCGATCTGGGAGCGCTCCTCGAGCTGCGCAGGGCGGTGCAGCGCGAGCCCGGCTGGGAACCCCCCATCGTGAGCACCGTGGCGATCCGCGACCAGGGCACGGCCGAGCTCTCTGCCGCCATCGCCGGCCATCGAGCCTACCTGGAGAAGAGCGGAGAGGGGCAGGCCCGCGCCGCCCGCAGGGCGCGCTCCGCCTTCCTGGGCCGACTGCGGGAACGGCTCTTGGACGG
This sequence comes from Anaeromyxobacter sp., assembly GCA_035686075.1. Classification (GTDB taxonomy): domain Bacteria; phylum Myxococcota; class Myxococcia; order Myxococcales; family Anaeromyxobacteraceae; genus Anaeromyxobacter. The sequence goes on from DASRZU010000031.1 coordinate 28,079, forward strand.
AGCGCTCGACCGGCTCGAGCGCGAAGAGGGCCCGCTCGACGAGGTGGCCGTCAGGATCGCGGCGCGGCAGCAGGATCCCTACCGGCTGGCCGACGAGCTCGCCGCCCGGCTCCCGCGCGGGGCGGGGGAGCGGCCATGACCGAGGAACGCGGGACATCCCCGGCGCTCTCCGAGGCCGACAGGAGGGACGCGGTGAGCGCCCTCGAGGAGCGGCTCGGGCTCCGCTTCGCCGACCGGGCCAGGGCGCTCGCCGCCGTGACGCACAAGTCGTACGTCAACGAGCACCGGGTGGAGGGGCTCGCCGACAACGAACGGCTGGAGTTTTTGGGAGACGCCGTCATCGACCTGGCCGTCTCGCACCGGCTCATGGAACGGTTCCCCGGCGCCCGGGAGGGGGAGCTCTCCAAGATGCGCGCGGCCGTCGTGGACGAGCTCGGGCTCGGGGAGATGGCCCGGGCACTCGACCTGGGCGCGCTCCTCCGGCTGGGGAGGGGCGAGGAGCTCACCGGAGGGCGTCAGAAGGTGTCGCTCCTCGCCGACGCGATGGAGGCCGTCATCGCGGCGGTGTTCCTGGAAGCGGGGCTCGCACCGGTTCTTGGGATCGTCGACCGGTTTCTGGGCGACGCCTTCGCGCGCGCCACGGCCGGGACCCTCGATCGCGACTTCAAGACCCAGCTCCAAGAGCTCGGCCAGAGCCGCCTCAGGGCCACGCCCCGCTACCGCGTCGTCGGCGAGCACGGCCCCGATCACCTGAAGACCTTCGAGGTGGAGACGGAGCTTCGGGGCGAGGTGCTGGGCCGCGGCGTCGGACGGTCGAAGAAGGACGCGGAGCAGGCTGCGGCCAAGCTCGCCATGGAGGAGCTCTTGAGGCGATTCGCCGCCCTGGCACCCCAGGGGGAGGGGCGCCTCGAGGGAGGGGCGGCGTCCCTCGGCCAGACCCTCGGCCCAGCGGAGCCGACCGGGCGAGGGGCGACGCCAAGGGCCCCGCCCGAGCGACCGAAGCGCTCGAGGGTCCGCCGCCCTGCGCCCCCCGCGGCCCGTGGCCGGCGGAAGGCGAAGCGGGCCAAGGGGGCGGCCCGAGCGAGGCCACGGCCGAGGGCCGCGGCCAAGAGAGCGGAGAAGCCCGCCCGCCGCAAACCCAGAAAGGTGAGACCCACCGGTCGATGACGGAAGGGGAAAGGTTCCCGGACGAGAGCGGGCCCATAGACCTTTCCGTTTGCGGTACCCGAGGCCCGCGGCTAGCATCCCCCGCCATGATCCGATCGACCCTTGCGAGGACCGCCTCGGCCACGCTCTTCGTCGCCCTCGCCATCGCCGTGGCACGTGGCGCGGACGAGCCCAAGACCAGCTCCGCGAAGGCGGAAGCACCCGCGAAGGACCTCTACGCGGTCTTCGAGACGTCCCGGGGGAAGATCGGGGTGAGGCTCCTCTCGGCCGAGGCCCCGAAGACGGTCGAGAACTTCGTCGGCCTCGCGACCGGCAAGAAGGACTTCAAGGATCCGCTCAGCGGCGAGTCGAAGAAGGGACGCTACTACGACGGCACCCTCTTCCACCGCGTCATCTCCGGCTTCATGATCCAGGGCGGCGATCCCGCCACCCGCGATGCACCCTTCGGCGCCAGGGAGGCGAAGGGCATCCCCTTCGGCGTCTCGGGACCCGGCTACCAGTTCGCCGACGAGCTGCCGCCCCCGGGAACGAAGCTCTTCGAGAAACCGTGCGTCTTGGCCATGGCCAACGCCGGCCCGGACACGAACGGCTCTCAGTTCTTCATCACCGAGGGGGCCGGCGAACAGGTCCCTCAGCTCGAGCCGCACGCCTGCACCTCGCGATCGGGGGTCTGCGGCTACACTCGCTTCGGCCAGGGGGTGTGCGGGTGCGACCTCGTCGGCAAGATCGCCAAGGCGGGGAACTCCCAGACCCGCCTCCTGAAGGTCACCATCTCGAGCTCCAAGCCCACCTGTCCCTAGTTCGGCAACGACCCGCTCCTTTGGAAGAGGAAACAATGTCCGAGACCATCGAAGCAACCTTTCACACCTCCCTTGGCGAGATCGTGGTGAGGCTCTTGCCGGAGAAGGCACCGAAGACCGTGGCGAACTTCGTGGGTCTCGCCGAGGGGACGCGCGAATGGAAGGATCCGCGGAGCGGGCAGGCGGTGAAGCGCCCGCTCTACGCCGGCACCGTCTTCCACCGGGTCATCCCGGAATTCATGATCCAGGGGGGCGATCCCCTGGGAACCGGCACGGGCGGACCCGGCTACCGGTTCGAGGACGAGATCGGTCCGGACAATCGCTTTGACCGGCCCGGCCTGCTCGCCATGGCCAACTCCGGCGCCAACACCAACGGCTCGCAGTTCTTCATCACCGAGGTGCCGACGCCACACCTGAACCGCGGTCACACCATCTTCGGTGAGGTGGTGAAGGGACTCGAGCTCGTCCAGAAGATCGCCCGCGCCGGGAACTCGAAGGTGAAGCTCGAGAGGGTGGCGATCAGCCGGAGCGGAGGTCCCCCGGCCTAGGACAAGAGGCGCCGGCTCTTCCCCGCCCTCTCCCCGAAAGGCGCTAGGGCGGCCCTCCTCCGCCGGCGCGATCACCTCCATGCCCGAGAAGGCCAAGCCTCTCTTTCGCGCCGGGTTCGTGGCCATCGTGGGCCGCCCCAACGTGGGCAAGTCGACCCTTCTCAACCGGATCCTGGGCGAGCACCTCGCCATCGTCTCGCCCCGGCCCCAGACCACCCGGAGCCGCATCCTCGGAGTCCATAACCTCCCCGATGCGCAGCTCGCCTTCTTCGACACGCCCGGCCTGCACCGCGCCAGGGGCGTGCTCAACCGGCGCATGGTCGAGACCGCCCTCCGGACCCTCGGCGAGGTGGACGAGATCCTGCTCCTCGTCGAGGCGGGCACCGGGCCCAAGGGAGAGGTGGAGATCGGGGAAGCCACCCGCTGGGCCATCGAGGAGGTGAGGCGCGCGGGCAAGCCGGCCCTCCTGGGCGTGAGCAAGATGGACCGCGCCCCGCGCCAGGCGCTGCTGCCGGTCATCGACGCCTACCGCGCGCTCCACCGCTTCGTGGAGATCGTGCCTTTCTCGGCGATCACCGGGGAGAATGTGGACCGGCTCGTGGACCTCGTGGCCCGGCACCTTCCCGAATCCGGCGCGGCCCTCTTCCCCCCCGAGGTGCTCACCGATCAGGCCGAGCGGCAGCTCGCCGCCGAGTACGTGCGGGAGCAGATCATGCTCCACACCCGCGAGGAGATCCCCTACGCCGCCGCGGTCGAGGTGGAGCTCTTCGACGAGAGCGCCCGCCGGGAGAAGGGGGGCCTCGTCCGCATCTTCGCCGCGGTCACGATGGAGCGGGAGTCGCAGAAGGCGATCGTGATCGGCAAGGGCGGTGCCATGCTGAAGCGGATCGGCAGCGAGGCGCGGCAGCGCCTGGAGCGCCTGTTCGGGTGCAAGGTGTTCCTCTCCCTGAACGTCAAGGTCGAGGAGCGCTGGAGCGAGCGGGAGTCCATCCTGAGGAGGCTCGGCCTGTGAGCGCGGCGGGACCAAGGCCCCTCCTGGCGCTGGTCGGCCGGCCCAACGTGGGAAAGTCGACCCTCTTCAACCGCCTGGCCGGCCACCGCGCCGCCATCGTCGAAGACGCGCCCGGGGTGACCCGCGATCGCAACTACGCCGACCTCTACTGGGACGGCCGAGCCCTCACGGTGGTGGACACGGGGGGGTTCGAGCCGGAGTCGAAGGACCGCCTCGTCGCCCAGGTCCGCCGCCAAGCGCAGTTGGCGGTCGACGAGGCCTCCGCCGTGGTGCTGCTCGTCGACGGCCGGGTGGGGCTCACGAGCGTCGACCGGTCGGTGGCCGACCTCCTCCGCCGGGCCGGGAAGCCGCTCTTCTTGGCGGTGAACAAGATCGACAGCGCCCGGGCGGAGGCGGAGGCCCCGCTCTCGGAGTTCTACCGGCTCGGGTTCGGCGAGGTCCACACCATCTCCGCCGAGCACGGCCGGGGGGTGAGCGACCTCATGGACGCCCTCGTGGAGAAGCTGGGCCTCCCTCCCTCGCCCTCCCCCGGGGCGGGGGAGGAGGAGGACGAGGTTCGGGAGGCCGACCGGCCCCGGGGCGACATCCGGCTCGCCATCGTCGGCCGACCGAACGTCGGGAAGAGCACCCTCGTGAATGCGCTCCTCGGGACGGAGCGCTTCGTGGTGTCGGAGGTCCCGGGGACCACGCGCGACTCCATCGACTCGACCCTCGTCTACCGCAACCGGCGCTTCGTCGTCACCGATACCGCCGGGATCCGGCGCAAGCGCTCGATCGCCCAGGCGGTGGAGGCCTACTCCGTCGTCCGGGCCCTGAAGGCGATCGATCGCGCCGAGGTGGTGGCCTGCCTCGTCGACGCCCTGGAGGCGGGCGTCGAGCAGGACGCGCGCCTCCTCGCTCTCGTGGCCGAGAAGGGCAAGGCCCTCGTGCTCGTGGTGAACAAGTGGGACCTGGCCGAACGCGAAGGCGCGACCGAGGATTGGTACCGGGGCGAGCTCCGAAAGCGGATGCCCTTCGTCTCCTTCGCCCCGTGCGCCTTCGTCTCCGCCCGGGAGAAGAGGGGGGTGCGGCGGGTGCTCGACCTCGCCGCCCGGCTCGTGGACCAGCACCGCGCCCGCTTTCCCACCCCGCAGCTCAACGAGCTGCTCGAACGCATCCAGGCCGAACACCCGGCTCCGCTCTCCCGAGGGCACCCGGTGAAGCTCTACTACGTCGCCCAGGTGGCCTACGCCCCACCCACCTTCGTCATCCAGTGCAACCGACCCGAGGCGATCGGAGACGGCTACCGGCGCTACGTCGAGAACCGGATCCGAGAGGCCTTCGGCCTGGAGGTTCCCATGCGCCTCGTCTTCCGCGAGCGGAAGCGGGGGAAGCGCCCCACGAGACGGGGGTGAGGCCGCTCGGGAGAGGCGGTCTTCCGCGCCCCCTTCCCCTTGACCGGATAGCCGCCCCCCGCCTAGATTGGCCCGTTTTTTGGTGCATGCAGGGCGGCGCCTCAGACGCCCGAAGAGGATTCATGGCCCAGAGCTCAGCGCTAAGCCGCAAGGACATGCGGGAACCCGACCGCTTCCAGGTCGTGGCCAACCGGGCCGCCGCCTGGCTGTCCGCCCGCAAGAAGCCAGCGATCCTCGTGGGTGGTGCGGTGGCCCTCCTCGTCGTCGCCGCCATCGCCACCGCCAGCGTCCGGACGAGCCGGGCGGAGGCCGCCGGGCGAGCCACCTCGGCGCTCCTGGACCTCGTCGCCGCGCCCATCGTGGCCAAGCCCGCGGAGGGGGCCACCTCCCGGTCCTTCCCCACCGAGGAGGCGAAGGAGCGCGCCGTGGTGGCGGAGGCCGACCAGATCCTTGCCAAGTATGGGGCCGGCCGCTCGGGGCTCCTCGCGGTCCTCGTCAAGGGCGATGCCCTGTACGAGCTCAAGGAGTGGGACAAGGCCCAGTCCGAGTACGAGCGATACCTCGGGGAAGCGCAGAAGGGCGACTCCCTCCGGTTCGGGGCGCTCGAGGACCTCGGGCTCGTGGCCGAGGCGAAGGGAGACCTCGAGGGGGCGGCCCGCGCCTACGAGCGGATGGGGCGCGAGGCGCCGCCGTTCGCCGATCGGGCCGACCTTGAGCGGGCGAGGGTCCTCGCCGCTGCCGGGAAGATCGACGAGGCGAGGCAGATCCTCTTGAAGTTCGCGGAGAACCACAAGGACTCGAGCCTCGTGGGCCAGGCCTCGCAGCGGCTCGAGCGGCTCGGAGCGAAGTGAAAGATGTCCGGGCTGGCGCTGGCGCTTCTCTTGGGCTGGCCCGGCAATCCCGAGGGGCTCTTGACGAAGCTGCCCCCGGCGCCTCTCGCGGTCTACGCGGTCGCCTGGCGCCGGGAGCTGGTGACGCCCAAGGAGGTCTTCCCCTTCGAGGAGGGCGGGGTAGCCGTGGATCCCGGCTCGGGGATCGCCGTGTGCGGAACGCGAGACGGCTGGCTCCACGCCGTCCGGCAGGACGGGCAGATCCTCTGGGAGTTCAAGACCCGCGGCCCGTTCCCCGCGCCGCCCGCCATCGCCGGGGATTCCGTCTACGCCGGGTCGAGCGACGGGCACGTGTATGCCCTCGCCCTCGCCGACGGGAAGCTGCGCTGGAGCTACGACGCCGGGGAGGAGATGGGGACGCGTCCCGCGGTGGCGGCGGGGGTGGTGTACGTGATGAGCCTGCAGGACACCCTCATTGCCCTGGACGGGAAGACCGGCCAGTGGAAGTGGCTCCACCGGCGGGAGGCGAGGGGCATCGACCGCGGCTACACCATCCGGGGAGCTGCGAGCGCGCTGGTGCGGGGGAGCTCGGTGTTCGGCGCCTACTCCGACGGGTTCGTCGCCGCCCTGGACGCCACGAACGGCCAGGTGCGATGGGAGCGGCAGGTGGCCCCGAGCGGCGAGTACACCGACGTGGACAGCCTCTGGCTAGAGGGCAAACGTCTCTACGCCGCGGCCTACTCCGGAGAGGTCCTCGCCCTCGACCCCGACACCGGCGTGACCCTCTGGTCGGTCCGCGCCCCACGCGCCTCCCGGGTGACCTCCACCGGAGCCCTGGTGGTGGCCGAGGGGGCGAGCCAGCTCCTCGGGCTCGCCCCGGGGAACGGCCAGCCGCTCTGGAGCGTGCCGCTCGAAGGCTCGCCCGGTGGAGCACCGGTGGCGGCGGGCAGGTGGGTCCTCGTCCCGGCCCAGGAGGGCGGGCTCCGCTTCGTCGAGCCCGCCACCGGGCGGACGCTGCGCATCTTCGACGGCGGAAACGGCGTGACCGGGGAGCCGGCGGTGAACGGACGGCGGGTCTACGTGCTCTCCAACGGCGGTTCCCTCTACGCGCTTGACCTAGAGTGAAACGGCTCCGGGTCGTGGCCGCGGTGGTGCGGCAGGGGGGGGCATTGCTCGTCACGAGGCGGCTCGACCGCCCGAACGAACGCGGGCAGTGGGAGTTCCCGGGCGGCAAGGTCGAGCCGGGGGAGAGAGAGCCGGAGGCGCTCCGCCGAGAGATCGCGGAGGAGCTGGGCTGCGCCATAGAGGTGGGACCGCTCCTTTTGAGGCACGTCCACCGCTACCCGGAGCGGGAGGTAGAGCTGGCCTTCTACGCCGCGCGTTTCCCCGGAGGGGAGACGCCGCGGGCGCTGGGGGTGGCGGAGATCGCCTGGGCCGCCCGGGGGACCCTGTGGGGCTACGACTTCTTGGCCGCCGACCGGGCCATCCTGGGCGAGATCGAGCGGCTCGCCGCCGCGGCCGAGGGGTGAGCTCTCCCTTGCCCATGCCGATGCTTGCGGGCGGGACGGGGCGGCGGGGGCTCCCCCGCCACCTTGAGGGGATAGATCGCGGGGGTGTAGGAGCGGTCGCCGAGGTGCAGGTCGGAGGTGACTGCCCCGTCCAACCGGAGGCGATAGCGGCTCCCCGGGGAAAGGGGAGAGGCGGGCGACAGGGTCAGGACCGTCGTCTCCCCGACCTCGGCGAGGGCCGCCGCGGGTACGGCCGCCTCCTCGCGGTCGAAGAGGGCGAGGCGAGCGTCGAGGCTCCGGCCGGAGAGGACCACCCGGAAGGTCGATGACGGGTCGACGGTGGTCTCTCCCTCGAGGTCCATGGGCGTCGTCACCTCCCCCGGCTGAAGCGCGGCCGCCTCGCGCACGATGCCCGCCGCGGGAACGGGGCCGGGAGCGGGGGGTGGGGGAGCCGCTCTCTCCGGCTCGACCAGCTGAGCGGGCGCGGGCGGGACGGGCAGCGGGGCGCGCTCGCAGGAGGTCGACAGGACGAGGGCGAGCGCGAGCGCGGGGCGGAGCATGGGGCACCCTAGCACGGCCCGGGCGTCATCTTCCGCCCGTCATCCCCGCCCGGGAGCGACGCAGGAGCCGCTCGATGTCGCTGTCCGGCCGGAAGGCGAGCCGGGCAAAGGGAACGCACCGCGCCACCTCCGCAGCGACGGCCAGAGAGCGCTCGCGGTTCGCGGGGGAGTCGATGGGGAGGACGAGGTTCGCGGCGAGCAGCCGCAGGGCGGTTCCGGAGAGGGGCTCCACGCCCTCCCCGTCCCAGGCGAGCGTGTAGACAGAGGCGAGCGGGGCGGAGCCGCCCCGGGACGTCCACCAGGGCGTGGCATGAGCCGAGAACCCTCTCGAGGCGGGCAAGAGGACCGAGACCTCGTCGGAGAGGGGGTGCGCCGCTCGCGAGGCGAGCGTCGACTTCCCCGAGCCGGAGGGGCCGGGGAAGAGGTGAGCGGCGCCGTCCACCTCCACCGCGGCGGCGTGGACGAGGAGGCCACCTTGGGAGAGGACCACCGCGCCCACCGCCGATCGGAGGAGGGCGTCGAGGACGGCCGTTCCTTCGCCGCAGCACACCTCGCCCGTGCCGCGCGCCGGGTCGAGCCATGCCGACTCGGGGGCCGAGGCGACGCAAAAGCGGCCGCCGCGCTCGACCACGCGGAGCTCCGATTCCCCGTCGGTCGGCCCGGCCCCTTCGGACAAGAGGAGGGTGAAGGCGGCCGGACCGGCTCTGCCCGCGAAGGCGCCGTAGCGGGAAAGGCCGCGGGGCAAGACCCCCCCGGGCGCGACCAGGTCGAGGCGGACGCCCGCGATCTCGAGGGAGAGGACGCCCATCCCGGCCGCCTCGCTTCTCACCGGTCCACGCCCTCCACGAACCCCCGGGCGGAAAGGTCCGCGAGGAAGGCGCGGAGATCGGCCTCGGCCCTCGCCACCCCGATCCCGAAGCGCTGAGCCAATAGGGCGGCCAGCCCCGCCACCGTTCGCTCGCCGTCGAACAGGGGGAACAGGAAGCTCGCCGCCCGGTTCAGGCCGAGGAGGCGCTTGCCCTCGAGGTCGAGGAGGACCGCCTCGCCCTCCACCACCTGCCAGGTGCAGCGCCCGCTGATGCGAGGCGCCGCGCCCAGCGAGACAGGAGTCGTCGCCCGGGCCCCGGTGCGGGCGGGACCGGACCGAGGAACCCCGGCCGCCGCACCTCCCTCGCCCGGAAGAGGACGTTCGACCGGGGAACCCGGGGATCGCTCCTCCGACATGCGTCACCTCGCGTCACCACGTGCGCGCCGTCCAGCTCGACCACCCGGTGCAGGACCGTGCCGGGCTTGGGAGGGAGGCGGACAACCACAACATCACCTACCGTGAAATTCCCGATGGGCTCGAGGAGGACCTCGTCCCCCTCCCTCAGGGAGGGGCGCATGCTCCCGCCGCGCACGGGCTGCCAGAACGGGTCCATCGTCCGGGCGCATTATGGCGCGCGCCCGGGAGGGAGGGGAAGCTCACCGCCCCCGGTCCTGCGCCGGTCGCCGCCGGGTGAGCGATCGTGCGGCCAGGTGGGCCCGGCGCCGAACGACCCAGAACGCCTCGTGGCCCACCAGGGCGATCGCCCCGAGGGCCCGGTCGCGCAGGACCATCTGGAAGGCCATCTGGACCAGGGCCCCCCACCGTCCGTGGCGCGAGGGGGAGAAACGCGAGAGCCGGTCGCACAGCGAGCGGCGCAAGGGGTCGAGCGGGAGGGGCGACCCCTGGGGCAGGGGAGCCCCCAGGGAAGCGGCGCGGCGGAGCGCGTAGGCGAGGGAGCGGCGACAGCGGAAGACGCCGCTCCGCTCCCGGATGACCGACCCCTCGAGCCCGGGGTGGCGCTCCAGGAAGAGGACGAGGTCCAGGGTCCAGCCGCCGCGCTCGAAGAGGTGGCCGGCGGCGTGCACGGCCAGGGTGATGAGCTCGTCCTCCGGGGCGAGCACCCGGACCGGGGTCCCGGACCCGGTCCGGAAGAGGAGGGAGCGGGCGAGGAGCTCGGTCGCGGGGAGACGGGCGCCGAACGCGCTCTGGGGGGTGAAGTGGAGCTCCACGTCGGGCCCGGGCGAGCGGCCGAGATGCAGGTGGTGGAGGCGGCGCCTCTGGTACGCGTCCACCAAAGGATCGGCCCGGCGGAACCCCCGCTCGACCAGGGCCGCCGCCGCGCGCAAGAGCTCCTCCTCGGCGACGAGGAGGTCGAGGTCGCCCGCGGGGCGGAGGGCGGGGGCCGGGTAGATGCGGTCGGCGAGAACGGGACCCTTGAGCGCCACCGGGACGACGCCGATCGCGCTCAGGGCGGAGAGGACCTCCTCCAATACCTCGCGCAGGCGCGCGTCCGCGAGCAGGGCCCCCCGGGCCAGCCGCTCGAAGCGCGCGCGGAGGGCCGGGTCGTCCTCCGGAAGGCGAGAGGCCACGACCGAGAGGAGGCCGTGCCGGGCGGCTTCCAGGAGGAGCTCCTGGCGCGCCGCCTTAGGGAGGCCCTCGAAGGGCGCAGGCCGGCGCTCGAGGAGCGGACGCAGGTCGGGCGGCCGCTGTGAACGGGGGCGGTCCACGGTTCAAAGGAGCATCGCGGAGGCCGGGCCGCCGCGCAACAGGCGAGCGAGGCGTCCACCGCGCCTGCGATCGGCCCATGGCCCCCGCCCCGGTGCCCGGGGAACGCCAAGGTCGCCCTTGTCGGCGCCCCGTTCCACCGATAACCTCGCTCCCGCTCTTGTCCGCTCTCGGTCACGAGGTGTCCTTTTGCGAAGGCTCTCCCTCTCCTTGCTCGCGATCCTCTCCGCTTGCTCGTTCCACCCTCCGGTCTCGAACCCTCGGACGGTGTCCTCGCTCTCGCTCGTCCTTCAGCCGAAGGGAGCGTGTGCCATCTTCGTGGGGGACGGCTCGACCGAGGGGTGGTCGTGGGAGATGGGCCAGGCGAGCGCCTCGCTCGGAAGGGGGCCCTTGCCGCGGTCGGTGGAGGTCTGCGCTCGGTCTCGGGAGGGCGCGGGGGGAATCCTCGGCCTGGAGCTCATCTTCGAGAGCGGAGACGACCGCTGGAGGCCGGAGTTCTGGCACCTCGAGGTCGTCCGGAAGAGCGGCCTCGTCATCTACGCGGGGAACCTGAACAAGGGCACCGCCGAGCAGGGGATGTGTCTCGTCGGCGTGTGCAACATGGATGCGCGGACCACGGTCGACCTCGCCGAGCCGTGGCGGGCGGACGAGTACCGCATTCGCCTCCAGCACGTGCCCACCGGGCAGCGGATCGAGCTCGCAATCACCCTGGAGGAGTGAAGGGGGGCGGGCTCGGGGCGAGGTCCCGGGCCCGATCGGCGGCGGGTGGATGGTCGGGGGCCCATCGCGGTAGGGTGGTGGCGGAGCGCTCGGCTCATGGTCACCCTCTCGCGGCGGTTCTCGGCGGCCTTCGTCCTCATCGTGGCGCTGCCGAGCCTGGTCGTCTCGATCGCCCTTTCCCGGCTCTACCTCTCCGCCCTGGTCCAGACGGTGGCGACCCAGGCGGAGGGGACGGCCGAGCAGGTGGCCCTGAACATCCGGGCCGAGACCGACAACGTCGCCATCCTCGCGGCCGCCCTCCTGCACGACGGGCGGCTCAGGGAGCTGGCCGAGGCCTACGCCGCCGCTACCGACCGGACGGAGCGCTACCTCGCTTCCCGTCGCCTCGACGAGAAGCTGGTGAGCTTCTTCAACTACACGAAGCAGGTGGGGGCGGTCGTGCTCTACCTGCAGGGCGGCGCCACCTACTCCTACTCGAACTACCCGAACCTCCGCGGCCTCTCGAGCATCGGGCGGAACGTGCTCGCCGGGGCCGCGGCCGATCCGGGCAAGGTCTACCTGTTCGACACCTTCGAGGCCGTCACCAAAAACGTCGGCGAGAAGAACATGATCTCGCTGGCCGTCTGTCCCGCCCCCGGCGACCCCACCGGCGTGGAGGCCATCCTGGTCATGTTCCGGGTGCCGTACTTCGACGGCCTGACCGCCCCCTTTGGCGACGACTCGGGCTCGGCCATGGTCATCTTCGGCCGCTCCGGGAAACCCATCCTCTCGAGCCTTCCCCCCGGGGCCATCGGCGAGGAGCTCGGTGCCTTGGCCCACGCTCCCCTCCTCGCCACGAGGGGATCGGGGATGCTGGTCCGCGACCTGAGGGCGGGCGGCCGCTCCTGGCTCGCCACCCTCTATCGGATGAACACCACCGGCTGGACGCTGGTGCTCTTGGCCGACAAGGCGGACCTCTCCGGGAGGGCCACGCAGTACCAGTGGTACCTCTACCCGGCCCTGGGGCTCCTCGCCCTGCTCTTCATCCTCTACGCCGAGATGTTCTTCGCCCGGATCGCCGGGCCCATCCGCGCCGTGGTCGGTCACATGGGGCGGGTGGGGAAGGGCGACTACGCGGTGCGGGCCTCGCCCCAGGCGATCTCCGAGCTGAGCGAGCTCTCCGCCGGGTTCAATGCCATGGTTCAGGAAACGGAGCGGCTCCTCGCGGAGCGGGAGGGGATCGAGCGCGAGCGGCTCTCCGCAGAGCTGGACGCCCTCCGCTACCAGATCAACCCGCACTTCGTGGCCAATACCCTGAACTCCATCCGCCTCATGGCCCTCGCCGCGCGCGCCGACGCCATCGCCGACATGACCCGGGACCTCATGCGGGTGCTCTCGGACAGCTACTCCGGGGCGGAGAAGCTGGCCGAGCTGTCGCGGGAGATCGACAACGTCAAAGCCTACGTGGGCATCATGAAGGTCCGGTTCGGGGAGCTCTTCGCGGTCGAGTACGGACTCGAGCCGGGGACCGAATCGCTTCTCACCCTGCGCATGGTCCTGCAACCCATCGTGGAGAACTCGATCCTCCACGGGTTCTCGAGCGGGTCGAGCGGCTCGCCCCCGCGCGCCGGCCGCGGCACCATCCGGGTGGCGGCCCGGCTCGAGGATCGAAGGCTGCCCGCCCCGACTTGTCCGGAGCCGTGGATCGAGGCCATGCCCGGCAGGGTGCTCGTGATCGAGGTCCGGGACGACGGCAGCGGCATCGAGCCCGACCGCGCGGCCCGCATCCTGGAAGGCAAGCCGGAGCGCGGAAGCCTCTACCGCATCGGCGTCGCCAACGTGCACCGGAGGATCCGGCTCAACTACGGCGAGCCCTACGGGCTCGAGGTGGAGAGCGAGCCGGGCGCCTACACCCTCGTGCGCTACCTCATGCCCGCGCTCTACCGGGTCCCCGAGGCGGAGGCGGCCCGTGCATAGCGTGCTCGTGGTCGACGACGAGCCCTTCGTGAGGCTCTCCATCGCGAGCCTCCGCCCCTGGGGCGACGATGGCTTCGACTTCCGGGCGGAGGCGGGCAACGGGGCGGAGGCGCTCGCGGCCCTTTCCACCCAGCCGGAGATCGACATCGTGCTCCTCGACCTCTCCATGCCGGTGATGGATGGGCTGGAGTTCCTGCGCCGCCTGGCCGACGACCGCTCGCGCCGTCCCCCCGCGGTCGTGGTCCTCTCCGCGCACGACGACTACCACCTGGTGCGCGAGGCCTTCAAGCTGGGGGCGAGCGACTACCTGCTCAAGGGGGAGATGGACGGGGCGGGGCTGCGGGCGGCGCTAGAGAAGGCCGCCTCCGGGATCGCCGAGTCGCGGGAGCGGGACGCGGCCATCGTCGAGCGACGCCACCTCGAGCTCCTAAAGGCGCAGGTGCTGCGGGACATCCTTTCCGGCCCCGCGTCCGCGGAGCTCGAGGAGACCTTCGCGGAGCTGGGCATCGGCATCCGGCCCCCCTTCCGCGTGTGCGGCTTCTGGGTCGAGGACCTGGAGGCGGTGGCGGCACGCGAACGCTCCCAGGGGCTGGGCCGCTTCTCGGAGATGGCGGCCCGCTCGCTCGTCCAGGTGCTCGGCCGGTGGGGGCAGGGGGAGGCGGTCCCGCTCTCGCCCGGGCACCTCGCGGTGCTCTTCTCGGCCGACCCGGCCGCGGAAAGGGACCGGGCGGAAGCCGCCACCCGATCCTTCTGCGCCGACGCCGCCGAGTACGTGGGCCGCTACCTGAGCGTGAAGGTCACCTTCTCCGTGGGACCGGTCTGCCCCGGGGTGGGGGACGCAGCCGAGTCCTACCGGGCGGCCCGGGCGGCCCGGACCATAGAGTCGCGGATCGTGGTCCTCGCCAAGCGGGCCATCAGGGAACGCTTCGGCGATCCGGCGTTCTCGCTGGAGGAGGCGAGCCTTCGGGCCGGGGTCTCAAAAAACCACTTGAGCTTCGAGTTCTCCCGCGAGACCGGGGAGACCTTCACCGAGTACCTCTCCCGGACGCGCGTGGAGGAGGCCAAGCGCCTGCTCGCCACCACCCCTCTTCTCGTCTACGAGGTGGGCGAGCGGGTGGGGTACCCCACCGTCGAGCACTTCAGCCGGGTCTTCAAGAAGCTCGTGGGCGTGAGCCCGGTCCGGTTCAAGGCGGGCTACGGTCGGGACCCGGACGACGGGCGGTCCTGACCCCCCGCCAGATCGCCGTACTAAACGTCATGCGGCCGGAAGCGGCGTCATTCCCGTCCGCACTCGGGGCACCGATACTCCCGCCGCTTGCCTCACTCCCCCGGAGGAACCATGAAGAGGATCGCGGTCCTGCTCGCAGCCCTCCTCCCCGCGCTCGCGCTCGGGGCGGAGAAGATCACCCTGAAGATGGCCGATCCCCACCCCGACCGAACCAACACCTGGGGCGCGGTGATCGAGGTCATCAACGCCGAGTTCAAGGCAGCCAATCCCGGCGTAGAGATCGTCACCGAAAGCTACCCGGACCAGCCCTACCAGGAGAAGATCAAGATCTACGCCACGGCCAAGCAGCTGCCGGACGTCTTCAAGTACTGGACCTTCACCTCGCTCCTCAAGCCCCTGGTCGACGGAAACTTCGTCGTGCCGCTCGACCGGGCCACATTCGAGAAGTTCGGCTACCTGGCCGGGGCCCTCGACTCCAACGTGTACGGAGGGAAGCTCTACGGCATCCCGGTCTCGGGCGACCTCTGGGTCATCTACTACAACAAGAAGCTCTTCAAGGATGCCGGCATCGACAAGCTCCCGACCACCATCGAGGAGCTCAAGGCCCTGGTCCCGAAGTTCAAGGCCAAGGGCATCATCCCCATGACCACCGACGGCAAGGACGCCTGGCCGCTCTGCATCACCTTCGACAACCTCGCCTGGCGCATCTCCGGGGATCCCACCCTGCCCCAGAAGGCCCTCGACCGGAAGGTCAAGTTCACCGACCCGGTGTTCGTGAGGGCCGCGACCGAGCTGCAGAACCTGGTCAAGGCCGGCGTGTTCCAGGACGACCTCATGGTCTCCGACTACGGAGCGGCCCGGAACCTGTTCGGCCAGGGCAAGGCCGCCATGTTCCTCATGGGGAGCTGGGAGCTCGGCCTGCCCACGGACAACAGCTTCTCCGACGAGTTCAAGTCCAACGTCGACGCCTTCAAGTTCCCCCTCATCGAGGGCGGCAAGGGCAAGACCGACGACCTCATGGCCTGGTTCGGCGGCAACTACGTGGTCAGCGCCTCGAGCAAGTACAAGGATCTGGGAGTGAAGTACCTGGAGTTCTACGCCAAGCGGTTCCCGGTCTTGGCCTGGGAGCGGCAGGCCACCTTCCCCGCCCAGAAGGTCGATCCCCGGCCGAGCGATACGCCGGTGGCCAAGACCCTCCTCAAGATCGCCTCCGAGGCCAAGGCCACGTCCGGGACGCCGAGCCTCGACCGGTCCAACCCCGCCTTCAAGGAGGACATCCAGAACGCCATGCGTGAGCTCTGCAGTAACCTGATCACGCCCGAGGAGTTCACGAAGAAGGTCGACGCCGCGGCCGAGAAGGCAGCCAAGAAGTAGCCGGCCCGAGCGGCGGTTCCAGGGTGCGGGGGGCGGTGCAAGGGCCGCCTCCCGCACCGAAGTTCCGGCCCTAGCCCAGCCCGGGCTCGCCCCGCACGCCCCGACGCGATACAACCTGGAGCGGTGTGTTCTTCGGGAGCACCAAGTGAGAGGTCCCTTCGAGAACAAGGGTGTGGTGGCGGCCCTGATCCTGCCCTACCTCGGGATCATGGTGTTCTCGATGGTGGTGCCGCTCGGGTTCAGCCTCTACTTCAGCTTCACGAACTCGGCCGGCTTCGGCGAGTACCGGCACGTCGGGCTCGCGAACTACGTCGATATCCTGACCGACAACCCCGTGTTCTGGCGCGCCCTCTGGAACACGGCGCTGCTCATGGTGGTGACCATCTTCGTGCAGAACCCGGTAGCCCTGGCGCTGGCGGCGGTGCTGGCGCACGTGTCACAGAAGCTCTCGCGCGTCCTGCGCACCATCTACTTCGTCCCGGCGGTGCTCTCGCTGCTCATCGTCGCCAAGCTATGGGTGAACCTCTTCAACCCCACCTACGGCATGGTGAACAAGCTGCTCGGCGCGATCGGCCTGCGGTTCCTGGCCACCTCGTGGCTCTCGAACCCGCACACCGCCATCTGGGCGGTCATCTGGATCATCATCTGGCAGGGCTTCGGCTGGGCGCTGCTCTTCTACTACGCTGGGCTCATGACCGTCCCGCGCGAGCTGGAGGAGGCGGCCCGGGTCGACGGAGCCAGCTGGTTCCAGACCTACGTTCACATCGTCATCCCCTACCTGTACCCGGTGATCGCCGCCGTGATCGTCATCGACGTGATCTCGTCGATGCGCCAGATGGAGATGATCTTCTTCTCCACCGGCGGCGGACCCGGCATGCTCACCCAGTTCGTGAGCGTCTACCTCTACCAGAAGGCCTTCGTCTCCGGCGAGTACGGGTACGGCAACGCCCTCTCGGTCCTGTTCGTGGCGATCTCGGTGGGGCTCACCTTGCTCGTCCAGCGCATCATGCGGACCGCGCCCGACGAGCGGTGAGCGAGCGACCCATGATCCGTGCACAGCGCCCGTACGAAGACGAGCTGAGGACGCCTCCGGGGCAGCGCCCTAAAAGGCCGGCCCGGGAGCGGGTGGTGCGCCGCCGCCGGCCGCTCTCCCGGCGCGCCGCCCAGACCGTCCTCTACACCGCGCTGGTCCTGTTCGCGGCCGCACAGCTCTTCCCCCTCGTCTGGGTGGGCTCGTACTCGCTGCAGAAGTCGGGCGACTTGTTCGGGAGCGAGCTGTTCAAGCTGCCGCTCCACCCCCAGTGGCAGAACTACGTGCGCGCCTTCCACGACGGCAAGATCTTGCGCTACGCCACGAACAGCCTCATCGTGGTCTCGGCCGCGACCCTGGCGTCCACCTTCCTCTCGTTCTGCATGGGCTACGCCATCACCCGGATGAAGTTCCGGCTGAAAGCGGTGGCGCTGGGGGCCGTGACCATGGGGATGGTGGTCCCCATCCACACCACCCTTCTCCCCAACTACATCTGGTTCGGCTACTTCGGCCTCATCGACACGCACCTCGGGCTCATCATCCCCTACGTGGCGTTCACGCTGTCGTACAACACCCTCGTCTACATGGGGCAGTTCAAGCTTCTGCCCACGTCCATCGAGGAGGCGGCGCTCATCGACGGCGCGTCCTGGCCGCGCGTCCTGTGGAGCGTGGTGGCGCCCCTCTCCATCCCGGCCACGATGACGGTGGGGGTGATGACGTTCCTCTACTGCTGGAACGAGATCATCATGGCGTACACCTACCTCGCCACCGACGACAAGCGCACGCTCCCGTTCTCCGTGGTCCGGTTCCAGGGGCAGTACTCCTCGGACTACGCGGTGCAGTTCGCCGTGCTGGTGCTGGTGGCCCTCCCGGCGCTCTTGCTCTACTTCCTCTTCAGCCGGCGGATCATGGAAGGCGCGACCGCCGGCGCCATCAAGGGTTGACCCCACGCACCGAGAGGTGAACGAGAATGCCCGGCGACATGCTTCGCTTCCCTGACGGCTTCCTCTGGGCCACGGCCACCGCCACCGTCCAGGTCGACGGCGCCGCGACCGAGGGAGGGAAGGGGGAGTCGATCTGGGACCGGTTCGCCTCCCAACCGGGCCACATCGAGGACCACAGCACCCCGGCGGTGACCTGCGACCACTACCACCGGTACGAGGACGATCTCGCCCTCATGGCCTCGCTGGGCCTGCGCAACTACCGGTTCTCGATCTCCTGGCCGAGGCTCATCCCCGACGGCGACGGCGCGGTGAACCCCTCCGGCCTCGACTTCTACGACCGTCTCGTCGACGCCATGCTCAAGAAGGGCGTTCGCCCGTTCGCCACCCTCTTCCACTGGGACCTCCCCCAGCGGCTCGAGGAGAAGGGAGGCTTCGCCTCCCGGGCCACGGTCGAGGCCTACCTGCGGTACGTCGAGGTCGTCGTCCGCCGCCTGGGCGACCGGGTCAAGGACTGGATGACCCACAACGAGCCCTGGGTGTTCGCATTCTGCGGCCATCTCTACGGGGTCCACGCCCCCGGTCTCAAGGACCTGCGGACGGCGCTCAAGGTCGCCCACAACGTCCTCCTCTCCCACGGCCGGGCGGTGCCCGTGATCCGCGCCGGGTGCCCGGGGGCCAGGGTGGGCATCGTGCAGAACCTCGAGTGGATCGAGTCCGCCTCGGACCGGGTCGAGGACCAGGCCGCGGCCACCCGCTGGGACGGCGCCTTCAACCGCTGGTTCTTGGACCCGATGTTCGGACGGGGATACCCGAAGGACCTCCTCGCCTGGTACGGCGCCGCCGCACCGCGCCCGGAGGCCGGGGACATGGAGGCCATGGCCGCCCCGGTCGATTTCTTGGGCGTGAACTACTACACCCGTAGGCTCATCGCCCACGATCCCACGCCGCGCGAGACCGCGGAGCGCGCCTTCCTCTCCGCCCGGCAGATCTACTGGCCCTTCGTGCCCCGACCCGACTTCGACGAGTGGGAGGTGGCGCCCGAGGGGCTCTACAAGACGCTGCTCCGGGTGCAGCGCACCTACTCCCCGGCTTCGCTCTACGTCACCGAGAACGGGACGAGCTTCCCGGACCAGCCCGGCCCGGACGGCGCCATCCACGACCTCTTCCGCATCCGCTACCTCGCCCGGCACGCCGCCGCCATCCACCAGGCCGTCTCGGACGGCGCAAACGTGCGCGGGTACTTCGTCTGGTCCTTCATGGACAACTGGGAGTGGCCCTTCGGCTTCACGAAGCGCTTCGGACTCATCCACGTCGACTACCGGAACCAGAAGCGGACGCTGAAGGACTCGGGACAGTGGTTCTCGCGCGCCGTCCGTGAGAACGGGTTCCCCCTCTCGGACGCGAACGCGAACCTGTAGAGGGCCGGCCCTCCCGGGAGGCGATCCGGAGTTGACGCGACGCGTTATGGCCCTCATGATATCGGGGTGAGGTCTGCCATGCACGCGCTACGAACCAAAGGCTCCCCCTCGACCCTGCTGCTCGCCGCCTTGAGGCGTGCGGCGCGGCCCGACCGTGCCAGGATCGACGCGTACTTGAGCCTGGAACGAAGGCCCTGCGACTGGGCAGCCTACGCCGAGTTCTTGACCGCGCACCGCCGCTTCGTCGCTGCCCTCGACCGGGCGCTCGTGCAGGCGGGGACCGAGACCCGCCGCCCCCTCCCCGACGGAGCCCGTCCGCCCTCGACCGAGGAGGAAGGCGCCGACCCTCTCTACCTCCCTTCGCCGCGCATGGCGGCCCACGCCCTCGGCTACCTGTACGTTCTCGAGAGCTTTGGGCTCGGCTGCGCCGTCCTGTCGCGCCGGATCCGCGGTCGCTCCGAGCCCGGCGGCCCGGCCGCGGGGACGGAGCACGGAGCCTCGCGGGCCTTCAGGGAGCTTTTGGCAAAGTTGCGCGAGGTCCCCGCGGAGGATCAACTGGCGGTGATCGAGGGAGCGCAGGAAGCGTTCGCGGCCTGGCAAGACCGGCTCTCCCCCTTGCTCCAGCGCCTGGGGCTCACCTCCGAAGAGGCCCACGCCGCCTAGAGCGGGACCCGCGAGCAAAGGCCCCCCGCGAGGAACGAGGCCGGGGAGGCCTCGGGGCGATCGAGCGCCGGGGCGCGCCGGAACGGCGGAAGGGGCGTGGATACAGGCCCCGCCTCCGGCCGGCGGCGGCCCCAAGGCGGCCTATACTAGGGCCGCATGAAGGAGCCTCTCGACTACAAGGCCTCGGGCGTCGACTACGGGCAGGTCGACCCGCTCAAGCTGAGCGCCCAGCGAGCCGCCCTGGAGACCGGGGTCCACCTCGCGGTCCACGGGTTCTCGGAGGTGGCCGCCTCGCGCGGCGAGTCGGCGTACGTCGTGGACGCCGGCGAGTTCTACCTCGCTTCCCTCACCGAGTGCCTCGGCACAAAAGCGCTCCTCGCCGATGCGATGCGCCCGATCACGGGACGCACCCACTACGACGATCTCGCCCAGGACACCGTCGCCATGGCGGTGAACGACGTCGTCACCGTGGGGGCGACGCCGATCGCGGTCCACGCCTACTGGGCGGCGGGGGGGAGCGACTGGTTCGCCGACTTGGAGCGGGCCGGGGACCTGGTCCGCGGCTGGAGGGCGGCCTGCGACTCGTGCCGGGTCTCCTGGGGGGGAGGGGAGACGCCGGCGCTCTCTGGCGTGGTGACCCCCGGGGCGATCGATCTTGCCGCCTCCTGCGTTGGCGTGGTCCGGCCCAAGTCGCGGCTCACCCTCGGCGAAAGGCTCGCCCCGGGCGATGCCATCGTGCTCCTCGCCTCGAGCGGACTCCATGCCAACGGCGTCTCCCTGGCCCGCAAGCTCGCGGATCGGCTCCCCCGGGGGCTCGCCACGTCTCTGCCGGACGGCCGGCCCTACGGCGAGGCGCTGCTCGTTCCCACCACGCTCTATCCCCCGGTCACCGAGGCGATCTACGCGGCGGGGGTGGTCCCGCACTACGCCGCCAACGTGACCGGGCATGGCTGGCGCAAGCTCATGCGGCATTCGGGAGCGTTCACCTACCGGATCCGCACCGTCCCCCCCGTCCCCCCCGTGCTCCGGTTCGTGCAGGCAGAGGCGGGGATCGACGACCGGGAGGCCTATGGCACGTTCAACATGGGCGCGGGGTTCGCGCTCTATGTTCGAGCGGCCGACTGCGAGACGGTGATCGGGGCGGCGCGCGCCAAGGGGATCGAGGCCTGGATCGCCGGAGCGGTCGAGCCCGGCGAGAGGCGGGTGGTCATCGAGCCGCTTGGAATCGAATACCGAGCGAGCGACCTGAACGTTCGCGCCTGAGCGGCCCGCGGCGCGGAAAGCGGACGGGCCCCGGCAGAGGGAGCGCCCCCTCGAGGCAGCAGCTCCGGGCAGGGCGCGCGCGATGGGGCAGGGCAAGGTCGGCGCGAGGGCGGCGGAGCTCGTCCAAGCGTGCCCTTCGAGGGAGCGGGCGTCCATTTCACCAACCGTGAGAGCATCGGAAGGGGAGGGTGCGCGGCCCCCCGCGCGGCGGAAGCGAGACATGGAGGCGCTTGCTTGGCCGTGCCCCCCGGGGCGCGGTCAGGATCTTCCCGGTCGGTGGGTAGCTGATCCCAATCGCCTTTGGCGCCCGAACCGCGAGGGTACGAACTCGTGGGGCTCCTTTGGAAGGCGGGGCGCTGGGCCGCGGAAAGAGTTCGATCCGCCCGGGATAGGGCGGGACCTTCTCGGAGACGAACGGGAAGCGGTACCCGTTCGATGCCCCGGCCCTGAGAGGCCGGTACTGGTCCGGCTACGGAGGTGGGTGCAATCACCTGAGCGGATGGTTCGCGGTCCGCCGATGTGACGTACTCAGGCTCGACGCTCAGCGCGGTCGACTTGCGCTTCGAGCAACACTGCGAGGGGGGACCCCCGCCTTGCATGGCCTTTCACTGGGCGCAAGGCCTGGTCCGATGGGTTGGGGGCGCACTCCTTGCTCTCGCTCACCACGCGCGCGCCACCGCATCGACGACGTTCGTCGCACCGTCGGGGATCGCCTCGACTACGCGCGGTTGCCGCACCCCCGCGGCCGCAAGGGCGGCGGAGAGTCGCGCCTGAATTCGCGTTGGCTGGATGCTGCGTTCGGGGTTGAGCGGCATGCGTATCCTCATTCCCGCTCGGGCAACGGAGCTGACGGGCCTCCCCGCTTCGCGGCTAACCCTCCGAAGGTCCGATAATCTCTATTATGGTAACTCGGCGCGGGTCCGGTCCCCCGGGGAGAGCGGCGGAACCGATCAGGCGCTCGGGGTGCGCGGGCGCCCCCTGGCGGCCGGTCCCAGGGGCTCCTTTTCCTCGTCGGCGCCACCCTCCACCGCCCCATGGCGGCAGCAGCCGGTCTGGCGCGCGAGGACCCGCACGATGCGGGGGGCATGGGCGGCGTCGGCGACGGCGCAAGGGCACTGCTCGTCTCCCGTGCCCGGGAGGCCGTGCCCCAGGGTCTCGAGGGCCTCGAGGAGCTCCCTCTTCACGCGCCGGAGCCGCTCCAGCCGCCGCTGGGCCTGCTGGAGGTGTCCGGCCAGAACCTGCTGGAAGCGGAGCGCGAACTCGGAGGCGGTGTGGCAGCCGGTCCGGATCTCGAGGATGGACCGGATCTCGCAGAGCGAGAGGCCGAGCTCCCGGAGGTCGCAGATGAGGCGAAGCCGCTCGAGGTCGTCCTCGGTGTACCGCCGGTGGCCCCCTTCGCTCACCACCGCGGGCTTCAAGAGTCCCTCTTCCTCGTAGAAGCGGATCGCTCGCACCGTGTTGCCAGTGGCCCGGGCGAGATCGCCGGAGGAGAGGTCGGCACGCATTCTCGCGCACACCTAACTGCCCGATCCGACGAAGTCAATGCCGATGCCGGCGCCGGAGCGCCCCAAATCCTCTTCAAGGTCGCCTTGACCGGGACGGGGTCCGCCGATTATGGACCGCACGACTCCGGAACCATCGGGCCCGTGGAGACAACCTTCGGAAGCATGCGCACCCTGGTCGCGGTCGGTGGGAAGGACGGAGCCGCCGGGCAGATCGAGCTCTACGCCGAGGCTCCGCTCCCGACGCACCGCGGCACGTTCCGGTCGATCGTCTTCCGGGACCGTCGCTCCGGGGCGGAGCATGTCGCCCTCGTCCTCGGAGACCTTTCCGCGGGCGTCCCCGCGGTCCGCGTTCACTCGGAGTGTCTGACGGGCGAGGTGCTAGGCTCCCTGAAGTGCGACTGCCGGGCCCAGCTCGACCGGGCGCTCGACCACATCGCCGCGCAGGGTCAAGGCGCGCTCCTCTACCTCCGCCAGGAAGGGCGCGGGATCGGGCTCGGGAACAAGATCCGGGCCTACGCCCTGCAGGCCAAGGGGTACGACACCTACCAGGCCAACCGGGCCCTGGGCTTTCCCGACGACCTGCGCCGCTACGACCTCGCGGCGGAGATGCTCCGCCTCCTCGGGGTCGAGGCTGTCGACCTCATCACCAACAATCCCCAGAAGGTGGCCGGCCTGGAGGAAGCCGGGGTGCGGATCCGACGCCGGATTCCCCTCCCCTCCCCCACCAATCCACATAACGTGAATTACCTCCGCGTAAAGCGGGATCGCACCGGCCACCTCATCCTCACCGACGAGGACGTAGCGCGGGCCGGGTAGCGGGTCCCGACGGAGCTATTCCCTGAGCACCGCCGAGGAGATCACCAGCCGCTGGATCTCGCTCGTTCCCTCGTAGATCTGGGTGATGCGGCTGTCGCGCCAGTGCCGCTCCACGTCGAAATCCTTCACGTACCCGTATCCGCCGTGGATCTGCAGGGCGTGTGAGGTCACCCGCTCGCACATCTCGGAGGCGAAGAGCTTGGCCATGGCGCTCTCGGCGGTGTGCCTGAGCCCCTGGTCCTTGCGGACGGCGGCCTGCCACACGAGGAGCCGGGCCGCCTCCAACTCGGTGGCCATGTCGGCGAGCATGAACTGGATGGCCTGGAACCGGGCGATGGGCTGGCCGAAGGCCTGCCGCTCCCGGGCGTAGGCCACCGCCTCCTCCAGGGCGGCGCGGGCGATGCCCAGCGCCTGGGCGCCGATCCCGATCCGGCCGCTGTCGAGGGCCGACATGGCGATCTTGAACCCATCGCCCTCTTCCCCCAGCCGGTTCCTTTCCGGGACCGAGCAGCGCTCGAAGAAGACGGAGCAGGAGCCCGAGGCGCGGATCCCTACCTTCTCGTCCGGCTTGCCCCGGGAAAAGCCGGGACTGGCGGTCGGCACCAGGAAGGCGCTCACTCCCCGGTGGCCCTTCTCCCGGGCGGTCATCGCGAACACCAGAACCGCGTCCGCCTGCGGACCATTGGTGATGAAGTTCTTCGTGCCGTCGAGGAGGTATTTGTCCCCGCTCCTCGAGGCGCTGGTCCGCATCTCCGCCGCGTCCGACCCGCTCGTGGGCTCGGTGAGCGCGAACGCTCCGAGTTTCTCCCCGCGGGCGAAGGGCTCGAGGAACACGCGCTTCTGGGCGTCGGTGCCGAACTTCGACACCGGGTCGCAGTAGAGGGAGTTGTTCACGCTCATGATGACGCCGGTGCCCGCGCAGCCGCGGGAGATCTCCTCCGTGGCGAGGGCGTAGGAGAGGGCGTCCATCCCGCTCCCCCCCCACTCCGACGCCACCGTGACCCCCATGAGCCCCATCTCCCCGAGCCTTCGCACCGCCTCGCCGGGAAAGAGGTGCTCGGCGTCCCAGCGGCGGGCATGGGGGCGCAGTTCCCTCTCCGCGAACTCGCGGCACAGCTCTCGCGCCTGCCGCTGCTCGTCGGTGAGCTCGATGTCCATGGCGCTGAGCTCCGTTTCTAGGCGCCCCGGAACCGGGGCGGTCGCTTCTCGAGAAAGGCCCGGATCCCCTCGCCCGCATCCGCGGTGGCGAACAGGGCGGCGAACCCCTGGCGCTCGAGCTCGTTAGCGGGCCCGAGCGGCAGCCCCGCCCCGGCCCTCACCAGGCGCTTCACCTGCGCCACCGCCAGCGGGCCGCGCGAGAGGATCTTCTTCACCTGCGCGCGTACGTGCCCGAGGAGCTTTTCCGGCGCGAGCACCTCGAGCACGAGCCCCAGCTCGAGCGCTCGCCCCGCGTCGACCGGGTCTCCGGTGAGGAGGATCTCGAGCGCCCGCATCGGGCCCACCCTCCGCGGCAGGCGCTGGGTGCCGCCGAACCCGGGCACGATCCCGAGGTTCACCTCCGGCTGACCGAACCGCGCCTTTTCGCTCGCGTAGATGAGGTCGCAGGCCAGCGCCACCTCGCAGCCGCCCCCCAGGGCGTACCCGTTCACCGCCGCCACCGTGGGCACGGAGAGCCGCTCGAGCCGATCGAGCACGGCGTGGCCCCTCTCCGCGAAGCGCCGAGCCTCCTCCGGGGACATCCCCGCGAGGGCGCCGACGTCGGCGCCCGCCACGAAGGCTCGGTCGCCCGCGCCCGTCAAAACGAGGGCTCGGGCCTCGCCTCGCTCCACCTCCCCCACCACCTCGTCCAGCTCCTCGAGGGTGCGGGCGTCGAGGGCGTTCAGCACCGCCGGCCGGCTGAAGGTGGCGACCCCGATCCCCTCCTCGACCTCCAACCGCACGTTCTCGCGCGCCATTTTGGCCTCGCTAGCCGTCGTACCGGTAGAACCCGCGGCCGCTCTTCTTCCCGAGAAGCCCCGCGGCTACGTACTGCCTGAGCAGCGGCGCGGGCCGATACTTGTCTTCCCCGAGCTCCCGGTGGAGCACCTCGGCGATGGCGAGGCAGGTGTCGAGTCCCACGAAGTCCGCCAGGGTGAGCGGGCCCATCGGGTGGTTCAGCCCGAGCCGCACCGCGGTGTCGATGTCCTCGGCGGAGGCGAGACCCTCCTGCAGCGCGAAGCAAGCCTCGTTCAGCATGGGGATGAGGATCCGGTTGACGATGAACCCGGGCGAGTCCTTGGAGGTGACCACCACCTTGCCGAACCGCTTCCCCAGCTCCACCGCCGCGCGGTAGGTGGCGTCAGAGGTCAAGAGCCCGCGCGTCACCTCGAGGAGCTGCATGACCGGGACGGGATTGAAGAAGTGCATCCCCACCACCCGCTCCGGACGGCGCGTGGCCGCCGCGAGGGCGGTGATGGAGATGGAGCTCGTGTTCGAGGCCAGCACCGATTCCCCGGGCAGGATGGCGTCGAGCCGGCGGAAGAGCTCGCGCTTCGCCCCGAGGTCCTCGACGATCGCCTCCACCAGCAGGTCGGCCCCGGCGCACTCCTCGAGCGCGGTCGGGCAGCGGATGCGCGAAAGGACTGCCTCCCTCTCCCCCGCGCTCATCTTCCCCTTCTCCACCAGCCTTCCCAGGGTGGACCCGAGCCGGTCCAGCGAGCGCCGGGCGAGCTCCGGGGATGCGTCCAGGAGGAGCACCCGTTGGCCCGCCTGCGCCGCCACCTGGGCGATCCCGCTGCCCATCTGTCCCGCTCCCACGACCGCCAGCGTCTCGAATGCCATGGGTGTCTCTCCCCGTTGCGCCGCGGAGGATCTAGGGCCCCCGGAGGGACAGGCGATCCGCCCTGGCGGGCCCGCTTGTAAGGAGCAGCTGACTCGCTTGTCAATGGGCGTTCGGGCGTGGGACGATCTCCCCAGGCGCGTGAACCGCACCCCGTAGCCCACGAGCCCCGGATGCAGCGAACGTTTCGAGAGATCGCTCGCGACGCGGCCCGCATCTCCGGGGCCCTCTTGGCCCAGCTGCTCTCGCTTCGCAGGCGCGGCGAGGCGATCGCTGCCGAGACCCTCGCGGTGGACGGTCCGGCCCTCCAGGCCCTCTCCGCGCGAGGGCCGGTGGTCGAGCTCTTGGAGCGGGAACCGGGTTGGGCTCCGGCCCGGGCGCTGCTCGACCTTCCTTCCCCTCCCCGCGTCCTCGCCCCCTGCGAGCCCGCCCTCGCCGAGTTGGTCCGGACGGGGGGACAGGCCGGCGCCACCGGGCTGCAGTCGATCTTCCTGCGGCTCACCGAGCGGCCGGGGGAGGCCAAGGTGCTGCGCCTCCTCCTGCCCGGCCGCCAGCGGGCCAGCGCCCTGCGTTCCCTGGACGCGCTCGGCCGCTTCGTGGGAGCGCGCCTCGAGGCGGAGAGCTTTCGGCGGGAGATCGTCGGGCGCGATGCCATGTACCGGGTGTTCCAGGAGGGCGCGGGCGAGGCCATCCTGGTGGTGGACGCCCAGGGCGGCCAGGTGCTCGACGCCAACGAGCGCCTGTGCGAGCTCACCGGGCGAAGCCGGGTGGAGCTGCGCAGCCTGCGCCTCTCCGAGCTCCTCGACCACCCCACCCTCACCTCGGAGAACCTGCTCTCGCGCCTGCGCGGGGCGCGGGTCGTCCACGAGGAGGAAGCGCGCCTGAGGAGACGGCACGGCGAACCTGTTCCCATCTCGCTCTCCGCCTCCCAGATCCAGCTCGAGGGGCAGCCGGTGCTGCACCTCATCGCCCGGGATATGACCCGCGAGCGGCGGGCCCTGGCGGAGTCGAAGCAGGCGCGCGACACGCTCGCCGCGCTCCACCTCGCGGGCGCCCACCTCATGGTGGAGACCGACGAGAGCGGGATGTTCGGGGTGCTGGCCCGGGAGCTGGGCCGGCTGGGGTTCCACTGCGGGGTCTTGGCCCCGGCCCTGGACGGGACCCCCCTCTTCACCTGGCGGTACCTCTCGTTCCCCCTTCCGCTGCGGGGCGCCGTGGACCGGGCCCTGGGCCGGCCCATCGCCGCCCTCCGCATCGACCCCCTCAAGGCCCCCCTCGTCAGGCGCTGCCTCGCGGAGCGGCGAACGGTGCACACCGATCAGCCGCGGCGCGCGGTCGACGAGCTCTTCGGGGCTCCGGGGGAGCGAGAGGTCCGCCGCCTCTACCGTCTCGTCCGCATCCGCCGGGTGATCCTCTCGCCTCTGCGGAGCGAGGGCCGGCCCGTCGCGGTCCTGGTGGTGGGCGCCTCCCGCGTCCGCAACGGCGATCCGGAGGCCATCGATGCCTTCGCCCTCCAGGCCTCGATCGCCCTGGAGAAGGCCCGCCTCTTCGGCGCACTGCGCGAGGAGCGGGCGCGCCTGGAGAGCGAGGTGGCCCGCAGGACCCAGGAGCTCACCCGGGCGGTGGCGGCCCTGGAGGAGGCCGACCGCCAGAAGGACAACTTTCTCGCCAACATCTCCCACGAGCTGAGGACGCCGCTCGTCACCATCCTCGGCTACGCCGAGCTCCTCCTGGGCGAGAGGCTCGGCGAGCTCTCGACCCGCCAGCGCGCCGCCCTGCAGGTGCTGGCCCAGAGCGGCCGGCGCCTGCGGCTGTTCATCGACGAGCTCCTCGAGCTCTCCCGCCACGAGCTCACCAAGGAGGCCTACGCCTTCGCCCCCCTCGACGTGAGCGAGGTGCTCCACCAGGCGGTGCTCTCCTTGGCGCCGCGCTTCGCCGAGCGCGGAGTGCGGCTCAGGGCCCGCGTGGCCCGGGGAATCCCCCCGGCCTGGGGCGACCGCGATCGCATCCTGCAGGTGCTCGTCAACCTGCTCGTCAACGCGGAGCGCTACAGCCCGGAGGGCGGGGCCATCCGCCTCGCGGCCGCCTCGACCGGGCCGGGCCGGATCGAGGTGTCGGTGGCCGACAGCGGCTCGGGGATCTCGCCCGAGCACCTGGCCCACATCTTCGACCGCCTCTACCAGATCCGCGACGACCGTCCGGGGAGCGGCAAGGGATCGCTCGGGATCGGCCTCGCCATCGTGAAGAGCATCGTCGAGGCACACGGGGGGGAGGTGAGGGTGCGCTCCCGAGTGGGCCGCGGCTCCACCTTCCGCTTCAGCCTGCGGGCCGCACCTCCGCAACCGGCCCAGAGCGCCGGAGGCGCCGGGCCGGGCCGTTAGGAGCGGCGCGTGGAGGCGGCCCGGGCCGCGGCCCCGTCCGGGAAGGCCCGATCGCGGAGCCGATGGCGCCAGGCGATGGCTCCGAGCCGCTCGAGCGACGGGACCGGCCAATTGAGGCCCCGCTCGGCCCTGAGGCCCCGGCAGTACTCGACGAAGGCGCAGAGCTGCTCCGGGCTGGGGGAGATCTCGGGCCGGGCGTTCTTGAGCCGGACCAGGGCCTCGACCGGGGGCTCGCCCCGGGCCACCAGCACGCAGAGCGCCAGAAGGGCGCTGCGCCCGATGCCATACTGACAGTGGATGAAGACCCGCTCCCCCCGCGCCAGGCCCTCGACCGTGAACGCCACGCCCTCCCGGATGTGCTGGGGGGAGATGGCGCAGCAGTCCTCGGTGGGGAGGTGGAGGAACCGGACGCCGTGCCCCCGGAGCAGGGCCTCGTCGTCCCTCCCCTCCTCCCGGAGGTCCACCACCCGCTCGATCCGGTGCTCGCGCAACAAACGCGGAACCGCCTCCATGGGGAAGCTCGCCCCCACGGCCAGGTCAGGAAGGACGAAGGTCAGGTCGATCACGGCGGTCGTATCCCGGTGCGTCCCCTCCCACCGGGGAGGGGGAGAAGGTGGGCTTCAGCGGCCTATCGGCAGGACGATGGTCTGCGCCTCCAGGACCTCGATGTCGCGCCCCCCTGTCCGCGTGCCGGAGGGCGACTCCAGGCGGTAGTCGAGGTGGTAGCTTCCGTCGGTGAGGCGGACCGGGTGCCGGACGAGCGGGTCGGGTTTCGGGAAGGTCGCCCGACGCACCACCTCGCGGCCCTTCGAGATGACCACCTCGAGGGTGCTGGGCCCGGGGACGCCGGCGAGGTCGTAGACCAGCACGACCTCCCGCGGGTTCGACCGGAACAGGAAGAGGGCCAGGGCCACACCGCCGGCGAGTGCGACGATCCGGGCGGCGGCCCTCACCTTCGCCCCCGGCGGCGTCGGGCCCGGCCCGGCCGGACGGAGGCCCGCACCTCCGACTTCGCCGCCCCCTCCTCCCGCCGCAGCCGGATCTCGGCGTGGACCTCGACCGACATCGAGGCGAGGGCCTTGCCCAGCTCGCGGCGGACCCCCTCGGACTCGAGGAAGTGGCGGATCTCCTCGGAGAGGACCCGCAGCACCTCCTCCTTGGCGGCGGTGGCCTGCTGCCCGATGAACCCGATGACCTCCTTGGGCAGCTTCCAGTCCCGGGCCAGGCGCCGTGCGCCCTCCTCGGTCATGAAGAGTGCGCCCACTCCGGCGAGGATTGCCTTCTTCACCCCGTCCGGGATGATCCCGCGGCCGCTTCCGGGAAGCTCCTCCACCAGGGAAGGGGCCTCCGCCTCGTCCGGCCTCTCGTTCATGGCGTCCCCCGTCATGCGCGCGGCTGGGGGCCGATGACCGGGAGCCGGGGCGCCTTCAAGACCTGCGTGCTCACCGCCCCCGCCACGTTGCGCGCCAGGGACAAGAAGGACTGCGCCTGCGCGCTCTCGGCGTGCCCGGAGACCACCGGCACTCCGTTGTCGCCGCCCTCGCGGATGGCGAGGTCGATGGGGATGGCCCCCAAGAAACGGATCCCCATCTTCTCCGCCGCCCGCCGGGCCCCCCCCTTGTCGAAGATGGCCGTCTCGGCCTGGCAGTGGGGGCAGACGAACGAGGACATGTTCTCCACGAGCCCCAACACCGGGATGGAGACCTTGTCGAACATGAGCTTCGCCCGGATCACGTCGGCGAGGGCCACGTCCTGCGGGGTGGACACGAGGACCACTCCGGCGGCCCGGGTGTTCTGGGCGAGGGTGAGGGGCACGTCGCCCGTGCCGGGGGGCAGGTCGAGGACGAGGTAGTCGAGCTCGCCCCAGCGCACGTCGCGGAGGAGCTGGATGAGGGCGCCCGTCACCATGGGCCCGCGCCAGACCAGGGCCTGGTCGGGCTCGATGAGGAAGCCGATGGACATGACCTTCACGCCGTGGGCGGTGAGCGGGTCGAGCCGTTGCCCGTCGCTCGAGGTCGGGCGCGTGGTGATGCCGGTGAGGATGGGGATCGACGGGCCGTACACGTCGGCGTCGAGGATCCCCACCTTGGCGCCCATTCGCCCCAGGGCCACCGCCAAGTTGACCGCCACGGTGCTCTTGCCCACCCCGCCCTTCCCCGCCCCCACGAGGATGAGGTTCTTGACCCCGGGGGTGAGCTCGGACCGCTCGACCCCCGGGGCGGAACGAACCTGGGCGCCGAAGGAGATCTCGACCCTGAGGAACCCCGCCCCGCGCAGCGCCGCCTCCACGTCGCGTCCGATGGTGTCCTTGAGCGGGCACGCCGGGGTGGTGAGCTCCACCTTGAGCCGCACCGACTCCCCCTCGACCCGCAGATCCTTCACCATCCCCAGGGACACGATGTCGCGGTGGAGCTCGGGATCCATCACCTTCCGGAGGGCTTCGAGGGCGGCGCGATCGTCCATGGCGGCGCCTTTATAGCGGGGGCAGGGGACGTTCTCAACGCGGGCGCCCCGCGCCCTCGCCGCGGTCCTCACTCGAGGGCGTCGACCCGCCAGCCTCCCGCCTCGGCGACGAGAAGCGCCCGCCCCCCGGGAACGGGCAGCTCGGCCCGCCCCTCCTCGAGCCTGAGCGGCGCGCCCGCCCGGAGCGCCTCGAGGGCCCGGGCCGCGGTCTCCCTTGCGAGGGGCCCGGCCCCAAGGTAGTCCGCCTCGAGGCGCTCGGGGGTGTACCGGGCTCGCCACCGCGCCGAGAGGAGCGCCACGGCCTCTCCCCAAAGGCCGCCCTCCACCGCCTCCACGAAGGTGGAGAGCACATCCGAGGGAGACTCCCCGAGCGACGGGGCCGCCCCAGGGGGGAAGGCGCCGGTCCTCTGACCCGCGGAGCGGCCGGCGCAGGCGGCCGCGAGGAGAAGCACGAGCCCGAGCCAAAGGAGGAAGGGGCGGCGAGAACCCGGGCGGTCCACGCCGGAGGGATACCACCGCGGCGGCCCGTTGCCCACGGACCGCGGTCCGCTATCCGGCGAGCGGCCGGACGAGGACCTCTCCCTCCTCGCCGAGCCGGCCCTCCACCGACACCTCGAGGTCGAGAAACTTCCGGATCACCTCCGCGTTCGTGACGAGGTGCAAGGTCACCTCGCTCACGGTGTAGCGGACCTGGGGAACGACGCCGGCTGGGCTCGGAGGATGCCCCGCCGCGGCCAGCGCGGCGGGGACGAGGAGCTGGTCCCCGAGGTGCCGGTCCACCGCCGCTCCCCCGGAGAGATAGGCCCGGAATCCCTCGACCGCCTGGTCGGCGGCGTCCTCGGGCGACCGCTCCCGCGCCGTCAGGGCCCCGTGCCCGGCCCTGGTCCGCTCGAAGGTCGAGACGATGAGGACGTGCCCGCCCCTCGAGACCCTGGCAGGCACGGGGACGCGCTCGGCCTCGGCCGCGATCCCGTTCTCCCGGAGCCGCCGCAACGCCCGGGCGGCTTGCCGATCGGCCACCTCGTACCCGAGTCCCCCCACCATCGACACCACCTCTACCTCGAGCAGCGTGCCGCGGTGGCGCAGGTCGAGGGGCGGCAAGGGCGTGGCCGGCTCGATCCGCGCCGTGAACTCGCCTCCGCCCTCCGGGTAGAAGCCGGCGGCCTGGAGCTCGACCGCCACGCGGAAGCCGAGGCGGGCCACCGCCGGCCCCCAGACCAGAGCCAGATAGTGAAAGCTGGGAGCCTGATCCTGGTGGGTGCCCCCCCGGAGGGTGAGCGAGGAGGGCGCTCCCGCCAGGGCGAGAGGCCAGCACACCGTCTGGAGAAGGAGCGGGGTCGACCCGGCGGTGCCGATGTCGAAGGCCCAGTCCCCGGCCCGCGCGACCGAGCGCGGCGTGAACTCGACCGAGGTCGAGCCCACCTCGTCGCCCGAGAGCCTCCCGTCCACGATCCGGGCCACCGCCCGCGCCGCCTCGCGATGCTGCGGGCGGAGCCCGGGCTTGATCCGGTTCGCACGGACCCGCTCGATCGCGAACGGGCGCAAGGTGACCGCCGAGAGAGAGAGCGCGGTGCGCAGGATCTGGCCACCGCCTTCGCCGATGCTGCCGTCGAGATCGACCCGTGATTTTGGGGGTCGCACCGCGCCAATCTAGTGCGTCCGGGCCTGCCCTCCGACCCCTGATTGAAGAGCGGAGGGCCCATTGGGCTCCGGGCGGGCCTAGGAAAGGGCTGCCCCTCGAGGAAGAAGGCGGGCCGCCGCGCCGCTAAGACCCAGATGGGGGTAATGGGCGAATCCCCCTCCCCTGCGAAATAGCTGCCGACCGGGCGCGTATGTCCTGTCATGGTCGCCGCCGCCGCGATTTCGGGATTCGCGCTACTGTCGGCTCCCGCGGAGGAGCGGGCGGTGGGTTCATCCCTCAAAGGCGAGGCGGCTCTCGCTGCGGCCGCCTCCCGGGGGGACAAGGGCTCCTTCGGGCAACTCGTCGACCTCCACAAGCGGGCGGTCTACGGGTTCTGCCTCAGGCTCACGAGGAACCCCGAGGACGCCCGGGACGCCGCCCAGGAAACGTTCGCCCGCGCCTACGCAGCGCTCACCACCTTCGACCCGGGGCAGCGGTTCCTCCCCTGGGTTCTGCGGATCGCCCGCAACCACTGCCTCGACCTCCACCGCCGCCTGAGCCTGCGCCCCCGGGAGGTCCTGCTCCTGGCGGAAGAAAACGGGGGGGAGAAGGTGGAGGTGGCCGACCCGAAGGCGCTGCGAGCCGACGAGGTCTTGGAGCGGCGCGAGCTCGCGGGGAGCCTCGACCGTGCGGTGTCCGCCCTCCCGGCCAACTACCGGGAGGTGGTGGAGCTCTTCCACGTCCAGCACCTCTCCTACAAGGAGATCGCCGAGACCATGAACGTTCCCATCGGCACGGTCATGAGCTGGCTCTTCCGGGCACGGGCCCATCTCCGCGAAGAGCTCGAGGCCAGCGGGGCGGCGGAGGGACGGCCGTGACCGTCCCCCGCGCACACCTCTCCGACGAGGAGGCCCAGCGGCTCTTGGAGGGGCTATTCGACGAAGGGGAGGCAGCCTCCTGTGCCACCCACGCGGCCGAGTGCCCGGAGTGTGCCGAGCTCGTCGAGTCCTACCGCGCCTTGTCGCGCCGCCTCGAGGCGATGCCCCTCCCCGACCTCCCCGCCGGCTTCACCGCCGCCGTGCTCCGGGCGGTGGGCGAGCGCGAGCGGGCTCTCTCGCGCGAGCGTTCCAGCGCCGCCCTCGTCTCTCTCGGCGCGGCCGGCGCCCTCCTCCTGGCGCTCGTTCTCGGCGGAAACGGTGCCTGGGTGCCCCACGCCGCCCGCATGGCCCAAGAGCTCGCGGCCCTCGCCGGCGCCCTTCGGCTCGGCGCCGACCTCGTCCCCGCCCTCTTCGCCCTTCGCCTCCCCGTCGCCGTCCTCTCCGCCCTCTTCGCCCTTCCCCTGCTCCTCGCTCTCTTTCGGCTCATGGCCTCGCCACGGACCGAATCGTCCTGACCCTTTCCATGCTCGACCTCCTCCTTTCGCTCGCCCTCCTCGCTTCTGCCCCCAAGCCGCCCTCCCCTCCGGCGCCCCCTCCCCCATCCGCGCCGGCCTTCTCCGATCCCCTCAGGGGCGACTGGTCGGCGCCTTCGGGGAAGCGGGTCTCGCTCGCTGCCACCCTCTCGGTGAATGACGCCCTCGAGCGGATCGCCGACGCGGCCGGCTGGAACGTGGTGCTGAACACGGGCCTCGCGGGGAGCCGGACCCTCTCCCTGAAGCTTCGCGACGTCCCCGCCGAGGACGCTCTGCGGGCCACCCTCATCGGGTCGGGCCTCGTCGCCACCCGCAGCGCGGACACGGTGGTCGTCGCCGAGGGGGCGCCGGCCACGCCCTCCTCCCCCTCCCCCCTCTCCGGGTTCGACGTTCCCACCGGACGCCGCTTCACCGGCGAGTTCGACGAGGAGGCGGTGGGGGACGCCCTGAAGCAGATCGCCTCGAGCGCCGGGCTCTCCATCGTGCTGCCGCCCGGCACGCTCTCAGGGACCGTGACCGCGACCTTCAGGGACGTTCCGGTGGAGGACGCGCTCCGGGCGGTCCTCGTGGAGGGCGGCCTCACCGCGGAGCGCCAGGGACAGCTGCTCCTCGTCCAACGCGCCGGGCTTTTCGACGGGGCCCTGCCGCCCGGGCTGAGCCGAAAGGCCGCGCGGACGGCGGAGGAGGCGGTCCGCGAGGCACAGCGGGCGGTGCACGAGGCCCTCTCCCACCATCGCACCCCCGGCGGCCGGGGCGAAGAGGACCGCGACCGCACCGTGACGGGCTCCGACCTCGCGGTGCGCGCCGGCGAGAGCGTCCGGGACGTGAGCGTGGTGAAGGGAAACCTGCGGCTCGAGGCGGGGGCGACGGCCCGGGACGCCTCGGTCGTGCTGGGCGATGTGACCCTGGACGCCGGCGCGAGCGCCCGCGACACCGTCGCGGTCCTGGGCGATGCGCGGCTGGCCGGCGGAGCCCTGGCCCGCGAGGTGGTGGCGGTGCTCGGGACCGTGGAGATCGGTCCGGGCGCCGCGGTGGACCGGGACGTGGTCAGCATCGGTGGCCGCGTCCACGTGGACCCGGCCGCCCACATCGGGGGCTCGACCCATTCCCTCTCCTTCCCCTCCTTGCCCGAGTGGCCGGGGAAGCTCACCCTCCACGCCTTCCCCGGGGTCGGGTCCCCGCTCGCGATGGTCCTCGCCACCCTGGTCCGGTTCGCCGTGCTGTTCGTGCTCGGGCTCCTCGTCCTGGCGGTGGTCCCGAGGCGCATGGAGGCCGTCTCGGGAGCCATGGTGGCGGGCCCTTGGCGGTCGCTCTTCGCCGGGGTCATCGGCTCGGTCGGGATGGTCGTCCTGTCGGTGCTCCTCGCCGTGACGGTGGTCGGGCTCTTGCTCATTCCGGTCCAGGTCCTGCTCGTGGTGGGGGGCGGGGTGCTGGGGATCACCGCCCTCACCTACTACCTGGGCCGCCTGCTCCCCTTTCCCCCCTCGCGGCGAACCATGGTGCTGGAACTGGCTGCCGGCACCCTCCTCTTCTCGGTCGTGGCCGAGGTTCCGATCCTCGGCGCCATGGTCTGGGTGGCGACCTGGTTCTTGGCGTTCGGCGCGGTCCTCAGGACCCGGTTTGGCCAACCACCTCCCCTCCCCACGACGCCCGCGCCGCCGCCCGCAGCGGCCTAGAGCTTGGGGGGAGGACGATCGCCTCCCCGCCGGGCGCGGGCGGCCCGGACCGAAGGGTCAGGTCCCTTGGGAGCCTCGACCGGCCCGCCCGTCCCGGGCGCCGCCGTGCCCTCCGAGGGTTCAGGGCCGCGTTGGCGAGGCCCCGGCCGGCAGCTTCGCGAGCGCGTCGACTGCGGCGCGCCGCACGCGACCGTAGTAGTCGCTCCGCAGCGCTTCGAGCAGGTTCGAGGCGGGCTCGTACCTGAGGGAGGCGAGCCCCCGGGCGGCGGCGGCCCGGACCTGCGGCCGATCGCTCGTGAGTTCCCGGGACAGCGCCGCCGCTCCAGTCGTCCCTCCGAGCTGGGCGAGGGCCTCGACCATCTCGAGCCGTCCCGACGCAGTCGGAGAGGTGAGCGCCTCGGCGAGGGGGGCAGCGCCCGCCGGCGATCCCAGATGCCCGAGCGCCTGGGCGGCCGCCGGGCCGCAACCCCCGCCGAGCTGCCTCGCCAGGACCGGAACCGCCTCGGCGAGCCCCGTCTCGCCCAGGGCGCGGGCCAAGGTCTCGCAGCGACCGGCTTCGACGTCTTTCTCGCTCAGGGCGGCGAGGAGCGCGGTGGCCGCCTTCGGCCCGAGCCGCTCCAGGGCGCCCGCGGCCGCTCGCCAAACCGCCTCGTCGGCGTCGGAGAGCGCGGCCCGGGCCTTTGCCAGAGCGCCTGACCCACCGAGGGCCCCGAGCCCCTCGATCGCTCCGGCCCGCACCGCCGGCGACGGATCGTTCGCGAGCTCCTCGAGGATCCGCTCGGCGCCGGCGGGGCGGAGGCGCCCCAGCGCCGAGAGCGCCGCGCCCAGCTCCTTGGGCTCCGCCTCTGGCGGGCGCAAGAACGGGGCGAGCTCGGGCTCCGACCCGTCCGCCCCGGGGGCCGGCCCGGTCGCCCTCGCAAGGACCGCGTCGAGGCGCCGCTCGCCGGTCGCGTCGATGCCGGAAAGCGGCGTCTCCGGGAGACGCCCCCGGATCCAGCGCACCCTCGCGGCCGTCACCCGGGACTTCAGGGCGAGGGCCCGCTCTCGCACGGCGTTCGCGACCGCCGGGGCACGCAGGATCCCGGCCGCGCGCAGGGCGGCGATCCGGATGGCGGGGTCGGGCTCCTTGGCCGGATCGAGGAGGGGGAGAAGGCGGGAGGCCACCTCCGCGTCGGGCGTTCGAAGGACCGCGAGCGCCGAGAGGGCCGCGACCGTGCCCGGCTTGCCCAGCCGAGCGAGGAGGGGCCGGATGGGGCACTCCGCCTCGCGCTCCCGGGTGGCGCGGGCCGCCCGCGCCGCCACCGATGGGTCGATCGAGCGCAGGGTCACCTCGCAGAGCGACGCCCCGACCTCGGGTGCCTGGGGGAGAAGGGCCAAGGCGTCGACCGCGGCGAAGGCGATGCGCCCCGGCCCCTGCGATGCAGCCACCGCCAGGGCGTCCGCCGCGGCCGGGTCGCCCAGCCGGCCCAGCGCCTCGGCCGCGGCCTCCGCCAGCCGTGCGTCGCCGTCCTCGAGGAGCTCCTCGAGGCTCTTCCGGGCCGAGAAGTCCCCCGCCTCCCCCAGACCGCGAGCGGCCGCCGCCAATAGCTCGTGATCCGGGTTCCGGTTCGGGTCGACGAGGGGAAGAAGCCGCGTCACCGCCTCCGCCCGGGCGCTCGCGCCGATCTCCTCCGCCGCTCCGGCGCGGGCCGGTCCCTGCGAGCCGAGGGCGGCGAGGTTTCTTTCCCAGAGCGCCCGGGCCTCGAGTTCCACCGCCTCGCGGAGCGAGGTGCCGACCGACTGGAGCGCGTCGGCGATGGCCGCCCGGCCCGCGGGCGAGGCGCTTCCGTAGGCGCCGACGAGCGCGTCGCGGGTGCGCGGCATCGAGGGGTGGGCGGCCAAGGCCTTGGCGGCGATGACCACCACCTCGGGGTCCGGGTCCCGCAGGGACGCGGCCAGGGCATCGACCACCGCCGGGCCCTCCCGGGAGCCGAAGGCCTCGGCCGCCGCCCGGCGCACGCGGGGGTCCGGGTCTCGCTGGCCGACGAGGAGCGCGGCCGTGCCGTCGGCGCCCCGGGCCGCGGCCCGTAACGCCTCCACCCGCTTCTCCGGATCCGGCGATCGCAGGCCCGCGCCGCGGTCGCAGCCGAAGAGCGCGGGGAGCATCCCCATCACCACGAGAAACAGCCGTCGCACCGCGCACATGCTCGCCGGTCGCGCCGGTGGGCGCAAGCGCGCGCGCCGCCCTCGTCACCGCCCGGGCCGGGCCCCTCGGGCTAGCCGGCCCCCTTCCTCACTCCCCGGGGCCTTCGGGGGCCCGTGCCCGTGGCGCCGGGCCGCCCGCGGCAGCCGGCTCGGGGGCGCCGCGGGGCCCGCCGGGCCGGGGGCGAGCCCGCATCGCTGCCGCATCGAGGTGACCTCCTTGGCCGAGAGCGGCCGGAACTCGCCCGGGCGCAGGCCCTCCACCGTCACCCCCGCGAACTCGGGCCGGAAGAGCCGCTGCACCGAGAGCCCCACCACCTCGCACAGCCGCTTCACGAGGTGGAAGCGCCCTTCCCCCACCACCAGGCGGATCCAGACGTTCCGCTCGGCCCGCTCGTGGACCTTTGCCTCGAGGGCCCGGGCCGGGCCGTCCTCGAGCTCGACCCCCGCCACCATCCGCGAGAGGGCCCGATCGTCCGGCTCGCCCTTCACCTTCACCAGGTAGACGCGTCGGTGTCCGTACCGCGGGTGCGCGAGCCTCTGGGCGAGCTCCCCGTCGTCGGTGAAGAGCACCGCCCCCTCCGCGTCGTAGTCGAGCCGCCCGACCGGAAAGATCCGGGCCCGGACCGTGGCCAGGTACTGCCGGGCGGTGGGCCGGCCCTCCGGGTCCGAGGCGGTCGTGACGCAGCCGGGGGGCTTGTAGAGGAGGTAGTAGCTCTTCTGCTCGGGCGGGGAGACGAGCCTGCCGTCCACGGTGACGAGGTCGCGACCCGGGTCGACCCGGGTGCCGAGCTCGGTCACCACCCGGTCGTTCACCTTGACCCGTCCCGCGCTGATGAGGGCCTCGGACCGGCGCCGCGAGGCGACGCCCCCCGCCGCCAAGAACTTCTGGAGCCGCTCGCCGGTCACGGGATCCCCTTCCCTCCCCCCGGCCCGACGTCGCCCCCTTCCCCGGGCCCGCTTCCGGTCTCCCTCGGCCCGAGCGCCGCCTCGGCGGCCCGCCCCTTCAGGTCGGCGTCGGCCATGGCCCGCTCGAGCTCCTCGAGGGCGGCATCGCCCCGGGCTCGGGCGGTCTCCAGGGCCGCCGCGGTCGCCGGATCGGCGAGCTCTTCGACGATCCCCGCGACCGTCGGCTGGGGCTCCGACGCCTCCTTCTCGACGATCTCCCGGTGCTCCTCCGACAACTCGTGGAACTCGCGGAGGGTGGGGAGGGAGGCGAGATCCTTTAAGGCGAAGAACTCGAGAAACTCGCGGGTGGTTCCGTAGAGGATGGGCCGCCCCGGCTCCTCCTTCTTGCCGAGGATCTTGACGAGCTTCCGCTCGAGAAGCGCCTTCAGCACCGCCCCGCAGTCCACACCGCGCACCTCCTCGATCTCCGGCCGGGTGACCGGCTGACGGTACGAGACGATGGCGAGCGTCTCGAGGGCGGCCCGGGTGAGCCGCTGCGGCTTCACCCGGAGAAAGCGCCGGGCGAAGCCGGCGTTGAGCGGCGAGGTCCGCAGTTGCCACCCCCCGGCCACCTCGTGGAGCACGATCCCGGAGAGCCCCTCGCGGTATTGCCCGGAGAGCTGGTCGAGCGCCCGGGCGATCCGCTCCGGCTCGAGGCCGGTCACCTGGCGCAGATCCTCCCTCGAGAGGGGCCGCTCGGCGAGGAAGAGCAAGGTCTCGAGCACGGTGCGGACCCGCCCGTCGCCGAGGCGCCGCGCCTCGGCGGCGAGCTTCTCGAACGGCTCCTCCCTCTCCTCCGATACGTCGATGGGGGCGGACTCCACCCCTTCGAGGCCGGCGTCGACGCCCTTCGCCTCCTCGGCCCGCGCAAGCGCGGCGAGTTCCTCCGACGAGACGCCTGCGGCGGCGGCCCCCCGCTCGACGGCGCCCCCTCGACCCTCGCCCCGGGCGGGATCCTCGCGATCGTGGCTCACCGGTAGTCCTCCTGCCCCCTGGGCACGTCCTCCCCGAGGGTCTCCCGCGCCTCGACGATGATCTCCCCGCCGGGCCCGCTCCCCTCGGCGGCGGGCTGGAAGATCCGGATCAGCCTGAGTCTGGCCATCTCCAGGATGGCGAGGAAGGTGGCGAGGACGGCGGGGCGAGTATGGCGCCGGTCCGGGGGTCCGCAGAGCAGCTCCTCGAAGGTGGCCCGGCGCGAGAGCCGGAGCACCTCCGCCACCCGGCTCAGGGCGTCGCTGATGCTCAGGCGGTCGGTCACCACCTCGGTGATCACCTCGGGCCGGGCGTTCTCGAGCGCCCGATCGAGCGCCTCGACGAGCTTGAACACCGAGACGTCGGCGAGCCCTTCCGGCCCCTCCGCCGAGGGGCGCTCCACCCGTGCACGCCGGGTGAAGACCGTCCGGTCCAGGATGTCCCGGCTACCCAGCTCGAGAGCCGCGGCCCGGTACTTCTGGTACTCGAGGAGCCGGCGCACGAGCTCGGCCCGGGGATCCATCCCCGGGTCCTCGGCCGCCGCGTCCTCGGCCACCTCGGTGCGCGGCAGGAGCATCTTGCTCTTCATGAGGAGGAGCTGCGCCGCCATCTGGAGGAACTCGCCGGCCACGTCGATGTCGAGCTCCCGGAGGGACTCGAGCGCCCCGAGGTAGCTCTCGGTGATGGCCGCCACCGGGATGTCGAACAGGTCGACCTCGTGCTCCTTCACGAGGTGGAGGATGAGGTCGAGCGGCCCCTCGAAGGGTGGCTCCCCGGGGCGGAAGGGGGGCAACCGGACGCGGAAGGACTCCGAAAGCGCGCGCCCCGCGGCCCCTCCCTCGCCCGGCTCCCCCTCGTTCGGCGCAAAGGAGCCGGGGTGGGTGTCCCTGTTCCTCGCCATCCGGCGATCGATCCCCGCGGGTCTAGCCCAAGGTGAGCTTCATGGCCCTGCGAACCTCCTCCATGGTCTTCTCTGCGACGGTCCGGGCCTTCCGCGTCCCGAGCTCGACGATCTCGTCCACCTCCTCGGGCCGGCGGAGCAGCGCCTCGCGCCTCTCCCGGATCCTCTCCTGCTCGGGGAGGAGGCGCTCGAGGAGCTTCTTCTTGCAGTCCACGCAGCCGATCCCCGCCGTCCGGCAGTTCTCGTCCACCCACCGGACCGTGTCCGGCAGGCTCGTCACCCGGTGGAGGTAGAAGATCCCGCACACCTCGGGGTTGCCGGGATCCTGGCGGCGCTGGCGGGCGGGGTCGGTCACCGCTCCCATGATCTTCCTCCGGGTGGCCTCGGCGTCCTCCCCCAGGTCGATGGTGTTGCCGTAGCTCTTCGACATCTTCCGCCCGTCGGTGCCGAGGATCTTTGGCGCCGAGGTGAGCAGGGGCTGCGGCTCGGGGAAGACCTCGCCGTAGTGGAAGTTGAAGCGGCGCACGATCTCGCGGGCCAGCTCGATGTGCGGGACCTGGTCCACCCCCACCGGGACCCGCTCGCCCTTGTACAGGATGACGTCCGCGGTCTGCAGCACCGGGTAGCCGAGGAACCCGTAGAGGGCCAGGTCGCGGTCGGTGATGTTCTCGCGGATCTCCTTGTAGGAGGGGGAGCGTTCGAGCCAACCCACCGGGGTGATCATGGCGAGGAGCAGGAACAGCTCCGCGTGCTCCTTCACCTCGCTCTGCACGAACAGGGTGCACTTCTGCGGGTCGACCCCGGCGGCGATGAAGTCCACGAACATCTCGCGCTCGGAGGCCTTGATGATCCCGGGGTCGTGGTATTGCGTGGTGAGCGCGTGCCAGTCGGCGCTGAAGAAGAAGCAGTCGGCCTCGTCCTGGAGCTTCACCCAGTTGGCGAGGGCGCCGTGCAAATGTCCGATGTGGAGGCGGCCGGTGGGCCGCATGCCGCTGACGACGACGTGGCGCTCTCCGGACATGGGACCTCTTTGGCTAGGCGCTCAAGGCGGCGACGAGCCGGTCCAAGAGGCCGAGCACGAGCCTCGAGGGCCCGGCCATGATCCGCCCCGCGAAAAAGAAGATGGCGAGGAGCAACAGGGGTGAGAGCCGCATCAGGCGTTCCCAGGCCGGCCGGAGGCCCACAGGCATGAACCCGTCGACGATCCGGCTCCCGTCGAGCGGCGGGACCGGCAGGAGGTTGAACAGGGCCAGGTTCACGTTCAGCTGGATCATCACCCAGAGGAGCTCGGCCACGCCGCGGCCGGGGAGCAAGAGGGAGGGGTCGTACCGGTACACGAGGGCCCAGGCGACCGTGATGAGCACCGCGAGGAAAAGGTTCGAGACCGGGCCCGCCGCCGCGGTGATGGCCATGCCGGTGCCCATCCGAACGCCGGGCCGAAACCGCGCCGGGTTCACCGGGACCGGCCGCGCCCAGCCGAAGGGGACGAGGAGGAGCGGAAGCAGGAGGGTCCCGATCGGGTCGATGTGGGCGAGCGGATTCAGGGTCATCCGCCCGGCCCGCGCGGCGGTGTCGTCGCCCAGGCGAAACGCGCTCCAGGCGTGGGCGAACTCGTGCACCGACAAGGATAGAACGAGCGGGATGAGCAACATGAGCCCGCGCTTGAGATCGAACCCCGGCACCTTCGTCCCCTCGAGGAAAACCGGTTCTTTAGCCCACCGGGCGCCCCGGGTCAACGCGCCGCCGCGCCGCCCGGCCGCGGCGGCGTCCCTCCCCCCCTCGCGCCCCGGGGATGGCAGCGCTCGTGCAGACGCTTCAGGTGGCTTCGCTCGAGGTGCGTGTAGATCTGGGTGGTGCTGACGTCGGCGTGGCCGAGCATCGCCTGGACCGCCCGGAGGTCGGCCCCGCCCTCGAGGAGGTGGGTGGCGAAGGAGTGCCTCAGCTTGTGCGGCGAGGCGGGGCGCCGGATCCCCGCCCCCCGGGCGTAGCGCCGAAGGAGTTTCGCGAAGCCCTGGCGCGTGAGCCTGCGGCCCCGCGGCGTCACGAAGAGATCCCGGGACCTCTTGCCCCGCAAGAGCCTCTCCCGCACGCCGAGGTACGCTCTCACCGCCTCGGCCGCGGGCACCCCCACCGGCACGAGCCGCTCCTTGTTGCCCTTGCCGCGGGCGCGGAGGACCCGCGCCTCCAGGTCCAGGTCGTTGAGCTCGAGCGAGACGAGCTCCGAGACCCGCAGCCCCGTGGCGTAGAGGAGCTCCAGCATGGCCCGGTCCCGAAGCCCGGCGGCGCTCCGCCCGTCCGGCCCCTCGAGGAGGCGGCCGATCTCCTCGCGCGAGAGGAGCCCCGGGAGCGGCCGCCCGGTGCGCGGAGAGTCGATCTCCTCGGTCGGGTCGGCCGGAGCCACCCGCTCGGCGGCCAGGAGCCGGTGGAGGCCCCGGATGGCCGAGAGGGCGCGGGCTTGCGAACGGGGCGAGAGACCCGCCCGCACGAGACCCGCGAGGTGAGCGCGGACCTCGGCGCGTCCCACCTCTTCCCAGGAGGTGATCCCCATCCGGTCGAGCGCGCCGAGATAGGCCCGCACGTCGCTCCCGTAGGCCTCGACGCTGTTCGGGGAAAGCCCCTTCTCGATCCTCAAGTGGGAGAGGTAGAGATCGAGGACCGGATCGAGCGGCATGCGCGAGACGATATCCCGCCGCCCGGCGCGGTCCAGTTCGCGCTAGGCCATGAGATCCGACACGTCGCCCTTCCCCACCCGGACGACGACCGGCTCGGGACCGGAGAGGTCGATCACCGAGGAGGGCTCGGCCGCCTTGTAGCCGCCGTCGAGGATGAGCTCGAGGCCGTGCCCGAGCTGCTCCTTGATGTCCTTCGCATCGATGAGGACCGCGCCCCCGGGGGTGGCAGCCGAGGTCGAGATGAGCGGATGCCCCAGGCGGCGAACCAGTTCCAGGGCCACGGCGCTGTCGGGGATGCGGATCCCCACCGTCTTCTGCCGCCGCAGGACGAGGTCGGGGACGAGCCGGGTGGCGGGGAGGATGAAGGTGTAGGGGCCGGGGACCTTGCGCCGGAGCACCCGGTAGGCCGAGTTGTCCACGATCGCGTACCGCGAGATCTCGGCCAGGTCCTGGCAGACGAAGGAGAGCTCGTGCGTCCGGGGCATCTGCTTCAACTGGTAGATCCGC
This sequence comes from Anaeromyxobacter sp., assembly GCA_035686075.1. Classification (GTDB taxonomy): domain Bacteria; phylum Myxococcota; class Myxococcia; order Myxococcales; family Anaeromyxobacteraceae; genus Anaeromyxobacter. Next base: position 71,899 of record DASRZU010000031.1, read on the forward strand.
TCGATGGCCCGCTTGTCGAAGAGGTCGCAGCCGATCCCGTAGTAGGTGTCGGTCGGGTAGGCGAGGATCCCCCCCGAGGAGAGCACCGAGATGGCCCGCTCCACCACCCGCGGCTGGGGATGGGCTGGATCGATCTCCACGATCGGGGCCACCGCCATGGGGCCGATCTAGCAGCTTTCCAGCCGGCCACAAAGCGGACAGCGTCGCGGCTCCCCCGAGCACCGCGAAGGGCCACGCGGCCGGCAGGGGGCCCCTCCCCCCGTTCTTCCCCCGGGCGCGAGCCGCTTTCCCCCAAAGGGCTCGGCTCGCGGAGGGCGCGCTCGAGGCTCGAAGGTCCCGCCCCTACCGCTCACCCCCGCCCTGCCCGGTCTTCGACTCCTCCTCCGCCTTTCCCTTCTCGATGAGTTCGCGCACCTTGTGGCCCCCCTTGCGCCCGATCTCCTCGTAGAAGGGAGTGCCCCGCTCGGCCTTGATCGTCTCCCCGCCCTTCTTCCCGATCTCCTCGTAGAAGCGGGGCCCCCGTTCCGCCTTCACGGTGTCCCCGCCCTTCTTGCCGATCTCCTCGTAGAACTTGCGCCCGCGCTCCGCCTTGACCGTCTCGCCGCCCTTCTTGCCGATCTCCTCGTAGAACTTGCGCCCGCGGGTCTCTCTCACGCGAACACCCCCCTTGCGACCGGCCTCCGAGACCGTCATCGCCCCCTTGTTGCCGCCCTTTCTCTCTTCAGCCATATGTCGCTCCCGTCCCTTCATCATGAATCTGGTGGCTGGCCCTCAGTCGGCCCAGGGCCCGACCGAGCACGTGGTCGACGATCACCTCTGCCATGTCGAGACCGGTCACCTCCTGGATCCCCTGCCAGCTCGGGTTCCCGTTCACCTCGATGACCACCGGCCCCTCCGGTCCGAGGACCAGGTCGACCCCGGCATAGTCGAGCCCCAAGACGTCGGAGGCCGCCTCGGCGATCGCGCCCACCGCTCCCTTGCATTCGAAGCGCTCCGGGCGCCCCCCCACGCCCACGTTGGTCCGCCACTCCCCGGGAGGAGCACTCCGGGCGATGGCCGCGCGAGCCACGCCGCCGACCACGAACACCCGCAGATCCCGGCCGGGATGGGGCACGTACTCCTGCAGGTACAGGCCGCGCTCGCTCTCCACCTTCTCCCGGACCGTGGCTCGTCCCGCCGAGTCGGCCCGCAGTCTCTCCACCCCTTCGCCCAGGGATCCGGCCACGGGCTTTGCGACCGCATGCCCCATGGCCACGAGCGCCGCCTCGGCGTCGTCCGGGGTCTGGGCCACGGCCGCCCGGGGCGTGGGAACCTCCGCCCGCCGGAGGAGCCAGGAGGTCCGGAACTTGTCCTGGGCAGCGAGGAGGGGCCCCAGCCGGTTCACCACGAGCGTGCCCGACTCCTCGATGGCCCGGTAGAGTTCGAACTGCACATCGGGGTCGCCGCTCCGTCCGAGGCCCCTCGCCAGGATCAGGGCGTCCACCCTGAGCGGAACCCCACCCGCCGAGGGGGAGAGGCCGAGGGCGCCGACGCCCGCCGAGAGGTGGGCCGGGTCGATGACCGTCGTGCGGCAGCGCCGCGCACAGGCGTCGACTAGCCGCCGGCTGTGCCAGTCGTCATCCGGCCAGGCCGTCACAACGCCGATTCGAATGAAGCGCTTCATGCGAGCGCTCGAACTCCCTTCCCCCGCAAAGGCGCCCCGCCGAACAAGGAGGCCACGGTTCGCTACAAGTAACAACGGCGCGCCATCGCGGAACATTTCCGTTCCATAGAGGCGTGCCGGATCGGGTCCGGGCAACGCCCGGAGGGGCTCTCAGCACTCGTTTTGCCAAAAAGGGGGCCGCTCGACGGGGGGCGGGGTTATTCGGGGCGCGACAATGCTTCCTCGAGCGCTCGGGCGACCTGCCCCGCCTGCTCGCCCTCGAGCCTGTGGCCGTCGGCGGTGCGGACGTAGAAGGCATCGGCCGCGCGGTGGCCCTCGGTGGCGATCCGCGCCAGATCGACGGAGAGTCCGAGCTGGAAGAACGTCCGGGAGAGGGTGTGGAGGAGGCCCACCCGGTCGGCGGTGAACACGTCCACCACGCTGTGTCCCCGGGCGCTGTCGTTGTCGATCACGACGCGAGTGGGAACGCCGGGAAGGGGCTTCCCGGGGAGGCTCGAGGTCCTGAGCCGCCGGTTCATGAGCGCGTCGAGCGACTCCTCGCCCAAGAGCACCCGGGCCAGGTCCGACCGGGCGGCGCGCCAGCGCCCCGAGGGCAAGGGGGCCTCCTCCGGGCCGCGGAGCTGGAAGAGGTCGAGGGCCCGGCCGGCCAGGGGTCCCAGCTCCGGATCGTCGGGAGTGGAGAAGACCTCGGCGTGGTGGATGTCGATGCGGTGGGAGGCCAAGACGCCCGCGACCGTGGCGAGCAGCCCGGGGCGATCGCGGGCCGTGATCGTCACCTCGGAGAATCCCAGCCCCCGGTGGTGGCGGAGCCAGGCGGCGAGGGGGCGGTCCCGCCCCTTCTCCAACAGGCGCAGGTGGCGGGGGGCATCGGATGGGGAGACCGTCACGAAGTACCGGGCCGGCATGGCGGCGAGAAAGGCGGCCCGCGCCTCGGGCGTGGCGGGGAGCGGGCCCAGGGAGAGGGCCGCGGCCACGCGCAGGCGGCCGGCCTTCTCCGCCGTTCCCGGCGCGGGCCTGCGCTCGCCGCGGGCCAGGGCCTCCTTGGTCTTCTCGAAGAGGTCGCGGAGCAGCCTGCCCTTCCACTCGGTCCAGGTGCGGGGGCCGACCGTGGCGATGTCGGCGTAGGTGAGCAGGTACAGCTTCTCCAGGCGGTCGAGGGTCCCCACCTCCTCGGCGAAGCCGTGGATGAGCTCGGGGTCGGAGAGGTCGCGCCGCTGGGCGATGGCGGACATGCGCAGGTGCTTCAGGACGAGCCACTCGATGTCGGCGGCGTCGGCCGGGTCCACCCCCATGCGCGTGCAGGCCTCGACCGCGATCTCCGCCCCCCGCACCGAGTGGTCCCGCCCGCTCCCCTTGCCGATGTCGTGGTAGAGCGCCCCGAGGTAGAGCGCCAGGGGGCGCCTCTGCGCCCGCATCAGCTCGCCCAGCCCCGGCTCGGGCACGTCCCCGCAGCGGAGGGCGAAGAGCCGGCGGACCGCGAAGAGGGTGTGCACGTCGACCGTGTACACGTGGTAGAGGTCGATCTGCCTTCGCGCGGTGACGCCCGCGAACTCGGGAAGGACGTGCGGGAGAACGCCGATCTCGTGCATGAGGGCGAGGAAGCGTCCCCTCGTCCCGGGGCGCACGAAGCAGGCGAGCAGCTCCTGGTTCAGCTCGGGGTCGTTGGCCGCCTCCGGGGAAAGCTCGGTCGCGACCTGGGCGGCGAGGTCCCGGGCATAGGGGTAGAGGTCGAGGCCCTCCCGGTCCGCCGCGGCGAAGAGCCGGACCAGCGCCGCCGGCGAGCTCCGGAGCACCTCCCGGTCGACCACGGTGAGCCGGCCGCGGAAGACCTTCAGCTCTCCCCCGGGGAGGAAGCGGTCGGCCGCCCGGGTGGGCTGGCCGCGCAGGATGGGCACCGGCCGCTCCGCCCCGATCACCGCCGCCGGCGGCGGGACCATGCGCCAGCCGGTGGCGTTCTGGGGCTCCAGGCAGCGGTCGATGATGGCGTCGCAGGCGACGATCACCGTCTTCGCCGCGAGGTAGTAGTGGCGCATGAACTCCTCGACGGCGAGGTGCCCGTCGCCGTCCGAATAGCCCATCGCGGCCGCGACCTGCGGCTGCACATCGAAGGTGAGCTGGTCCCACTTGCGGCCGGCGAGGTAGTGCATCTCGTTGCGGACCCGCCAGAGAAAGTCCCGGGCCCGGCGCATCTCGCGGATCTCCCGCTCGGGGAGGAGGGCCCGGGAGAGGAGCTCGGTGATGCCGGCCACTTTGAACCGCACCCGGGCCAGCCACAGCGCCGACTGCAGGTCGCGGAGCCCCCCTTCCGATTCCTTGATGTTCGGCTCGAGGAGGTAGAGCGAGTCGCCGAACCGCTCCCTTCGGCTGCGCATCTCCTCGAGCTTGTCGGAGAGGAACTTCTCCACCTTGGCGGCCGACAGCCCGTGCAGCTCCTCCCGCTCCAGGGCGCGAAAGAGCTCGCGGTCGCCGGCGAGGTGGCGCAGGTCGAGCAGCGCGGTCCGGGCGGTGTGGTCCTCGGAGGCGAGCTGGTCGCAGGCCTTGAGGTCGCGGACCGCGTACCCCACCTCGAGCCGCAAGTCCCAGAGCGCGTACACGAGCCTCTCGGCGGCCGTCTTCACGAACGCATCGGGCTTGCCGTCGGCGTGGAGCACGAGCAGGTCGAGGTCGCTGTAGGGAGCGAGGTCCCGTCGGCCATAGCCGCCGATGGCGATGAGCGAGACGGGGCTTGGCGGGTGCGCCCGGGCCGCCTCCCGCAGGGCCCGCTCCCAGAGGAGGTTCACCACCCGGTCGGTGGCCGCGCTCTGGAGCCGGACCACGGTGTGGCCGCTGCCCCCCGACCGGTGAACCTCCTCGACGAAGCTCCGGCCCGCCGAGAAATCGGCCCTGGCGTCGCCGACGAGGGGCGGCAACTCCTGGACTCGCGTCTCGAACTCGAAGGCGGGATACGCCGGGAGGCTCGTCAGGGCGTCGGGAGGCGGCATCGGGTCGTGGGAGTATAGTCGGCACCTCCGGAGCAACCCGTTCGCGGTGCCGCGGGCCCGAGGGCCGAATGACCCCTTGGGGTCAGGAAGCCTGAAAACCTCCGGGGTCTAATCGCGCGCCTCTTGCTCGGCGGTCAACCCCGTCGTTCCACCCGGATACTCCACGGAGACTAGCGATGCGGGAGTTCTTCAAGGGCATCATCCGGACCCCCCTCGGCCTGGCGGGCGCCGTCCTGACGACGGCGAGCGGCTTCCTCGTCCTCAGCTTCTTCGCCCTCAGCATGGCGGGTCTCGAGGAGGCGCCCTACGTCGGCATCCTCGTCTACCTCGTCCTCCCGGCGCTCTTCGTCGTCGGCCTCGTGCTCATCCCCCTCGGGATGTTTCTCGAGCGGCGGCGCCTGCGCCGGGCCGGGCCGCAACCCCTGCCCGTCCTCGACCTCAACGAGCGCCCCACCCGGCGCCGGGTCCTCCTCTTCGCCGCCCTCACCTCGGCGAACGTCCTCATCCTCGCCGGAGCGAGCTGGAAGGGGGTCGGGGTGATGGACAAGGCGGCGTTCTGCGGGTCCTGCCACAAGGTCATGGACCCGGAGTTCACCGCCTACTCCCGCTCGCCGCACTCGCGGGTGGCCTGCGTGCAGTGCCACATCGGCCCGGGCGCCAGCTGGTTCGTGAAGTCCAAGCTCTCCGGGGCCTGGCAGGTGGTCTCGGTCACCTTCGACCTCTACCCGCGCCCCATCCCCACTCCGATCAAGAACCTGCGCCCCTCGCGCGACACCTGCGAGCAGTGCCACTGGCCCACCAAGTTCGTGGGCGATCTGCTCAAGGTGATCAACCACTACGCCGACGACGAGAAGACCACCCCCAAGAAGACCGTGCTCTTGCTCCACGTGGGCGGCGGGGACGCCGGGCACGGCATCCACTGGCACGTCGCCCCGGGCATCTCCATCCGCTACCTCGCCGACCCGAAGCGCGAGGAGGTGGAGACCGTGGAGGTAACGCGGCCCGACGGGACCGTGGACCGGTTCGAGAAGGAGCCCGACGACAAGTCCCCCCCGCCCGATCCCCAAAAGCTCGTGTGGCGGACCATGGACTGCGTGGACTGCCACAACCGCCCCACCCACCAGTACCGGAGCGCGGCGTTCGAGGTGAACGCGGCGCTCTCTGAGGGCCGGATCGACCGGAGCCTGCCCTTCGTGAAGCGCGAGGCTCTGAAGGCGCTCACCGCGGAGTACCCGAGCCAGACCGCCGCGGAGAGCGGGATCAGGGACGCCCTCTCCACCTTCTACGAGAAGGAGTACCCAGCCGTCTTCAGCGCGAAGAAGGACGCGATCCTGTCCGCCGCCCACGAGCTCTTCGTCGCCTGGAGGCACAACGTCTGGCCCCAGATGAGCATCACCTGGGGGACCTACCCGAGCCTCCTCGGGCACGAGGACACCACCGGCTGCTGGCGCTGCCACGACGAAAAGCACGCCACCAAGGACGGAACCACCATCACCCAGGACTGCGACAACTGCCACAGCGTCCTGGCCGACGGGGAGGAGTCGCCCGCCATCCTGAAGGAGCTCGGCCTGAGCAAGTGATCCCCCCTCAGCGGGTGGCCACCTGCGCCTCCTCCCCGGCGAAGATGCGGACCGCCCGGGCGACCCCGAAGGCGACCTCGTCCTGGTAGCGCGGCGAGGCGAGCCGCCGCTCCTCGGCCCGGTTGGAGATGAACCCGGTCTCCACCAGCACCGCCGGCATGCGGGCGCCGAGGAGCACATAGAAGAGCGCGCTCTTCACCCCCAGGTCCCGGACCTCGCCCACCCGGGCCCTCACCCCGCTGCAGACCTCGTGCTGCACGAGCCTCGCGAGCCGCATCGACTCGTCGGCGCTCGCCTTGGCGTCGAGGTCGGTCAGGATCCGGGCCAGGTCCCCGGCCACGGACAGGTCGACGCCGTTCTCCCGGGCGGCGAGGCGGGCCGCGTAGCGATCGTCGGTCACGTTCAGGAAGTAGGTCTCGACGCCTTCGCGGACCCGACGCGGGTGGGCGTTGGCGTGGATGGAGACGAAGAGATCGCCCCGGGCCACGTTGGCGAGGGCGGTCCGCTCCTCCAGGGCGAGGAAGCGGTCGTCGTTGCGGGTGAGCACCACCTCGAAGCCCGACTCCCGGAGCCGGTGCGCCAGCTTGCGGGCGATGGCCAGGGTCACGTCCTTCTCCCGGACGTGGGTGGGCCCGATCGCTCCCGGATCGTGCCCTCCGTGTCCCGCGTCGACCACGATCCGGCGGATGGGTCGTTCGCCCTCCCCGCCCTCCGGCACGGCCCGCTCCTGCGCCTTCGGCTCCGGCGCCGCGGCGGCGGGCGGCTCCGATCCCTCGGTCGGGGATTCGAGCGCGGCCCGCACCCGGGCCGGGAGCTCCACCGCCGCGTCCGGGCCCTCCGGGCTCGCCGCCCCCTTGGGCTCGGCCCTTTCTCCCTCGGCGGGCGCGGCCGTTGCCTTCTTCGACCCGGGCCCCTGGGCCGACTCCGCCGGCGCGGGACCGGCGGCGGCGATCGCCGCCGGGGGCTCGGGGGCGGAGGAAGCGAGATCGAGGACGAGCCGCGGGGGATCCTCGAGCCGGAACACCTGCACCTCGTCGTCGCCCTCGAGGTCGAGCACCACCCGGACGGTCTCCTCGCCGTTCTGGGCCGCTCGCACCCGCGACAGCCGGAGCCCTCCCACGGGACGCTCCAGGGTCCTTCCCACGAGCTGCGCGGGCCTGAAGTCGATCGCCAGCCGGCGCGGGTGCTGGCCGTCCGCGGGGAGCTCGAGCTTCTGCCACCCCACCCAGCGAGAGAGGTACACGGCCACCCGCGTGTAGTCCGGGCCGGACCACGCCCTCACCTCCTCCACCCGCGCCACCCCGCCGCTCGCGTCCGGGGGCGCGGCCGCGTCTCCCCCGGCGAGCGCGCCCGCCACCCCCTCGAGCGCGGGGTCGGTGGACTCGTCGTCGTCGGCGACTTGCGGGGGAGCCTTCGGGGTCCCCCGCAGTCGGCTTTGGCCCGCCGGACGGTCGTCTCCGGCCTCGCGATGGATCGCCAGGGCGAGCGAGCGCGCCTCGGAAGCGCCGAGCCGGCCGGCCTCGCCGGCGAGCCGCAAGGCCTCCTCGCGATCGGCCTCGTTCGCGGACCAGCGGTACAGCGCGTACTGGGCCTTGGCCGCCTCGTAGAGGGCCGCCGGCCGCTCGGTCCCCTTGCCGGCGCGCACCAGCCCGCGGATGGCCTTCTCCCAGTTGTGGTGGAACCGGCGCCGGTTCCGGTCCCGGAGCAGCGCGGCCAATTGGGCCTTCGCCTCGACGAGTCGCGAGGCGTGCGGCGTCTCGCGCCTTTGGGAAGGATGGGCGCTTCGCCTCGTGTGGGTCGATGTACCGTCGACCCTGTGTGCGTTCCCCGCCCACACCGGGTAGGGAGGGACGAGTGCGATCGCCAGGGCGGCTATCAGGGCTTGTCGGCCCATGGCGCCGAATGTCCCAGCCATCGATATCCACGTCCATTTTTCGGTCAGCGCGGGCTGCATGACCCTTTGGGGCCAATCACTTCCTCGAACCTATGCGCTCTCGCCGCGCTCGCACATCGGTACCTTCCCCGAGGACTTTGGCTGAATCTCGGGTATCCTCGCGCGTCCCAAAACCGGAGGGGGGCGCACTCGCCCTGACCAGGAGTTCCAAACGTGAACAGAATCCCAGCCATCTTTCTCGCTCTCGCGTTCGCCACGGTCGCCGTTGCGGAGAACCCGCCCGACGAGGTGAAGATCCCCAACAAGAACGGCGAGATCACCTTTCACCACGCGAAGCACAAGGAAGTGAAGTGCGAGCAGTGCCACGGCGACCCGAAGGGCGGGCAGAAGATCGCCCTCACTAAGGACGTCGGCCACAAGATGTGCCAGGACTGCCACAAGGCCAACAAGGACAAGGGCGCGTCCGTGGTCTGCAAGACGTGCCACAGCGGCCCGAAGTCGACCTAAAAACGGGCTCTGAGATCCTTCACCGGTCGGCGGGCTGCCTCGGGCGGCCCGCCGCTTTCGTCTTCCTTTGCCTGGACCGGGGAGCCGCGGGACAGGCCGTTTCGCCCGCTAACGGCCGAGCTTCTGTTTCCACCCCGCGATGAGATTGAGGGCGTCGATCGGCCGGAGGGCGTCCGGGTCGACCGCGGCGAGGGCGCGGAGGATCTCCCCGGCCAGTCGATCCCCGGCCCCGAACAGTCCGAGCTGGGCCGCCGTCTCGCGCCGCTTCTGCCGGGCGTGGGCCAGGGCGGCGTGCCCCCCCTCGTCCACCTCCATCGCCTCCAGGTTGCGCAAGATCTCTCGCGCGCGAGAGAGCACCTCGGCGGGGAGGCCCGCGAGCTTCGCCACCTCGATCCCGTAACTCCGCGAGGCCCCGCCCTCGACGAGCTTCCGCAGGAACACGACCTGCTCGCCCACCTCGCGCACCGCCACGGTGAGGTTCTTCACCGCCGGTCGCTCGCGCGCCAGGTCCTGCAGCTCGTGGTAGTGGGTGGCAAACAGGGTCCTGCATCCCACCGCGTCATGGAGGTGCTCGGCCACCGCCCAGGCGATGGAGACGCCGTCGAAGGTCGAGGTGCCGCGGCCGATCTCGTCGAGCACCACCAGGGACCGCCCGCTGGCGTTGTGGAGGATGGCCGCGGTCTCGGTCATCTCCACCATGAAGGTGGAGCGGCCGCGGGCCAGGTCGTCCGAGGCTCCCACCCGGGTGAAGATCCGGTCCACGAGGCCCACCCGCGCGCGGCGGGCGGGCACGAAGCTCCCCATCTGCGCGAGGAGCACGATGAGGGCGGCCTGGCGCAGGACCGTGCTCTTCCCCGCCATGTTCGGGCCGGTGATGACGAGGAGCGACGCCCCCTCCCCCGGCCCGCCCTCCGCGGCGGGAACGCCCTCGGGGTCGGCCTCCCCCCCGCCCCGCCCAAGGCGCCGGGCCACCACCCTGAGGTCGTTCGGGACGAAGCCCGCCGGCCCCTCGGGCAGGAGGGCCTCCACCACCGGGTGGCGCCCGTCGAGGATCTCGAGCGCCTCCGAGAGATCCACCTCCGGCCGCGCGTAGCCGCGCTCCGCCGCCACCCGCGAGAACGAGAGGAGCGCATCGGCGGTTGCGACCGCATCGGCAGCGGTCCGGATCCGGCCGGCCAGGGCGACGACGTTCTGCCGGAGCTCCTCGAAGAGCCGCTCCTCCAGCTCGAACCGCCGCCCCTCCGCGGAGAGCACCTTCTCCTCGAACGCCTTCAGCTCCGCGGTGACGTAGCGCTCCCCTCCCACGGTGGTCTGCCGCCGCTCCCAGTCTTTGGGGACGAGGTGAAGGTTCGGCCTCGTGACCTCCAGGTAGTAGCCGAACACCCGGTTGAACCGGACCTTCAGCGAGGCGATCCCGGTCCGCTCTCGCTCCCTCGCCTCGAGCCGCGCGATGGTTCCCTTCACGTCCTCGGCGAGGGACACGATCTCATCCAGCTCCGCGGAGAACCCGCGTCGGATGAGTCCCCCCTCCGCGAGCGCCACCGGAGGCTCGAGGGCCACCGCCCGGTCGAGGTGGGAGGCGAGGTCGCCGAGCCCGGTGAGCCGCGCCGCCGCCTCGCAGAGGAGAGGAGCGCGGCGGAGGGCGAGCGATGCCGAGACCGCCGGGAGCGAAAGGAGCGCTCCGCAGAGGGCCCTCAGATCGCGGGCATTTCCCTGCCCCAGGACGAGCCGCGACAGGAGCCGCTCCAGATCGGCCACCGGCCGGAGCGCTGCGGAAAGCTCCTCCCGCGCCACCGAGGACTCCACGAGCTCCTCCACCGCGTCCAGACGGGCACCGATGCGCGGGGGGTCGAGGAGCGGATACCGGAGCCACTCGGCGAGCCGGCGGCCACCTTGCGCGGTCGAGGTCCGGTCGAGCAAGGCGAGCAGGGTCCCCTTTCTCCGCCCCCCGGACAGGGTCCGCTCCAGCTCCAGGTTCGCCCGGGTGGCCTCGTCCAGCTGGAGCACGTCCTCGGTGGCAAGCCGGGAGAGCCGGTCCACGTGCCGGGGCTCGGCACGCTGGGTCTCGGCGAGGTAGGCGAGCGCGCCCGCGGCCGCCGAGAGCCCGAGGTCCAGGTCTCCCACCCCGAAGGAATCGAGGCTCGCCACCCCGAGATGCCGCCGTAACCTCTCCGCCGCGCGCTCGAAGTCCGCGTCGTCGCGGCGGTTGGCCGGCACGCCCACCCCACGGGCCAGGGCCTCGGCGCGCTCCCCGTCGGCGCTCCGGGGCACGACCAGCTCGCGGATCCCTGCCCGCAAGAGCTCATCGAGCAACCGCCCATCGTCAAAGACCTGGCCTAGGCGGAGTTCCCCGGTGGAGGCGTCGAGGAGGGCGATCCCGCCGCCTCGCTCGCCCAGGACCACCGCCCCGAGGAAGCTCGCCTCGCGCGGCTCCAGCACCCCGTCGTCGAGGACCATGCCGGGCGTCACCACTCGGGTGACCTCCCGGCGCACCAGAGCACCCTTCCCCGGCTCCTCCACCTGATCGCAGATCGCCACCCGAAACCCCTTCTCGAGCAGCCGCGCCACGTATCCCCGGGCCGCGTGGTAGGGGACCCCGCACATCGGGACGCGGTCATCCCCCTTGGCCCGCGAGGTGAGCGTGATCTGCAGAGCCGCGGAGGCGGTCACCGCATCCTCGAAGAAGAGCTCGTAGAAGTCCCCGAGGCGGAAGAACAAGAGCGCGTCCCCGACCCGCGCCTTGGTCTCGAGGTACTGCCTCATCATCGGCGTGAGGCTCGAGGGGATCGTTAGGGAGGACGTGGGGGGTGGGTCCCCGGACTCGGTGGCAACCGGCGCGAGGCCCTGACCGGGGGGCCCTTTGCTCGAGGGATGCATTGCTGGCCTAGAACCTACCACGCCGCTCTCACCACCTCTTGAGCTTCACCCCGGTGTGGTCGCCGACTTCACGTTCCCGGTCGGGACCGAACGCCTCGAGCCGGGGGATCGGCATCTCTTCGGCCGCAGCCTTGGCCTGCGCGGACAAGAGACCGTCACCCACGTTCCGGTGGAGGGCCAAAGACGGCGGCGCGCCGGTAAGTCCACAGAGGGCCCTTGAGCCTCGCCGAGAAGCCCCGCGAGTCGCCCTCGCAAAAGCGCGACCTGGCTCCGCCGGCTTCGGGAGGCCGCAAGGGTCGGACAGCTCGCGCGGGGTCGAAGCTCCGCTCCCGCCTCGCCGAGGGGATGGAGCGGGTCACGCTGAATCGGAAGCTGGACGAAGCGGCTGGCCGCCTGGGCGCGACGCGGCCGAGGAGTGGTGGCGGCGCCGGAACCTCCCGGCGCGGACGTCGCCCCGAGTCGGTCCGCCGGGTCCTCGACGCCAAGGGAAAACACTCGGGCTGCCACCGATACCGAACTCCCAGTCTGGGCCCGGTTAGAGAGGCCGCTCAAGGGCTAAACGGACGCTTATAGACGCTCATGATTCCCGATCAGCCGGTTTCGCGAAATGCGATCACGAGAAGGGTTTCCGTGGTCGTCGCTGTTCAGCATTTGAGATCGGTCGTTTAGCGGCTGGCGGACCATCGACAAGGCCCTCTCACTGACCCTGCACACTCAAACCGGCGTGCGCTCGGGCGAGTTGCGGCGCGAGTTCGACTGGGACGAGCGACCTGAACGGTCCCGCCGGAGCGCCAGAAGCTGAAGCCGGGGCAGCGATGGGGGTCAGCCCCATTCAGGCCCCGTCCGGTGCGTCGGGACCCCCGCAGGTGACGCTCGTGCTGAACAAAACAACCCTGGGACCCTCGCCCGCCACCCGAACTCGTGGCCTTTTGGCCGGCCCGGACCCTCACGATGCCGACAGCGCAGTCCCACCACCGGTCTATCACCAATGGTGTACCTGGACCGACGGTTGCATAGACTATCCGGTGCGATCGGCCAAGAAGCGCGGCCAAAGGCACGGCCCTTCAGGGGCGCACCCAGGCGGAACGGAGGGTGCGATGTTTCGATCGAATCCGTGCAAAGGGGGCTGCCATGTCGCGTCATCGCTTCATGGTTGTGTGCATGGAGGTGCTCTTCGCCTTAGCGGCGCCAGTCGCTTGCGGCGGCGGTGGAGGAGGTGGAGGAGGCGGAGGTGGAGGAGGCGGCAACAGCGGCGGAAGTGGCGCGCAGGGCTCTTTCACCATTGGTGCAGCCGGCGGATCCTTCAGCTGGCAGGGAATAAGTCTCGTGGTCCCAGCCGGGGCGCTGTCCGGGACGATTCAGTTGACAGCGAGCTACGAGGACGGCCCACCAGCGCCTCTCGCGAGCGCCGCCGTTGTCATTGGGCGAACGGTGCGGCTTGCGACCAATCCCACGACGCGGTTTTCGCAGCCCGTGACCGTCACCGTCCCGTTTGACCCGACTCGGGTGACTGGCCCGCTCCCCGCCACGCTCGTCGACTGGAACGACCTGAACCAGGTCTACTGGCCCGTGGTGGTTCGGAAAGTGGACGGGACCGCCGGGACGATCACCTTCTCGACTTTGGCCGACGCGCACGTGGTCCCCGTCACCGTCGCTTCCACCTCCCCGCTGCGGTCCGCGGTGCACGCCAAGGCCGTGACCCCGGGCGACATCCTCCCGACGCTCGAGCTCAACCCTCCCTTCTTTCCTCAAACGGATGGCTTCTTCCACCCGAACTTCGACGCCTACTTCGACCGTGGCGGCGTGTGCCTTGGGATGGCGGTCTACTCTGCCTGGTACTTCCAGCGCTACCGCCAGAAGAACCCGCAGAACGCCGACGGCCTCTACTTCATGTATCGCAACCTGGTCACGACCGACGACCTGCTGTGCGGCAACGGTTCCCCCGCCGATTGGATGGATGACGTGACCGTTCGCGAGCTCGCCACACGTTCGCACACGGCGCCGGCAGACGACGCGGCTTGGGAGGCGATGAACGAATCTTACAACGCGGTCGGGCCGGACCCGGAGCTGCAGGGCATCTACTTCTGGACCCATCTCGCCTCGACCCAGTCCGCTTTCGTCTTGTTCCTCGCGCCCCAATGGCCGCTCGCCGAAGGCAGCGATGGGTGGCACGCCGCAGTCGTCTTCGGCTACGAGGCTCCTGACGCGACCCATTCCTACGGTCGGTTCGACGTCTATGACAGCAACTACCCAGGCCAGACGACGGTGCTCCGGTTCGGGCCGCCGGAGGACGATCCGACTGGAAAGTGGACCCTGTCGTACTACGATTACGAAGATCCACAGAACCCCGACACGCTGGTGAAGTCAGCTTTCACGGCCTTCGGTTTCGGCGACTACTCCCTGTTTCCGCCGGCCTCGCTTGAAGGAGCCAAGGAGCAGGCGGACGGCGGATTCACCACGATGCGCTTCGCCTCGATCGGAATCGATTCCGCGACCGACTCCGACGGTAACTATCTGAACGTTTGGTCCCAATCGTCACCGTACATTCCGTACATCGACTTGACCGCCCCGAGCACGGTCACGGTCCACGGCCGGATCCAGCTCCCAGCCGCCTGGGAGGGGAATCCAAATCCGTGGCTGCCCGCGTTTGTGTCCTGGGATCTCAACTCCGACCTATTCGAGCACGATGAGGTGGTCGCCGCGGATGGCACCTTCGAGCTTCAGATTCCCGGAGTCGTCACCCCACCGGCGGAGCTCTGGATCGTCGCGCACGACGACCCGCACGACCTCACCAGCCCCGCATCCCGCATCTACACCGCGGATGGCTACGCAGGTTTCACCAAGGTGGAACTGGACCTCTATACTCCCCCCAGCATCTCGGTGACGCCTGCGGGCGCCGAGATCCAATACGGCGACACGCTCCAGCTCACGGCCACGACAAACCTAGAGACAAGCTGCCCGATGGTGTGGTGGTCCGAATCGCCGGATGTCGCGGCTGTGGACGGGAACGGACTCGTGACGGCTTATCGTTCTGGCAGGGCTATCATCGATGCCTACCTCGGGTACCCGTGCGAGTCGGACTGGTATGGACTGGAGGGTAAGGCCTACATAACGGTGGACATGGCGCTCTACCAGGGCAGCTTCAGCATCGCGGCGAGCTCCTGCGGAAGTCCTCCCCCATGCACCTGCAGCGACGGTTCTGGGGTGAATGCCAATTTCAGCGGCGCCTACACCGTGAATCTCGGAGTGCAGGTCGACGCCATCCACGTCGAGGTCGATGGATCAGAATCCCTCACGGCCGATGCCACCTGCGTCGTCCCATCGGAGACGGAGAAGTGGACGGCGAGCGTTAATCTTGCTCCGAGTGACTGCGAGCCCGGCCCTTGCCTGGCGGTGTTCGAGACGACCGACACCGGGGAATGGCTCGCCATGAATCTCGAGTTCAGCGGCACTGATACTAGCCAGGGCCAGGGCGGTACCTTCTCAGGATGGGTGACAGAGTATCGTCCTGCGTGCGTCTGCTGGGCACCTGACGCGGCCCCTTTCCCCCTCCCGCGAAAGCACCGATAGGTCGACCAGTCGGAGTGACCTCCCTTCTCCTCTGGGGCCCAGGGTTTTTGCGAAACGAGTCACCGTGCAGCAGGAACTTCCGCACGCTCGCTAAGTCAGCGTGAGAGGTGTCAGGGGTCTCATGAGAGGTTCGTCTCCCCTAACCTGCTGAAGTCACTAGAATCTCGCGACCTGCTGGTTCTGCGCGTATCGCGCTCAGGTCGTTCGCGCGGAAAGACGCTCGGGGCAAACGCAGCTGTGGACGCTCGACATGGAGCGGGGGGTGCTCTCGAAGAGATGGTCTTGAATGGCGTACGACGACCAACGCACGCCATCTCGCCGACAGCCCGCGCGGACATTACCTCGTGGCTCAAGCGATGGAGATCGCGCACGGGCCCTGGTTGACGAGCGACCCGGGCAGGACGCCCGACTGGGGGAGGAAGCCCGACTGAAGCCGGGGGCCCCCTTGGCCGCCCGCCCTAATGAGCGACGCCATGCGCGCCGCGAGACGGTAGCAGAACCCGGTCAGGCGCGGTTCGTCGCGGCCGTGCTCGTGTCGCCCGGCTCGCTCCGCGACGAGCCGGGCAGACCCGACCGACCAGGTCCTCACCTGTGCCCGGCGATCACCTCGCCAGGCGTACCAGCGTGTCCTAGGGCGCACCCGCCGGGCGGGTGAGGGGGCGCTTAGGGTCGAACACGGGGACCGGAACCTTCTCGCCGCGCCAACCACCGCCGCCAGGTGGTCGAGCACGCTCTGAACCGGAACTCCCCTGGCGTCTGCCGGCCGGGGAGGTTGATGCCTACGGCTCTGGCCCGGGGGTCCGGCACGGAGTTGGACTCGGGTGTCACCGCACGGAGGATGATCGAGCGAACGTTGACGGGCGCGAGCCCCCGCAGATGGCGTCTGCGCGGCGGATGGCCATCCCGCCGCGAGGCCCTTCGGTCGGACACGAAGCCCAGGAACGGTTAGGATGCGCTGCGAAGCGGTCTGGTCCCCCCCCAAGGTCTCGAGTGGCCTTGGGCGCGCCCCGGAGGGTCCGTCGAGGTGGCCGAGACGGTTCTCGAGCTAAAGGGCATCAGCAAGTCGTTCCCAGGAGTGAAGGCACTCCAGGACGTGCACTTCGACCTCGGGCGGGGGGAGATCCACGCGCTCATGGGCGAGAACGGCGCCGGCAAGTCGACCTTCATCAAGGTGGTCACGGGTGTCCACCAGCCCGATGCCGGCCAGATCCTCCTCGACGGCGCGCCGGTGAGGATCGAGGGCCCGAAGGACTCCCAGCGGCTGGGGATCGCGGCCATCTACCAGCACGTCACTTGCTTCCCCGACCTCTCGGTGACCGAGAACATCTTCCTCGGGCACGAGACGGTCCGCCCCGTCCTGCGCAACATCGACTGGGGGCAGCTTCACCGGCGGGCGAAGGATCTCCTGCGCCAGCTCGATGCGGGCTTCGACCCGCGCACCACCATGGGGAACCTGTCGGTGGCCCAGCAGCAGATCGTGGAGATCGCCAAGGCGCTCTCCACCGGTGCCCGGATCATCATCATGGACGAGCCGACCGCTCCCCTCACCGCCCGGGAGAGCGAGGACCTCTATCGCATCACCGAGGGCCTCCGCGACCAGGGAGCCTCCATCATCTTCATCTCCCACCGCCTCGAGGACGTGTTCCGGCTCGCGTTCCGGGTCACAGTCCTGCGCGACTCTCGGTACGTGGGGACCTGGGAGGTGGGGCGGCTTCGGCAGGAGGACCTGGTCCGGGCCATGGTGGGCAGGGAGATCAATCAGCTCTTCCCCAGGCGGGCGGCGGCCGTCGGAGACGAGGTCCTCCGGGTCGAGGGGCTCTCCCGGACCGGGTTCTTCGAGGACGTCTCCTTCTCGGTGCGCCGGGGGGAGATCGTCGCGCTCACCGGGCTCATTGGCGCCGGACGGACCGAGGTGTGCGAGGCCATCTACGGGGTCGCCCGCCCCGACCGGGGACGGGTCCTGCTCGACGGCGAGGAACTGCAGGTGTCCGGGCCGGCCCAGGCCCTCGAGAAGGGGATCGGCTACCTCCCCGAGGATCGCCTCCGCCAGGGCTTGATCCTGGACTGGGACCTGGCTCGGAACGTGACCCTGCCGACGCTGGACCGGTTCGCCAGGCTGGGCTGGCTACAGCCCGCGAAGGAAGAGGCCGCCGCCAAGGACCTGGGAGAGAGGCTCGAGGTGAGGGCGCGAAGCGTCTTCGACCTCGCCTCCACCCTCTCCGGGGGCAACCAGCAGAAGGTGGTGGTGGCGAAGCTCCTGGCGGGCTCGCTCAAGGTCCTCATCCTCGACGAGCCGACCAAGGGCGTGGACGTGGGAGCCAAGACGGCGATCTTCGACATCATGAACGGCCTGGCGCGCATGGGGTACGGGATCGTGATGGTCTCCTCCGAAATGCCCGAGGTCCTCGGCATGAGCGATCGGATCGTGGTGATGCGCGAGGGGCGGGTGGCCGCGATCCTTCACACACAGAGGAGCTCCCAGGAAGAGATCCTGCATGCCGCCATGCCGGAGAGGAGGGTGTGATGAGGGGGGCTCCGCTCTCGGAGCGCTTCCGCGAGCTCGGCCTTTTGGCCTTCATCGTCCTCCTGTGCGCCGCGTTCCAGGTTCGCAACCACAACTTCCTCACCCTCGGCAACCTCGGCGACCTCCTCACCAACACCGCCATCCTCTCCATCCTGTCGGTGGGGATGATGATGGTCATCCTGACCCGGGGGATCGATCTCTCCATTGGATCGACCATCGCGCTCGCAGGCATGGTGAGCTCGCTCACCGTGAGCGCCCACCGCGGCATCCACCCGCTCGTCTCCATCGCCGAGGGAGTCCTGGTCGGGACCCTGGTCGGCGCCCTCAACGGCCTGCTCATCGCACGCTTCGCCGTCCTCCCGATCATCGCCACCCTGGGGCTCATGAACGTGGTCCGCGGCGCCACCTACCTCATCAGCGGCGGCGCCTGGGTCAGCGCCTACCAGATGTCGGATGGCTTCAAGGCGATCGCCACCGGGCGATTCCTGGGGGTGCGCCATCCCATCCTCATCGCCCTCGTCATCAACCTCGCGTTCGTCTACTTCATCGAGCACACCCGCACCGGACGGCAGATCTACGCGGTGGGCTCCAATCCCGAAGCGGCCGACGTCTCGGGCATCCCGCGCCGGCGAATCGTCGCGCTCGTCTATACTCTGATGGGGGCCCTGGCCGGTCTGGGCGGAGTGATCTGGGCCGCCAAGTTCGCCTCGGCGCAGAGCGACACGGCGGTCGGCTTCGAGCTGAGCGTCATCGCCGCCACCGTGCTCGGGGGGGTGAGCATCGCCGGGGGGAGCGGAAAACCCTCGGGGCTCGTCCTCGGGACCATCCTGCTCGGGATCCTGAACAACGCCTTGCCGCTCATCAAGGTGTCTCCCTTCTGGCAGCAGGCCATCCAGGGCGGGGTGATCCTCGCCGCCGTGCTCACCAACGTGCTCGTAAAGAGGAACAACCAGCTGTTCGCGCTGCGCACCCGAGCCATCTAGGGAAGAAGAGCGTGGAGAGAACGATCGCGATCGACAGGCCGTGGAGCTGGCGCTCCTTCTTCCTGCAGTGGGAGTGGCTGCTGGTCCTGATCTTCGTCGCCGTCCACGTGGTGAACAGCGTCCTTTCCCCCGACTACCTGACCGTGGACACCTTTCTTGAGACCCCGATGTCCTT
Organism: Anaeromyxobacter sp.; assembly: GCA_035686075.1. Classification (GTDB taxonomy): domain Bacteria; phylum Myxococcota; class Myxococcia; order Myxococcales; family Anaeromyxobacteraceae; genus Anaeromyxobacter. The sequence goes on from DASRZU010000031.1 coordinate 90,653, forward strand.
CCTGGACAAGGCCTTTTTGGTCCTGCCCATGACCATGGTCATCATCCTGGGGAACATCGACATCTCCGTCGGCTCCATCGTGGCCCTCTCGGCGGTGGTCATGGCCGTGGCCTTCCACGCCGGGCTCCCCATGCCCCTTGCCATGCTGCTCTGCCTTCTCGTGGCCTCGGCCTGCGGGCTGGTCAACGGGCTCCTCATGACCTCCTTCAAGGAGCTCTCCTCGGTGATCGTCACCTTGGCGACCATGATCATCTTCCGGGGAATCGCCTACGTGATCCTCGAGGACCAGGCGTCCGGTCAGTTCCCCATCTGGTACTCCGCCCTCGGCTGGGAGTCCTTCGGGGGCGTGCCCATCATCCTCATCGCTTTCGCCGCCTGCGCGGTACTCTTCACCCTCCTCTTACACAAGACCAGCTTCGGCCGCCGCATCTACGGCATGGGGAATAACCTCACCGCCTCCCGGTATTCGGGGGTCCGGACCGACTCGATCATCCTCATCGTGAGCACCCTCACCGGACTGATGGCGGGCGTCACCGCGCTCTTTCTCACCTCGCGCATGGGAAGTACCCGGCCCAACGTGGCCCAGGGGTACGAGCTGGAGGTGATCGCCATGGTGGTGCTGGGTGGGGTGAGCACCTCGGGCGGCAAGGGGAGGATGGCCGGGCCGCTCTTGGCGGTCTTCATCATCGGCTTCTTGAACTACGGGCTGGGACTCGTGAACATCCCGGCCCAGGTGCTCCTCATCATCCTGGGGCTCCTGTTGGTCCTCTCGGTCCTGGTCCTCAAGGTGAGGTTCCGGGAACGAGCGGTGCGAGGGTCCGGTTCCCTCCCGGTGGAGAAGGTCGCCGCGCGGGGCCCGGAGGACGCGGCACAATGAGGAGGAGGTCATTCATGCAGAAGCTGTTCACCAGGGGCGCCCTGCTCGGGCTTTCCCTGGCCATCGCGGCACCCGCCGTGGCCCACGCGGCCAGCGGCGACAAGTACGCGATCGTCTTCAAGAACACGGGGAATCCGTACGGTGACCGGCAGATGGGCGGCTTCAAGGCTGGTATCGAGGAGCAGGGATTCCAGGCGATCTTGCGCGCACCCGACCAGCCAACCGCCGAGGCGCAGATCCAGATCCTCGAGCAACTCATCTCCCAGAAGGTGAAGGCCATCTGCATCGTCGGGAACGACCGCGACGCGCTCCAGCCGGTTCTGACCAAGGCCAAGAAGCAGGGGATCAAGGTCTTCTCACTCGACTCCGGCGTCAACCCGGCGAGCCGCCTCACCCACGTCAACCAGGCGGACTCGGAGAAGATCGGACGCACCCTGGTGGAAGCCGCCTACGACATGGCCGGGGGGAGCGGCGAGATCGCCATCCTCTCCGCGACCAGCCAGGCCACCAACCAGAACCTCTGGATCGAGTTCATGAAGAAGGAACTGGCCAAGCCCAAGTTCGCGAACCTGAAGCTGGTGAAGATCGCTTACGGGGACGACCTGCGCGACAAGTCGGTCTCCGAGGCGGAAGGCCTGCTCCAGTCGTATCCCAACCTGAAGGTGATCATCGCCCCGACCACCGTCGGCATCGCCGCGGCCGGCAAGGTGCTCACCGACAAGGGGCTGGGCGGCAAGGTGTTCCTCACCGGCCTGGGGCTGCCCTCGGAGATGGCCACCTACATCGAGAACGGGGTTTGCCCCTACATGTTCCTGTGGAACCCGATCGACGTCGGGTACCTGGGCGCGTACGTGGCCACCGCCCTCACCTCGGGGAAGATCACCGGGGCGGTCGGTCAGAAGTTCAAGGCCGGCCGACTCGGCGAGTACACGATCACCAAGGCCCCCGACGGCGGAACGGAGGTCCTGCTCGGGCCCCCGTTCAAGTTCGACAAGTCCAACATCGCCGACTGGAAGGCGGTGTACTAGCGGGGCGGGCGCCCGGGGCGGAGGGTCTCTCCTCCGCTCCGGGTCGCGCCGGGGAGAGCCAGATGAAGCGCTTTGCCTTCAAGATGAAGCTGAAGCCCGGGGTGGTGGAAGAATACACCCGCCGTCACGATGCGATCTGGCCGGAGCTGGCGGCTCTCCTCAGGGCGAACGGCATCGGCGACTACTCGATCTTCTTCGATGCCGACACCGACACCCTCTTCGCCGTGCAGAAGCAATCGGCCGCCTCCTCCTCACAGGACCTGGGGACGAACCCCATCGTCCGGCGCTGGTGGGACTACATGGCCGACCTCATGGACACGAACCCCGACCGCTCGCCGGTCACGATCCCGCTGCGCGAGGTGTTCCACCTCGAATGAGCCTCCGGCATCCCTCCGGTCGCATCGGACCGGGCGTAACCGCCTGCCCCTGAGCCCTGCCTTTGGGGGTTCTCTCCCTCCACGGCGATGGCGTGGAAAGAGGCGCGACCTGGTCCGGCCAAGGGGGAACCGTCGTCTGAACTCTTGGCGAGGCTCAACCGAGCTTCGCCGCCCGTGCCTAGAGAGAGGAAGCCCCCGACGGACTCAGGTCGTGCGGTAGCCAATCCGCGAGTATCGGTCCGATCCGCCATCGCTCCTGCTCCAGAAGGCCCGCTGCCTTCGCCGCCCGAGCACGAAACGAGAAGGGCCGACCCCACGAAAGGGGCCGGCCCCTCGACCATTCAAACCATTTCAGTTCAGGCCCGCCGGCCAGTACAGGTCTGCGTCCGCGGACTGGGAGGTGGTGGACGCCCACCCATCGGCGACTGCCAGGTCCGCCGTGTCCCCGAAGACCTGCAGGAAGGGGCCGAGCCGGTCGATCGCCGACGCCGGGACACCCAGGAAACCCTGCATGGCACTGGCGCTCCAGGCCGAGTGGTCCAGGCCGGCATCACAAGCTGTGAAATCCGTCTCGAAGGTGCCGGTGACGTTGTCCACGCACTCCGCGAACTCACCGGGATCATCTTGGAAGTGGAGGTAGTACTGACCCACGTTGGGATCGCCGCTCGTGAGATCGTACCCGGCGGTGCCGGCGGCGACCGCATATCGCTCCGGGGCGGGCTGGCTGGGGATGTTGCCCGGCTGCTGGGGCGTGTAGTACTTCATCGCGAACCGGTGGTTCGTCAGGTTGACGAGCAGCACCAGGCGCGACGCGAGCGGCTCGGCCGAGGCGAAGTTGAGGGCCAGGAACTCGGGTGTGCTGCTGTTCATCGAGACGTCCACCTGGGTGAAGTCGGTCTGCGTCTCGCCCCCGGCGACGTACTTGTACCGGGTGTGCAGCGTGGTCTGGTAGGAGCCGTCCGCCGCCGCGGATACCACCACCGTCTCCGCGGTCGGGTCGGAGACCTGACTCGAGCGGCAGGCGTAGGTGGCGTACTCGTCGAAGATGAAGCGGGTGGGGTCGGCTCCCGGACCGGCGGAGTGGGCGAAGTAGGCGCCCGCGGTCACGGTCTTGGGGGTGAGGCCCGTGCCCGAGCAGCTCGCCACCAGCCACGTCTCCCTCTGGGCGGCATAGATGAACCCCATGAGCGCCTGCATGTCGAAGGCGTAGGGATCGCTCCCCAGAGTGGTCCCGTACTGGCTCTGGGGCGGCGTTCCGGCCGGGCAGTAGTTCACACCCTGGTTCCCCGCTGCTTCGCGACACTCCATCTTGAAGAGCTGAGCGGTGAACACGTCGGTGTCGATCGACGTCGGAGTCAGGGGAGCAGCGTTCGCTTGCATGAGCGCAGGGGCCGGCGCCGGCGGCCTCAAGAGCGGCACGGACTTCAAGGCACCCTGGGTGAAGGCGATCGAGGGACCCGACTGCCCTCCCCCGCCGCCTCCGCCCCCGCAGCCGATGAGAGCCAGGCAAGCAACCGCGAGCCGCAAAGCGACCTCGAATCGTGCACGCATGTCTCGTCTCCCGGGAGTGAACGGACCGTTGCAGATCGAGGATACGACCGGGATCGAGCGCCCACAAACTCAGCCGACGATCCCAGGTACGACGCTGTGGAGCGTTCAGCGACGAGGTCCTCCATCGGTGCTCGAACACTCCCCCGCCGGCGTGGCCAGGCACGGTCGGCTCTCCCACCACCCGCGGCCGCCTTCGAGGCCTTCGAGGCGGCGCGGGTCGCGGAACGAGGAACCTTCGAGCCGGCGACGGGAACGCTGCGAAGCTTTCCGAGGAGGGACAGGGCGAGCGTCTTCCCTTTGGGAAGAAGACGCCTCGGTGGAGCGCGAGGGAGCCGCGAAGCCCCGGAGACGGCGAGAAAGGCGGAGAGAGCGGGGAGGGACCGCGATTGGCCGCCGGAGGGGGGGACGAGCTGCGAGGTGGCAGCGTCGAGCACCTTGGCTGCGGCACGTAGAGCCAGGGGCCGATCGATGCCGAGGGAGAGGAAAGAGACCAAGGAGCGCGAGGTCGGCGGATGAACGCGCAGGCTCGAGCGACGCGGAGGACGAGGGCGGTCGCCGTGGGGCCGATGACCGCCCCGCTCCAGGCGCCTCCCCTCGGGCCCGTCGCCCGCCCGAAGGCGGCGGGGAAGAGGCCCGACACGAGGGGGCGCCGCACGGAGGCGAGGGCGCGCCAAGGGCGCCCCCGCCGCGCCCTTGGGATGCGCGGCTCCTCTTTCCACTGGAACCGGGCCGCCCGGCTCGGGAACCGGAGCTCGGCGCCGTGGCAGACGCGGGATCCGGGTGCTACAGTCGATCCACCCAATGCTCGGGAGGGCGCTCCAGGACCTGAACCGGCTTCGCCAGATCGCCTCGGCCATGGCGCGCCACGGGTTCGGCGCCTACCTGGAGCGGATGCGGCTCCGGGACGTGCTGGGCCGGGAGGCGCCCCCGCCCGGGGAACCGCTCCCCGCCCCCGACCGGACCACCGCCGCACGCTTTCGGCAAATGCTGGCCGAGCTCGGTCCGACCTTCATCAAGCTCGGTCAGATCCTCTCCTCGCGCCCCGACCTCTTGCCCGCCCACTGGGTGGAGGAACTCTCCGTCCTCCAGGACGATTGCCCTCCCCTCCCTCTCTCCGAGATTCGCCGGGAGATCGAGCGAGGACTGGGACGTCCCGTCGAGGAGCTCTTCGCCTCGCTCGACGAGCGACCTCTCGCGAGCGCCTCCATCGCCCAGGTGCACCGCGCCCTGACCCACGGCGGGGAACAGGTGGCCGTGAAGGTCCAGCGCCCCCGCGTCCGCGAACGGATCGAGGCCGATCTGTCCTTGCTCTACGAGGTGGCGCGGCTCCTCGAGGCGGTGGTCGAGGAGACCGGAGTCACCACGCCCACCGGGGTGGTGGAGGAGTTCGATCGGACGGTCCACGAGGAGCTGGACTTCTCCCACGAGGCCCGGAACGCCCAGCTCATGGCGGACGCCGGGGCCGGTCGAGACTTCGTCCTCATCCCCCGCGTCCACCCGGCCCTCTCCTGCGCGACCGTGCTCACCCTCGACTACCTCGAGGGCGTCAAGGTCTCGGACGTGACCACCGAGGCGGGGTTCGATCTCGAGCAGGTGGCGCGGAACATCCTCGAGGCCTCGTTCCGGCAACTCTTCGAGGACGGCCTCTTCCACGGAGACCCTCACCCCGGCAACATCCTCGTCCAGGCGGACAACCGCATCGCCCTCCTCGACTTCGGACTCGTGGGCCGCCTCTCTCGCGGGCAACAGGAGGCCCTCGTCACCCTCCTCGTCGCGGTGGCGCTGCGAGACCCGGAGACCGTGGCCCGACTCTTGTCCCGGATCGGCATCGCGGAGGCCCGCACCTCGTTCTCAGAGCTCCGGGAGGACGTGCGCGGGATCCTCGACCGGTACCTCGGCCTGAAGCTCGACGAGATCCGGACCGCCACCCTCCTGCGCGACCTGCTCGACCTGGCGATCCACCACCGGATCCGGATCCCCAAGCAGTACGCCACCCTCGCCAAGGCGGCCATGGCCGTGGAGGGGATCGTCCGCCGACTCAACCCGCAGCTCGACGTGCTCGAGATCGGGCTCCCCTACGCGAAGGAGCTGCTCCTCGCGCGCTTCTCTCCGGGAGACGCTTCCACCGTGGTGATGCGCTCGCTCCTCAAGCTCCAGACGCTCGCCGAGGACCTCCCCACCCAGCTCGCGCAGATCCTCCACGACCTCGAGACCGGGAAGTTCCGCGTGGCGGTCAGCTCCGAGGCCCTGGACCGGCTCGGCGGACACGTCCGGACGCTCGGCGTCATGATCCTCCTCGGTTCCCTGTCCGCAGCCTTCACGCTCGGCGGGCTCTTCCTCGTCGCCGCGCACCGGTCCGGACTGCTCGCCGGCGCGGCGCTCGCAACGGGCGCCGCGCTCGCCGCCGCCGCCGCCGCCTACCATCTCCTCACGCCCCGGCTGAAGAAGATCTCCGTCCGGCGCTGGCTGTCGAAGTGACCCGTTCCCAGGGGGCTCCTCTCCGGGGCCACCGCCCGAAGAAACTCCCGGCGGAGCTCTCCCGGCCCGGGGCCTCATTCCGAGCGGCCAAAGTTGAAGTCTGAACGGAGGGATAGTAGACTTATGTTCAGGGAGGACTTCCATGCACCCGCTCACCGACCGGCAACTCGAGGTGCTCCGCTTCATCGCCGAGCAGATCGAGGCATGCGGTTACCCCCCCACCATCCGGGAGATCGGGGAGGCCCTGGACATCCGTTCCACGAACGGCGTCAACGACCACCTCAAGGCACTCGAGCGAAAAGGGTTCCTCACCCGCGATCCGGTGAAGTCCCGGGCCGTGATCCCCACCGCCGCCGCCCGCGAGCAGCTGGGCGAGCCCCCCGGCAAGGTCGTCCCCTTCCGGCCCGGGGTACCGCGCGCCGGGGTCCGCCTCGTCGAGGTCCCCATCGTCGGCCGGGTGGCCGCGGGCCAGCCCATCCTGGCGCAGGAACGCGTCGAGGACACGGTGCAGGTGGACGCCTTCCTGCTCGGCACGAACAAGAAGGTCTACGGCCTCAGGGTCCAGGGCGACTCGATGATCGGGGACGGAATCCTCCCCGGCGACTACGTCTTCGTGAAGAAGCAGCTGCACGCCCAGGACGGGGAGATCGTGGTCGCCATGATCGACGACGAGGCCACGGTGAAGCGCGTCTACTTCGAGGGCGACCGCGTCCGGTTCCAGCCGTCCAACCCACGCATGGCGCCCATCTACGTCCGCGACAGCGACTTCCGGAACACCATGATCCTGGGCGTGGTGGTGGGGATCTACCGGAAGCTGTCCTGAGGGCCCTGAAGCGGCCCCTTGGAGTCATCTCGTCTTGGCCTGCCGCACGTAGCGATCGAGGTCCTCTCGGTCGATGAGCGAGAGGATCTCGATCTCGTTCTGCCGTTCCCCCCGCCGGTAGAGAAGGCGGACATCGGTGGCGACGCGCACCCGGTAGTAGCCGGGAAGCCCCTCGAGCGGCAAGGCGCGCAGGCTGGGGTGGCGGTGGTCCTGAGCGAGAAGGCTCGCCTGCTTGAAGGCGGCTCGCTGGATGCGGAGGTCCCAGCCCTCCAAGGAGTCGTAGAACTCGCGGGTGTAAACGGGGCGGAGCCAGCCCGCAGGCGCCTCCTCCGGCTCCTCCGAGGCGGTGCGCTCGACGGCCTGGGGCGCCTCGGGGGGGCGGCTTTGGGTTTGGGCCGCCTCCAGGCTCGCGGCGAGCGCCGCCTCGCGCGCCGCCTGGCGTTCGAGGCGAGCCCTGAGGGCGAGGACCTCGGCCTCGAGCTCTCGAGCGGACAAGCGAGCCCGCTGCGCGTCGGCCGCGGCGTCGGTGGCCTGGAGAGCGGAAAGGGCCGCCTCGGCGCGCTCGCGCGCTCCCTGGGCCGCCTGCGCCGCGGCGCGAGCCCGCGTCAGCTCGTCCACCGCCTGGGCGGCGCGCGCTCGGGCCTCGTGGAGCCACTCCTGGAGCTTCTCCCGCTGCTCCTCCGCCCTCCGCCGGGTCGCCTCGCTGCGTTCCTCCGCCCGGGCGAGCGCCTTCTCCAGCTCCCGGACGCGACTGAGCGCCCGCGCTTCGCCCTCCTCACCGTCGGCCCCGGCCTCCGGCCGGTCTTCCCCCGGTGGAGCCCCGTAGTAGTCCTGCACGAACTCATGCAGGACCGGGACTGCGCGGGACCGCACCTGGGCGTCGGGATCTGCGAGCACCCTCCAGAGGGCGAGCGTGAGCCCGTGCTCCGAGCTCCCCACCGCGAGGAGGTCCTCCGCCGCCGCCGGGTCGAGCGGGGTCCTCGGGAGCGCCATCCGCCCGAAGGCCTTCCGCAAGAGCTCGAGCGCCCGCTCTCGCCCCTCCGGACGGGCGCGGATCTCGTCCGCGAGCACGTCGCAGCGCTGCACGTCCGAGAGCGCATCGGTCCGAAAGCCCGGGACGAGGAGGTCGAGATCCTTCACCAACTCGCGCGTCTCCTCGGGCGTGAGGCCCATGAACAGGAACACCGACAAGAGATCCCGGTCAAGCTCGTGCAGGGGGGCGTCGCCACCCGTCGGCGGGATGCGGGGCACAGGCCGCCGGCGCGCCGGGCGTCCCGCCCGGCTCGTGGCCCTCTTCTTTCGGGCCGATGGCTTTGCCTCGGACACGCTACTTCCCGTTTGCCGCGGGAGCCGCCTCTCGCACCTCGGCCTGGTATTTCGTACCGGGCGGGATGCGCCAGGGCTCGCGAACGGGGAGTTCCAGCCCGAGGGAGACCGGGCTTGCGGCTCCACTCGGCTGGCGGACGTCGAGATCAAGCTTGAGCTCGGTCGTGGCCGCCTCGCGCGGCAAGAGCTCCACCCACCAGGTGCCGAACAGCACCCCCGGCGGGAATTCGGGAGCGAACCGCTCGGGGTCGACGAGCTTCTGGTACGGCTCCCCGGATCCGCTCATCTCGCCGTAGATCTTCCTCGAGGCGTCGAGGAACCGGAACTGGAGCGACTTCATCACCACCGGCACCGAAGTGCGCGAGACGGTGCGGGAACCGGACCGCTCGCGCTCGACGAGCCGGGGCGCGCCCCACAGCGCGAAGTCGATCCGGAGGCCTGGCCCACCCGCCGGAGAAGCTCCCGGCTCGACCGAGAGGACGTCGAGCCGAAAGCCCCCCCCGGGAACCGAGGCGAGGGGCGCGTAGGCGCCGCCGGAGAGGAGGGCCAGCCGGGAGTCGGTGTACTTCTGGAAGTCCTCGAGCGCGGCGCGCTCCTTCTCCGGGAGCGCACCCTTTCGCTCCGCCGCCGTCGCCTCGAGGGCGGAAGGCGGGACGGGCGCGCGCGGATACCGGTTGCGGATCTCCGACAGGCCCTCGAGGTACCCGCGGAGCAGCACGTTGACCTCGTCCCGCCACTCCCGAGCCGCCTCGGGGGGAAGCGCCCGCAACAGGGCGACGCGCTCGTCGAACTCGCGCTTCAGCCGTGCCCGCTCCGACCGGGCCTCGGCCGCCTCGTCCCGGGCGCGGAAGCTCGAGGAGAGCAAGATGCCCGCGAGGAGGGCCAGCCCCAGCGGGAGGGCCACGGCGAAGACCTTGCGCATGCGATCACTCCGTGCCGGCGACCAGCGCCTCGACGCTGCGGATGCCGGCGCGATCGATCTCGTAGACGTATGCCCGGGCGCGGCGGACGGGCTCGTCCGCGACCCGCGAGGCCGACCCGGCGCACAGGACCGGGGTCGGCCCCGACACGCCGGGCAGGTCCACCCGGAAGGCGGTGTGCCGGTGGCCGTGGAGCACCGCGGCGACCGGGAGCTCGGCCACGAGCCGCACCACCTGATCGGCGTCGGCGAGGGGCATCCGGGAGACCAAAACGTCCGAGGGGACGCGCTCGGGGGGGAGCACGACGTGGTGATGGAAGGCGATGAGGGCGGCCCGCCCCGCCTTGACCTGCTCGCGGACCACGGTGCGGGCGGCGCGGATCTGGTCCGAACCGAGCCGGCCCGGCGTCGAAAGGGGGTCGTCACCGAAGCGCGCGCTGTCGAGGGCAATGAGTGCCGCGTCGTCGCCCAGCGCCACCACGTGGGGATAGCTCGGGGCCGCCTTTCGCATCCCGTTCCCGTCGGGCCCGACCACCCGGAGGAACCGGGCGGTCTCGACCGACTCCTCCGTCCAGAGGTCGTGGTTGCCCGGGACGACCGTCAAGATGTGCTCCTCGGCGAACGGGGCGAGCAGTTCCGCCGCTCGCTCGAACTCCCGCGCCTCGCCCGAGAGCGTCAGGTCCCCGGTGACCACGAGGTGGTCCACCCGGACCTCCTGCAGGGCCTGGAGGAGACCGCGCGCCAGCTTCGTGGAGTAGCGCTCGCAATCGCGGGGGGTGAACCCGTGCCGCGGATACCGGGACCGCTCGGCGACGTGCAGGTCGCTCATGTGACCGAGGCGGACGATTCGATTGCTCCTCCAGGCGAGGGCGACGGCTCGATGCTAGACGAGCGAGGGCGATTTGCAAACTGGGGGTCGCGCGGGAGGACCGGCGCAAGGCTCGGGTGCGAGCACACCGCGGTCCCCCCGCACTTCCTCCCCTCCCCGCGGGCCCGATGGGACCCGCCGCCGGCCCGGGCCCCCTCGAGGCGCCGGCCGAGGACGACCGCCGACTTTGACCCACTCCACCCGCGGGCCGGCTCCTCGCCGCGCGGGTTCGGCTCCGAGGGGCGCCACTCACCAGCTCGGGCGGTCGCGGGGGTGCAAAGGCCCGGGCAGCATCGGAGCCGCGCAGGGAAGGCGTGTCGCAGGCGCCCCTGGCGTCACACCAAAGACACGGGAGCGCTCCGTCGCCTCTTTAAGCCCACGGGCGCGAGCGCCCCCAAGGCAGGGTCCTTTCCTCGGCGACTCGTCAACGCGCTTGCCTTGGCGAAAGTCGGTCTTATCCAGACGAGGTGAGCCGCAAACGAACCTGGTCCCCGGCGGAAGGCCCGCCGGCGGCGCCACAGCAGATCCCACCCCGGAGCGGTCGCCTGTCTGGTTCCGGAGAGGACGACCGGTCGCGGGGCCTCTGGGCCCCCTCGGAAGGGCCCTCCCGCAGCGATCCTGGAGGCCCGGGAGGAGAGCCCGACGGCAGGACCATCCCGAGGTCGGGTTGGGCCGTGCTGAACGAGCCCTGAATGCGGGTGGGAGCGGCTCCCCGGCGCCGCCCCAGCCGCCCGCCAGGCCACCCGGTTTTTGTTGATAAGGTCGCCTCGCGCGGGTATCCCTGATCGAGCCCACGAGGCGGGCGAGGAGACTTGGCATGTCGGAGAAGGAGAAGAAGGGCGGCGCCGGCGCTCAGGTCGCGCCTGCAATGGGTCCGCCCGGGCTCATCGCGCGCGAGGACATCCCCGCGGTGCTGCCCATCCTACCGCTGCGCAACTCCGTCTTCTTCCCGGGCGGGGTGCTCCCCCTCGCCGTGGGACGGCAGAAGACCATCGCCCTCATCAAGGACGCCGTTCGGGATGAGCAGGTGATCGGTGTCGTGACGCAGCGCAGGGCGGAGGAGGAGGACCCCGGGGCCGCGGATCTCTACACCGTCGGCACGGTCGCCCGGGTGGTGAAGCTCCTCAAGATGGGGGAGGACAACTATTCCCTCGTGGTGCAGGGGCTGGCGCGCTTCAAGGTGCTCGAGCTCGTGCAGGAGACCCCGTACCTCAAGGCGCGGGTCGACCCCATCGAGGATCGCTCCACCACCGACGACGTGGAGGTCGAGGCCCTCGCCATCAACCTCAAGAAGCTGGCCCGCGAGGTGATCGAGCTCATGCCCGAGCTCCCCGCCGCCGCGACCGAGCTCGTCGAGTCGATCACCCACCCCGGGCACCTCGCCGACCTCATCGCCGCCAACGTGGACGTGCCCATCGAGGAGAAGCAGCAGGTCCTCGAGACGGTGGAGCTCAAGGCGCGCATGAAACTCGTGCTCGAGCTCCTCAATCGCAAGCGGGAGATTCTGAAGCTCTCCAACAAGATCGACTCCGCCGTGAAGGGCGAGATGTCGAAGACCCAGCGGGAGTACTACCTGCGCCAGCAGCTCAAGGCCATCAAGGAGGAGCTGGGCGAGCTGGGCGAGGAGGAGGAGGAGCTCGACGAGCTGTCCGAGCGGCTCAAGAAGGCGGGGCTCCCCCCCGAGGTGGACAAGGTCGCCCAGAAGGAACTCTCCCGGCTCAAGTCGATCCCCACCGCCAGCTCGGAGTACACCGTCGCCCGCACCTACCTCGACTGGATCGCCGACCTCCCCTGGAGCAAGCGGACCGACGACAACCTCGACATCGAGAACGCCCGGCAGATCCTGGACGCCGACCACTACGCCCTCGACAAGATCAAGAAGCGCATCCTCGAATACCTGGCCGTTCGCAAGCTGAAGAACGACATGCGCGGTCCCATCCTCTGCTTCGTGGGCCCCCCCGGGGTGGGCAAGACCTCCCTCGGCCAGTCCATCGCCCGGGCCACCGGCCGAAAGTTCGTGCGCCTCTCGCTCGGCGGTGTGCGCGACGAGGCGGAGATCCGCGGCCACCGTCGGACGTACGTGGGCGCCCTCCCCGGTCGGATCATCCAGTCGATGAAGAAGGCCGGAACGATCAACCCGGTCATGATGCTGGACGAGATCGACAAGCTCGGGGCGGACTTCCGCGGCGACCCGTCGGCCGCACTGCTCGAGGTCCTCGACCCCGAGCAGAACTACACCTTCTCCGATCACTACCTCGACCTCGCCTACGACCTCTCCAAGGTGATGTTCATCGGGACTGCCAACCTCCTCGACCCCATCCCCGGGCCCCTCAAGGACCGGATGGAGATCCTCGAGCTCCCCGGGTACACATTCGAGGAGAAGGTGCACATCGCCCACAACCACCTCATCCCCAAGCAACTCAAGGAACACGGCCTCTCCCCCGAGGCCATCAGCCTCACCGACAAGGCGCTCATCAAGATCATCATGGCCTACACCCGGGAGGCGGGGGTCCGGAACATGGAGCGGCGGATCGCCGACGTCTGCCGGGCGGTGGCCGTGGAGGTGGCGAGCGGGAAGGTCGCGGCCGGCAGCAAGCGGACCGTCGACGAGCCCGACGTGCTCGAGATGCTCGGGCCGGAGAAGTTCTACAACGAGACGGCGGAGCGGACCGAGATCCCCGGCGTCGCGACCGGCCTGGCCTGGACGGCGGCCGGCGGCGACATCCTCTTCATCGAGGCCACCAAGATGACCGGGAAGGGGTCGCTCACCTTGACCGGCCAGCTCGGGGACGTCATGAAGGAGTCGGCCCAGGCGGCGCTCTCCTACCTGCGCTCCAAGGCCGATTCGCTCGGCATCCCCGCCAACTTCCTCGAGAAGACCGACATCCACATCCACTTCCCCGCCGGCTCCATCCCCAAGGACGGCCCGAGCGCCGGGGTGACCATCCTCACCGCCCTCGTGTCCCTGCTCACCGGGATCCGCGTCCGCTCGGACGTGGCCATGACTGGGGAGGTGACCCTGCGGGGCCTCGTCCTCCCCGTGGGTGGGATCAAGGAGAAGGTGCTGGCCGCGCACCGGGCGGGGATCAAGCGGGTCATCATCCCCGCCCGCAACGAGAAGGACCTAATCGACGTCCCCGAGCAGGCGCGCAAGGAGCTGGATTTCGTGTTCGCCGGTCACATGGACGAGGTCCTGGGGGCGGCCCTCGAGGAGAACCCGCTCGGGCGGGCTCCTCCCCCTCCCACCCCCGACTCCGAGGCCGAGAAGAAACCCTCGCCCAAGAAGTCCGAGGAGGTCCGGGTCTAGCCCCGGGCGACCGACGTCGGACCCCCGGGGCTCCCCTCGTACTCTCCTCCGAAGGAACGCGTGGGGGATCGAGTCGCCATCGTCACCGGCTCGGGTGGGGCGCTGCTCGAGGCCGTATCCCAGGAGCTCGCGGCTGCCGGGCTCCGCGTGCGCCACCTGCCCGTGGACCTCGCCTCGCCCGAGCCGGCCACCCTCGACGCGGAGGTTTTGGTCCACGTCGGGGTCAGGACGGCCCGGGAGATGGACGAGCCCCGCAGGACGGCCATCGAGGTCTCGGCCGCACGGATGGCGGCCCGCCTCGCCGCCGCAGCTCGCGCCCGGCGGTTCGTTCACGTCTCCACCACGGGGGTGTACGGCCGCCCCCGGAACCTGCCCTGTCGCGAGGGGGAGTTCAAAGCGCCGAGGACCGCGCTCGAGCGGATCCGCTGGCGCGCGGAGCAGGCGAGCTGGTCGGCCTTCCGCGCCGGCGCACCGCTCACCGTCCTGCGGCCGGCCCTCCTCTATGGCCCGACCATGCGGGGCGGGCCGGTGCGCGCCCTCGCCCTGGTGACCCTCTTCAACCAGGGCAAGGGGCGGGTGCCGATCATCCGGCGCGGTCCCGTCGCCCACCTCGTCCACCTCGGCGACCTCGCCCGCGCGGTGGTGCACGTGGCTCTCCACCCCGACGACCGGGTGGTGCGCGGGCGGGCGTTCAACGTCGCGGACGAGGCCCCCTTGCCGCTCGCCGAGCACCTCGCCGCCGCCCTCTCCTCCCTCGGCTACGAGCCGGGACGCATCCTGCCCTCCTGGCCGAGGCTCTCGGCCGCCCTCCTCGTTCTCTTGCGGAACGTGCCCGATCGAACGTTGCTCGCCGCGGTGAACCGGAGGCTTTCCCGCGGATGGGACCGCCTCGGGGCGAGGACCGGGGTGTTGCCGCAGCTCGTTCCCCGGGTGGACCGCGAGGCGCTCTACTGGATGAGCACGGACCACTATTACGACACGACCCGCCTCCAGGCGCTCGGGTGGAGGGCAGAGCACCCCATCGCCACCGCCGCCTTCCCCGAGACCATCCGGGCGATGGTGCTGGGCCAGTTCCTCCCCGGATCGGGCGGGAAGACCGTGGCGCCCTGGTGACCCCGAGGTGAGATCCCCCCGCGGAGGGGCACGCCGAAGTGGCCCCCCCGCGGCAGCCGTGTCATAGTGCTCGCGTCGAGCCCGCCATCGGTGTCGCGTCGGAGGGCGGGAGCTGACCCAGGGGATGTGTGCGTGGAGGTGCGATTCCGGGGAACCCCGGCGTCCGACACCCGCGCCCTATGAGGCTCGCGAGGACTGGCGTGATCCGGATGCTGGGCCGCTACGAGCTCCTCGAGCAGGTTGGCAGCGGGGGCATGGCCGTCGTCTATCGCGGCCGCGACACGGCCCTCGACCGCGAGGTGGCGGTGAAGCTCTTGCACCCGCACCTCGCCGCCGCCCCCGAGTCGAGGGCCCGCTTCTCCCGCGAGGCCCGCGTGGTGGCGCGCCTTTCCCACCCCGGGATCGTCGAGATCTTCGACTACGCCGGCGACGCCTCCACCGAGAGCTACCTCGTGACGGAGTTCGTGCGGGGCCGCACCCTGCGCGCCTACGCTCACGAGGTCGGGTTCGGGTACCCGGAGCTGGGCATGCTCGTGGGGCTCGCTCTCGCCGACGCCCTGGTCCACGCCCACTCCGCCGGGGTGATCCACCGCGACCTGAAGCCCGAGAACGTCCTCATCCACGAGGGCGACCGACCGACAGTGAAGCTCGCGGATTTCGGGATCGCCCGGGTGCTCGCCTCGGACGAGCGCATGACCATGACCGGGGCCCTCGTGGGCTCGCCCCACCACATGCCGCCCGAGGTGGTCGAAGGCCGCGATGCCGACGTGCGGAGCGACGTCTTCAGCCTGGGAACGATCCTCTACTGGCTCGCGACCGGCCGCCTTCCCTTCGCCGCTCCGAACCCCACCGCCATCTTGCGCCGGGTCCTCCAGGGCGACTACGAGGATCCCCGCCACGTGGACGCTCGCGTCTCCGATCCGCTCGCCGAGCTCATCCAGAACTGCCTCGAGACCGATCCTTCCCTCCGTCCCCAGAGCGCCGCGCAGGTGAGGGATGCTCTCGCCCAGGTCCTCTCGGAGGTGGGCCTCGCGCGGCCGGCGGAGTCGCTCGTGGCCTTTCTCTCCGACCCGGACGGCTTCAAGGCCGGCTTCCGCAAGACCGCCATCGCCGCGCTCCTCGCTCGGGGCGACGAGGCGGCCCGCGCGGGCGCGAGCGCTCGGGCCCTCCGGTACTACGGACGGGTCTTGTCCATCGACCCGGAGAACGGTGAGGTGGCGCCGCGGCTCTCCCGGCTGAGGCGGCGCAAGAGGCTTCGCAGGGCCGCCGCCGCCTGCGCGGGCGCCGTCCTCCTCGCTCCCCTCTGCTGGCTCGGCCTTCGAGCCCTGCGCCCCTTCGCGGCGAAGAGCCCCGCTCTCTCGACCGCGGCAGAGGTCGAGCCGGCCGCTCCCCCCCTGCCCCCGGCGCCTCCTCCCGCGCCCGCCGCGGAGGAGGAACACCCCTTGGCCCCGGCGAGCCCCGTCACGGCCCCCGCCCCCCGGGCGCCCGCGGCCGCCCCGGCGGCGCCTCCCCCGGCCCCCGCCCGGTCCCCGCCCCGCCCCACCCCGGCCCCGCACGTCGAGCCGGCCCCGGAGCAGGCCGTCGTCGTCGCCGCCGCCCCCACCCCCCTCGCAGTCTACGTTCGCCCCTACGCCCAGCGGGCGCTGCTCGACGGCGTCGAGGTGGCCCGGGGGCAGCAGCAGGTCCGCTTCGAGCTCGGCCCCGGGTCGCACGTCATCCAGATCGAGCACGCCTGCTGCGTCCCGTGGGTGAGGCAGATCACCGCCGAGGAGGCCTCGCTCCAGCCGGAGCTCAGGGTCCCGCTCGAGCCCCGGCCGGCCCGGCTGCGGGTGGAGGGCGATCCGGAGACCCGCGTGCTCGTGAACGGGAAGGACTACGGCACCGCCGGCGACTCGCAGCGCAGCCCCTTCACCGTCCCCTTGCCCGCCGACGCCGACAACCCCTACGAGGCCTCGGCGCGCATCGGCCTCGAGCAGGCGAGCGGCGCCTCGCGCGAGGTCCAGGTGCGCCTGCGGGCCGGGGGCGAGGTGACCGTGGCGGCTCCGGAGAAGGAACTCGCCCCGTGACGGCCCTGCCCCTCCTCCTGGCGCTCTCCCTCACCGCCCCGCCCGAGCTGAAGCGGGCCAAGGACCGCTTCGAGTTCGGCGCCTATGCCGAAGCGGCCGGCGCCCTGCGGCAGCTGCTCGCCGGGGACCCGGACCTGACCGAGGCCGAGTTCGTCGACGCCTACCGCATGCTCGGCATCTCCGAGTACTACCTCGGAGACCAGCTCCAGGCGCGGTCCGCGTTCGTGAACCTCCTCTCCCACGACCCCGACTACTCCCTGGACCCGTTCCTCGTCCCCCCCGCCATCGTCGAGTTCTTCGACCGGGTGAAGAAGGAGCACGAGGCCGCTCTCGAGCCGCTCCGGGAGCGGAAGCGGACGCTCGAGGCGGAGGAGCGGCTCGCCGAGGACGCGAAGCGGAAGCTGCTCGCCGAGGAGGCGGCCCGGACCGGACCGCCCACCCGCGTCGTGCGCGTCGAGCAGCACCACTACATCTTCAACTGGCTGCCGCTGGGCGCCGGGCAGTTCCAGAACGGGGAGAAGGCCAAGGGGACCGCCATCGCCGCCGGGGAGCTGGTCCTCGGGGCGGTGAACATCGGGGCCTACCTCCTCCACAACCAGATCGCCCAGAACCGCAAGGGGGACTGCGTCTCGGGGCAGCCGAACTGCTCCAAACCTCCCTACACCGACTCCGACCGCCAGCTCCTCTCCCAGATCGACACCGTGAAGTACGTGTCGGCCGCCCTGTTCTGGGCGGTCTACGCCTACGGGGTCTGGGACGCGCACCGCAATTACGTCCCCCTCGTCGAGACCGAGATCACGCCCGGCGGCAAGGGGGCCACCCTGAAGCTCGACTGGCAGTTCTGAGGAGGAGCCCGTGGCGACGCTCGTCATCAAGGGGCCGGACGGGACCGAGCGGGAAGTGAGGCTCGTGAAGCGGATCACCAGCGTGGGCCGGGACGCCGAGAACGACGTCGCCATCCCCGATCCCGGCCTTCCCCCCACCGCCCTCCACATCCACTTCGACGGACAGGACTACAACGCCGCCGCCCACGACGGGGCGGAGATGACCGTCAACGGCCGACGCCGCTCGGGGGCGCGGCTCGTGCCGGGCGACCGGATCCGGATCGGATCGAGCGAGCTCTCCTTCGACCCCCCTCCCCGGGAGGAGGGGCAGCGCCCCCCTCCCGGCCCAAGGCTTCTCGCGCTCGAGACCCTGGTGCGCTTTTCCGAGCGGTTGCTCGCCGCCACCGACCTCGCCCGCCTTCTGGACGAGCTCCTTGACGCCGTCCTGGAGGTGACCCACGCCGACAAGGGATTCCTCATCCTTCTCGAAGACGGGGAGATGAGCGTGCGCGCCTCGCGCAACCTCGCCCGGGAAGGGGTCGAGGGGGCGCTCGACCGGGTCTCGGACTCCATCATCCGGCGGGTGGTCGAGTCCGGCCGGCCGCTGGTGGTGGCGGACGCGCTCCACGACGCCGAGTGGTCGGGGTCCTCGTCGGTCGTGAACCTGAAGCTCTGCTCGGTCCTGTGCGCACCGCTCATGCAGAAGGGCGAGGTGTTCGGGGTCATCTACCTCGGCAACGACAACGTGGTCTCCCTGTTCGACGAACGGGCCCTGGAGGTGCTCACCGTCTTCGCCGGGCAGGCCTCGCTCCTCGTCCAGAACGCCATGCTCCTCGACTCCCTCCGCCGCGAGAACCTCTCCCTGCGGGAGGCGGTCTCCTCCCGGCAGTACGGCGAGCTCATCGGATCGGGAGCCTCGATGCGCGAGGTCTACCGCCGGATCGAGAAGGTGGCCGCCACCGACATCTCGGTGCTCATCACCGGCGAGACCGGCACCGGCAAGGAGGTGGTGGCCCGCGAGATCCACCGTCGCTCCCCCCGCGCCCAGGGCCCCTTCGTGGCGGTGAACTGCGGCGCCATCCCCGAGGCGCTGCTCGAATCGGAGCTCTTCGGCCACCTGAAGGGCGCCTTCACCGGGGCCATCGCCAGCCGTCTGGGCAAGTTCCAGGCGGCCCAGGGAGGAACCCTGTTCCTCGACGAGATCGGCGACATGCCCGCGGCGCTCCAGGTGAAGCTTCTGCGGGCCCTCCAGGACCGGGCCGTGACCCGGGTGGGCGACACCCGCCCCGAGCCGGTCGACATCCGGGTGGTGGCCGCCACCAACCGCGTGCTCGAGGAGGAGATCAAGAAGGGCGCCTTCCGCGAGGACCTCTACTACCGCCTCAACGTGGTCTCCATCGGCCTCCCTCCCCTCCGCGAGCGGGGCGACGACCTCCTCGTCATCGCTCGCTACTTCTTGCAGAAGTACGGCAAGGAGTTCGGCGTGCGAGTGCGGGGGTTCACCCCGAGCGCCCTCGTCGCCATGCGCAAGTACGGCTGGCCCGGGAACATCCGTGAGCTCGAGAACCGGGTGAAGAAGGCGGTGGTCCTGGCCGATCGCGCCCTCGTCTCCGCCGAAGACCTGGACCTGAGACCCGAGATCCTCGAGCCCATCCTCCCCCTCGCCCAGGCCAAGGAGGAATTCCAGAAGCGCTACATCAACCAGGTCCTGGAGCGAAACGGCGGCAACCGCACCAAGACCGCCAAGGACCTCGGCGTCGACCCCCGGACCATCTTCCGCCACCTGGAGAAGATGGAGGAGCGGCTCGGAGAGGACCGCCGGGGGACGATCGCCCCAGAGCCGGAGGAGCCCTCTTGAACCGCGCCCTCGCCGGCGGATCGGCGGCCCTCCTCTTGCTCGCCGCCTGCCCGCTCCCCCAACCACTCCCCGAGTACCCCGTCGGGACGGTCACCCCTCCGCGCATCCTCATGGACGGCATCGCCTTCCCCGACACCACCAACCTCGTCCCCTCGCAGTGCACCGGCAGCCCTCCCGACTACCCCCTCACCGCCGAGCTCGTCGACCCCAACACCTCCGAGAGCATCACCGCCCGCTGGTTCGTCGACTACGACCGGCAGAACAGCGCGCGCTGCACCCCGGTGACCCAGGAGGTGATCCCCGGGCCGGGTGACGAGCAGCCCGGCGACCCGACCCTCCGATCGGTCCACACCTACCAGTTCCGCCCCTACGACTTCCCCGCGGTCATCACCGGCACCGACTCCCTGTCCCCCGGGACCGTCCACGTGGTGGAGCTCGTGGTCTCGAACAACTTCGACCCCACCGACGACGACTCGAGCCTGTGCACGCCGGGCACCGCCGTCTTCCCCTTCCGCACCCCGGCCAGCTCCGGGGGCGTGAACTTCGAGACCCAGACCTACCGCTGGGTGTTCGTGAACGTGGCCTCGTCGACCGCCGTCCCCTGCCCCTAGAGAAAGGCGCCCCGCCTCACGGGTTCCGCTGCAGCGACGCGCGCGCCTTGGCGATGGCCTCCCCCGCGCTTTGAGCCAGGTCGGCGTCCTCCTGGGCGAACCGGTTCACCTGCGCGCGGTAGGCGCGGTGGAGGGCGAGCAGGGCGTCCCGGGCGCGGGCCAGCTCCCCCCGGCCCCCGAACCCCTGGGGATCGGGGTCCTTGGCGTCGAGCCGGCAACGGTCGGCGAGGTCGTCCACCCGCTGCTCCCAGTCGCGGGCCCACGTCTCGAAGCGGGGGATGGCCCCCTCCCCGCCGATCTCCTCCCCCAGGCGCCAGGCCCGGGCGTTCTGCTCGCGGTTCAACGCCTCGAGCTCGGTGACGCAGACGCGGAGCGCGGCGCGGGTGGGGAGGGCCCCGGTGTAGGGCGGGCGGTGAGGGCCCCGAAGGTGATGGACCACGCTCGAGAGCAAGACCACGAGCGCCAGGCCGAGGGCGGCGAAGTACACCCCCCAGAGCGCCAGCCGGAAAGGCCGGTATCGCGGATCCCGCGCCGCCACGGACACCGAATCTGCCAAAGCGCCGGCCGCCCGTCCACGACTGTTCGCCCCCCGCGGCGCCGAAGGGCAAAGAGGGTGCCGACCCCGTCGCCCCCCTGCTCCTTGGCCCGAGCGAGCTAGCGGCGATCGACTCGCCGCTCCAGCTCGGCCAGGGGGATCTCGAACACCACCGGCCGCCCGTGCGGGCACCGCGCCCTGTAGTCCACCAGGTCGAGCGAATCGAGCAGCGCTCGCGCCTCCTCCGGGCTCACCTCGTCCCCGGCGCGCACGGCCGCGTGGCAGGCCATCGTGGCGAGGAGGCCGTGGAATGCCTCCTCGACCGCACTCCCCCGCTCCACCTCCGCGAGCTGTCCGGCGACGTCGGCGAGGAGGGCCGCCAGATCCACCCCCGCGAGGATCGCCGGGGCGCCCTTCAAGGCGAAGCTGTCCCCCCCGAAGTACTCGAGGTCGAGCCCCACCCGCGCGAGTTCTTGGAGCCCCGCCTCGAGGGCCCGGGCCCGGGCCGGCGGCAGGGTCAGGACCTGCGGGACGAGATAGGGCTGCACCGAGATGCTTCGGGCCGAGAACGCCTGGCGCAGGCGCTGGAACAGGACCCGCTCGTGGCTCGCGTGCTGATCGACCACCACGAGCGTGCCGCCGGGGGCTTCGCCGAGGAGGTAGGTCCGGGCGTGCTGGCCCAGGTAACGGAGGCGGCCGAAGTAGCCACTCTCCCTCCCCTCCTCGCCTCCCAAAATCGTGGGAGCGGAGGGCGGCAAGAAGAGCCGGGCGCCGTTCTCCTCGGGTCGGGGCCCTTGCCGGGCCTCGAGGAGCACGTCGGCGGCACTCTCTCCTCGGGACCCCCAGTCCGAAACCAAGGCGCGGGAACCCGGCGGCGGCTGGACGCCGGCTCCCGGGCGCCCCAGCCAGGGGGCGGTGCGAAGGCTCCCCGCCACTGCGTGCACGATCGCCTCGTACACCTCCCGGGCGTCGGCGAAGCGGACCTCGAGCTTCTGGGGATGGACGTTCACGTCCACCTGTTCGAGGGGCAGCTCCACGTAGAGGACGCCCGCCGGATGTCGGCCCGCCGGCAGGCTCCCCGCGAAGGCGCGCAGGACCGCGTGGGCCGCCCCCCGGTCCCGCACGAACCTTCCATTCACGAGCAGGTAGAGCGCCCGCGCCGTCGGCTCGGAGTGGTCGGGAGAGCAGACGAGGCCAAAGACGCGCACCGCGCCCCGGCGAGCGTCGACGGGCACGAGACTCTTCTGCGCGTCGCCGCCGAGGGCGTGGGCGACGCGCTCGGTGAGAGCCTCGCCGGCGCGGGCCGCAAGCACCGCCCGCCCTCCGGAGCGGAGCGTGAACCCCACCTCCGGACGTCCCAGGGCGACCCGGATCATGGCCTCGGCGAGGTGCCCCGACTCGGTCGCCGGGGCCCGCATGAACTTGCGCCGGGCGGGGGTGTTGAAGAACAGATCCCGGACCTCGACCGTCGTCCCACGCGAGCGTCCGGTGGAGAGAACCTCGACGAGCGTTCCGCCGTCCACGACCACCCGCATCCCGGAGCCGTCCTCCGAGGCCGACGTGTCCAGGCGGAATCGCGAGACCGCGGCGATGGCCGGCAAGGCCTCCCCCCGGAACCCCAAGGTCGAGATCCTCGAAAGGCCGGAGGCGTCCTTGAGCTTCGAGGTGGCATGCCGCTCGAGGGCGAGCCGCGCATCCTCCGCGTCCATCCCGCTCCCGTCGTCCGCCACCCGGACCAGGGAGAGCCCCCCGCCCTCTGCGTCCACCACGATCCGACGGGCCCCGGCGTCGATCGCGTTCTCGACGAGCTCCTTCGCGACCGAGGCCGGTCGCTCCACCACCTCGCCGGCGGCGATCTGGTTCACGAGCCCCGGGGGAAGGACCTGTACCCGGCCCATGCCTCCTTGCTAGCACGGGAGGCCGACCCCGGGGTGGTCGGCCGGCGGACAGCCCGGGCGGCGGGTCTCGAGCCTTGGGCTCACGCTCTGGCCCCGGCTTGCCGTTTGACGCTCCCGAGGACCGGGGTCTATTAGGGGCCATGGCGGCCTCGAGGAACCGGACGAAGGCCTCCCGGGCGCGGCGCGGTACGGGACGGCCGCCCGCGATCCGCCGGCCGGCGCTGGGCAACGACCCCTTCGCCCGGGGCGCTGCGCCCCGGGCGGCCGCCCCCGTCCCCCTCAGGCCTCCATCCCCCGCCCGGGACCCCGCTCCGGTGGAATCCCCGATGCCCGGGCCGGAAACGACGAGCGAACGCGTCGCCGCCTTCGAAGAGCGGGCCCTGGCCGCCCTCGACGTCCTCGAGGGACACCTCGCTGAGCTCGCTGGGCGCGCAGGGCTCGGGGTGAATCGCTGGGAGCTCGGAGAGGTCCTCGGCGGGATCCTGCCGCGTCTCAAGGCGGGCCTCTCCTCCGCCGTCGACCTTCTTCGCCTCGTCGAGCCGCCCGGGGAGCTCGACCGGTTCGGCATGGACCCCCATTTCGCGGAGCGGTTCGCACCCCTGGCCGAGCTTCTCTACCGCACCTACTGGAGGACGACCGTCCGGGAGGCCGGGCGGGTGCCCGCGGCGGGAGCGGTTATCGTCGTCTGTAACCACGCGGGCCTCGTGCCCTGGGACGCGCTCGTGCTCCGCGAGGCCCTCCTCCTCGACCACCCGGCCCATCGCGAGCTACGGCCCCTGCTCGACGACCGGGAATGCGCGCTCCCCGTGTTCGGCGCCCTCGCCATCCGGCTCGGCGCCGTCCGGTCTAGCCCGGAGGCCGCCGAGGCCGTCCTCGCGGGCGGACAGCTCGTGGGTGTCTTCCCGGAGGGGAGCACGGGCGCGCGCAAGCCCTGGCGAGACCGCTACCGGCTCCAGCGCTTCGGGCGAGGGGGGTTCGTGAAGCTGGCCCTGCGGACCGGTGCCCCCATCGTGCCCTGCGCGATCGTGGGGAACGAAGAGGCCTCCCCCGGCATCTCCCGCGCAGGGTGGCTGGCCGAGCGCCTGGGCGTTCCTCTCATCGGCAAGAGCGCGACCCTAAGGTTCAGTCCGGCCGCGATCCTGCCCCTCCCCTCGCGCTGGTCCTTGAGCTTCGGCGCGCCCATCGCCATGGACGGGTACCGGTCCAAGGACGCGGACGACCCGCCGACGGTGAACGCCCTCACCGAGCGGGTCCGGTCCACCCTGCAGGGCATGCTCGACGAGGATCTGGCTGCCCGGAGCTCCGTCTTCCTCTGACGGCGGGGGAGCGGCCGAGGGAGCCTCGCGCGGCGGTTCGCCGAACGGGGTCAGCGGGGCACGGCGAAGCCAGGTCGAGGGGCACCCGCCGCCGGATCCGGTCCCGCCTCCTCCTCTTCGGCGATGACCCGGGCCATGGTCGTGAGGAAGGCTCCCAGCTCCTCGACCCGGAGGTCCCCGGGGCCCGGGGAAGTCCACCCCGGGTGATCCGCGAGCACGGCCCGGAGCGCCTCCGGGGGGGGCGCCCGGCCGGCGCGGACGAGCGGCGGGCCCAGAGTTCCTCCGGTTCCGCGGAGCTGGTGGCAGGGGAGGCAAAGCCACCCGAAGGACGCGGCGCCGGCGACGGCGCTTGGGGGGGCACCCTCTGGCAAGTAGAGGGCCCGCCCGTACACCTTGTCCCAGGCGACGAACTCCACGGAGACCACCTCCTTCGCCCAGAAGAGCGCGGCCCGGGGGTCCGTCGTGAGCCCGTGGTGCTCGACGTTGGGCCAAGCCATGACCGAACCGTTGAGCGAAACCCCATCGGCGCGCGAGGCGAGCACCGGCCGCAGCTCGCGAATGAGGGAGAGCGGGACGGCGACGGACCGGTGGTCCGCCGTGCCCAGGACGACGGTGTCGGCCCCCTCGGTGAGTTCCACCCGCTCCTCCAGGACCGAGAGGTCGAGCCCCTCGTAGCGCACCGGCCGCCCCTGGCCGGGCTCCACCCCAAGGACCCTTTCCTGGCGAAGCGCCGCCAGATCCGCGGGGCCGAGCCGGAAGGGCCCCCCCTTCACCGCACCCGAGACCCGTAGCACCTCCTGGCCGCGCGGGGTCCGGGGGAGGCCGGGACCCGCACAGGCGGCGAGGAGCAAGAGGGTGGGGGTCAGCGCTCTTGTCATGCGCTTCCCTTGGATTATCCTCGGGCGCCAACGTTCTGGGGAGCTCTTCGAATGGCGCGTGCCTTCTTCGGGTCTTTGGAATACCGGGTCACCGTGGATCGCGACCTGGGCGACACCTGGGCGGTGACCGTCCAGCCGCCGCCCGTCAAGGATGTCCCCTCAGCCCCCTACATCGTGAAGCTGCAGGGGAACGACCGGGAGTCCGCCACGCGCGGTGCCCTGGAGATCCTCCAGAAGGCCGGACGGATCGATCGTTTCGAGCTTTGACCGCGGTCCTGGGCCGGCGGCGTCCCCTTGGCGAGCGTCGTCCCTCGGGGCCTCGATACGCTCGACCCGGCCGTGATAGTTGGGAAGAGGAGGTCGTTCGGCCTTTGCCCACGACCAAGAACAATCCTGCGCCATGGCCGCCTGGCGATGAGGCGCCCGAGGGCGACTCGATCGCCGGGCAGCTGGCCTCTAGAATGGAAAAGGTTCCGCCCTCGCCGGGCGATGCCTTGGACTGGGCCGCCATCGCCGCCCGATACGAGCGGGAGGCCTCCGCCCTGGGCGACCGTCCCGCCGCCGCCGAGCTCCTCTTCGAGGCGGGCCGGGTTTTCGAGGAAAGGCTCACCGATCCCAAGGCCGCGCTCGGCTTCTACCGGAAGGCCTTCGCGGCCGGGCGTCACTTCCTCCCCAACCTGCGTGCGCTGCGCCGGACGGCCCTGAAGCTCGGCGAGGCGGGGCTCGCGGCCGAGGCGCTTGCCGCCGAGGCGGAGCTTGCCGTGGATCAGGATACCCGGGCCGCTCTCCTGGAGCAGCGGTCGCGGATCCTGGCCGATGGACCTTCGCCGGAGCGGGCCGCCGCCATCGCCCCACCCCGGACCGCCCGGGCGGAGGCGCCACCTCCCCCACCGCAGGGTCCCCTCGCCCTTGCCCAGGCCGACGCCGAGGCGGCCGCGGCCCGAGGCGATGCGGCTGCGCTTCTCCTGGCCTACGAGCGCTGCGCCGGGGCGGCCCCGGATCCCACGCTCGCGGCCCACTACCTCCTCGCGGCATCGGCGGTCGCCTCCGAGGCGCTCCGCGACGCCGATCGGGCCGGGGCGCTCGCCGCGTCCGCCTTCGGCCGCGACCCGGCCGATCCCTTGGTGCGGAGCGCCGCCCGGCTACACGCCGCTCGGGGCGGCGACCTCGTTCAGCTCGCCGAGGTGCTCCGGGCCGACGCCGCGGCCGCACGGGGGACCGAGGCCGCGGTCGCCCTCACGGAGCTGTCCCGGGTGGAGGAGCGGCTCGGGCACGGCGAGCTGGCCGCGGCCGCGCTGGAAGAGGCCTGGACGCTCGCCCCCGACGACCCCCGGGTGCTCTCCGAGCTCGCACGCCTGCGCGAGGCGCGCCGGGAGTGGCCGTCCGCCGCCGACGCGCTTGACGCGCTCGCGGCCGCCCACATGGCGCGGGGCGGGCCCGGCCACCGCCTCGAGGCCGTCACCGCCTGGCTCCGCCGCATCGAGATCGAGGAGGTGCGGCTGGCCCGGCCCGAGGAGGCCATCCGTTCCTGCCGAGAGGTGCTGGCCCTCGACCCCGGCCAGCGCACCGCGCTCGCCACCCTGGGCCGCCTGTGCGCCGGGGCCGGCGACTTCGAGGGCCTGCTCGCCGCGTTCCGGGCGGAGGCCCTCGCCGCCCGCGACCCTCGGGAGCGCGCCCAGCGCACCTTCAAGGCCGCCCAGGTGCTGGAGGAGCGGCTGGCCCGGCCGGCCGAGGCCGCAATCGCCTACCGGGCGGCCCTGGCCCAGGACCCGGACCTCCTCGCCGCCCGGAGCGCCCTCGAGCGGCTCCTGGAACGAGAGGGGCGCTTCGAGGAGCTCACGAACCTCGTCGAGTCCGAGATCGGAACCGGCCTGGACCCGGCGGCCGAGGTGGAGATCCTCTTCCGCCTGGCGCGGCTCGAGGAGGAGCGGTGCGGTGACTGCGCCTCCGCGGCGAGGCGATACCGACGCATCCTCGAGCTCGAGCCGGGAAATGCCGCCGCGCTGCGGTCCCTGCGCGCCACCCTGGAACGGATGGCGGCGGGCCCCGAATTGGCGGAGGTCCTGGCCCTCGAGGCCCTCCGCTCCAACCCGAGGGCTCGCCTCGCGCTCTTGCAGCGGCGAGCCGAGGTCCTCGAGGAACTCGCTCTGGATCCCGAGCGGGCCCGGGAGGCCTGGGAGGAGATCCGCCTCGCCAAGCCCGACCACCAGCCTGCCCTCCGCTCCCTGGGGCGGCTCCACGCCGCCGCCGGACGGTGGGAGGCGGTGGCAGCCATGTTCCGGGCCCAGGCCGAGGTCGTCCCCGACCCCGCTCACGCCGCCGAACTGCTCGTCCGGGCGGCCGAGATCGAGGAGCGAAGCCTCGCAAAGCCCGACGCCGCCATCGCCCTCTACCGGGAGGTGCTCACCCTGGAACCGTCCCATCTCCCGGCGCTTCAGAACCTGTCCCGGCTCTACCGGGCACGGGACGATCACGAGGGGCTCGCGGAGGTTCTCTCCACCCTGGCGTCGACCCGCGAGGCTCCCGCTGAGCGCGCCGCGCTCCTCGCGGAGCTCGGCCTCGTGTGCGAGGAGCGACTCCACGCCCAAGACCGCGCCACCGAGGCGTACGAGGAAGCGTTCCGCCTGGATCCTGGCTGCCTGCCCGCACTGCGGGCACTCGAGCGGCTATACGCCGATACCGGACGAACGGATGCGCTCGGGGCACTGCGGCTCGGCGCCCTCGACCCCAAGGCGGCCGACCGCGAGGCGCGTCTGTTCGGGCTTGCCTGGCAGGAGTCAAGAGGGGGCGGCGACCAATCCACCGCCCTGGCCGCCACGGCTGCGCTGTCGGAGTCCCTGCCCGGAACACCGGCGGCGACCATCCTCGGACTGAGGATCCGCGAGGCGCGAGACCGCCGTCACGTCGACGGCGAGCCGGAAAGCACTGGGACCGCCACGCCTCCCCCCGAAGGGGCTCCTCCCCTCGTTGACACCGGCCCCAGCCGCGAGACCGAAAGGGTCCCAGACCAGGGCACGAGCGAGGAATCGTCCGACCCGGTGGAGGTTGCCCGCGAATGCGAGGTACGTATGGTGGGGGCCCGGGAACCGAGCGACCGGGCAGCCTGGGCGCTGCAGGCCGGCGAGGCCTGGGAACGGGCAAGCGACCTCGAGCGCGCCCTGAGCGCCTACCAGGCCGCGCTCGAGGCCGCTCCGGGGCACCTGCCAGCCCTGCGAGCGGCCCGGAACCTCTTCGCCCGGCGGCGCGACTGGGGCGCGGTGCGCGCCACCCTCCAGGCCGAAGGAGCGGCCCTCGCCGACGGCCACGAGGGGGCCACCGCCTGGCACGAGGCAGGCGCCATCGCCGAGCAATGGTTCGGCGACGTCGAGGGAGCCATAGAGGATTACCGATCGGCGCTCGAACGCGATCCCTCCGACCCCGTGGCGCTCACCCGGGTCGAGGCGCTCCTGGGCTCGAAGGGCCAGACCCAGCTCTCGGAGGTCCACGCCGCCCGCGCCCGGGCGGAACGGGATCCGCACCGTGCCGCGGAGGCCTGGCTCGCCGCCGCCCGGGCCGCCCAGGGGTCCCAGGACGGGCGGGCCGCGCTCTCCTACCTCGACGAGGCGCTCACCCAAAGGCCGGACCTCGCCCCGGCTCTCGAGCTTCGGGCCCGGCTCAGGGCACAGGCCGAGCAGCCTTCCCTCGCTCTAGAAGACCTCGAACGATGCCTCGCCCTTGGCGGTGAGCCGGCGAACCGGGTCCCCCTCCACCTCGCCGCGGCCGCCCTGTGCGAGGAGAAGCTCCGCGACGCAACGGGAGCCTTGCACCACGCCGAGGCGGCGCTGGCACTTGCCCCGGAGAGCGCGGAGGCGTTGGCCCGCCTGGCGCGCCTGCACCGGGTCGAGGGCCGGCCGCTTGCCGCGGCGCGCGCCCTGCGGCGGCTGGCCGCCATCCCCGGCCTCCCCGGCGAGGTCCTGGTGGAGCACGCCTTCTCGCTCGCCTTTCTCGAGGCCGAGCTGGGCGACCTCGAGGCGGCCGTCGTCGCCTGCCAGCGGGTCCTCGAGGTCGAACCCGGTCATTCGGGCGCGCTCAGGCTCCAGGTCGAGCTTTCCCGGCGGCGAGGAGACCCGGAGAAGCTCGTTTCCGCCCTCGAGGAGGCGGCCCGGGGCTCCCGCGACGTCATCCTTCGCGGGGATGCTCATCTCGAGGTCGCCCGGCTCCGCGCCGAGACGCCTGGAACGCGGGGCCAGGCCCTGGACCACCTCCGCTCTGCCCTCGACCTCGATCCCGACCGGGACGATGTCCGAGCGGTGCTCGCCGACCTGTCCGAGGAGTCGCAGCCGGCGTTGGCAACGGAGCAGCACCGCAGACTCCTCTCCCGGGATCCGAGCCGGGTCGCGAGCTGGACCGCGCTCTACCGGCTCTTCAGCCGAAGCCGCTCCCACGATGGCGCCTTCGTGGCCGCGAGCGTTCTTCGTTGGCTCGGCGGAAGCCTGCCGGGCCCGGGCGCGGAGCAACTCCTCCTCGAGGGCGACCGCCAGTCGCTTCAGGCGCCCCCCGCCCTCGGCTCGGCCGACTTCGACCTCTTGCGCGCCCCCGGCGACCGAGGCCCGCTCGCCGATCTCGTGGCGCTTGGGGGAGACACGGTCGCCGCGGTGCTCGCCGGCTCGGGCACGACCCGGGGCTCACCGGTGCGGGCCGACCATCCGTTCCGTCGGGTGCTCGCCGATCTCGCCCGATCGCTCGGGGCCGGGGAGTTCGAGCTTTACGCCGCGCCCCTGGGCCGACTCACCGTCGAGCCGGGGTCGCCCGCTGCCGTCCGCGTGGGAGCCGACCTCGCTCATCGCACCACCCTGCGCGAGCAGCGCTTCCTGCTCGGGCGGATCGCCGCCCGGCTGCGGACTCGGAGCGCCTTGGCGGTCGCCTTCCCCGCCGAGTTCGCCGACGCGGTGGGAGCCTTGGCCCGGCTCGCGATCCCCCACTTCACCGGCCTCGGTAGGCAGAGCGACGACCTCGATCGCAAGCTCGCGAAGGCCGTCTCCCGCAAGATGCGCCGCGCCCTGGAGGAGCCGGCCCGCGCCCTCGCCCACCAGCGTCCCCCCCCCGACGTGGGCGCCTGGTCGGCAGCCGCCGCCTCCACCGCCGACCGGGCCGGCCTGGCGCTCTGCGGAGACGTTCCCACCGCCCTCGACCTCCTCATCCGGGACGACTCCGGCCGAAAGCCCGCCGCGGCCGACCGGCTGACCGCCCTCCGCGCCCACCCCGAGGCTCGGGCCCTGCTCGCTTTCGCCGCGACCGAAACCCACCTCGGACTACGGCAAAAGCTTCGCGTCGCGATCGCCTGAGCGATCCCTTGGGGCGCTCGCCTGCCCGCTAGAGGTCCGCGAGCGCGCTCCCGGGCCTGCTCGTCGCGCTCGAGCACTAGGGCGGTCAATGCCCGTCGAGGCGATGAGCCGCGCCAGCGACGGGATCGACTTCACTAGCCCAGGTTCTCCTCCACCCGGATCACCCATTCGCGCGGCAATTCCGCCAGGAGCGCCCTCAGGGCGGCCCTTACCGCCCCAGCGTCGCGCGACTCGACGGTCACCCGAACTCGATGGTCTGTCACCTCGTCGAACTGAGGGTAGCTCCCCACCTCGACCCCCGGATGGGCCTTTGCCATGGCGGCCAGGACAGCCGCGAAACGCTCCTCCCCCACGGCGAGGAACACGGTCGCGAGCCGAAAGGGTGGGCCCGTGAGGAACGGAGCCACCTGCTCGAACTGGTACCGGAAGAAGCGCGGTGGCCCGGGCAGCATCACCACGTTCTCGACCGCCAGGGTCGGAAACGTGGGATCTCCCAGAAGGCGTGTGCCCTCCGGGACGTCCGCCATCCGCAGCGCCACCTCGGGCGGCTCCGCCCCACCGTGGTGGCGCCGATGGATCTCGCGAATGGCCATCTCGAGCGGGGCGAGCCGGACGAGGGGGCGCCCGAGGGCGGCGGCCACCGCGGAGACGGTGATGTCGTCGTGAGTCGGCCCGACGCCCCCGGACGTGAACACCCAGCTGGCGCGCCGCCGTTCGGCATTCACCGCCGCCCCGATGTCCAGGGCCTCGTCCGCCACCACGTGAATTGCGAGGAGCCGGACGCCCAGTTCCCGCAGGCGACGCGCCGCCCAGGGGCCGTTCTCGTCCCGCACCTTGGCCGACAGGACCTCGTTCCCCACCACCAGGAGCGCAGCAGACGGGTCGATCACCTGAGCTTCTCCACCTCGGCGAGGACCGCGGCGGCGACGGCAGCGACCGAGGCCTCCCCGTCCACCTCCGCGATCCGCTGCCCCGCGGCCCGGAGGTGGGCGATGGCCCGCTCGTAGCCCTCCGCCACCTTCCGCTGGAAGGCGCGCACTTCGAAGATCTCCCGGTCGGCCGTCTCGGCCAATCGACGCCGGAACGCGACCGCGGCCCGGACCCTCAGAAACACGGTGAGGTCGGGCGACAGGGCCATCCCGTTCACGCGGTCCACCCAATCGAGGTCGCTCGTCGTGACCGCCTGATACGCGAGCGACGAGAGCGTGAACCGGTCGCAAACGACGCACATCCCTGCCCGCACCTTGGGGGCGATCTCCGAGGCGACGTGGTCGAGGCGATCGGCTGCGAAGAGCAGGGCGAGCGCGAAGGGGTCAAAGGGGTCGGCGCCCCCGCCCGTGACCCGCCGGGCCAGGACCTGCCGGACGAGGGATCCGACCGGTCCCCGGGAGGGCTCGGCAGTCGCGTGGACCTGGCGCCCCGACTTCCGGAGCGCCTCGGCGAGGAGGCGGGCCTGGGTGGTCGTCCCGGCGCCGTCCAGCCCCTCCAGAACGACGAAGAGGCCGGACTTCCGTCCCCGCAAAAGGGCCGCGCGCCTTCTGCCTGCCGGGCTCACCGGTCCACCCCGAGACCCCGGCGCAGCTCGCGCAGGCGCTCGAAGAGGGCCGCCTCTTCCCGGGCCATTCGCCGGGAGCGGCGGAGGGCGCTCGCGCCGCGGACGAGCAGGACCGTGGCCAGAGCCCCGAGGGCTAGCGAGGCGACGGTGAAGAGCTCGGGATGGGCCCGGGCGAGGTGGGAAGGGGCCTTGGCCCGCCGGTCGAAGATGAGGGCAAAGGACATGAAGAGCGCCAGGGTGCCCACGAAGGCGAGCACGATCCCGTGCCTGGCCTCGTCGACCGATGGGCGGACCTCGAGGCGCCGGGCCAGGGCGTCGTGCTCGCGGTGAAGCGCGGCCTCGCTCCCGGTGGGCAGGTCCCCCATGCGGTCTCCTACTGCGGGCCAAAGCGGGCCGCGATCGCGTCCTGCACGGCCCCGAGCGTGGCCGGAAGCTTCACCCCCGGATTCTTGAGCGGCGACGACAGCCCGGGCAACACACCGTCATGATACCCCGTCTTCACCTCGGAGAACTTGAGTCCGTGGGCGGTCGACACCACCACCACCCGTTCACCGGGCCTCACCACCCCGCGGGAGGCCAGCTTCTCGAGGGCCGCCAGCGCCACCGCAGTGTGCGGGCAGGTGAAGAGCCCGGCTCGATCGGCGCGGGCCCCGGCGTCCACGAGCTCCTGCTCACCGGCCTGCTCGACCAACCCGTTTAACGCCTCCAAGGCCCGCAGCGCCCGGCGAGCCGACACGGGCGCGCCGATCTGGATGGCGCTCGCCAAGGTCTTCCCCGCCGCGATCGGCACGACCTCGATGTCCGAGAAGGGCTTCCTCCCCGCCCCGGTGGTGCTCCGCCACAGGGGGTTCGCCGCCTCGGCCTGTGCCACCACGAGCCGCGGCAGCCGGTCCACGAGCCCGAGATCCTTGAGCAAGAGGAACCCCTTCCCCACCGCGCTCGTGTTGCCGAGGTTACCTCCCGGGATCACGATCCAGTCGGGCGAGGACCAACCCAGCTGCTGCGCGATCTCGATCGAGGCCGTCTTCTGTCCCTCGATCCGGAGCGAGTTCATCGAGTTCGCGAGGTAGATGTCCTTGGTCGAGGAGAGCTCTTTCACCACCCTCATGCAACCGTCGAAGTCCGCGTCGAGCTCGAGCACCAGCGCCCCATTCGAGATGGGCTGGACGAGCTGCGCCGTCGAGATCTTCCCGCGCGGGAGCAGCACCACCGCGGGGATCTCGGCGAATGCGCAGTAGGCGGCGAGCGCAGCCGAGGTGTCCCCGGTCGAGGCACAAGCCACCGCCCGGATCGACGACCCCCGCGAGCGCATCTCCTTCACCGCCGACACGAGCACCGTCATGCCCAGGTCCTTGAAGGACCCGGTGTGCGTCACCCCGCACTGCTTCACCCACACCTCGGAAAGGCCGATCGCGCGGGCGTACCGGTCGACGCGCAAGAGCGGGCTCGCCCCCTCTCCGAGCGAGACCACGTTCTTCAGGGAAAGCTCCGGGTACACCCACTCCTTCTTTCCCCAGACTCCCGAGCCGTAGGGCCAGGGTCCGCCGCGGTAACGCCCCTCGAAGAGCGCCTTCCACTCGGCGGCGGTGCGCTCGAGGAGAGCAGCCCGGTCGTGCTCGACCTCGAGCAGCCCGCCGCAGCGGGGGCACTCGTAGACCACCTCGGTGAGGGCGGCGCGGAAGTCGCACCCCTCGGCGCAGCGAAACCATGAGGAAAAGGGGATCATGTGCACTCCCTCCGCAAGGCCCATCTCCAGGGGCCCCTCCGTAGAAGAAAAGCGCAGAACGCCCGGGCCGGCCACTCCGGGTGGTCAGGCTCGCGCGCCGCAGGAGGGGCAACGGCTGCTCCGCAGGGGAGCTCCGCAACTGCAGAGGCGCACGGGCTCCTCGCCACCCGCCGGCCCCGCCTCCGAAGCGAGGACGGGCAGGCGCATGCCACAAAACCCGCAGATCCTTTCCCCCGGCGAGGCCTCGGTCCGGCAGTAGCGGCACACGACCACCGCCGGCAAGGGCGTCCTTTCCGGAGGGCCAAAGTCTCCCAGGCGCTCGAGGTCGGCCAGGGTCTCGATGGGCGGGTCCACGGGCGCACCCGTGTTCCGCTCGAGGTCGGCCAGGGTCTCGGTCGCGGGTAGCTCCACCTTCGCCGAGGCGGTGGGCTCGATGCCCGGCACCTCTTCCACCGCGGCCTCCTCGCCTGAATCCGGCCGGAGGGTAGGCTCGAGGTCGGGCAGCGGGGCGAACTCCTCCGGGGAGGAAGGCGGGGCGGGGAAGAGCCGCCCGCAGTTCTCGCACTCCCACCCACCGGCCTGCGCGTGCTCACAAACGGGGCAAACGAGCATCGCGAGAGTCTACCCCACGACGGGGGTGCCGTGGCCGCTCCGGCGGTGGGTGAGCGGCACGAACCGGACGGGAAGCGAGTCCACCTCCGCGATGCTGCCGTCCGCCCGGCGATCGACCACCCGGAGCACCTGCCCTCCCCCTTCGGATCCCAGGGGGAGGATCATCCGCGCACCCGGAGCGAGCTCCTCGAGGAGCGCCGGGGGAACCTCCGGCCCGGCGGCCGTGACGAGGACGCGATCGAAGGGCGCCTCCTCGGGCCATCCCAGCGCTCCATCTCCCACCCGGAGCGAGACGTTCTTCAGGGCGAGCTCGTACAGGAGCACGGCCTTTGCCCGCTCCGCCAGCTCCGGGATGATCTCCACCGAGTAGACGCTCCTCGCGAGGAGCGAGAGGAGCGCCGTCTGGTAGCCGGAGCCGGTACCCACCTCGAGCACCCGCTCCTCGCCGGCCAGGTCGAGCCGCTCCGTCATGTAAGCGACGACGAAGGGCTGGGAGATGGTCTGGCCGAAGCCGATGGGGAGCGGGAAGTCCGCGTCCGCGTCCCGGCGGAGCGGCTCCGGCACGAAGCGGGCGCGATCCAGGCGGGCCACGGCCTCGAGGACGCGGGGCGAGCGGATTCCCATCGCCTCGAGGCTCCGCGCGAGCTCCGCGCTCATGCGTTCATCATGCGCGCTCCCGCCCAGGAACGCACCGGCAAACCCGCCGCCCTCCCGAGGCGGCCTGGGGCCGGATTCCTCGGCCCTCGCCGTGGCCGGCGAACCGCCTTTCCTCGGGTCTTTAGCCCACCCGGGCGAGGGAGAGCCGATCCGCCCAGCGCTCTTCGAGCGCCTCGCGGGCGGCCTCGTGTTCCGGCCTTACGAGGTCGGGGTCGGCCTCGATGAGCGCCTGCGCCTCCTCGCGCGCTTCCTCCAGGATGGCCTCGTCGCGGTACAGGTCCGCCACCTCGAAGAGGCGCTGCCCGGACTGGCGGGTGCCGACGAGCTCCCCCGGCCCGCGGATGCGCAGGTCGGCGCGGGCGAGCTCGAACCCGTCCTCGGTCCCCTCCATCGCCTTGAGCCGCTCCCTGGCCTCGTCGCCCGCGCGGCGGAAGTGGGCGATGAGAAGGCACCGGCTCCTTGCGGAACCGCGACCGACGCGGCCGCGGAGCTGGTGGAGCTGAGAGAGGCCGAACCGCTCGGCGTGCTCCACCACCATCACCGAGGCATTGGGGACGTCCACCCCGACCTCGATGACGGTGGTGGCGACGAGGATCTGGACCTGGCCGGCGCGGAACCGATCCATGACCTCCCGCTTCTCCTCGGTGGTCATGCGGCCGTGGAGGAGGCCCACCGCCCGGTTGGGGAAGGCGCGCGAAAGCTCGGCCGCACCGCTGGTCGCGTCGGCGAGGTCGGTCTTCTCGCTCTCCTCGACGAGCGGATACACCACGAAGGCCTGGTGACCGCGGTCGAGCTCCCGGCGCACCTCCTCGTAGGCGGCCCTGCGCTGTGAGTCCCCGAAGAGATGGGTCAGGACGGGGGTCCGGCCCGGGGGCATCTCGTCGATCTTGGAGTGGTCCAGGTCGCCGTAGAAGGCGAGGGCGAGCGTGCGCGGGATGGGGGTGGCGGTCATGACGAGGACGTCGGGACGGCGCCCCTTGGCCATGAGCCTCGCCCGCTGGAGCACGCCGAACCGGTGCTGCTCGTCGACCACCACGAGCCCGAGCTTCTCGAAGGCCACCTCCTCCACGAGGAGGGCGTGCGTGCCCACCGCGATCCGCGCCCGGCCGTCGGCCACCCGGGCGCGCGCCTCGCGCTGCTCCTTGCCCCGGCCCACCGCCAGGACCCGGGCCACCTCGATACCGCTCCCCCCGAGCCAGGAGGAGAGCGTGCGGGCGTGCTGCTCGGCCAGGATCTCCGTGGGCACCATGACGGCGGCCTGGAAGCCTGAGCCGACCGCGAGCATGGCGGCAGCGAACGCGACCGCGGTCTTGCCGCTCCCCACGTCTCCCTGGAGGAGCCGGTTCATGGGCTCCGGCCGGGCCATGTCGCGCGCGATCTCGCCGAGGACTCGCTGCTGCGCCCCGGTGAGGGCGAAGGGCAAGCGGGCCACGGCGCGCGAGAGGGCCGCCGGCGAGGAGTCGAAGGCGATCCCCGGCTCGACCCGGACTCCCCGCCGCCGCCGCGCCAAGACGAGCTGGAGGAAGAACAGCTCTTCGAAGACGAGCCGCCGGAAGGCCGGGCTCGCCCGGGCCTCGGCCAGGACCGGGTCGGTTCCCGGCGGCGGGAAGTGCACCTCGCGCAGGGCCCGGCCGCGCCCGATCAGCCCTCGCCGGGCACGGATCTCCGCCGGGAGCTCGTCCGGGGCGAGCGGGGCGATCTCGTCGCAGAGTCGCTTCATGAGCTTGCGCAGCGCGGGGTGCTGGTAGTCGGAGGGGCCCGGGTAGAAGGGCACGATCCTCCCGAAGTTGGCCGAGTCGCCGGGCGCGACCCTCTCGACCTCCGGCTGGCTCATCTGGCGGCGGCCGCCGTAACCCTCGGTGACCTTCCCCGAAGCGAGAAGGGAGTCCCCCCCAACGAGCCCCTTGAACCGCCAGGGCGGAGGGTTGAAGAAGGTGAGCTCGAGGCGCCCCTTCGCCTCCTCGGCGACCGCGTCGACCAGAGTCACCTTGAGGATGGGCCGCCCATTCCGCATCCGCTGCCTGCGGACCGCCAAGACACGCCCGAGGACCGTCGCCTCCTCCCCCATCTCGAGTTCCCCGACCGACCGCACCCGGGAGCGGTCCTGGTACGCCTTCGGCCAGAACTCGAGCGCCGCCTCCACCGTGCCCCGACCCCGCTCCTCGAGAAGGGCCCGCGGAGCGGGGTGGGCAAAGGAAAGCTCGGCCAGAGTCCGGCGGAGCATGAGGCGGCGCTCCTTCCGCTCCCCGGCCGTGCGAGGCTCCTTTCGGGCGAGACCGTCCCGGGCCGTCGCTCGCTCGGCCCCTCCCACCGCTGCTACCGGCGTGGCTGCTAGGTTCCCCCTTATCGGGGGGGAGGAACTGGGCTCCGCCTCGAGCCGAGCTGCCCGCGCCGCCTCCCGCAGCTCCGCCGGGAGTGGGATGAGCGCACCGAGTCGCGCGGCCATCCGGGCGAGCGCTCTGCGGCGCTCCGCCTTCGGCGATGCGTCGAAGGCCTCGGCCTCCGCGACCAGACGGCGGAGCGCTTCCGAGTCCGGGGCTCCGAGGGCGCGTGCGCGCTCGACCGCGCCCCGCACGGTAGCAGCGAGGGCGAGGAGCCGCTCGGCGCCGGCGAAGCCGTCTTTGACCGCGAAACGCAGGGGCGGAAGGAGCGCCTCGAGAGCCCGGGCGGCCGAAGGGAGGGCCTCTTTCTCGCTTTCCCCATCGCCGGGCCCGGCCGGCGGCTTCTCGCCCCCGCGCTGCACGCTCCGACGCTACGCGCCCGATCCGACGTCCGAGTCGAGCTCGGTGGGTAGCTCCTCCTCGACGAAGTCGATGCTCTGGATCTCGTATTCCTTCTGCCCCCCGGGGGTCCGCACCACCACCGTGTCCCCCTCGCTGCGCCCGATGAGAGCCCGGGCGATGGGGCTCGTCACCGAGATCTTCCCCTGCTTCAGGTCGGCCTCGAGCTCCCCCACGATGCGGTAGCGGGCCTTGTCTCCCGAGTCGGTGTCCTCGAGGTGCACCGTCGCTCCGAACACCACCTTGTCCCCGGCGTGCTTCGACACGTCGATCACCTCGGCGCTCGCGATCCAGTGCTCGACCTGAGCGATGCGACCCTCGACGTGGCCCTGCCTCTCCTTGGCCGCGTGGTACTCGGCGTTCTCCGAGATATCCCCGTGGGACCGAGCCTCCGCGATCTCCCGCACGATCCGCGGTCGCTCGATGGCCTTGAGCCGCTTCAGCTCGCCCTTGAGCCGCAAAAGTCCACCCCTCGTCATCGGCACTTGCCCGGCCATCGTCCCTTTCCTCCATAGCCAAAAAACGGGGCGGCCGGCCCGGGACCCCGGGCGGCCGCACCGTTCATGTTGACTAGAGCCCCTCGGGGCAGAAAGTCAACGGCCGTCGCAGTGATACTCCTGGATCGATCGGACTACCTGGTCGCCCCCGCGAGCCGCCTCCATCGCCCCCACGGCCGCCCTCGCCCCCGCCAGGGTCGTGACGTAGGGCAACCGCTTCATGAGCGTTTCCCGCCGGATGGAATAACTATCCGAGATCTCCTTCTTTCCAGCGGTGGTGTTGACCACGAGGTGCACGTCGCCGTCGATGATGCGGTCGACGATGGACGGGCGCCCCTCCCGGACCTTCCGCACCGGGGTCGTGGGGATGCCATGTCGGCCGAGGAACGCGCTCGTTCCGCCGGTCGCCAGGACCTCGAACCCGAGCCGTACCAGCCGGCGGGCGATCTCGACGGTCGCCTCCTTGTCGGCGTCCTTCACCGATACGAAGGCCCGCTTGCCCGGGCCCCCGAAAGGGAGCGCGTTCCCGGCGGCGGACTGGGCCTTCAAGAACGCCGAGGCGAAGTCGGTCGCGACGCCCATCACCTCGCCGGTGGACTTCATCTCCGGGCCGAGCACGGTGTCCACACCGCCGAAGCGCGCGAAGGGGAACACCGCCTCCTTGACCGACATGTGGCGGGGCCTCGGGACCTCGAGGACCCCCGCCTCGGCCAGGGACTTGCCTACCATGCAGAGCGCCCCCGCCTTCGCGAGCGGGAGGCCGGTCGCCTTCCCTACGAACGGCACGGTGCGGCTGGCGCGCGGGTTCACTTCGAGCACGTGGACGGTCTCCTTCTGGATCGCGAACTGCACGTTCATGAGGCCGACCACTCTCAGCTCCCGGGCCAGGAGGACCGCCTCTCGCTCGATCTCGGCGACGATGCCCGGGGAGAGGGAGTGCGGGGGCAGGGAACAGGCCGAGTCGCCGGAGTGGATGCCCGCCTCCTCGATGTGCTCCATGACACCCCCGATGACCACCTCTCGGCCGTCGGACACGACGTCGACGTCCACCTCGGCCGCGTCCCGGAGGAACCGGTCGACGAGCACCGGCCGCTCGTTGGAGGCCTCCACCGCCTCGCGCAGGTAGGTCTCGAGGTCCCGGTCGTCGTAGACCACCTCCATCGCCCTCCCCCCGAGGACGTAGGAGGGCCGCACCATGACCGGGTACCCGATGCGGTGGGCCACCGAGAACGCCTCCTCTGCGCTCCGGGCGACCCCGTTCTCCGGCTGCCGTAACCCGAGCTTCTCGATGAGGCCCGCGAACCGTTCCCGGTCCTCGGCCCGGTCGATGGCGTCGGGACTCGTCCCGAAGATCTTCACCCCCAGTTCGTGCAGGGGCACCGCCAGCTTGAGGGGGGTCTGCCCCCCGTACTGGACGATGAGCCCGGTGGGCCGCTCCACCTGGACGATCTCGAGCACGTCCTCGAGGGTGAGGGGCTCGAAGTAGAGCCGGTCGGAGGTGTCGTAGTCGGTGGAGACCGTCTCCGGGTTGCAGTTGACCATGATGGTCTCGAACCCGGCCCGGGAGAGCGCGAAGGAGGCGTGGACGCAGCAGTAGTCGAACTCGATCCCCTGGCCGATGCGGTTGGGCCCGCCGCCCAGGATCATCACCTTTTGCCTCTCGCTGGGCTTCGCCTCGCACTCCTCCTCGTAGGTCGAGTAGAGGTAGGGCGTGTGGGCCTCGAACTCCGCCGCGCAGGTGTCCACCCGCTTGAACACCGGACGGACCCCCGCCGCCCAGCGGCGGTCCCGGACCGACTTCTCGGTGGTCCGGGCGAGCTGGGCGAGGCGTTTGTCGGAGAAGCCCATCCGCTTCAGGGCCCGCAACCCCTCGGCATCGCCGGGCAGGCCGTCCTGGCCGAGCTCCCCTTCCGCCCGGACGAGCTCCTCGATCTCCCGGAGGAACCAGCGGTCGATGGAGGTGAGCGAGTGGAGCTCGTCCACCTCGAGCCCGGCGCGGAAGCCCTCGGCCACCCAGAAGAGACGCAGGGCCCGGGGGACGCGCGCCTGCGCTCGGATCTCCTCCATCTCGGCGGGGGAGTAGCTCTCCCCGGGCCCCTTGCGGAGGGGCGACTCGAGGCCGGAACGGTCGATCTCCAGCCCGCGGAGCGCCTTCTGGAGGCTCTCCTTGAAGGTACGCCCGATGGCCATCACCTCCCCCACGGACTTCATCTGGGTGGTGAGGGTGTCGTCCGCCCCCTTGAACTTCTCGAACGCGAACCGGGGCACCTTCGTGACCACGTAGTCGATGGTCGGCTCGAAGGACGCCGGGGTGTACCGGGTGATGTCGTTTCGGATCTCGTCGAGGGTGTAGCCCACCGCGAGCTTGGCGGCGATCTTGGCGATGGGGAAGCCGGTGGCCTTGGAGGCGAGGGCCGACGATCGGGAGACGCGCGGGTTCATCTCGATCACCACCATCCGGCCGGTGCCCGGGTGGACGCCGAACTGGATGTTCGATCCGCCGGTCTCGACGCCGATCTCCCGGATGATGCGGATGCCCCAGTCCCGCATCCGCTGGTACTCCTTGTCGGTGAGCGTCTGGACCGGGGCCACGGTGATGGAGTCGCCGGTGTGCACCCCCATGGGGTCGAGGTTCTCGATGGAGCAGATCACCACCACGTTGTCGTGCCGATCGCGCATCACTTCGAGCTCGTACTCCTTCCAGCCGAGGATCGACTCCTCGCACAGGATGGTGTGCGTGGGCGAGAGCATGAGGGCCCGACGGGCCAGGGGCTCGAACTCCTCCAGGTTGTAGGCGACGCCACCGCCCTCCCCCCCCATGGTGAAGCTGGGCCGGACGATCACCGGGAAGCCGATCTCCCGGGCCACCTGCCGCGCCTCTTCAAAGCGGGCGGCGTAGCCGCTCCGGGGCAGCTCCACCCCCACCCGCTTCATCGCCTCCTTGAAGAGGAGCCGGTCCTCGGCCTTCTCGATGGCCTCGAGCTGCGCGCCGATGAGCCCGACCCCGTGGCGGGAGAGGACCCCGCTCCTCGCCAGCGCGACGGCCAGGTTCAGGGCGGTCTGCCCCCCCAGGGTCGGGAGCAGCACGTCCGGTCGCTCGCGGACGATGATCTGTTCCGCCACCTCCGGGGTGATGGGCTCGAGGTAGGTTCGATCCGCGAACCCCGGGTCGGTCATGATCGTGGCCGGGTTCGAGTTGAGGAGTACGATCTCGTACCCCTCCTCCTTCAAGGCCTTGCAGGCCTGCGTCCCGGAGTAGTCGAACTCGCAGGCCTGGCCGATGACGATCGGCCCCGAGCCCACGATCATGATCTTCCGGATGTCCTCTCGGCGCGGCATGGGACGCGGAAGCTAGCACAACAAAGGCCGCGCCGAGGGAGGGCCCCGCCGGGAAAGAAAGGACCGCGCCCGGCCGCGCACGACCTCCCCCGGCCCCGAATGCGATCGCCCTCGAGCGCTTTCCTCATCCGGAGAGCCGGGCGGCCGCTTCCTTCTCCCGCCCCGCCTGGACCACCTCGAGGAGCTTTCTCATCTTCGGGAACCGCTCGGCGAGGGCCGCGATCATGGGCGCGGGGAAGCTCACCACCGTCGCCTCGGTCTTGGCCACGAGCGACAGGGACCGCCTCGCCCCGAGCACCCGGCCCTCCCCGAACGTCGCCCCTCGCCCCAGGCGTGCGATCTCCACGCCCCGCGCCTCTACGGAGGCGCTGCCCTCGAGCACGAGGA
Source organism: Anaeromyxobacter sp. (assembly GCA_035686075.1). Classification (GTDB taxonomy): domain Bacteria; phylum Myxococcota; class Myxococcia; order Myxococcales; family Anaeromyxobacteraceae; genus Anaeromyxobacter. The sequence goes on from DASRZU010000031.1 coordinate 132,183, forward strand.
GGAAGGTCTCGTCCCCCTCCCCGGAGACGAGTTCCCCGGCGGCGTGGTCGACCAGGGTCGAGAGCTGGAGCAGGTCCCGCCGCGCCTCCGGATCGAGCGAGCGGAAGAGCGGGCTCGACTCGACGAAGGCGGTCGCGGCGAGGTCTCCCAGGACCTCCCGGGGCGCGCTGGCCATGCCTGGAAAGCTAGCATAAGCTCCGCGCGCTCATGCAGGCGTTCGCGGCCCTCGCGCTGGCCTTGATCGTGGGACAGGCCGAGCCGACCCAGGCCCCCGACTCGGGCGAGTCACCGGCTCCGGGGGAGACCGCCCCGAAGAGTGAGGAGCCTTCCCCCCGCGCCGCGGAGCCCCCCGCCCCACCCCCCCCGGCGCGGGAACGGCCCCCGCCCCCGGCGCGCCCCGCGGAGCCGGAACGCAAGCAGGTCGCGCGCGCCGCCTTGGCGTTCCTCGACGCGCTCCTCTCCCTTGACCCGGCCGCTCTCGCCGCCGCCTCCGCCGAGCCGTTCAGCTTCGACGGCGATGTCCGGACCGGCAAGGACGAGATCCGCCGCACCTGGCGGGAGCTCTTCTCTGGCCGCGAAGGGACCCTCCGCCCGGTCCTGCTCGACCTAGAGATCCTCGCCGCCCCCGAGGCGATCGAGCGCCTCGGCCCTCCCCCCGCGCGCCTTGGCCCCCTCGTCGCCCAGAAGGGGAACTGGGTGGCGATCGCCAACGTCTCACGCCGCCCGGTGGTGCTCTTCCTCTCCCGCGAGGGCGGGCGATGGGCGGTCGTGGGGATGGAGTGAAGGGCGGGTCCAGAGCCCCGAAGCGCGCCGCTCGTTTGACCCCGTCCCGGGGCGAGAGGCCCTCCGCTCCCTAGGACAGGCTTTTCGCCAGGTCCGCGATCCGGTCGCACCCCTTGTCGATCTGCTCCATCGAGGTGGCAAACGAGCAGCGGACGTAGCCCGGGGCGCCGAAGGCCGAGCCCGGAACCGCCGCCACGAGGTGCTTCTCGAGCAAGAGGTCGACGAGGCGCAGGTCGGTGCCGAGCGGCTCGGTTGCGCCCGGCGCCCTTCTCGCGAGCAGGGCGGACACGTTCGGAAAGGCGTAGAACGCGCCCGAGGGATCGAAGCAGCGGACCCCGGGAATGGCATTGAGGCGCCGGACGATGTGCTCCCGCCGCTCGTCGAACGTCCGACGCATCTTCTCCACCTCCGCGTCGAGCGCCGGGGTGGTGAGCGCCGCCAGCGCCGCCTTCTGGGCGATGGAGTTGGGGTTGGAGGTGGAGTTGTCCTGTAGCTTCTGCATGGCGGCGATGAGGGGCTGGGGCCCGGCGGTCCAGCCGATGCGCCAGCCGGTCATGGCGTAGGTCTTGGAGGCCCCGTTGACGATCGCCACCTGCCCCTGCAGCGAGGGGTCGAGGTCGAGGACGTTCTCGAACTTCCCCCGGTAGACGAGGTGGTCGTAGATGTCGTCGGACACGATGAGGACGTCCTTCCCGCGGGCAGAGGAGATGACCGTCTCGAGCGTGCGGCGGGAGAGCATGGCGCCGGTGGGGTTCGAGGGGCTGTTCACGATCACCGCCCTCGTCCGGGAGGTGAAGGCCTTCTTGATCTGCTCCGGGCTCGGGTCGAAGCCGGTGTCCATGGTGGTCTCCACCAGGACCGGGACGCCGCCGGCCACCCGCACCATGTCGGCGTAGGAGACCCAGTAGGGCGTGAAGATCACCACCTCGTCCCCGGCCTCGAGGAGCGCCTGGAAGAGGTTGTAGAGGGCGTGCTTCCCGCCGCAGGAGACGAGCACCTGGGCGGGCGTGTAGGTGACCTTGTGCTCGCGACCGATCCGGGCGGCGATGGCCTCCCGCAAGGGCAGGATGCCCGCGGTGGGGGTGTACTTGGTGAAGCCCTGGTCGAGCGCCTTCTTGGCCGCGTCCTTCACGAGCGAGGGGGTGTCGAAGTCGGGCTCCCCGGCGCCGAAGCCGACCACGTCCACGCCCTTGGCCTTCATCTCGTTGGCCTTGGCGGTGACGGCCAGGGTGGGCGACGGCTTCACGGCATCGAGGCGCTGTGCGAGCTTCATGGCGTTGGGCTCCCTAGGGGGCCGCCGCGCGGCCCCGGTCGGCTTCGCAGGATACCAGAAGGGCGACTCCCCTTTGCGGGGATCGGATCGGCCGGAGGGCAGGGCCCGTCCGGGCCGGCCGCCCGGAGGCCGTCACCCCGAGCGTTCCGCGAGCTTGCGCCTGAGTCCCGCGAGCACGTTCGGCGGCACGAAGGCAGCGACGTCCCCTCCGAAACGTGCGACCTCCCGCACGAGCCGCGCCGACACGAAGAAGTAGTCCTCCCCGGTCATCACGAACACCGACTCGAACTCCGGATCGAGCTTGCGGTTCATGTTGGCGAGCTGAAACTCGTACTCGAAGTCGCTGGCGGCGCGCAGCCCACGAAGGACGGTGTGCACCCCCTTCTTCCGCGCGTAGTCGACGAGGAGCCCGTCGAACGAGTCCACCTCGACCCGCGGATCGTACCCGACCGCCTCGGCGATGAGCGCCTGGCGCTCCCCCGGGGTGAAGAGCGGCGTCTTCTCCGGGTTGGTCGCCACCGCCACCACCAGCCGATCGAACACGTGCAGACCCCGCTGGATGATGGCCAGGTGGCCGTTCGTGAGCGGATCGAATGACCCTGGGTAGATCGCCGCGCGCGCCATGGGCGCGGAGTATCACTCACTCCCGCCGGTAGATCGAGATCCCCGTGCCACCGTAGGAGCGCAGGTCGATCCGCGAGAGCCCGCCCACCCGGCCGGGCGGGGGGGTTCGCGCCCCGTGCTCCGCCACGGCGATCCCGCCCGGAACGAGCAACCGATCGAGTCCCTCGAGCGCCGCCTTTGGCCCGTCGCCGTAGGGCGGGTCGACGAAGGCGAGCGCGTACCTGTTCGCGGGGAGACGGGACAGGCTCTCCGGGAGCTCGCCCCGCACGATCTCCACCCGGTCGCCGAACCGGCACGCCTCGGCGTTCTTGCGGACCGCCTCGAGCGCCCGGGCGTCCCGGTCGACGCAGGTCGCGCGCGAATAGCCGCGGGAAAGGGCCTCGAGCGCCAGCGCCCCGCTCCCCGCGTAGAGGTCGAGCACCTCCCCCCCTTCGAAGAACTGGCCGAGGAGGTTCATGATCGCCCCCCGGACCTTGTCGCTCGTGGGGCGGGTGGCGAGCCCCTTGGGGACGACGAGTCGCCGGCCCCGGGCGGTGCCGGCGATGAGGCGCGTCACGGCCCGTCCCCGGCGAGGCGAAGCTCGAGCGCCCGGGCCACGGCGGAGGCGCTGTGCTCGGCGCCCAGGGCCTCGATGAACTCGGCTGCCGTCACGAAGGCCCGGGCCTCGAGCCGCTCGGCCTCCTCTTCCCCCAGGACCGCCACTACCCGGCTCCGCCAGCGCGCCCGCCGTTCGGCCTCCCGGGCACTCCCCTTGCCCTCCTCCGCGGGAAGCCCAACGCGGAGGGCCGCCGCCCCGCCATCCTCGCAGCCCCGCAGCCGGGAGCCGCCCACCTCCGCGAGCAAGGCCTTCGAGATCGCCCCCCGCCGGAACACCGCCACCTCCCCGAGCACCTCGGCCAGCCGGTCGAGCGCGCCGAGCTGGGCGCGGGCAGCCTCGAGGTCGGGCGGCGCGGGGCAGACCACGCTCACCGCGTCGGCCGGCGCCCCCCGCCGGGCCAGCTCCTCCACCAGGGCGATCGCCCGGCGCCCGGCGCCGGGCTCGCCCAGGGGAACGATGCAGTCGAACCCCAGGCCGCGCTCCTGGAGGGGGGAACTCACCTGGGCCAGGATTCGGCCCCGCTCCTCGGGGGAAACCGCCGACGCATCCACGGCCACGTGGGTCATGCCCGCCTCGACGAGCCGCCACACCTCGCGCGTCCCGCGCTCCACCGAGAGGGCGCTCTCGCCCTCGAGCGCCACCAGCGCGGAGGAGAAGAACGGGAGCGCGGCCGCGATCTCGTCGGCGATCGCGGCCACCGTCTCGAACCAGGCCTCGGGTGCGACCCCGCTCGGGATCGCGAGCCCGATGGTCGAGCGGAGCACCTTGGCCGCGACCAGGGCCGCCCGGATGACACCTGGACCGGTGGCCTCTACCGCGGGGAGCTTCCCGCGCCCGGCCGCCCACAGGACGTCCCGGAGCGAGAGGGGGCAGGCGTCGCTCCTCGGGGGGAGCCGCTCCAGCACGCTCGCGGGACGGAAGGCGAGGACCCGGGACAGCACCGCGCCGGTATAGCACGGCGGGCAGCGGGCCAGCGCTCAGTGCTTCAGGTCGTACACGTGGGCATACTCGCTCGACTCGATCTGGAGGGTGGTGTGATCGATGCCGAAGGCATGGCGTAGCTCGCGCTTCACGTGGTCCAGGATGGCGTCGTTGCGGGGCCCCATCTCGTCCCGGCGGACCACCACGTGCGCGGAGAGCGCGTGCAAACCGCTGGAGATCGTCCAGACGTGCAGGTCGTGGACCGCCAGGACGCCCGGGCAGCAGGCGATGCACTGCGAGACGGCCCCCACGTCGATGTGGCGGGGCACCGATTCCATGAGGATGTCGGTGATCTCCAGGGTGAGCCGGGTCGCGCCCCAGAGGATGAGCCCAGCGATCCCCAGGGAGAGGACCGGGTCGATGAAGGAGAGACCGCCGAAGGTCGCCATCGCCCCCGCCCCGACCAGGATGGCGAGGGAGGAGAAGGTGTCGGAGAGCACGTGCAGGAACACCGTCCGGGCGTTCAGGGAATGCTCGTGGTTCAGCACCCAGAGGATGACCAGGTTCGCGAGCAGCCCGGCGGCCGCCACCGCGGCCATGAGCCCGATCCGGATGGGCGGGCCAGGATGCCGGAGCCGGTCGAGCGCTGCCCAAGCGATCCAGACCGCGATCACGAACAGGGCCCCGACGTTGATCTGGGCGGCCAACACCTCGGCCCTCCGGTAGCCGAAGGTCCGCTTGTCGTCCGGCGGCCGGCCGGAGAGCCAGGCCGCGGCGAGGGCCAGGAAGAGGACGGCGGCGTCGGTGAGCATGTGCCCCGCGTCCGAGACGAGTGCCAAGGAACCGGAGAGCCAGCCGCCCACCGCCTCGGCCACCATGATGACGGCGGTGAAGCCGAGGGAGATGAAGAGGCGCCGAACACTCGCCCCCTCTTTTGCCGAGTCCGGCCAAGCGCCCCCCGCGGGCCCGCCCGGTCCCGGGGGGCCGGCTTCCCCCTCGGGCCGCCGCGGGTCCACCGAGCGGCGGGGCGCCCCCTCCCCGTGCGTGTGGCCGTGCGACATTTTCCCTTGAACCTCCGCGTCAGTGTACTCCATGCTCCCTCGCTCCAGCATGGGGCCCGGCCGGGCCCGCGGCGGCTCCACCGGCCGGGAGTTCCTTCGCTCCTTCGACGGGATGGAATCCATCGCGCGCTCCGCCATCGCCCGGGACGGCACCCGGCTTGAGTTCACCGAGATGGGCGCTGGGTCCCCCGCGGTCGTGCTGAGCGACGGCGTCGGGTGCGCCGGCTTCGTGTGGCGGTATCTCGGGACCGCGCTCGCGCCGCGATACCGCGTCATCCACTGGAACTACCGGGGCCACGGCGGGAGCGCGATCCCGCGCGATCGGTACCGCGTCACCCTGGACGACTGCGTCGAGGACCTCCTCGCCGTCCTGGACGCGGCGGGCGAGCCCCGGGCCGTCCTGGTGGGCCACTCCATGGGCGTCCAGGTCTCCCTCGAGGTCCACCGGCGCGCCCCGAAGCGGGTGGCCGCCCTGGTCCTCGTCTGCGGGGCTCCCGGCCACCCTCTCGACACCTTCCACGACTCGCCCGCCTTGAGGCTCGTGTTCCCGTTCGCGCGCGGGGCCGTCGAGAAGCACCCCACCCTGGCGCGGCTCGTCTTCAAGGCCGTCGTGCCGACCGACTTCGCCATCGAGATGGCGCTCGCCCACGAGGTGAACCGGGCCCGTGTCGACCGGGCGGACCTCGCCCGCTACTTCGCCGACCTAGCCGCCATCGACCCGGTGGTCTTCGTGCGGATGCTGGCCTCGGCGGGGGAGACGAACAGCTCCGACCACCTCCCCGAGGTCGATGTGCCCACCCTCATCCTCGCGGGCGAGAGAGACACGTTCACCCCGGTGCGGCTCTCCCGGGCCATGCACCGGGCCATCCCCGGGAGCGAGCTCGTCGTCATCCCGAGTGGCACTCACGTGGCGCCCCTCGAGTACCCCGCCCTCGTGGCCCGGCACGTGCGCGGCTTCCTGGCGCGCCGGCTGGGCCGCCCGGCTAGGCGGCGTACCCTGGGTGAGGGAAAGGCGGCGCGCCCAAGGCGCCCGCGGGCCCGGAAAGCGGTCCCGTGAGCGGCGCCCGATGGACGGCGTCCTCGCTCGCGCCCGCCCTCCTCTGCACCCTCGCCACTACCACCGCGCTCGCCCAGCCGTACGACCCCGCCTATCGATGGCGCACCGTCGAGACAGCGCACTTCCGGGTGCACTTCCACCAAGGGGAGGACGACCTCGCGCTCGAGGTGGCCGCGGCCGCCGAGCGCGCCCACGCGTTCCTGTCGCCCCTATTGGGATACGCGCCCCGGACGAGAACCGAGGTGGTCCTCTCCGACGACAGCGACCTCGCGAACGGGCTCACCACCCCTTTGCCGTACAACACCATCCGCCTGTACGCCGCCACCCCCTCGGAGCTCTCCGAGCTGAACGTCTACCGGAACTGGCTCTCGAACCTCGTCTTCCACGAGTACGTCCACATCCTGCACCTCGATAACGTCGGGGGCGTCCCCGACGCCGTGAACCACATCTTCGGCAAGATATGGGCGCCGAACGGCCTCACGCCCTCCTGGCTCGCCGAAGGGCTCGCCGTCCTCCACGAGGGGGACGGGGACCCCGGCCCCGAGTCGGGGCGCAACAAGAGCGCCATCTTCGCGATGTACCTGCGGTCCTTGTCCCTCGAGCCTCCCGCTTTCCCGCGCCTCGATCAGGTCTCGAACCCACCGCTCTTTTGGCCCCTCGGGAGCGTGCCCTACGCCCTCGGGGGCCGCTTCCTCGAGTTCTTGGAGGAGCGGAGCGGACCCGAGGCGATCGCCGCCTATCTCGCCCAACAAGGGGCGCAGATCTGGCCGTACGCGCCGAGCCTCGTGGGGCGGGGCCACCTCGGCGCGGAGTTCCCCGAGCTCTGGGAGGAGTTCGCAGAGCGCGAGAGGGCGCGGGCCCTAGAGGAGCTGGAACGGATCCGGCGCCGCCCGGTGACCCACCCAAAGCGGATCACCTTCCAGGGAGGCGAGGCGGGCTCTCCCCGCTGGTCGCAAGACGGCGCCACCATCGCGTACCTGCGCGCCGGGCTCGATGACAAGCCTGCCCTCTTGCAGGTCGCGCCCGAGGGACGCCCGGTGGGCCCCTCCATCCGAGCGGAGGCCGCCGCCGGCCTCGCCCGGGGCGGAGGGCGGGCCGTCCTGGCTCGGGGCGAGATCTGGCACGAGTACCGGCTGTATGACGATCTGTGGGACGTGGACCTCGCCACCGGGAAGACCCGCCGCCTCACCGACGGTGCTCGGACGAGCGACCCGGCGCTGAGCGCGGACGGCTCCTCGCTCGCCTACGTCCGAAGAACGGGTCCGGGCGAGACCGCCCTCGTGCGCCGCACCGGGGAGGCCGGCCCGGAGGAGATCGTCTTCGCCCGGCCCGGGACCGACGTCTTCGCTCCCGCCCTCTCGGCCGAGGGCAGCCGGATCGCCTTCGCCATGCAGGAGGCCGGGCGGCGGGACATCGTCCTTTTCGAGGGAGGGCGGCTCCTCCGCGTCACCAACGACGGCTCCATCGATACGAGCCCCACCTTCACGCCGGACGGCTCGTGGCTCCTCTTCTCCTCCGATCGGGGTGGGGTCTACAACCTGTACGCCTGGCCGGTGGAGGCCTGCCTGGCCATCACGGATGCCTGCGCCCTCCGTCAGGTGACGAACGTCGAGACGGGAGCCTTCGAGCCCGCGGTGTCGCCCGACGGCCGGACCATCGCCTTCGTGACCTACTCTCGCGACGGCTACGACCTCGCCACCCTCCCCTTCGACCCGTCCACCTTCATGGACCCGGAGCCCGCCCTGCCCAAAGGGCCCGAACCCGAGGAACGGCCCGCCCCCGATCTCGCCTCTCGCCCCTACCGCGCGGAAGATACGCTCGGGCCAACCTACTGGCTGCCCCTCTTCGGGAGCGATGCCGCCGGGACCGTCCTCGGAGCCCTGAGCGGGGGGGGCGATGTGCTGGACCGCCACAGCTACGCGGTCTCGGCGTGGTGGGGGCTCCGCTCTCACGAGCCCGGCTACTCCGCCGCCTACCTCGGAGGATGGTCCTGGCCACGGCTGGACCTCCTCTCGAGCCGGTTCATCGATTCGGCGCGAGCGGGGAACGGGCTTGAGTCGGTCTTCACCCCCCTCGATGTCGGGCTCGACTTCACGTTCAGCCGGCTCGAGTGGTCGTCGGTGGTCCGCTTTGGCTGGAGAGGCACCTTACGGACCGTTCCCGGCACCTCCGGGACGGCGAGCCAGCCCGAGGAGCTCGGGGCGGTGGGCGGGTTCGGCTCCGAGCTCACCCTCCTCGCGAGCTTCTCGGACGCCGAGCGGTTCGTGCGCTCCATCTCGCCCGAGGAGGGGCGCACGCTCAACCTCGCCGCCGTCCTCGCCACCCGAGCGCTGGGCAGCGACTACCAGCTCGGCTCGGTGCGGGCCGGGATCACCCAGTACCTTCCGTTCCCGCTGCCGCGCCACGGCGTCCTCGCGCTCCACCTCGCCGGGGGCGCCGCGAACGGCTCCATCGGGACCACCGCCCCCTTCGAGCTCGGCGGGCCGGTCCAGCTCGACCTGCTCTCTCTCCTCCTCGGCACGGCGCTCCTGAGCCCCGACGAGCTCCGGGGCTACCCACCCGGCTGGCTCCAGGGAACCGGCTTCGTTCTCGGAAACGCCGAGTTCCGGTTCCCGATCGCCGCACCCGAGATCGGTCACACCACCTGGCCCGTCTTCCTAAGGCGCGTGCACGGGGCGATCTTCGGTGACCTGGGCGACGCCTTCGACCGGCCCGGGACCCTCCCCTTCGCCGGGCACCCGTTCGGCTGGAACGAGCTCCGCCTCGGCGCGGGGGCGGAGCTTCGGCTCGAGATCGCCCTGGGCTATTTCGTGGTCACCGATGTCCGTCTGGGGCTCGCCCACGCCTTCGGCCGGGTCTTTGCCGGGGAGAGCGAGGAGCCCGGCGTGCCGGCCCTCACCGTTTATGCCATCCTGGGCGGCACCTTCTAGCTCTGGATTCCATCGGAGGAGCCGACTTTAGGGAGAGCGCGCATGAAGACCATCGACCTCCGCTCCGACACCGTCACCCGCCCCTCGCCGGGGATGCGCGAAGCGATCGCGCGCGCCGAGGTCGGCGACGACGTGTTCGGAGAGGACCCGACCGTGCGGGAACTGGAGGAGCGGGTGGCCGCGCTTCTCGGGAAGGAGCAGGGCCTGTTCGTCCCGAGCGGCACGATGGCCAACCAGATCGCCCTGGGAACGCTCGCCCGACCGGGCGAGGAGGTCCTCTGCCACGAGGGGGCACACGTCCTCTCCTTCGAGGGAGCGGCCCCGGCGGCCCTCTGGGGCATCCAGCTACGGGCCCTGCCCGGTGAGCGAGGCATCCTCTCGGCGGCCGACGTCGAGGGCGCGATCCGGCCCGAGGCCGACTGGTTCCCGAGGACCCGGGCCGTCGAGATCGAGAACACGCACAACGGCGCGGGGGGATCGGTTTGGCCCCTCGAGCGGGTTCGCGAGATCGGCCGGGTGGCCGCCTCCCACGGCCTCGAGGTCTACCTCGACGGAGCCCGGCTCATGAACGCCTGCGCGGCGAGCGGGGTGGCCGCCCGCGACTACGCCGCTCCCGCCACCATGGCGTCGATCTGTCTCTCGAAGGGGCTCGGGGCGCCAGCCGGCTCGGTCCTGACCGGGCCTTCGGAGCGGATCCGCGAGGCACGAAGGCTCCGCAAACGCCTCGGGGGCGGCATGCGTCAGGCGGGCATCCTGGCCGCCGCGGGCATCTATGCCCTCGACCACAACGTGGCCCGCCTGTCCGAAGACCACGCCAACGCGCGACGCCTCGCCGCCGGGATGGGCAAGCTACCCGGCTTCAAGGTCGCCTTCGCGCCCGAGTCGAACCTCGTGTACTTCCGGCTGACCGGGGTTCCCGCCGCCCAGGCGGCGGACCGGCTCCGCGCCCGGCTCGTCCTCTGCGCGGTGGCCGGTCCCGACTTGCTCCGCTTCGCCACCCACCTCGACGCTTCCACCGAAGACGTCGAGGAGGCGATCCGCCGCGCGGCGGAGGCCTTCCGATGACAGGTGGGATCCCGGGCGCCGCAGGGCTGGCTGACCCTCGTTCGCCCCTTGCAGCCCCGCCCGGGCGATGCTAGTAACGCGGCCTCTGCGCCGACATAGCTCAGCTGGTAGAGCAACTGATTCGTAATCAGTAGGTCGGAGGTTCGAATCCTCTTGTCGGCTCAAGTACTTACGCGATCTTGCTTGCCTTTCCGACCGTGCCGTGCGCCATTCTTGCGCCAGAACGGGCAAGGAGGTGGCGCATGGAGCACACGACCGAAGGTACCTGGCTGGGTGGGTACGTCCGGGTCGACCGCCACGGGCGGCCGGTCTGGGTGATCCGAGAGCAGCACAAGGGCAAGCGGTACACGATCGCCCTCGCGGCGCGCTCCGAGGAGGAGGCGAAGGCGCAGCTGGCCCTCTTCCGGCAGGACCGCGCGGGCTACGAGAAGCGGGCGCGGGCGGAGGCGACCGAGCCCGTCTACCTCGACGACGATCGCCTCCTCGCCTTCCTCACTTGGTCCCGGGACGAGAAGGAGAACACGCCGACCCACGTTCACGCTCAGAAGACGTATCTCCTGTGGTGGATGGAGCGCCTCGCCGGGATCGACCTGCGCGGGGACCTGAAGCTCTCGAAGCTCAC
>DASRZU010000032.1:0-27668 GCA_035686075.1 Anaeromyxobacter sp.
CGGCGTCGCCATCCGGGTGCGGGCGACCCGGGGGCGCACCGAGGCGGCGGTCGACCTCTCCGCCCTCTTCGGCCCGGGGCGGGAGCGGGAGTTCGGCAACGGGCTGGACAACGTGGTGGAGATCTACACGTCGGTGATCCCGGCTGGCGGCGGGCCGCCGGCCGCGCTGCACGGCCGCATCGGGGAGATCCTCTTCGACGTCTGGGAGGAGACCTACGCGGTCACCGTCAAGGACCCGGAGCACCCCGCCGGCCGGCGGCTGGTCCTCCGCGACTTCGCCGCGCTCCGCGCCTTCCTCTCCGATCAGCAGGAGCTCGACCTCGGCCCGGTGACCGCGCTGCCCGACGCCTTCGCGGTCGAGGTCCGGGTGGAGGTGAACCCCATCTCCCGCGAGCAGCTCCAGCGCACCCGCGAGTACATCGCCGCCGCCTCCGGCAGCCGGCCCAGCGGCTCGCGCAGCGTGCTGGGCGCGGTGGCCAGCTTCCTGCTCCGCGAGCCCAACGCCGCCAGCGACGTGCACCTCTTCCGCTCGGCGCCCCTGACCCGGGCCGGGATCGCCACGCAGTGAGCGCACCGGCCGCCACCGTCTCCCCCGCCCCGCCGGCCCCGGCCCCCGGCGCCGCCCCGGTCGGCCTGCTGGCGCGCCTGCGAGGCGCGGCCCACGTCTCGCGCTTCGAGCTGCGCATCGCGGCCGCGCTGGTCCTGGCGGCCACGCTCCCGCTGGTGGGCGCCATGGTGCTGGCCGACCGGGTGGCTGCCGAGAACCTGGCCCTGGGGCTCGACCCGCGGGTGGTGCAGCGGCTGCAGAGCGTCCCCACCCTGTACGGGGAGCTGTTCCAGGCCCGCAAGCAGCTCTACGCCGCGCAGGCGCGCGAGCTCGCCCGGGGTCTCCCCGCGAACGGCTCCGAGGCCGACGCCTACCTCTCCGCCGCCGTGAAGAGGACCCCGCGCCTGCGGCGCGTCACCTGGCTCTCCCCGGAGGGCAAAGTCCTCGCCCAGACCGAGGCGACCCATCCCAACCCCGAGGGGGAGTGGCGCGAGGCGCCCGCCCGGGTCGAGCTTCCCGACGGCGGCCGGCTCGAATGCGTCTTCGCCATCGAGGCGCAATACTTCGCCGACCTGGCCGAGGCACGCGATCTGGCCGAGACGGTCCAGGGGCTCGACGCCCTCCGCTCCGAGATCCGCCGCTCCTACGTCCGCGCCTTCGGGGCCCTGCTCGTGGTCTGGGCGGCGGCGGCCGCCATCCTGGGCATCTGGCTAGCCCGGCGCACCACCCGGAGGGTGTCTCGCCTCGTCGCGGCGGTGCAGCGGCTGGCGGCGGGCGACCTCACCGTCCAGGTCGACCCCGGAAGCTTCGCCGACGAGGTGGCCGGCCTCACCCGGGCCTTCAACGAGATGGTGCGGGAGGTGCGGGAGGGGCGGGACCGCATCGTCTACCTGGAGAAGATCTCCGGCTGGCAGGAGGTGGCCCGCCGCCTGGCCCACGAGATCAAGAACCCCCTCACCCCCATGAAGCTCGCCTTCCAGCAGCTCAAGGCGCGCTGGGACCAGCTCCCCGGGGGGGAGCCGAACTTCGGCAGCCTCCTCGCCGAGGTGGGCGAGATCATGCGCGACGAGATCGGGACCCTCCAGCGGCTGGTGGACGAGTTCTCCGGGTTCGCGAAGCTTCCCGACGTCCGGCCCGAGCCCGCCGACCTCTGCGACTTCGTGGAGGAGTTCGTGCGGCAGAACCCGCAGCTTCGAGCGGACGCCGACGTCCTCGTGGTGCGCGCCGCCGGCTCCTTCCCGGTGGAGCTCGATCGCACCCTCATGCGCCGGGTCCTCGCCAACCTCTGCTCCAATGCGGTGGAGGCCTCGCGCCCCGCCCGCCCGAGGCTCCACCTCTCGGTGAGCCGGACCCGCGACCGGGGGGTGGTGAGCGTGGCGGACGAAGGCCCGGGCGTGGACCCCTCCCTCCGGGACCGCATCTTCGATCCATACTTCACCACCAAGGTGGGGACGGGCACCGGCCTGGGCCTCGCCATCGTGAAGAAGATCGTCTTGCAACACGGGGGCGAGATCGCGGTCTCCGACCGCCCGGGAGGAGGCGCGAACTTCACCCTCGCCTTCCCGCTCCGGGCCCCGACCGGTTCCGCCCCCGCCGCCCAGGAGGTGTAGAGCGATGACCGAGCCCCAGCGACCCCTCGACGGCCAGATCGCGCTCGTCACCGGAGCCACCTCCGGGATCGGCAAAGCCAGCGCTCGCGCCCTGGCAAGGGCCGGGGCGCGCGTCATCGCCTCCGGCCGGCGCGCCGAGCGCCTGGCCGATTTGGTCGCGGAGCTCGGCCCGGGCAATTTCCCCCTCCCCCTCGACGTGCGCGACCAAGGCGCGGTGCGGCGGGCGGTGGCCGAGCTGCCCGAGGAGCTCTCCGCCGTCGACCTGCTCCTGAACTGCGCCGGGCTCGCCCTGGGCCTCGAGCCGGCCCAGCGCGCCTCGCTCGAGCAGTGGGAGAACATGATCGCCACGAACTGTAGCGGGCTCGTGACCCTGACCCACGCCCTGTTGCCGGGGATGGTGGCCCGCGACCGGGGGCACGTCGTGAACATCGGCTCGGTGGCCGCGACCCACGCCTATCCCGGCGGCAACGTCTACGGCGCCAGCAAGGCCTTCGTCCGCCAGTTCAGCTTGAACCTGAAGTCCGACCTCCTCGGAACCCGGGTGCGCGTGTCCCTGATCGAGCCAGCCATGGTCGAGACCGAGTTCTCGCTGGTGCGCTTCGAGGGGGACCTTCCCCGGGCGGCCAAGGTCTACGAGGGGATGCAACCCCTCACCGCGGAGGATGTCGCCGACGCCATCCTCTACTGCGTGAGCCGCCCACCCCACGTCGACGTGACGGTGCTCGAGCTCTTCCCGGTCGCCCAGGCGCCGGGCCCGTTCGCAGTGCACCGCCGGTGATCCCGCCGCGGAGCGAACGCCCCGTTCGGGCCGGGGTTCACCCTCAGGCAGCCCAGGGCCGGGCGCTCTCCGGGGCGCCTTGCGGAACTCGCTCGCGGGACCCCTTCGGCGAAAGGCTCACGCGCCCGGGCGCCGGGGACGACGGGCCCTCCCCTTCGCCCGCAGGAAGAGGCGGACCCAAGGCCTTCGAGCACCCTCCTCGCTTTCCGCTCCATGGACCCGGGGTGTATCTTCTCGGGGTCGATCGCCAAGGTCCTGGGGGAGCCCGATGAGCGGACCGATCTGGCCGGGCAAGCCGTTCCCGCTGGGCGCGACCCCCGACGGGCGAGGGACGCAGTTCGCCGTATACGCCCGCCACGCCGAGGCGATCGAGCTCTGCCTCTTCGACCCTGCCGACCCGAAGAGGGAGGCACGGCGCGTCCGCCTACCGGACCGGACGGGGCACGTCTGGCACGGCTACCTGCCCGGCGTCGGCCCCGGCGCGCTCTACGGCTACCGCGCCCAGGGCCCCTACGAGCCGGAGCTCGGGCACCGCTACAACCCCGCCAAGTTGCTCCAGGATCCTTACGCCCGGGCCATCGCCGGGGAGGTCGACTTCCGCGGTCCCATCTACGGCTACCGCCAGGGCGCGAAGGACGAGGACCTCAGCGTCGACGACCGGGACGACGCCGCCTTCGTCCCCCGGAGCGTGGTGGTCGCCGATCACTACGACTGGGAGGGCGATGCGCCTCCCTTGACGCCCTGGCATCGCTCCATCATCTACGAGGCGCACGTCCGGGGATTCACCATGCGCCACCCGGAGGTCCCCCCGGAGCTGCGCGGGACCTATGCCGGGTTCGCCACCGCCCCCGCCCTCCGCCACCTCACCTCGCTCGGCATCACCGCCGTCGAGCTCCTCCCCGTGCACGAGTACGTGGACCACCCCTTCCTCGCGGCCCGGGGGCTCCGCAACTACTGGGGGTACTCGAGCCTGGGCTACTTCGCTCCCGAGCAGCGCTACGCCGCGGGCGGGGCCCGCGGGGAGCAGGTGGACGAGTTCCGCTCCCTGGTGAAGGCCCTTCACCGGGCCGGCATCGAGGTGATCCTCGACGTCGTCTACAACCACACCGGGGAGGGGAACCACCTCGGTCCCACCCTGTGCTTCAAGGGGCTCGACAACCGGACCTACTACCGGCTCTCCCCCGAGGCCCCGAGGTACAACGTCGACTATACCGGCACGGGCAACTCCCTCGACCTCACCCACCCCCAGACCCTGAAGCTCGTCATGGACTCGCTCCGGTACTGGGTCACCGAGATGCACGTCGACGGCTTTCGCCTCGATCTGGCCGTGACCCTCTCGCGCGATCCGGACCAGTTCGATGAGGCCTCGCGCTTTCTGTGCGCGGTGGAGCAGGACCCGGTGCTGGAGCGGGTGAAGCTCATCGCCGAGCCGTGGGACCTCGGGCCGGGCGGTTACCAGGTGGGCGGGTTCCCGGTGAACTGGTCGGAGTGGAACGGGAAGTACCGGGACGCGGTCCGCCGCTTCTGGAAGGGCGACGCCAGCCAGGCGGGGGAGATGGGGTACCGCCTGACCGGGTCGGCCGATCTGTACGAGCCGGCCGGACGGAAGATCTTCGCGGGCGTGAACTTCGTCACCGCGCACGACGGCTTCACCCTCCGAGACCTGGTCTCGTACGACCACAAGCACAACGAAGCCAACGGCGAGGACAACCGCGACGGGACCGACGACAACGCCTCCTGGAACTGCGGGGTCGAGGGGGAGACAGAGGACCCCTCCGTCCTTTCGCTGCGCGACCGCCAAGCGCGCAACCTCCTCGCCACCCTCCTCGTCTCCCAGGGCGTTCCCATGTTGACCGCCGGGGACGAGATGGGCCGTACCCAGCGCGGCAACAACAACGCCTACTGCCAGGACAACGAGATCTCCTGGCTCGACTGGTCCCTCGACGAGCGAGGGCTCGCCCTGCTCGGCTTCGTCCGGCGGCTCATCCGCCTGCGCCTCTCCGAGCCCGTGCTGGAGCGCCTCCGCTTCTTCCGGGGGGACCACCTCTGGGACTCCTCCCTCAAGGACCTGGCCTGGTTCCGGCCCGACGGGACGGAGATGCGCCCCGCCGACTGGAACAAGCCCTTCGCCCGCTCCGTCGCCTTCCTCCTGGGAGGCGACACCATCGATACCCTCGACGAGAGGGGGGAACGAATCGCGGGGGACACCTTGCTCGTGCTCCTGAACGCCGACCACGAGCCGGTCACCTACCTCCTCCCCGACGTCGACTGGGGGCGCGCCTGGGAGATCCTGGTCGACACCGCCGGGGCCACCGATTCGAAGCGCGACATGGTGGACGCGCGCGGCTCGATCCGGGTCGAGGCGAGGTCCATGGTGATCCTCTCGAGGAGGGCGGAGCGCTAGGCCGCCGCCCCCGGGGAGCCTTACCCGGGCCCGCTCCATGGACGGGTCGGTGGGGAGACGGTCCCCGCCTCCCGGTTCGCGTCGCCCCGCTATACTCTCTTGCCCATGGACACCCGCAAGCCCACCCTCCTCGTGGTCGACGACGAGAAGAACATCCGCCGCACCCTGCGGATGGTGCTCGAGGCCGAGGGCTACGAGGTGGCGGAGGCCGGGTCGGCCGAGGAGGCCTTGAAGCTCCTCGAGGTCGAGCCCGTGGATCTCGGCATCTTCGACATCCGGCTCCCCGGCCTGGACGGGCTCTCCCTCCTCACCAAGGCACGGGAGCTGTGGCGCGACCTGCCCGTCGTGGTCATCTCCGGCCACGCCGACACGAGCGACGTCGTCGACGCCATGAAGCGGGGGGCCAGCGACTTCTTCGGCAAGCCCGTGGACCGGGACCGGGTGCTCGTCTCGGTGAAGAACGCCCTCTCCCGGAGGAGCCTGGAGGAGAAGGTCCAGGTGCTCTCCGCCCGGGAGCGGCGCTTCGCCGACGAGATGCTGGGCGAGAGCCCGGCCATGGGGAAGCTGCGGGAGGAGATCGGGAAGGTGGCGCCCACCAGCGGACGGGTGCTCATCAGCGGCGAGTCCGGGACGGGCAAGGAACTCATCGCCGCCGAGATCCACCGACAGTCGAAGCGAGCCGATGGCCCGTTCGTGAAGGTGAACTGCGCCGCCATCCCTTCCGAGCTCATCGAGTCGGAGCTGTTCGGGCACGAGAAGGGGAGCTTCACCGGCGCGGCGGCGCGCCGCCGGGGCCAGTTCGAGGCCGCCGACGGCGGCACCCTCTTTTTGGACGAGGTGGGCGACATGAGCCTGTCCGCCCAGGCCAAGGTGCTCCGCGCCCTCCAGACCGGCGAGGTGACCCGGGTGGGGAGCGAGCGCGTCCTCACCGTGGACGTGCGGGTGGTGGCCGCCACCAACAAGGACCTGGAAGCGCAGGTGCGGGAGGGCGCCTTCCGGGAGGACCTGTTCTTCCGGCTCGCCGTCGTGCCCCTCCGCTCCCCCGCCCTCCGCGAGCGGCTCGCCGACGTGCCCCTCCTCGCCGAGCGCTTCTTCCTCTTGGCCGTCCGGGAGAACGGGATGCGCCCCAAGCCCGTGGACCCGGAGGTCTACGAGCGGCTCAAGGGGTACCGCTGGCCGGGAAACGTCCGCGAGCTGCGCAACGTGTGCGAGCGGATGGTGATCATGAGCGGCGACCGCATCTCCGCCGCCGACGTCCCCGAGTCCATCCTCAGCCGCCCCCCGCCGGCGGGAGCGGCCCCGGGCCCGACCGACCTGTCCCGGTACGGCGAGGTCCCGCTCCGCGAGCTCCGCGACCTGGTGGAGCGGGACTACATCCTGAAGAAGCTCGAGGAGCACGACTGGAACATCACCCAGGCGGCCCAGGCCCTGGGGGTGGAGCGCACGAACCTCCACAAGAAGATCAAGCAGCACGGGCTGTCGCGGGGCGGGCGGGCCTTCCCCCCCGAGGAGCCGGAGGGGGAGGATCCCCAAGAGCCCGAGAAGGCCGCCCGTTAGCGGCCCGCGAGCCGCGCCGAGACGAGCGCCTCGAAGGGCGGGTAGCCCTTCAGGGCGGCGAGACCCGGGTGCCTCCGCAGCGAGGCGGCGGTGACCGTGCCCACCGGCGAGTCGAGCGCCTCGGCCAAGAGGGCCACGGCCTCGTCCTTCCGCCCGGCGGCGAGCGAGATCTGGGCCACGTCGGCGTGCGCCAGCATGCGCATGGGCAGATCCTTCATGTGGTCCAGGGCCTCGTGGGCCTCCAGGAGGGCCTGCTCGAAGCGGCCCAGCCCGGCGTGGGCGCGGGCGAGCCACAGGAGCTCGTCCGCGAGCCCCCCCTCGTCCCTCTGCCGCCGCATCTCCTCCACCTTGGCCTCGAGGGAGCCCACCACCGACTCAAGATCGGCTCGGGCCTCCGAAAGCCGCCCGAGCGCCTGGCGGGAAGTCCCGGTGAGCAGGGCCCGGGGGAGGAAGGGCCCCTCCCGCGACACCGGGTCGGGGAGACGCCCGGCCGCGGCCAAGGACAGGGCTCGCTCCGGCAAGAGCGCGAGGAGGTCGATGGCCGCCTCCACCGCCACGTTGGAGGCGCTCCACTGCTGGACGGCCGCGTCCAGGGCGCTGCGGGCTGGCCCCAGATCGCCCTTCCGCCAGAAGGGGATCATCGCGCAGGTGGTGGGCGCCCGGACGTCCCCGGGGGAGAGCTCCTCCGCCCGCTCACAGGCACGCTCCGCCTCGTCGAACCGGCGGAGCTCTATCATCCGGTCGGCGACCAGCATGGCCACGAAGTAGGAGTGGGGATCGAGGACCATGGCCCCCCGCAGGTCGTCCAGGGCGGCGCTCCACTGGCCCATCGCCATCCGGGTGTATCCCAGGTTCACCCGGGCCACCGCGTCCCCGGGCGCCCCCTTTGCCTGGATCTCGTACTCGGCGAGCGCCCCGGGGTTGTCGCCGTCGCAGGCCCAGCGCACCTCGGCGAGCGCCCCGTGCCCGGCGGGGAGCTGCGGGTCGAGACGGAGGGAGCGGGCGGCGTGCTCCGCGGCGTCGGCGCAGGTGGCGTCGAAGGGGACGCGGCCCACGTTCGCGAGCTCGGTCTCGAGGACCGCGATCCAGGCGTGCGCCGTGGCGAACGAGGGGTCCCGGGCCACCGCCGCGGACAACAGCCCCAGGGCGCGCTGCCGGTCTCCGTCGTCGGACGACCGACCCCAGAAGTAGAGGGCGCGCAGGTAGAGCTCTTGCGCCACCGCGTCCCTCGTGACCGGCCGCTCCGCCCGGGCCCGCTCCGAGGCGGAGAGCCGGGCCCCGAGCGCGCGGGCGATCTCGAGCGCCACCTCCCCCTGGAGGGCGAACAGATCGCCGTCCCGGCGGTCGAAGCGGTCGGCCCAGCGCTCCTCCCCGGTCGCCGGATCGACGAGGTGCACCTGGATCCGCAGCCGGTCCCCGTCGCGCTGGACCGTCCCCTCGACGAGCGCGTCCACCCCGAGCTGGCGGGCGATGGACTTCCGGTCCCGGCCCTTCCCCTCGATCCCCTTGACCGAGCCCTGCCCGATCACCCGCAGGTCGCCCAGCTGGGCGAGCCGGGTGACGAGCTCGGCCTGGATCCCGGCGGCGAGGGCGGCGTCCCCGGTTCCCGCGGTGAGAGCGGCGAAGGGGAGGACCGCCACCGCGGGAGGCCGGGCGAGGGACAGGGGCGACCGAAGGAGGACCGCGGCAAGGATCGCTCCCCCGACCAGGATCGCCGCCGCGAGGAGGAGGGGCAAGACCGCCCTCCGCCGCTCCGGCTTGGGAAGAACGAACCGGATGGTGGTGTCCTCCGCGGTCCTCATCGCGTCGCGGAACGCGACCAGGGCGGAGAGAACCTCGGAGGCGTCCCGCGGCCTGTCGGCCGGGTCGCGCATGAGCATCCGGGCCACGAGGTCACCCAGGGCCGGGCACTCGGACACCGAGAGCTTCGGGGCGGGACCCGCCTCCAGGCTCTTGCCCCCCTCGGGCAGGGGGACCTCCCCCCGGAGCATCTGGTAGAGCATGACGCCGAGCGCGAACACGTCGGTCCGCTCGTCCTCGGCGAGATCCCCCCACTGCTCCGGCGCCATGTAGGCGGGGGTGCCCCCCAAGGTCCGCTCCCGGCCGAAGGCGTGGGCCATCCCGAAGTCCAGCACCTTGACGTGCCCTTCCTCGCACAGGAACACGTTCGAGGGCTTGAGATCGCGGTGGGTCACCCCCTCGGCGTGGGCGTGGGCCAGGCCCCGGGCCACCTCCACCCCGACCCGGAGCGCCTCGGCGAGCGGCAGGGGGCCGCCCCGGAGGCGTTCACCGAGCGTCATGCCCCGGAGCAGCTCCAGGACGAGGTACGGCCCCTGCTCGCAGCGGCCCACGTCGTGGAGGGTCACGAGGTTCGGGTGCGAAAGCCGCGCGATCGCCTCCGCCTCCCGCAGGAGCAGATCCCCGCCGCCTCCCCGCAGGCCCCGCCCCGGCCGGACCGCCTTGAAGGCCACCGAGCGGCCCAGCTCGCGGTCGCGCGCCTCGTAGACGATGCCGAACCCGCCCCGCCCGATCTCGCTCAGGAGCTCGAAGCGGCCGACCCGCTGGCCCGGGCGGAGCACCCGCTCCCAGTCGTCGCTCCGCCCCGGCATGGTGGCGAGCTCGAGCAGGAGCGCCGACATCGCCTGGCTCTTGTCGTGAGCGAGCCGTTCGCCGGAAGCGTCCTGGGATTCGAGGGCCATTGGCGTGCTTCGAGGATACCAGCGCGTTCCCCCGGGTGTCAGCGGCCCTCCCGCGCTCGCGCGACACGTCCGGCGGGCCCTATCTTTCGCCCGGGCCTTGGTCCGATCGAAAGCGGGCCAGGGGGGACGGCCCTCTTCACTCCGAGTCGAGTCGGGCCGGACGTACACCGGCGCCACCGTCCCACTCCCCCCTCGTCCCCCCCCTCCCTCCCCCCTTCGCCCACAGGGATCCGCGGGCCCCCTTCCCCCTTCGCGGCGCGCTCCCGAGAAGAGCCCCGCCCCCCTTCCCGGGCGTCGCCCATTGCCTCGTTCACCCACCGTGATGAGGTCCCGAGGAGAGAAGGAGGGAGGAGAGGCCCAGGCACTCCTGCCGCCCGGGGCCTCCCTCGAAGTCCCCGCCCGAAGATCTCCTCTTCGGATCCTCCCCGGAGGAAAGAGGGGACAGGAAGGCGGCGGCGAGGCGCGCGGGCTCTCCTCGCCTTCGCCGCCCGAGCGAAGAGCGCGGAAGAGCCTGCAAGCCAGGCGAGGGCTCTGCCCTTCGGCCTATGATGGTCTCGTGCTGCCACTCCCCTCCTCCCACGGCATCCCCGGGCTCCCCCCCGAGCCTCCCCGGGCGTCCGACTCGCCCGTCCGGCTCGCCCGGCTCGCGAAGCGAGTAGAGAACCTGGAGGGGCTCCTCGCCCGGGTGGAGCTCTCCCCCGACCCGGACCTGTGCCTGGCCGGGCTGGAGCGGTTCTTGGATGCGGCCGGGGCGCTCCCCAAGGAGCCCGACCTCCTCGACGCCCTGGTGCTTCTGTGCGGCAGCTCCCGGATGCTGCCGGCCCTCCTCGCCCGGGCGCCCCACCTCCTCCGCCGCGTCGTCCGCTCGCGCTGGCTCAATCGGCCTCGGCCCGAGTCGGACCTCCGCCGGCTCCTAACCCGGGCCCTTTCCCGGCTGGACCCGGAGGACGTGCCCGGGCTCCACCGTCTCCTCAGGCGGCTCCGGGCGCGCGAGGTGCTCCGCATCGCCCTCCGCGACCTCCGCCGGGCCCGCGTCCGGGAGGTGACGGACGAGCTCTCCGGGCTCGCCACCGCCTGCCTCGACGCCGCCATCCGGTTCCATGACCGGCGCCTGCGCGCCCGGCACGGCCCGCCCTCGGGGATGGCGGGGCGAGAGCTCGGGGCCGGCTTCTGTGCCCTGGCCATGGGCAAGCTCGGCGCCCGCGAGCTCAACTTCTCCTCGGACATCGACCTCCTCTACATCTACGACCGCGACGCCCAGACCCAGGGCGAGCGGCCCCTCAACACCTTCGCCTACTTCGCCAAGCTGGCCGAGCTCGTCACCGAGTCCCTGGCCAAGCTCACCGAGGACGGGATCGTCTTCCGGGTGGACCTGAACCTGCGCCCCGACGGCCAGAACGGTCCCATCGTGAACAGCGTCCGGGCGGCGGAGCTCTACTACCAGTCGTTCGGGCGCAGCTGGGAGCGGGCGGCGCTCGTGAAGGCGCGGCCCGCGGCCGGCGACCAGAAGGTGGGGGAGGAGTTTTTGAAGGCCCTCGAGCCGTTCATCTGGCGCCGGAGCCTCGACCTCAAGGTGCTGGAGGAGATTCACGCCATGAAGGCCCGCATCGACGCCCGGGCCGGAGCGGAGGGCAAGGACGACTTGAAGCTCGGCAAGGGGGGGATCCGGGAGGCGGAGTTCTTCGTCACCGCCCTCCAGCTCCTCCACGGCGGGCGCGAGGAGGGACGGGCCCTTCGGGTGCGGGCGCTCTTGCCGGCGCTCGACCGGCTCCTCTTCGCCGGCGTGGTCCCGGCCCGCCACCGGGACGAGCTCGCCGACGCCTACCTGTTCCTGCGCCGGGCCGAGCACCGCATCCAGATGATGGACGGCGCCCAGACCCACCGCCTTCCCCCCCCGGGCGAGCGCACGGGCCTCTCCCGGAGCATGGGCTACGTCTCCGCGGCCGACTTCGAGGGAGCCCTGGGCCGGCACCGCGACCGGACCATGCGGATCTTCGGCGACCTCTTGGGCGCGGCCCGGGACGAGCCACAGCTCGACGCCGAGCTGACCCTCCTCGCCGATCCGGAGGTCGAACGCGCCCGGCGCGCCGACATCGCCGAGCGGCGCGGCTTCTTGGACCCGGACCGGGTGATCGCGGCCATCGACTCCATGGCGCGGCGGCGGACGCCCTTCTCCCCCCTCGGCGACCCCGCTCACGCCGCCAGCCTCCTCGCAGACGCCCTCGGCACCCCCGATCCCGATCAGGCCATCTCCCAGCTGAGCGACTTCGCCGCCGCCCTCTCCAACACCGAGCCGTACTTCAGGCTCATGCGGGAGAACCGGCGCGTCACCCGCCTGCTCCTCTCGCTCTTCGGCACCTCCGACTTCCTCTCCAAGCGCTTCGTGCGCACCCCCGAGCTCGTCGACCTCCTCCTCGGGCACGAGCAGGAGATCCTGGAGAAGCCGCGAGCGACCATGGAGGAGGAGCTCAAGGAACGGCTCGGACCGCCTTCGGACGGCCTCGAGCAGGACCAGATCCTGGAGCTCCGGCTGGGGGCGGTGCGCCGCTACAAGGACCAGGAGATCCTCCGGATCGCGGTGCACGACATCGCCGGGGCCATCGACCTCCCGGCGGTGGCCCGGCAGCTCTCCGACCTGGCCGAGGTCTCTCTCGAGGCCTGCCTCGAATTGGCGGAGGAGGAGGCCCGGGGCAAAGGCACCCTGCCCGCCGGCCGCCTGAGCGTCATCGGGATGGGGAAGCTGGGCGGGCGCGAGCTCGGGTACCACTCCGATCTCGACCTCATCTTCGTCTACCCGGGGGAGGCGGCCGCCGTGCACGAGCGCTACGCGCGGCTCGCCCAGCGATTCCTCTCCTTCCTCCAGATGCCCCTTCGCGAGGGGCGGCTCTACCAGATCGACACGCGGCTGCGCCCCTCGGGCAATCAGGGGGCGCTCGTGATCGGGGTCGAGGGTTTCATCCGCTACCACACCGGCGAGGCCTTGCCCGGCGGCCCGGCGCGAGGGGCGGCCCAGGGGGTGCGCAGCCAGCTCTGGGAGCGGCAGGCCCTGCTCCGGGCCCGCCACGTGGCCGGCGATCCCGCCCTCTTCGAGGAGGTCTGGCGGCGCGCCATCGTCCCCTCGGTCTACGCTCCCAGGGGCGACCGGGCCGCCATGGCCGAGGAGATCCGGCGCATGCGGGAGCGGATGGAGGCGGAGCTGGCCCAGGAGGCCTCGAGGGGGCGCGACCCCAAGACCGGCCACGGCGGTCTCGTGGACGTGGAGTTCGCCGCCCAGTTCCTGCAGCTCGCGTACGGGCACGAGCACCCCGAGCTCCGCACCGGCTCCACCCCCGAGGCCCTCTCTCGGCTGCGGGCCGCCGGGCTCCTCTCCGAGCCCGCCCAGAGGACCCTCTCCGACGGCTACGCCTTCTTGCGCCGGGTGGAGCTGCGCCTGCGCATCGTTCACGACTACAGCGTCGATCACCTGCCCCCTCCCGGCCCGGCGCTGGACCAGCTCGCCCGGCGGCTCGGGTACGGCGGCCCCGAGGCGGCCGCACGCTTTTTGTCCGAGTACGACCGGGTCACCGCCGCGGTGCGAGAGGCCTTCGACGAGGTGGTGGCGTGACCGCCGAGGACGAGGTCGACGCCCTTAAGGAGGCGCAGCGCCCGTTCGAGGAGGCGGAGGCGGCGCTGGTCCGCTCGGTGGTGAGCACCCCGGCCTGGCTCAAAGAGCCAGACGAGTGCGCGCTCCGCTACGCCCTGAACCTCGCCCGCCTCTCAAAGGTCCGCACCTCGGACGGAGGAGACCTGGACCTCGGCCCCGCGATCCTCCCCTTCCGGGAGGACGTCCGGACCGCCCTCCCCGCCTTCACCTCGCCCACCGGCCTCGACCGGCCCGCGGTGAGCCGCCTCGCCGCCGCCCTCTTGCCCCGCGCCCTTCTCTGCCGCGACCGGGCGGTCGCCCTCTCCGGGGGACGGCTCGGGCGCGCCGCACTCGACCGCGAGGTGTGCGAGAAGGCGCTCGTGGTGGTGTGCGGCGGCGGGGGCGGGGTGGCCTACAGCTACCTGGGCGCGTTCCAGCTCTTGGACCGGTACGGGCTCTCGCCGCGGCTGCTCGCCGGCACGAGCATGGGCGCCGCCCTGGCCCTCTTCCGGGCGCGCCGCCCGAGGTGGCACGCCGCGGAGATGGACCGGGTCCTCTCAAAGCTCACCTTCCGGACCCTGTTCCGGTTTCTGGAGGGCGAGTCGCGCTACGGCCTCCCCGCCGCCATGCGCCTTTACTTGAGGGCCGCCATCGGCGAGCTCATGCGGGGGCCGGACGGCCACCCGCTCACCCTCGGGGAGCTCGCCGTCCCCCTGCTCGTGGCGGTCACCGGGGTCCGCAAGGGCGCCCTGCCCCGCGACCCTAGCTACTACGAGCACCTCCTCGACCTGTCCGACCGCGAGGACAAAAGCCCGGTCCTCTCCCGCGTGACGAGCGACGTCCTGAAGGCCCTCGGCGAGCTCCTCGCCCAGCGCGACCGGCTCGTCCCCCTCTACCTCGGCGCGGACCCCGAGACCCGCGACTTCGACGCCATCGATGCGGTGGGCTTCTCCTCGGCGCTCCCGGGCGTCATCCACTACGACGTCCTGCGCGAGGACGAGCGGATGCACGCCCTGCTCGACCGGCTCTTCTTGAGGGAGGATCTCTTCCGCCTGGTGGACGGGGGGCTCGTGGACAACCTCCCCGCCCGGGCGGCCTGGGCCGCGGTCGAGGGCGGCCAGATCGGATCGCGAAACGCCTTCGTCCTCGCCCTCGAGGGCTTCGCCCCGAAGCTCACCCAGCCGCTGTGGTACGGCCTCGAGCAACTCGCCGCGGCAAGCGTGGCCTTCAACCGCCCCTTCATCCACCTCCACCGCTCGTTCCAGCGGGTGCTCTCGCCGGCCGACATCGTCCCCGACGCCCTGGAGCTGAAGCGCGCCGTGAACGACGGCAAGGCGGAGCTTCACCCAGACCTGCCGTTCCTCGCCCACATGGTGCGGAAGTTTGCGGCGCCGCGCGGGTGAGGACCCGCGTTCACGGCCTTTACCTCTTCCCCTCGAAGTGTAGAGTCGAACCGAGGGGCGAGAGCCGCCTCCGGCTGCCGCGCGCGTGCTCCTCCCCAGGAGGATTCCATGGCGCCCCGCGACTTCCTCGGCCCGGTCCCGTCGATCGCCGGCCTCCTCCTCTTGACCTCGTGCGCGGCGGGGAATTCCCCGCACGCGCCCGCGCCGCCGGCTTCGCCCAGGCTCGAGGCGACGCTCCTCGTCTCCGGCCCGGGCGCCGCCGAGCCCGTCCCCGCCCCGGTCCACCCCGCCGAGGCCCGCGCCGCCTCCTTCGAGGTCTTCCCCGCCCTGAAACGCCAGGCCATCGCCGGCTTTGGCGGGGCCTTCAGCGAGAAGGGCTGGGAAGCCCTCCGGCCGCTCGTGCCCGAGGAACGCAAGGAGGTGCTTCGGCGGATCTTCGCCCCGGGCGAGGGGCTCTCCCTCGGCTTCGGCCGCCTCCCCGTCGGGTCGACCGACTACTCTCTCTCGCGCTACGCGCTCGCCGAGTCTCCAGGAGACCTGCGGATGGAGCGGTTCTCGATCGCCCGAGACGAGCAGGCGCTCATCCCCTACGTTCGCGCCGCGCAGGCCCTGAACCCGGGCCTGCGCTTCTTCGCCTCGGCCTTCTCCCCCCCGCCCTGGATGAAGGACAACCGCGCCTTCGACTCCGGGAGGATGCGGGACGACCCCGCCCTCTACGGCGCGTACGCCCTCTACCTCGCCAAGTTCGTGGAGGCGTACCGGACCCTCGGGATCCCCGTCGAGGCCATCGCCGTCCAGAACGAGCCCTACGCCGAGACCCACTACCCCTCCTGCCGCTGGGAGCCTGCCCAGTTCAGGACCTTCGTCCGCGACCACCTCGGCCCCACCCTGGCCCGGCGGAACACCGGGGCGAAGGTCATGCTCGGGACCTTCAACGCGCCGGAGGAGGAGGCCCATGCGCTGGCCGTCCTCCAAGACCCCTCCGCCCGGCCCTTCGTCGTCGCCCTGGGGGTGCAGTGGGACGGCCTTCCCATCGCCGGCCCCGCCCGCCGGATCGTCCCGGGGCTCCCGGTCTGGCACACCGAGGGGGACTGCGGCAACCACGCCTGGGAGCGGGGCTTCGACCCCGAGAGGCCGCAGAACGACTTCGCCTACGCGCTCGAGACCTGGCGGAGGGTGCGCCGGTACCTCTACGGCGGCGCGGAGGTCTACACCATCCGGAACATCGTCCTCGACGAGACCGGAAAGAGCATCGACGCCGAGCGCCCCTGGCCCCAGAACTCGGCGGTGGTGGTCGACAAGAAGACGCGAAAGGTGACCTACACCCCCATGTTCCACGCCCTCGAGCAGTTCAGCCGCTTCGCCGGCCCCGGGGCGGTCCTTCTCGAGGGCTCGGGCACGAACGACGCGCTCGGGTTCTTGCGCCCCGACGGGACCATCGCCGTCGAGCTCGTCAACCCGGGCGACGTGGAGCGGACCATGCGCGTCAAGATCGGCGGGCGCGCCTGGGACGCGCTCTTGCCGGCCCGGAGCTTCGGGACCCTCATCGTCCCCGGAGCTTGATCGCGGTCAGCTCCCCCGGACCAAAGGCCGAGGGACCGAGCCAAAGCCCCCTCAAGCGCCGGCGCGGCGCTACGGCTATTTACTGCCCGCCGGCCGTGAGGCATGTTTCAGGGCCCACTCGACGGGGATCGCACCCGATGATCAAAGCAAACACGCTCTTTATGGACGGCAAGCTCGTCCCCTTCGACCTTGCCGAGGTCCACGTCCTCACCCACGCCCTCCACTACGGCATCGGCGTGTTCGAGGGGATCCGCGCCTACAAGACTGCGGACGGCCGCTCGGCGGTGTTCCGGCTCAGGGAGCACATCCAGAGGCTCTACGACTCGGCGCACATCCTCATGATCGAGATCCCCTTCCCTCCCGAGCGGCTCGAGGAGGCCTGCCTCGAGGTCCTGCGCTCGAACCGGCTTCCCGCGGGCTACATCCGCCCCCTCGCCTTCACCGGAGCCGGCGCCCTCGGGGTCGGGGCGCAGAACCCGATCCAGGTGATCGTGGCCGCCTGGCCCTGGGGCGCCTACCTCTCGGAGGATGGGTTGCGGCGCGGGATCCGGGCCAAGGTGTCGTCCTTCTCCCGCCTCCACGTGAACGTCTCGATGGTGCGGGCCAAGATCACCGGCCAGTACGTGAACTCCTTCCTCGCCACCCGCGAGGCCTCCCTCGCCGGCTACGACGAGGCCATCCTCCTCGACACCGACGGCTACGTCTCCGAGGGCGCGGGCGAGAACATCTTCGTCGTGAAGGGCGGGGTGATGAGGACCCCGCCGCTCTCCTCCGCGGTGCTCGCCGGGATCACCCGGGACTCGGTCCTTCGGATCTCGCGCGACCTCGGGGTCCCCTTCGTGGAGGAGAAGTTCACCCGGGACACGATGTACCTCGCGGACGAGCTCTTCTTGACCGGCACCGCAGCCGAGGTCACCCCGGTCCGGGAGGTCGACAACCGCCGCATCGGGAAGGGCGAGCCCGGACCGGTCACGAAGCGGATCCAGGATGTGTTCTTCCGGGCCGTGCGGGGGGAGGAGCCGAAATACCGCGAATGGCTTACCGCCTACGAGGCGGCCAGCTAGGAGGTCTCTCCTGGGGAGGAACTCGTTGCTTCGGCCAACGTGCGGTTTTTTGAAGCTCCCTCGCCCTGGAAGAAAGGCGCTCGTTTGCGAGTTTAGATGCGGTAAGAGGTCAAACTTGTTGACCTTCGACCGAGCGGCGGTCTAGATTCGCCGGACTTTTCGCGGCCTTTCACAATGGCGTGCTGGGGGCTCCAGAGCCCGAGAGCCCCCGCCGCAAAGAGAGCGCCGGCTTTCTTGCCTTGGGCCTCTCGTCCAGGAGACAGCGAAGATGCGGACTCGATACGTCGACATCGACGATCGTATGGAGGATTTGGCCGAGCGGATGCACGCCGACCCGGAGTTCGCGAGCGAATTCCGGCGCAGGTACGAGCTCTCCTGGCTCTACCACGAGAACGCCCTCGAGGGCGTCGTCTACTCGAGCCAGGAGCTGACCGCCGCGCTCGCCCAGCCCGTCCTCACCGACGCGACCTTCGTGAGCGCCCTCGTCGAGATCCGCAACCACAAGGTGGCGATGGACCAGGTCCGCGAGGAGGCGAAGGCCAAGCGCCTGAAGCTGACCCCGGCCCTCGCCCGCCGGCTCTACGAGACCCTGGGCCAGGGGATCGAGGGCCGCGGCGTGGCCGAGTACAGGAGGGACATGCCCCTCCACCGGGCCTACTTCCACGATATCGCCCAGCCGGCCCGGATCGTCCCCGCGCTCCAGAAGCTCTTCGACTCCTGCGACACGGCCGACTTCCGGAACGCCCACGCCATCCAGAGGGCCACCCGGCTCCACCACGGCTTCATGCAGGTGTTCCCCTATACCGAGAACTCCGGGCGAGTGGCCCGGCTCCTCGGGAACCTCGTCCTCTTGCACTCGGGGCTTGGGCTCCCCGTCATCATCCACGCCACCGACCGGCAGCGCTACTACGAGTCCCTGCGCCTGCCCGAGGCAGCCCTGCGCGACCTCACCATCGAGGCGCTCGACAACGCGCTCTCCCAGGCGGAGAAGGTCTTCGCGGAGGCCCCGGCCAGGGCGCGGCGCAGGAACGCGAGCAGCGGTGGCCAGCGGTAAGACGGGGACCCGCCCACGGGCTAGGCCTGCGGCGCACGGCCGCGCCCGAACTGGTGGGAGCGTGTGAGCCGAAGGGGCGAACGACCCTTGGTGGCCGCCGGGCTATAGGTACAAGCTACTGAATTGCTTAGCATTTCTCTCGTACGGGACACGTGCTGGGCCGAGCATGGCGGGCTCGCCGCAGGCTATTGTATAGGTACGCGCCTTCCATGCTCCTCGGAGCCCACGAGCCCATCGCCGGAGGAATCTCCAAAGCGTTCGCACGCGCGGAGGCGGACGGTGCCGACTGCCTCCAGGTGTTCACCCGCAACGCCCGCGGCTGGGCGGCTCGGCCCCTCGGGGACGACGAAGTGCGGCGGTTTCGGGGGGAGGCCCGCCGGACGAAAAAGCCCGTCGCCGCCCACTCGTCCTACCTCATCAACTGCGCCGCGGCAGACCGCGAGATCCGCAAAAAGAGCTGGGCGGCGCTCGCCGACGAGCTT
The DNA here is from genome assembly GCA_035686075.1 of Anaeromyxobacter sp. Taxonomy (GTDB): domain Bacteria; phylum Myxococcota; class Myxococcia; order Myxococcales; family Anaeromyxobacteraceae; genus Anaeromyxobacter. The sequence continues at coordinate 18,784 of DASRZU010000032.1, forward strand.
CTCCGTTGCCAGCTGCTCGGGATTTCCGCCCTCATCTTCCACCCGGGAAGCCACGAGGACGAGGCCCGGGGAGGAAAGCTCGTCACCGAGGCCATGGCGCGGGCCCTCGCGAAGGTGCCCGGGAAGACCCGGCTCCTCGTCGAGACCACCGCCGGCCAGGGAAGCTCCCTGGGCTGGCGGTTCGAACAGGTGGCCGAGTACAGGGCCGCCCTGCCCGCCCGGACGCGGCGCCGGACCGGGGTGTGCGTCGACACCTGCCACGTCTTCGCCGCCGGCTATGACATCACCACCGAGGAGGGCTACCACCGGACCATCGAGGAGCTCGGCGCCACGATCGGCCTCGAGAACGTCCGCGCCTTCCACCTGAACGACTCCCAGAAGCCGCTCGGCTGCCGGGTCGACCGGCACGAGCACATCGGCCGGGGCGCCATGGGCCTCGCTCCCTTCCGCTTCCTCGTGAACGACACCCGGTTCGCGAAAACGCCCGGGATCGTCGAGACCGACTCGAGATTCAAGGAGAACATCGAGGCGCTTCGCCGCCTCGTCCGCTCATGAAGGCCCCCCTTTCCATGAACGAACGCTCGGAAGAGCCTCCAGGTATCCGCGTTCGCCCCGCCGTCCGCACCGCGCGGATGTCCTTGTACCCGCGCGAGGTGGATCTCACCCGCTCCCGCCTCGACCGGCTCCTCGAATACGCTAGGGGGCACGACCGGGCGCTCATCCTCACCCACGACAACCCGGACCCGGACTCGCTCGCCGCCGGAGTGGCCCTCGCCTACCTCCTCGGAAAGCTGGCCGGAGTCGAGGCCGAGGTGGCGTTCGGCGGGATCATCGGAAGGTCCGAGAACCGCGCCCTCGTGAAGGTGCTGAAGCTGCCCGTCCTCCCCATCGCCCGGGTCGACTTCGACGACTACGACCTCATCTGCATGGTCGACACCCAGCCCGAGCAGGGAAACCACTCCCTGCCGGCGCGCCACTTCCCCGACGTGGTGATCGACCACCACCCGGAGCGGCCGGCCTCGCACCTCGTCCCCGTGCTCGACGTGGGAGGCCCCATCGGCGCCACCTCGACCCTCCTCGTGGGCTACTTCCGGGCGAGCGGGCTCAAGGTCCCGCCCGAGATCGCCACCGCGCTCTTCTACGGGATCAAGGCCGACACCCGGGACCTCGGGCGCCAGACCACCGCCCAGGACGTGGATGCCTACCTCTGGCTCTTCCCCCTCGTCGACAAGGAGGCGCTCGCCGAGATCGAGCACCCGAAGCTGCCCGCCGACTACTTCCGCCTGTACCATCTCGCCATCGAGAAGGCCCTCGTCTACGAGGACTCGGTGGTGTGCGACCTCGCCGAGATCTACGCGCCCGACATGGTGGCCGAGGTGGCGGAACGGTTCATGTCCCTCGGCGAGATGAGGTGGTCGCTCGCGTTCGGGGAGTACGAGGACGCGCTTTACTACTCCATCCGCACGAGCGACCGGCGCATGAACGCGGGCCGGCTCATCCGCGAGGTCATCGAGGCGCGGGGCGGCTCGGCCGGGGGCCACGGGACCATGGCCGGGGCGAGGCTCCCCTTGAAGGGGCTCGGCCCCGCCGCCCGCAAGCGCCTCAAGGATCTCGTGGTGCGGGACTTCCTGGACGCGTTCGGCGTGCGCGCCCGCAAGGGGAGAAAGCTCATCTAGGCAAGAGCTCGACCTCCCCTTGCCGAGGGGCGTTCCGCGACCACCCTCCTTTCGGCTCCACGGTGCTGTACCTCGACCACAACGCCATCACGCCCGTCCGCCCCGAGGCCTTCGCGGCCGTCGAACGCGCGCTCGGGATCTTCGGGAACCCGAGCTCGGTCCACACCGCCGGCCGAGCCGCCCGCGACCTCCTCGATGGGGCCCGAGCGGAGGTAGCCCGGGCTCTGGGCGCGCGGCCCGCCGAGATCGTCTTCACCTCGGGCGGGACCGAGGCGGCCGCGACCGCCCTCCGCGGGGCGCTCCTCGCTGCTGAAGGTGGACGGCGGAGGCTCGTCGTCACCTCGATAGAGCACCCGTGCGTCCTCTCCCTCTCCCGCCTTCTCGCCCGGGAGGGAACGCCCCTCACCGTCGTCCCGGTGGACCGGCAGGGCCAGGTCGACCCCGAGGCCTTCCGGGCCGCGCTCGGTGAGGACGTGGCCCTCGCCTGCGCCATGCGCGCCAACAACGAGACCGGAGTCGTCCTCCCCGTCCGCGAGCTTGCCCTCGCCGCACACGAGAAGGGCGCTCTCTTCTTCTGTGACGCGGTCCAGGCGGTGGGGAAGCTTTCGCTCGACGCGCGGGAGCTGGGGGTCGACCTTTTGGCGATCACCGGGCAGAAGTTCGGTGGCCCCCGCGGCGCGGGCGCGCTCTTCGTCGGTCCCGGGGTGAAGCTCTCCCCGCTATTCGGCGGGGAACAGGAGCGGGGGCGTCGGGGCGGGACGGAGAACCTGCCCGGGGTGGCGGGGCTCTCGGCCGCCCTCTCGGTCGCCGTCCGCGAGCGGCCCGCCCTGGCGGAGCGGCTCTCGGCGCTGCGCGACAGGCTCGAGGGAGGACTGCGTGCAGCCATCCCCGACGTTCGGGTGAACGGCGGGGGGGCCCCGCGCCTGCCCAATACCTCCTCGCTCACCTTCGCGGGCGCCGACGCCGAGGCGCTCCTCATGGCGCTCGACCTCGAGGGCATCTGCGCCAGCGCCGGAGCCGCCTGCCACTCGGGATCGACGAGTCCCTCCGGGGTCCTCTTGGCCATGGGCCTCTCCCCGGCCGAGGCCCGGTCCACCTTGAGGTTCTCGCTCGGGTGGACCACCACCGCCCTGGAGATCGAGGAGGCCCTCACGAGGATCCCGCCCCTCGTGGCGCGGGTGCGCGAGGCGATCCCAGAGGGCTAAAGCTCACCCCTTTACGCCGAAGAGCCCGCGGACCACCGCCGCGATCGCGAGCGGCGTGCCCACCGCCGGGTCGTAGCTCGCGGCGACGTCCGCCCCGAACGCCGAGGCCGTTGCGACGCGCCGGCCGGGCTCCCGCTGCAGGCAGGAGAGGACGAGCGCATCGAGGGCGACTGGCACCTCGGGCCGGAACGACGACGGAGCGGGCCGCTCCGGCGCGAGGATCCTCCGGCCTACCTCGTTCACGTCCCTGCCGGGAAAGGCGCGCCGGTTCGTGAGCAGCTCGAAGAAGACCGCTCCCAGCGCGAAGAGGTCGCTCGCCGGGGTGGGGCGGCCGCCGCGCAAGAGCTCCGGCGCCAGGTACTGGATCTTGCCGAACGCTCCCGGCCCGGAGGCCAGGGCGGCGCGGGTTACCCCGGGATCGACCAGGGCCTGCGGGCTCCCCGGCAATAGCCGCGCCACCCCGAAGTCGCCGAGCTTGATCTCCCCCAGGCGAGAGATGAAGACGTTCGAGGGAGAGACGTCGTTGTGGACGATCCCGAGGAGCCTCCCGTGTTCGTCCCAGCCCTCGTGCGCGTGAGAGAGGGCCTCCGCCAAGACATGGGCGACGTAGGCGGCGAAGTCGACCGGCAGGAGGATCCCCCGCCCCGCGCACTGAGCGAGGATCTCCTTCAGGTTGCGTCCGTCCACGTACTCCATGGCGATGAACGGGACCCCGCCCGAGACTCCCGTCTCGAGGACCTCGACGATGGCCTGGTGGTGCAGCCGCCGGGTGAGCTCCGCCTCTTGACGGAAGAGCGCCACGTACTGGGCATCGCGGGCGAGCGCGGGGAGAAGCCGCTTCAGCGCCACCGTCCGTCCCGCCGAAGGGCCGGAGCACACCCTCGCCCGGTACACCTCCGCCATCCCGCCCCGGCCCAAGAGCCCCTGCGCCTCGTATCCCGGGACCTGCGGCAGCCCCGCGTCCGTCACGGGCGCACCCTCGGGAGAGACCTACGCCCCGGCTCGGCTAGGTCGCCCTCGGCACCCCCAGGGCCATGGGGGGTGGCGCTTCGGGGCGAGAACTCGGGCGGCCTCTCCCCGTCCGGGAGCGGATGGGCGAGAGCCTCCCCGTTTCGCCCCATTCGCATGAGCCTTTGCCCGGCGTCCTCGCACCCCCTCGCGTTACGAAGATCGACAGCGGCGCCGAGCCTCGGAAGAGGTGAATTCAAGGCGCGTCCGAGGGGACGCCGCCCTTTAGAGAAAGGGCGGCGCGCCGGGAAAGCGGCGAGGAGGGCGTTTCGGCCCCGCACCATCGCGACATTCTACCCGTTGGCCCGCACTCGCTCGCTTGACAGGGAAGGCGCGGTTCCCTAGGATCGATGAAGTGAATTACCCGCGTCCTTACGCTGGGTTAGCTCTTTACAGCGATCGTGCAGCTGCCCCCTGCCGGGTTCGTGATTGGGCCTCGCGTCGTTTGGGCCGACTTTGATCCAAGCGGAGCACCCCACTCCGTCCATGTGCAAGCTCCCAGCACCGAGGGAGAAGCCTACGGACGCTGGCTAACCGGGTGCCCCACCTGTAGAAATACAGGTCCAAGCAACCGGGCCACACGGCTCACGCGGGGGGCTTTTTTTCGGAGGGGCCCCGACCTGACCGAGGAAATCGAGACCGTCACCGAGCGCAAGCGCGCCCTCCGCGCCACCCTCATCGCCGAGCGCGCCCGACTCTCGACGGAAGAGCGAGCGGAGCGTTCCCGCAGGATCGCCGAGCGGGCCATCCGCTTCCCCTTCGTTTCCGAGGCCCACCTCGTGGCGCTCTACGCGCCTCTCGGGACCGAGGTGGACGCCCTCGAGCTCTCCCGCCTCTTGGGCTCGGCCCGCACCGTCTACCCCCGCGCACTCCGAGGGTCGCACCGCCTGGCGTTCGCCCGCTGCACCCCCCGCGAGCTCGTGCGCGGTGCGTTCGGCGCCCGCGAGCCCCCTGCCTCGGCCGTGGCCGTCGAGCTCGCGGAGGTCGACTGCGTGGTGCTCCCCGGCATCGGGTTCTCGGAGAAGGGCCACCGGCTCGGGCGCGGAGGGGGCTTCTACGACGCGACCCTGGCCGGGATGGCGACGGCGCGGCGGGTCGGCCTCGCCTTCGAGGTGCAGGTCTTGAAAGAGATCCCGTTCGAGCCGCACGACGCCCGGCTCGACGCCATCGTCACCGAATCGCGCACCCTTCTCTTTCCTCCCTAGGGCATGAAGGTCCTCTTCCTTGGCGACGTCTTCGGCAAACCCGGCCGCCAGGCGGTGGCACAGAGCCTTCCCCGGCTCATCGCCCGCGAGGCCTTGGACCTCGTCCTCGCCAACGCCGAGAACGTCGCCGCCGGCGTCGGGGTCACGCCCGAGCTGGCGGAGGAGCTCCTCTCGGCGGAGGTCGACCTGCTCACGAGCGGGAACCACATCTGGGCGAAGCGGGAGATCGTTCCCTACCTCGAGCGGCCGGGCGCCCGTCTCTTGCGCCCGGCGAACTACCCCCCGGGCACGCCCGGGCGCGGGAGCGCCGTCATCGCCACCCCCGACGGCCGCAAGCTCGGGGTCTTGAACCTCGAGGGCCGGGTGTTCATGAAGAACCTCGACGATCCCTTCCGGGTGGCGGACGCCGAGCTGGAGGCGCTCCGCCGCGCCGGGGCGACCGCCATCGTGGTCGACGTGCACTGCGAGGCGACGAGCGAGAAGGCGGCCCTGGCTCTCTACCTCGACGGCCGGGCCTCGGCGGTGGTGGGCACCCACACCCACGTGCAGACCGCCGACGAGAGAATCCTGCCCGGCGGGACCGCGTTCATCACCGACCTCGGCATGTGCGGCCCCTGCGACTCGATCATCGGGATGAGGAAGGAGCTCGTCCTGGAGCGATTCTTGACCCAGCGGCCCACCGCGTTCGAGGCGGCGCGGCGGGACGTGTGGCTGCAGGGCGCCCTCATCGACCTCGACGAGACGAGCGGGAAGGCCCGCTCCATCGTCCGCGTGCAGGAGCGGCTCGGGGACCTGTAGGCGGCCCCGGGGGAGGACGCCCGGGCGAGCGGCCCGCTCCCTTCGGGGCGCCTCACTCCCTCGTCTGGTCGACGAGGAACACCGAGAGGCCCATCTGCTGGATCTGGTCCCTTCGGGCCTCGTGGAAGTCGAGGTGGCGCTCCTCGTCCTCGAGGATGTCCTCGAACATCTCCCGGGTGCCGGCGTCGAGGAGGGCGTCGGCCTTCTTGATCGCCTTGTTGTAGCTGGCGATGGCGTCCGCCTCCCCCCCGAGGTCGCTCTCGATGATCGCCTTCACGTCGGGACCGATGGCGATGGGGTTCAGCTTCGCGATCGCGGGCAGGCCCTCGAGGAAGAGGATCCGGCCGATGATCTTCTCGGCGTGCTTCATCTCGTCGATGGCGATCTTCTCGATCTCCTTGTGCAACCGGGCGTAGCCCCAGTTGTCGCACATCTCGGAGTGGACGATGTACTGGTTGATGGCGGTCAACTCCTCGGTGAGGAGGTGGTTCAAGGTCTCGATGATCTCGGGGTGTCCCTTCACGGCAACGCTCCTTCCCGGGTGGGGCAGGAGCCGCTCTCCATCCAAGCCCACCGCCCCGGCTGGCCCGTTGACTTGTGCGCGGTCCGGAGGTCCACTTTAGACTAGTTCCAAGTTCGGAGTCACCCTGAAAGTAGACGCTGCCGAGGTCGAGCGCCGTCTCGAGGGGCTCAGGGCCGCCGTCCGCGAGGCGGGGCTCAAGCTCACCCACCAGCGCCTCGAGGTCTTCCGCGAGGTGGCGGCGAGCGTGGAGCACCCCGACGCCGAGGCGGTGTTCCGCGCCGTGCAGGCCCGGATGCCGAGCCTCTCCCTCGACACCGTGTACCGGACGCTCTGGCTCCTCAGGGATCTCGGCCTCCTCCTCACCCTGGGCCCGCGCCGGGACAGCGTCCGCTTCGACGCGAACCTCTCCTCCCACCATCACTTCGTGTGCCTGAAGTGCGGCCTCACCCGGGACTTCGAGAGCGCACAGTTCGACGCCCTGCGCCTCCCGCGCGCGGTTCGCAGGCTCGGCCGCGTCGTCGGTACGAAGGTCGAGGTGCGAGGCCTCTGCGACCGTTGCCAGTCCGGGAAGAGGCAAAGCCCCCGGCAGAAGAGCGGGGGCGGGACATGAGGACGCTCGTGGAAGGGCCCGTCCCCATGCCCGCCCTCCGAGTGTGAAAAGGACGAAGGAGGAAGCACATGTCGACCGAAACAAAGCGCGCGGCGGGCGGCGGCCCGAAAAACCTCGACTGGTGGCCCAAGCAGCTCAAGCTACACCTCCTCCACCAGCACTCGCCCCTCTCCGACCCCATGGGGAAGAGCTTCAACTACGCCAAGGAATTCCGGAGCCTCGACCTAGCGGCGGTGAAGAAGGACCTTCGGGCCCTCATGACAAACTCGCAGGACTGGTGGCCGGCGGATTTCGGCCACTACGGGCCCCTCTTCATCCGCATGGCCTGGCACAGCGCCGGCACCTACCGCACCGGCGACGGGCGTGGGGGGGCGGGGCACGGCAACCAGCGCTTCGCCCCGCTCAACAGCTGGCCCGACAACGTCAACCTCGACAAGGCCCGCAGGCTCCTGTGGCCCGTGAAGCAGAAGTACGGCCGGAAGATCTCCTGGGCCGACCTCATGATCCTCGCCGGCAACGTCGCCCTGGAATCGATGGGCTTCAAGACGTTCGGCTTCGGTGGCGGACGCGAGGACGTCTGGGAGCCGGACAAGGACATCTACTGGGGCCCCGAGAGCGAATGGCTGGGCGACAGGCGCTACTCCGGCGACCGGGAGCTCGAAAATCCCCTGGCCGCCGTGCAGATGGGCCTGATCTACGTGAACCCGGAAGGCCCGAACGGCAACCCGGACCCGGTGGCTGCCGGCAGGGATATCCGCGAGGTCTTCGGGCGCATGGCGATGAACGACGAGGAGACGGTGGCCCTCATCGCAGGCGGCCACGCGTTCGGCAAGACGCACGGCGCCGGCGACCCGAAGCTGGTCGGCCCCGAGCCGGAAGGCGCCCCCATCGAGGAGCAGGGCCTCGGCTGGAAGAGCAAGTTCGGCACGGGCAAAGGCAACGACACGATCACCGGCGGCCCGGAGGTCATCTGGACTGGGACGCCCACGCAGTGGGACAACAGCTTCCTCCGCAACCTGTTCGACTACGAATGGGAGCTGACCAGGAGCCCGGCGGGCGCAAAACAGTGGAAGCCGAAGGGCAACGCCGGCGCCGGCACCGTGCCGGACCCCCACGACCCGTCGAAGCGTCGCGCACCGGGCATGCTGACCACCGACCTCGCCCTGAGGTTCGACCCCGCCTACGAAAAGATCTCGCGGCGCTTCCTGGAACACCCGGACCAGCTCGCGGACGCGTTCGCCCGGGCGTGGTTCAAGCTGACGCACCGCGACATGGGCCCGCGCGCCCGCTACCTCGGCCCGGAGGTCCCGGCCGAAGAGCTCATCTGGCAGGACCCCATCCCCGCCGTCGATCACAAGCTGATCGATGCCCGGGACATCGCTGCCCTCAAGGGCAAGATCCTGGCTTCCGGCCTGTCGGTGTCGGAGCTGGTCTCGACCGCCTGGGCGGCGGCGTCCACCTTCCGCGGCTCCGACAGGCGCGGCGGCGCGAACGGCGCCCGAATTCGCCTGGCGCCGCAGAAGGACTGGGAAGTCAACCAGCCGGCCCGGCTGGCGAAAGTGCTCAGGATCCTGGAGGGGATACAGGGCGAGTTCAACGGGGCGCAGTCAGGCGGCAAGAAGGTATCACTGGCTGACCTGATCGTCCTGGCCGGTTGCGCGGCAATCGAGCAGGCTGCAAGAAATGCGGGTCACAAAGTGACGGTCCCTTTCACGCCGGGGCGCATGGACGCCTCTCAGGAACAGACCGACGTCGCCTCCTTCGCCGTGCTCGAGCCGACCGCGGATGGCTTCCGCAACTACCAGAAGACCCGCTATGCCGTACGGCCCGAGGAGCTGCTGGTCGATAAGGCGCACTTGC
>DASRZU010000033.1:0-83689 GCA_035686075.1 Anaeromyxobacter sp.
GCCGGACGATTCACGGAAGTGAACCTCGCGGTGCGGCCTCGGCCGAAGCGGAGCGGGTGCACATTTCCGGCTGGGCGGCTGGGATGAGCCGGCTCTCCCGTCCGACGAGCCGTCGAATCTCTCCGTCAGTCGGCGGTCCTCACCCACCCGAATAGCGCCGCTTCGGCCGACCGCGAAGTGTCGATGCTTAGGGGGCGCGCTGTGATGGGTCAACGCACTGCAGCGCAACCTCCGCGGCGGGTGCGGCCTGGGTGGACAGGAGTCGAACCGACCCGGAGGCAGGCGCGGCCACATCCAAGATGAACCAGGCCCACAACGTCGTCCAGATCACGAAGAGCGCGGCAACCGCGACCACCTCGCGAATGGCGCTGCGCCTGCCGCCCAGCGCCGCCAGAACCGAAAACTTCGCGGGAACCGTTTCCATGTCCGCTCCTTAACTATCTAACAGCTAGTTTGATGGTTAGAAGGTAGCCGTGTTAATCTAACCGGTCAAGTGGTATATAGACGGTTATGAACGAGGAGACCCCGAAGGGAAGCGAGTGGCAATTCGAGCTACTCGGGGGGCGCCTCTGCCTCGACTTCGCCAATACGGTCAGCGGGAAACGTGTGGTGGACGAGCGCGATCACCTGGATGGGTACGAGGCGCTGGTCTCATGGGGACGGCAGGCGGGGGCCATCTCGGAGGCCCAGGCCAGGCGGCTCTTGTCGGAGGCCCGCCGTCGTCCGGCAGACGCGGCGGCCGTCTTTAACGCTGCCATCGGGCTGCGCGAGGCCATCTACCGTACCTTCCTCTCCTTCGCGCAGGGCTCCTCGCCGCGACAGGCGGACCTGGACGCAGTGAGCGCCTGCCTGGGGCGGGCCCTTTCGCACCGCCGCCTCCGCCGTGCAGGCGCGTGCTGCGAGATCGCCTGGGAGGAGAAGCCCGAGGCGCTCGACGCGATGCTCTGGCCGGTGGTGGCGTCGGCGGCGGAGCTCCTCGTCTCCGGGCGGGACCTGGAGCGGGTGCGGGTGTGCGGTCTCTACGAAGCGGACGAGTGCGGGTGGCTGTTCGTGGACGACACCAGGAGCCACACCCGGCGCTGGTGCTCGATGAAGGATTGCGGCAACCGCGCCAAGGCGCGACGCCACTACCAGCGTGCGAGGGGAGCGGGCTCCTATTAGGTGCGGCGTCCTTCGGTGGACCGCTCGACACCATGCCTCCGAGCAGATCCGCGTGCCCGGCCTCTCGAGGATCCGGAGACGCACGGACCCGAGGCCGACGACATCGCCATCGCCCGCGAGCACGAGCGGCAAATCCGCCTCCGCCGGGTTTGAGCACCTCACGGCCGCGCTCCGGGACGAGCGCGAAGGCCATGCGCGCTTCCACGAGCACCTCGGGCGTGACCCCGATGGCGGACGGAAAAGCAGTTGCCCTGGGGAGTGCGACCTCGCCATAGCTCTTCGAACGCGGGCGGCGCGTGGAGAGGGGCCAATGGATCTTCCCGGGAAGATTGACACCGTTGTGGTCGGGGCCGGTCAAGCTGGACTCTCTATGAGCTGGTTCTTGCGCTCCGGCGGGCGCGACCATGTCCTCCTGGACCGCCGGGGCCGCCTCGGAGGGGGCTGGCTCGACCGGTGGGACCGCTTCCGCCTGGTCTCACCCAACTGGACGGCGTCCTTCCCGGGGTTCCGCTATGCCGGCCCGGAGCCGGACGGGTTCATGGGCCGCGACGAGATCGCCGGCCGTGTCGCGGCGTATGCCAAGAAGACCTCCGCCCCGGTTGTCCTCGACACGGAGGTACGCAGGTTGTCGGCCCGGCCGGGAGGCGGGTTCCGGGTGGAGACGAGCCAGGGGACGACCGAGGCGCGAGAGGTCATCGTCGCCACCGGAGGGTTTCACCTCCCGCGCGTCCCGGCCTCCGCCGCCGCGCTTTCGAAGCGGGTCTTTGGCCTCCACTCGCACTTCTACCGAAGCGAGGGGCAGTTGCCACCGGGCGCGGTGCTGGTCGTGGGCTCAGGCCAGTCGGGCGTGCAGCTCGTGGAGGAACTGCGGGAGGCGGGGCGCCGCGTCTTCCTTTCCGTCGGAACTGCCGGCCGTGCTCCCCGCCGGTACCGAGGGCGCGACCTCTTCTTCTGGTTACGACAGCTCGCGGAGCGAGGTCCGGCGCTGGGAACGCCTCTACCGAGCGCGGATCAGCTCCCCGATCCAAGGCGGCGGCTCGCCGGAAACCCCCACGTCTCCGGACACGGGGGAGGCCACGACACGGACCTCCGCCGCTTGGGGGCGGACGGGACGACGCTCCTTGGCCGCCTCGAGTCGATCGACGGGGAGCGGGTACGGCTCGCCCCCGACCTCTCGGCCAACCTGGCCGCGGCCGACCGCTTCTTCGACGAGCGCTTCGTCCCGCTCATCGATGCGTTCATCGAGCGCTCCGGGATGCTTGCCCCCCCCGACGACCGCGTTTCCTTCCCCTACGAGCCCGCCGCGGTAAGCGAGCTGAACCTCTCCGATGCGGGCATCTCGACGGTTCTGTGGACGAGTGGGTATCGCTTCGACTACGGCTGGATCGAGCTTCCCATCTTCGACGCCATGGGCTTCCCGCGGCAGCGGCGCGGAGTGACCGAGGTCCCGGGCCTATACTTCATCGGGAGTCTCTGGCAGCACAACCAGGGATCGGCGACGCTCTTCGGCATGGCACTCGACGCCCGGGCCCTGGCGGAAAGGATGGGCCTCACCCCGCCGGGGAACGAGCTCGGCGAAGGGGCGTCGGCGTCCGCTTGACCGAGGAGTGCGTCCCCGCGTTCCTCGTGGCCATTGCAGCGACGGCGGACCCGCACGCAAGGGTAGGGGCGTTGCTCCGCGCGTACGGTGCATCGGGGCCGGCGGGCCGGTACCCCTTGCCCGCCGTGCACTCGCCGGCGAGGCCAGAAGAGCTTCGGCCTCCTCTGGAAAGCGCCAGGGGCGCGGGTCCTCGGGGACGGATCCCAGCTCACGGCGGCGCAGGCGATCGCGACGGGCTCCCGGGCTCTAGAGGGGCCAAGGATCCCTCAGGCCTGCCGGAGCTCCTCGACGAGGAGGCGAACGAGTTCCGCGGCGGGCATGGGCCGGATGCGGGCCACCCCCTGGCCGGCCCACAGGGAGAGGTACCCGGCGTCGCCCAGGCGGGCGGCTGCCCCTCGCATGGTGCGGGTGAGCGCGTTCTGGAGCGGGTAGGGGAGGATGTCGGCCTCGTGGCCCGAGAGGGAGCGGATGAACTCGTTCTCGAGACCGCGAGCGGGCCTCCCGGAGAACGCGCGCGTCACCACGGTCCGGTCGGCGCGCGCCGCGAGGAGCGCCCGCTTGTACGCCTCTGCCGCGCCCGACTCGGGGCAAGCCAAAAAGGCCGTGCCGAGGGCGGCGCCGGCGGCGCCAGCCTCGAGCGAAGCGCGGAGGTCCTCTCCATCCATGATGCCGCCCGCGGCCACTACCGGAAGCGCCACCCGCGAGGACACGGCACGCACGAGCTCGAGCCTGTCCACCATGGCGGCCTCGAACGGGACAGCGAAGGTGCCCCGGTGCCCACCCGCCTCGGCCCCCTGGGCCATGACGGCGTCGACCCCGGCGCGGGCCAGGATGGCCGCCTCGTCGGCCGTGGTCGCGGTGCCGATGGTGAGGATGCCGCGGCCGCGGAGCGCCGCGAGCGCGTCGGGCGGAGGCACGCCGAAGGTGAAGGTGTACGCGGCCGGTCGTGCCTCGAGCACCGCTTCGAGCTGGGCGGGAAAGGGATCCGGCTGGAGGGTGGGCGCTCGGGGTGGGGGGAGCCCAAGCCGGGAGTGGATGGGGGCCAGGACCGCGAGCATCGGGCCGGGATCGGCGGAGAGGGAGGGCGGATGGCCGCCCGCGAAGAGGTTCACCCCAAACGGCCGCGAGGTCAGCGAGCGGATCCGCGCCGCCTGGTCCCGGATCTCCTGGGGCGAGAGGTACGGTGCGCCCAGGATGCCGAAGCCGCCCGCGCCGGAGACCGCGGCCACGAGCTCGGGCGTGGATGGACCGCCGCCCAGCGGGGCGAGAAGGACGGGGTTCTTGGCACCGAGCGCGCTAAGGAAGGGGTGGGTCACGACGCCTTCTTAAGGGAAGTTAAGGTGACCCATCGGGCCGTGCCGAAGCCCGGCCGGGCGAGTCCCCGCGCCATTCGAGGCTTTAGCCGGCGACCCGTTCCCGCACCGTCCCCTGAGAGTCGACCCGCACCACGAGCGGAACCGAGGCGATGCGGTAGCGACGGGCCAGGTCGGGCCGCTCGGAGACGTCGACCAGCACGGGTCGTTCCCCGGCATCGTGCAGGCGGCGCAGGACCTCGTGGCACTCGGTGCACAGGGGGTGGGTGAACTGCACCACGGCCCCGCGCCCGGTCTCGATGCCGAGCTCGGACAGATCGACGTGGAGGGGGGTACCCGGTCGCAGGCCGCGCAGCCGCGATCCCACCCGGTAGAGGGCGCAACCGGTGCAGAAGCCGGTGGTGGCGGCGAGGAGGGCCAGAGCGGCGACGGTGCCGCCGAGGGCGGCAGCGAGCTTGGGGAGCCCGAGCGCCCCGGCGATCGCCCCAGCCGAGGTGACCGCTGCCCCGAGCTCATTCGAAAAGCGTGGCGGCCGGCTGTCTTCGAGCGGACCCTCCCCCAGGAAGGGTTGCACGAGCTCGAAGTAGACGAGGCAGGGGAGGCAGTAGCGCCGCCCGAGCCAGAGCCCGACGGCGAGCTGCAAGGCCACGAGCGCGAGAAGCCAATAGGAGCCGGTGAGTACGGCGGCGAGGGAGAGGAGCCCGACCACCGCCTGGTTCAGGCGGGGGGCGCGGGCGTCGACGACGGCGAGGTCCCGGTATGGGTCGGCGGTGCGGGGCTTTCGAGGCATGGCGTTCCGTCGGTGCGGTGTTTCCGCTATAACGGACAACCGGGGAGAATCAACCCCAAAGTCGCCTGGCCCCGCCAGGAACTCGACCCGGACCGAGGTCGGACACAATGTACCGAACGTGACCTCCGCCGGGGCGCTTCTGCGCATCGTCCTCGTCGTGGTCGGGATCTGGTCGCTCGTCGCTGTGCTTCTGGCGGTGCCGGTGGCGGCGGTCTTCCGACTGCAAGGGCGGATCAATCGGCTCTGGCGCCAGGTCGAGCGCCGGAGTGCGTGGCTCGAGGCCACCCACGCGAGACCGGCGGACTCTCCGCCACCCGCGGCCCGGGCGGCGTCCTCGGAGGGGGGCGACGAAAGCGGCGCTCCGCATCTCCCCCCAACCCGAACCGACCCGCACTCGGCGCGGTAGGGCGAGGCTCTGGGGAAAACAGCTTTTCACCGCTCCTGCGCGAACGCTTGGGCCAGCTCCTCTGGCTCGAGCACCACCCGGAAGCTCGAGGCTCCGGCGCGGGTGAGCCGGGTCCCCCACTCGGCGAGCCGGGCCCGGTAGGCCGAAGGGTCCTTCTCGTCCGCGGCGAGCCGCTTCACGTTCATCGCCACGACCTCGGTCCCGGTGAGCTCGCCCGGCTCGAGGCTCCGCTTCGCGCCCTTGGGCAACTCCTCCTTGAGGTCGCTGAAGATGATGATCTCCTTCTGGCCTGCCCGGGTCTCGCGCAGGTACTCGGCGGCGAGGAGGATGGCGCCGGTCACGTCGGTGTACTGAGCCCGCCGGGCGTTCCGAGCGAACCGGTCCAGAGTCCCCGACAGGGTGAGTTTCTGCGCATTGGCGCGGCTGGGCTGAGCGTCGAAGTTGATCGCCGCCTCTACCGCGGTGCGATCGTAGCTGCGTTCCTCGACCCGGATGACGAAGAAGCTGTCGCCGGGGTGGATCCCCGGGAGGAGACCCGCGCGGGTGATCCGGACCATCTCACCGAGCTGGTCGAAGTAGGTGCCGGACACGTCTATGAGGACGGCGGTGGCCCGGGCGTGGCTCCGGGCGTCGCTGCAGGCGCAGAGTAAGAGGATGCCCAGGGTGGCGAGGCTTCGGGAAAGGCTCGCGCGGCTCGCTCGGACAGGGCTCATCGAGGGGCCTTGAAGGTGACGGTGCGCTCGGTCGGGTTCCGCAGAGCGCCGGCCTCGACGGGGCCTTGGGCGCCCGGCGCGCGTCCCTTCGCGAGGCGCTCCACCTGCAGGGGAATGACGATGTAGATGTCGAAGACGAAGGCGAGGACCGCGGTCAGGTAGCGCACGAGGTGGGCGCAGAGTCGGACGACGATGGCGCTCCCCCGGACGAGGAGCTGCAGGGCCCGGCCGATGACGTGCCGGCCGCTCTCGACCAGCATCTCCAGGGGCACGGCGATCATGGCCAGGATCCAGGGAAGGATGAACCCGAGCACCGCCTGTCCGATCACCGGGATCTTGGAGACGAGAGGCGCCGCCACCTCCACCTTGCCGCGGGCCGTCTCTCCAGCGAGGGCGAGGGCCAGGGCTTTATCGGCCTCGAAGAGCTGCTCGCGCAGGATCGCCAAGGACGCCTCGACCGCGGCGAGGAGGGCGAGGCCAGTGAGCGCCACGAGGAAGATGATCCGCCGCCTCGAGGCGGGGAGCCCGGAAAGGCGGGGGAAGAGGTGGGTGATCCCCAGGGTCTCCATGAGAAAGATGCCCGCCGCGACCTCCATGAGGACGATCACCAGCGCGGCGATCATCGAGATGGGCATGCCGAGCACCCAGCCCCCACTCGGCACGAGCTCGGACATCGGCCGCGCGATGAGCTGGAAGTTCACGAGCCCGCCGAAGCCGGCGACCGCGACCACGAACAAGGAGATGATGAAGAGGTTCAAGGTGCTCGCGGAGAGGCCACGCTCGACCAGGTCCTCGCCGCGCCGGATCTTCTCGTACCGCTCCATGTAGGCATCGATCCGGCTCGAGGCGGAAAGGGCCCCGGTGACGGCGCGCTGGACCTCTTCCAGGAGCGCTCGGATGGCCTTCCAGATGGGGGCGGTCTGGGCGAGGACCTTGTGGCGTCTCGCCATCGCCTCGCGGTACTCGGAAAGGGCCTTCTTCTCCGAAGCCACGGCGGAGCGGTGGATCTCGTCGAGCACCTTCTGCACCGTGCGGTCGCCGGCCTTGGGCATGTTGGCCATCGCCTGGACGGCCTCGGGCCAGCCGGGGGCCTCGGGCGGGGTAAGAGCCGACGCCTTCAGGTCCTCCTCGACCGTTCGCACGCTCTCGTCGAGCCGCCGGTGCAACCCCGGGTACTCCTTCAGTTCGGCGGTGAAAGTGGTGGCGAGCCTTTGGAACTCGTGCTCCAGACGGGCCTCCGACTCGGCCCGCCCGGCCTCGAGCAGAACCTCGCGGTTCCGCCGCCGAAGGTCGTCCGACACACTCCTCAGCCAGCGGGCCACGAGGCGGAGAGCGCCGCCCAGGGCCGTCCCGAGCTTGCGAAGCCCCCGGTGGACCGGCACGCGGGCCGCATAGAGGAGCACCTGGCTCAGGAGCCAGAGGACCACGAGCGAGAGCGCCGGACTATCGGGCCACAAGTACAGGCTGTGCATGCACCGCGATTATGGGACGACGGTCACGCGCGTCAAACCGACCCGTGCGGGCAATGTAGTCACATCCAGTTGAATCGACGGGTTGTGGAGAGGGGTCCCGTGGCGGGAATGGCGCGCGAGACCGGCCGGTCGGGCGAGCGGTTCCCGGTGCGAGGAAGGCGGAGGCTGACCTACACCTCGGCAGCCGCGGGCCGCGCCTCATTCACGGCGAGGGCGTTAGGATCGGATCGGACGCGTGAAGGAGCCTCGTCCTTAGGGTGCAGGGCTCGACCGCGCCCTCGGGAGCGGTGGCGCCCAGGAGACAGAACTCGGGCCCCGGGCCCAGGGCGAGTTGCCGCTGCCAGAGCTCGGCGGGGGGCACCCGGGCCAAGAACTCCGAGTAGCCGAGGTGGACCGGTTTTCCGAACCAGACCACCGGGTCTGGCGTGGACATCCCCTCTCGGATGCGGCGGTAGAGACCACCCACTCCGCCCAGAGCCATCCGAGCCGCTCCGTCATGCGGGTCGCGACGCTGGCCCGAGACGGCGGCCTCGTTGAGCGCCCCGAGGGCGGTGAAATCCTCCACGAGGTACCAGTCCTCGAGCGCCGTCGGGACCGGCAGCCACGGGGCGCGGGACACCTCCAGCACCCGGGAGCCGTGGTAGCCGGGCGGCGGCATCTCCGCGAGCGCGTGGTGGAATGCGAGCAGGGCGTCCGCGTAGCTGCCCGGGTCGATTTCAACCCGGGGCCAGTGCCAGAAGACATAGGCGAGCATGTCCGGGGTCTATCGCGGTAAAGCGCGTCCGTCGAGATTTGAGGGCGCTGACCGATCGCGCCCGGTCCATTCCGCCTTGGGGGAGAGAAGCCGCCTCTCGCTTCAGGCGGCCGCGGGCAGGACCGAGAGCGCCGCCCCCAAGGCGCCCACGAGCTGCGGGTCGGGCACGACCAGGACTGGCCTCCCCATCTGCTCGGCGAGGGCGGCGACCATGGCGGCGTTCAGGGCGAGGCCTCCGGAGAGAAAGACGTCCCTTGCTTTTGCCCCCGGGCCTCGGGCCAGCGCCGCCACCCGGGAGGCGAGGGAAAGGCAGAGGCCCCGCACGATCCCATCGAGCGGCTCGCCCGCCGCCACGAGCGAGATCACCTCGCTCTCGGCGAAGACCGTACAGGTCGAGGAGACGAGGACAGCTCGCCCCGCGCCGGCCGCTAGGGCGGCCACCTCCCCGAGCGGGACCTTGAGCCGGCCGAGGATGACCTCCAGGAACCGGCCGGTCCCCGCCGCGCACTTGTCGTTCATGGCGAAGTCGAGCACCTGGCCCAGTTCCCCGAGCCGGATGGCCTTGGTGTCCTGGCCGCCCATGTCGACGAGCAGCCCCGGCCGTCCGGTCCGGGCGAAGGCCCCGCGGGCGTGGCAGGTGATCTCGGTGACCGCCCGGCCGCCCTTGACGCGCTTGCGGCCGTAGCCGGTCGCGCCGACGGGGACGAGAGGGCCGGCCTCGCCCCTCACCGCCTCGAGCAGGCGCAGGACCTGAGGCTCGACCCGGGGATCGGCCGGCTCGACCGCGCTCTTCAGGATTCGCCCCACCTCGTCGACTGCGACCGCCTTGCAGGTGGTCGAGCCGACGTCCACGCCCAGCGCCGCCGCGATCACGCGAAGCCCTCCATGAACGCCATGAGCCGGTTCTCCCCCGCCTCCGCCGCGAAGGAGCGCGGGTCGGAGTGGTCCGCCTCGAGGAGGAGCACGCGGATCTCGAGCTCCTCGGAGAGGATCTGGCGAAGGTCGACCTGGCCGATCGAGTACGGCTTGCAGGAGCGGTCGCTGTGCAGGACCGCCCCGTCCACCCGGTACTCCCTTGCGAGCCGGCTCAGGGTGGCGAGCCTGTGGCGCAGGTCCTCGTTCAGGATGACGTGGGTGTAGGCGACGGCGGCGGAGCCGAACGGGTCCAAAGGGTCCACCCGCCGGCCGGCCTCGGCCCAGGCGCTCGTGTAGCTCGTGCACACGAAGTTGAATCCGTGCTCGGCGAGGAGCGTGGCGAGAGGGCGGATCCAGAACCAGATGGGCAAGTTATCCCAGAGGAGGCGGTGCCGCTCCTCGCGGATGCCGCCCACCCCGCGTTTCACCCGGTCGGCGAGCTCGTCGCGGAGCATCCGGTAATAGGCGTTGCACTCCTCCGTCCCGCGCAGGGAGACGATGGGGGCCATGTGGAAGAATCCGTCGATGCCGGTCCAGGGCGCGGGCCGGCTCTGGCTCATCGCCAGGCATTCCCCCCAGAGCAAGCTCCCCTCCCGGGCGAGGCGGGTCACCTCCCGCAGCTCCTCCGGCTCGACCCGGCGCCGGGCGACTCTCTCCGCCACCCGGACCGCCTCCTCGAGCTGATCGCGCACGTAGCGAAGCCGGTGGGGGGGCGCCTCGCCGTACACGTAGGGGGTGTCGATGAGGACGAGCGGCACCCGGAACCGCTCGGCCAGGGCGCGATACCAGTAGAGCACCGTCTGGCAGATGTTCGTGCAGCAGCAGAGGAGGTCGGGCCGAGGGAGCCGCCCCACCGGCGTTTGACCGGTGAAGGCAGAGCCCAGGTCGGTGCGGGCGTAGCTGCAGAGGTCCCGGGAGTAGCCCTCCTCTTCGGCTGCGGCGGCGAGGGTCGTCACGAGCCGTTTCACCCCGCAGATGGCGGCGTGGTTCTCCGGGTAGACCGTGTGGAACCCGAGAGGCCTTAAGAGCTCTACCGGAAAGCCGCTCGTCACCCAGGCGACCGGCACCGCCCCCTCGGCGTAACGGCCCTGGAGGTAGTGGGCGGTCATGAGCTCCTTCAGCTTGCGGGTGGACTCGAGGGGTGGGCCGAAGGGGCCATTCGGGCGCGCCGGGCGGCGCGAACGCCCTCTCTTCAAGGACGAGAGAGCTCTCGCCACCCTTGGCGCCAGATGGTAGCGAGCTCGCCTCAGCATCTTGAGGCCGCCCTCCCGGCGGAGATCATCTCCACGAACGCCTCGATCCGGGTGACCGCCTGGGCGGCGAGCTCTTTCTCGAGCTCGCCTTCGAGGAAGAGGACCGGGAGGCCGCGGGAGGCAAAGGCGCGGCGGAGGGCGGGAACGTCGAAAAGCTCGGGTTCGCAGAATTTCACGACGTGGAGGAGGACCCCCCGCGCCCCCGAGCGCTCGGCTAGGGCGAGAAGGTGTCTCACCCGTAGCTCGACGTCGGTGCACCGGGTCGGGCAGGGGGGGAGGGCCAGGTAGCGCTCCGAGATCCGGGTGAAGGGGTCCTTCATCGTCGGGCCACTCGGGGGCGATCGCACCAGGCGGCGGCCGACGGCGGCGTAGTCGTCGGCGCAGACGTAGGCCCCGGCGCGGTTCAGGGCCTCGAGGACCGCGGGGGGCTCGGGGAGGTAGCCCGACACGAGGATCGGGATGCCCGGCACCACCGGCCCCTCTGCGAGGCGCCCCCGCGCGCCGCGCAGCTCGGCCAGGTGGTCCTCGGGCCAGAGCCACTCGCCGCGCCGGAGGAGAGCGTAGAGCTCGTTGTCTCCCATGGCGAGCCGGGCCCTCGAATCGAGGAGGGCTGCGCGGGCGGCGTCGATCTCGTCGTGGAGTCGCACCGCCGCGAGGAGGCGCTCCGGGTCGAGCGGCGCGCCGGAGAGGGCCTCGAGAGAGGCGGCGAGGGCGCGGAGCTCCTCATCGAGGTAGGAGAGGGCGGACGGGCGCCCGGGGCCCCGGGGATGCAGGAAGGTGAGGGTGGGCCGGTCGAAGCCGCCGAGATCCTTGAGGAGGGTGGCGAGCCCCTGGATCGAGTCGCAGGTGTGCGGGAACAGCACCGCGTCCACGAGGTCTGCGCCTCCGGAGGTGAGGAAGGCGAGGGCGTTGCGGGCCAGGGCGCAGACGTACGGCTGCAGCCGCCCCGCCCCGGGCCCCCGGGGCGGGCCGGGCGGCCCCCACAGCTCGACCGCGAGGAGGCCGAGCGCGGTGAAGAGCTCCTTGGGGTAATGGATGGGCAGGACGGCGACGGCCTTGCGGCCCTCTTCCGTGCGCTGCCGGGCGAGGTACGGTTTCCGCGTGAGCGCGTGTTCGGGAGAGTCCGACACCGGCCTCATTCTCTCCCTAGACCGATGCCATTCGCCAGCGGGATGAGTCCGTTGAGGCGAGCGGCAATGCCCTCGTCTCCACTCGGAGTTCTTCTTTGGCCCGGGCCGCGTTGGTCCGAGAGAAGGGGAGGGGGGACGGCCTTGGCTGCCCGGCGGGATCAAGGTATGAACCGCGCCGCGATGCC
This sequence comes from Anaeromyxobacter sp., assembly GCA_035686075.1. Taxonomy (GTDB): domain Bacteria; phylum Myxococcota; class Myxococcia; order Myxococcales; family Anaeromyxobacteraceae; genus Anaeromyxobacter. The sequence continues at coordinate 11,693 of DASRZU010000033.1, forward strand.
TCCCAAGGAGTCGCCCTCCGTTCGGCGCGCGCTCGTCCCGCACGAGCACGGAGCGTGGGGACAGATGGTGCTCTCTCTCTCCTCGGGCCTCGCCCTGGGCCGCTTCACCGCGGCGGCGCTCCTTCTCGCCCTAGCGGTCGTCCTCCTCTTCATCGCGCACGAGCCCCTTCTCGTCTCCCTGGGGCACCGCGGAGAGCGCCTGCGCCAGAGCGAGGGGGCCCGGGCGTTAGGATGGGCTGCGGCCCTGGGGGCCTTGGCGGGGGTGGCGGGGGCGGCGGGGATTTATCTCGCCCAGCCCGGGGCGCGCCTTTGGGCCCTTCCCCCGGTGGTGCTGGCCGGGTCTGTCGCCTGGCTTTCCTATCGGAGGAGCGAGAAGACCGTGGCCGGGGAGATCGCGGTCGCCTCCGCCTTCGCCTCGGCCGCAGGAGTGGTAGCCCGGGCCGGTCTCGCCGAAGGAAGGGTGGCCCTCGCAGTGGTGGTCTGCTGGATCCTCTCTTTCGCGGCGGCGACGCTTGCCGTGCAGGCGGTGCTCCTTAGGGCGCGCACGAGGGGAGAACGCGATCCACGCGCGACCCACGGCACGGGCGTGGCTCTCCTTTGGGCCTTGGCGGTCGCTCTGGCTGGCGCAGGCCTGCCTGCTACGGTGCCCGTCGCCGTCTCGCCCACCCTCCTCCTCTCGCTCTGCGTCTGCCTTGTGCCGGTGTCGGCTCGAAGGCTGCGCCTCCTGGGGTGGGCGCTCGTCGGGTCGTCGCTCTTGACCCTGGTCGTGCTCGTGGGCGGGCTTCGGTAGGGAGGGTCAGGGGGGAGGCGTGAGCCCCGACAGCTCCCGGGCTCTCGGGGCCCTTCGCCCCAGGACGGCCGCGATCCCGACGCCCACCGCGGCGAGGACGACCCCCAGAAACCCGCTCGCCGTCGGCCGCTCGTCGAGGAGCGGCCAGGCGAGGAGGACCTGGGCGACGGGGGTGAGCTGCAGCCAGGCGGCGGCCTCGGAGACGGACAGGTCGCCGTAGGCGTCCGCCATGAGGAGCTGGGCGGCGAAGGCGGCGAGGCCCACGAGAAGGCCGAGCCCCCAGGCGGCCGGCGAAGCGGGCCAGGGATCGAAGGCGAAGGGGAGGACCACGGGCAGACCCACGAGACAGAAGAAGAAGAAGATGGTGGGAGCGTTCTCGGTCCCGCGCATGGCGCGCATGACGTTGGCGCTCGCCGCCGCGAACACCGCCGCCCCCAGGGCGGAGAGGGTGCCCACCCCGGGCCGTACCGGGAAGCCCCCGCCGAGGGCGAGCGCGACCCCCGAGGTGGCCAGGACGAGCCCGAGGAGGAGGTGTGCCGTGGGCCGCTCGCCCAGGGCGAAGATCGACATGAGGGTGGCGATGACGGGAAAGAGATTGTAGAGGAGGCCGGCCTGTCCGGCGGGGATCCGGGCCAGGGCGAAGAAGTAGAAGACCACCACCAGGCCGCCCGAGACGCCGCGGGCGAGGAGGAGCCGCCCATTGCGCGGGCGGTAGGTCCCGGGCCGGAGCCGGAACAGGACGAGGGAAGCGAGCGCACCCACCGCGAAGCGGACCACCGAGAGGTGGCCGGCGGTGAACGAGCCGGGGAGGCGGGAGGCGCGGCGGGCCAGGACGGCCATGAGGCCGAACGAGAGTCCTGACAAAAGGAGCTCGAGCCGGGCCCTCGCGCGGCGGTGAGGCCCCGTTACCCGGCCGGGCGGCGCCGACGGAGGAATAGACCCGGTCTCCTCGTCGCCCATGCCACGATGCTAACCGGGGCGGGGGTCGCAGGGCGCCCTTCAGGCTCGCTCGCCCTGCGACCCCTTGTCCTTGCGCTCCGGTCGAGACCGCGCTCTTTTGTCGAGATGCATCTCTTCTCGCCCCTCTCCCTTCGCGGCGTCTCGCTCCGCAACCGGATCGGCATGTCCCCCATGTGCCAGTACTCGGCCGTGGAGGGGCGGGCCAGCGACTGGCACCTCGTCCATCTGGGCTCGCGCGCCGCCCTGGGGGCGGGCCTCGTCATGACCGAGGCGACTGCGGTCGAGGCCCGGGGGCGCATCTCCCTTGCCGACCTCGGCCTGTGGGAGGACGGGCAGATCGAGCCGCTCGCCCGGGTGGTGCGCTTCGTGGAGTCGCAGGGGGCGGTGGCAGGGGTGCAGCTGGCACACGCCGGCCGAAAGGGCTCGGTCCGGCCGCCCTGGGAGCCCGGGGGGGCGCTCGGGATCGGGGAGGGCGGCTGGCCGGTGGTCGGCCCGAGCGCGCTGCCCTTCTCGCCCTCGTCCCCGACCCCGTTGCCGCTCGACCCGGAAGGCCTTGGCGAAGTGGTCCAAGGCTACCGCCGCGCCGCGGTCCGGGCCCGGGAGGCGGGTTTCCGGGTGGTCGAGGTGCACGCGGCCCACGGGTACCTACTCCACCAGTTCCTCTCGCCGCTCAGTAACCAGCGCACCGACCGGTACGGCGGGTCGCTCGAGAACCGGTGCCGGCTCTTGCGCGAGGTGGTGGCGGCGGTGCGGGCCGTCTGGCCGGAGAACCTCCCCGTCCTCCTGCGGCTCTCGGCCACCGACTGGGTCCCGGGGGGATGGGACCCGGACCAGTCGGTGGAGCTGTGCCGCGGCCTCGGTGCGCTCGGGGTCGATCTCGTCGACGTCTCCTCCGGCGGAACCTCGCCCAGCGCCGCCGTGCCCGCCGGCCCCGGGTACCAGAGCGCCTTCGCCGAGCGAATCCGCCGGGAGGCGGGGATTCCCACCGCGGCGGTGGGTCTCATCACCTCTCCCGAGCAGGCCGACCACATCGTCCGAAGCGGGCAGGCCGACCTGGTCCTCCTGGGGCGCGAGCTCTTGCGCGACCCCGGGTTCGCCCTTCGAGCTGCCAGGGCGCTGGGGGCGGAGGGCTCCTGGCCTCGGCAGTACCTCCGGGCGAGGTGAGTCGAGCGGCCCGTCTGGCCGTCGAAGGGCGCGGACCCTAGCGCGTCGAGGCTCGCCTCGCCCAAAGGTGCAGGAACACGGCCGGCGCCGCCAGCACCGCCGCGTATCCCAGACGGCCGAACTCCGGGGTGGCGAGCGAGAGATCGGCCGCCCCGTGGAGGGTCGCGGAGAGGAGCAGGGCGGGGAGTGTCCAGCGGATCCCGCGCGCTCCGCCCCCCAAGACGAGCCCGAGCGGCGCGGCCAAGACCGCGTGGGCGACCGGGGCGAGCGAGGACCGCAGGACGAGCAGGATCGGGTCGGCGTCCCGCAAGACGGTCGCGCACTCGAGCGTGGCGAAGGAGGCCGACACCGCGAGCACGGTGCGGACGACGAGCCCGCTCCCCGCGCGGCGCGTCCCCACGGAGGCGAGCGACATACCGAACAGCTTGGCGCTTTCCTCGATGAGACCGATGGCCCCTGCGAGGGCGACCCCTCCGCTTCCCCCGGCCGAGACCTCCGCCCAGGAGACCCGCATTCCGCGGTGCTCCAGGAGGGCGTATCCGCCCCACGCCACGAGGAACGCGGACAAGCCTCCCAAGAGGCCCCGGGCCGCGGCGCGGAGCGCTCCCTCTGGAGCCCGCCAGGCCAGGGCGGCGATCCAGCCCGCGCCGCAGGCTCCGCAAGCGAACAATCCCAGGGACAAACCGCATCCCCCCTTCGCATGGATCGTGGGTGTAGAGCGGACATGTAGGAAGGCCCTCTCCGGTGTCGGTCTCGGCGAACCCTGGCGCGCGGCGGAGAAGGGAAGAACGCTACCCGACTCGTGAATTGGTCAGGGCCCAGCACGCTCAGCAAAAACGACTAGACCCATTCGGGCCTTGCCTCGCAAGGGGAGGCATGAAACGAGAGAGGCGACCCTCGCGAGAGAGACTTGCCCCGGAAGACCGAGATGATCGGCGCGCACGCCTGGAACGAGCACTTGGACCTCGGACACGAGGCACTGGATCAGGAACACCACCTGCAGGTGGCGCTTGTGTCGGCGCTCGCCGCGGCCATCGAGCACGGCCATCCCGCCGAGGCGCGGAGGCTCGCGGCGCAGCTGCTCGCGTTCAGCGGCTTGCACTTCGGCGGCGAGGAGCTGCTCATGAGCGCCACCGCCTACCCCGATCGCCAGCGGCACGGGGACGAGCACCGGATGCTCACCCAGGCGATGCAGGAGGTGGAAGGGGCGCTCGAGCGCGACGAGCGCGAGCTGGCCCTGGCCTTCGCCCTGGACCTGCGCGCCGGGCTCGCCGGGCACATCCTCGGTTCGGACCAGAAGCTGGCCCTTCACGTCCGGTCGTGATCGCCCTTTCGAGCGGGGCGCCTCTCTAGCGGCCGGCCGCTTTCGGCGCGAGGCCGAGGAGTTGCTCGAACTGCTCGGCCGACTCGACTTTCCCCTGGACGAGGAAGGTGGGCGTTCCCCGGATCCCGAGCCCCGCGCCGCTGCGGATGTCGGCGGCGAGGCGTTCCTGGGTCTCGGGCGAGACGAGGCAGGCCCGGAAGGCGTCGAGGTCGAGGCCGCCCAGGCGTGCGATCTCCTCGGGCTCGAGATGGGACGATTGGTTGGCGAAGGCCGCGTCGTCGTAGGCCTCGAAGCGCCCTTGCTTCTCGGCGCAGATCCCGCCGCGGGCCAGGTCGCAAGCGCCCTCGTGGACGGTCGAGGGGAGGCGGGGGTTGCAGGAGGCGTCGAGCGGGAAGTAGCGGCGGACGAGCCGGACGTCGGGTCGCCTCGCGAGGATGGACTTCTCCCGCGCGTGCATGCTGGCGCAGAAGGGACACAGGTAATCGCTGTACTCGTAGATGACGAGCGACCCCGAAGGCCCGACGGGGAGGGCGGCCGCGAAGGCCTTGGCCGGGGAAACCGGGGCGAGGGCGTGGCCCACGAGGAGGGCCGCCGCCAGCGCCGCGACCGCTCCGGAGAAGGCGGCCGCCGCCTTGGGGTGAGCCCGTAGGGTCTCGAGGTCGGCCCGGAGCGCCGCTCGGGCTCCTCCGGCGTGGCTGACCGTGGCGATCGAGAGGGCGAGGAGGCCGAAGGAGAGCGCCCAGGACGCCGCGCACAGGATGCAGAACTTCCGGAGCACGAGCTCCGAGATGGCCGCGAGGACGACTGCCCCGGCCGAGAGGAACCCGGCGGCGAGGAGGAGGAGCCCGCCGGGCCAGGTCGGCGAGCGCCGGGCCCGGCGGAGCCCCGTGGCGGCAAGGGCGGCCATCGTCAGGTAGACGAGCGCGCCCCAGGCGGCGAGGGGCACGCCGAGGAGCGCCGAGTAGCGGGAGAGGGCGACGTCTGTGCAGCTCACCCGGGCATCGATGTCGCAGAAGCTCCGGCCGGCCCCGGTGTGGGCGCGCACGTGGATGAGCCACAGGTCGGAAGAGACGAGAAGGCCGGCGAGCGCGAGGACGAGGATGGCCGTTCGGAGGAAGGGGGACGCAGGCGTCCGTGCGCCCGGGGCGGCCTTCTCCGAGCTTTGTCGGGGACGCGAGGGGGTCGGCACGCGGGGATGGTAGCCCATCTGCGGACCGTCGACAGGCCTACCGCCTCGCTCCCCCTCGCGAAGAGGGTCGTCGCCTCGGGCTCCTGGCTCCACTTCCCTTTCGAAGGGCCCGGCGCCGGGGTGTGGTGGAAAAGTCCGTGGACGGCCGGTGGACGGAGGCGGGCTCCAGACTGGGCTCCAAAACGGGAGCGCCCGACGCCTTGCTTCGGGCCGGGCCGAGGCCATATTTCGCACGCACGACGAGGGCCGCGGGCCCGGTCCTTCAGGTGGAGGTGTTCCAAGAATGCGCACGGCCGAGCCGGTCCGGATCCTCGTCGTGGAGGACGAGCCCGACGTCCGGGAGTTCCTCCTTTCGGCTCTCTCGCACTACGCGCTCGTCGAGGCGGCGGCGGACGGAGAGGAGGCGCTTCAGCGCATGGCTCGGGGTCCCCTGCCCTCGGTCGTCCTCCTGGACCTCCGCATGCCCGGGCTCTCCGGTGACGGGGTGCTGCGGGCCCTGGAGGGCATCCCGGGGAAGCCGCCCGTGGTGACCATGTCGGCGAGCACCCGTGAGGTGCCTCGCGGAGCCGCCGCCCATCTCGAGAAGCCGTTCACGATGGGAGAGGCGGTGGCGGTGCTGGAGCGGGTCCTCTTGGAAGCCGGGCGTGCCCTCGGGGGAGACGAGACGACGGCCTCGCCGGTCCCGTGAGGACGATCGCCGGGATCGGACCCCGGCGAGGGGGGCTGACCCCGCGTGAGGTGAGCGGCTCTTGTGCCTATCCTCGTCCTTTCCTAGGCCTGGGCCGCGTCGCGCTCCAGGGTCACCTCGTCCACGAGGGCGAGCAGGGCCTCTGGGTCGGCGGGCTTCACCACGTGGCGAACGAACCCGGCCGCCCGGCTCCGGTCGCGATCGGACGGCTGACCGTACCCGGTGACGCTCACGTAGGAGGGAGCCCCCTCTCCCATGCGCTGGGTGATCCGCCTGGCGAGCTCGTACCCGTCCATCCCGGGAAGCCCCACGTCGAGGAGGGCGATCTCGGGGGCGAACCCCTCCACCGTCCGTAGGGCCGAGAGACCGTCGTGAGCAAAGGCGACCTCGTGCCCCGCCTGGCGAAAGACCTCGGCCATGAGCTCGGCCGAGTCGGCGTTGTCGTCGACGACGAGGATGCGGCGCGACGGACCGGCGCGATGAGGGAGGGGAGCGGGCCTTTGCAAGGGCGCCCCCTCCGCCCGGGGAAGGGCGACGGTGAAGGTCGAGCCCTGGCCCGGCCCCGGGCTCTTGGCGGCCACGGTCCCGCCGTGCAGCTCCACCAGGCGGCGGACCAGGGTGAGGCCCAGGCCGAGGCCTCCCTCGGTTCGATCGGACGAGCGGGGTCCCTGCACGAACGGGTCGAAGACGCGAGGCAAGAGGTCGGCGGCGATGCCCTGGCCATCGTCCGCCACCTCGAGCACGGCCTGCTCGCCCTTTGCGTAGGCCCGGACGGCGAGGTGCCCTCCCGGCGGAGTGTAGCGGGCCGCGTTGGAGAGGAGGTTATCCACCACCTGCGCGAGCCGAAGGGGATCGGCCCGGACCACGAGGTCGAGGGGAACATCCACCTCGACCTGGTGCCGCCTCGCCTCGAGCATGGGCCCGGTGGTCTCGAGGGCCCCCGCCACGGCCTGGGCCAGGGGGACGGGCTCGAGGCGGAGGGCGATCCGGCCGCGGGTGATGCGCCCCACCTCGAGTAGGTCGTCAACCAGGTGGACGAGCTGCTGCACCTGCCGTTCGATCACCGCGAGCTCCCGGGCCTCGCCGCCACGACGACGAAGGAGCTCCGTGGCGCTGCGGATGGGCGAGAGCGGGTTGCGGAGCTCGTGGCCGAGCATGGCGAGGAACTCGTCCTTGGCCCGGCTCTGGCGTTCCGCCTCGGCCCGGGCCGCCTCGGCCCGCGACAGGCTCTGATCCCGTTCCCGCTCCCGTTCGGCGAGCAGGTCCGCCGAGCGGGCCAGCGCCCCGGCCAGCCGGTCCATCTCGTCCACCGAGGAGGGAGGGAGCTCCGGCCGGTGGCCCGCGGCCAGATCCTCCGCCGCGGCTGCGGCCGCCACGATTCGACTGGAGAGCCGCCCCGAGAGGAGGAACGCGCCCAGCCCGGCGATGGCCAAGGCCAGCAGACCCAGGACCGCCACCCCGAGGGACATGTTTCGCGCCGGGGCGTCGAGCAAGGCCTGTTCCACCATCACCGCCACGGACCAGTTCGATAGCCCGGAGCGGCAGAAGCCCACGTAGGACGGGATCCCCTGGAGCGCGGAGGAGCGGAACACGCCTTCCTGCGCCGCGCGCAGGGCCTTGAGGAAGGAGGAGCCGGCAGGCCGTCCCACGAAGGCGTCCGGGTCGCGCGTGCGCTCCACCACTACCCCGCGCCCGTCCACCACCATCCAGGTCCAGGGCGACAGGGCCCGGGCCCCGGTGCCCTCGAGCCTCGCCACCGCCTCCGCCGAGATGAGGGCCGAGAGGACGTAGCGCACGATCCCCTGGCGACGCACCGGGACGCGCACCTGGAACGCGGGAGAAGTGCCCGGCCCGCGGACCAAGTCCCCGACGGCGGGGCGCTCCGTCCGTAGAACGGCGAGGAGGCTCTCCCGGTCGTCCGGGGAAGGAGCCCTCTCCGGGGAACCGCGGTGGGCGTCGAGGAGCACCTGGCCGTCCGGCTCCTGCAGCGTGACCGCGATCCAGGTCGGCTGTGCCTCCTCCATCCGGAAGGCCTCGCGAAAGAACTCGTCGGGCTCCGGGACGTCGAGGCGCTCCGACTGCGCGAGGGCCTGGAGGGCGTGGATGCTGGCCTCGAACATCCGGTCGAGGGCCGCAGAGGTGGTGCGGGCGCCCCAGAGTAGCCGGTCCTCCGCCGAGGACCGGGCCTGGTGCGCGAGCTGGAAAGCGAGGGCCCCGCAAAAGAGGACCACCGGAAAGAGCGTGCCGAGCGACAGCGCCACGAGGTGGGCGCGAAGAGGTATGTGGCGGAACGGCCGCAGGGCACGGCCCGCAGGCAGGAGGTGGTGCAAGCGAGAGAGGATGGGGGTCGGGTCAAAGGCGGGCCAAGCCCCCGGCGGGACCCGGAGATGCAACGGGCCCTGCCGGGGTGGAGACGCCGCACCCGGCGGCTCGTCGGGTGCTCGCCGGCGGTTTCCCGATCCGGCAGCGGCCGTCTACACTGGCTCGCCTAGGAGCTCCTCCCATGTCCGATCTCATCCTCACGCTCATCGGCCCGGACCGTCCGGGGATCGTCGAGGCCATCGCCGAGCCGATCGCGCGCCACGGCGGCAACTGGCTGGAGAGCCGGATGGCGCACCTGGCTGGGAAGTTCGCGGGCATCCTCCGGATCGAGGTGCCGGCCGGGCGGGAAGCAGCCCTCACGGCCGCATTGCGGGCGCTCGAGGCGACCCAACTCAAGCTCACCATCGAGACCGGGCCAGCGCAGGCACCCGTGCCGGGTGCCCGGGCCTTCGTGCTCGAGCTCATGGGGCTCGACCGCCCGGGCATCGTCCGGGAGATCTCGCACGCCCTCGCCGAACGCAGCGTGAACATCGAGGAGCTCACCACGGACCGGACGACCGCACCCATGTCTGGGGAGCTCTTGTTCCGCTCCCGGGCACTCATCACCATCCCACCCGGGATGGATCCCGAGCGGTTGCGGGAGCGGCTCGAGGAGCTCGCCAGCGACCTCATGGTGCAGGTGACCTTGGCCGAGCCGGAGTGAGGCCTTCGCCCGGGCCGGGTACGAGGTGCTCGGGAGCGAGGAGCCCTGAAGCCTCGTTTGGGAGGCGTTCTCGCGAGGAAGTTTCCCGGGAAGGGGGGTCGGTCTCCCGCACCCCAAGGCCGGGCGATGCCTGGGGAGGGGAGCGAACAGCCGAACGATCGGTCGGCTTTCCGCGGACCCGAGGTTTAGGAGAGCACCCCTTTGTCGATCCTTGGGGCGGCTAAAGCTAAATAGCCTGCCTCTTCCTGAGACACCTTCACGCCGCGTGGCTGAGCCGTTTGCGCGGAAATTCCATGGGCTCGTTCGGTGGCGCTACTCGTCGAAGACGGCGAGCGGTCGCGACCGATGCATCCCAGAATCGAAGGTCTCGGTACCCTCACCGGACGGCCGGCACCGACTCGCTTACCGCCCGCCGCCTTGCCGCCGTCGCGCCAGTGCCCGATCGATGGCGTCGCGCTGCACCCACGCCGGGCTCGCGCCACTCAATACCTCGCCGTCGATCACGAGCGTCCCGGCGCCGAGACCGAGCGCGCGCGCCTCCTCCACGTCCTGGAGCGGCCGACCGTCGTCGCTCGCCATCTCGTAGTCGAACACGTCGAGATCGACTCCCGCCCTGCTCGCGTCCTCTCGAAGGCGGGTGAGCGTGAACCGCTCGGGCACCGAGCCTAGGCTCTGTCGCTCCTGGTCCTTCAGGATCGCGTCATGCATCGCCCAGAATCCGCCCGGCGAGGCGGCTGCCGCGGCTCGCGCGGCGCGGGCCACGAGCCGCGCCTCCGCGCGCTGCGGGTCGGACACGTCCCACCAGACGAGCCGCACATCCTCGCCGTAGCTCTTCAGAATCTCGAGCAACGGCCGCTCGAACCAGGCGCAGCGCGGCAGGGTAAGGTCGCAGAACTCGTTCACGGCCTCCGCGCCGGGCGAGGCGCCTCCGCGGGTCGGGCGCTGCCCGGGCGCCGGAAGTGTCACGCGGCGCGGTGCGTCGTCGGCGGTCCGCGCGCTCCGCTGCGCTTCGTCGTAGACGCGAGCGGCCGGCACCCCCGCGGCGAGGAGCCCCTGCACGGCGGTCAGGGCCGTACCAAAGGCCTGCTCGAGCTCGGCCGGGTCCTCGACCCTGATCCCGTTCACGAAGAAGGTCGGCGTCCCCCCCCCGCCGAGGCGCGCCAGCTTCTGGACGTCGCCGTCGATCACTCCCCGATACCGGCCGGTCGCGAGCGCTTTGCCCAACTCGGTTCGGTCGAGGCCCAGGTCGGCCCCCAGCTTCTCGAGTGCGGGAGGCTCCACGTGCGGCGCCATCGCCAGGAGGGCGTCATGTGCCTCCCAGAAGCCGGCGGCCCCCTTCTGTCGCCTCGCCTCGAGAGCGAGCTGGGCCGCTGCATCCGCGTCCGGATGTGCGTTCAGGGGGTAGTCCATCCAGACGAGGCGGACCTTGTCCGGGAACTTCTCCGCGAGTCGGCGCAGGAAGGTCTCGGCCTGCTTGGTGTACGGGCAGACGAGGTCGCCGAACTCGACGATGGTGACCGGGGCGTCGGCGGGGCCGCGCATCCGCGGCGACAGGCCCAGAGGCACCGCCCAGCGCTCCGCGGCCGTGAAGTCCCGCTTTCCGTCCGCCGCCGGCGCGTTCGCGCTGGACGCCTGCTTCCTTCCGGGAGCGACCTCCCTGCCGTGGAGCACCCGCCACGTGACCAGCGCCGCGAGCGCCAGCACCACACCGGCCAGCGCCGCAATGCGCCGGGACGGCCTGCGCCGCACCCGGACCGCCACGGTGCTCGCGGACGGGCGTTCCAGCGCTCGCTGAAACGCCGACAGCTCAGCGAGCACCTCCCCCGCGTTGCGCGGCCGCCCCACCGGATCCTCGGCGATCATCCTCCCCACGAGCGCGCCGAGCTCCGGCAGCGCCGGCGTGTCGAGCGGCGGCGGCGCACGGCCCTTCTCCCTGGTCGCGGACGACCGTTCGCCGAGCAGCATCCGGTGCATCATCAGACCCAGCGCGAACACGTCCGTGCGCTCGTCCTCGGGAGCGCCCCGCCGCTGCTCCGGCGCCATGTACTCGGGCGTCCCGCCATCGGGCTTGGGACGCCCGAACGCGTGCGCCATACCCAGGTCCAACACCTTCACCTGCCCGTCCCGGCATAGGAAGACGTTGCTGGGTGTGAGATCGCGGTGGACGACTCCGTGCTCGTGCGCGTGAGCAAGGCCCTTCGAGACCTCCGTCGCGATTTGGACGGCCTCCAGCGCGTCCAGCGGTCCCCGTTCGATCCGCGCCGCTAGCGTCTCTCCCCGAAGCAGTTCCAGGACGAGAAACGGCCCCCGTTCGGCCCGCCCGACGTCGAACAACGTCACGATGTTCGGGTGCGTGAGCTGCGCCGCCGCTTCGGCCTCGCGAAGGAGCCATTCGTCCCTCGCCTGGGCTCGCCTCCCCGGTCGCAGCGCCTTGAACGCCACGGCACGCCCCAGCTCGCGGTCGCGGGCCTCCCAGACGACGCCGAAGCCGCCTCGCCCGAGCTCCCGTACGAGCTCGAACCGGCCGATCACCGTACCGGGGAGGAGCGTATCCCACCCCGACGTCGCGCTCTCGGGCGCGCCGGCCAGGTCCGCGAGGAGCATCGAGAGCGCGCCCGGGCGGACCGCTTCCGAGGGCTCTAGCGGCGTGCGCGATCCGTTCACGGAAGAACTCACGAGGGCTTCGCTGTGATCTCTGGCGCCGCGGACGGATGCGCAACGAGAACGGCCGACCCCGAACGGGTGCGCTCGCGGGGGAGGAACGAGGTCTGTCGATGCTCAGCCACGCCTTGTGGCGCTGTCCCAGGAACTGTGCAGGTTACTCAGAAGAGAAGCGGCCGCCCCGGGGTGTCGGGACGGCCGCTTCTCGAAAAGGTCGGCGTTCGCGGGGCTAGCTCTTCTTCATGGCGTCGTCGAAGGCGATGTTCGAGGGGGCGAAGTCCACCTTGCGGACGAAGGCCAGGGCCTCCTTGGCGCCGTACTCGCGTTCCATCCCCGAGTCTTCCCACTCGACCGAGAGAGGCCCCTGGTAGTTGGCGGCGTTGAGCTCACGGATGATGTTCTCGAAGTCCACGTCGCCGTGGCCGAGGGAGCGGAAGTTCCAGCCGCGCCGGTTATCGCCGAAGGCGAGGTGGGAGCCAAAGATCCCGGCGCGTCCGTCCAGCGTCACGGCGCAGTCCTTCATGTGGACGTGGTAGATGCGGTCGGGGAAGTCCCGGATGAAGAGGTAGGGCTTCATCCCCTGCCACTGGAGGTGGCTCGGGTCGAAGTTGAACCCCAGGGTGGGGCGGTACTTGAACTCCTCGAGCAGCCGGCGGGCGGTGTAGAAGTCGTAGGCGATCTCCGTGGGGTGGACCTCGAGGGCGAACCGGACCCCGCAGCGGTCGAACTCGTCGAGGATGGGAGACCAGAGCTCGACCACCTCCTTGAAGGCGTCGTCGACCATCTTGTCGGTGGTGGGCGGGAACGAGTACCAGTACTTCCACACCGCCGACCCGGTGAAGCCGGTCACGACCTTGCAGCCCATGGCCTTGGCCGCCTGGGCGGTCCACTTCATCTCCTGGATGCCCCAGGCCCGGGTCTTCTGCGGGCTCCCCCGGCACTCGGGGGGGACGAAGGCGTCGAGCCGGGGGTCCCAGAGGTCGCCCACGCACTGGCCGGAGAGGTGGGCGCCCAGGGCGAAGGCCGTGAGCTTTTGCTGCGCGAGGATCGCCTTCTTCGCCTCCGCGTACTTGGGGTCGGACGCGGCCTTCTGGACCTCCATGTGATCGCCCCAGCAGGCGATCTCGACGCCGTCGTATCCAAAGGCCTTGATCTTCTGGCAGAAGGTGGCGAAGGGCAGGTCGGCCCACTGGCCGGAGAACAGCGTAACGGGGCGTGACATGGACGTCTCCTTCCTTTCTTGTTGGACCTAGAAGTTCACCCAGACGGCGCCCTTCTGCGAGCTCTCGACGCACTTCCCGATGAAGCGGACGCCCGAGATTCCGTCCTCGATGTTGGGGAAGTCGAGCTCCTTCTCTTCGAGAGGCACGCCGGACTTCTTCTTGGCCAGGGCGCCGGTGAACGTCTTGTAGATGTTGGCGAAGGCCTCGAAGTAACCCTCCGGGTGCCCGGAGGGGATGCGGGAGTAGGCCTGGGCGTGGGGGTAGAGGGGATCGCGTCCACGGGACAGGACCTGGGTCGGTTGCCCGAGCCGCGACACGGTGAGGTAGTTCGGGTTCTCCTGGCTAAAGCCGATCGAGCCCTTCGACCCGAACACCCGCACCCGCAGGGCGTTGTCGTACCCGACCGCGATCTGTGACGACCAGTAGAGGCCCTTCGCCCCGCCCTTGTACTCGACCAGGATGGAGGCGTTGTCGTCGAGGACCCTGCCCGGGACGAAGGTGTCGAGGCGGGCGCAGAGGCGGACGAGCTCGAGCCGGGTCATGTACCGGACCATGTTCTCGACATGGCTGCCGATGTCCCCGACGCAGTTGGACTTGCCGGTCTGGGCGGGATCGGCCCGCCAGGCTGCCTGCTTCTGCCCCTCCTTCTCGAGCAGGGTGGAGAGCCACTCCTGCGGGTACTCGGCGTTCACGAAGCGGATCTCGCCGATGTCGCCGCGGGCGATCATCTCCCGAGCGTGTTTCACCGCCGGGTAACCGGTGTAGGTGTAGGTCACGCAGAAGAGGAGGCCCTTCGCCCGGGAGAGCGACGCAAGCTCCTCCCCCTCCTTCACCTCGAAGACGAGCGGCTTGTCGCAGACGACGTTTATGCCCCGGGAGAGGAACGCCTTGGCCGCCGGGTAGTGCTGGGCGTTGGGGGTGACGATCACCACGAAGTCGATGCCGTCCTTGCGGCCGGCCTCGGCCTCGGCCATCTCCGAGAAGGTGCGGTAGAGCCGCTCGTCTCGAAGGCCCAGCCCCCTTCCGGTGGCGACGGTGTTCTCGTGGGAGCGGGAGAAGCAGCCCGCGACGAGTGCCGCACTCCCGTCGAGGGCGATGGCCTTGCGGTGGACGTCGCCGATGAAGGCGCCCTGTCCTCCGCCCACCATGCCGTAGCGGAGCACCGTGCCCGATCCCTGCGTGGATCCCTCGATCATGGCCGACCTCGCGAAATCGTTTTCATGGAATCCTCGACGAGCGAGACTGTACCACCGGGCCGCCTCGCCCTCTCGCCGCGCCGGGGGTTGCCATTACCACAACGCGCGCGAGGAACGTCAACATCTTGTGACCCTCCAACCCCTTCCTGGGTGACTGCAAAGGCCTTCTTCCCAGAGCAGGTTTCTTCCGCATGAGGCTCTCGCCATCTCCTTGCCCTCGCCGCCTGCTCGAGCGCGAGCGCGGCGGCGCCGCCCTCGGGCTCCCCCCCGGTCTCGGCCACCGTCATCCCGGTGCTCGAGCACCACGCCGGCCCAAGGCGTGTGGGAGCCTACACCGTTCCCGGGCTCTCGCGGGCCGTGGCGGCCCAAGTCCACCTCGATGCCGCCTTCTCCGCGGCGCTGCCCGGGGCCATCTACGCGCAGCCGCTCCTCGTGCCGGGGGCGATGGGGGGGCCAGACCTCCTCCTCGCCGCGACCGAGGGGAACGCGGTGGGAGCGTTCGACCCCGCGACGGGCCGCGCCGTTTGGACGTGCACCCTGGGTGTTCCGGTACCCCGGTCGTCGCTTCCCTGCGGGAACATCGATCCCCTGGGCGTCACCGGGACGCCGATCGTCGACCCGGCCAGGCGGCTCATGTACCTCGACGCGATGACCACCCCGGACGGCGGGGCCACGAAGCGCCACCTCCTCTATGCCTTGAGGGTGGACGATGGCTCGATCGAGCCGGGCTGGCCCATCGACCTGGCCGCGGCCCTCGCGGGCGCGGGGATGAAGTTCGAGCCCTCGGTCCAGAACCAACGCGGCGCGCTGGCGCTTGAGGGCGGGCGACTCTAGTCCCCTATGGTGGCCACTACGGCGACTGCGGCGACTACCGCGGCTGGCTGGTCTCGATCGAGGTGGCGGAGCCGGGTCAGGTCTCGGCCTGGCGCACGAAGGCCCGGGGGGTTGGCAGCTGGGGGCCGAGCGGGGTGGCGAGCGACGGCGCGCGGGTCTTCCTTGCGACGGGGAACACCTTCGACGCCACGAGCTGGGCAGGCGGCGAGGCGGTCCTTTCCTTCCCTTCGGGCTTGGCGCCGGGGAGCGCCCCGGCGGACTGGTTCGTCCCCGCGGACTGGGCCGCTCTCGATGCCGCCGACCTGGACCTCGGTGGGAGCGGTCCGGTGCTCCTCGACCTCGAGGGCGCGACCCCTATGGCCCTGGCGGTGGCGCTCGGCAAGGACGGCAAGCTCTACCTCCTCGACCGGAACCACCTGGGCGGGAAGGGGGGTGCCCTTTCGGTGAAGGAGGTCTCGAAGGGCCCGATCATCAACGCCACCGCGGCGTACACCACGAGCTCGGGCAGCTACGTCGTCTTTCGGGGGACCGGGGTCGGCTGTCCGACCGGGGGGGGGCGATCTCACCGCCGTGCGGCTCCTCCCCGGCTCTTCGCCCCGCGCCGAGGTGGCCTGGTGCGCGAGGGCGCCGGGGCGCGGTTCCCCCCTCGCCACCACCACCGAGGGGAAATCGGAGGCGATGGTCTGGGTGGTCGGGGCCGAGGGCGATGAGCGACTGCGCGCCTTCGACCGAGACACCGGTGCGCCGGTGCTCATCGGCGCCGCCGCCGGGGGCACGGTCCAGCGCTCCCAGTCGCCCATCGTGTCGGGGAGGAGGATCTACGTGGCGGTGGACGGCGGTCTCCGGGCGTTCCTCATGTGACGAGGTCCTCTCCCACCTCCTCGGCCCATCGCACGATCCCGCCCGTGAGGTTCCACACTCGATGGACGCCCTGCGAGAGGAGCACCCGGGCCCCCTCCTCGCTCCGGATACCGATCTCGCAGTAGAGCACCACCTCGCGCGAGCGGTCGAAGCTCGAGGCCACGGCGGGCAGGGTGGCGAGCGGGACGAGCCTCGCCCCCGCGATGTGGGAGCGGGCCCATTCCTCCGGTTCCCGGACGTCGACGAGGTCGAGGTCGTCGCCGCGCGCGCGGCGGGACGCGAGCTCGCGCGGCTCGAGCTCGGGGACCTCCGGGGACATGGCGGCCTTGTGTCCCCCACAGCTTTCGGGGATCTCGCCCACCGAACGGATGGTCCGGGTGCCGCAGGCCGGGCAGGCGGGGTCCCTCTCGATCCCGACGGTCAAGAACCTCGGGCCGAGGGCGTCCACGAGGAGGAGCCGTCCCACGAGCGGCGTCCCCACCCCCGCCACCCACTTCAGGGCCTCCGTCGCCTGGACGAGTCCCACGAGCCCGGGGACGACGCCCAGAACGCCGCCCTCGGCGCAGGAGGGGACGAGCGAGGGGGGAGGGGGCTCGGGGTACAGGCAGCGGTAGCAGGGGCCATCTTTGGCGCAGAGCACCGTGGCCTGGCCCTCGAACCGGAACACCGAGCCGTGCACGAGGGGCCTTTGGGCGAGGACGCAGGCGTCGTTCAGGAGGTAGCGGGTCGCGAAGTTGTCCGCCCCGTCCACCACGAGGTCGTAGGCGCCCACGAGCTCGAGCGCATTCTTGGCCGTGAGAAAGCCGTCGTGAAGGGCGAGCTCGACCGACGGGTTCAGGTCGGCGAGCCGGTCCTTTGCCGAGTCGACTTTCCGGCGGCCGACGTCGCCCGTCCCGTGGAGCACCTGGCGCTGGAGGTTGCTCAACTCCACCCGGTCGCCCTCGACGATCCCGAGCGTGCCCACGCCGGCCGCCGTGAGGTAGAGGGCGACCGGCGACCCGAGCCCGCCCGCGCCCACGAGGAGGATCCGGGCGGCGCGGATGCGTCGTTGTCCGACCTCGCCGAGCTCGGGCAGGACCAGGTGGCGGCCGTAGCGGAGCCGCTCCCCGGGGGAGAGGGGCGGCAGCTCGTTCGGGGAGGCGTACATGGACGTTTTCATAGCGCCCCGAACGCCCCGGTTCTAGCGCCTCCAGGGATCGAGTCCGGGCCGACGGGAAGAGGGCGGCTCGGCCCACAGGAGGTGAAGGCGAGAGAGGAGTCTCGAAGCCCTTCGAGCCGCTTTTCTGCCCTTTGCGAGAGGGCGCCTCGCCGCGCGTCGCGGGGGAGGCAAGGGTCCGTAGGCACCGCCTCCACCCTTGGAGGTGAAGCATCGGGGCCGGTTGTCTCGAAGAGCGGCGGCCGGGTCTCCAGAGGCCAAGGAAGGACTCGGTCCTGCCTCGAAGTCCCGACGCTACCCGCGTGGGCGGGCGAGGAACGGTCCGGACCGGAGAGCGCTCTTTTGAAGGGGGTGGAAAGGCGCCGCGGGCTGAGCCAGGATCGGGACATGCCCGAACCCACCCGTTCCGCCGCCTGGGCCCTCGTCTGCGAGTTCACGAAGTCGCAGCCGCTCCGCCGGCATGCCCTCTCCGTCGAGGCGACCATGCGAGCGCTCGCGCGGCGCTCGGGCGTGCCCCCCCTCGAGGTCGAGACCTGGGGGGTGGTCGGCCTCATTCACGACTTCGACTACGAGCGCTACCCCACCCGGGAGGACCACGTCTGGCGCGGGATGGAGATCCTGCGCGAGCGGGGCTGGCCCGAGCCGGTGATCCGGGCGGTGGGCGCCCATGCGAACTACACCGGCATCGAGCCCGAGGCGCCGATGGAGCGGGCCATCGTGGCCGCCGACGAGCTCTCGGGATTCGTGGGGGCCTGCGCCCTGGTCCGGCCTTCGAAGAGCGTGCGGGATCTGCCCCCCGAGTCGGTGGTCAAGAAGATGAAGGACAAGGCGTTCGCGCGGGCGGTGGACCGGGACGAGATCCGCCGCGGCGCCCAGGTGGTCGGCCTACCGCTCCTCGAGCTCGTGGCCCTCGCGATCGCGGCGCAGGTCCCGATCGCCGACCGCCTGGGCGTGGGGGGCGGTCCGGCCCCGGAACTTCCGGACGACCCGGTGCCGGACCTGCCCGAGCCCCTCTGAGAAAGGCGCGCGGGCCCACCCGGTGGGGCGATCTTTACCGGGCGCGCCGGCCCTCGATGCGCCATAATCCGCGGCCGCCGAACGCGTCTTTGAGGAGATTCCGATGTCGAAGGTCTTGGTCAAGGCAGGGAAGGTGACCATGGGCGGCCCGCGGCCGTTCCTCATGGCTGGGCCGTGCGTGGTCGAGGACGAGGAGCTCATGCTCCGCACGGCCGAGAGGCTGGTGGAGATCGGCGAGCGGCTCGATCTCCCGGTCGTCTACAAGTCGTCTTTCATGAAGGACAACCGCAGCGATCTGTCCTTCGACCACGGGCCGGGGTTGGAGGAGGGCCTCTCCATCCTGCGCAAGGTGAAGGAGAGGTCGGGGCTTCCCGTCCTCACCGACGTGCACTACCCCGAGCAGGTCGCCGCCGCCGCGGACGTGGCCGACGTGCTGCAGATCCCGGCCTACCTGTGCATGCAGTCCCACCTTGTGGTCACGGCCGCCCGGACCGGGCGAGTCGTGAACCTGAAGCACGGGCAGTTCCTGGCCCCCGAGAACATGGCCAAGCCGGTGAAGAAGATCGAGGATGCGGGGAGCCGGAAGATCGTGGTCACCGAGCGAGGGTACACCTTCGGCTACAACGATCTCGTGGTCGACCCCCGCGCCTTCCATCACTTCCGCCAGTTCGGCTACCCGGTGGTCTTCGACATCGGCCACAGCGTTCGCCGCTACGGGATCCCCAGCGCCGATCCCCGGGGCGGCCTGCGCGAGTTCATGCCGGTCTTGGCCCGGGCAGCCATCGCCGCCGGGGTGGACGGGATCTTCATCGAGACGCACCCGGAGCCGGCCAAGGCGCATTGCGATGCCGCGAGCCAGTACCCCTTGGATCGGCTGGAGGGGTTCCTCACCCCGCTGCTCGAGTTGGACGCGCTGGTGCGCAGGCAACGGTGGGACTAGAAAGAGCGCTCCGCAAGGGAGGGCGACACATGGACCTGTACCTGGATTCGGTGGACTTCTCTGAGATCGAGGCGGCGTTCAAGCTCGGGTTCGTGAAGGCCCTCACCACGACGCCCACCTTCATGCACCGGCACGGCATCACCGACATCCAGGGGGCCATCGTGAAGCTCTCGGGGATGGTGCCCGACCTCCACGTCGAGGCCCTGGGGCGCACCCACGACGAGATCGTGGCCGCGGCCGACCAGATCCTCGCCCTGCCGCTCAAGCTCAGGCCGGTCTTCAAGGTGCCGGTCTCGACCGAGGGGCTTCGCGCCTGCCACCAGCTCACCAAGACGGGCAATCGCGTCAACGTCCACCTCATCTACTCTCTCAACCAGGCGTACATGGCGATGGAGGCGGGCGCCGCCTTCGTCTGCATCCTGGCTGGGCGGATGCACGACCAGGGGCAGGACGCCAACCGTCTCTTCGAGCAGTGCGCCGAGGTGAAGGCCCGGTACCGGTACGACACCAAGGTCATGTACTCGTCCGTGCGCCACCCCGAACACGTTCGCACCGCGCTCCTCGTGGGGGCGGACGTCTGCACCGTTCCCTGGGGGGTGATGCAGCGGCTCTGCGACAACGCCCTCACCGAGGTGGGCACCGAGCAGTTCGTGGAGCACACCACCCTCATGACGGTCAGGGTTCGGGAGGCCATGGGGTCGGGGACGAAGGCCCTGTGCGGCATCGGTGAGCCGGTCTCGCAGGCGCTGGTGCGCATGACCGAGTCCCGGCTCGGGGCGGTGGCGCTGGTGGACGCCCAGGGCAAGCTGGCCGGCGTCTTCACCGACGGCGACCTGCGGCGCGACCTCCAACGCGACGGGCCCGGGATCCTCGTCCGGCCGCTCTCGCAGATCGGCCACTCGGCCAAGCCCTTCACCATCTCCGCCGATGCCCTCCTCTACGAGGCCGCCCAGATGTTCCAGCAGCACAAGGTCGACAACGTGGTGGTGGTCGAGGCGGACCGGCCCCTGGGCCTGCTCGACGTCCAGGACCTCGTGCGGATGGGCCTGCTTGGCTGAGGGAATGAAGAGGCGGTCGCCCGAGGAGGTGGCCCGGCTCTTCGGGGCGGAGCGGTTCGCGACCCCGCCCGGGGAGCTGGCGGCGCGCCTCTCCCGGTGCCGGGCCCTGGTCTTCGACTGGGACGGCGTTCTCGGGCCCGGGCTCAAGGGTCCCGCCGCCCCGGCCTCCTTCAACGAGATCGACGCCATGGGGCTGAACCTCCTCCGGTACGCCTTGTGGCGGCGCGGAGAGGGCGCGGCCGTTCCCCCGGTGGCGGTCGTGAGCGGCCAACGCGATCCGGCGGCCGAGGCTCTCGCCACCCGCGATCACCTCGATGCCCTCTACATGGGCTTCTTGGACAAGCGGCTCGCCCTCGAGCACCTCTGCCGGGCGCGCGCCCTCGACGCGGCCGAGGTGCTGTTCGTCTACGACGACGTGATCGACCTGGGGATGGCGGAGCGGTGCGGGGCCCGGTTCCTCGTGGCCCGTCCGGCCCAGCCGCTCGTGGAGGCCTTCGCTCGCGGGCGGGGGCTTTGCGATTACGTCGTCCGGGCTCCCGCCGCGGGCGGAGCGGTGCGGGAGGCCTGCGAGGTGGCCCTTGCGCTCCTGGGCCTCGACGAGGAAGTCTTCCTGGCTCGGGGATGGTTCGAGGAGGGGTACCAAAGATTCTTGGAGGAGCGGCGGAAGCTGCCCTCGCCCGCGCGGCTCGTGGTGGAGAGGGATCCGACGAGCGGCCGGCCCGTGGTCCGGGAGGCTCGGTAGCCCTCTAGGAGGGCGCCCCCCCCCGGTCCCCTCTCTTCCCTCGCGAATCGTCGCGCCGTCTCTTTCTGGCTGGCGTACGCTCGCGCCCAGCCGGTCCACCGGCCAGGAGGGTGTGCCATGGCAGGCATCCAGGGGAAGCGGGTCGAGTACATGGGCAAGCGGGCGGTGGTCCTCGCCAACGACGAGGTGCGGACGGTGATCGAGGCGGCGGGGGCCATGGTCCCCGAGTTCGGCGTCCGCCGGGGGGCGGCCGTGCTGAACGCCCACTGGATCCCGGACTTCCGCGACGTCTCGGGCACGCCCTACTCGCAGGCCCTCCACGGGGCGTACTGGAAGGTGAAGATCCTCTACATGCTCGCCGGCGACTTCCCCTGCTCGCCGAGCTTCGGAGCCCCCTGCGAGGTGGACGGCATCGTTCACCCGGTGCACGGCTGGGCGGCCAATGAGGAGTGGACCATCAACAGCGTCGGTGTCGACGAGGCCGCGAAGGCGGCATTTGCCCGCACCACCCTCCACAGCCCGGTGCCCGCCATGCCGCTCACCTGGGAGAAGACCGACCTCGTGTTCGCCGGCCAGCCCGCCTATTTCTCGCTCATCCGGGTGAAGAACGCGGGCGCATCGCCCATCTCGATCAACCTCGTCCGGCACAACACCCTGGGCCCGCCCTTCCTCGCCGCGGGCTGCCGGCTGAGCGTGTCCGCGGACCGTTTCATGGCCGCCCCCGAGGGCACCGAGTTCGACCCCACCGGCCGGCTCAAGATGGGTGGGGAGTTTGAGAGCCTCGCTGCGGCGCCGCTCCGCGGAGGGGGGACCGCCGACCTCCGGGAGGTCCCCGGGATGATCGGGTACACGGACATGGTGTTCGGGGCGGTCCCCGAGCAGCTGGCGCTCGGGTGGAGCTGCGTCGTGAACCCGGTCTTGAAGCTCGCCTACGTCTGCTTCTTCCCCGGCATGGTGGGGCTCCCCAAGGGCGAGATCGCCGCCAGTTTCAACGAGCTCTGGCTCCAGTACGGCGGTCGCCCCTTCCCCCCCTGGGCGTTCGACGAGGGCGGCGCGGATCGCACCTTCTGCCTCGGGACCGAGAACGGGACCTCGAACTTCGGCAACGGGCTCGGGTACGCCCGCGCCAACCCGGTGCTCTTGGGAAGGCCCACGCTCGTGGAGATCCCGGCCCGCGGTGTCCGCACGCTCGCCTACGGGACCGCACTCGTGCCCTTGGACGATGCCCTGGTCCGCGAGGGGGTCGCGGCGGTGGAGGCGGAGGCCGGGGCCATGGTGCTGAAGGGTGTGCGTGCGTACCAGCGGGTACCGGTCGGCGCCGACTTCGTCGGCGCGCGTACCCTCACCGCCCGACTCGAGCGCGGGTAGGAGCCCTCAAGGCGAGAGGGCTTTACAAGCCGGAGGTGAAGGCCGAGGAGGGCCCTAGCGTAGGTGGAGGCAAGACCGGCTTCGGCCCCCTTCGCCGCGCTCCCGGCGGGCGCCGCCGGAGGTCGACCTCTCGGTCTCCTACACCCGGGCGGTCTCCGGGATCATCCGGGCGAGGAAGCTGCCCGGGCGGACCACGGGGAGCGCGTCGAGCTGGGAGAGAGCCGCGCTCATCTGCGCAAAGGTCGCATCGTGGGTGACGATAAGGACGGGCACCGCCTCCTCGGTCCCCTCGCCACGGCCGCGCTGGATGACCGAGGCGATCGAGACGCCCTGGCGGCCCAGCACCCCGGTCACGGCCGAGAGCACGCCGGGGCGGTCCAGGGCCATGACCCGCAGGTAGAACTCGCTCCTCGCCTCTCCCGCGGGGCTCAGGACGCCCGGCTCCTGTCCCCGGATGCGCTCGCCGCTCGCGGGCATGCGGGAGACGGCGCCGGAGAGGATGTCGCGCGCGGCCGAGACCACGTCCGCCACGATGGCGCTCCCGGTGGGGAGAGGGCCGGCCCCGCGGCCGAAGTAGAGCGAGGGGCCGAGGTTGTCGTCCTCGAGGTAGAGCGCATTGAAGACGCCCTCCACCGAGGCGAGCGGGTGCGAAATGGGGACGAGGGCGGGGTGCACCCAGGCCTCGACCTGGCCCTTTTCCGAGACCGTGGAGCCGAGGAGCTTCATCCGGTACCCAAGCTCCTCGGCGGTGGAGAGGTCGAGCGGGGTGACCTCGCGGATGCCGTGGCGCGTGAGGGCATCGGGGCCGATGGAAAGGCCGAAGCACAAGTTCACGAGGATCGTGAGCTTCTGGGCCGCGTCGATGCCGTCCACGTCGAGGGCCGGGTTCGCCTCGGCGAAGCCGTGCGCCTGGGCGTCGGCCAGGATCTCGGCGAACGGCCGGTGCTCACGCGCCATGCGGGTGAGGATGTAGTTGCAGGTTCCGTTGATGATGCCGGTGACCCGGCGGATGCGGTTCCCCACGAGCCCCCGTCGGATGACGTGGATGATGGGGATGCCACCCCCGACGCTTCCCTCGAACCCGAAGTTGATCCGCCGTTCTTCCGCCCGGGTGACGAGCTCTCCCCAGTGAGCGGCGAGGAGGGCCTTGTTGGCGGTGACGACGTGCTTGCCGCGCTCCATGGCTACGAGGATGAAGGTCCGGGCCGGCTCGATGCCGCCGATGAGCTCGACCAGGATCTGGATGGAGGGGTCGTCGACCACCGCCCGGGCATCGGTGGTGAACACCCCCGGCGGGAGGTTCAGCTTGGCGGCGCGCGAGGGGTCGAGGTCGGCGGCCCGCGCGAGGACGATGGGCGCTCCCAAGCGGCGCTCGATGTGGGCGGCGTTGCGCTGGAGGATCTCCACGGTGCCTGTTCCGATGTTGCCGAGGCCGAGGATCCCGATCCGGATCGCATTGGGTCTGTCGCTCATCTCGTGACTCCGCGGTGACGGCCCTTGGGCGATAGGGCGATCGTGTCGAGCGGTTGTAGGTGCGGCCGGCTTTGACCGGCTCAGCAAGGATAGCATCGGGGAGGAGCGGGCGGTCGCGCGCGCGCGCGGTCCGCGCGACGAAAGCGGGTGCGGCGCTCCGTCCGGGCGCCTCGCGAAGCCGAGGACCGCCCCCGCTTCTCGTCAGCCCGGCCCTTCGCAGGCAGCGAGCTTTCGCGAGAGGACCGCCTCCTCGGCCGCGTTCCGCGCCGAGCGCAGGGCGGCGCGGAGGGCCCGGGCCGCGCGGTCGGCCCTTCCGGCACGCAGCTCGAACTCCGCCACGGCCGCGTCGAGGAACGGGGACCGCGAGAGACGGCCCTTGTCCTCGATCTCGGAGAGCGCGCGGAGCCCGTCCTCCGGGCCCAGGGCCATGCCCACGGCGATGGCCCGGTTGAGCGCGACCACGGGGGAGGGGCGGGCCTCGAGGAGGAGGTCGTAGAGCTTGCGGATGGCCTCCCAGTCGGTCTCCTCGAAGGTGGCGGCCCGCGCGTGCTCCGCGGCGATCGCGGCCTCGAGGTGCCAGGGGGTGAGAAGGGTCCCCTCGGCGGAGGCGCCGAGCCGGCGATAGCCCTCGGCCAAGAGCTTCGGGTCCCACAGGGAGCGGTCCTGCTCGGCGAGCAGGAGCAGGCTACCGTCGTCGGCGACGCGTGAGCCGAGCCGGGCGGCGTGGAAGGAGAGGAGGGCGAGGAGGGCCTGGGTCTCGGGGCCGGCGCCGGCGGGGAGTCCGGCGAGCAGGCGGCAGAGCCTGAGGGCCTCGCCGCACAGGTCCTCGCGGACCACCTCCTGGGGATGGGCGCCGTGATAGCCCTCGCTGAAGAGCAGGTACACGGCCTCGAGCACAGAGGGAAGCCGTTCCCGGACCTGATCGGGGTCGCTGACGTCGTAGAGCGCCCCGGCCCGCTCGAGCGCGGTGCGAGCGCGGTAGAGCTGCTTCTCCACCGCCCCCTCGGTCGCGAGCATGGCCTGGGCGACCTCGCGGACCGAGAAGCCGCACAGGTACTTGAGGATCACCGCCACCTGGGCCGAGGGTGCGATCTCGGGGGCGCAGCAGGAGAACATGAGTCGCAGCTCGTCGTCGGGAATGGCGTGCGGAGCGGGTCCCTCGGCGGCGGGTGCCTCCAGGGCACGGCCCACCTCCTCCGCCGTGCGGTCGGCGGTGCCCTGGCGCCGCAAGGCGTCGAGGGCTCGGTTCTTGGCGCAGCGGGCGAGCCAGGCGGCCGGGTTCCGGGGAAGCTCCCCGAACCGCCAGGTCTCCAGGGCCCGCAGCAGGGCGTCCTGGACCGCGTCCTCGGCGAGGGCCAGGTGGCGCGGGCCGAGGACGCGGACCAGCGAGGCAACCATCCGACCGGCCTCGTGGCGGAAGAGGTGGTCGGTGAGATGGAACTCGGTCCCCTTCACATCGGCCGGACCGGGCGGACCTCGACGAGGCCGTCCACATCGTAGGTGGGACACCCCTTCGCGATCTCGACGGCGGCGTCGAGGTCCTTGGCCTCGATGATGGCGTAGCCGCCGACGAGATCCTTGGCCTCGGCGTACGGGCCATCCGAGACCACCTTGCGGCGGCCGCGCACGACCTTGCCGTCCTTCTCGAGGGGCGCGCCCTGGTCGCGGTAGACGCCGTCCCGGGTCAGCCCCTGGAACCAGGTGTACCACTTCTGCATGTGCTGCTGGATCAGCTCGGGGGAGGGTGGAGTGTCGCCCCCGCGGAAGATCATCATGTACTTGGCCATCCTAGCCTCCTTGCATGCGCCGATCGGTTGGTTCGGCTCAGGAGGAAGACGAGCGGCCGCGCCGGAACCGGACAGGTCATAAGCGGGGCGTGGTCCTCGCGGCACGGGGGTTCGGGGGAGGCCTCTCCCGGCCGGGGCGGCGGGCCGCCCCTCCGACCCGCGATCGACGTGCTAGCCTCCCGCGCCGACGGTCGCCCCAAGGGGCGGAGCCGAGAAGGAGGGCCCCGTGCCGGAACCGAGGAACCGGAGGATCGTCCTTGCCGCCCGCCCTCGCGGTCGCCCGCAGCTCACGGATTTTCGGCTCGAGGAGGCACCATTGCCGAGCCCCGGGGAAGGAGAGGTCCTGCTGCGCGTCGCCTTACTCTCGCTCGATCCGTACATGCGAGGCCGCATGGACGACGTCCGGTCGTACGCCCGGCCGGTGGGGCTCGGGGAGGTGATGGAAGGCGGCACGGTCGCGGTGGTGGAGGCGTCGCGCCATCCGGCCGTGGTCCCGGGCGATGTGGTCCTCTCCCGCTCCGGCTGGCAAACGCACGCCCTCTCGCGGGGGGAGGGGCTCGTGAAGCTCGACCCCAAGGTCGCGCCGCCGAGCACGGCGCTGGGTGTCCTGGGCATGCCCGGCCTCGTCGCCTACGCCGGGCTCCTCGAGGTGGGCCGGCCGCGGCCGGGCGAGACGGTGGTGGTGTCGGCCGCGAGCGGCGCGGTCGGCTCGGCGGTGGGTCAGATCGCCCGGATCCTGGGGGCGCGGGCCGTGGGCATCGCTGGCGGGCCCGAGAAGTGCGCCTACCTGAAAGACGAGCTCGGGTTCGATGCCGCCCTGGACCACCGTGCCCAGGGACTGGCCGAGCGGCTCGCCCAGGCCTGCCCCCGTGGCGTGGACGTGTACTTCGAGAACGTCGGCGGTGCGGTCTGGGACGCGGTCTTCCCCCTGCTCAACGATCACGCGCGCGTGCCGGTGTGCGGGCTCATCGCCCAGTACAACGCCACTGCTCCGTTCCCGGGACCGGACCGGCTTCCCCTCGTGATGCGGCAGGTCTTGACGAGGAGCCTCGTCATCCGCGGGTTCATCGAGCGCGAGTTCGCCCCCCTCCGCCCGGCATTCCAAAGAGACATGGCCTCGTGGATCGCCTCGGGAAAGGTCCGCTACCGCGAGGACGTGGTGGAGGGGCTGGAGCGGGCCCCAGAGGCTTTCCTCGGCCTCCTCGAAGGGAAGAACTTCGGGAAACTCCTGGTGCGCGTGTCGCCGCTCTAGCGGCGGCATGGCGGGCAGGTCCCCGGGCGACCGCCCACCCCCTGGCCTTCGCGGGCTCCCTTTGGATTCCTGACCTCGCGCGACGAAACCGTTTCCGCGGTCTCGCCGTTTGGAGGAACAGACCATCGAAGAAGGAGCAAGCAATGAAGATGAGAACATTTCGGCTGGCCGGAGCCGCAGCGCTTTCGATGACCCTTGGCTCCGGGGCGCGGGTCCTTGCCCTGAGCGCGCCGCGTAGTCCTCCCCTCGCCCCCCAGTCCGTCCGCGAGGAGAGAACGAGCGAGATCCCGATCACCCCCGCCCCCGGGGTGCCCCACTGGTATGCGGTGAACGGCGCCGCCACATCGCCCGCGGCACCGGCGAACGGCGACCGGACGACGGTCGTGCCGGCCCGGTCGGTGCCCCGCTGGTACGCCGTGAACTGACCCGTGAGGTGCCGTCGATGAGTCGCGCTTGGCCCAGGCCACACCGGCTACGAAGGGCCGGCGGTGCTTGGCCACGGTTCTCGCGATCGGCAGCGTCGCATGTACGACGGGAACCCCCCTGGGTCATTGCTCCGCACGCAGGCGCTCGTGGTGGACCCCGAGCCGAGGTTTGCGCGGCCTGCTCCTCACCGTCGGCATCCAGGGCATGCCTCACGGCACGAGCAGGAGGGAACCCGTGGTGGCCCGCTCCTCGAGAGCCCGATGCGCGGAAGCGGCGTCGCGCAGCGCGTGGGTCTGGTCGATGGTGACGCGAATCGTCCCGCGCAGCACCATCCCGAACACCTCGTTGACCCCAGATTCGAGTTCGGCACGCTGGGACACGTACGCCCTGAGGGTTGGGCGAGTCACGGTGAGCGAGCGCTCGGCGAGCTTGGCCATGTCGAGCGGCAAGGGAATCCCTGACGCATCGCCGAAGCTAACGAGGGTACCGCGCTGGGCCAGGCAGACCAACGAGGCATCCATCGTGGTCCGACCCACGCCATCGTACACGACGTTCACGCCCTCGCCCCGGGTGAGGGTACGGACGCGTTCCCTCACGTCCTCCCGGGTATAGACGACCACGTGGTCGCAACCGTGGGTTCGGGCCACCTCCGCCTTGGCCGACGAACTCACGGTGCCGATGACGGTCGCACCGAGAGACTTCAGCCACTGGAGCGTGATGAGGCCCACGCCACCCGCAGCTGCGTGGAGCAACACGGTCTCGCCGTGGCGGATCGGGTGAACGTGTTGCACGAGGTACCGAGCGGTGAGGCCCTTGAGCAGCACGGCCGCGGCGTCGCGTTCCGTGATGCCCGGCGGCAGCGCAATGAGCCGATCGGCTGGGATGACCCGCTGCTGGGCATACGCACCCGCTGGGCCTCCTGCGTAAGCCACTCGGTCGCCGGGACGAACGGTACTCACCCCCTCTCCGATCGCCTCCACGATCCCCGCGGCCTCTTTGCCGAGCCCGGCGGGGAGCGGAACCGCGTACCGTCCCGACCGCTCACAGATATCCACGTAGTTGACGCCGATCGCTGTCTGCTGGACCAGAACCGTTCCGGGGCCGGGGTTGCCCGGGTCGACGTCCTCAACTCGGAGAACGTCGGGTGCACCCGTTGAATGGAACCGAATCGCCTTGCCCATACCCTCGCCGGAGACCCCAAATCAATGAGGTCGAACCATCGAAGCCCGCAGCTGGCTGACGTGTGCGAGCGTTGCTAGTACCGATGAACGATCTTCCCGAGCGGGAGGAACAGATCTCCCTGGCCGAAGAAGCCCGAGACGATCTTCTTGGGCTCAAGGAGGTAGGTGGGGTCGATCTCAGAGCGCTCGAAGGTGACGGAGGCTCGCCCGCTGAAGAGCTTCCCTTCCTGCGCGGTGAATTGGCCGGGCGTGAGCACTAGTTGCCGGATGGGCGGTTCACCCTCCTCGGCCCCGGGGATGTACTTCAGGGAGTACACCCCGTTCTTGCTCCAGGGCACCTCGGACATGCGGGCGTTGGCGGTGGGCACCACGAGGGCCTTCAGGATCTGGTGCCCGAGCCGGTTGACCTGGCCGCGGATAGCCTCGTGCTCGTGCACGAGCTCGATGTCGGCCATCTTCTTCTGATATCCCCAGATCTCACGCCCCCCAGTGAGAGGGAGGTGCGAGTTCACGTACAGGAATGGTTCGTAGTCTCCCTCCACGCCGTTGTGGGTCACCTGGACGTAGATGGCGGACTCCTTGAACGCACCCTGGGTGGTGCCGAGCGTGAACTCCGAGACCCAGGTGATGACGAGGTTGGTCCGAGCCTCGAGCGGCTCGGGGATGACGCGACGCACGTTCTCGAGGCTGGTTTCGTAGACCACGAGCTGGACCCGCATGTCTTTCCATACGAGCGGCGGACGCCCGTACAGACCAGAGATCACAGGATTCGTGTAACCCCACTCGTTCACCCTGATCATCGCTCTCTCCTGCGCCCTTACGGGCTCAATGCCGCGATGCCGGCGCGCAGCGCGGCCCGGTTTGTCACGAGAGCTGCGTTCTCGCGATTGCCCTCCCGTTCGCGCGGTCGAAGAGGAGCACGCGCTCCGGGTCCATGGTGAGGCCCACTCGATCCCCCGCCCGTCCAGGAAATCCCGGCGGGGCGACCACCAGGAGGCGGGTCCCGTTCAAGCTCAGTGTCACGATGCTGGCGTCGCCCAACGGCTCGTTGATGAAGATCTCCCCCCGGAGGGCGTTCGCCCTCGGCTCACCGATCGCGACATGAAACGGGCGCACGCCGAGCACCAGTTCGCCATGCTCTCCCGCCGCCTGGAACTCCCCGTGGTACGCGCTCGGGATGGGGACGCTCTGCGTTCCATGTCGGAGGACTCCCGCACCGAAGTCAGCCGTTACCTCGAGCAGGTTCATGGGCGGCTCGCCGATGAACCCGGCCACGAACACATCCGCTGGTGCGTTGAAGACCTCGGCCGGCGTCCCCACCTGCACAATCCTGCCATCGTTCATGACGGCAACTCGATCCGACATGGCCATGGCCTCTTCCTGGTCATGGGTCACATAGACCATTGTGTAGCCGAGGCTCTGGTGCAGATGTTTCAGGTACGCTCGCATCTCGCTTCTTTGCTGGGTATCGAGGTGGGAAATGGGCTCGTCCAGCAAGAGCACCGACGGCTTGCGAATGAGGGCACGGGCGAGGCCCACCGCCTGCTGTTGTCCGCTGCTCAACTCCTGCGTGCCGTGCTCGAGCAGCTCGGTGAGCCGCATCGTCGATGCGATTTCCTGGACGCGGGCATCGATCCGTGCCTCGTCCCATTTGCGGGCACGCAAGGGAAAGGCCAGGTTTTCGTACACGTTCATGGTGGTGTAGAGGGCGTAGTTCTCGAAGGCCATCGCGACCCTGCGGTCCCGAGGGCGGACCCAATTCACGGACTTGCCATCGAAACGGATTTCCCCCTCGCTGATGTCTTCGAGGCCGGCCACCATGCGCATGGTGGAGGTCTTGCCGCAGCCGGAAGGCCCGAGGAGCGCGACGAACTCGCCATCGCCGATTCGCAGGTCGATTCCCCGCACTGCCACCGTCGCGCCGTACCGCTTCCAGAGGTTCACGAATTCGAGGCTCGCCATCGCCGAGGCTCCCGCTTGCACTAGGGCACAGGCACGACGGTATCGGGATGGAAGAGGGACAACCCGTTGCCAAAGACATGGACATTGCCGGCGTGCAGCTCGAGCCCCACGCCGGAGCCGCTTGGATAGCAGACGTCCGCCGAGACGAATGCCCGAACGCGACGCTCGCCCACCTCGGCCACCACAAGGTTCCGCGGGCCGAGCGTCTCGATTGCCAGCACTTTCGCCGCGATTGCGCCCGTCGCGGGACGAGGCGTCACTCTCACTTCAGAGGCGCGGAATCCAATTCTGAGGCCGGATTCCCCTGCCTTCTCGAGACATGCTGCCAGGGCGGGTGGAGCCTGGATCGCCCCCGGCCCCCCCACCACCTCTAGAAGACGTCGCCCCCCGGAATCGACCACCCTGACGTCCAAGAAACTCATCGGAGGATCGCCGACGAAGGCGGCGACGAACTCGTCGTCGGGCCTCTGATAGACCACGCTCGGGGGCCCGATCTGACGAACGCGGCCATGGTCGAGGACCAGCATCCGATCGGAAAGAGCCATCGCCTCACGAAAATCGTGGGTGACGTGGACGACGGTGGCTCTCTTCTTGGTGCAGGTGGCCTTGAGTTCGGCGCGCATCCGATGCCGTAGCTTCGCATCGAGGTGCGAAATGGGTTCGTCGAGCAAGAAGACGTCCGCGTCGCGGATCAGGGCGCGCCCGAGCGCCACTCGCTGGCGCTGGCCGCCGCTCAGGAAACCGGGACGCCGGTCGAGCAGTGGGGTGAGCTGCAGAACCTCCGCCATCTCCACGAGCCGGCGACGCATCTCAGCGTCCGGAACGTTGTGCGCTCGGAGCGGGAACTCGAGGTTCTCGGCGACTGTGAGGTGCGAATAGAGGGAATAGGTCTCGAAAACCATCGCCATGTTCCGGCGCTCGGGGGGAACACCGCGGAGGGACCGACCGCCGAACCACACCTCGCCGGAGGTCGGGGCGAGTACGCCGGCGATCATCTTGAGGGTGCTCGACTTGCCTGCCCCGGCCGGGCCGAAGACGACCAGGAACTCGTTCGGCTGGCATTCGACGTTGACGGAGTCGACCGCCAGCGTGTCGCCATAGCGCTTCGTGAGTGCGCGGAGTGCGAGCATGACCTAATGCCTATTGGGGGAGGCGTCGCCCGGTGACCGGGGCCGTCGTTCCCGCTTGACCCAGATGCCGAAGTAGGCCGCGGCCGCGAGGAGCGCGACGAGAAACCCGGTGGGCGAGTAGGCGATCGCCCGATCGACGATTCCTAGCCAGACGAACGTCAGGAAGAGGAAGAGAAGGAGCGACCAGAAGAAGCGGTCCCAGATCTCGGCCACGGTCATGCTCGCGCCCTCCCTATCCCTTCACGGCGCCGAACGTTAGGCCGCGAGCGATGTGCCTCTGCAGGATGAGGGCGAAGACCAACATCGGGACGACGCAGATGGTGGCGGCCGCTGCCAGCGGCCCCCACAGGATGCCCCGCTGCGTCCAGAACCCCGCCACTCCCACGGTGATGGTCTTTGCCGCCTCGCGGGTGAGGAGGTACGCGAAGAGGAACTCGTTCCAGGAGAAGAGCAGACAGAAGATCGCCGTCACCGCGATGGCCGGCGCTGCCAGGGGGAGCACCACCTTCCGCAGGACCTTGAAGCGCGTATACCCGTCGAGCCTGGCCGTGTCCTCCAGTTCCCGGGGGATGTCCTGGAAGAACGAGTGCATGAGCCAGATGGCAAACGGTAGGTTGAACATGGTGTAGGCCACGATGAGGGCACCGGGACGGTCGAGGCCGAGAGCGAGCGCCCGCCCCAGGGTAGTCGAGCCGAGGGTCCGGAAGATGAGGAAGTAGGGAATGATGACGGCGATAGCGGGCATCATCCTCGTGGTGAGGATGAAGAACATGAGGTGACCCTTGCCGACGTTGTATCGGGCGAAGCTGTACGAGGCGAGGGCTCCGAGGCCGACCACGAGCATCGTCGAAACGACCGAGACGAGGAGCGTGTTCCTGATGAACAACGCGAAATTGGCCTCCTTGAAGGCATAGACGTAGTTGGAGAGGACGGGGGTGAAAAGCCACTTGGGCGGCCGGGTGAGGATATCCTCCGGTGCCTTGAAGGACGTTGCGATCATCCAGTAGATGGGGAAGAGGAAGAACACCATGAGCGTGGTCAGCAGGGCGTAGCGAAGCACCTCGCTCACGCTCACTGGCCGCTTGCCCTCCAAGGTCGCCACGGTTCTCCTCCTGGCTCTTCAGCGTCGCTCGGCTCGCTGGGCCATCTGCCTCATCAGACGACGCATGACCATGAGGCAAAACACGATCGTCACGTAGAGGAAGAGGAGCGCCATCGTGCTTGCTTGGTCGAGCCGGAAAAACTTCATCCCCACGCGGTAGAGGTAGAAGGTCAGCGTCTCCGTGACGGTCCCAGGACCACCTTGCGTCAACATGAGGATGGGATCGTAGAGACGGATGGCATCGATGCTCCTCAGGACGAAGACCAAGGTCAGCACGGGCGCCAGCATGGGGAAGGTGAGGCGTCGCAGCACCATGAAGCTCGAGGCACCATCGAGCTCCGCCGCCTCGAAGGGCTCCCTCGGGAGCGATTGCAGACCGGCCAGCACGATGACCGCTACGAACGGGGTCCACTGCCATATGTCGAAGAGCATGACGCTGGGGAGCGCCAAACGCTGATCGCCGAGCCAGTTCTGCTCCGGGAGGTGGAGGCCTGCCATGAGGGAATTGAAGACGCCAAAGTCGGCGTGATACATGTTGCGCCAGATGAGCCCGACCGCTGCAGGGGAGGCCGCCAGGGGCAACAGGAGGAAGGAACGGAATAGCCCCTTGAACCAGCGGACCCCGTTCAGCAGAAACGCGATCCAAATGCCGAGGCTCATCTCCATCGAGACCACAACGACCGCGAAGAGCCCGGTACGCCCCGCCGAGACCCAGAATTGCTTGTCGTGCAAGGCCCAGCGGTAGTTGTCGAGTCCGACATAGGGACCGATCCCGACAGCGCTCGTCAGATCGACGTGGCGCATCGAGAGCGCGATCGCGTAGCCCAGTGGATACAGGGCGAAGAAGAAGATGATGACGAGCGCCGGCGCCACGAGTAGCCATGCGTAGCCGGTATCCGAAAGGCTACCTCGCCGTCGGTCACCAGGCCTGATCGGGTCCACGGCGATGATCCCGTTGTCTTGCTGCCCCGCGGAGCTGTCGCTCGTCCTCAGCATGGCTTGGTCTCGGCTCATCTTGCAATTCCCGCTTGGCGAGAGCCGCCGAGCGATCGGGAGGAGGCCCGGCCGCCGACCGGGCCTCCTTCGCCGGGCGACTACATCCTGACCCAGGTGCTGGGGTCGAAGGTGTACGGCTGGGCCTTCGGGGAGAAGCCCTGGCCCAGGTGGGCGTTTTGGACCTTGCAGACGCCGCCGCAGTGCTGGGTGATCTTCTGGGCGAGGTCCTTCATCGCCTCCTCGGGGGTCATCTGCTTGGAGACGGCCGCGGAGAGGGCGCTAATGAGCTCCTCGTTGATCTTCCCGCTCTGCGCCACGTAGTAGATGTTGGGATAGAAGCGGGCCTTCTCCGTGTGCTGCAGGGCCTGGAGCAGGACGGGGAAGTGCCCCATGGTGTCGCGATGGCCCTTCTGGAAGGCGGTGTCCTTGAGGATGCTCACCACCGCGGTGGAGCCGCCCCCCAAGGCGAACTGCCGCTGCGCCGCCGCGCTCGCCACGTACATCACCCACTGACCCGCCTCCTTGGGATAGCGTGAGTCCTTGGCGACGCCAATGTTGAAGGCGCCGACCAGGGTGGCCGAGTACGGCAGGGTGCAGGCGCCGATCTCGCTCCCGGGCACCTCCTTCTCCGTCTTCACCGCGTTGGGCCACTGGTCGAGGTACATGGGTCCGGTCTGGGCGATGAGGCCCTGGCGCATTTGGGCGATCACCTCGTCGTACCCCGAGGTGGTCGCGCCAGGCGGGGCGTGCGGCAGGAGCTTCTCCACGTAGAACTTCACCGCGCCGACGAAGGCGGGATCGGCCACGCCAGGCTTGCCATCGTCGCGGATGATGGACCCGCCCATGGCCGGCGCCAGCGAGAATGCGATCTCGTCGACGATGTGATTGAAGCGGCCGGCCATCACGCCGATGCCGTAGAATTCCTTGGAGAGAGTCTGGCCCTTCAGCTTTTGCCCCGGCTTCCGGTGGAAGAACTCGGCGATCTGCGCCATCTCCTCGTAGGACTTGGGGGCGCCGAGCTCGTGGCCGTACTTGGCCTTGAAGGCGGCCTTCTCACCCGCGTCCTCGAACAGGTCCATCCGGAAGAACTGGCCCATGGTGTAGGTGTAGTAGGGAAGGCCGTAGGTCTTGCCCTGCCACCGGTTGGAGGTGTCGACCAGCGCCGGGGCGATGTCATTGAGGTCGAATCCCGCCGCCTTCATCTGATCGTCGAGCGGGAGTAGCCACCCAGCACTCACGTACTCCGGCTTCCACTGGGAGGCATAGGTGATCACATCGTACGCGCCGGTTCCCCCCACCGCCTCGATGATCTGCTTCTCATAGAGCTGGGCCAGGTCGATGCTGAGGATCTTGACGTGGATACCGGTCTGTTTCTCGAACTTGGCCGCCAGGTCCTGCATCAAGTCGGTGTAGAACCCCCCCAGCGTCGCCCAGGTGACGGTGACCGGCTCCGCCCGCGCTCGGCCAGAAAATGCCGCAAGCAGCGCAACGACAACCGCGAGACGCGCGATCGAGGCCATGAACTCGTGCTTCAACATGCGGACCATCGTGCTCTCCTCCTGAAGCCCGTCCAGTGAGTGACAGGCTCGCTTCGCGACCAGACCTCGTCCTCGGTGCTCCTCCGGTTCCTCTTTCCCTCTCCGCTACGCGCGACGGCGCGGGGCCGCGCAACCAGCTACACGCTGAGGAGGCCATTCGGCAGCCGTTGGCACTCCTCGATGATGGCGATCGCTGCCCTCACGTTGATACCGAACCTCCTTACGCCGAGACCCAGCATGGTGTGGAACATCTCGAGGGTGCGCACACCGCCCGAGACCTTGACCCCGATGCGGCCCGCTACGTGCTTCGTGATCAGCTCGACGCATTCCACGGTGGCGCTCCCCGGCGCCCAGCCGGTGCTCGTCTTGACGAAGGCGGCGCCGCCCTGGATGGAGAGATCGCACGCCTCCCGGATCTGGTCGGGCGAGAGCCAGTGGACCTCGATGATCAGCTTGACCGGGATCGGAGCGACCGCATCGACCACCGCCCGCACCTCGTCGAGGACGTAAGCCCGACGCCCCGAGCGCAACATCCCAACGTTCATCATGAGGTCCATCTCGTCAACGCCCGCGGCGACGAGCTGCCTGGCCTCGATGACCTTGAGGCCTGTGGTGTGGCCACCGCCGGGGAAGCCGACCGGTGCACCCACGGACGTCTGCCGAGTATCGCCGAGCAGTTCGCGCAGGAGCGGTACCCAGCAAGGCAGAGCGTGAGCAGCGATGAACCGATGGCGGAGCGCCTGGTCGGCGAGCTCGCGGACCTGCTGTTCACCGCAGTGAGCTTGAACGGCGCTCACGTCGATCATCCGGGCGATGTCTGCACCGGACACCCTCATTGAACCTCCATGAGCGCGCCCTGATCCAAGGGAAGAAGTGACCCGTGGAGCCCGTGCGTTGAGCGCAGGGTGCGCGCTACACTTCTCGGTCGAAGACCAGCGGATGCACTGCCCGTTTGTCGGCAAGAGACTACCCATGGCCAGGCCCAAGAAAAATGCTCAGCTGCGCATCGCCGCTGTACAGGAACGAGCAGGGTCGCTCGAGTGGGGAAACGTTCGCTTCTTTCTGGAACTCGCACGCTCGGGCAGCCTGGCGCGGGCCGCCACTCGCACTGGCGTTCACAGAAATACGATCATTCGCCACGTGGCGTCACTCGAACAGGATCTCGGGCTGAGCCTGTTCGACCGCGGTCCTCAGGGCTGGACACCAACCACCGGAGGCGAGGAGCTGGTCGCGTTGGCGCTCCGCGTCGAGAAGGACATCCTAGCGTTGGCAAGGCACGTCGACGCATCCGAACAGCAGGTCAAGGGAAACGTCCGACTCACGACCGCCTTCCACATCGCCACGAACCTGCTCGTTCCCGAGTTGCCGGTGCTGAGGTCAAGACACCCGGACCTGGTCGTCGAGATCGCCGGCGACCAGCGAACGCTCGACCTCACTCGCCGGGAGGCGGACCTGGCGCTGCGGGTCGGACGGCCCCGTGCCGCAGCGGGCCTGGTGACTCGGAAAATGGCGGAGATCGGCTACGGTTTGTACGCTTCGCCGACGTACATCGGTGGACGAGGGGAAGCGAACTTCGAGCGCGATGCCTTCGTAGGATACGACGATAGCCTGGCGGGTACGCAACAAGAGCGATGGCTCGCGCGCATGGGGCCCAACCGGCATGTCGCGTTTCGATGCAACGGCTCGGATACCCTCGTGGCTGCGGCGCGCGCCGGGTTGGGGATTGCGGTGCTCCCAAGCTTCCTAGGCGACGACGACTCGAGCCTCTGCCGACTCCTCCCCAGGGTCCCTTTCAAGAACGAGATTTGGCTGCTGGTTCATGGGGAACTGCGACGCGCCCTACGAGTACGCGTGGTCATCGAGTGGCTCGATGATGTCCTCGCACGTGCCGCCAGGCGGCTCGGGGGCACGACCGAAACTAACTCGTAGTGCAGGGAACTGAACGTCACGTGCGTCAAGCGGTGCCGCCGGCGGGCTCGCCGGCCCCGAGACCGCGGAGCCGGGCGGGCCGGTCAGAGGAGGTCCCCGACGCTCGTGGCGATGGCCGCGCCGAGCGCCTCGTGGGCGGCCTCGTCGAGGTGAACCCCGTCGAGCGGGCTCACCGAGGCGACCGCACCGCCGTCGAGGAAGGCGCAGCCGAGGTTCGCGGCCGCGGCCCGGTAATAGAGCGGCAGCTCACGGGCCCGCTCCACCGAGGCGGCCGAGAAACCCCAGACGCGCTGCAACGGCGATGGGGGGACGAGGACGGGCGGGGGGGCGACGAGGAGCACCTTGGGAGGGCGCTGGCCGGGCCCGTGGGGGCTTTGCTGGACAACCTCCACGAGGCGCGCCGCTCCCGCGGCGATCCCCGCGGCGTCGAGAGGGAAGATCGTCTTCACGTCGTTCGTGCCCAGCATGAGCACCACGAGGTCAAGGGGGGCATGGGAATCGAGGCACGGGCGGAGGTAGGCGAGGCCGTTGCGCCCGTCCTCGAAGGGATCGTCGAGGAGGGTCGTCCGCCCCCGGAGGCCCTCCTCGATGACTTCGCAGCCGGGGAGGAGCCGGCGCAGCACGCCCGGCCAGCGTGTGCCCGGCGGAAAGCGG
Organism: Anaeromyxobacter sp.; assembly: GCA_035686075.1. Classification (GTDB taxonomy): domain Bacteria; phylum Myxococcota; class Myxococcia; order Myxococcales; family Anaeromyxobacteraceae; genus Anaeromyxobacter. The sequence continues at coordinate 49,319 of DASRZU010000033.1, forward strand.
TCGCCACCGGACGGGTTCGAGCCCCAGGTGTTCGAGTCGCCGTAGCAGAGGATGGTGGCCATGGCCCCTTCCACTTTAGTACGCGAGAATCGCGAGCGGGTGAAGGCCCGGCCCGTGGTCGGAGCGGGGCGTGCCGTCTCGCCGGGGAGGCGGGTGGGCGGCGGACGTGTTAGGCCTTTCGAAGGATGGCCTTCGACTTCGACGAGGTGCGGGACCGGCGAGGTACCGATTCGGTCAAGTGGCGCCGCTACGCCGGATGCGACGTGCTCCCGCTCTGGGTCGCGGACATGGACTTCGCCGCGCCCCCGGCGGTGATCGAGGCTCTGCGCAGGCGGATCGAGCACGGAATCTTCGGGTATGCCTCGCCCTGGCCCTCGCTCGTCGAGGCCACCGTCGAGTACCTGGAACGCGCGCACGGCTTTGCGGTCGATCGCTCCTGGCTGGTGTGGCTCCCCGGGCTCGTAAGCGGCCTCAACGTCGCTTGCCGTGCGATCGAGGGAGACGTCTTCACGGCGGTCCCGGTCTATCCACCCTTCCTCTCCGCCCCCGCTCGTCTCATCACCGCGCCCCTCCGTCGCGGTCCGGACCGCTGGGAGTGGGATCTCGAGGCGGTGGAGGCCGCCCTCGGGCCCACGACGCGCCTCTTCCTGCTCTGCCATCCCCATAACCCGGTGGGTCGGGTCTGGGGCGAGGGGGAGCTCGCGGCCCTGTCCGAGCTCTCCGAGCGGCGGGACCTCATCGTGTGCTCGGACGAGATCCACGCCGGCTTGGTGCTCGAGCCGGGGCGCATCCACCGGCCCTTCGCCTCCCTCTCGCCGGAGGCGCTGCGCCGCAGCATCACCCTCTACTCCCCTTCCAAGACGTTCAACCTGCCCGGCCTGGGCTGTGCCCTCGCGGTGATCCCCGATCCCGCGCTCCGGGCCCGGTTCCGGCGCGCCATGGAGGGCATCGTTCCGCACGTGAACGTCCTCGGCCTGGTCGCCTGCGAGGCGGCATTCCGCGGGGGAGCGCAGTGGCACGGGGCGCTGCTCGACTACCTGCGCGGTAACCGCGATCGCGTGCTCGAGGTGGTACGCGGCATTCCGGGCCTGCGCACCACGCCGGTCGAGGCGACCTACCTCGCCTGGATCGACGCGACCGGCACCGGTCTCGAGGCGCCCCAGGCGCACATGGAGGCGGCCGGAATCGGCCTTTCGGACGGAGCGGAGTTCGGGCCGGGCGAGGCCTACCGCGGCTTCCTCCGCCTCAACTTCGGCTGCCCGCGCGCCACGCTGGAGGAAGCGCTCTCGCGGCTACGCAGGGCGCTCTCGGGGTAGGTGGTGACCACGACAGCTGCGGCAGCGTCTGGAAACCGCTCGTTGGGACCAGACCTTACCCCTGAATTCCGGCCGCTGCGGTGCGTCACAACGACAGAGGCTTCCGATTCTCTCTCGAAGCAAGTCCCCACTTACGACGTGTTAGAGTTTGTCCTACACCCGTTCTGGGGAAATGTATGTCGTCGCAGCGAGCGTCCTTCGCACCGACGCTCACCGACCTCCTCTTCGAGAAGGCCGACGTAGGTCTCTGCCTGGTCGCGCCCGACGGCACCGTCCTGCGCGCAAACGCGGAATGGCTGCGATCCACGGGCTTCACGCTGGACGAAGTCCTCGGTGCGGAGATCGTGGCGCTCTTCCCGGAGACCCGCGAACTGGCGCTCGCCCGAGCCGGCCATCGCGTCGCGGTCCCTCGCCATAGGCAAGCGGTGAACGGTCGCGAGACGTGGTGGGAGGGGAGCATCGACCCCTTGCCGATGGAGGGTGGGACGGGGATCCTCATCACCGCACGCGAGGTCCCGGAGGCAGTCGTCGCGACCGCCCGGGACCCCGCCTCATCGGCACCGTGCATCTTCCCCTTACCCGAACGACCGCGCCGAGACCCGTCGGGATCTCCGTTAGTCCCTCGTCCCGCAAGCGTGCAGGCGAGTGAAGCTCTCGAGAACATCTCCGATGCGTTCGTCGCCCTCGACCACGAGTGGCGATACACGTACGTGAACCGCCGCGCGGCCGACCTCCTAGGGAAGGGAGTGGAAGAGCTGATCGGCCGGTGCCCGTGGGAGATCTTCCCGTTCACGAAGGGGAGCGAGTCCTACCGCGAGTGCCACCGGGCGATGGCCGAGCAGGTTCCGGTCCAGTACGTGACCCACGAGCCAGCTCTGGACCGGTGGTACGAGAACCGGGTGCTCCCCTCGGAAGAGGGTTTGTCGATCTTCTGGAACGACGTCACCGAACGTAAGCATGCCGACGATGCCCTGAAAGCCGCGGTGGAACGGCTGGCTCAGGACCTCGACGCCATGAGGCGGCTGCATCGCCTGAGCACCCGGTTCGTCCGCGCGGAAGGCCTGCCCCAGGTCGTTCTCGAGGAGGTCCTCGATGCGGCCATCGCGATCACGCACGCCGACAGGGGCAACATCCAGCTTCTCGACCCCGCCTCGCGGAGGCTCAGGGTCGCCGCGCATCGCGGTCACGAGAGGTGGTGGCTCGACTTCTTCGAGAGCGTCGCCGAGGGCGAGGGCACCTCGTGCGGAGCGGCGCTGCAGAAGAGAACGCGCGTCATCGTCGAGGATGTGACGAAGAGCCCGGTCTTCATCGGCACCCCCGCCTTGGCGGTCCAGCTGCGTGCCGGCATACGGGCAGTACAGTCCACCCCTCTCGTCGGCAGCTCCGGCGAACTCGTGGGGATGATCTCGACCCACTACCGTACTCCGGGTCGACCGGACGACCGGGACCTGCGGCTCCTCGATCTGCTGGCCCGCCAGGCGGCCGACATGATCGAGCGCGTGCGGAGCGAGGAGGCGCTGCGCCGTGCGACCGAGCGCGAACTGTTCCTCGCCGACGTACTGGAGAATGCGACGACGCCCGTCGGTGTGGGAGCGCCTGACGGGCGCCTGCTGGCCTTCAACCGCGCCTTCGCCGAGCTGACCGGCTACAGCCGCGAGGAACTGGAGCAGCGCTCGCTGAGCTGGGCCACCGACCTGACCCCCCCCGAATGGCGCGAGAAGGAAGCCGAGGCTCTCGCCCGCGCGGTTCGCGAACGGGCGTCGGTGCGCTACGACAAGGAGTATCGGCGCAAGAACGGGTCCTGGGTGCCGATCGAGCTCTTCGTACAGCCGATCTTCGCGGAAGACGGCTCGCTGGTGCACTACCGCTCGTTCCTGACGGACATCACCGAGCGCAAGCGAACCGAGACGCGGCTCGCTGCCGACCTCGCGGCATTGACACGGATGCACGCTCTGGGCGGCCGGGTGGTCGAAGGCGGCGGCATCCAGCCGCTGTTGCAGGAGACGATGGACGCCGCCGTCGCCATCATGGGGGCCGACAAGGGAACGATGCAGTTGATGGAGGGGGACGGGCTCAAGATCGTGGCCCATTGCGCACACGAGAAGCCGTTCCTCGACTTCTTCGCCGAGGCCGAGACCGTCGCCTCCGTCTGCGGTGAGGCGACGCGCCGGGGGGAGCGCGTCCTCGTGCCGGACGTAGAGAAAAGCCCGGTCCTTGCCGGGACCGCGTCGTTGCCAGTATTGCGTACCGCTGGGGTCCGGGCGGTGCAATCCACCCCCTTGCGCACGCGTGACGGGCGGTTGCTCGGGATCGTCACCACGCATTGGAGCAAGCCGTACACGCCCGACGACCACGACCTCTGGCGGCTCGACCTCCTGGTGCGCCAGGCCGCCGATCTGATCGAGCTGAAACAGGCCGACGAGGCGCTGCGCGAGAGCGAGGCGCGCTACCGGCTGCTGTTCAAGAACATGCTCGAGGGCTTTGCCTACTGCCAGATGATCTTCGACCCGGAGGGGCGCGCGGTCGACTTCGTCTACCGCGACGTGAACGGCGCGTTCGCGATCCTCACGGGGCTGCGCGACGTCGTCGGCCGGCGGGCCTCCGAGGTCATTCCCGGGATCTGGTCGGCACACCCGGAGCTTCTGGAGAGGTACGGCCGGGTGGCGCGGACAGGGCGGGCGGAGCGGTTCGAGATCGACTTCCGCCCGCTCGGGATCTACCTCTCCATCTACGTCTACGGCGCGCAGCCGGGCCACTTCGTGGCGGTCTTCGACAACATCACCGACCGCAAGCGCGCGGAGGAAGAGCTCGCCGTCGTGACCCGCCTCTACGCCGTCCTGAGCCGGGTGAACGAGGCCATCGTCCGCACGCGCGCCGAGCAGCCACTCTACGAGGAGGTCTGCAGGATCGTCGCCGAGGAGGGGGAGTTCCCGCTCGTCTGGGTGGGGCAGGTCGAGGGCCGGAGGATCGTGCCCGTGGTGTCCTCGGGGACGGGCACCGCCTACCTCCGCGAGATCCAGGTGGAGGTCGACGGCGAGCTCGGGAGTGGCCCCACCGGTACCTGCGTGCGCGAGGACCGCCCGGTGATCAACGACGACTTCGCCACCAACCCGGCCACCTGGCCCTGGCGCCAGTCCACGGCCCGGCATGGCCTTCGGGCCTCGGCCGCCTTCCCGCTGCACCGGGGCGGGAAGGTGGTCGGCGCCTTGACCTTCTACGCGGCGAAGCCCGGAGCCTTCACTCTAAGACAAGTCGGGCTGCTGGAGTCCCTCTGTGCCGACGTCTCCTACGCCCTGGACGCCCTGGAGACGGAGCGGCTCCGCACCGAGGCGGAGCGCGCACTGCGCGAGAGCGAGCACAGCTTGCGCGAGGCGGACCGCCGCAAAGACGAGTTCCTGGCGATGCTCTCCCACGAACTGCGCAACCCGCTGGCCCCCATCCGAAATGCCGCCTACATCCTCGAGCAGTCCGAGCCGGGCAGCGAGCAGGCGGAGCGTGCCCGAGGCGTTCTGCGCCGTCAGAGCGAGCACCTGACCCGGCTGGTGGACGACCTCTTGGATGTCACTCGCATCACCCGGGGGAAGATCGCGCTGCAGCGGTCGCGCATCGACCTCCGCGAGGTGGTGGGACGCGCCGCCGAGGACTTTCGTGCGACGATGGCGGAGCGTGGCATCGCCTTCGGTATCGCGCTTCCCGACGCCTCGGTCTGGGCGGACGTGGACCCCACCCGGGTGAACCAGGTGGTCACGAACCTATTGCAAAACGCGGCGAAGTTCGGCGGGCGTGGCGACGAGGTCCAAGTCTCTTTGGGCGCGGAGGGGACCAGGGCGGAGATCAGGGTGAGAGATACCGGTGCGGGCATCGAGCCGAGCCTGCTCCCTCTCGTCTTCGAACCTTTCGTGCAGGGCGAGCGGACCCTGGATCGCAGCGAGGGCGGCTTGGGTCTTGGCCTCGCCCTGGTGAAGGGCATCGTGCAACTCCACGATGGAGAGGTGCGGGCGCAGAGCGCCGGTATCGGCAAAGGCGCGGAGTTCGTGATCCACCTTCCCCTGCACGGGGCGTCGCAGCTTCTCGAGGGCACGCGCCCCGAGTCCCAGGCCAAGGGAGGGGGACGGAGAGTGCTGGTTGTGGACGACAACTGGGACGCGGCCGAGTCGCTGGCGGACCTCCTTCGCATCCTCGGTCACGACGTGGACCTGGCCTACGACGGCCCCGGCGCGATCGCAAAGATCGCGGCGAACGCGCCGGACGTGGTTCTTTGCGACATCGGGTTGCCGGGCATTAGCGGGTACGAGGTGGCAAAGGCGATCCGGGCTAACGGCAAACCAGGGGTTCGACTCATTGCTCTGAGCGGGTACGCCCAGGCCGAGGACGTGAAGCGTGCCATGGAGGCGGGCTTCGACGCGCACGTCGCGAAACCGCTCGACCCGGAGGAGTTGGCGCGGCTGCTTGGCTAGTAGGGGTGCGGAAAGAGCCGCGAGGAACAACGCCGGTAGCTTGCGGGTGGATGGGTGGGACCGCTCTGCGGCTTCCCTGAGTCTCCCGGATCGTGGGGCACGGTTCGCATCACGGCGTGGCCGCTCGAACGTGTGCCGGAGGCGAGCCGAGCGGTCGACAATTCCCCGGGGCAACATTCTTGATTCGGCTGCGCGCTGGGCGGGTCTCTGCTCAAGAGCCAAGGAAAGCGCGCGTTCCGAGCGCGCTCACCGGGTTCGGCCCGGGGGAAGACAGCGCGCGATGTCCGCCATGATCTCGTCGAGGTAGGCATCGAGCGGCGCGAGCGGTACCCGGCCGGTGCGCGCCGCTGCGGTGCGCACCCGCGTAAACCAACGAGCCGCGTCTCGGGCGATGGTCGGTCCGCGGGCGGTGAAATACGGGTGCGAGCCGAAGGGCCAGTAGTTGCAGGGGCTCACCGCCATGTGGACGCGGAGCTCGTCCAGGTCGGGCGAAATTCCCAGCCAGCTGAGAGCGTCCAGTCGGATCCGAGCGCTGTCCGAGCGGACGTCGTCCATCATCCCGGCCGTCATCTGCGCTCCGTGGAGCCGGTAGCGCAGAACGACCGTTTGGAGATTGGCGACCCGGCCGACTCGCAGGGCGCGGCTCGACAGGTCCCAGTCGTTCCCGAGCCGAAGGCGCGGGTCGAAGCGGAGCCCGTGGGCAGCGAGGCGCTCCCGGTCGAAGGTCATGGCGCCCGAGATGAACTCCGATTTGAAGAGGTTCCGCACCCGGATGTCGGGGTCGTCGGTGGCGTAGCGCCAGAGCGCCCCGACCCCCGCTCGCCCGTCCTCGAAGGTCTGCGCCGCGCCCCCCACGAGGAGGAGGGCGGGATCGCGCTCCAGGGAAAGGACCTGGTCGGCGAGGCGGGAAGGTGGGGCCTCGTCGTCGGCGTCCAGCACCGCGAGGTAGCGGCCTCGAGCCTCGTCGAGAGCCTTGTTGAGAGCGAACGCCTGGCCTCGGTTCTCTCCGAGCCGTAGGAGCCGGATCCGGGGGTCCCGCCGCACGGCCCGCTCCACGCACGCCGCGGTGTCGTCCTTCGACCCGTCGTCGGCGACGAGCACCTCCAGGTCGGTGAGCGTCTGGGCGGAGAGGGAGGAAAGCGCCGCCTCGACGAAGCGCGAGGCGTTGAACGCGGCCATGGCGATGGAGACCAAGGGGCGGCCGGGAGTCACGTTCCATTTAGCCTAGCCGAAGCCCCACCGACCGGGGGCGGCGCAGCGTGGCAAGTGGCATGGTGCCCCGCCCGGGTCCAAAAGCGCCGTTTCAGAGCCGGGGCGCTTGTGGCTCAGCGAGCTCCCCAGCTATCTTCGCGGGGCCGCGTTCTCGCCCGGCGGGTCGCGATGAGCTCCTGGAGTTGCCCTCACGAGGTGGACGGCCTCTGCCGCATGGTGGCGGACGCCTATTGCCGCCCGGGGATGAAGGGTTGCGTGCTCCTCGGGAGGGTCAAATTCCAGGACGGCGTCGTGCCCGATCCGGTGTGGCCGCCTGGCCGGGCACGACCGCGGTGCCCCTCGGGGACTCGCCGCGGGGTCGGTCGGGCGGGGGAGTGAGCTTGAGCGCGAGCCGTGGGTCGAGCCACGGTCCCCTGACCGCTTCCCCTGTCGCGACGCGTAGTCAGGCCGGCCCTCGATTCTTCGCCTGGAAGTAACGCCACCGCCATCGACACTGGCCGGTGAGTTGACTTAGTGACAGGGACACGCTCGCTCGATCGCGCAGGTCACCGTCGTTGCCTCGGCACCGGCGCGTGGTGAGCGCAGGAGGCCTGGCCATGAGGGAACGCTTTGAGAGCTCTCGGAGGAGTTTCCATGTCCTTGGCCTCCTCACGGTGCTCGCGATGGTTCTCGCTCCGCTGGCCAAGGCCTCCCCCGACGATCCCGAAAAGGTGGTCATCAAAACGATCGACCCGACGAGGATAACCAATCAGGAGCGGCCATGGGCGTTCACCATGGATCCGTCCACTCCGAGCGCCGGCGTCTGGTCCTTCGGCTATGCGTTGGGCCTCGGGTCGGGGATCTCTGCAGATCGGCCGTTGCCTGTGAACATGGCGACTTCCGACGGGAGTAATACCTTCCAGGTCACATACGGAATCACTGGGGGTGTGGCCCCCTTCGTGACTGCCACCTTTGCGGACGTGGGCACCTCGAGCGCCAGCCAGAACTACGAGCTCGGTGCTCTCTGGCAGTTGACGCGGCCGGAAGCCCACTTCCGCATGACCTTCGCGGGGTCCGGTTTCCACGAGGGGCAGACTGACGACAACGGGGTGAGAGGGGTCGTTGCGGCGAGCCTCGACAACGGGCCGATCCGCGTGGCTGGGAACTTCCGGGCCGACAAGGTCTTTGCGACGGGTAGAGACGCGGTGGACCTCATCGCCACTGTCGGGGCCTTGTGGAAGTTAGGGAGCTCGGTCCGGCTCGGGGCGGAGTACGTCGGCCAGGACCTAGAGGAGATGACTTCGGCCGAGGCCGAGGCCGGATCCCGCCACACCGTGGGACCGACTCTCGCGTTCGACTTGGACGGGGGCCGCTACCAGGTCGCGGTCGGGTCGGGGTTCGGTCTCAATGCGGCGTCGCCGAGGGTGATCGGCCGGCTGGCGCTGGCGTTCAACTACTAGAGTCACGCGGCCCGAACGAGCTCTGGCCACCGAGAGGGGCTCGTCCTTCCGGGAGTCCTCTCCCCCTGCTCGTTTGGACCCACTCCGGTACGACCGCGAGTCGTCACGGTGCCTCCCCGGCGCCGCCACGGGCCGAGGAGGTAATGGTCGCGAACCAAGAAAACCGTAGGGGCGAACCATGGAGATGCGTCGGGCGAAGGCGCTGGCTTCGGTTTCGATCGCCGTTTTCTTCATTCTCGCGGTTGGGGCGGCGAGGGCTCACGATTCCAACGAGGGGAATGCCGGGCCCTCCACCCTGTTGCCCACTGGCCAGACCTTGACCCCGACGGCGGCCCCGGGTTCGACCTTCCTGGAGCTCAACCCCGGGCTCTCGGATTTCCCCGACTTCGTCGCCGGCCAGGCTACCTCCCTGGCGCTCACGCCCAACGGGCGGACCCTGGCGGTCCTGACGAGCGGCTACAACAACAACTACGACGACAAGGGGAACCTCATCCCCGACGCGTCGAACGAGTACATCTTCCTCTTCGACGTGAGCCGGGGGGCGCCGAAGGCGAAGCAGGTCATCGAGATTCCCGACTCGTACCAGGGGCTGACCTTCACGCCGGACGGCACGAAGCTGCTCGCCTCCGGCGGTGGTGACGACGCCCTCCACGTGTTCGTCCCGGGGAAGACGGGCTGGACCGAGGCGAGCGGTTCGCCCGTCCAGCTCAAGCACCTTGCCTCGCCGACGACTCCGCCCATTCCGCCGGGCGCGGCGAACGGCCTGAGGCAGGGCCCTTTGGCCCAGGGGATCGGCGTCTCCTCGGACAGCAAGCTCGCGGTCGTGGCGAACCGCTACAACGACTCCATCACCCTCGTGGATCTCACGAAGAATGCGGTGGTGACCGATCTCGACCTGCGCCCCGGGAAGAACGGGGCCCCCCACGGCACCCCCGGGGGAGAGTACCCGAACTCCGTCGTGGTGAAAGGCACGACCACGGCCTATGTCTCGAGCGAGCGCGATCGCGAGGTCGTGGTCGTCGACCTCACGAAGCCTGCGGTGGCGGGGCGGATCGCCGTCCGGGGCCTGCCGAACCGGCTCCTCCTCTCCAGGGACGGGAGCAAGCTCTTCGTCGCCTCCGACAACGCCGACCTCGTGTCGGTCATCGAGACCGCCACGAACACGGTGTTGTCCACGATCCCCACCCTCGGCCCCCGCGAGCGCTGCGACACCTCGAAGTACAAGGGGGCGGGTCCGAACGCCCTGGCCCTCTCGCCGGACGAATCGACCCTCTACGTCAGTAACCGGGGAACGAACTCCCTCGCGGTCGTCGACCTTGCCCACAACCGGGGCGAGGTCGTGGGCCTCATCCCCACCGGCTGGTATCCCTCCGACGTCGTCGTCTCGGGGGATGGAAGAACGCTCTACGTCTCGAACTCGAAGAGCGTCCCCGGCCCGAACCCCGGCAACTGCCTCGGGTACCAGACCGTTCCCTGCCCGGTGAAGGACTCGCCGGTTGCGTTCGCGCCCAACGAGTACATCGAGAACCTGACGAAGGGCGGGCTGCTCACCATCCCGGTGCCGAAGAAGCGGGCGCTCGACGAGCTCACCGAGATCGTGGCCCGGAACAACCACTTCGACTTCAGGCCCAGCTGGCGGGATGACGAGCTCATGGAGGTCCTGCACCACCGGATCCAGCACGTCATCTACATCATCAAGGAGAACCGGACCTACGACCAGATCCTAGGCGACCTCGGCAAGGGCAACGGCGACCCCGGTCTCGCCGAGTTTCCCGCCGCCACCACCCCGAACCTGCACGCCGCCGCAGGCAACTTCGTGACCCTCGACAATTTCTACGACACGGGCGAGGTGAGCGGGAATGGCTGGCCCTGGAGCACCTCGGCGCGGGAATCGCAAGCCGGCGCCCTGATGCTTCCCGTGAACTACGCCTGCAGCCCGCTCACCGGGGCGAACTGCTCCACCAACCTCCCGAACCCGATCGCCCCGGGCATCGGTTCCTACAGCCGCGGCGGCTCCTACGACTGGGAGGGGACGAACCGGAACATCAACGTGGGCCTCTCCGGCGCGGCGCGGTTCGCGGAGAACCCGTATCTCTACGTGCTCACCGGCGGCGATCTCGACCTCTTGCCGGGAACGGCGAACGTGGCCGCCCCCGATGGCCCGGGGGGCGAGGAGGGGAGGGGGTACCTGTGGAGCGCCGCCCTGCGCGCCGGGCTCACGGTCCGTAACTACGGGGCCTTCGCCGATCTCACCCTCTATCAGCTCCCGGCCAACGCCGGTGGACTGCCCAAGGATCGCAACCCCTTCGCCGACGGGCAGATCCAGGCATACGCGTCCAACGTCGAACTCTCGGCGAAGAACCTCACCGACCCGTACTTCCGCGGGTTCGACACCGCCTACCCGGACTTCTACCGGGAGGCCGAGTGGGAGCGCGAGTTCAAGGGGTTCGTGGCGAGCGGAAAGCTCCCGAGCCTCTCCATCGTGCGGCTCATGGAAGACCACACCGGCAGCTACGGCTCGGCGATCGACGGGGTCAATACCCCGGAGATCCAGGTGGCCGACAACGACTACGCGGTGGGCAGGCTCCTCGAGGCCCTGGCCCAGAGCCCCTACAAGGACGACACCCTGGTCTTCATCGTCGAGGACGACGCCCAGGACGGCCCGGACCACGTCGATGCTCATCGGAGCACCGCCTTCGTGGTCGGCCCCTACGTGAAACAGGGCGCGGTGGTGAGCGAGCACTACACCACCGTGAACATGATCCGGACCATCACCGACATCCTCGGGCTCGACCACCTCGGGTTCTTCGATGCTCACGAGGGACCCATGTCCGGGGTCTTCGACCTCTCGCAGAAGAACTGGTCCTTCACTTCGAAGCCCTCCGCGCTCCTCGCGGGCACCCAACTCCCTCTGCCGCAGGCGGTCAGGATGCTCCGGCCCACCCACGACTCGGCCTACTGGGTCGCGAAGACCGCGGGGATGGACTTCTCCGCCGAGGACCGGGTGGACGCGGCCCTGTACAACCGGGTCCTCTGGGAGGGGCTCATGCCCGGGAAGCCGTACCCGGTGGCGCGCACCTCGGACGTCGTGAAGGAGGGCCCGGTCTCCCGGCCGGGGGCGGACCCCGACGACGGGTGATTCCCTTCTCTCGCCCGGCCTTCTCCCTCGGGCGACGCTGACGCCCGCGGGCGGAGAGATCCTCGATTGGCTATGACCGCCGGGGTCCGAGACCCTGGACCCCGGCGGCGAACGCCTCGAGGGCAGTCCTGCTCCTCTCCCGATCCGGCCAAAGCCTCAACGCGACCGGAGGTCCCTCCAGTGAATGGGGGGCGGCTCGCCCTCCTGGAACAGGAACTGGATGTTGAGCGGATAGAACCGTCCGAACCACCAGGTCGCGTACTGGGCGGGAATCTCCTTCGCTCCGAGCCACTCCGCCGTGAGGCCCTGGCGTTTCGCCTCCGCCACCAACCCGCCGGAGATCCTGCACGTACCGCCGCATCGACTGGATGGCCTCGGGCCCGGAGATGGGACCGTGGCCGGGCACGTAGCGCCTCGCCCCCTCGGCCTCGAGGGCGTCGAGCGCATCGAGGAGGTGCCCGCTCCCCGGGGAGTCGCCGAAGAAAGGATGATGGCCGGCGAAGAGGAGGTCCCCGGCGAACACGATCCGGTCCTCGGGAAGAACGGCGATCACATCGCTCCTCGTGTGGCCGCTCAAGGCCTTGAGGATGACCTTCCTCCGCGGACCGGCCAGCGTCATGGAGGTGCCCTCGAGGAGCTTGTTCGGCCTTCGTGCCACATAGTCTCGACTTCCGTCGACGGTCGACTCGAGGTATCCGTGCCAGAACCGGGCCTGGCCAGGGGGGCTCAGGGCCGACTCCCACTCGTCCAGGACGGCATACACCCTCGCCTTTCTCTCCGAGTCGGCCGCATCGGTCTTCGAGTCCTTCTCGTCGGCGAGAATGTCCTCGACGATCTGCGGAGTGGCGATGATGGTGAGGCCCGTGGGCAGCCCGATGGCGCCGCGAACGTGGTCGCTGGGCCCGTGGCTCAGGACGACGGTGGTCACCGGGCGCCCCGTCAGCTTCTCGGCGGTAGCCGAAAGCTCGGCAGCAGCGTGGCGGTTCATCCCCGCATCGAAGAGGACGACGTCCTTGCCGAGGTCGATGATGCCGATGTTGCAGATCGACCAGCCGCCCGGCTTGGCGATCGCAGCCCACACCCCGTCCGCCATCTCGACGAGCGTGAAGTGCTTGGAGGTAGGGAGGTCCGCCGCGCGACTTGGCTGTAGCCCAAGACATCCCATGAGGGCCGCTATCTGGAGGCAGAATCGATGCTTCGCGAGCGTCATGCCCATTCTCGGGGTTCGGGCCACGTTTCTAGTGGCCGGTTCGGTGCCGGTACCGACCTCGATGGGCTGGCCGCGGACCCCGGGGCTCAAGGACGCCATGGCCATTCCCGGTCGAGGGGAGCGTCCGCGTATCCCCGGTAGAAGCAGGAACCGGTCTGCTAACCTCCCCCCTTGGATTCGGGAGAGCCCGCGTCGCACGCGATCCGGACGCCTCGCGGGCTAGAAAGGAGAGAGGGAGTCGGGATGCCCAAGACCGCGGTGATGTACGGGGCCGGGAACATCGGGAGGGGGTTCATCGGCCAGCTCTTCTCCGACTCGGGGTACGAGGTGGTGTTCGTCGACGTGGACGACGCCCTGGTCGAGCGGCTGAACGCCGAGCGCAGCTATCCGGTCCGGATCGTGTCGAGCACCGGTGGGCGAGAGGTTCGGGTCCGCAACGTCCGGGCGGTGCACGGCCGGGACGCGGAGCGGGTGGCCGCCGAGATCGCGCAGGCGGGGATCATGGCCACCGCGGTGGGCGTGAACGCCCTCAGGCAGATCGCGCCCCCCATCGCCCTCGGGCTCGGCCGCCGGTGGGCGGAAGGGAACTCGAGGCCCCTCAACATCCTCATCTGCGAGAACCTCATCGACGCGAACCGCTATTTGGCAGGGCTCGTCTCCGAGGCGCTCCCGGAGGGGGAGAGAGCCCGGCTCCTCGAGCGGGTCGGTTTCGTGGAGGCGTCCATCGGGCGGATGGTTCCGGTCATGAGCCCGGAGATGCAGGAGGGCGATCCGCTCCGGATCTGGGTCGAGGAGTACGCCGAGCTCCCCGTGGACCGGGACGGCTTTCGGGGGGAAATCCCCGCGGTCCGGAACATGGTCCCCTCGAGCCCCTTCGCGCTCTGCATCGAGCGGAAGCTCTTCGTCCACAACCTGGGGCACGCCCTCTCCGCCTACCTCGGGCAGCGGAGGGGTTATCGGTTCGTGTGGGAGGCGGTGGGGGACGGGGAGATCCGGGGGACCTGCCGTGCGGCGATGCTGGAGTCCGCCCGAGCGCTCGCCCTTAAGCACCACGCCGATCTGGGACGGCTCGAGGCGCACGTGGAGGACCTCCTCTCCCGGTTCGGGAACCGAGGGCTTTCCGACACGCTCGACCGGGTGGGGCGGGACCTCTCCCGCAAGCTCGGGCCCAAGGATCGGCTCGTGGGTGCGCTGGACCTCTGCCTGAGGCAGGGGATCGAGCCCCGGAGCATCTGCACCGGGATCGCCGCGGCCCTCTCGTTCCGGGATCTGGAGGCGGGCCCGGTCGCGGAGCTCCTCCGGGAAGGGGGGGCGGAGGCGGTGCTGGAGCGGGTGTGCGGGGTGGCGCGGGGGTCGTGGGCGTGGGATCGGATCCTGGAGAGCTATCGCGAGGCGCGGTCCTCCCCTCCCCCCTCGCCCGGATCGGGAACCACCGGGCGGTCGCGCCCCTGACCGGGGAGGGCCCTCGGGGTTCGGCGGCGGACCGCGGTCAGGCCTGGCCGGGGGGCTCGTCTTCCGCCCGGGTCGATAGCCGGGCCGCCCTGAGCCGTCGGAGCTCGCTCACCCGCGCCCCCAGGAAGTTGGCGGCCACGAGGACCAGGATGATGAAGCCCCACATCGCCTGGACGAAGAAGGGGTCGGCCCTGAGCAGGTTCACCCCGGTCGAGACAAGCTGAAGGATCACCACCGCGAGCACCATGCCCGAGAGCGTTCCGGCCCCGCCGAACGGGTCGACGCCGCCCAGGAAGCAGGCCAGGACCGAGACCAGGAGGTAGGACTCGGCGTAGTTGGCCTTCACCGAGTTGAGCTGCCCCATCATGACGAAGGCGGTGAGGGCGGAGAAGGCGGCCGAGAGCACGTACACGCGCATGAGCACGGCGCGCACGTCGATGTTGGAGTAGCGGGCGGCCACCGGGTTCGAGCCGAGGAGGAAGAGCCCGAGCCCGGTCCGGGTCCGGGTGAGGAAGAGCCCGAGGAGGATCGCCACCGCGATGAAGAGGAGGAAGGGGATGGGGACGATGGAGAGGGTGCCGTTGCCGATGGCGAGGAGGAAGTCGGGGAAGCCGGAGAGCGTGTACCCGCGGGTCACGACCACGTTGACCCCGTTGAGGAGGGTCATCACCGCCAGGGTGGCCAGGATGGCCGGGACCTCGACGTAGGCGATGAGGTAGCCCATCACCGCGCCCACCGCCAGGGCGGCGGCGAGGCCGCCGGCCATGGCCAAGAGCGACACGATGAGCGGCGCCTCGTCCGCCGCCTCGCCCACCAGGGCGTGGAGGACGAGCACCGTCACGATCCCGGTGAAGTTGGCGGTCGCGACGATGGCGAGGTTGATGCCACCGGCGAGCATCGTGACCATCATCCCGAGCGAGAGGAAGGCGATGATGGGGAGCTGGTACGACATGGAGATGAAGTTCCCCAGGGTGGGGAACCGCTGCGGGTTCAGGGTGGACATGAGCACGACGATGGCGACGAGGATGAACCCCAGGGTGCGGTTCTGGGAGGCCCAGCGGGCGAGTGGTGCGGTCGGTAGGGATCCCATGCCGGCTCTCTAGGGCTCGACCCTCACGTTCAGGCGGTTCCGCTGGTGGCGGAGCTGCTGGTAGGCGCTGATGGTGATGGCGGCGGTGATCACCACCCCGATGGCCACGTTGTACCAGTAGGAGGAGAACCCGAGGAGGGTGAGCCCGTTGTTCAGGATGGCGAAGAGGAGCACGCCCAGGAAGGTTCCGGTGAGGGTGCCCTTCCCTCCGAACACGCTGGCGCCGCCGATCACCACCGCGGCGATCACCTCGAGCTCGTGGCCGACGATGATGTTGGGGACCACCGCCGTGACGATCGACAGGTGGACGACCGCTGCCACTCCGGAGAGGAGCCCCACGAAGCCGAACACGAACAGCCGGGTCTGCATGGTGCGGATGCCGAGACGCTCCGCCGCGGTCTCGTTCCCGCCCATGGCGCAGACGCTCCTCCCCAGGAAGGTCCGGCGGAGGATGAACCAGCCGACGAGGAGGGTCAAAAGCCAGAGGAGCGGCATCAGGGCGAGGCCGTAGGTGCCGCCGATGGGGCTGGTGCGGGGGAAGAGCAGGTAGTTCCCGAACCCGCGGAACAAGGGGTTCACCGAGTTGATGAGCTTCCCCGCGGTGATGACGTAGAGCATCCCGAAGTAGATGTTGAAGGTGGCGATGGTGACGATGATGGTGGGCACGCGGAAGAGGTGGATGACGAGGCCGTTCACGAGACCCATGGCAGCCCCGAGCACCGCCGCCAGGAGGAAGACGGTGTAGATGTTGCCGCCGTGGCGCAGGGTGACGACCGCGATGGCGTACTCGACGACCTGGGCGATGGCGGTGAAGGAGACGTCCGGCGTGCCGCCGAGGATGAGCACGAACAGCGTGCCCACTGCCATGATTCCGACCATGGAGTAGCTCTTCAGGAAGCCAGCCAGGTTCTCGAAGGTGAAGAAGGCCGGGTTGACGATGGTGATCCCGACGCACAGGAGCACGATCAGCATCGCCAGGTAACTCTCGTTCTGCTTGAGCAGCCGCTTCAGCATGCTCTTCGCTCCCGGCCGGGCCGCCGCCACCCTAGGCGCGGGCCTCGACCCGCTTCTGGAGTTCCTCCGGCTCCAGCCCGACGGTAGGGATCTCGCCCCGGATCCGGCCCGCGCGCATGAGGAGGATCCGGTTGCAGTTGGAGAGGGCCTCCGGGATCTCGTCGGTGATGAGCAGGACGCCCATCCCCCGACCGGCCAGCTCCCGGACCAGGCCGTGGATGGCGCTCTTCGCGAGGACGTCGATCCCCACGGTGGGCCCGTCGAGGATGAGGATGCGAGGCTCGGCCGCCAGCCACTTGGCGAGCACCACCCGCTGCTGGTTGCCGCCCGACAGGGTCTGGACCGCCACGTCCGGGTGGGCGACCCGGATGCCCAGCCGGCGGATCCACTCGGTGGCCACCTTCTCCTTCTTCTCCGGGTCCACGAGCCGCAGCCGGCTGAGGAGCCGGTCGAGGACCGCGGCGGTGGCGTTCTCCACCACCGAGCGCTTCATGACGAGCCCCTGCACGAGCCGGTTCTCCGGGACGTAGGCGATCCCGGCCCGGACCGCGTCCTTCACCGACCGGATCCTGACCGGGTTTCCCTCCACGAGGATCTCGCCCCGCTCGGCGGGGGAGACCCCGAAGAGGGAGAGCGCCAACTCCGTTCGGCCCGAGCCGATGAGGCCGGTGAGGCCCACGATCTCGCCGGCGCAGAGCTCGAAGGAGACGTTCTCGAAGTTGCGGCGCTTGGAGAGGCCTCGGACCCCGAGGAGCGGTCGGCCCCGCTCCTTCGCATAGGCGAAGCGCGAGTGCTGAATCGCCTGGCCGGTCATGAGCTCGACGAGCTTCTCGTCGGTGAGCTCCGCGCTCGGGAGGGTGGCCACCGACTCCCCGTCCCGGAGCACGGTGATGCGCTCGGCGACGGCGAAGACCTCGTTCAGCTTGTGGGAGACGAAGAGCACGGCGATGCCGTGGCGCTGCAGGTCCCTCACGACCGCGAGGAGGTTATCGATGTCGTGCTTGGGGAGGGAGGCGGTGGGCTCGTCGAGGATGAGGAGCCGCAGCTCGCTCGTCAGGGCCCGGCAGATGGCCACGAGCTGCTGCAGGCCGATGGGCAGCTCCCCCACCTCCGCGTCGAGGTCGATCTCCACCTTGATCCGGGCCATGGCGGCCCGGGCGATGCGCCGGACCTCGGCCCAGCGGATGAGCCCGCTCTGGCGAGACTTGAGCTCGGCGAGGGCGATGTTCTCGGCCACGGTGAGGTTGGGGAAGAGCGAAAGGTCCTGGTAGATGACCTGCACTCCCCGGCCGGTCTGGGCGGCCGAACCCAGGTGGCCGACGGGCGCCCCCTCGATGCGGATCTCGCCGCTGTCGGGTTGGAGGACGCCGGAGATGATCTTGATGAGGGTGGACTTGCCCGAGCCGTTCTCCCCCACCAGGCAGTGAATCTCGCCCTTGCGGAGGGAGAGGTTCACGCCCTTCAGCGCTTGCACGCCGACGAAGCTCTTCCGGATGTGCTCGAGCCTCAGAAACTCTTCCATGGGCATCGCCGGGTGAGACCACGCCCGGCGGAACCCTTCTCCGCCGGGCGTCCCTCATGCCTCCCCTTCCGCTTCAGGCCCGCTCTAGAACCCGGAGAACTGGTCGACGTTGTCCTTGGTCACGAGCAAGGGACGGTCGTAGACCAGGGTGTTGCCCTTGACCGACAGGGGCTTGCCCAGGGTGGGGATCTCGAAGTTCGGGCCGATCGTGCTCTTCTTGCCGTCGAGGACCGTCTTGGCCAGGTAGACCATGGCGTATCCGGCCTCGGCGGGGTCCCAGAGGATGGCGGTGGTGAACGAGCCGTCCTTGAGGAAGGGGCCCGCCTGGCTCGGGGCGGTGGTCCCGATGACGGTGATCTTCCCGATGAGCCCCTTCTCCCGGACCGCCTGCGCGGCCCCGGGCGCCCCCTGGCTGCCGAAGCACAAGAACGCCTTGATGTTGGGGTGCGCGGTGATGACGTCGAGCGCCGTCTGCCGGGCGAGGTTTTGGTCCTCGGAGGCGGGGAAGCGCTTCGCCACCTCCTTCAAGCCCGGGTACTTCTTCTTGGCGAGCTCGAGCGCCGCATCGGCCCAGATGTTGTGGGCCGGAACGGTGAGGGAGCCGACGAAGACCACGAACTCCCCTTCCTTCGCGCCCATGCCCTTCACCATGGCCTCCAGGGCCGCCTCGCCGAACGCCTTGTTGTCGATCATCTCGACGTCGTAGTCGGCGTTCTTCTGGTTGGGCGACTCATGGGTGACGGTCACGATCTTCTGCCCGCGGGCGCGCGCGAAGACGGGCTCGATCGACTTCGCGTCATTGGGCACGACCAGGATGGCGTTGTTGCCCTGGTTCACCGCGTCCTCGATGAGCCTCACCTGCTGCGCCTCGTCCGCCGCGGCGGGCGCCTGCTGGCTCACCTTGATGCCGAATTGCTCCCCGGCCTTCTTGAGCCCGACCTCGAGCCGGTCGAACCAAGTGGCGCGAAGCTTGGGGATGGAGACCATCGTGTAGTTGCCTGCCGCCGTGGCCACGGCGGGCCCGAGCAGGACGGCCAGTGCCGCGAACAGACCGATCCGGGTGTTGCGCATCGAGTACCTCCTTGCGTCCGAATGGACCTCAACATGCCCCTCTGGGGCACTCGCACTGCCGACTACGCCTCCTCCGTTGCTATTCACCCGCGGGACTCCCCCGGCGGGGTGCCACGAGTCCCTCTACCCCGGATACCGACGCTCGGGCGGGCGGATCTTCCCGTTGTTCCCGAGCTCGATGACCACCCCGTGGGACCGCTCCGTATCGAGGTAGTAGAACTCATCCTCGTCGATCTTGCCGGACTGGATGACCTCGTAGCCCTCTCGCCGGTACCGCTCGAGCGCGGCCTGGCAGTCCGGGTAGTAGAGCTTCAGGTGGTGGATCCCTTCCCCTTTGCGCTCGAGGAAGTCGTCGTAGATGCTCCTCCCCTTGAGCGGCTGCATGAGCTCGAGCTGGAGCTCGCCTTTCCAGGTGACGGCGAGCTTGTAGACGTGGTCGGAGGGCCTGCCCCGCACCATCGAGTCGCGCACCGCGGGCGGGCCGAAGGTGTACACCTCCCACGGTCCGATCCCGAAGGTGTCCCAGTACATCTTCATGGCCCGGTCGATGTCCCGGACCACCTGGGCCACCTGGATGACGTCGCCTTCCTTCATGGCTTCCTCCTTGCCTGACCGATCCGGTGGGGGCGGTCAGGCGAACTCGGCCATGACTCCCTCGAGGTTGGTGTGGCGCGCCTGCATCTCCTTGAGCGACACCTTCCGCTTCTCGATGAGGAGCATGACCACGATGTCCTCGAAGAGGAACAGCGCCTGCTCGAGGAGCGAAGCCATGGGCTGGACCGAGCGGATCTCCGGGGAGGTGCCGAAGATCTGGCCGGGCACGAGGACCGTCACGTCGGCCATGCGCCCCAGCTCGTTCTCCGGGTGCGCCCCCACCACGCAGACGCGCGCCCCCGCCGCCTTGGCGAGCGCGATGACGTTCTTCTCCACCGCGGTGACGCCGCAGTTCACGATGAGCAGATCGCCCTTGCCGATCACCGGCGTGGTGGTGTCGAACACCACGTAGGCGTCGAACCCCATGTGCTTGAGGCGCATGGCGAAGCCTCGCATCGAGGCCTGCATCCTGCCCATGGCGTAGAGCTGAATGGTCCTCGCCTTCTCGATCTCGGCGATGAGCGCGTCGATCTCCCGCTCCGGGACCGCCTCGAGGACCCGTCGGTTCTCGTCGATCACGGTCCGGACGAGATCCGCGTATCTGGACACGGCGTCCTCCTCTCGCGCAAGTGCGGGGCGCCCGACGGCCCGCGGCCGGCCGGGCGCGAGATTCTCCCCGAAGCCCCTCGCCACCCTTCGTCCCTATCGTACACGGTGCGGGACAACGGGGGCCATGCGCCCAAGTGGTCAGGGGGGGGCCGCCGTGCTAATGGTCCGAAGGAGCGGGCCAAGGGGCGATCCAGTGGATTTGAGAGGTGGCCCACCGGGGCGGCTCCTCGTCACCGCCGACGACTTCGGATGGTCCCCCGCGGTGAACGCGGCGGTGGGCCAGGCCAGCGCCGACGGCATCCTCACGGGTGCGAGCCTCATGGTCACCGGCGAGGCGGCGGGCGAGGCGGTGGCCCTGGCTCGCGGGCGCCCGGCGCTCGCGGTGGGGCTCCACCTCGCCCTCTCCGGCGCCTTTCCGGCCTTGCCCCCGGGAAGGATCCCGCACCTTGTGGGCCGCGACGGCCGGCTCGAGCCCGACCCGGTCCGCGCCGGGCTCCGCTACGGAACGAGCGCGGCGGCGCGCCGGGAGCTGGAGGCGGAGATCGAGGCACAGTTCGCGCGCTTCGCGGCCACCGGCCTCGCCCTCTCCCACGTCGATGGACACCACCACCTGCACCTGCACCCGGCCGCCTTCCCGCTGGTGGCCGAGCTCGCCCGGCGGCACGGGGCCCTCGGGGTCCGGCTCCCCTGGGAAGGGCTCGCCGCCCTTTCCGAGGCCCGCCCCCGGCGCGCGGCGCTCGAGGCGCTCGCGCTCGGGGCCTTGGCGCGCCGCTGGCGCCCGCTCGCCCGCCGCCACGGGCTCGCGTTTGCGCCGCGCGTCCACGGCATCGTCCGGAGCGGGTGCATGGATGCCCCCTACCTCACGCGCCTCATCGACCGGCTGGAGTCCCGGGTGACGGAGATCTTCCTCCACCCCTCCACCGACCCGGGGAGGGCCCGGGGACCGAACCCCGGCGATCTCGCCGCGCTCGTCGCCCCCGCGGTCCGCTCGGCCATCGCTGCCCGCGGGCTCGTCCTCGGGACCTACGCCGACCTGGAGGCGGACGCGTGACGCTCACCGTGCTCGTGCTGGGAGTGCTCGTCGGGGTGAGCTGGGCCTATTGGCTGGTCGCCTGGGTGGCCGTCCGCAGGCTCCTGCGGCGCCCTCCGCCACCTCGGTCGTCGCTCCCGGCCGTCTCGGTGCTGAAGCCGGTGCGCGGTCTCGACCCGGGCGCGGCCCAGTGCTTCGGTTCGTTCCTCCGCCAGGACTACCCGGAGTTCGAGATCGTGTTCGGGGTGGAGGACCCGGACGACGAGGCCGTGCCCGTAATCGAGAAGCTCGGGCGCAAGTTCCCCGACGTCCGCCTTCGCCTCGTCGTCGCTCCCGCCGGTGGCCCGCGAGGGCCGAACCGCAAGGCGAGCCTCCTCGAGGTCCTCGCCCGCGAGGCGCGGTACGACATCCTAGTGGCTGCCGACAGCGACATGCGGGTCGAGCCCGACTATCTCCGCCGCGTGGTGGGCGCCCTCCAGGAACCCGGTGTGGGCCTCGTCACCTGCCCCTACCGCGGTGAGGAGGCGCTGACGGTGGCCGCCCAGCTCGAGGCCCTCCACATGGGAGTGACCTTCCTCCCGTCGGCGGTGCTGGCGGGGGACCTCGTGGGGCTCCCGGTCGCCATGGGCGCCACCGTCGCCCTCCGGCGAGCGGAGCTCGAGGCCGTGGGCGGCTTTGCCGCGGTGGCTCACCACCTCGCCGACGACTACCAGCTCGGCAAGCGGGTGGCGGCACTGGGAAGGCGGGTCAAGGTGAGCCCCTGCGTGCTCGGGAGCGTCCTCGGGGCAGCGACGCTCCGCGACCAGTGGGACCGCGAGGTCCGCTGGAGCCGGTGCGCACGGGTGAGCCGTCCCGCCGGGCAGCTCGGGTATGGGGTGACCTTCACCGTCCCGCTGGCGGCGGCGTTCTTCTGGGCCACGGGCTTTGGCGCCGCCGGGGCGGCCGTTCTCGCCATGTCACTGGCGGTCCGGTGGACGGCGGCGTCCGCCATCGCCCGCCTGACCGGCGACGCGGTGTCCCTCGAGGCGCTCCCCCTCCTCCCCCTCCGCGACTTCCTCGGCGCCGCCGTCTGGGTCCGGGCGCTGGTCGGCCGGAGGGTCGTCTGGCGGGGCGAGGCCTTCGACGTGGGGGCGGATGGGCTCCTCCGCCCGCGAGCCGGGGCCGGTCTCTTCAAGGTCGCGACCCGGCGCTGAGCCGGGGCGCCCGTACCGCGCCCGAAGTTCCGCCATCGTCATCCACAGCTCCGCCCGGGGGAGGCGGAGGATGCCCCGCGGGCGGTCTCCGGCCGGCTGGTAGCCGCGATAGAGGAGGGCGGAGTGGACCGCATCGCCCGCGGCCCAGAGCCGCTCCAGGGGGGAAGGAGGCACGACGACGACGTGGAACCCGAGGTGCTCCATGAGCCGCCGCACTCCCGGGCCCCGGAGCGGCGACAGGGTGGCGCCGATGGGGCCCCCCACCGCTCGGGCCCGGGCGAGGTGCGGGTCGGTCGCCGACTCCTGGGCGAGGGCGGAGAAGCCGTCGCGCACGAGCCGCCCCATGCGCCCTCCCCAGGCCACGCTAGGCTTCCCGGTGGGGATGGGGGGGATGCGCTCGTTGAAGAGGTGGATCTCGAGGACCGGTGCGCCCTTCTCCACGACCTCCTTGCCGAGGAGGAGCGTCCGCGAGGCGGCGCGGAGGCGGTAGCGGAAGAACGAGGGGGCGGGGGGGTCCCTAATCTTGAGGAGCCGGCGCAGCAGGGCATCGAGGAGGCGGATCGCGCGGGGGAAAAGGGCGCCGGCGAAGCCGGGCGATCGAGAGGACCCCACCATCGCCGCCTCTTCCGACTGCCTACAGGAAAGCCGCTCCGGTGACAACCGCTCGGCGCGGCCTGCGAGATTCACCCCTGTTGCGGAGCGAGCCCGCTCTCCTTACGAGTGAGCGACGCCAGGCAAGTCAACCGTCGGGCGGAGGAACCCATGACCGAGGCGTACTTCGGCAAGAGGCGGATCTGGGCCGGGCGCATCCTGAGCGCGCTTCCGGTCCTCTTGATGGTTCTGAGCGCGATCATGAAGCTCGTGGGAGGCCCCGAGATGATGAGGAACTGGGCCAGCTTCGGCTACCCGCCGAGCACGCTCGTGCCCATCGGGATCCTCGAGATCGCCTGCGCCCTCCTCTACGTCATCCCCCGCACCTCGGTGCTCGGGGCAGCGTTCGTCACCGCCTACCTCGGAGGGGCGGTGGCCACCCACGTCCGGGTCCTCCAGTCGGCCGCGGTGGGTCCGGCGGTGCTCGGAGCGCTGGCCTGGGTGGGCCTCTACCTCCGCGAGGCCCGCTTGAGGCCGCTCTTCCCGTGGCGGAGCGACGGCTGAGCCCGAGAGACCGGCCCCCTCACGAAGGGGGCGAAGGAAAGGCACCCTTAGTCTCCGAACTCGGTCGGTTTCTCCGGCGGCGCGAGGGCCGAGACATAGTTTTGCGGCCCGTGATCGGCGAGCGAGTACCGGAACGAGAGGTGTTTGAACCACTTCAGCTGGTCGCCGAAGAACGCCGAGAAGGCGAGCGGGATCTCGAGGAGGTTTCCCACCTGCGCCATGGGCCTCTTCGCTCGCTCCCACTGGCCGGGCTTCGCGGGGTCGGGCCTCGAGAACCGCCACTCCTCGCCGAAGTGCTCGAACGGTCCCGAGGCCGTGGGGGGGAGCGCCGGCACCACGTCCTTGGCGTAGATGTAGCGGAAGGTCCGCATCCCCATCGCGCCGCTCGGGCGGCACTCGGGGGGAAGGGGAGGCTCCCCGATCATCGGTTGCCCGTAGGTGTACACCGCGCCGATCTTGTCGGCGATGGCTCGGTAGGCGGGGTTCGTGAACATCATGAGCCCGAAGAGCGCCGCCATGGCGCCTCCCAGGCTGTGGCCGCAGACGTAGAGCACCTCGAGCCGGTTGGGGAGCTCCCTCCCGTCGTGGAGGGATCGCCCGTCGAGCGCGAGCTTCAGGTGGTTTGCGACCGCGTACCTTGTGGCGCGGACGTTCCGGTAGAAGCCGCCGTGCACCCTGAAGGCCCGAGCTTCCGGGCCGAGAGAGATCTTCTCCGGGTGGACGTCGGCGTCGGTGAGCCAGTTGATGAGGTTCGTGGGCTCCGTGCCCCGGTAGGAGAGGACCACGACCCGCCCGCACTGGCTCTGCACGAGGTGAGCGGTGGAGCAGATGAACATGGCGTCCACACTGAGGGAGATGGTGATGCAGGCGTTGGCCTCGAGGCCGAGCCGGGCCATGATCATGGACACCGTGCTCCCCTCGGCGTAGGCGTACCCGGAGCAGGTGCCGAGCACGTGGGCCACGGTCGGGTGGGGCCGCTGGGGGGCACCGTTCCCCGGGGGGTGGGCCCCGGCCAAGAGCCCCGCCAGGTCCTCGTACACGGGGAAGATGCCGGGCTCGGCGGGGTGGCTACGGAACGGCCGGAGCTCCTCGTAGCTAGGGGCGAAGAACCTCTCCACCTTCATGGCGACCCCCTTCCCACTTCCCTGGGGTGGGATCCTCACACCCGGGCTGGGGCGCCGGTCGGGAGAACTGGGGGCGGCCCGTTCGGTGGAACCGATCCTGTCACTCGCCGTGAGCCACCACGCGGTTCCTGCCTCCCTGCTTGGCGCGGTAGAGGCAGGCATCGGCGGCGGCGAGAAGCTCCTCGGCGCTGTGGAAGGCTCCCCCCCCGACGGCGGTCGCCTGGCCCAGGGAGATCGTGACCTTCACTGGCTCGCCCGCGCCGACCGAGATCTGGAGCTCTTCCACCTTCCGGCGGATGCGCTCGGTCACCACCCGGGCCCCCTCCTGGGCGGTCCCGGCGAGCACGATGAGGAACTCCTCGCCGCCGTAGCGGGCCACCCAGTCCGACCGGCGCACCGCGCCGGCGAAGGCCCGCGCAACGGCGGAGAGCACTTCGTCTCCTGCCAGGTGTCCGAAGGAGTCATTCACCCGCTTGAAGTGATCGATGTCGCCGAGCGCGATGGTGAGGGGAAGACCGCGCGCCTGAGCGGTCTCGAAGGCGGGTGGGAACTCGGCATCGAGGTAGGCCCGGTTGAAGAGCCCGGTGAGGGCGTCGCGGGAGGAACGGCGCTCGAGCGAGAGGTTCTCCTCCGCCAGGGCTTTCACCGCCAAGGTCGCCTCGCGGGCCCGAGTGGCGGTGCGGAGCCCCACCTCGACGAGCAGCTCGCGCGCCTGGTCGAGGAGCCGCTCGAGGTCCTCGGGATTCCCGAGGGGGAACTCGAACTCGCGGGCCACCTCGGGGATGGCCCTGGCGAGATCGCCGAGCACGGCGGCCAGCTCCCTGGGGTCCAGGCCGAGGCGCGAGGCGGCGGCGCCGAGCGCCTCGGCGGAGGGCGTCTCGCCGGGCAGCCAGAGGTCCGCGAGGAACCCCGATCGGTACACGCACCGGACGGCCGGGGCCAGCTCGGGCGCGGCGGCAGAGGCGCGGTTGGGGTCGTGGCTGCCGAGGGCGGTGGCCTCGATGAGCTGCGGCAGGTTCCAGCGCCGGGCGAGCAGGGCGCTCACCTCGGCGTGGTCGGTGCCGAACCGGCCTCGCTCGAGCGCCGCCAGACGAGCGTGGTCGCCGGCGCCATCCCGGACCAAGGAGCCGTACTCCTCTGGGGAGAGCTCGGCCAGCGCCAGCATGCCGATGTCCTGGAGGAGCCCGCCCAAGAAGAGCTCCTCGGGGTTCAGGCCCTCCCGTTCGGCCAAGAGGCGTCCCGCGATGGCGCAGAGCAAAGACCGGCGCCAGTGGGCGGCGTGGTCGAACCCCGCGGCGCTGGTGCGCTTTCGCCCACGGAGGAAGGTGAAGCCCAGGGCGAGCATGAGCACGGTGTTCGTTCCGAGGAGCGCCACCGCGCGGCTCACGGTCGTGACCCGCCCCCGTGCCGCCACCGAGGCCGAGTTGGCGGTACGCAGCAGGCGGGCCACGAGGGCCTGGTCCCGGGAGAGCGTCTGGCTGATGCGTTGCAGGTCCACCTCCTCGCGTTGGCAGAGATCGACGAGCTCGAGCGCGACCGCGGGGAGGGTGGGGAGCGACTGGCAGGCCTCGAGGCGCCGGACGAGAGTGGGATCCATGCGAGGTAGGTCCCCCCTTGGGGAGGTACAGAGGGTAACCCGACCGAAGGCCCGAGTTGAAGCAAGGGGAAAGGGCCTGCCGTAGGTCTCTCTCGGGGAAGGCGGCTTCGGCCGCACTCGCTCATGAGGGGTCGCGTCCCCTGGAGGGTCCTCAAACCTGGCAAGCCTTGGCCAGCCCATGCGGGGTGGGGCGAGAATGCACCGGGGGGAACAGCAAACCCACGCCGGCTCGAGTGTTCACCCGTGTCGCCTTCCTGGCGGTGCTCCTTGCCGCGACGGCCGAGGATAGGACCAAGGCCGGGCGCCGACTTCCATCGCCTCTAGTGAGTGGCGGGCCCGGCCCTCGCCTGGGGTGACCCGCCCTGTGGCTCCGATTTCGCGTCACCGCCCGTGTCGCTGCTGCGTTGTACGTCGCGGCGGCGTTGGTCCGCGGCTCTGAGTCCGCTCCGTTGCACCTGAATCCCTTCCCCACCGGGTACAAGGTGCCGCCGCTTGCCAGGCGCGAACCGAGCCTTATGGGGAGCGGGCCGGCTTTAGCCGTGCCCTTCTTTGGCGACGCACAGACCCGTTAGGAACGCCATGCCCGCACCGCTCGTATTCCGCTGCCGCCAATGCGGCGCCATGAACCGGATCGCTCTCCTCGCGCCCGGGAGGGAGCCGGTCTGCGGGAAGTGCAAGGCGGATCTCGATACCACGGGGGCGCCGAGCGAGGTGGATCTCGCTGGCCTAGAGCGCTCGGTCTCCTCCTCGCCCATCCCGGTGGTGGTCGACTTCTGGGCCCCGTGGTGTGCGCCCTGCCGCGCGTTCGCCCCCACCCTCGATCGTTTCGCTCGTGAGGAGGCGGGGCGGTTTGTCGTGCTGAAGGTCGACACCGAGGCACACGAGCAGGCGGCGGCACGCTTCGGGATAAGGGCCATCCCGACCCTGGCAGTGTTCCGGGGGGGCCGGGAGGTCGAGCGCGTGGCCGGGGCCCTGCCGCTCGGGGAGTTGCGCCGCTTCGTCTCGCTCGCTGCCCAGAGCGTGAGCGTCTCCTAGAGGACCTCGAGGCGCGACCGGCGCGCCGCCTAAGGCCGCCAAGCGAGATCGAGGATCGCCCCGATGTCGATGCCCCGCTCGGTCACGACGAGATTCTCGATCACTCCGAACCCGACGGAGAGTGTATCGGTGGGCATCACCCGGGCTCCCGCCACGACGTAGAACGTCCATCCGTCCACCTCGCTCGTATCCACGTAGCGGAGCGCGGAGCCGTGGGTGCTGCCCTGCAGGAGGAGCAAGACCCTCGACCCGAGTTCCTGGCCGACGGCCGCCTGAAAGGTGGGGTGGGGCCGCGTCTCGAGCTGAACCGCAGAGACCGGGCCGTCGGGGACCATGAGGTCGGCCACGGCAAAGGCGTGCGTCCGGGGGAAATCGTAGGCGAAGAGCAGGCCCAGGCCTCCCTCCAAGACCCCGCTTCCGTAGGGGAACTGGCCCACGGGCAGTTTCACGGCCGCGCGCACGGAAAGGGTGGGCCCGCGCCCGGGGAGCCCGAGGAGCAGCCCCTTCGCTCCGAGCCAAATATCGCCGAGCCGCGCGCCGGGCGAGTCGAAGGTCACTGCGGGACCGCCGCCGGGCCGGGCGAGGCGGAAGGAGGGCTCGCGCGACAGCGGGACGCGGCGGAGCTTGTTCAGGGTCCCGAGCCAGGACTCGACCGTCTTGATGGCCGGATCGAAGAAGGCCATCTCCTCCAGGACCGCAGCCGCCTCGAGGTGGAGCTCGAGGCGATCGGTGAGGCCGTACCTCACGATCGCGGAAGGCTGGGCCGTCTCCATGTGATACTCGACCTCTAGCTCGGAGCTCTGGACCGAGGCGATGTTGTTCGCGTAGATGGTCCGGAGCTCGACCTGCACCCGCCCGGACGCCAGGGTCGCCGGCGCCTCGAAGGGGAGCTGGAGGAAGGGGATCGCCAGCGGCGCGGCGTCCTGCCAGGGGAGGGGCTCCGGGGGCACCTCGGGGCGAACGGGAGCGGGTGCGGCGAGAAACGGACCAATCGCCGCCGCCCCGCGGAGGAGGGCGAGCCAGCGCATAGAGCGCGATGACTTCCTTCCGCTAGAGCCTCCGAGCGCCACCGGGCGTTCCCCCTCCGCCGTCCCGCGGAGAGCTTCGGAACGAATGGTGGCACGAGTGCGCCCCGGGGGAGAACCTCACCTCCCGGATATGCGCGCAAGGACAAGGGTGGGCCGGGTCTTTGTTCGGGGACAGGTGCTAGCCTAGCCCGCGTGCGCTCCTCGAGTGCCCGGGTGGCCGTTCTTCTCCTCGCCTTGGCCGCGACCGCCTCCTGGGCTTACTCTCGCCTGCGCATTCGCGGCGAGCGAAGGGAGTGGGGCCGCACCCTCGGTGTCATCGTCTACGTCCTAGGTGCGGCCCAGCCGGCCTCGATGGCGCAGCTGCGCCTGAGCCTCGGGCGGCTGGGCGCGCGGCTCGCCGAGGATCGGGCGGCGTTGTGCCCGGGGCCCGAGCCGTTCCGCTTCGAGGTGGTGGGACCCGTCGAGCTCGAACGCCTCCCCCCGGTGATTCCACCCGGAGCCTCCTTCTTCGAACGGCTGGGCTACGAAGTCTCGCTGTGGCGCGCGGAACGTGCGGTTCGGGAGATCGCGCCGGAGCCGGACCCGCGTGCCTTCGACATCCGCATCTATCTCGTCCTCGAGCCGCGGGTGGAGGGGAGCTTCGCCGAGGGGGTAGCGGAGGCGGGCGGCGAGGTCGGGGTGGTCCACGCGGCACTCGGCAGGGACGGGCTCCTCGCCGCGACCGCCGTCGCCCACGAGGCTCTTCACGCGGTGGGAGCCACGGACAAGTACGACGCGGCTGGACACGCGGTACCTCCGGCCGGCCTGTACCAGCCCGACCGCGTTCCTCCCTATCCCCAGGAGCGGGCGGAGATCATGGTGGGCGAGGTCCCGCTCGCCCCGGGGAGGGGCCGGCTGCCGGAGAGCGCCGAGGAGATCGGGGTGGGAAGGGAGACCGCCCGCGAGGTCGGGTGGGTGCCGGCGGCAGGGCCCTGACGCGGCGGGCCGTCCCGCCCCCGCCGCGCTCACCGCCCGAACGAGGCCCCGGGGGGCGAACTCCCGTTGAACTCGGCTACGGCCTCGAAGAGTGCCACCACGTTCTCGGGGGGGACGTCGGGGAGGATGTTGTGGATGGCGTTGAACACGTATCCTCCTCCCCGGGAGAAGATCTCCAGTCGGTCCAGCACCTGGCGCCGCACGTCGGCCGGGGTCCCGGTGTTGAGGACGAAACGCGTGTCGACCCCCCCGCCCCAGAAGGCTACGTCCCGCCCGAACTCGCGCTTGAGCCTCTCGGGTTCCATCCCGCGGCAGTTGGTCTGGACCGGGTTCACGATCTCGATCCCGGCGTCGATGAGGTCGGGCAGGACCTGGTCGATGGAGCCGCAGGAGTGGATGAAGGTGTGCATGCTCGAGTGGGCGTGGGCGTACTCGAACAGCTTCCGGTGCCGAGGCTTGAACACCCGGCGGTAGACGTCCGGATCCATGAACGGCCCCTGATCGGTCCCGAGGTCGTCGCAGAACCGGACGATGTCGACCACGTCCCCGAGGTACTCGCAGACCTGGGCGAGGAAGGCGAGGTGTCGTTCGAGGAGGGCGTCGAGGAGGCTCTCCACCCTCGCCGGCTCGACCAGGATGTCCACGAGGAAGTTGTCGAGACGGCGGAGCCAGGTGCCCCACTCGAACAGGTTGCAGCCGACGCTCACCATGATGGCGCGGGGGCTCTCCTTGCGGAGGAGAAGCGCGCGTTCCCGCAGATGGGTCCAGAAGTCCGGCAGGGAGGCCTTGTCCCAGGGCGAGAGCGGGAGAGCCGCCCAGAGCACCTTGCCCATGGCCTCGTTGAGGCCCGACCAGCCAACGGGCCAGCCGCTCAGGTAGGGGAAGCAGGTCTGGTCGAAGAAGGTGCCCCTCGCCGGCATGCGAGCGATGGGGGTCCCATCGCGGTGGAACACGTCCGAGGAGCCGTCCGGGGCGGCCAGGGGATGGAACCAGGCCGGGTAGCGGGCAGGGGCACCGGAGGGAAGGACGCCCTCTCGCCAGTCGGCGGCGCTCGCGTTGAACGCGCGTCCCAGATCGATCACATCGACGCCGAACCGGTCGAGGGCCCAGTCCTCCGGCTGGGCCACTTGCTGGACCACGTCGTACACGTCGACCTGGCCTTCGCGGATGCCGAGCCGGTTCCGGACCCGCGCGTAGGCGATCGCGGAGATTCCGGTGCTGCCGGTGGAGCCGAGGTCGACGGGGACCCGATCCGGTTCGCGGTGAGCGATCGCGGCGAGAACACGTTCGCGAGGGGTCATGGGTTTCTCCGAGTTTCGCCACGATAGCCGGTGCTACCCCTCTCGGCCAGGTCCGAGAGACGAGGGCCCGGTCCGAGGTGCCAGCGCCAAGGAAAACCGCGGGGAGACCTCCTCCAGGCAGACGGTGTTGGAGGTCGATGGCGGTTGACCGACAAAGGACCCACGCCAAGGAAAGACCTCCCGGCGTTTCCCGAGCTCGCCTTCCCCCGGGTGGACGGGGTGGGGAAAAGGACGGGTGAACGATCGATTCCCCGAGAAGAAGCGAGCCCGCGCTCGCAAGCCGCCGCGCCGAGGGGGTAGGCTCGGCCGTCGCTAGGAGCGCGCATGGCCCACCATCACTCGTCCACCTCCGTCTACGACCGCCTCACCGAGCGGCTCAACCGGCTGCCCCAGGGGGCGCCCCCGGCCGAGAGCCTCTTCAAGATCCTCAGGATCCTCTTCAGCGAGCGGGAGGCGGGGCTCGTGGCGCTCTTGCCCATCAGACCTTTCACCGCGGGCAAGGCGGCGGAGATCTGGAAGGTGAGCGAGGCGGAGGCCCGCAAGACCCTCGACGAGCTTTCGTCGCGCGCCCTGCTCGTGGACTGGCAAGGGCGGGATGGCACCACCGAGTACGCCCTGCCGCCACCCATGGCGGGCTTCTTCGAGTTCTCGATGATGCGCGTCCGGAGCGACGTCGATCAGAAGGCGCTCGCCGAGCTCTTCTACCAGTACCTGAACGTGGAGGAGGACTTCGTCCGGGCGCTGTTCTCGGGGGGAGAGACTCAGCTCGGCCGGGCCTTCGTGCACGAGCCGGCCCTGAGCGAGGAGAACGCGCTCCACGTCCTCGACTTCGAGCGGGCGAGCGAGGTGATCCGCACCGCCAGCCACCGGGGGGTGAGCCTCTGCTACTGCCGCCACAAGATGGAGCACCTGGGGCGAGCCTGCCAGGCCCCGAAGGACATCTGCATGACCTTCAACACCACGGCCGACTCTCTCGTCCGCCACGGACAGGCGCGAGCGGTCGCGGTCGCCGAGGGGCTGGAGCTCCTCCACGAGGCCCACGAGCACGGCCTGGTGCAATTCGGCGAGAACGTCCGGGACGGCGTGAACTTCGTCTGCAACTGCTGCGGCTGCTGCTGCGAGGCGATGATCGCCGCACGGCGCTTCGCCTCGGCCCATCCCATCCACACCACCCACTTCCTCCCCGCCATCGCGGCCGATCGCTGCAACGGGTGCGAGAAGTGCTTGCGGGCCTGCCCGGTGGAGGCGCTCTCGGCGGTCTCGGCCAACGACCCTCGCCAGCCGAAGCGCACCGTGGCCCGGCTCGACCTCGATCGCTGCCTGGGGTGTGGGGTGTGCGTGCCCACCTGCCGGAGCGGAGCCCTGAAGCTCGAGGAGCGCGGGCCGCGCCGCCTCACTCCGCTGAACGGAGCGCACCGCACCGTTCTCATGGCGCTCGAGCGCGGGAAGCTGCAGGACGTCGTGTTCGACAACCGGCTCTTGTGGAGCCACCGGGCCCTGGCGGCCTTCTTCGGAGCGATCCTGAGGCTCCCCCCGGTGAAGCGCCTCGCCGCGAGAGAGCAGGTGCGCTCCCGGTACCTGGAGGCGCTTGTCCAACGGCACGAGGGCTCTCGGTAAGGGGAGGGGTGGGAAGGGAGTCGAGGAGCTCTGGCGATCCTCCCGAACCTGCCGGTTGGGCCCATCCGAGTGGAGAGACGGGGGTTCCGGGCCATCGGCCCCGTTGGGTCTACGCCGCCGACGCCTCGGCTAGGCCGGGGATAGTGGCCCGAATAGCGAGCGCCCTTCATGTCCTCGGCCTGCGCCCGACTGCCGCCCGCGAACCGGATTGCTCGGGAGGGCTCCAGACTTCGGGCGCCGTCAGGGGCAGCGGATCACCGGGAATGGGAACGCTCACGACCCCGGGCTCTCGGTTGGCTCCAGGAACCCTTCCCCGCGCCACAACTGGTAGTCCTTGAGGTACACGCCGAGCCGGCTCACGGGAACGGCGCGGAGGTGCGTGAACCGCTGGAAGCGACTCATGAGCTTCTTCTTCGGCGGCTCCCGGGCGTCGGTGAGCATGATCGCCGAATCCCCCTGCCGCAGCGCCGGCTCCGGCCAGAAATCGAACTGCGACGGTCGGTCGGCGATTACCACGGTGTCTAGCCCACCGAGGGTAAAATCGAGGTGGGCGGCGGGTCGGTAGTCGTCCGCGAGCAGCTTCTCTCCTGGCCGCTGTTCCTCCCGGATGGCCGCCACGATGCCCTCCCAGCCGTAGACCTCGAAGGTGTCGTCGTCGGCCACGCCGGGGATGAGCGCCGACAAGGGGACGACGGCGCCGTGGAACACCATTGCGGCGGCCAGGAAGACTCCGATGCCCAGGTGCCATCGCAGCGCCCGGGGATGCTCCGAGAACCACCCGACCGCGGGCGGGAGGAGCAGGAGGTAGGCGACCAGGTTCCAGTAGTACAGCGTCCAGACCACGAATGACATGGCGAGGAACGTGGCCGACGAGGCGGCGAAGACCGCGACGCCCAGCCGGGCCAGGATCGAGCCATAGGGGGTCGGCCCGGGGGCGCCGCGGCGTACGACGGCGAGAAAGGCGAAGCACAGGACGGGCGAGAGGAAGAGGATCGTCGGGCCGAGGAAGTGCACGAGGCCGATGGGGTGAAACTTGAGCTCCCGGGCGATGTGATCGGCAAGGTGGAAACGGTAGGAGGCGAACCCGTGCCTCGCGTTCCAGATGAGGGTCGGGCTCATCACCGCGAGGCAGAGGATCACCGCTCCCCAAAGCCTCCCCTGGAGCAGCATCGGGCGGAGGCGGGGATGCGAAAGCACCGTCGCCGCCACGCCCACGGCCAAGAACACCGCGCTGTACTTGGCCAGGGCTGCGAGCCCGAGCGTGGCGCCCGCGCCGAGGAGCTTCGCGGTGGACCCCTCTTGCCCCGCGGCCACGTCGGCGAGAACGTCGGAAAAGAGGCTTGCCGAAAGGAGTACGAGGAAGATGAGCAGGTGGTCGTGCCAGGCGAAGGAGGTGAGCATGAGGAAGAGCGGCGAGGCCAAGATCACCGCCCCCGAGAGGACGATCGGGGGACGCGTTTCCCCGGCGCTCCGCATCGCCATCCTCGCCACGAGCCACACGGTGCCGGCGGTCGTCGCCGCGGGAGCGAGGCGTAGGGCGAAGCGCGACTGGCCCAGGACCGCGTGGACGAGCCCCTGGATCCAGGCGTGAAGTGGCGGGTGGTCGAAGTAGGAAAGGGCCGGGCGGAGTCCCCACAGCCAATAGTAGGCCTCGTCCGAGTTCGGAGGAGCGACCAGCCAGTAGACGAGACGCAACCCGACGAGGACGAGGAAGGCCAGGGCCGCCACCCGGGCGGTCGTCGCCTTGGCCTGGGGTAGGTGGGAGAGGACTCCTGGAGAGGTTTCAAGAGGCATCGGCTCACCCCCGAGCGGCTCGAGGCCGAGGCGCTCCCCTCGCGGTCGACCGTCCCTGGGCCCCTAGGGTCCCCGGATCACGGGTCTTCTGCTCCTCCCAATCGAGGAGCATCCCCGGTCCGCCTCCCGGCCGGGAGGAAGGCAGCCTCTGGGAGTCAGGGAAGGCGATGAGGGCGATGGGGCCTACACCCCAAGGCCGACTACCCCCGCGTCTTCTTGGGCCGCGCTGCACGCCTCCGGTATACAGCCGTCGACCCCGAAGAGCCCAGCGCGCAAAAGATGTCGGAGCCGAACTCTCGCCTCTGCCCACCTCCGCGGCGCAAAGGGCGGGGCTCACCCGCCCGCCGGATCTCGCTCCACGACTCCCAAGGTGGCAGCCGCCGAAGCCTCATGACCG
>DASRZU010000034.1:0-52300 GCA_035686075.1 Anaeromyxobacter sp.
AGCAGCGCTCCGTGCTGTTGGAAGCGGGGCTTTTCCGGAACCTCCTCGGTCCACCGTGGGGTGAGGCGAAACGCCCTATGGCCAATCTATAACTAACCAGAATAACACCCAAAAACCGGAGTCGTCCTGTAAGCCGAGTTCTGTTCCGCCGAAAACCGGCGGCGGCGAACATTCCTCTCGGGCGCGCGTTGCCGCGCGCCTCCAGCGAGCTCACCCGGAGGCAATGGGGCCGGACCAGCCTCGTCCGCCCGCTCGCGCGGGAGGAACGCCTCCTTGTTCGCTCTTGCACCGCGTGGGGTTTGCCGTGCCACCCCGGTCACCCGGAGCGCGGTGCGCTCTTACCGCACCGTTTCACCCTTGCCACGCGCGCCTCTTCCGGCGCCGTTCGGCGGTCTGTTCTCTGTGGCACTTTCCTGTGGGTCACCCCGACCGGCCGTTAGCCGGCACGCTGTCCTGTGGTGCTCGGACTTTCCTCGGCGGTCCCGTCCTTCCGGACCGACGCGTTCGCCCGGACGACTCCGGCCGAATGGGTCTAGCACGCGGGTGGGCAGCCGGCAATGGGTCGGACCGGGATACCCCGCCCGGTCAGCGGCGCAGCTCTCGGGGCACGCCGCGCTTGGGGCACAGGTCCTCGACCGCGCAGCGCGAGCAAGCGGGGGCCCGGGCGGTGCAAGTCCGCCGCCCGTGCCAGACCATGAGCTGGTGTCCCCGCCCCCACCGCTCCCCGGGGACGAGGGCCATGAGGTCCTCCTCCACCCGGTCCGGCGCCTCGTGGCGGGTGAAGCCCAGACGGCGCGAGACCCGCCCAACGTGCGTGTCCACGGGAAATGCCTGAGCCGCCCCGAGGTGTAGGAGAACCACGCCTGCCGTCTTGCGGCCCACCCCGGGGAGCCGCTCCAGCGCCTCGCGGTCGCGCGGAACCCGGCCGGCGTGGTCCTGGACGATGGTCTGCATCGCCGCCACGATGGCCCTGGCCTTGGTCCGGAACAGCCCCAGGCTCCGGATGTAGGGCCAGAGCGCCTCCGGCTCCGCTGCCGCGTAGGCAGCCGCGTCCGGGAAGGCGGCGAAGAGGGCCGGCGTGACCTTGTTCACGCCCACATCGGTCGACTGCGCAGAGAGCACGACCGAGACGAGGAGCTCGACGTCGGTCCCGAACTCGAGGGCGATCCGGACGTCGGGCATGGCCTGCTCCAGCCGGTCGATCACCTCGGCGGCGCGGGCCCTTTCGCGCGGAAGGCGCCCTCTTCCGGACCGGCGGGAAGGGGGGGATCTCGTGACCCCCGGCCGTCTGGGGCGGAGCCTGGACACGTGGGGGCGATGCTATCACCGGAGCGCACCGAGCAGGGGGCACCCACCTGCCCTCACCAGGCGGAATCCTTGCCCGCACTGGTACCATCACCGCAGGCCGAGTCTTTGTCCGCTCGCCGTGGTTTCCATGCCTTGCCTTCGACCAACGGTGAAGAGTTGGCTTGCCGCCATCGCGCTCGCTCTCTTCTCCACTGCAGGCTGCGCTGCACCGGCGATGAAGATGACCTTCGCGGAGGCCGGCATCCTCTCCTCCGAGCCCGACGAGGCCGAGGCGACGCCGCCGGTGCACGATCCGGCGCCCGCGGCCGTCGCCACCGAGGCGCCGCAGGGCCCGCTCATCGACCCCACCCTCCTTCGGTTCGCTACCGAGGCTCGCTGGCGCCGGGGACGCCACGAGCAGGGCGGCGGGTTCCCGCCCGACGCCGTCGAGGCCTGGCGGGGGCTCGCCGCGGACCTCGACCGGTACCTCCTGCGGCCGCTCCCGCAGACTCCCCTCCTCGAGCTTGTCCGCGCACGGGTCACGGTCGAAGCCGAGTGGGACTACGACCAGCGCCGGTACGGTGAGCCGCCCGCCGACCTTCTCTCTCTCGTCCAATCGCGCGCAGGCCGGTTGTCGACCCGCATCGAGACGGAGCGGGCCATCGGAATGGCCCTCGAGGCGCGGCCCACCCTACTAGCAGCCCCTTTGCGATGGCCGGTGGAGAAGGCCGGTATCTCGTCCCCGTTCGGCGTCCGCATCGACCCGATCGACGGGTCCCGGAGGATGCACCTAGGCCTGGACCTCGTCGCGGAGCAGGGGGCGGTGGTCGAGGCGTCCGCGCGCGGGTGGGTCGTGCGGGCTGGTCCGGCCGGCGGTTATGGCCTCATGGTCGAGGTGCGGCACCCGGGGGACCTTACGACGCGCTACGGCCACCTCTCCGAGATCCTGTGTGCCCCAGGCGACGCGGTAGAGGCGGGGCAGCCTCTGGGTCTGGTCGGCCAGACGGGCCGCGCCACCGGCCCTCACCTGCACTTCGAGGTCTGGAAGGGCGGGCTGGCGAGCGACCCCCTGGAACTGCTGTCCACAGACCGGGTGGCGGGCATCCCGACCCCTCCGGGGGTGGCCTCCTCTGGAGGACCGAGGTGACCCCGGCCATCTCCCTCCTCCTGCCCGCGTTCCTGGGCGCCACCGTCGAGGTCGCACCGGGGACCGACCTGACCAGGGCCCTGGAGAGCTCTCGACCGGGGGACGTGATCCAGTTGGCCGCCGGACCTTACACGGGCTCGCTCGGCCGGGTCTCGACGCCCCTCAGGATCGTCGGTGCAGGGTCGGGCGTCACAACGGTGGTTGCGCCCGAGGGCGAAGACGGCCTCGTCATCGAGAACGGCCAGGTGAGCTTATCGGGCCTCACCATAGTGGCGAGCGGGCCAAGAGCCGCGCTGAAGGTGCTCGGTGGCGAGGTGTCGGCCGAGGGGGTGGCGATGGTGGGAGGCGCGGTGGGTGTCTTCGTTCAGGGCGGCCGCTTCACGGCTCGGGACGCAGATCTCTCCGGTGGTTACGGGCTCCTCTTGCGGAATGGCTCGGTGGCGCTCTCGGGCTCGCGCGCTCGGGGAGGCCATGCAGGCATCGCCCAGCTCGGTGGACGATCCGAGCTCGTCCGCGTGGCGATCGAGGGACCATCGACCGAGGCCGGGATCACCGTATCCGGCGGCTCGGCCTCGCTCGATGACGTCGTCATCCGGTCGCCCGGTCCCGCCGGTCTATCGGTTGCGGGGAGCGGCCGCGTCGAGGCGAGGGCGCTCGACGTCTCCGGGGCCAGTGAGGCGGAGGGTGGTATCCTGGGCGACTGTGTGCAAGTGAGGCGGGGCACTCTCCGCCTCGAGTCTGCCGTCCTCACCCGTTGTGGGGGGGCGGCGGTGGAATCGCTAGGCGGGACGCTCGAGCTAATGGGCGTCGACGCCACGGGAGGCGAGGCGGGTTGCCTCGTGTTCCTCGACCGGGTACGCGCTCGGGTGGACGGAAGCCGCTGCACGAAGCACGGTCCGGCGGTGGTGGCGGCGAGCGGTGCCGAGGTCATGGCGACGATGAACCACTGGCTCGTCGACCCGATCCTTTGGGTGGAGTGTGCCTCTGGGGCGAGGGTACACCTTGGGGTAGGAGAAACCGCGCGCGAGCCGTGCCAACCGTCTGGAGTTTCACTCGACAAACCCAGATGACCGTGACAGCCTCACGTCGCGAGCGTGCCAATCGCGTAGCGAGAGGCGGCCGCCGGCGGGTCGGCGTGCAGGCGGTGAGCCGCAGGGCGTGGCGGCATTCCCGAGGAGGTTCGAGGTGCAGCTCAACCTGCGCAAGGCGATGTTCGTCCTGCCGAACCTCTTCACGGTCAGCTCCATCTTCCTCGGGTTCTACGCCCTGACCCTGTGCGCCGGGGACCCCGCCCCCGTCCAGCTGTACCAGGCTGCGCTGGCGATTTTCTTCGCCATGTTCTTCGACGCCTTCGACGGGCGGGTCGCCCGCATGACCAAGACGCAGTCTGCCTTCGGCATGCAGCTCGACAGCCTGGCCGACGTCATCTCGTTCGGCGCAGCGCCGGCCTTGCTCGTCTACAAGTGGGCGCTCGCGCCGCTCGGTTTCTTTGGGCTCTTCTTCTCCTTCGCCTTCGCGGCCTGCGGGGCGCTGCGGCTCGCCCGCTTCAACGTCCTCGCCGCTCGCGGGGACCGGAGCTCCACCCGGTTTTTCATCGGCCTCCCCATCCCCCTCGCCGCCGGAGCCATCACCGCCCTCGTCATCGCTCACTACAAGGAGTTCGGGGCGGCCACCGACGCCGCCACCCGCGTGCCGGTGGCAGGCGTGGTCCTCCTGCTCTCGTTCCTCATGGTCTCGACGGTCCGGTATCGGACCTTCAAGGACGTCCACCTGTCCCGGAAGAGCCTCACGGTCTTCCTTGTCCTCGTGGCGGTGGGCCTGGCGGTAGGTCTCGCCACCCGCGCGAGCTTCGTGCTCGTCGTCTACATGGGGGCCTACCTGGCCCTGGGCATCGCGGAGTCGGTGTTCGAGAAGGCGCGAACGCTCGATCGCACCCGGCTGCCGCCCGCGCTCCGCGCCGAACTCGAGGAGGACGAGGCCCTCGAGCCGGATCCGGAGGACGTCGAGGGCGACAAGCAGGAGCAGGACGAGTACATCTAGGGCGTGACCGAGCCCGGACCCGTCGCCTCGCCACCGCGGCCGGAGGTAGGCTCCGTCGGCCGCTGCGTTTCCCGCGACCCTCGCCCCGCCACCGGTCGCGGCCGACCTGGCGCCTGGGTGCTCCTCGCGGCGTTCGGGCCTTGCGGCTTCTCACCCGTGGCGCCCGGGACCGCGGGAACGCTGGCGGCGATCCCCCTCGCCTTTGGGCTCTCGAGGCTGGGCTGGCCCGCGTACCTCGGCGCGACCGCGCTCCTCTTCGTGCTCGGGGCCGTGGCCGCGGCCCGAGCCGGCCGCCACTGGGGTGTCATCGACGCCTCGCGCATCGTAATCGACGAGGTGGTGGGCTACCTCATCGCGGTGGCGCTCGTCCCGTTTTCCTGGCCGGCCGCGCTTCTGGGAGCGGCCTTCTTCAGGCTCTTCGACATCTGGAAGCCCTGGCCGGTGTCGGCTCTTGATCGGATCGAGTCTGGGCTCGGGGTCATGCTCGACGACGTCGTCGCCGCCGTCTTCGCCTGGGTGGCGCTGCGGGTTCTCTCTCGCGCCCTCGCGGCCGGGCTCGGCTGTGGCGGTGGCCCCTGGTTCTGCGCGGGCCTCTTCGGCTGAGGGAGGACCCGAGTGAGCGATCTCCGCCTCGAGATTCTGGCCACGGGCGACGAGCTCTTGACCGGGCAGCTCGTGGACACGAACTCCCCCTGGCTCATGGATCGGTTCTGGGAGCTCGGGCTCATGGTCCGGCGAAAGACGCTCGTGGGGGACGACCGCTCGGACCTCCTCCTGGCCCTCCGCGAGACCACGGGACGCGCCGACCTGGTCGTGATGAGCGGGGGGATGGGGCCGACCGAGGACGACCTCACGAGCGAATCGGTGGCGGCGTTTCTGGGCGTGCCCCTGGAGCTGCACCGGCCCTCCCTGGAGGCCATCGAGGAGCGGTTCCGGCGGTTCGGCCGGACCCTGACGCCCAACAACGAGAAGCAGGCCCGGTTCCCGAGGGGCGCCACGATCATCCCCAATCGCTTCGGCACTGCGCCCGGGTTCTCGGTCCGCGCCGGCCGGGCCGAGCTCACCTGTCTGCCCGGCGTCCCATCGGAGTTCAAGGGGCTCTGCGACGAGTGGTTGCTGCCGCGCGTCGCCCAAGGGCTGGGAGAGGTCCCGGCGTCCGGGCTGCTCAAGCTCTTCGGCGTCCCCGAGTCCCACGCCGACCACCGGATGCGCCCCGTGATGGATGACCCGGACAGCGCCGGGGTCCGGTTCGGGTACCGAGCCCACTGGCCGGAGGTTCACGTCAAGTGGACGGTTTCGGGCGCGGACGCGCCCGCCCGGGCCGAGCGGATCCGGGCCCGGGTGCGGACGATTTTCGGCGACCAGGTCTTCGGCGAGGGAAAGGACGAGCTCGCGGAGCTGGTGGTGGCCCGGCTCGCGGCCCGCGGCGAGCGGGTGGCGCTGGCCGAGAGCTGTACCGGTGGCCTGCTCGCCGAGCTCCTCACCGACGTCCCGGGTGCCTCGGCGGTGCTGGACCTGGGAGTGGTGGCATACGCCGACGCGATGAAAGAGCGGATCCTGGGGGTGGATCGCGCCCTCCTCGCCCACCACGGCGCGGTGTCGGAAGAGGTGGCCCGGGCCATGGCCGAGGGGGCGCGCCGGGCTGGTGGGGCGACCTGGGGCGTGGGCATCACCGGCATCGCGGGCCCCTCGGGCGGCACGCCGGAGAAGCCGGTGGGCACGGTCCACGTCGCCCTGGCCGGCCCGGCGCGCACCGAGGCCGTCGCCCGCCTCTACCGGGGAGACCGGGCCCGCATTCGGCGCCAGGCCGCCTTCGAGGCGTTGAACCTCCTGCGGCTCGCGATGCGCTGACCGCTTCCAGGAAGGCCGGGGTCAGCCCTCCCTGGTCTCGCAGAACCTCTCGACGAAGTCGTCCCAGCGAAGCATCGCCGCCCCGGTGGCGAGGAGACGCTCGTATTCCGCCGCCGCCGCCTCGAGGAGCTCGGCCCTGGGCCGCGGGCGGTAGCGTCCGCCGAGGCCCGCCTCCTCCACGACGCGCGAGACAAGCGCTTCCACGTTCACGCCCTTCCCCTCCAGCCGACCCCCCCGGTCCAAGAGCCAGCCCACGAGCTGACCCAGCCGCTCCCTCGCGGCCACCCGAACCTCCGCCCCGCCCGCGGCCAAGCACTCGTTCACCGCGTCTGGCGCCGCGTCACGGACCACCACCCAGTTGAGGGACCGCTCCCCCCGGTACCCGGCTCGGGCCAGGGCCTCCAGGCAGCGGGCCTCCCTCTCCGGCGGGCAACGGATGCGCACCTGGGGCTCGATCCGGTCGGTCATGCGCCGGCTCTTGTTACCACCCTCGCGTTGGCGCGCAAGTGCCTCACCGACGGCGCGCCGGACGCCCGCGGCCTATGATCGGGCCGTGTCGCGACCACCGCCCGAGGAGGCTTCTCGTCGGCCGCGCGAGGGCAGCGGGATCTCGCTCGACGCCGAGGGGCGTTTTCTTCACCGGGGCGAGCCCATCACCCATGCCCGCACGCTCGAGGTTCTTCGTCGAACCTTCCGCCGCGAGCCCGACGGGCGTTATTCCGTCTCGATCGGGCGCGAGTGCGCCTACGTGGCCCTCGAGGCCGCGCCCTACGCGGTCCTCGCCGTGGAGGAGACGCCCCGGGGCATCGTCCCGCGGCTCTTCCTCTCGGACGGGACGTTAGAACCCCTCGATCCAGCGTCCCTGCGGCTCGGCGACGACGGTGTGCTCCGGTGCGTCGTCAAGGGGGACCGTGAAGCACAGTTCACCCGCGCCGGCCAGCTGGCGCTGGGCGCCCGCCTGGAGGAGGACCCGCCCGGGTCCGGGTCGTACACACTCCTCGTGAATGGGCGCCGATGGCCGGTGCGCCGTCCTCGCTAGCCCCGACGATGCTGGTTTCCCGCTCGTCGGTGGCGGGGACCCTGCGTAAGCTAGTCGCGTGAGATGGCTCCCCCTGACCCTGGCTGCGCTTCCGCTCGCAGCCGGAGCTCAGGGATTCGCCCTTCGGATCCCATCGCTCGGCGACAGCCTGTCCGCCATGGAGCACCTCCGGGAAGAGGCGCAAGAGCGCGATCGCGCCGCCACCTTGGCCCACCCCGAGGATCTCGACCTCCAGCAGGTGTTCGTGTACCCGGAGAGGCCGGGACAGAACCAGGTGGCCTGGTACGGGTTCGCCTGGCGGTACGTCGACGTGGACCCCATGGGCGGCGGCCCGGGTGGGATCCGGCTCTACTACTACGCCAGCGAAGAGGCGCAGGCTCGGCGTGCCCTCCCCGCCATCCGGAGCGCCTACGCGCGCCTCGTGGAGGTCTTCCACTACAACCCGACGCGGAGGATCCCCTACATCCTCTACGCCACCCAGCGCGAGTTCCAGACGCAGAACGTCTTCCAGGTGACCGAGTCGGTGCTGGGCGTGACCTCGCCCGAGGACCTCAAGATGACGGTCCCCTACTTCGGCGATCACTCGCGGTTCATCGAGGTCTCCACCCACGAGATGGTCCATCAGTTCCATATCCAGAAGATGCTGGACCTGGCGGGCCCGGACGGCCAGTCGGCCATCGAGATCTTCCCGCTCTGGTTCATCGAGGGGATCGCGGAGTTCTACTCGAAGGGGGGAATCGACGTCGACACCGACCTGTTCCTTCGCGATCTCCTGTGGAACCCGGACCCGGAGCATCGATACCAGATCCTCTCCTTCGGCGACGACCGGTTCCGCGGCTACATCCCCACCTACAAGCTCGGCCAGGCGCGCGTCGCGTTCCTGTCGGAACAGTACGGGCCCGAGTCGATCCAGTCCCTCATCGAGGAAGCGGGGGTGAGGGGAGGCCCGGGAGAGGAGCGCGGGTTCGCCGGATTGGTCCGGCGCGTGCTCGACGAGCCCATCGAAGAGGTCGACGCGCGCTGGCACGCCTGGCTCAAACGCCGCTACTACGGCGCCTACCTGAAAGGCCACCTCGATCTTTCGGACGTCCACGAGGTGAGGAGGCTCCCCTTCGAGCCCGAGGCATTCACCTCTTCGCCCGGCGGAGAGGTGGTGCTGTACCGGGGCATCGACCGCGAGAGGGGCCGGGCCCGTCTGGTGCTCGTCGACCCGCGCTCCCCCGAGTCGGCCGAGACGATCGCCTCCGACGACCGGCCGGGGATGGAGTCCTTCCACCCGGTGGACTATGGCGTTTTGGCGGTGGGCCACGGCGTCCTGGCCTTCTCCGCCCAGGACGGGATCGGCGACCGGCTCTACACCGGCACCTTCGCCCACTCGCCTCCCGCGAAGGGGAAACCGGCCCGCCTCCGTCCGGGAGGCATCCATCCCCTGGACGTCCTCCCGCCCGAAGGCGATCGCTTCATCGCCATCGCGGACCCGGCGATCTCGCCCGACGACAAGGAGATCGCCTTCGTGGGTGTCGCCGCGGGCGGGCGGCAGGAGATCTACGTGGCCGCGCTCGATCGGCCCTCCCGGGCCCGCCGGCTCACGGACGATCTCTTCGCGAAGAAGGACTTGGCCTGGGGCGAGGGGGGGATCGTGTACGCTTGCGACGCGACCGACCACGGGCGGCTCAACCTGTTCCGGATCGACCCGGTCACCGGCACCCGCACCCGCCTCACCAGCGGCCCGGACACCGACCGGTCCCCGGCGCCGCAACCCGACGGCTCGGTGCTCTACACCTCGGACGCAGGGGGGAAGCCCGACCTGTGGCAGCTGAGGGACGGCCGGATACGACGCCTCACCGACTTCGCCACCGGCCTCCATTCGCCCCGGGCGGCGAGTGGTCGGGGCCTTTGGGCGGCCACCTTCTACGGCGGCCGCTTTCGCCTGGTGAAGGTCGACCCCATCGCGCTGCTCGACGAGCCCTGGCGGGAGGTGACGCCTCCCCGGGGAGAGCCCCTCCCCATCCCCGAACCAAGCCTTCCTGGAGCGCCGCAGCTCTACCGGCCCTACTCCGTGAGCAACTGGCGGCCCGACGCCGGGTTCATCTACGGAGGCGGCGCCGCCGGGACGATCTACGGGCGGGCCGCGGTGCTGTTCTCCGACACCCTTCGCGACCACCTGCTCTTCGCGGACGTCTCGGTGTACGGCAGCTTCGACTACACCGAGGCGGCGCTCCTGTACGAGGACCGGTCACAGCGCGTCGGCCGGGTCCTGGGCGCCTACCACTACGTCCAGCAGCAGATCGACTCCTTCGACCCCAACCTCGCCTACCTGGAACGCGATTTCGGGGTGACTGGGGCGCTCCGGTACCCGCTCGACCGCTACCAGAGGTACGAACTGGAGCTCTCCGTGGGAGCGGCGCAGCGGTACTGCCTGACCGACTTCTCGGGGCAGGTGGTGCTGGACTGCAACGGCCTGCAGACTCCCGTTCCCCCGTACGGCAGCACCGACGAGTGGCGGCACCTGAACGGCGGGACGAACCTCCTCTTCTCGCCGGTGGTGCGCTACGGCTTCGATTCCGTCCGCTACCACCCCACCGCCGGCCCCTTGAGTGGCTCCTCGCTACTCCTCGAGCTGGGCAGCGATTGGCTGCCCGGCCGCCATGCGATCTCCGGGTTCGCCCGTCTCGACGTGGAGAACTACCTGCAGATCATCGGCCGAACGAAGTTCTGGACGCGGCTGGCGCTCGGGACGAGCTTCTCGCCCGGGGGCGTGAGCCGGCTCTGGGAGCGGAGCTG
Source organism: Anaeromyxobacter sp. (assembly GCA_035686075.1). Taxonomy (GTDB): domain Bacteria; phylum Myxococcota; class Myxococcia; order Myxococcales; family Anaeromyxobacteraceae; genus Anaeromyxobacter. The sequence goes on from DASRZU010000034.1 coordinate 10,149, forward strand.
GCTGCTCACCTCGGCCGACAACCTCCGCGGCTACGGACCGGGAGACGAGGCCTTCCTCATCGGCACCCAGTACTACGTGGCCAACGCCGAGCTGCAGGTCCCCCTCGACCCCGTCCTCCACCTTCCGCTCTTCGAGTACTTCAGCGGGATCTTCGCCTTCGACTTCGGGGGGGTGTTCAACAGCTGGACCGGCGAGCGCGACGCAAGCGGGGCGCTGATCGTGCCCAGCGCCTGGGATTCCCGCACGCTCACCGGAGTCCTCGGGTTGAACGTGGCCTTCGGGCCCATCCTCATCCGACTCCACTTCGGCCACCCCTTCGACATCGGGGGCATCACGACGCCGGCGCTCGCCACGCACGAGCAATGGGTCACGAACTTCACCATCCGTTACCTCTGGTTCTAGCCCACCCGGGGCGAGGCCGTGACCCTGTGCCCAGGTCAGCGTCCCTCGGCCATGGCGAGCTCGACCGCCCGGCGCAGCACCGCGTCGAGCATGGCCGGGGTGAGCCGCCCGGTGTTGGTATTCTGTTGGGAGGGATGGTACGCGCCAAGCACCGCCGGGCCGAAGGGAGGCCTAAACTCCGCCCCGTGGGCGAACCGTGGCCGGGGGCGCGGAATCGGTCGGCCCGCCCGCGAGAGGTGGGAGAGGACCGCGTTCCAGCCGATCGCGCCGAGGGCCAGGAGTACCCGCACCCCCTCGAACAACGACAGCTCCGCGTCCAGGTAGGGCGCGCAGCGGGCCAGCTCGGCGGGAGTGGGCTTGTTGTCCGGGGGTACGCAGCGGCAGGCGGCGGTGATGAACGCGCCGCGCAGGGCGAGGTCGTCGGTGCGGGAGCGGGAGATGGGGGAGCTCGCCAGGCCGGCCCGGTGCAGGGCCCCGTAGAGGAAGTCGCCCGATCGGTCGCCGGTGAACATCCGGCCGGTGCGGTTCGCGCCGTGGGCCGCGGGCGCCAGGCCCACGAGCACGATGGCCGCCTGGGGATCGCCGAATCCGGGCACCGGCCGTCCCCAGTAGACCTCGTCCCGGAACGCGTGGCGCCGGACCCTGGCCACCTCCTCCCGCCAGGCCACGAGCCTCGGGCAGAGCCGGCACCGTTCGATGCGGGCCTCGATGGCGAGGAGGTTCGGGGAGAAGCCGGGACGGCTCACGGGGAACGGGGCTGGGCGGGGGAAGAGCCTCCGGCGATCAGAACAGGCTCTCCGGGACGTAGACGATGTCGCCCGGCTCGAGCGTGAAGTTGGGCGCTTTCCCGAGTGCGATGTCCTGCACGCTCACCCTCGTCTTGGTCTCGGTACCGCCCACCCGCCGGGTGACCGAGGTGGAGTTCTGGGCCGCGGTCTTGGTGAAGCCGCCCGCCAGGGTCACGGCCTGGACGACCGACATCCCGTCCTCGTAGGGGAAGGTCCCCGGCTTCTGCACCTCGCCGAAGACGAAGATCTTCTTGGAGTTGTACTCCTTCACCAGCACGGACACCTGCGGGTCCCGCATGTACTTGCGCGCCAGGCAGTCGCGGATGGCCTCGGCGGCGCCATTCGCGGTGAGCCCCCCCACCTCCACGCTCCGGCAGAGTGGGAAGATGACGTCCCCATGGGTTCCGACCTGGTACACCCCCGACAGCTCCGGCTCCTGGAAGACCCGAACTTCAAGGACGTCGCCCGGGCCGAGGGTCGACGCCACCGGCTGGGGATCGGGCGCCGCCTCGCCCGCGCCCGGCTCCCCCATGCTCGCCCCGTCGCTATGGGCACAGCCTCCGAAGAGGAGGGCCGCGGCGAAAAGGAGCGGAACTCTCGAGGTGCGTGCCATGAGGGGTGAACGCCCGACGTGGTACCGGACTTCGGCAGCCGCCGTCAACACCGGTGATGGAGGGCAAGGACCCGCTCCCCGGCGCGAGGGCGGATCCGAGGTCCGGCGACGCCTTCAGTAGGTCGCCCGCACCCGAAGGTAGATCTCGGTCTTGTTGTAGTTGTAGCCAGGCAGGTTGACCTGGCTGGGCGGCAGGGCGGAGGTGCGCTTTGTGTAGGTGAGCCCTCCACCGGCCCGGAGCCAGCGGTTCACCTCGACTTCCACCGAGCCGTCGATGGTGAACAGGTCGGCAGAGAAGTCCGAGAGGAGGGGGTAGTTCCGGTGTTCGTACGAGCCGCTGAGGAGTCCGGTGTACCTCGCCGAGAGAAGCGTCCGCGCGTCGAGGTAGGCGCGATGGGTGGTGTAGCCACTGTCCTCGGAGGGGTCGGAGTCCAGGTCGTGGAGGTATCCGAGCTTCAACGAGGAGGTCTCGAGGGGCAACCATTCGCCCTCCAGGTTGGCGAGCCAGCCCGAGACCGAGCCACCCGTGTCGGATACCTTGCCGTAGCCTCCCTTGACCGTACCGGCCACGTGGGCCGTGAAGAGTCCTGCCGCGCCCGCCCAGGCGCGCCCGCCCGTGGCATGGCTCCCCTGGTCGGAGTTCGGAAACCGCTTCCAGTACTCTCCCTGGACCAGCGCCGCCGTGCGGGGGAGGAACTTCCAGCGCACATCGAGCTTGGCGCTCCCCTCGCTGTAGTTCTGCTCGGCGACGGTTGCGGGATTGCACTGTGGGCTCGTGCCGGGACAGAGGGGGCCGGTTGCGAAGGGCTCGTAGGTCTCGAGGTCCCACACACCCGAGAGGGTGGTGATGAGCGCGCCGCCGCCCGGGCGCCAGGGCACCCCCACGTTCAGCACGTTGGAGTTGGTGATCACCGCCCCACCCAGGGTGAACACCTGCGTGCTGCTTGACCGGCTGAAGTTGTCCGAGAGCTCGAGCCCGACGGTGCCGCGCCGGTTGAGGCCCACTCCGAGCCCGGCCCCGCCGTACAGCCGCGAGAGGTCGGAGTTCTGGCCCAGGTACTGGGCCCAGTCCAGGTCGGCCGTGAGGCTCACTGCCACGGGGTCGCTGGTCGAGTCGAAGGTGAGACCGGGCCGGAAGTGGAGGATGTAGCCCGCCGTCGCCTGGCCCTGAGCGGTGTAGGCGATGTTGGAGTCGTACCGACCCTCGAGCTCGAAGTACGGGTGGAGGCGGCTCGTGCTGCCGCCCAGGCGGATCCCGTCCCCCGGCTCGGCCCGAGCGGAGGCGGCGAGTCCCAGGGCGAAAAGCACGGCCAAGGCGTGACTCGCCCTCCGGTCCCCCTTCACCGTCCACTCCGCGTCATCGGCGAACCCCGTCGACGGCCCCCGGCTTCGAACTGTGCTCGCCGGCCGTCCCTGCGTCCCAAGAACCGCGTCAGTAGTAGGCGCTAGCCGCCACCGGCCGGACCACCGGCGGCGTCACGAGCGCCGGCGGCGATGGTTCACGAATAGTGACATCCTGCCCGGGGAGCCCCTCCGGCTGCTCGACCTGGACGCTGGTCTGCCCGTCCACGAGGTAGGCGAGCTGCCCCAGGCAGATGTCCGCCTCTCCCCCCATCCGAACCACCTTGTCGGTGGCGATGACCACGCGCGCAAACTGGGTGTTGGCCGTCGCGGAGTCCTTCTTGCCGATGGCGTCGACGAGGGCGTCGTTGGCCTGGGTCGCAACCTTGGAGAGACCCTTCATCTGGGTGAGCTGGGCGTTCAGGCAGTTGAGCTTGCCGATGTCCCTCTCGACGCGCGCCTCGTCCGAGCGGCCGGCGACCCTATCCACGGTCTTGCGGATGGTCTTGAGGTTCTGGTCGGCGATCTCGAGCTTCTTGGCGTCCGGGACCTGCGAGGCGGAGTCCGGGGTCATCCCGGCGGCGGGCGACTTTTCCTGGGGAGCCGGGGCAACGGACTTGGTGGCGGGCGTCGCCGGAGCCGCAAAGGCCAGCGCTGGTGAGAGGAGCATCGCGCAGAGCACATATCTCACCATCGGGCTCTCCCCGCAAGCACAGTTCGTCCGGGAAAACCCCTTGAGCTTAAGGGGTTTCGGGGTGCCAGTCAACGCAGCAGAGCCTTCCTCGCCTGCCTGGTATGGGGTCAGAAGACAGGAACCTTCCTCTTCCTTCATCGCGCCGCGGACATCTCCGCGGACATCGCCGGCCCCTCCGGCCCCGTGGGGATGAGCGCCTCCTCGCTCACCGTCTCGGGCCCCTCGTCGGTCCCATCCGTGGGCACGACCCGACAGCGCCAGCGGTCGCCGGGCTTCAGGAGCCGGCCGGGAACCTCCTGGGAGCTGCTCGCAAAGGGCTGGGCCTCTCCGTTCTTCACCCAGATGAAGCGGTAGCGCACCGGGTCGCCGTCCTCGTCCTCGCTCTTCGCGACGATCTCGCAACGGAGCGGCTGGCCCGGGAGAGGTGTGGTGGGCGAGAGGCGGACCCGCGCCGGGCCTGGAGGAGTGTTGAGGATGGTGCGCTCGGCGGTCCCGGCCGGTCCCGCCCCGGCGCCGTCGCTCGGGGCGGCGGTGCACTTCCAGCGGTCGTTCTTCGCGAGTCGGCTCGACTCCACCCGCGAGGGATCTGGCCCGGCCGGCGCAGGCTTGCCGTTTCTCCACCAGGAGTAGCTGTAGGTGACCCGATCGCCGTCCTTGTCCACCGAGGGGACGGCGATTCGGCAGGCCAGGGTATCCCGCCGGTGCGGCCGCTCCGGCTCCACCACCACCTCCGGCGCCGTCGGCGGGGTGTTCCGGATGGTGATCTCAGCGGCCACGTGGGGGCCGTCGGCGAATCCATCGTTGCCCCAGGCCTCGCACCTCCACCGCTCTCCCCGCCGCACGATTCCGGCCGACAGGGCGGGGCTATCCTCTGCCACGGCAACCGGCTGGCCGTTCTTGAGCCAACGGTGGTGGATGGTGACCAGCTCCTCGTCGGCGTCCTTCGTGTGGGATTGCACCTGGCAGGTGAGCTCCTGCCCCACGCCTGCGACCTCGGGCACGACCAGCACGCTCGGGGCAGGCGGGGGAGTGTTCTTGACCGTGACCTCGGCCGTCACCAGCTCGCCACGCTCCTCGCCGTCGAACGGCGTCACCTCGACTCGCCAGACCTCGCCGTGGCGGAGCGTCCCCGGGTGGATGATCGCCGCCTCGAACGGCGCGGGCAAGCCGTCGCGGGTCCAGGCGTACCGGTAACTCACTAGGTCCCCGTCGCGATCGATGGAGGGCTTCTTGATGACAACCTGCACGCCGGTGAGCGCCGTCGGATCGGCCGGCTCGAGGGCCACAACCGGCGGGCCGGGCGGGGTGTTCACGACGTGGCATTCGGCGCTCGCCACCGGGCCGCTGAGCTCGCCGTCGAAGGGGGTGACGGCCACTCGCAGCTCGTCGCCCTTCCTGAGCGACTGGGCGGTGAAGCGCGTCTGGCCCCTGGCGCCGGCGACCACCTTTCCGTTCAGGGTCCACTCGTAGTGGTAGACCACGAGGTCGCCATCGGGGTCGACCGAGGGGGCGAGGATCCGCACCTCGGGGATGGTGCCGGAGGGAACCGGCCCGTCGCAGAGGGACACCGCGGAGGGACCCGGCGGCGTGTCGGCGATGATGGTCTCGACGCGGGCCGTCGGACCGTCCGCTTCGCCGTCGTTGGGGGTCACCTCCACCGCCCACTTCTCGCCCTTCCTCGGGAGCCCCCGGGGAATGAAGGCCTGCTCCGCCGGCACGTCGACCTTCTGGCCGTTGCGGGTCCACGCGTAGCGGTAGGTGATGCTGTCGCCGTCCGCGTCGGGCGGCTGCTGGCCGGAGATGGCGAGTCCGTCGACGCGCCGGGGACTCGCCGGGACGAACTTGATCACCGGGGCGGGGGGTGGGGTGTTCACGATCGCGACCCGGCCCCGGACCACCGGGCCGTACGCCTCCCCGTCGTGGGCCTGGACCTCCACTTCCCAGTGCTGCCCCTTCATCAGCTCGGCGGCGGAGACCTTTGCGCTCGTGGTCCAGTAGGGCGGCCCTTGCCAGGTCTCGCCCCCGTCCGCCACCGCCACCGGAATCCCGTCCCGAAGCCATCGATAGCGGTAGCTGATGGGATCGCCGTCGGCGTCGGGCGCGGCTTTCGTCACCCGGACCTCGAGCGGAGCGCCCACGGTGGGACGGTCGGTCGCGAAGGCCATCTCGGGGGGGCCCGGAGGTGCGTTCTCCACGAGCACCTCGTCGCTCGTGGAGGGGCCCGCCTCGAAGGGATCCCGCGGCGTGAACGTCACCCTCACCCGCTCGTGCTTGTGGAGCGCGGTCGCCGGGAGGGTGGGAAGGCCGCTCCCCGTGGGCTTGCCGTCGCGCGTCCAGGCGATGGTCTCGGTCACCTTGTCGCCGTCCGCGTCGGTCGAGGGCCTGAGGACGACGAGCTTCAAGGGCTGCCCGCCGCGGGGGTGGCGGGGCTCGATGGCGATGACCGGCGGGATGGGCGGGGTGTTCACGACCTTCACGGTGGCGGTCCCCGGCGGACCGTCGACCTCTCCGTCGTTCGCCACCACCGAGACCTCGAACAGGTCGCCGCGGGCCACGGCCGCGCCCGGGATCCCGCGGCCCTCGGCCGCGACGCCGTCGAACGGCTGCCCGTTCTTCTTCCAGGTGAAGCGGTAGGTGAGCGGGTCCTGGTCGACGTCCTGGGCCGGCGTGACGACCACCGCCCGGAGCGGGTCGCCCCGGCGCGGGGTCTCGGGCAGGATCCTCACGAGCGGCGCCGTGGGCGGGGTGTTCAACACCGTCACCTCGGCCGTCGCCACCGGGCCGGCCAGCTCCCCGTCGTTGGCGTCGACCTCGACCCTCACCTTCTGGTGCTTGGCGAAGAGCTCCTGGGGTAGGCCGGCCGAGGAGAGCGGCAGGTTCAGTGCGGTCCCGTCCACCGTCCAGCGGTACTCGTAGGAGAGCGGGTCGTCGTCCGCGTCCGTGGCCGGCTTCAGGAGCTTCACGGTGATGGGCGCACCGCGGCGGGGCATGGGCGGGTCGAGGGCGACCTCCACCGGCCCGGGGGGCGTATCGGCCACGCGCGCCAGGGCCAAAGTGGCCGGCCCCGTAAGCTCGCCGTCGCTCGCCACCACGCTCACGCCCAAGAGCGCACCCTTGCGCAGCTTCTCCCCGGGAAAGGTGTCACCGGTGATCCCCATGGGGACCCCGTCCACCATCCACTCGAAGCGGTAGCTGACGGGGTCGCCGTCGGGGTCCACCGCCTGCCTCGCGACGACGGCGCGGGTCGGCACGTTCCTAAGCGGCCGGGCCGGCTCGATCGCCACCTCCGCCGCGCCCGGCGCGGTGTTCCGGATCGAGATCTCGGGACCGGAGATGGCCGCCCCCTCGGCTCGGCCTCCGCCCGCGGGGGCCGAGAGCCCGAACCGCCAGTGCTCGCCGCGGCGGGCGGTGCCGGGCGGAAGCTCGCGCTTGCCGTCGAGCTCGTGGACGGGCGAGCCGTTTCGGTACCAGGTGATGCGCGGGACCGGTACCGCCTCGCCCGGCGGGGCGTCGAGCCAGACCCCGCGCCAGCTGGCGCGGAGGGCGTCGCCCACTCCGGGCGCAGCCGGCTCGAGCCGCAGGTCCTTGTACGTCGGCGGGTACGGCCCGAAGCGGCCCGAATGCGACGAGTCGTGGCCCGGTCCAGGCCAGGGCGCCGCGGCCACGGCGTTCCCCACTCTCTCAGCGCGAACAGCGTGCACGTCGCCGCTCGGCAACCCCACGAAGACCGAGAGCGAACCGTCCCCGGCGAGGTCGGCGAGCAGTGGGCTCGCCGTCACGTCCTCGGCCCCCAGGTCGGCCGGGAACCCGCGGAGCTCCTTGCCCCCGCGTCCGAGGGCGTGCACCGCTCCTTCGGCCGACACCACCACCACCTCGAGGGATCCGTCGCGGCCGAGGTCGCCGACCGCCGGCCCGCCCATCACCCGGGCCCCGACCCGGACCGGGTAACCCGGGACCGGCACTCCCCCGCGGCCCACGGCGTGTACCATCCCGTCCGCCGACGCGAAGATCACGTCCAGCTTCCCGTTGCCCTCCAGGTCGGCGATCGCGGGGCCCTCGTAGATCCGGTACCCGGCGGCGACGGGGAACCCGGGAAGGGGCTCTCCCGCCGCGCTCACCGCATAGACGTCGAAGTCCTGGCTCGCCACGATGAGGTCGAGCACCCCGTCGTCGTCCAGGTCGGCGAACACCGGCGCCCCGCTCACCGCATATCGGGTGACGAGGGGAAACCCGGGCCTCTCGCGCAGGGTCTTGGCGTCGAGGACATGGACCTTGCCGTCCTCGCAGCCCACCGCCAGCACTCGGCCGCCGGGCCACTGGCCGCTCGCGACCGGGCTCGTCACGGGGGCGCCCAGGGACACGGGAAACCCCCGGGCCTCGGTCCCGTTCTTCTTCAGGGCGTGCAAACGGCCTTCCTCGTCGCCCACCAGGAGCTCGGGCTTGCCGTCGCCGTCCACGTCCGCGAAGGACACACCCGCCCGTACCGTTGCGCCCAGCTTCACCGGCCAGCCGGCCACCGGACCACCGTTCCACAGGAATACCCGGCCGGCGGAGGTGACCACGGCGATCGCCGGCTTCCCGCCGCCGTCCATGTCGGCGGCCGCAGGGGCACCGACCGCCACCTCCTCGGGCGCGGCCGCGAGCATGAGCGGCAGTCCCGCGGGAGACCCGCCGTCCGCCCGGAAGCTCGTGAGTCGATCTCCCGCCGCAACCGCCAGGGTGGGCGTTCCGCCTACCGTGACCTGCACCGCCGACGCCGAGATCCGGCCGCCCGCCTCGCGAGGGAAGTTGGAAAGCGCCCCCGCGCCGAGCGCGAGAGCGAGGAGGAGTCCGTTCATGGGGGGCCTCGCACGATCGAGACGAGGTTACCCGGAGTCCTAGGCGGTTTTCTACCTGGGTTCCCGCCCTACTTCTCCGACGAGGTGGTAACGAGGCCGGCCTAGAGGCGTTCCGCGAGCCGCTGGCTGGTCTCGCGGAGCCGGGAAGACAGGATGCGTGCGACGTTGATCACCACGAACGTGAAGCCGTCGCGGGAGCGCTTGCGAAAGGCCGTGAACGCCTCGGCGGTGAGCTCGAGCGCCTCGCACGGCGTCCGGGCTCGGACCGTGGCCGAGCGGGCCTCGCGGTCCACCAAGGCCATCTCCCCGAAGGCGGCTGGCGCGGACAAGATGGTGATGACCTTGTCGGCACCGCCGTGGCGGTTCAGGACCTCGACCTCCCCGGTGGAAAGGACGAAGAGCGACGCCCCGGGATCTCCCTCCTGAAACACCACCTCCCCCTCGCGCCAGGAGACTGGCCGGCACAGCTTGGCGAGGGCGACCAGCTCGGCCTGCGAGAGCAGCTCGAAGACTGGCGAACGGCCCAGGGCCTCCACCGGAGACAGGGTCATTTCTCCTCGACCTCCGGGGGGACCTCGCCCTCGCGGCGGGCGCCGTGCCGCGGTCCGAGAAAGTAGTCCTCGAAGCGCCGGTCCCCCTCGTCGACCGAGAGCCGCAGCCCCTCTCGCGCCGCCTCCAGGCAGGCCACCCCCCGGACGCGACCGACGGTGTACACCTCCAGCGGCCGGACCGGGAGGTTCCAGCCGGAGGCGTCCTCGTAGAGGGCCACCGCCCAGGCGGCGCGCTGGTCATCGGGGTTGCGCCAGTAGAGGAAGGAATCTCCGGCGGCGCACCCGAAGCGCTCCCGGGCGGCCTCGAGCAAGCTGGCCCGACGGCGGCCTAACTCGGCGAGGACGCGTTCTGCCCTCTCCGCCTCCTCGCGGAGCTGCCGCGCGCGAACCCGCTTCTCCTCGGCGCCCCGGAAGAGTTGCTCGGCCTCGCGGATGATGAGACGGGAGCGGCTGGCGTGCTCGGCGGCGAGCAGCGATCGCTCGAAGCTCCTTTCCCAGGCGGCCTCGACCTCGTCCCAGAGGCGAGTCCGCTTGCGATCCTCTTCGGCGTACTCGTCCTGGAGCACCCGGAGCTGGCGCTCCGCCTGCCGGAGCGTCCCCTCCGACTGGGCCCGGGCCCGGTCCCCGTCCTGCGAGGCCTGGGCGGCCCGGGCCACCTCCTCCCGCCTGAGCTCCACGTTCCGCTCGGCCCCGCCGAGCCGGTACCAGAGGTCCGAGGTTCGGAAGCGTTGCTCTTCGAAGCGCGCCACCTGCTCGAGCGCCTTGACCTCGTGCCCCTGGGCCTCCGCCGAGACCCGCGCCGCGTCCTCCTCGGCCAGGCCGGCCGCGGAGAACGTGTCGATGGCGAGGCGCTGCAACGCTTCCGCCTCGAGGTCGGCCTGCCGGTACTCGCCCGTCGTCCGCTCGTGGCTCTTTCTCGCCTCGCGCTCCCCCGCGAGGGCGGCCCCGAACTCCGCCCACCAGGTCGCGAAGGAGGGGCCGTGGAGGAGCTCTCGCAGATCCCGCAGCGGGATCACCCGCATCGGCCTACCCTCCGGGCGAGAAGAAGAACGGGTACTCGACCGTCACCGGACCGGAAGGTCGAAAGGGGAGCCGCCAGGCGCGCATCGTGTTCGCCACGCAGGTCGCAACGTCCTGCGAGCCGAGGCCGTTCTCGACCACCGAGAGGTCCTGGATCCCCCCCGTCTCGAGGATGGTGAAGCGGATCCGGATCCGCCCGCGCAGCGAGGGATTCCTCTTGAGGGCGTTCTCGTAGCAGGCGGTGAGGAGTCCCTTGCGGGCCCGCACGAACGCGCCCAGCTTGGCCTGGTCGACCTCCGCCGAGTCGATCTCGGCCGCCTCGGCCGCCACCGACCCGGACACCTTCACCTCCGCCTTGGTACCGTAGCTGACCTGACCCCCGCCGCCTCCGGCGGTGGCGAGGCTCCCGATGCTGGCCGTCCCGCCCTGCCCGCCGCCCTTGCGGCCCCCCACCGCGGAGGCGTCGGTGGCGACCGCCACCCCGCCGGCACCGGCCAGGGCACTCGCCACGTCGCCCACTCCGCCGGCAGAACCGAACACGTCGGCCACAGCCCCCCGGCCCGTCCCCGGCCCCAGGGCTCCCAGGACCTTGAGGATCCCCTTCGACTGCACCGCCCGGGCCGCCGCCGCCGCGCGCGCCGCCTTCCCCTCCGGCCCCGGCTCCGCCTTCTTGGGCTCGGGCTTCTTTTCCGGGGTGGTCTCGACCTTCACCTCGGCGGCGGGCTCCACCGGCTTCTCCGGGATCTTGGGCGGTTCCGGTTTCTTCTCCGGGATGAGGACCCGGGCGTAGCGGTCGGGGATCTCCTCCAGGGTCACCTCGCGCTGTGGGATATCGGTCGCCGCCAGCGCCGCGTACAGCCCACCGTGCAGGAGGAACGAGATGCAGAGCATGGTCACGAACAGCCGATCCATGCTCTGGAAGTGGTTCCCCTTGTTCACCCCCGGGAGGGCAGGGCGGGGCGCCTCCGGGGCCGGCGTGACGAACTGCCAGAGCACGGTGACCTCTCCCAGGACCAGCTTGCCGCGCTGGTCCTCCCGAACCGGGACCACGTAGCCCGCCCCCTGGCGCGCGGCGAGCCCCTGGGCCACGAGGGCGGAGAGGTCGGCCTCCCCCTGCGCCCCCTGGAGACGGCCTTGCACCCCCGGGCCGAAGGCGAGCAGGCACCGATCGCCTTGCCAGGCGAAGAGGGGAACCGAGGCGGCCAGGGACGAGCCCGGCACGACGATCGTGCTCCTTTGACCGGAGCCGATGGTGACCACCTGGCGCCCGGGGAGGATGCGCTCCTCCACGATCTTGCCGTTGCGGATGACGCCGACGCGGAGGACCTTTGCCTGCTGTGCCACCATCTCGTCGCTCGCCTCGACCTGACCTCTAGAAAGGATCCTCTCCCAGCGCCTGCTTCGTCTTCGGGAGGAACGACTCGGTCCGCTCCGGCTCGCCGGGGCTCACGCTCGCTCGCGGCATGAGGAACAGCGCCTGGGGCTTCTGGATCCGGCCTTCGACCCGCATCTCCTCGAGCCGGAGCACCTTCCGGGGCGCCGGCTTGTTCGGGGTCACCTGCTTTGCCTGCGCCCGCGTCTCGTGGCCCTTCTTCGGCGGCGCCGCCCCGGTCTTCTCGGCGGCGGAGGAGGCCACACCGATGGTTAGCACGGCCACGGAGAGGGCGACAAGAAGAGCGCGGGCGGTCACCTGTCGCTCCTTTCCGCACCCGCCGGTGCGGCGGGAGCGTCCTTCGCGGCGTCCGGGTTTGTGGAGGGGCTCTTTCCCGTGCCCTTCTTCTTGGCTTTGGTGGGCGGGGCGCCTCCCGCGGGCGCCGTCCCCGGCCCCTTTCCGGCCACGGGGGAAGCGGCTGCGCCCGCCGGGACCACCTGCGGTTGCGCCGCCTCGTCCGCCTTCTTCTGCGCGTCGGCTTCGCGGCGCAGCCGGTTCTTCTCCTCTCGCTCGAGCCGCTTCTTCTCGCGCTCGATGGCCCGGGCGGCGTCCTTTCGGTAGGCGGCGATCCGCACGTCGTCGCCGCCCCCCTGCTGGTATGCGTCGAGGTAGACGACGCCCTGCTGTAGGCGCTGCTGGGCGGCCAGGCCGGGCTTGTCCCCGTCCAGGTAGAGGATGGCAAGGTTGTAGTTCGCGTCGTTGAGCTTCCGATCGAGGGAGAGGGCCTTGTGGTAGGCGTCCTCGGCCTTCTGGAACTCCTTCTCTCCGCGGTAGGCGTTGCCGAGGTTCATCCAGGCCATCGCGCTCCCGGGGGCGTAGCGGACCGCCAGCTCCAGCTCGGTGGCGGCGGTGGCGTAGTCCTCTGCGTCCGCGAGCAGCGCGCCGTAGTTGACGTGAGCCTCGGGATAGTCGGGGCGCAGTGCGGCCGCGGTCCTGAAGCACTCGAGGGCGCGGAGCCGATCGCCCAGGGCCAGCTCCACGAACCCGAGCCGGTTCCACACGGTCGCGTCGCGATCGTCGATCTGCTGGGCGTTCTCCAGGACCATCTTGGCGAGCTCGTACCGCTTCTTTCGCGCGTAGACGGTGGCCAGGCTCACCATGGCGGGGACGTTCTTCTCCTCGGTCTTGAGTGCCCGGCGGGCCGCCTCCTCGGCGGCGTCGAGCTTGCCCTGGGCGAGGAGTGCCTCGGCCAGGCCGTTCTGGAGGGCCACCACGTCCGGGGTGCTCTTCAGCCGAGCCCGCATCTCCGCCTCGGCGTCCGGGGCGCGGCCTCGCCGGGCGTCGAGTCGCACCAGGTCCTGGGCGGCAGGGAAGAAGGTCGGGTTCTTGTCCAGGACCTTCGCGTAGAGGGTCCGCGCACCCGCGTCGTCGCCCATCCGCTCCCGCAGGAGGCCCGCGTTCACCCCGGCGAAGGCGGCGGAGGGGTCGGCCTCGAAGGCTTTCTCGAACGCGGCCGCGGCGCCGGGGAGGTCCCCCGCCTCTTCGCGCCGCACTCCCTCCCCGAAGGCGCCCCGGGAGTCCGAGCTGAGCGCCACGGGAGCCTCGCCCGGGAGACCGGTGATGGGCGCCGCCGGCGGCGCCGCTGGCGCCGCGGGCTCGCCCGGGGGCGGGGCCGCCGCCGCAGAGGGAGAAGGCTTCTGGGCCCCGGCACAGGACACGAGGAGCGCCAGGGCGGCGGCTGCGCCAAAGCGTGCGGCCCGCCCGGGAGCGGCCCTCCAAAGGGGTCCTTCCTCGCCCCTCGTCGCACCCACGCGGCTCACGTTCCCTTCTCCTTGGGTTTACGGGCCAGGGCGTCGGCCGCCGCCGCCGCCTCCCTGGCGCGCGCCGGCCGGCCGGCCTGGTCGAAAAGGGCGCGGGCCCGGCGGAGAGCGATGAGCGCCACCGAGGCGTTCGCCCTGGAGCAGGCCGGATCCCGCCCGAAGGTGAGGTACCGATCGGCGGCATCGGCGGCGCGATGTGCCAGATCGAGCTCGGCGGCGACGTTCTGCATGGCGATGCAGCGGTTGCCGTGTTCGGGCCAACGATCCAAAAAGTCGCCGTACAGTTTCGCTGCGGCAGCGTGGTCGCCCTTCTTCGCCTGGAAGGCAGCCAGGGTGAGAGTGGCGCTCGGGGCCACCCGGGAGTCCGGGTATTCCTGGAGGATGCGCTCCCGAAGGCCCGCGGCCCGCGCCGGATCTCCCGCCCGGTCCCAGGCGATGGCGGCGTTGTGCAGGGCGCTCGCGGCGTCGGGCGAGCTCGGGTCGGCCGCCACCGCCTCGAAGGCCTCAGCGGCCTCGGCAGACTTGCCCGCATCGAAGAGCTTCTGTGCGGCGAGCAGGGCCGCCCCGGACACCGCCTTCTTCAGCTCGTCCTGGGCGCGGGCGAAGAGCTCCCGGGACCGGCCCTCGGCCTTGGCGAGCTCTTCCTCGAGCAGCTGCCCGAGGCGCTCAGCCGCGGCCTCGTAGCCTTGGCGATCGCCGGTCACGAGGAAGGTCTGCAAGTAGAGGGGGATGGCCTCGACCAGCGCCTCGGCGTCCGAGGGCCAGCGGGAGAGCACCGCCGCGAGGCGCCTCTGGGCGTCGGCCATGTCGTCGAAGGCGTACGACACCTTGGCGGCGCCGACCGCCAGCCGGCCAGGCGAGGGCAGGGTTTGCTCCTCGGGCGGGCGGGAAAGCGTCGGATCGGCGTCGCAGACCGAGAGGTAGGCGTCGACCGCCTCGACGAAGCTCTTCCAGGCGCCCGGCGGCGGCTGGGGGGCGAGCGGACCGGGCCCGCGCTGGTCGGCGAAGAGGAGCCTCACCGGAGGGAGGGTGCCCGCCCGCGCCTCGGCGGTGGCCACGTTGACGAGAGCCTGGGCGGCGAGGTGCCAGCCCATGGCACGGGAGTCTTCGTCGGCCTCGGGGTCCCGGGCCACCCCGGCCGCGAGCTGGGCGGACCGCTCGTAGGCGCCCGCCCGGCCGAGGAGCTGCGCCGCCTGGTAGCGAAGGGTGAGGCGCCAGGCCGAAGCCCCGGCGGCCTCCGCCTTGAGCAACCCGTCGGCGGCGGCACTCCATTCCTTGCGGGCCTGGTCGAGGTCGCCGCCGTCGCGGGCGGCGTCTCCCCGAGCGAGGCTCTCGAAGGCCGCCCCATAGGCGGCCTGGGCGGCCTCCCCGGCCCGGAGCGTCGTCCCCGGTTCGAGCGGCTCGTCTGCCTGGTGCGGCGGCACAGGCTGGGGGGGCTCGGGACGAGGGCGGGGCGCGGCGCAGCCGGCCGCCGCCGGGAGGGCCACGAGGGCCACGAGGCGCGTCAGGCCGCGCATGCGTCGCCCCTCGATCACGGCTTTGCCTCTCGCCCCGCGGCCGGCGCGTCGGCGCGGGTGGTGGCGGGTGGCGGGCTTTCGGGCGCCGGAGCGGGCTCCGCCGACGGTGCGGGCTCGGCCGGCCCGGGCAGGGGCCTCCGGGTGGGCCCCTCGGGCGTGTCCGCGAAGGCCGCGGGCGAGCTGTCATCGGTGATGAGAGCGGACTTGGCCTCCTTCAGCACCGGGTACTCGGTGGGCCGGTAGCGGGCCAAGGACTCGCTCACCTTCTTGGTCCACTCGTTCTTCACGTGGAGGCGGCGGGCGGCCTCGAGCGCGTCGATGTAGACCTTGACCGCCTGGTCCTCGTAGGGCTGCGCGAACTGGGCCAGCGCGTCCTGGTAAGCGGCCAGGTACTCTTCGTTCTTCTTCACCTCCGGGGGGATGGGCGCGTCGTAGAGGGTCTGGGCCAGCCGCTCCAGCATGTAGGCCTTGCGGTAGAAGGCGGCCAGGATCCAGTCCGGCCGCTTGTAGCGCATCACCTCGTCGTACTCGGGGGCGACCCGCTTGGCCTCGGCGAGCTTCGCGTCCAGCGCCGCCTTGAGCTTCTTGGTGTTGGTGGTGGCGGGCAGGGTGATGCGGTCGTACCGCTCGAAGTCGTATTCGGCCAGCCGGAACCGGGCCTCCGCGGCCGCCGCCGCGGCGGAGGTCGCCACCTCGGGCTTGAGCCCGCGGGCGGCGAACTCGCGCACCGCCGCGGTGTAGGCCGCCCTCGCCTCGGCGTCCTGGTGCAGCTCCTTGTAGGCGAGGCCGATCTTGAGGTGCGCTTCGACCACGAGCTCGTGCTCCTTGGTCTTGGAGAACCGGCGCACGAACTCCTCCAAGGCCTGGATCTCCTTGCGCCAGTCGGAGGTCTTCTCGTAGATGACGGCGGCGTGGAACTGGGTGCGGGCGGCGTCCTCCGCTTCCGGGTAGCTCTTGGCGTAGCGGACGTAGGTCCCGGCCGCCTCGTCGTATTGCTGGAGGTTCTCGAGCGAGCGAGCGGCGTTGAAGAGCGCGTCCTTGCGGTGCTTGGACTTGGGGTACCGCTCGACGAGGAGGAGGTAGCGCCCCACCGCCTTGTCGAAGTCGTAGGTGTTCTCGGCGTTGAACCCCACCCGGAACAGGGCCTCGTCCGCGAGGGGGGACTTCGGGTACTCGGCGTAGATCCGCTCGTAGAGCCGCAGCGCGCTCTCGAAGCGCCGGGCCGACTCGTAGCAGCTGGCGGCGTTGTAGAGCGCCTTGTCGGCGAACTCGTGATGGGGATCCTCGGCCACGAGCTTCAGGAAGAGGTCGGCGGCGGGCTCGTACTGTTTGGCCTCCATGAGCTGCATGGCGCGGTTGAAACGCCCCCCCAGCTTGAACTTCTGGAGGCTGGCATTCAGGGCCAGGTTCTTGCCGACCGCGGCCGTCTGTAGCCGTTCCGAGGAGGCCTCCACCGCCGCCCAGTCCTTCTGGGTGAGGTGGCTCTCGATGATGAGGTTGGCGGCGTACTGGGCCACCGGTGAGCTGGGCCAGCGGTCCACCACCTCCTCGAACCGGCACCGCGCCTCGTCGAGGTCCCCATACTCGTAGAAGAGCTCGCCCGCCTTGTAGGCGATGGCCGGGCCGCGCTCGTGCTCGCTCACGTCGTCGAGGAAGGTGTCGGAGTCGCGCACCAGGTTCTGGAGTACCTCGGGAAGCGGCTCGGCCCGTACCACCTCGTCCGGCTTTCGGTCGGCGGAGCGCAGCACCTTGCGCTCCTGGAGCTGTCCGGCGCGCTCGAGCCGGGTGACCTCGCCCTCCCAGCTGATGATGGCGGACAGGGCAGCGTCGGCCAGGTGTGCGTCGCTCGAGGGGTCGTCGCGAACCTCGGCATACACCTCGGCGGCCCGGCGGAAATCGAGCGCGTTGTAGAGGCAGTCGGCCCACTGGTACTTGAGCTCGTGGGCCTGCTTCGAGTGGGGGAACCGGCTCACGTAGTCGCCGTAGGCCTTGGCGGCGACCCGGTACTCGGTCACGGCCGCCTCCAGGCGCCCCTCGGCCTTGAACTGCTGGGCCTGGGCGTGGTGGAAGCTGGCGGTGCGAAGCAGGCTCTTCTCCGAGAGGTCGCGCACCGCGGTGATGAGCTCCGGGTCCCCCTTGTTCTTCTCGTACCAGGGGGTGCCCTCGCCGTAGGTGGCCACGAGCACCTCGCGGGCGCCCGCCTCCTCGTCGAAGCGCCGGTCCCGCGACCAGCAGAGCACGATCTTGGCCTGGATCTTCGGGGCCTCGGGGGAGAGGGGGTCCACGGCCAAGACCGCCTTGTAGGCCTTCACCGCCAGGGCGTACTTCGTCTCCTCGAAGTAGACGTCGCCCATGCGCCCGTAGATCTCGGCCTCGTACGGCCGCCCACCGAGCGCCCCGAAGTAGGCCAGCGCCTTCTCCACCCCGCCGAAGGCCTCGTCGGTGAGGCTGATGGCGGTGTACTGCACCGCCTCGGGCCAGACTTCCCCCTCGGGCTTCTTGCCGGTCTTTCGCGACTCGTCCACGTAGTGATCGAGGAGCCTCACGAAAGCGTCGACCGAGCGGGGGTAGTCGTCCAGCCGGTAGTAGGTCCAGCCCAGCTTGTAGAGGGCCCTTGGGTAGAGGGGATGGTCCGGGTAGGCGAGGACCTGCCTGTATTCCTCGGCGGCGCGGGAGAGGGAGCCGGCCTCGACGGCGTCGAAGTCCCAGTCGCCCATGCGAACCCAGGCCTCGGGCACGTAGGGGCTTTGCGGGAAGCGCCGGATGAGCTGGGTGTAGGCGGCCTGCGCCTCCTCTCCCTGGTTCATCTCGCCCAGGGAGTAGGCCAAGAGGTAGTAGATCCCGTGCAGGAACGGGTAGCGGGGGAAGCCGGTGATGATCCGCTGGTAGAGGGCGATCGATTTCGCGTAGCTCTTCACCGGCGGCGGAGGGGGCTCGCGTCCCTCGGCCAGGGCGGCCCGGGCCTCCCGGGCGTGGGCCACCACCGCGGCCTGGAAGGCCTCGTTGGCCTCCTCGTAGTAGAGCTCGGCCAGCCGGAACATCGTCTCCGGCGTGTAGCTCGGGTCATCCGGGTAGCGCTCCAGGAACGCCTGGAAGCGAGTCACCGCCGCCTCCCGGTCGCCCTTCTCCAGGGACTCGGCCTCGTCCAGGGCCCGCTCGAAGTGATCGGAGAGCGACTTCCTCCTCGCCTTGTACGCCTCGACGATCTCGCCTTGCAGCTCGGCCCGGTAGCCCTTGGCCTCCTCCTCGAACCGCTCGATGGCCCGGATGAGCTCCTCGCGCTCGGCATCGACCCGGCCGGCCGGCACAGAGGGGGTGGGCGGCGGGGCGGGCGACGGGCGAGCGACGGCCTTGCGGGGGCCGCGGACCTGGCAGGAGACGTAGCCGGTACGGGGGGCCGCCGCGAGCGCGGCCGCAGGGAGGACGACGAGGATGGCCAGGGCGGCCCGGGCCATCACTGCTCCTCCTTGAGGACCGGCGCGTAGCGCTGGTCGAGGGCCTTGAGCTCCTCGGCCTGCTGGATCGAGAGCTTCTGGATACGGTCGACGAGGTCGTGCTTGCGCGTCCAGGCGACGTCGTTCAGGCCCACGTCTGCCCGCAGGACCAGGCCGTAGAATTCGCGTCGAACCTCGGTGAAGGAGCGGTAGGCGACCCGGCCCACCGCGCCGCGCGCCTCGGCGCGGACCGCCCGGAGGGCGTCGGCCTCTTGCGCCTGGGCCGCCTCCTCGGCCGCGAGCCGCGCCCGGAGCGCCTCCGCCCTCCGGCGAGCCTCGCCCGCGATCCAGTCGGACAGCGCCCGGGCCCTGGCGCTCACCCCTCCCAGCCGGTCCGCCGCGGCCCAGGCCCGCTCCATCCGGGTGAGCGCCGGGCCCGAGAGCCGGCCGTGGGCCCCGTCGAGAATCCGGCGCTCCTCCGCGAGGAGCGCGAGGTACTCGTCGCGCAGCCGCGCCTCCTCGTCGAGCGCTCCCGAGCCGGCCGCCGCGTCGCGGCTCATGGCGATGTCCTGCCGGAGCTTGCGGAGCTCCTCCTCGTACCCCTCGACCACCTCGCGGTGCTTGCGCAGCTCGGCCGAGAACGCCTCGCGCTGCGCCCGGTCGGCCTGGATCTCGTTCTTGTGGGCCTGGAGCCACACCTCCGTGCCCGCCACCGCGGCGCGAGAGGCCTCGACCGCGTAGCCGAGCGCGAAGGCCTGCCGGTCGACCCCGTCGAGGCGAGCGCGCCAGCGGTCGAGGCGAGCCCGGGCCGCATCCGCGGTCCGGGGCAGGGCGTCGAGGCGGGACTCGAGAACCAGCCGCTCGGCGTGGACCTCGGCCAGCTCGGATTGGGCCGCGGGGTCGAGCGCGCCCTGGGCGGCCTCCACCGCTGCGCTGGCCGCCGCCCCCTGCAGCACCGCCACCCCGTTCTCCACGGCCTGCACGCCGGCGTAGCCCTGGCGGAGACGCGGGGAGGCGTCCACCCCCCCGCCGGAGAGCGCCGCCTCGAGGCGTTCCGCCACGGCCCGGTTGTCGTCCACTTCCCGCGCTTCCGCCTCCAGGTCCTGCATGAGCCCGCCGGCGCGGGCCATCTCGGGGCGGGAGAGCGCCGAGCGGAGCGCGGGCGCCGGGACCATCGACGCCTCCGGGGACGGTCCCCCGGTCCTGGAGAGGAGGTCGGCGAAGTAGCGGACCGGATCCTCGTGCAGGGTGAGGAGGGCGTCGAGCCCGTCGCGCACCGGCCCGTAGTCGGCGACGACCCGGTCGTAGATCTGGCTGGCCGACTCGTACTTGCCCTCCTTCATGAGCAGCTGGCCCGCGAGGAGCCGCGCCTGCGAGGCGAGGGGCGAATCGGGCGCGATCTCGACCAGGGTCTCGGCGGCGCGCAAGGCCGGCTCGAGCTGGCCGGCGCGACCGTGGGTGGAGGCGACCTCGTACAGCGATTCCTCGAAGTAGGGCGAGTCGACCGGCACCTGCTCGTAGGCGGCGATGGCTCCGGTCAGGTCGCCGGCCCCGGCACGCACGCGGGCCAGCCCGAGCGTGCACAGGTCCTGGACCTCGTGCTGGCGAGCGTCCGTGGCGGGCAGGGCGGCACAGGCTGCGAATTGCTCCGCCGCCCCGGCTAGGTCGTTGCGGTCCAGCCGCAGGACCGCCCGGTAGTACCCGGCCTGGTGGGCGTAGGGGGATCCCACGGCGGCGAAGGCCGCGTCCGCCTCCCGGAAGCGGTCTTCAGGCGAGAGGTCGCCGCGAAAGGCCACGGCCCGCGCCGAGAGGTAGCGGAGCTCTGCGGGGAGCTGGCCCTTGTAGTAGGTCTCGGCCTCGGCCAACAAGGGTGGGACCTCGTCCCGTCGTTCCAGGCGGACGGCGCAGTCGACGGCGGCCGACAGGGCCTCGCCCCGGTGGGCCAGCTCGCCCCCCTGCAGGTAGGCGGTGAGGTAGGGGCGGGCCGCACCGCACCAGCCGGCCTGACGCAGGGCGTCGCCCAGGTAGAAGGTCGCGGTCGGGCCGTCGGGCCCCTCGCGGAAGGCCCGGTCGTCGAGTGCCTCGCCCAGGAGGATCGCCGCGTGCGGCCAGTCGCCGAGGAGGTACTGGGTCTCGCCGGTCGAGAACTTCTGGGCGGCGAGGTCCGAGGGGGACTCCTCGGGCCGGCGGGCCGACTCTTCCACCGAGGCGAGCTGTTCCTCGATCCGGGCCGCCCCCTGCTCCGCCTCGACCAGCGGATCGGCTCGGGCCCGACCCGGAACGAGCCCGGCGACCGCCAGCGCGAACGCCGCTGCGCGTGCGCCCGGGAAGGTCACTTCTCCGTGCCTTCTTTCGGGCTGGACCCCGAGGGAGCCGCCTGGGGCTCCTCGGCTTGAACGTCGACGTCGTACCGCACCGCGGGCCGGTCCTTGAGCTCTGTGGTGATGCCGCCCTTCTCGTAGCCGACCACCTTGACGCTCGTCACCTTGCCTGGCGCGGCGGTGAAGGAGCTACTGGACTGGACCCGGAACTTGTAACCCTCCAGGTAGCTGAAGAGCCCGTACCCGTGGCCGCGGTAGACGAACTGGACCGAGACCTGGTGCTCCCCGGGCGAGACGCGACCGTTGAAGATTTCGAACTCTTCCCGCTTCTCCAGGTCGCCGTCCACGTCCACCTTGGCGTAGATGGGCGCGCCGTCGAGGGCGTAGGCCACCGACTCCAGGTAGAAGGAGGAGCCCATCTCGTTCCGGTGCAGGAGCATGGCCTTGGCCCCGGTGGTGATGTTCCCGCCGATCACCATCTCCTGCAGGCTCATGAGGCGAGCCTTGGTCCGGAAGATCTTCTCCTTGAGGTCGGAGACCCGCTCCTCCAGGGCGCGCACCTTGAGGTCGGTCTTCTCGTCGGCGTTGTTGGGGGCTTGGGCGTCCGGGCCGGGGCTCTTTTCCCCCGCGGCCGGGGACGCCGCCGGTTCAGCGGCGGCGGGCGCGGCCCCCGGGGCTCCTGCCAGCACCCCAAAGCAGAGAGCGGCCATCCACAGGTAGCGAGCCACGTTCAGCCTCTCTAGCGGTCGGAAAACCCATGACAATCCACGGGCAAGGACGATTCCTTATAGCACAGCCCGGGGCTCAAGCTCCCTTTGCCCCCGCCCCCTTTTGCGCTAGCGGGACCGCTAGCCGCCCTTCTTGAGCTCGGTCAGCACGAGCTTCGCGACCGCCTTCAACGTGTCGAACACTCCCACACCGGTCGGGGCCACCGCCTGGAACTCCGGGACGGAGCGCGGGTTGATGAGCCGGTGGAGTTCCTCGGCGGTGGCGATATTGGGCAGATCGCGCTTGTTGAGCTGGACGACGTAGGGGATGCGGTTCAGGTCGTACCCCTGCTCCTGCAAGTTGACCCGGAGGTTCTCGAGCGACTCGAGGTTGGCCTCCATCCGCTCGATCTGGGAGTCGGCGACGAACACCACCCCGTCCACTCCTTTCAGGATGAGCTTTCGCGAGGCGTCGTAGAAGACCTGTCCGGGCACGGTGTAGAGGTGGAATCGAGTCTTGAACCCGCGGATCTCGCCGAGCGAAAGGGGCAAGAAGTCGAAGAAGAGGGTGCGCTCGGTCTCGGTGGCGAGGGAGATCATCTTCCCCTTCGCCTCCGGGTTGGTCTTCGCGTACACGTACTGCAGGTTGGTGGTCTTCCCGCAGAGCCCCGGACCGTAATAGACGATCTTGCAGTTGATCTCGCGCGAGCTGTAGTTGATGAAGCTCATCGATCACTCGCTGAAGAGGTTGTCGATGTCGTCGTCGGTGATCTCGGCGAAGGGGCTCGCCGCGCCCGGCGCCGCCTGCTTCTTGGCGAGCGCGTCGAACACCCGGGCGAGCTCCTCTCCGGCCTTCTTCACCCGCAAGCGCACGAGCCCCAGCGAGCTCTTGGCATCGAAGATGACCACCAGGACGACGCGGCCCCCCACGATGCTCATGTGGAGCGACTCCCGCTCGCCCTCGTGGAACTGGTTCGGAAACTCCTTCTCGCCGATGAGCTTGGCGAGGCCGCCCATGGCGGCGACGTTTCCCGCGGTCAGGGAGGCCAGGGAGGTGGTGTCGAGGTTCTGGGCCTGCCCGCTCGAGGCGATGAGCTGACCGTTCTTGTCGACCAGGAAGACGACCTTGGCGTTGGCGTCGCGGGTGAGCCGGTCGCAGATCCCCGCGATGAGCCGGAACTCCTCCTCGTACATCACCAAGCCGGAATTCATGGTTCTCCCGCACGAAGATGCGAGCCCTTGGCCGAATACCAGGGAAACGGGGCGCTTTCAATCCCGCCGCCCACGGGGATCGGGCTCTCGATCGCTGTCACTCCCGGCGGATACCCACCGCCTCCCGCGGTCGGGTGCTGGCCGCCCGCCGAAGCGGCCGGTGAGTCCAGTGTAGCGCCTTATCGCACCGGCGCCGCGACCCCTCATAGCTCCCTGCGCCCGGCCAGGGCGCGGGCCAGCGTCACCTGGTCAGCGTATTCGAGATCCCCCCCCATAGGAACTCCCTGGGCGATGCGGGTGACCTTGACGCCCAGAGGCTTGAGGAGCTTCACGAGGTAGAGCGCGGTGGCCTCGCCCTCGACGTCGGGATTGGTGGCCACCACCACCTCCTCGGCCGGTTCCCGCTCCAGCCGCAAGAGCAGCTCGCGGATCTTGAGCTCCGAGGGGCCCACCCCGTCGAGCGGGGAGAGGGCCCCGTGGAGCACGTGATACCGGCCGTGGAACTCGTGCGTGCGCTCCACGGCGAGCAGGTCGGGCACCGACTCCACCACGCACACGGTACGGGCGTCACGCCCCGGGTCGCGACAGATGGGACATGGGTCCTGGTCGGTGAGGGTCTGACACCCGGAGCAGAGCCGGACGTCCCTCACCACCGCGGCGATGGCCGCCGAGAGCTCGCCGGCGTAGGTCGGCCCGGCCTTGAGAACGTGGAAGGCGAGCCTCTGAGCGGTCTTCTCGCCGATCCCCGGGAGCTTGGCGAGCTCCTTCACCAACCGTGCGATGGGATCGGCCACGGACACGGGCTAGCCCGCGATCCCCGGGAGCTTGATGCCGCCGGTGGCCTTCCGCATGTGCTCGTCCGCCGCGGCCCGGGCCTTCTCGGCGGCGGAATTGAGGGCGGCGGTCAAGAGGTCCTCGAGCATGGACAGATCGGCGGCCCCTGAAGCGCCCAGGGCGGCCGGCTCGATGGAGAGGCGCGTCACCTCGCACTTGCCGTTCATGCGCACCCTGACGAGCCCTCCCCCGCTCTCCGCCTCCACCGAGAGCGCGGAGAGCGTCTCCTTGGCCTCGGCCATGGCCTTCTCCAGCTTCTTCGCCTGCCTCATGAGGTACTGGATGTCCACGGAGGCTACCCCTAGAGCTCGTCGACCCCGTCGATGGTCGCGTCCAGGACGCGGGCGGCCTCCTGGATGTTCGGGTGGGTTCGAGCCGCCTCGCGGACCCGGCCCGAACGGGCCAAACGTTCGGCTGTCTCGGCCGCGGCCAGGGTCGGCCCGGCCTCCGCGGCGGGCTCGCCGGCCTTTTGAGCCGTCGGACGCAGGGAGAAAACGAGCTTCGTGGGGCGGCCGAAGAATGCCCCGAAGGCGGCCTCGATCTCCGCCTGCCGCTTCTCCACCGCAGCGGCGTACATCCCCGGGGGGACCTCCACCGCGACCTCGCCCGCCTGCAGGCTCACCACCACGGCCTGCTTGAGCGCGGCCGCGGCGATCGAGCTCTCCTTCTCCACCGCCGCCACGGCCGAGCGCCAGGTGTCGTCGGGCGAGGGCGACTTGGGCCCGACCCCCGACCGCTCTCCGGGCGTGGGGTCCGGCCCGACCGTCTCTCCGCCCGAGGCTCCGCGGCTCTCGGCGATGGGCGTGCGGGCACCGGGCGCCCTGGCCTCGGGAAGGGGTTCGGGAGGGGGGGCCTCGGCCCGCCACCCCGGGGGCTGGGCCCCTGCCCGGAGCGCCTCCGCCCGGGCCAAGAGCTCGCCGATCTCCACCCCGGGGGCGAGGAAGACGCCCGCGAGCAACGCCACTTCCATTGCGTAGCGCGGCTGCTCGGCGGTCTTGAGCTCGGCGAGCGCCTTCTGGCACAGGTCGAAGAGGCGGGTGAGCTGGGCCGCGTCGGCTGCGGCGGCCTGGGCCCGGACCTCGGCGAGTTGGGCGTCGGGCAGGTCGAGCGGGGCATCGGGAACGAGCCGCGCCACGACCACGTTGCGCAGGTGCCGGGTGAGCTCCTCCCCCACTCGCCGCATCTCCAACCCGCGCTGGTACAGCGCCTCGAGCTCGGCCAGGACCCGGGCCCCGTCGCGCCGCAAGAGCGCCCCCGAGAGTCGCGACACCGCCGCCCCGTCGACCGCCCCGAGCGCCTCGGCCACGGCCGCATCGTCGGGCGCGTCGCCGGCCGCAGCCCGTACCTGGTCCAGAAGGGAGAGGGCGTCGCGCATCCCTCCCTCGGCCTGTCGGGCGAGGAGTCCCAGCGAGAGGGGGGAGATCCCGATCCCCTCCTCGGCCGCCACCGTCGCCAGCCGATCCACGATCTGCTTCAGGGTCAGGCGACGGAAATCGAACCGCTGACAGCGGGAGACGATGGTCTCCGGGACGCGGTGGATGTCGGTGGTGGCGAGCACGAACTTCACGTGCTCGGGGGGCTCCTCCAGGGTCTTGAGCAAGGCGTTGAACGCGCCCTGCGACAGCATGTGGACCTCGTCCACCACGAAGACCTTGTAGCGGTCTCGGGCCGGCCGATATTTCACCCCCTCGACGATCTCGCGGACGTTGTCCACGCCGTTGTTGGAGGCGGCGTCGATCTCGATCACGTCGACGGAACGCCCCTCGGCGATCTCCACGCAGGGCGTGCATTCGCCGCAGGGCTCGGCGGTCGGGCCCTTCTCGCAGTTGAGCGCCTTGGCCACGAGCCGGGCCATGGTGGTCTTCCCCACGCCCCGAGGCCCGTTGAAGAGGAAGGCGTGCGCCAACTGGCCCTTGTGGAGCGCGTTGGCGAGCGTGCGGACCACGTGCTCCTGGCCGGAGATCTGCCCGAATCGCTGCGGCCGGTATTTGCGGGCGAGGACGAGGTAGGCCATGCGCGCGGGGGATCCGGAGAACCGTTCGGGTGCGGGCCGGGGGCCTTTCGGGGTCCGCCTTACTCTACAGGAGCCGGCCCACAATCCTCGGGCGCACGGAAGACCACCTACCGTTGCTCCCTTCCGGGCCTGGCGGGGTTCGATGACCCCCACGTCGCCCGAGGATTCTGGGCCGGCTCTGGGGCCGTTACCTTCCTCCATCTTCTACTAACACCGGGGTGCGTCCGAAGCTGCGGAGAGGGTGGGATTCGAACCCACGGTACCGTTCCCGGTACACATGATTTCCAGTCATGCCAGTTAAGCCGCTCCTGCACCTCTCCATTCTACGTCGGGGGGAGTCCCGAGTTCCTCTCCCCCGAACCGCCTCGAAGCGGAGAGCGAGGGATTCGAACCCCCGGTACCGTTACCGGTACACCTGATTTCGAGTCAGGCGCCTTCGACCAGCTCGGCCAGCTCTCCAGGTCGACGGGCGGGTTTAGCCGATCTCGCCAGGCGTGCCAAGGGGGTAGGTCGTGCTCCGGGCGGCCCCGGCGGGCGGACTCCGGGGGTCCCTCACCCGCGCCGCCCCCGGAAGAAGTCCTTGAGGAGGGCGGACGCCTCGGCGGCGCAGAGCCCTTGCTCCACCGGGAACCGATGGTTGAGCCGGGCGTCGCTCGACAGGTTCTGCAGCGACCCGGCCGCCCCCGCCTTCGGGTCTGCCGCCGCGAAGACGAGCCGGTCGATGCGGGCGAGCACCATCGCCCCGGCGCACATGGCGCACGGTTCCAGGGTCGAGACCAGGATCACGCCCGAGAGGCGCCACCTTCCGAGGGTGCGCGCGGCCTCCTGGATCGCCCGGAGCTCGGCGTGAGCGGTCGGGTCCCGCGTCCCCTCTCGGGCGTTCCGCCCCCGGCCTACCACCTGGCCCTCGTGGAGCGCGACCGCACCCACCGGTACCTCGCCTGCCTCGCCCGCCTCGCGGGCGAGGCGGAGCGCCTCGACCATGGCCTCGTCGACCGTCACCCCTCTTCTCTACCGCATCCCGGTCCGCCCCGGCTTCCGGGGCCCCTCGGCGAGGGCTCTAGTCACCGGCCCCTTTCCCGGGCCGCAGTTCCGGGTGATCGGCGCAGGACAGGCCGCACGCCCGGCAGGTCTCGACCGCGCACTTGGGCGTGATCCGCGCCCCTACGCCACGGCGCAGCTCCCGAGCCAAGAAGCGCTTGGCGAGCCCTTGGTCGATGAAGTCCCATGGCAAGACCTCGTCGAGGCCGATCTCCCGCAAGACGAAGTAGTCCGGGTCGTGCCCCCAGCGCGGCAGCGCTCGGCGCACGTCGCCGTCCGTCTCCCGGTGGGCGATCTCTAGTAGGTCGGCGCAGCGCCGATCGCCTCGGGAGAGAAGCGTCTGGAGATAGGCCTCGCGTGGCGAGAGGAAGTCCACCTCCACCCCGGCGGGGCGCAGCGCCCGCTCGAGGAGCCTCCGCTTGCCCTCCAGGCAGGCCCGGTCGTGCATGGCGACCCACTGGAACGGTGTCCACGGCTTGGGCACGAAGGGGTTCACCGAGAGAGAGATGCGCCCCATCCGCCCACGCCGTCTGGCCCACGGGAGCATCACCTCTTCCCGGATCCTCAGGGCCAGGCGCGCCATCCCCAGGACGTCCTCCTCGGTCTCGGTGGGCAGCCCGCAGAGGAAGTACATCTTCACGTGCCGCATGCCCTGCGACAGCGCGGCCTGGGCGGCCTCCACGATGCGGTCGTCGGTGAAGTCCTTGTTCACCACCCGGCGCAGCCGCTCGGTGCCCGCCTCCGGGGCGATGGTGATCGAGCGCTCCCCGCCCTCCGCCATGCGACGGGACAGGGTCTCGGTGATCGCGTCCACGCGCAGCGAGGAGGGGCTGAAGGTGCCCCCCCGCTCCCCGATGAAGCAGGTGAGGGCGTCGAGGCCGGTGTAGTCGCTCGTGTCCGGCCCGACGAGGCCGACGCGCTGCCCCGCCTCGATCCCCTTTTTCGCCTCGGCCCGGAGCGTCGGGAGGTCGACCTCGCGATAGGGTCGCTGCACAAAACCGGCGGCGCAGAAGCGGCAGCCCCACAGGCACCCCCGGGCGACCTCGGTGAGGAAAAGGTCCCCGAACTGGGCATCCGGGCTCTCCACCACCCGGGAGGTGGCGACGCCGCGGAGGTCGGGAACCCACCGCCGAGCGACCCGGGCGGGCGCGCCAGGCCGGGGAGCGAACCGCTTCACCCAGGCCCCGCGGGGATCGCGCGTGTCGGCGTACTCGACGTCGTAGAGCGACGGCACGTAGCTCCCGGGCAGCCCCCCGAGCGCGGCCAGGAGCTGGCCGCGGTCGGGCTCTTTCCGCGCGGCCCGCCCGAGAAGGGCGAGAAAAGGCTCCACCAGCACCTCCCCCTCCCCGACCAAGAAGGCGTCGAAGAAGGGGGCCAGGGGTTCCGGGTTCATCTGCACCGCCACCCCCCCGCCCACCACGAGCGGGTGGCCCTCGTCGCGAGCCGCCGCTCGCAGCGGTAGCCCCGCCCGCTCGAGCACCGCGAGCACGTTCACGTAGTCGTCCTCGAACGAGAGGGAGAAGGCCAGCACATCGAACGCTGCGAGGGGCCGGTTCGACTCCACCGTGCGGGGGGACGAGCCGTCCTCGGGCAGGAAGGCGCGCTCGCAGGCCGTCCCCGGGTGGAGGTTGAAGAGCCGGTACACGGCGTGCAGCCCCAGGTTGGCCATCCCGAGCCGATAGGCGTTCGGGTAGACGAGCGCCACCCCGAGCCTACCTCCGGGGTCCTTTCGGATCGCGCCGCGCTCGGCGCCTCTGTTCCCTCTGGTCACGCTGGACGTTCGTGTGTAAGGAGAGGCTGGCCGCTTCGCCACGCGAGCTTGGGCGCAACGGGCCCGACCCCGGGGAGGTTACTTCGTTTACAATCCGCCGTCCGGACCGACCATGCGCAAGACGTCCCTCCTCCTCGCCCTCCTTTCCTTGACGCCGCCCTACCCGCCGACCTCTGCGGCCCCTCCCGCCGAGGACGAGAAGACCGCCGCCGACCTTGACGCCGCCCTGGCCGAGCTGGCGCTCCCCGGGATCGGACCCGAGCAGCGCAAGCTCCTCGCCCGCTTTGCCCAGGGGGACTACTGCTACTGCGGTTGCCCGCACTCGGTCGCCGCCTGTCTACTCACGCACCACTCCTGCAAGCACGCGGCGCGCATGACCCGGCTCGCGGCCGCGGCCGCCGCCCAGCCGGGGGCCAAGGTGGAGGACATCCAGGCGTACGTGGACGGCTACTACGCCTCCTTCGACCAGCGGACGCGCAGCGACCTGGCTGGGTATGGGCCGCCCTTGGGCGACGAGCACGCTCCGGTCGCGCTTTTGGAGTACTCCGACTTCACCTGCCCCTTCTGTCAGGGCTTCAGGCCAACGCTCGAGGCCTTCGTGGCCGCTCACCCCGGCCGCGTGAAGCTCTACTTCAAGCCGTTTCCCATCGAGAGCCACGCGGGGGCGCTGGACGCGGCCATCGCCGGCGAGTGGGGCAGGCAACAGGGCGCGTTCTGGAAGCTCCACGATGCGCTCTTCTCCACCCGGGCCCACGACCTGGACACGCTCGCCGCCGCCGCCGAGGGCGTCGGCCTCGATCCCTCCGACCTGCGGGACGCGGTCACGAGCCGAAGGCTTCTGGGGAAGGTGCGCGCCTCCCAGACGGAGGGCCAGCTCGCCGGCGTGCGCGGCACCCCCACGCTCTTCATGAACGGGCGGCGGCTCACGCTCCCCGAACACAGCGCCGCCTGGCTCGAGTTCGCGCTCGAGGACGAGGAGGAGTGGCTCCGCAACAAGGGGGGGTGGGACCGGGATTAGAGAGCCCCGGGGGCCTCGGGTCGCCTTCGGGGTGCCACCCGTGTTCTAACGGCGGGCCAGATGCCGCTCTTCCTCGACATCGATCCCCACGGCCGGGTGGTTCCCCAGTCCGACGAGACCCGCCGGGCCCTGGCGGACCGGGCCGGGCGGTTCCAGCTACTCCCCGCCGCGCCCGACCTGCTCGTCGCCCGGCGGAGCCCGGTCGTAGGGGGGACCGTCCCGCCGCCGCGCTGCATCCTGGCCGGCGACTTGAGTGGCTTCCCCGTGGCCGATTTCGTCGCCTTCGTCCACCAGTCGAGGATGTCCGGGGCGCTGATCGTGTCGGTGGCGGGGGCCGAGCGCTCCATCGTGTTCAAGGACGGCGAGGTGCGGCGCGCCCAGTCCAGCGTTCCGGGAGAGCGGCTCGGCGAGGTGGCCGTGCGGCTCGGCTTCGTCACCGAGGCGCAGGTGGCGAAGCTCATCGGTTCTGGCAAACCCCTCGGGAAGGCGCTCCTCGAAGCCGGCCTCGTGAGCGCCAACGACCTGTGGAAGACCTTCCATGAGCAGGTGACCACCGTCTTCCACGCCATCCTCCTGTCGCGCGACGGCACCTTCGAGCTCTTGGAGGGTGCGGTGGCCGGGCGCCTCGGCACCCCGCTCGCCGTGAACACCCAGTCGCTCCTCATGGACGGGATCCGTCGGATCGACGAGATGAGCCTGTTCGCCGCGCGTATCCCGGGGCCCCGCGCCTACGTCCGCCCCCGCGAGCCGCGGCGAGCGATCACGCTCAAGCCCCCCGAGCAAGCGCTCCTTTCGCTGGTCGACGGGAAGCGTACGGTGGCCGAGATCGCCGCGCGGGCTCACCTCTCCGAGTTCGACGCCACCAAGATCCTCTACCACTTGGCGGAGGCGGGGTACGTCGAGGCGGTCGCTCATCCCGCGCCCGACGGCGGCCCTGGGGAACGGCTCCGCGCCATCGCCGGGGGGATGAACGAGCTGTTCCGGCTGGTGATGGGAGCGGTCCCCGAGTCCGGACGGACCGCCTTCCGGGTGGGGGTGCGGGCCTTTCTGGCCGACTCCTCCCAGGCCCTGGCGCCGGTCTGGGCCCACGCCGCGCACCTCGACGACGGCACGCTGGACGAGGAGGCGGCCCTCGGCAACCTGGCCGCGATCAAGAGCGGTGCCCTCTCCCGCCTCGAACCCTCCCAGGACCCGGCCCGCCTCCTCTTTGCCGCCCTGCGCGAGCTCCTCTTCTTCCAGCTCTTCCTGGCGGGAGAGCGGCTGAGCCCCGACGCCGACGAGGCCCTGGCGGCCGCGATCCGCCCGAGGCTCTCCGCCCTCGAGGAAAAGGCGAGTTCTGGCTAGGGCGGCCATGGAGCCTCTCCCCTACGTCACCGTCGATCTCCCCGGCTCGGGCGGCTCGCTCCGATCGACCGCGGAGGATTTCCGCGTGGAAGAGGTCCCCGCGTACCCGCCCTCCGGCCGTGGCCCCCACCTCTACCTCCGGGTCGAGAAGCGCGGCCGCACCACCCGCGACGTGCTTCGCACGCTGGCGCACGCCCTGTCGGTGCCGGAGCGGGACTCGGGCTACGCGGGCCTCAAGGACCGGGATGCGGTCACGACCCAGTGGCTCTCGTTCCCCACCGCCCGGGATCCAGATCCGGAAAGCCTCTCGGCTCCTGGGCTCAGGGTCCTCACCGTCTCCCGTCATTCGAACAAGCTCCGGCCGGGCCACGCGAGGGCCAATCGCTTCCTGGTGGTGGTCCGGGGCGGGGACCCGGACCGAGCCCGGGCCTGTGCCGCAGCGCTCTCGGAGCGCGGCCTGCCTGCGTTCTTCGGGCCCCAGCGGTTCGGGGCTGGCGGCCGAAACGCGGCCGTGGGCCGCGCCTTGCTCCGTGGGGAGCGAACTCCCGAGGCGCTTCGCGCCAAAGAGGACCGCTTCCTACGGCGGCTGTGCCTCTCCGCCTTCCAGTCCGAGCTCTTCAACCGCTGGCTTTCCGAGCGCATCGGCGACGGGCTCTTCGCCGCCGCGCTCGAGGGCGATGTCTTGAAGAAGCTCGACTCCGGCGGCCTCTTCACCTGCGAGGATCCGGCCATCGACGGCCCGCGCGTGGCGCGGTTCGAGGTCTCCCCCGCCGGCCCCATGTTCGGGCACAAGCTTCGCCCCTCGGCCGGCGAGGCGCGGGCTCGCGAGGAGCGGGTCCTTGCCGCGGCCGGGGTCGGCCCCGCCGACCTGGCCCGCGGCGGTGGAGAGACCGAGGGGACGCGACGCGCCGCGCGCCTCCCGATCGCCATCGCGGTTGAGCCGCTCGAGGACGGCTACCGGGCGCGTTTCGAGCTCCCCGGGGGCTGCTACGCCACCGTGGTGATGGGCGAGCTCATGAAGAACGAGGCTGAGCTGAACGAGAACGCCGAGTAGGTGCCGGACGCACGGCAGGGTCCCCGCGGTGGGGCCGTCCTCGCCCTACCCGAGAGCGCTAGATCGTGGCCGCCGGGGCTCCCACCGACAGGAGAACGGAGGGAGGCTTCCTCGCGCCGGAGGCGGGCCACTCGAGGACCCAGACGGAGCACAGTGGCTCCAGCTATCCGACGATATCGGCCGGCGTACGCCCGCTTGCCTCGCGGGGGTAAGATCTGTCGCCGGAGGAGTCCGCGTGGCAGCGCTCGTGGTCCTGAATGGCGCCCGGGCAGGAGCGGTCTTCGAGCTCCCGGACATGCCGACGGTGGTCGGCCGCTCACCGGAAGCGCACTTTCAGCTCGACGATCCCTGGATCTCGAGCATGCATGCCATGTTCGAGCGGCGCGGCTCCGAGCTGTGGCTGGTGGACCTGCAGTCCCGAAACGGCACCTTCGTGGGGTCGGAGCGGATCAAGGAGGCGTTGCTCCTGCCGGGACAGGTGTTGCGCTTCGGCCGGACGGAGGTGCGGCTCGAGAAGCGGGCGACGCGGAGCCGGATCCCGGCGGGGCCGCATCCCACTCCGCCGAGCATCGTCGTCACGCGTCCCACAGGCCGGCTGGACGCACCCGAGGTGACCGGATCGATCCGGGTCATACCCGAGGCCCGCGATCCCCTCGACCCGCTTCCCCTCGGGAACCGGACCGTGGCCCTGTTGCGCATCACGATCCACCTTCCCTCGTCGGCTTCGGCTCCCGACCCGGAGATCCTTCGGGCTGCGGTCGAGACGCTCCACCGATCGGCCCTGAACGAGGGTGGGCTCGTCGTCCGGCTCGGGGCGAGCGGGCTTTTGGCGGTGTTCGGGGCGACCGACCCGTCGGCCGAGGACGCCGACCTGGCGCTGCGCGCGGCCAAGGCAGCCTGCGAGGAGCTGGACGCACAGCCTGGCGGCCTCGCCGCGCGTGCTGCCGTGGAGGCGGGCACGGTGTGCCTGGGCAACATGAGCGGGGCCGACGGGTTCGAGCTCGCCGTGCTGGGAGAGGTGGCGGAGCGGGTCGATCGGGTCCTGGCGCTCGCCCGCCCCGGCGAGATTCTGATCGGGCCCGGGGCGCTCCACGCGGTGAAGGTCCCGCACGCCGCGCGGAGGCAGGTGCGCGGCGAGGAGATCGGTGTGGCCCGGAAGCGATGAGCGGGGTCTCGGGGCTTCCCCCGCTCACGATCGACGGTCACCACGATCCCGTCGGCGCGACCGAGGATGCGAACGGCGACCTCTCGAGCGCTGAGGGCGAGGGGGGTGGGAAGGCCGGCGTCCCCCGTCAAGTCAAGGGTCGTGCGTAGCGATTCCGGAGGAGGTCCTTCACGTAGCGGTTCACCTCCCACTGGTCCGCGACGGGCGTGTCGGCGAAGGGAAGGTGGGGCATGTAGGGACGGGGGCCGAACTCCGCGGTGATCGAGAGCCGGGGCGCTCCGTCCCGCGCTCGGGCGCGGAGGACGCGGTCCCAGACTCCGAGGTGCACCTCGAGTGCGCCCCGCCACTCGGGCGCGCGCGGATCCGGGACCTGCGGACCCTCCGGGAACCCCACCCGGGCGTGCAGGTGATCGGTCCGGTTCACCGCTAGCTCCAGGGCCTCCTCCTGATCCTCGAGCCATGACTCGGCCACGTTGAACCAGTGGGAGACGTCGAGGGCCAGGCGGAGCCAGGGGAGCGCCTCGAGGTACGCCCGGGTGGCGTGGGCGGCGAAGCTGAAGCGACCGCGGTGCGTCTCGTGCACGACAGGCACGCCGGATCTGCCCTCGAGCTCGCGGGCGCGCTCGAGGAGCTCCAGGTTCTGCTCGAAGCTGAAGTGGTCGCGTCCCGTCTGGGAATTGACGAGGAGCGGCCTCGCCGCGGCCAGGGCTCCCAGGCGTTTCAGGTAGGCCTCCCGGTGGGCGCGGAAGTCCGCCTCGAGCGTCTGGTGGTGTTGGCCCACGAAAGCGAGCCCGGAGCATGCCAGGGCCTCGAGCGCAGCCCGCCGGGGGCGCTCCTCGTCGGGCAGAGACAGCTCCACTCCGTCGAACCCGGCGGCCCGGGCCCGGTCGAGGAAGTCGGGGAGCTCGATCCCCTCCGAGCCCCACCGCGGGCAGAGGAGGACCACCTCCATCCCGCCGCCGAGGCCCTGCCCCCGTTCCGAGCTCGCGCCGATCACGACCGGCTGCCTTGACGGCCCCCGGGGCCACTCTCTGCCTTGGCGGTGGAAGAGGCGGGGGCGAGGGGCGCGGGTATAGAGACCTCCAGGGCGCGGCCAGCCCTGCTTTGGGCCCGGCACTGTGCTGGACTGTTATGCAAGGGTGCGGACGGGAGGTCACGCCCCTTGCGGAGCCTGCGGGCTCCCATCGGCAGCGCCTTTTAGAGCCCGTACTCGGACAGGAGCACCTTCGCCGGATCCAGGCGAGGCAGCATCATCTCGACGAAGGTGGATTCCTCGTCGGGGATGGCGGCGAGTTCCTCCTCGAGCCGCGGGATCCACTCCCGCTCCTGGTCGCTCGAGCGCAGGGCTCCGTTTCGGATGGCTTCCTCGATGAGCTCCAGGGCGCACAGGGCGCCGCGCCGCGCTGCCTCGAGGTGGGTACGGCCTTTCACCATCTCTGCCGCGATGGCGATGACGCTCCGCGGCGCGAGCACCAGCGCCTGCGGGTCCAGGTGAACGTCGGAATCGACGAGGAGCTGCTGTACCTTCCGAGCGGTGGAGGCGCCGTCCAGGATCGCTCGGTTCATGAACCGCACGTCGTATTCGAGCTGCTCGAGGTAGACCGTCGGGGCGAAGCCACCCAAAAGCTTCACGTTCTGAACCGACTCGTTACTCCACAGGTCACAGCAGGCGGCGGCCACGTTCCCCACCGGGCTCGAGTGGGCGCAGGCGGCGGTCTTGCCCTCCATGGAGATGGGGATGCCGGCGATGGCCTTCAAGTAAGGGCCCTCGTAGCCGCAATCCTTGTCGGGCCCTAGCGCGCCCTCCTCGACCGCCACCAGGGTCCGGACCACCGCGACGACCCGCACCAGGGCGGCGAAGATCTTCGGGATGAACCCCTTCTCGGCCAGGACCATGGCGGTGTTGGCGAAGCCGCAGGCGGTGTCACCGCCGGGGATCTTCCCGAGCCGGCGCGCCAGCTCGACGATCCGGCGCCACAGGAAGCGCACGTCGCGCACCCCCAGCACCGCGAGCGCGAACACCACCTGCTGGATGTCGCAGGCGAGGAGCGCGTCGTCGTGGACCTCCTTTCCGCCGGTGCTCTCGATGGAGAGCAGGTCGCCCCCTCCGGCCGCTCCGCGCTCGAAGAGCTCGAACATCGGATCGAGGTGGCTAGTGGTCCGGACCCGCGGCGGGCGCTCGAAGTCCCGCGTGTCGTTGGGAGTGAGCCGGATCTCGCTTCGTTGCCCGTATTGCCCGTGGGCCTCCTCGCACAGAGCATTCATGACCTCGACGAGCTCCACGCCGATGCGGGGAGTTCGGGTCATCTCGAGAAGGGTCTCGAACTCGAAGACGATCCCCTCGGAGTACAGCTCGCGCCCGCGCTTCAGGGCGTCGCGCACGATCTGGTGGTAGTGCGCCTTCACCTCGGGGAGGGTCTCGAGGGTGACGGCCATGGGCGGAAGAGTGAAGTTGAGCTCGGGGTAGACGCGGCCCCCCCCGATGGTGAGCCCCCGCCTGGTCGTGACCGGCCGCGGGGCATGACCGAAGAGGAGGTCCTCGGGACGCTCGATGGCAAGGTTCCGGTACTTCATGCCGCTCCTTCCCGGGCAGTGGGAGGACCCGCCCGTCTAGGCCGCCAGCTTTCCCCTGCGGGCGGGCACCGCACGGACGCGCCGCCCCGCTCCGGCCGCGCGCAGCTTGCCGAGCCGGTCGATGAGCACCGCGGCGAGCAGGGTCGCCCCGATGACGAAGGTCTGCCAGTAGACGTCCACCCCGAGGAGCGTCAGGGCGTTGGTGATGAGGGCCATGAGGAGCGACCCCAAGAACGCGCCCAGCACCGTCCCCTCCCCGCCCTGCAGGCTCGCCCCGCCGATGATGACGGCGGTGATGACCCGCAGCTCGAGCCCGGTGCCGGCGGTCACGGAGGCGGCTCCCAGGCGCGCGGTCATCACCACCCCGGCCAGCCCGGCGAGGAGCCCGGTGAAGACGTAGGCGAGCATCTTCATCCGGTCCACCGGGATGCCGGAGAGCCGCGCCGCGCGCTCGTTGCCGCCGATGTAGTAGCTCTGCCGAAAGAACCGGAAGCGACGAAGCATGAGGTCGCCGGCGGCGATAAGCACCACCGCGATGATGATGGGCGTCTGGATGCCGAAGACCGTGGTCTGCCCCAGCGCCTTGAACCCGTCGGGCAGGCCGGAGATGTTCTTGCCCCTGGTGAGGATGAGGGTCAGGCCTCTGAAGAGGCTCAAGGACGAGAGGGTGGTGACGAAGGGGTTGATCCCCACCTTGGAGACGATGAAGCCGTTGAAGGTGCCGATGGCCGCGCCCAAGAGGAGGCCCGCCAGCACCGCCAACCAGACCGGCACCTCGGAGACGAGGAGCAGTGCCGTGGCCGCGCCGGTGAGGGCCACCACCGACCCCACCGACATGTCGAACCCCCCCGCGACCATGAGGTTCGTCATGGCCACCGCGATGATGGCCTCGACCGAGAGGCCGAGGAGCAGGGCGAGGAGGTTGCCCGAGGAGAGGAAGTAGGGGGAGGCGAAGCTCATCCCCAGGAACACCGCGGCCACCACCACCGCGATCATGAACTCGCGCTGCCGCGCCAGCCGTCCGAGCCACTCCATGTCAGTGCACCTCCGCGGGCGCGGCCGCTGCTCCTCCGAGAGCCCCGGCGCCCGCCCCGGTGGCGAGCGCGATCACCGCCTCTTCGGTCGCCACCGATGCGTCCAGCTCGCCGGCGATCCGGCCCGCCTTCATCACGTAGATCCGGTCGGAGAGCCCCAGGATCTCGGTCAGGTCCGAGGAGATCATCACGATGGCGGTGCCTTGGGCGGCCAGCCCGCGGAGGAACCCGTAGATCTCGCTCCGCGCCCCCACGTCCACCCCGCGGGTGGGTTCGTCGACGATGAGCACGCGCGGGGCGATGCCGATCCAGGCCCCGATGAGCACCTTCTGCTGGTTCCCGCCCGAGAGGGTCCGCACCGGGCGGTCCCCCTCCCCCGAGGCGATGCGGTAGTCGCGGACCGCCTTCTCGGCGGCGGCGTCGATGAGCGCCTCGCTCATGAGCGGGCCCCGGCTCAGCCGGTCCAGTCGGTTGGCGGCCACGTTGGCACGCACCGGAAACTCGAGGTACAGCCCCTGCGTCTTGCGGTCCTCGGTGAGGTAGCCGATCCCCAGGCGGATGGCCTCGCGGGGGGTCCGCGGTGCGACGGCGGCGTCGTCGAGCCGAAGCTCCCCATCGACCAGCCGGTCGGCCCCGAAGACCGCACGGGCCAGCTCGGTCCGGCCGGCTCCGACGAGGCCGGAGAAGCCGACGATCTCCCCCGCCCGCACCCGGAAGGAGACGTCGGTGAAACCGGCTCCACAGAGCCCGCGCGCCTCCAGGCGCACCGGGCCGAAGGTGGACGGATCGGGGCGTCGCCCATAGGCGTCGCTGATGGTCCGGCCCACCATGTTCGAGACGAGGAAGTCCTCGTCGATGTCCGAAACCCGGGCGTCGCACACGAACTTCCCGTCGCGCAGCACCGTCACCGTCTGGGCGATCTCGAAGATCTCGGTCAGGTGGTGGGAGATGTAGAGGCAGGCCAACCCGCGAGAGGTGAGCCGGCGCAGGTTCTCGAAGAGCCTTCGCGCCTCCAGGTCGGTGAGCGACGAGGTCGGCTCGTCCAGGATGAGGACCTTGGGATCGGTGGAGAGGGCCTTCAGGATCTCCACCACCTGCTGGGTGGCAGGCCCGAGCTCCCGGACCGCCGTGGCAGGGTCGAGCCCTCGCAGATCGAACAGGGCGAGGAGCTGGCGCGCCCGGCGGTGGAGCTCGGGGAAGTCGATGGCCCCGAACCGCTTCACCGGCTGGCGGTTCGCGAAGATGTTCTCGGCGATCGAGAGGGAGGGGACGAGGGAGAGCTCCTGGAAGACGATCGAGATCCCGAGGCGGACCGCCTCCTGGGGGGAGGAGAACGTCACCGGACGGCCATCGAGCAGGATGGTTCCCTGGTCCGGCC
Source organism: Anaeromyxobacter sp. (assembly GCA_035686075.1). Taxonomy (GTDB): domain Bacteria; phylum Myxococcota; class Myxococcia; order Myxococcales; family Anaeromyxobacteraceae; genus Anaeromyxobacter. Next base: position 48,007 of record DASRZU010000034.1, read on the forward strand.
GGTGGACTCCGGTCAGGGTGAGCATCAGGGTGCTCTTCCCGGCGCCGTTCTCGCCCACCACCGCGTGGGTCTCTCCCGCCCGGACGCGCAGGTGCACTCCGTCCAGGGCACGCACGCCCGGGAACGTCTTCACGATGTCGCGCGCCTCGAGCACGTAATCCGACATGGACGCCTCGACCGTCGACCAGCCTTCCTTGGGTGAGCGACCGGGGGAGTCGCTCCGTGCCGCGGCTCCCCCGGTCCCGGCTTTGCGGAGGGGGGTGACCTCCGCGCCGAATTTCGCTACCTCTTGAAGAACTTGTAGTTGCTGGAGTCGATGACGATCGCGCCCGTGTCCACCACGGCGGGGATGCCGAGGACCCCGGCGGACCGGTTGTCGGAGGTGATGGCCACCTTGGAGTTGTTGAGGTTGTACATGATCTGGACTGCATAGTACGGCATGAGCGCGGTCTGCTGCGCCACCGAGGCGGAGATGACGCCCTCCTTGATCCCGTCGAGCACCTCGTTGCCGCGGTCCATGGCCACGATCTTCACCTGGCCGACCTTCTTGGCCTCGCGGACGGCGGTGGCCGCCCCCGAGCCCCCCGCCGCCTCGACGCAGGCGATGCCCGCCAGGTCCGGGAACTTCTGCAAGAGCGCGGCAGCGGCCTGGGCGGCGACGCCGGGGTCGCTCTGGGTGTCGACCAGCTGGACGATCTGGATGTCCTTGAACTTGGCGAGCGCGGTCTTGTAGCCGGCCACGCGCTCTTCCAGGTTGGACTGGCCGGGCTTGAGCATGATGGCCACCTTGCCCTTGCCCCCCACCAGGTTCGCGAGCTTGGTCCCGCCCACCACGCCGGCGTTGAAGTTGCCGGTGCCCACGAAGGCCATCCGCTTGGAGCCGGGGAGATCGGCGTCCACCGTCACCACCGGGATCCCCTGGCTCACCGCCTTGTCGACGATGGCGTTGAGCGACGGCTCGAAGCCCACCACCACGAGCCCGCTGGGCTTCTTCGCGATGGCCTGCTCGAAGGCGGCCACCATCGCGTTCATGTCGTACTCCGCCGGCCCCACGTACTCGGTCTTCACCCCGAGCTCCTTCCCGACCATCTCCATCCCCATCTTGTGGTCGTAGAAGTAATCGAGGTTCCCGAGCGCCGAGACCTCGATGTAGAGCTGTTCCTTGGGGGCGGGCGCCGCCGCCGCCGGCCGACCGGCGAGCGCACAGAGCGCCACGAGAGCCGTCAAAAACGTCTTCTTCACCATGGTGTGCTCCTTCGGGAGTGCTGCCGTGTGCTGCACGCGAGTCGCCACTACAGCGAGCTACGCAGGATGAGCCTGGTGGGAACGGTCTCGTGGACCGGCCGCGGATCGAGGACGTGCTGCCCCGCCCGGACGCCCAGGCCGTAGAAGTCGATGGATACGACCGAGATGCCGCCGGCCACGATCTCCTTGAGCGGCGTGTCGTTGTAGGAAAGGACCCCCACGTCCCTTCCCAGCCTCTGGCCGGTGGCGTTGCAGTACTTGACGAGGCTCACGAGATCCCGGTCGTCGAGCACGAGGTAGGCGCTCTCGGTCTGCACCATGGGCTCGGTCAGCCGCGGGACGATGCTGGTCGCGAGGCCCGCCCGGCTACCGAACCGGAGGAAGGCGTCCTGGATCTCCACCGGGTCGTGGTTGTCGGGGGGGAACACGAGGATGAAGCGCCGGTAGCGGCGCAGGCGCTCCTGGCCCGCCTCGAGCGCCCGGATGAGCTGGGCGTCGAAATTCTGCACGATGAAGGGGGTGCTCCGGTTCGGGACGCAGGCGTGGATGTCGAGGACGAGGAGCCGCTCCGTCTCCAGATCGGAGAGCGCCTGCGCCACCTCGGGCGCGGGGAAGGGCATCACCACGTACCGGTCGTACCTCCCGCGCGCCTCGAGGAGGAGGCGCCGGAAGAGGCCGGGATTGAAGTGGTGGAAGCAGACCTCGATGTCGGCCTGCCGCGAGATGGTGTCGCTGAGGCCGGCGAAGACATTCTCCTTGAAGCCGTTCAAGGTATCGAAGAGCACGAAGGCCCGGAGCCGCGGGTCGGCGGCGTCGGTCCGGAGGTAGTAGCCCTTGCCGTGGATGGCGGACAGGTACCTCATCTCCTGCAAGAGGTCGTAGGCCTTCACCACCGTGTCGCGGGAGAACCCGTGGGCCTTGCAGGCCTCGTTGATGGAGGGCAGGCGATCGCCCTTGCGGAGCGCCCCGGTCCTCAATCCGGCCACGACGCTCTGGGCGATCTGCTGGTACTTGGGAGTCTCGGCCCGGGGATCGAGCCGGAACATCCGGCCTCCCCGGCGTGCCGCGGGAACCCGACGCGCTGCGGCCGCGCCCTGTCCGAATCCCCTAGCCACGGATCTCCTCGGGGGCGCGCTCCTTGGCCAACTGGCGGTAGAGGCAGTTCCCCAGGTCGCACAGCCCGCAGGTGTAAGGGACGCGCCGGACCTCGGGTCCCACCCCGATGAACCCGCTCACGGTCTTGATGGGCCGCATGAGGGAGGTGTCCGTGAGGCCCACGCCGCAGTAGCCGGGGGGAAGCAGGCGAAAGAGCTTCTGCTGCTCCGAGACATGCCACTCGCAATACCCGGGGCTGTACCGGTTCGTGATGTGGAGCCCGCGCGCCGCCATGCGCGCCTCGAACGCGTCCTGGAGCCGATCCATGGCCCCTTCCACGGCCAGCGATCCGATGGTGTCGGCGACGAAGCCGGTGACGGGATCGCCCCCGGACATGAGGCGGCGGGAGAGCTCCTCGATCCCTTTCCCCGCGGTGCACAGGAACACGGCCAGGGATCGGGCGCGGGAGAGCTGCCCGCTCACGATCTTCCCCACCTGGAAGGAGAGCCCTTGCGTCCGGACGAGGTGGGCCGACCGGTCGACGCTCACCTCCGGGTAGAGGACGCAGCCGCCCTCGATGGCCCAGAGCGCCTCCCCCAGGGCCGCCACCTGCTCGATGGCCTCGAGAACGGGAGAGGGCAGCTCGCCCCGCGGGTACCCGAGCACGACCCCGATGTCGTGGGGGCTGGGCCGCACCTCCGCGAAGGAGTAGCGCCGGTGCAACTCGGGAGCGGGGGAGGCCGTCGCCGGGGTCATCCGATCCCCCGGGCCCCGTCAGGCGCGGCGTTGGCGCGCTCGAGCGCCTGGAAGAGGGCGGCGATGTTGGCCTCCGGGACTTCGGGGGGCATGTCGCACCCCGTCGAGAGGACGAAGTTGTCCCACCCGGCGGTGGCGGAGAGGAGGGCGGTGGTCGCAGCCCCCACCGCCTCAGGGGTGCCGAGCCTCATGAGCCCGGCGGGATCGAGGTTGCCCATCACCAGGCGGTCGCGCGGCACCTCGCGGAGCGCCTCGAGGAGGTCGGCCTGATTCCCGAAGTGGAGGCCCCGGGCGCCGGTCGCGACCATCGAGCGGGTGCAGTGCCCCCGGTTGCCGCAGTTGTGCAGGACGAACAGGTAGCCCTGGTCCTGCACCGCCTCGACCACCCGCCGCACGTGAGCCGACGAGAAGGCATCGCACAGGTCCTCGGACAGGAGCCCGGCCGCGGGCTCGGCCATGATGAGGCCGTCGGTCCCGGCCGCCTTGAGGGCGCGGGCGTGCTCGAGGAGCAGGGCCGTGCACTTCCCGAGGAGGAGGTCGATCGTCTCTGGCTCGAGCAGGCAGGCCGTCATGATCTCGGTCATCCCGAAGAGTCTCGCGGCCAGGGAGAACGGCCCGATGCAGCCGGCCAGCACCGGGCGATCCCCGATGGCGGCGGCCGCGCGGCGGGCCGCCTCCTGGTACACGGGCAACCGGCCCTCCGTCGAGGGCGGGACCCGGAGGCGCTCGACGGTGGCCTGGTCGGTGACCAGCCGCCCCGTGACCGTGGGGATCTCGTGGTCCCGGAAGGTCACCGCGGCGCCGAAGGCCTCGGCCTCGACGGTGAGGTCCATGACCGAGGTGGCGGCGGCGGTGGGATAGGTCCGGGCCAGCTCCACCATGGCCTCCACCTGGACGCGCGCATCCGTCACGCAGTCGATGACGCGCTTCCCGATCCGGTCGATGCCGGGGTGGGTCATGATGGGGACCGCCACCCGCCCCGAGGGGCGGAGGAGCTTTTCTAAACGACGAGCGCTCACCGGTTCGTCCTCACGCGGCCAAGGTCTTGAGGTGCTCGACCGCACCCTGCGGGTCGGGGGCGTAGAAGCTCGCCCCGATCTTCTTGCGGAAGTCGTCGTTCACCGGGGCCCCCCCCACGAAGACGACGTGCCCGGGGAACCGGGCGTGGATCTCGGACACGATCTTCTCCATGTTCACC
>DASRZU010000035.1:0-209488 GCA_035686075.1 Anaeromyxobacter sp.
TGCAGGTCACCGCATCCAAGTGCCATGAACTGTTAGTGTTGTCGATCCCAGCGCCCAACCGATCGACTCCTATGGGCTTTTCGGCATTCCCAGCCGGGCTTCCATCCGAGAACCAGGGCTGAATTTCCCGACAAGCACTAGTCTAGAGAAGCGATCAGGATCTGTAGCGGATCGGTCCCAGTTTGTTCCGTGAGGGGAAAACGTTCCTCCGCCGTTGCAGCGGCGGCGAGGGCAGCGGAAACGAGAGGGCGAGGACCCGAGACGGCCTCAACTTCTCGTCTTTCACCAATGTTCCCTGCCGAGTGGCACCCCCCAGCTCGCCACCGCGAGCCGGTGCCGGGCGAGGGCCAAAAGCCCACCCTCGCGGGAGAGAACTGCACCCACCGCGAACAGGCCCCGCCCGTCGCGGCCAGCCGAGTCGGCGAAGGCCTCCCCCGAGGTCCAGAGGGCTGCCACCACCTCCCGGCCAGGTACCGGTCCGGCGAAGATCCGCAGCCCGTCTCCCTCGCTCCGGCCGTCGCCACAGGTGAAGCAACCCCGGAACGAATGGACCACTCCCGAGCGCTGCAGCGATCGGGCCGAGGCGGCCAGGCCCTCCGCGAGCGAGACGGGAGCCGGCACCGACACCTCGACCGGAGCGGGACGCACGCGGGCCAGGACCACCTCCCCGTCGACTAGCTCGCGCTCCCCCTGCTCGCTCTCCTCGACCCGGAGCGGGCGCTCGAGAGGAACGGGACGCCGCAGCTTCACCTCGGCGCTCGGCAGGGCGGCGGCGAGGAGGCCACCCACGTACCCGCCGAGCGCGATGCCCTCGAACCCGCGAAAACGCCTCTCCACGAGAACGTTCATCGCATAACCCTAGCCTCCCTCCTCACCGGGGGGGAGGGCGAGCCGTCGTGTTGGGGCGATTTTCTCCAGCGCCAGATCGGCGTCTGTGCGCCGGGGCCCGGGCGGGAACGAAAACCCAGCAGAGCGACTACCAGTGGCCACCGGAGCTAAACGGCCTCGTGCCCTCGCAAGCTACCGTCAAGTCGGAGGATCCAGTTGTGGAGAGGCACAGGCCCATGGCCAACAGAGCGGCCGCGGACGACCCGCGAGCTCGCCCCTCGAGATTCGCTGCAGGATCCCTACCCCCCCGGTAAGCTTCCAAGGCGAGGGAGCGCAGTGGCTTCCCGGCGGGACGGGGGAGTGGGCTTTAGACAGGAGCGGGATCGTGCCGACCCACACGGACAAAGAGTTCGAGCGGGAACTTGTCGAGCTCCGGAACCGAATCCTCGAGATGGGGGGCCTGGTCGAGGCGGCCATCGCCAACGGCGTGCGGGCTGTCATCCAGCGCGACGCCGCGCTCGCCAGGCAGGTGAAGATCAAAGATCGCGAGATCAACCGGATAGAGATGGAAGTCGACAGGGCCTGCCTGCGCCTGCTGGCCCTGCGCCAGCCGGCTGGGTCCGATCTGCGCTTCATCACCACCGCCCTCAAGATTGTCACCGACCTGGAGCGGATGGGCGACCTGGCCAAGGACGTGGCCAAGCGCGCAATAGAACTGGCCCAGTCACCCCAGGCCCCCGCCCTGAGGCCCATGCACGATCTGACCAGGCTGGCGGACCTCTGCGAGGCCCAGCTGAAGCTGGCCCTCGACGCGTTCGTGACGCTCGACGTGGACAAGGCTGACCAGGTGCTACACGGCGATTTCGCGCTCGACGCGACTTACCACAACATCTTCAACTCGCTGCTCGCCTCCATGATGGAGGATCCGCGCGTCATCCGACGGGCAACCGCTGTCCTCTTTGCCGCAAAGCATCTGGAGCGCTTCGGCGACCATGCCGTGAACCTGGCGGAGATGGTGGTGTACATGGTTCGCGGCATCGACATTCGGCACCCTGCGAGCCGCGCCGTGGAGGCCGAGAAGACAGCGCCGACCTAACCTCTTCCCACTTAACCGTTCCGCCCCCGGTCAGATTGGCCGAAACAGGCCGAGCGGAGCGAACCCGCAGAGCGACTACCACTCGCCACAGGAGCGCAGTGCCTCTCGCCCCTGCAAGCAGCGGCAGAGGATCCGGTTGTGGCCAAGCACACGAGAACCCAAAGGGCGGTCAGGCCGCGCCGAAGGATCGGCACGCCCGCCCGTGGAAGCGTACGATGAAACCGCTGCTCACCGAGCGCCCGTCGGACCGTCAGCCTACATTCGCCTCATGGCGACAGCGGTCACGGCGGCCGAGCTCGACCACCTTCTCGGGTCCTATCCGTTCACCCGGCGCGCCAGATTCAGCGTGGGGGGACTGGGCGACGGCTGGTGCGAGCTGTGCGTCCCCTTCTCCCCGGACGACGAGCGCCCCGGCGGAATCGTGAGCGGCCAGGTGTACATGCACGCCGCCGATGTGGCCTTCTGGTGTGCCATCAAGACCCGGCTCGGGCTCGCCGACGAGAGCGTTACGAGCGGCATGACCACCGCCTTCTTGTCCAGCGCGCGAAGGGAGGACGTGCGCTGCCGCGCCGAGATCCTTCGGCTCGGCGAGCGGCTCGTCTACGGGGTGGCCCACTGCCGGGCCAGTGAGCGGATCCTGACGCACCACACCCTCACCTACGCCCGGTCGGGGAGGTGAAGGCTCATCCCGGGCTAGGCCGGGGGGAGGACGTACCACTGTCCCTTGGCCCCCTGCTCCCGGCGCAAGAGCCCCTCCCCCTCCATCGCCTCGAGGAGCCTCGAGAACGAGGAGAACCCGTACTCCCGCTCGTCGAAGTCCGGTTCCTTCCTCACGATGGCGGCCTTGATGGCGGACGGGTTCACCGGGCCGGCGGCCCGCGAGAGGAGGGCGGCGGCAGCCTCGCGGGCGGCCTCGGGGATGACCTTCTCGCGGGCGGGCCTCTCCTTGCCCCCCTCGCGCCGCTTCGAGCCCGCTCGCAGGTAGATGAACTCGTCACAGGCCTTCACGAACAGCTGGCTCGTGGCTTCCTTCACCGCCATCCCGATCACCGTTCGGTCGTTCTCGCGCAGCTTGGCGGCGAGGGGAACGAAGTCGGAATCGCCGGAGGCGAGGACGAAGGTGTCGATGTGCTCACGCAGGTAGCAGAGCTCCAGCGCGTCGATGACGAGCCGCACGTCGGCTCCGTTCTTGCCCGCCCGGGTCGAGGGGGGAACGTCGATGAGCTCCACCCCCTTGTCGTGCAGCCGCTGCGTCGCCGCGGCGAACCGGGTCCAGTCGGCGTAGGCCCGCCGGAACACGACCTTGCCCTTCTCCAAGAGCGCGTCGAGCGCCGGTTGCAGGTCAAAGGACTCGGCCGAGAGACCGGTCCGCGTCACGAGGTTCTCGAAGTCGATGAAGAGGGCGATCCGCTGGCTGTCGCCTTGCTCGTGTCTCATGGCGGCACCGTGGCAAACCCGCCTGTCCGACGCAACCTTAAAGGTTCAGGTGAGACCGCCGCGCCTTCGCGCCTGGCTCTTTGTGGGGCTGCGAGGGGAGGTCCCCTCCCTCGCCCCTGACAATCGTCCCCAACGAGCTTTGGCCCGCTGTCGTCCCCTCTAAAGCCCGGGAAACCGTCCACGGCCGCTTACTCTCCTGGGCCCCGATTCCCCTCCCCAAAGCCCTCGACCCGGACAACCACCACGGTCTCGTGATGGTCCCAAAGTTGCCCTGTGAGCGAGCTTGCGGGCCGGGACGCCGTGACCAGGGCCCAAGGCGCGCTCCCCGCGTGCCCGGTCGGCCCGGTCGAGCGATCTCTTCTTTAGGCCGGTTCGGAATTAGGGCGACCTGCAGTTGAACGAGCGCCCTGGGGTGACGAGCCTCGTTTTGCGCCGAGGACGAGGTTGACCCCAATCAGCGCAGGCCGAGAGGAGGGCCGGCGCGAGGTTTCGGTCGATCGGCCGCCGGGCACGCACATACCCCCACCGTCGACAGGGCGCTCCGAGCGTGGTCTCCTCCATTCGGTTGATAGGGACGGAGGCCTCGTGTCCCGAGAGCCCATCGACAGGCGCCGCTACCACCGTGCTCGGTCGGCCATCCTGGTCCGACCAGCGGGCCCCTTGACTCGGGTCGCTCCCCGCCAGGTGAAAGACATCTCCCTGGGCGGGCTGCGCGCCTACTCGGACGAGATCCACAAGGTCGGCGAGAAGCTGGAGGTCGAGTTGGCCTTCCCAGACGGCGGGGGGGCGACCTGCCTCGCCGAGGTGGTCTGGGCCGAGGAACTGCCCGCAGGGGCACCGGCCCGGTACGAGACGGGCCTGCGCTTCCTCCAGATCGAGCCGGAGGACCTCGAGCGCATCGCCGCCCTCCTGGAAGATTGAACAGCTCGCCTCGTGCGCTCGCTTGAGCCGCTCACGGCCCCAAGGTGACAGCGCACGCCGACCCGGGCGAGAGGCTCCTTTCCCGGATGAGGACACCCTCTCAGTACGTGTCAGCCATTTCCGCCCCGCTAAGGATAGAGCCGCGCCGGCCCGGCTTATGGCCCTGCCGAGCCCGCCAAAAACCCCTTTCGCACGGAGATGACCTCATGCGTTCCATCGCCCTCGCCCTCGTCCTTCTCGCCCAGCCGGCCCTCGCCGCGGGCAAATTCTCGGTGAAGAGCACGGACCTGAAGGACGGGGGCAAGCTCCCCGATCGCAGCGTGTACAACGGCTTCGGCTGCAGCGGCGGAAACGTGTCGCCGCAGCTGTCGTGGACGAACCCGCCGGCGGCCACGAAGAGCTTCGTCCTCACGGTCTACGATCCCGACGCGCCCACCGGCTCGGGCTGGTGGCACTGGGTGGTCTACAACATCCCGGCGAGCGCCCACGAGCTGCCCCAAGGCGCCGGGGCAGGAACCGGCCTGCCCGAGGGCGCGGTCCAGGCCAGGACCGACTTCGGCAGCCCCGGGTACGGCGGCGCCTGCCCTCCGCCCGGGAAACCGCACCGCTACATCTTCACCGTGCACGCCCTCAAGGTGGAGAAGCTGGACGTGCCCGCCGACGCCACCCCGGCGCTCATCGGATTCATGACGCACGCCAACGAGATCGGAAAGGCGAAGCTCACGGTGAAGTACGGTCGGTCGAAGTGAGGGGGCCCGCGCCCGGCCGCGCGGGGACCGCCGCCGCCTCATAGCCTCCTTCCGTTCACTCACCGCGGAGCGCGGCGATGGGATCGAGCCGGGAGGCGCGCCAGGCGGGATAGACCCCCGAGGCGACGCCCACGCCGCCCGAGCACAGGACGGCGAGCACGGCCGCCCCCGGCGCCATGGCGATGGGCCAGCCGAGTAAGCTCCCCATCGCCGGCCCCGCCGCGGTCGCCACCGCGAGGCCCGCCGCCCCTCCCAGGAGGGAGAGGAGAACCGCCTCCCCCAGGAACTGAACCTGGACGGCGAGGGGCGAGGCCCCCACCGCCACCCGGACCCCGATCTCCACGGTCCGCTGCACCACCGAGGCGAGCATCACGTTCATGATCCCCACCCCACCCACGAGCAGGGCGATCGAGGCCAGGGCGACGAGCAAGAGCTCGAGGGTGGCACTGGCCTCGATCTGCGCTCGCATGATCTCGTCGGGGCGCCGGATGTTGAAATCGTCCTCCCCACCCGGGGCGATCCCGTGCCTCTGCCGCAAGAGCGCGGTGATCCGATCGATGGCGGGATCGACGGCGTCCATGGAGACGGCGGAGCAGACGATGTCGTCGAGCCAGGTGGCCCTCCCGCCGCGCAGCTTCCGCAGGGCGGTAGTGAAGGGCAAGATCACCACGTCGTCCTGGTCCCTTCCCACGCCCGATTGGCCCTTCTCGGCGAGGACGCCGATCACCTGGAATGGGAATCCGTTCAGCCGAACGAGCTCGCCCACGGCCGCGCCTTGCCCGAAGAGCCGCCGCCGCAAGGACTCGCCGAGCACGGCCACGCTCTCCGTCTGCCGAACCTGGTCGGGGAGGAAGAAGGTGCCCTCCGCCAAAGGCCAGGCCCGGATGGCGGCGTAGTCCGGGCCCACCCCGCGGTACCGGCTGGCCCAGTTGCTGCCGGCCGCGACCACCTGCACCGCCCCATCGAGGTTCTCGGCGACGAGCTTCACGAGGGGGACCTCCCTCCGTATCGCCTCCGCGTCCTCGGGGGTGAGGGTGATGGCGACGTGCGAGCCGGTCCGGACTCCGTTCACGTTTCGTGAACCAGCCTCGACCCAGACGAAGGCGTCTCCCAGCTGCGCCAGCTCCCGTTTCGCAAGGGCCGTTCCCGCCTCGCCGATGGCGGCGGCCCACACCACCGCGGCCACGCCGATGGTGATGCCGAGGGTGGTGAGGAGGGCGGTCCTGTGGCGAAAGAGGGCGCGCGCCGACTCCACCCAGAACAACCGGGGAAAGACCGATCGCACCGCGCCGCCGTCACCAGCGGCTCTGGTCGATGTTCAGCGCCAGGGACTTCCGCCCCCCGGAGATCTTGAACCTCAGGGCCCGGCGCCGCTCGACGGCGCGGTAGATCATCACGGCGGCTAGAACGGCGACCACGATCCCTGGGAACAGCGCGGCCTGCATCTGGAACGCTCCTCCGAGGACGCCTGCGGGGGGCGACTTGCCGCCTTACCCGCCGCGCCACGAGAGGACGCTACCGCTGCGGGCCGGGGCAGGTCAAACTGCGCCCAAAGGCCCTTCTCCGACCGCCCGCGGCCCCGAACCTCGCCCAAGGCCGAGCCGAGGGACCCAAGGCGAGCCCTTCCTCGAGGAGATCGAAAGGCCGACATTGGGGCCATTCTTCCTTGCCCGCGCTCCGCGGTTCTCGTAGTGTTCACCGTGCCCGGCCCGTGGGGGTCAGGCTGGAGCACGGATCCCCCCCCTCCTGTTTCGGTCTCCCCCCGCGGTCGGGCCTTCTTTTGGGCAATACCTCGGTCACCAAAGGCCCACGGCGGATGCCGCACCGCTCGTGCGGGCGGCCAAGGGCCCGGCGGACCCCTCCGGCCGCGGCCCTACCGGCCCCTACCCGATCCGACGACCGGGACCCACCCCAACACGGGCTCCCTGTCGCTCGCCCGCCGACCGCGCTCGCGTCGGCTGGGCGGCGACCTCGCACGGTGAGACCAGACGGGGCCTTCTCGGCGGCGGCCTAATTGGGATGTGGAGCGCCTTCGCTTTGGCCACTTCTCACGGCGGATATGTTCCACCGGCCAGATTCGCCGGATACAATCCGTTCACCCTGGGATGCAGTCCTACCACCCGATCATCGTCGTCGACGACGATACCGATGTGCGCGAAACGCTCGGCGAGGTGCTTGCCGAGGAGGGGTATGACACCCGCCTCTTCGAGACGGGCGCATCCGCCCTCGACTTCTTGCGCCAGGGGGGCCACCCATCCCTCATCCTGCTCGACCTCATGATGCCCGAGATGAACGGGTGGCAGTTCCGGGAGGAGCAACTCAAGGACGAGAGGCTCCGCGACATCCCGGTGGTGGTGATCACCGCGAGTAGATTCCGCGACGGATCCATCGAGGTAAGCGAGGTCCTCCACAAGCCCGTGGGCCTCGAAGAACTGGTCGACGCGGTCCACCGCAACGCCCGCTAGCTGCCGTCCTGGATGGCTCCCGTCCGGTGTCGCCGGGCGGGCACACTCCCGCCCGCCCGGTGGGCTACGTGGAAGGTAAGCGCTCGCCCCGGGCTCCCTCGCTCCCGGGGCGAGCGTTGCCACCCTTGGATGGTGAAGGGCGCTCGCTAGGCTGGTGAGCCGGTGATGACGACGGCCGGGACCGGGCCGCGAGCCGCCTGCACGTCGGCCTCGGCGCTCACCCGAACGACCCGGCTTGCGGCAGGCTCCGCCAGGACTTTCCGGACGAGCGCCTGGTTCAGGGCATGACCGCTCTTGCGAGCGGTGAGATGCCCCACGACCGGCAGCCCGAGCAGGGCCAAGTCCCCCACCGCGTCGAGTACCTTGTGACGGGCGAACTCGTCGGGGAACCTGAGCCCCTCGGGATTCAGGATCGAGAACTCATCGACCACGATGGCGTTCTCCAGGCTTCCGCCCCGGGCCAGCCCCATCGCCTGCATGCGCTCGATGTCCTTCAGGAAGCAGAAGGTGCGGGCCCGCGCCACCTCGCGCTCGAAGGACCGATCGGTGAGGGCCATCCTGAACGACTGGTTGGTGATGAGCGGGTGGTCGAAGTCGGCCGTGAAGTCGACGGAGAACCCGTCGCTGGGATCGAGCCGCGCGAGCTTGTCCCCGTCGCGAACCTCCACGGGACGCTCGACCAAGAGATAGCGCTTGCCCGAGGGAAGGAGCCGGATCCCCGCCTCGTGGATGAGGCAGGCGAAGGGAGCGGCCGAGCCGTCCAGGATCGGCACCTCGGGGCCGTCCACCTCGATCCGGCAGTTGTCGATCCCCATGCCGTGGAGGGCCGCCATGACGTGCTCCACCGTGGCGATCCGGGTCTTCCCGTTCCCGAGGCTCGTGGAGAGCATCGTGTCCACCACGAACTCCCCGCGGGCGGGGAGCTCGACCCCGACGTCCATCCGGACGAAGGTGATGCCGGCGTCGCTCGGGGCGGGTGCGAGAGTCAGGGTGGCGGGCTTGCCGGAGTGGAGGCCGACGCCCGTGCAGGAGACCCGCTTCGCAACCGTTCGCTGGTTCCAGTAGGCCATATACGCGTCGAAGGTCCGTTCAGACTGAGGTTCACCACGAGCGGCTCTTCCGCCCTCGGCGGGATGCCACTTGAGCAAGGGACGTGCCACGGGTGAGGGCGCCATGCCCACCCGTCGCAGCCAGACCCACCGACGGACTCGGCGGGAAATCTGGACCCTTTTTTGCGTAGGGCACGACTGTCGGCGTCGCGCGAACGTCCGGGGTGTCGGACATCCTTCATGTTCCGCCCCAACCATGACAGCCGTGTCAGACCAGGCCGCCCGCGGCGCGCAGGGCGAGCCCCTATGATCGGCCTCGCCCGGTCAACTCGGCACGGGCAGCCCCTGGAGGGTGAGCGTGATCCCAGTGAAGGACGACAACCCTGTCGACCGGACCCCGCTCGTCACCTACGCCCTCGTCCTCGCCAACGTGCTCGCGTTCCTTTGGCAGATCGGCCTCCCCGGAACTCTCGCCGCCCCGGACGTGCTCCACGCGATGCGGCGCCACCTCGAGCTCTCCGTCCTGCGGGGTGGAGCGATCCCCTACGAGATCCTCACCCTTCACGACGTCTCCCCGAAAGACATCGTCCCCCCGCCGCTCACCGTCTTCACGAGCATGTTTCTCCACGGCGGCCCGTTGCACCTCGCCTTCAACATGCTGTTCCTGTGGATCTTCGGGAACAACGTCGAGGACGCATTGGGCCGCGTCCGGTTCCTCCTCTTCTACGCGATCTGCGGCATCGTCGCTGCTCTCGGCCAGGTGGTCTTCTCGCTCACTCCCGAGGCACAGCTCACCCCGATGGTGGGCGCGAGCGGCGCCATCGCCGGGGTCTTGGCCGCCTACCTGCTCCTCTTCCCCAAAGCACGAGTCCTGACCCTCGTCATCGTGTTCGTCTTCGTGCGGCTCGTGCCGCTCCCCGCCGGGTGGTTCATCGGGATCTGGTTCGCCGGACAGATCCTCGCCGTCCTCCTCGGCGCCAACACCGGGGTGGCGTTCTTCGCCCACATCGGCGGTTTTTTGGCCGGGCTCGTGCTCATCCGGGCGCTGGGCCGCCGTCCGGGGTGGCATCGGCGCCGCACCGGCTGGTGAGCCCAGGCGGGCAAGCGGTGGGACGCCCCGCGTCCACGCGAGACCTAGAGGAGATCTCCCTGTCGGCCCCGCGGCCCCTCGCGCCCGAGGTGAGCGTAGGCCAAAGGCAACGCCACCCGCCCCCGCGGCGTGCGGGCCAAGAACACCTCGCGCACCAGGAACGGCTCGTAGACGTCCTCGATCGTGTCCGGCTCCTCCCCCACCGCCGCGGCGACCGCGTCGATGCCCACCGGGCCGCCCCCGAACGAGTCGATCACCGTGGAGAGGATGCGCCGGTCCATGGCATCGAGCCCGCGGCCGTCCACCTCGAGTCGCTCCAGCGTGCGGTCGACGATCGCCCGGGTGAGCGTGCCGTCCCCCTCGATCTGCGCGAAGTCGCGGGCGCGCTGCAGGAGGCGAATGGCGATGCGAGGGGTGCCGCGCGCCCTGCGGGCCAGCTCCTCGGCCCCGTCGGGATCGACGGGCAAGGCGAGCTTGCCCGCGGCCCGCACCGCGATCTCCTTGAGCTCGGCCGGTCCGTAGTAGTCGAGCCGCTCCTGGATGGGAAAGCGATCCCTCAAGGGGCTCGCGAGGAGCCCGGTGCGGGTAGTGGCCCCCACCAGCGTGAACCGCTCGAGCTTCATCTCCATCGTCTGGGCCCCCAGGCCCGCTCCCAGCACCACGTCGAACCGGTAGTCTTCCATGGCCGGGTAGAGTGCCTCCTCCACCGACGGCGAGAGCCGATGGATCTCGTCGATGAAGAGGATGTCCCGCGGCGCAAGGGCGGTGAGCAGGCCGGCCAGGTCGCCTTTTCTCACGAGCGCCGGTCCGCTCGTCACGTGCAGGGTCACACCCAGCTCGTGGGCCAGGATGTGGGCGAGCGAGGTCTTCCCCAGGCCCGGCGGTCCGGAGAGCAAGACGTGGTCGAGCGCCTCGCCCCGTTTCCGCGCCGCGGCCGCGTAGACCCGAACGTTCTCGACGATCTTCTCCTGGCCCACGTACTCGTCGAAGGTGGTCGGCCGGAGCGATTGCTCGAGCCTCTCCTCCGCGCCCTCAGCCAGGGGGGACACCTCTCGCACGGGCTTCACCGGCATGCCACCCGAGAGCCTAGCACGGGAAGGTGACTCCTCCTTTCTTCGCAGCCGCCCCTCGGCCCCGCTCCCGCCCGGTGGCAGACGGCGGTGGGGGCCCCCGCCTCCGCCGATCGCCGACCGGCTTCGGACGCCGCTCTCCGAGCGGAAGAGCCTCTCCTACGAAAGGGCGCTCCGCGTCGGCCTTTGCTCGCCGCGGCCGGGTCTTCGTCGGCGCGTGGCACCGGCGCCTCCGACTTCACACCTCGTGCGGGCTGCCGCCCATCCCGACGCCTCTTGAGCGGTCGCCCGGATCGGCGAAGTGCTCGAAGACGCCAGGCGGTCGTCGTTCGCGGTTCGCGTTCGGACTCAACGGCCTGGGCTAGGCGCATCCAGGTGCGCTCCGCCCCAACCCGTATTGTCGCCGGACGACTCACAGCACCGCCGGCCCGCTCGCCCGCACCAGTGGAACGAGCTTCTCCTTTCTTCTACTCAACGAGGATCATGAACTCCCTCTCCACGAACTGTCCCGCGGCGTCGGTCGCGCGGGCCGTGAACGGACCGCAGGTGCCGCTCGTCGTGGGCGACCCACTGATCGTCCCCGAGGAGGGGTCGAGCATGAGGCCCAGGCAGGCCCCA
The DNA here is from genome assembly GCA_035686075.1 of Anaeromyxobacter sp. Taxonomy (GTDB): domain Bacteria; phylum Myxococcota; class Myxococcia; order Myxococcales; family Anaeromyxobacteraceae; genus Anaeromyxobacter. The sequence continues at coordinate 11,324 of DASRZU010000035.1, forward strand.
GCCTCGGTGCCGAGGGGGTCCGATCCACTGGGAGTGCTAAAGCGCCAGGGGACGGCTCCCCCCTGCACAGCGAGAGAGTAGGCATAAGACGTCCCGTGCCTCGCGGCCGGTAGCGCCAGGGGAGGCGTCGGTGCGTACCCGCCGGTGCTGAAGTGGAGCGACGGATTCGGCTCCAGGTCGAGGAGCTGTGGGCAAGAGCCCCCGTGTCCGCAGGGGTAGTTCGTGGGCGCCGAGAGCGGAAACGCCTCCACCCCTGCCCTGCGGTGGAGGTCTTCGCCTGGGTGGCGCTTTCCGCGGGCCGCGGGAGGCGCGACCTCGGAACGGTGCGGCCCCGGGGCTCTCGCCCGCGCCACTTCTCCACGGACCCTCACGCCCGCAAGAGCTTCAGCGCCTCTCGGAGCAGGTCGTCGAGCGGCCTCCCGTCCGACGCGCCCCGGAGGGCCTCCACCGCCCCTTCGGCCTGGGGCGCGCGGTACCCGAGGTTCATGAGCGCGGTGCGCAGCTGCTCGAGCGGGTCCGTCTCCGGCCCGGCGGGAACCGCCGGTGCGCTCGCCCGCGCCAGGGGAACGAGCTTCTCCTTCAGCTCGACCACGAGCCGCTCCGCCGTCTTCTTACCCACCCCGGAGACCTTGGTGAGCCGGGCCACGTCGCCCTCGGCCACGGCCCGAGCGAGCTCGCGCGCCTCGATGCCGGAGAGGATGTTCTGGGCGGCGCGCGGCCCGACGCCCCTCACCTCGATGAGGGCCCGGAACACCAGCTCCTCCTCCTCCGTGGCGAAGCCGAACAGATCGAGCGCGTCCTCGCGGACGTGGGTGAAGATCCGCAGGGCCACCGGCTCGCCGCGGGGCGGGAGCGTCGCCGCCGAGACCTGCGACAGATGGACCAGGTACCCGACCCCTCCGACGTCGATCACCGCGTGGCCTGCGCCCGTCTCCCAGAGCTTGCCCGAAAGACGCGCGATCACGGCATCCCCCGGTGGTCCCGGCGCGCCGGGCGGAGCCGTTCGAGCGCCGCCCGGGGCGCCCCCCGAGGAGAGACGGCCACTCGGAAGCGCCGGGCCAGATGACAGACCGCGAGCGCCAGCGCGTCGGCCTCGTCGGACAGCTCGGGGGCGGCCCCGAGGAGGAGCCTCGCCGTCCGGAGCATCTGCTCCTTGTCCGCCCGACCGTTTCCGGTGAAGGCCACCTTCACCTCGGCGGGGGTGTACTCGAATACCGGCAGCCCCGCCCGCGCCGCCGCCGCCAGGGCCACTCCCCGCGCCTGGCCGAGCACGAGCGCCGACCGGGCCGAGGTCCCGGCGAACACCGCCTCGACCGAGACCTCGCCGGGTCGGGTCCGGGCGATGACCTCGTCCAGGGCAGAAAGGATCCGCCCCAGGCGCGCCGCCATCTCCAGGCGGCCCGGCACGAGGACGCCCGACTCGATCACCCTGAGGCGTCTCCCCTCTCGCTCGACCACACCGTAGCCGCAGCGGCGCGAGCCGGGGTCGATGCCGAGGACGATCACGAGGGCCATGGTAGCAGAGCGGAAAGTGGGGTCCATTGCGGGTTCGCGTCGGGACGAAGCGTGGCCAGGCCCTCGCCCCTGGAGTATCGTGCCCCGCCCGCCATGACCCGCCCCCTTTCCCTGCGCGCGGAGCTCGCGCAGCTCCTGCGGCTCGCCGCGCCCCTCGCCCTGACGCAGCTGGGTCAGGCGCTCATGGGGGTGGTCGACGTGGCCGTTCTGGGCCGGGCGGGGCGAGTGATGCTCGGCGGCGCGGGCCTGGGGAACGCGCTCTTCTTCAGCATCGCGATCCTGGGCATGGGGGTCATGCACGGCTTCGACCCCCTCGCGTCGCAGGCCGTGGGAGCGGGGGACTTGGCCCGGGCCAATCGCCTGGTCTGGCAATCCCTGTGGCTCGCCCTCTTTCTCTCCGCCGCCCTCGTCGGTCCCATCGCCCTGGCCCCGAGCCTGCTCTCCCCCCTGGGCGTCGGAGAGGCGGTGGCCCGGGAAGCGGGGCGGTTCCTCCACTTTCGCCTTCTCGGACTCCCGCTCTTCTTCCTCTACTTCGGCCCCCGCTCCTACCTCCAGGCGCGGGGGGCGCTCAGGCCCATGGTGATCGCGGTGGTGCTCGCCAATGCCGCGAACCTGGGCCTGGACCTCTTGCTTGTCTTCGGGGGTTCCTCGCTGCCCGCCTTTGCCGGGCCCCTGCGGGCGATCCCGGCGCTCGGGGTCGTGGGGGCGGCGAACGCGAGCAACGTGGCCTCCCTCATCCAGCTCGCCGTGCTCGGCCTCGCCGTGCGCTCCGGATCGCCCCTGCCCCATGGCCCCGCCTTTCCCCGGCCCGACCTCGGGGAACTCCGGCTCGCGCTCAAGGTCGGCGTGCCCGCCGGCCTGCACATGTTCGCGGAGGTGAGCTTCTTCGGCCTGGCCTCGATCCTCGCCGGTCGGCTCGGCGAACTGCCCCTCTCGGCCCACCAGATCGCCCTCCAGGTCGCGAGCCTGACCTTCACGGTGGCGGTGGGGATCGGCAATGCCGGCTCGGTCCGGGTTGGGCTCGCGGTCGGGGCCCGGGATGGCCCCGCGGTCCGCCGGGCGGGCCTCGCCGCTCTGCTCGGCGGAGGGGCGTTCATGGCCCTTTCCGCGACCGCCCTCTTCCTCTTCCCCCGCTTCGTGGCCGAGCTCCTCACCGACGACCCAGACATCGTCCGGGCCGCCGTGCCGCTCTTGCGCATCGCCGCCATCTTCCAGCTCTCGGACGGCCTCCAGGGAGTGGCGGCGGGGATCCTGCGCGGAGCGGGCGAGACGCGCTTCACCTTCAAAACCAACATGGTCGCCTACTGGGTGGTCGGCCTGCCCCTCACCCTCCTCCTCGCCTTCAGGATGGGGCTCGGCGTGGCAGGGATGTGGACCGCGTTCGTGGTGAGCCTGGCCCTCGTGGCGGTGAGCCTCTCGTGGCGGTTCGCGCACCTCTCGTCGCGCCAGATCGCACCGCTCGCCGAGGCGGCGCTTTAGGATCCACCCGTGCCCCTTCTCCCACAGCCGTTCGAGGACCTGGGCCACACCGCCGACCTCGGGGTGCGGGTCCGGGGCGAGAGCGCCGAGGAGGCGCTGGCACGGCTCGCCCTGGCGCTGGGGACGCTCCTCTCGGGGGGAGGGCCGGTCGCGGAGGAGATGGAGGAGCGGATCGCCGTGGCCGGAGGCCCCGGGCTTATCGACTCCGCGATGGCGCTCTTGCGGGAGCTCTTGTTCCGGTTCGCCACCCGAAGGACCATCCCTGCGGCCGTAGAAGTGCTCCGCCTGGACGAGGGCGGCGCCGAGGCCCTGATCCGTTCTGGCCCCTACGACCCGGAGCGGCACGCGGAGGGGCAGGACGTGAAGGCGGTGACCTGGCACCTCTTCCGGCTCGAACCGGAGGGCGGCGGTTGGGTCGCGCAGGCGGTGTTCGACCTCTAGGTAAAGGGCATCCCGAGAGACCCATGTCCATCCGCCGGATCGAAGGCGACCTCTGGGAGCTGCCTCGCGAGGGCCGGATGAGGGTGCCGGGCCGGATCTACTCGTCCGGCCCACCCGCGCCGGACGACCCTGCGCTCCAGCAGGTGCGCAACGTGGCCCACCTGCCGGGGATCCTCCGCTTCTCGCTGGCCATGCCCGACATCCACTGGGGGTATGGGTTTCCGATCGGAGGGGTTGCGGCGGTCGACCTCCACGAGGGCGCGGTCTCACCCGGCGGCGTGGGCTACGACATCAACTGCGGAGTCCGGGTGATGACCACCGCGCTCAGGGCCGAGGAGCTCCGCCCCCGGCTGCATGCGGCTGCCGCCCAGATCTACAGGGACGTCCCTGCCGGGGTGGGTGCGAGCCGGGCCATCCCACGGCTCAGCGATGCGGAGCTCGACCGGGTCCTGTCCGAGGGCGCGCGCTGGGCCGTGAAGCAGGGCTTCGCCGTCGGCACGGATGACGCCGAGCGGTGCGAGGAGGGGGGCCGGCTCACCGGCGCCGACCCGTCGGCGGTCGGGGCGCGGGCCCGGGAACGGGGCAGAGACCAGCTCGGAACGCTCGGCTCCGGCAACCACTTCCTGGAACTCGACGAGGTGGCCGAGATCCACGACGCCGGGGCGGCCGAGGCGTTCGGCCTCGTGCCAGGCCAGGTGGTGATCCAGATTCACTCCGGCTCGCGCGGACTCGGCTACCAGGTCTGCGACGAGACCCTGGCTTCGCTCACCCCCCGCCTCGCCCGCTTCGGCCCCGATTACGCCGCCCTCCCCGACCGCCAGCTCGCCTGCGCTCCGCTCGAGAGCCCGGAGGGCCGTACCTACCTCGCGGCGATGCAGGCGGCAGCCAACTTCGCCTGGGCCAACCGCCAGGTCATGTCCGCCCTGGCCGTCCGGGCGCTTTCCCGGGCTCTGTCCCTCTCCGACCGGGACCTCTCCGCCCGATTGCTCTACGACGTGTGCCACAACGTCGCCAAGGTCGAGGAACACCTCTTCGATGGACGACAAAGGCGCGTACTCGTCCACCGAAAGGGCGCCACCCGCGCGTTCGGCCCGGGCGACCCGCGCATCCCCAGGGCATACCTCGAGGTCGGCCAGCCGGTGCTCATCCCGGGCGACATGGGCCGGGCCTCCTACGTGCTCGCCGGCACCGAGCGGGCTATGCTCGACACCTTCGGGAGCTCGTGCCATGGCGCGGGGAGACTGCTCTCGCGCGGCGAGGCCCTCCGCCGGGCCCGGGGGCGCTCGATCGCTCGGGAGCTCGAGGCGCGAGGGATCGAAGTTCTCGCCCGGGCCAAGAGGACGCTCGGCGAGGAGATGAGCGAAGCGTACAAGGACGTGGCCGAGGTGGTCCGGGTGGTGGAAGGAGCTGGGCTGTCCCGGGTCGTGGCCCGGCTCGCGCCCTTGGCGGTGATCAAGGGATGACGGGCCCCATGGAGTGCCTCTGTGGGGTCAACACTCAAGTGCGACCACCTTTCCGGGCAGCGATGGACTAGCTTTCCGGCCATGCAGAGCGGCCGGAGCATGGAACTCGTCCTCCTCAGGGGGGGACGCCCAGATGGCGGCACCGCTCCTCCTCCCCTCGCGAGGTCGGCCCTCCGTGTCGTCCCCGCCGACCCCCGGGAACGCGTTCCGGACAAGGACGAGATGACGATGGCGGCGAGAGCCAGGGTGCGACGGGAGGTCGAAGAGCGGATCTCCCAGGCTCTCGACCTGGTCCTGCGCGTCCGTGCTCCGGACGCGAGTCCCGGTTAGACCGGGTCCATGGAGAACCCCCTTCCCGGCGCGGAGGCCTTCCCGGAGCCTCTCTGGCGAAGGCTCGAGAGCGCCCTCACCTCGGGGGCGGAGCGCACCCATCACCTCGAGGACGGCCGGCCCCGGTTCACGAACCGCCTGGCCCTGGAGCGCAGCCCCTACTTGAGGCAGCACGCCCATAACCCGGTGAGCTGGTACCCCTGGGGCGACGAGGCCTTCGAGGTGGCACGCCGGACGGGCCGACCGGTCTTCCTCTCCATTGGCTACTCGACCTGTCACTGGTGCCACGTCATGGAGCGCGAGTCCTTCGAGGATATCGAGATCGCCCGCCTCCTCAACGCGAGGTACGTCCCCATCAAGGTGGACCGCGAGGAGCGGCCTGACCTGGATGCGGTCTACATGACCGGGGTCCAGCTGCTCACCGGAGGCGGGGGCTGGCCCATGAGCGTCTGGCTCACCCCCGACCGCGAGCCCTTCTACGGCGGTACCTACTACCCGCCGCGGGCGGGCGTCCGGGGCGCAACCCACGGGTTCTACGAGATCCTCGGGGAGATCGCCGATCTCTGGGATCGCGACCGGCTGCGCGTCGCCTCGGCCTCCAGCTCCCTCACCCAGGCGATCAAGACCGCCCTTTCGAGCACGGCCCCCTCCCCCGGTTCTCCCCCGGGGACGGAGTCCGTCGAAAGGGCCGTCATGCTCCTCGAAGCGAACTTCGACGAGAGAGAGGGAGGGCTTCGAGGCGCACCCAAATTCCCCTCAGGCGTTCCGGTGCGGCTCCTCCTCCGCCACCATCGGCGCACCGGCGACCCGCGCTCCCTCCACATGGCGGTCAGGACGCTCGAGCGGATGGCAGCCGGGGGAATCCACGACCAGATCGCGGGCGGGTTCCACCGCTATTCGACCGACGCGGCCTGGCTCGTCCCTCACTTCGAGAAGATGCTCTACGACAACGCCCTGCTAGCCCAGGCCTACACCGAGGCCTGGCAGGTCACGGGGCGGCGGGATCTCGCCCGGGTCGCGCGCACGACGCTCGAGTACCTCCTGCGGGACATGACCTCCCCGGAGGGCGCCCTGTACTCCGCCACCGACGCCGACTCGGAGGGGGAGGAGGGCCGGTTCTTCACCTGGTCGGCCCGCGAGATCGAAGAGGTGCTCGGCGCGGACGCGCCGCGGTTCATGGAGTTCCACGGCGCGAGCGAAGCGGGCAACTTCGAGGGCCGAAACGTCCTGTGGGTGCCAAAGCCGGACGAGGACCGGTGGGACGATCTCTCCCCTTTGCGGGAGCGGCTTTTGGAGGCGCGCCTTCACCGTGTCCCTCCGCTACGGGACGAGAAGGTGCTCGCGGGATGGAACGGGCTCGCCATCTCCGCCCTTTCGACCGGAGGAAGGGTCCTCGCCGAACCGCGCTTCGTGGCCGCGGCCACGCGGGCAGCGGACTTCGTTCTCACACGGATGGTGAAGAACGGACGCCTGGAGAGGAGCTTCGTCCTCGGCGAATCGGGTGTCCCTGCCTTTCTCGAGGATCACTCTTTCTTGGCCCAGGGCCTGCTCGACCTATTCGAGGCCAGCTTCGACCCGCGCTGGCTCAAGGCCGCCATCGACCTGTCCGAGCGGACCGAGGCCCTGTTCGGCGATGGCGGCTCGGGCGGGTGGTTCAAGACCGCCAAGGACCACGAGGAGTTGCTGGTCAGGGAGAAGCCGACCCACGATGGGGCCGAGCCCTCCGGCGCGTCCATCGCCACCCTGAACGCCCTCAGGCTCGAGGCGTTCACCGCCGACCCCCGCTGGCGTGCGCGAGCCGAGGCCGCCCTCCGCCTCCATAGAGAAACGCTCCGCGAGCACCCCCTGGCCCTCCCCGAGATGCTCGTGGCGCTCGATTTCGCGACCGACCTGGTCCGGGAGGTGGTCCTGGTCTGGGGGGAGGACCAGGGCGCCCCGGAGAGCCTCCTCGAGGTGCTGCGCCACACCTTCCTCCCAAGCCGGGCCCTCGCAGGAGCGGCTGCCGGAGCCGCCCTGGACCGGCTTGCCCTGATCGCTCCCATCGCGGCGGGCAAGACGGCGGTGAGCGGGCTCCCAACCGCCTACGTCTGCCAGCGCGGCGCCTGTCACCTCCCCGCCATCTCGCCCGAGAAGCTCCAGGACGAGCTCAAGGCCGTGAGGAGCTACCGCCCGCCGGGCACAAAAACGTAACCGGGACGGCTCTCCTGTCCCCATGAAGCCGGGCAAGGTGCTGATTTTCGAGCCGGTGCCTAAAGGACCCGTCCGCCTCCTCCCGCCCCACCACGCCCCACAGGCCCCAGAGGCACGCGTCACAGAACGTGCATCTTCGCGCAGAAGTGAATAACCATTGGGTGGACGCTGTTCTTATTTCTGGCTGCACTTCCCGCGGCCAGTCGAGGCGGGCGCGCCGGGACACTCCCTCTCCCGGCGCGCTCGCTTCGAATCTTTTGGCCCCCCTGCCCCTGCGAAAGACCTGGACCCGGATCCCTTCCCCCTCCCCGCCTCCTTCTACGGGCGCTGAGAGGGGCCGGGCGGGCGCCTCCCATCCCCCGTGGACAGGTAGGTTCGCCCGAGGGCCCGACGCCGGGATCTCTTCGGCGCGAAGGTCCTTCGAGGAGCGGGTGCTCGTGACCCCTCACCTCTACTCAACGGCACTCGGAACCCTGGCTTCGGGAAGAGAGCGAGAGCGGGCTTAACGGGGAGGGAGCCGCGCCCTTTCCTTCCCGTTTTCGAGGAAGAGCGCCCTCGTCCCCTCATCCTCTTGAGCTTCGCCGGACGCCTGGACGGGCTTCCGCCAAGGCTACAATGGCCCGCATGCCTCCCCCCATCCCCGGCCGACAGTTCGCGAGCGACAACTATGCCGGCATCTGCCCAGAGGCGTTCCAGGCGCTCGAGGAGGCCAACCGCGGCCACGAGCCCAGCTACGGCGACGACCGCTGGACGGCGGAGGCCGCCGACCTTCTCCGCGAGACCTTCGAGAGCGACTGCGAGGTCTTCTTCGCCTTCAATGGGACCGCCGCCAACTCCCTGGCGCTCGCCTCGCTGTGCCAGTCCTACCACTCCATCGTTTGCCACGAGACGGCCCACGTCGAGACCGACGAGTGCGGCGCGCCCGAGTTCTTCTCCAACGGGACCAAGGTGCTCACCGCCCCCGGTCCCCACGGCAAGCTCGGACCGGAGGCGGTCCTGCACCTCGTGAGGCGGCGGGCCGACATCCACTACCCCAAGCCCCGGGTGGTTTCGGTGACGCAGCCCACCGAGCTCGGAACGCTCTACTCCCGGGGCGAGCTCTCCGCCCTGGGCGAGCGGGCGAAGGCCCTGGGGCTCCGGGTCCACATGGACGGGGCGCGGTTCGCGAACGCGGTGGCGGCGCTCGGGGCTCGCCCCCGGGAGCTCTCCAAGGACACCGGCGTCGACGTCCTGTGCCTGGGCGGCACGAAGAACGGCATGGCGGTGGGCGAGGCGGTGCTCTTCTTCGACCGGGGCCTCTCGGAGGAGTTCGAGTACCGGTGCAAGCAGGCGGGCCAGCTCGCCTCGAAGATGCGGTTCTTGGCGGCGCCCTGGGTGGGCATGCTGCGGAGCGGAGCCTGGCTCCGCCACGCCCGCCACGCGAACGAGATGGCCGCGCTCCTCTCCCGGGAGCTCTCCCAAGCACCGGGCCTGACCATGCTCCACCCGGTAGAGGCCAATTCGGTGTTCGCGGCGCTCCCCCCCGCCGCCGCACGAGCGCTGCGCGCCCGGGGCTGGCGCTTCTACGACTTCATCGGCTCGGGGGGCGTCCGGTTCATGTGCGCCTGGGATACGACGCCCGAGGACGTCCATGCCTTCGCCACGGAGGTTGTGGTCGAGGCCGGGCGGGCCATGGGAAAAGATAGACCCTCGAGGCGCGGGGGAAGAAGTCCCGGTCAGGCGCCCCGCCGGGGCTCGCCGTCCATCACCCCGAACGCCCTCTCACCCTTGAAGACGCGGAACAAGAAGGCCAGGGCGGGGAAGAGCAAGAGCGCGCCGCCGGCGAGGGCCCAGAGGAGCGCGACCAGGGTGGCGCGGGGAGCGGCCGCTCCCTCTACGGTGAGGGAAGGCGGCAAGAGATAGGGATACTGGGAGGCCCCCCAGCCCAACACGATGAGGGTCACCTCTGCGATGGCCGCCGCCCGGCCCAGCCGGACCCGGCCCCGCGCCAAGGCGAACAGGGCGGTCACCGCCGAGACCGCGGTGGCGAGGTGGAGCGGGAGGGTGAAGCCCCGGCGGGTGAGGCCGGCGAAGACCGCCGGCGCCTCGCGCGCGGAGAGGAGCGCGACCGCCACCGCGCACCCGAAGACAGCGACGCCCGCGAGAAGGGCGCGGAGGCGGAAGTCCTCGCGGAGCGCCCCCTCGGCCTCGACCGAGAGGTAGGCCGCCGCCAAGAAGGCAAAGAGCGCGGCCGCGAAGAGGCCCACCGCGAGGGTGAAGGGGGTGAGCCACCCGAGCGGAGGCGCACCCTCGGCAACGCCCGGCCCGGCCCGGCCCGACGCCACCGCTCCCACCACGACCCCGAGGACGACCGGCGCGAGGAAGGAGGAGAGGGAGAAGGCGAGCCCCCACCGCCGCTGGATCCGGTCGCGGGGATGGTCATAGGCACGAAACGTGAACGCTGCACCGCGCAGCACGATCCCGACGAGGAGGAGGGTGAGCGGTGCAAACAAGGAGATGCACAGCGCCGCGAACGCTGCGGGGAAGCCGGTGAACAGCACCACCACGACGAGCACCAGCCAGACGTGATTGGCCTCCCAGACCGGGCCGATGGCCCGCTCCACGAGGGCCCGTTGCTCCCCGCGTCGGGGGCCGCTCGCGAACAGGTCCCAGATCCCCCCGCCGAAGTCGGCGCCCGCCAATAGAGCGTACAAGACGAGGGCCACGAGGACGGCGCCGGCGGCGAGGGACGCGGGGGTCACGACTCGGCCTCCCCAGGCGCGTGCGCCATCTGCCGCCAGAGCAAGAGCACGACCATGAATGCCAGGAAGGCGTACAGGACGCCGAACGCCATCATGGGCGCGAAGAGGTGGGTCACCGGGGTCACGGAGTCGGCCGTGCGGAGCACGCCCCGGACGGTGAACGGCTGGCGCCCCCACTCGGTCACGAGCCAGCCCGCCTCCAGGGCCAAGAAGCCCGCCGGCGAAAGGCAGACGAGCGCGCGCAAGAACCGGGGGCCCGGGTCCCGCCCTCGCAGGCGGAGGAGGAGCCAGAAGAGGCCGGCGAGCGCCAATAGCCCGCCCAGCCCGACCATGACCTGGAAGGCCGGATGGACGAGCCGCACGTTGGGCCAGTCCTCCCGGGGAAAAGCGGCGAGCCCCTGTACCTCGCTGTCTGGGTCGTGGAAGGCGAGGAGCGAGAGGCCCTTCGGGATCTCGAGCGCGAACCGCGTCGTCTGCCGGTCCGGATCGGGAATCCCCCCGAGCCGCAGGGGCGCACCGCGCTCCGTCTCGAACTGCCCCTCGAGCGCCGCCAGCTTCAGAGGCTGTATTTGGGCCACCTCGCGCGCCGAGAAGTCGCCCGACAGCGGTTGCAAGAGCGCGGCCGCGGTACCCACCCCCATCACGATGCGCAGCGCCGCCCGGTGGAACGGATCGGCCCCTCGACGGAGGAGGAAGAAGGCGTGGATGCCGCCCACGGCGAAGGCCGTCGCCAGGTAAGACGAGAGGAGGACGTGGATCACCTCGTGCGCCCACCCCGGCGGAAACATGGCCACAAGCGGACGCACCTCCCGGGCTCGGCCCAGCTGATCGAGGGAGAAACCCGCCGGGGCGTTCATCCAGGCGTTCGCCAGGGTGACGAAGAAGGCAGAGAGCGCGCCGCTCGCGGCCACCACCGCCCCGGCGGCGAGGTGCAGCCCGGACGACACCCGCCCCCAGCCGTAGAGGTAGATGCCGAGGAAGATGGCCTCGGCGAAGAAGGCGAAGCCCTCGAGCGAGAACGGCATCCCGATGATGGGTCCAGCGAACGACATGAATCGCGGCCAGAGGAGCCCGAGCTCGAAGGAGATCACCGTCCCGGAGACCGCCCCCACCGCGAACAGGATGGCGGTGCCCTTGGCCCAGCGGCGGCAGAGCTCCCGGTGCGGCCCGGAGCCCTTCCAAAGCGCCGTCGCCTCCGCCAGCACCATGAAGAGCGGCATCGCCACCCCCACCGCCGCGAAGACGATGTGGAAGGCGAGCGAGACGCCGAACAGGGCCCTGGCCGCGAGGAGGTCCGGCACCGCCGCATCTTGCCCGGAGCATCCCGCCCCGGGTGCGACCCGATGGGTCGGGCAGGTGGTGGTCAGGCGGGCGGCGGCTCGCTGCCGCTCGACCGCGGCCCCACCCGGCGCGCCGGGACCCCCGCCCAGATCTCCCCGGGCCCCACCCTCGCCCCCTTGGAGAGGACCGCTCCGGCGGCGATCACCGCGCCATCGCCGATGGTGCACCCGGGCAAGACCACCGCCATGAGCCCCACCGTCACCCCCCGCCCGATGCGCACCGGCGCGGTCACGAGGTGCCCTCGCTCGGCGGAGTGGCAGACCAGGGTGACGTCCCCGCCGATGACGGTGTCGTCCCCGATCTCGAGAAGGTTCTGGTCCGCGATCACCGCGGTGTTGATGTGGACGCGGCGCCCGATCTTCGCCCCCATGAGCCGGTGGTACAGGGGCAACAGGGGCGTGAGCCTTATCCAGTTCATGAAGCTGAACCGGAGGACGAGAGTCAAGGCGTTGTAGCTCGCCCAGCGGAAGGCCCCGAGCGAGAAGTAGGAGAAGCGCCCCACCGGCGTTCCCGCGGAGAGCGTGAGCCACCTCACCAGGGGGAGGACGAGGAGGAGGGAGAGCCCGAACACCAGGTAGGCGGCCGCGAGCGCCACGCCCAGTCCGAGGGAGCGGAGCGCCCCTTCGGCGGGGAGCGGCCCCGTCGCCCATGACCACAGCGCCACCGCCGGCCAGAGCGCCGCCCCGAGGACCACCGCCACCTCGGCGAACAGGAAGAGCGTGACGAGCGCGTGCAGCGGGGTGAAGAGCCGGTCCTGCCAGGGAGAAGGGGCCATCCCCAGAGGATCGGCGGGCCCGGGCCGGGCCTCAAGTCCCTTCGAGCGCGAAGGGCCCGGACTGCCGTCCGGGGGAGGGACAGGACAAATCCCCCCGGCCCTTCCCCCCGCCATTCCCCCGCGGGGGCGGGCCTAGACCTTCGGGCCGAGCCGGTCCGCGAGGAACGAGAGCGTCCGGGCCCAGGCCTCCCGGGAAGCCTCGACCCGGTAGGACCGGCGCGTGTCGTTGAAGAACGCGTGGGGCGCCCCCGGGTAAACGTGGAGCTCGAGGGTCTTCCCGGCCGCCCGCATGGCCTCTTCGAACGTGGGGAGCTGCTGCACGAGGCGCGCGTCCTCGGCTCCGTAGTGGCCCAAGAACGGGCAAGCGATCCGCGCGATCCGGTCGGCTGCGGGCGGGGCGCCGTAGAACACCACCGCCGCGCAGAGCGCGGGATCCCGGGTCGCCACCTCGGCGGCGAGGGCTCCCCCCATGCAGAAGCCCAAGGTCCCCACCCGCCGCCCCTTCACGGCGGGCGAGGCCCTGAGCCAGGCGACGGCCAGAGCGAGGTCCTTCGCCCAGCCGGCAAAAAGCTCCTCGCGGTTCTTGGGGAAGATGGCCGCGAGCGTCTCGTTCACCGGCCCCCGCTCCCCCTCGGCGAGGCCCAGGAGCACCTCCGCCCGCTTGGCGGCGTCGGGAAGGCCGGCCCAGGCCTGCGGCGGAACGGTGTCGAGGAATCGCTTGGCGCGCTCCACCCGCTCCGGAGACAAGGGCGGGGGGAAGCCCCCGTCCCGGGAGAAGAGCGCCGGCGCGAGGACGGCGTACCCCGCGGCGGCGAGCCGGGCGGCGACGTCCCGGATGTGCTCGTCCACGCCCCAGATCTCCTGCACCAGCACGATGCCCGGGAGCGGCTCCTCCACCCGCTCCGGCCGAAAGAGGTGTCCGATGCGGGATCCGGGGAGCTCGATTTCGGAAGTGGCAAGCTTCATTGGGGGCCCTCTCGCCAAGGACTCTAGGGGCGAACGAAGCCCAACGGCCCGGACCAGATGAGGCCCCGGGCCGGGAGGTGCCTCTACCGCTGCTCACGTGCTTTCGAGCAACGCCAACACCTTCCCTGGAACGTTGGTGATGAGCGCGCTCGCCCCGAGCCCCGAGAGCCGAAAGACCTCGGCGGGCTCGTCGACGGTCCAGACGTTCACAAAGAGACCCCTTCTTCGCCACCGCCGCATACGGCCCGGGGTGACGAGCCGCGCCGCCGGGTGCACCGCGGCCGGGCGGGCGAGGCGGACCCCCACAAAGGCCTTCATCCGCCAGAGGTACCCGCCGTCCAGGAGAACGCCCCGCGCCACCTCGGGCGCCGCGGCCCGGAAGGCGGCGAGGAGCTCGAAGTTGAAGGAGGAGACCACTACCCGGCCGGCTGCGCCGGACCGGCGGAGGACCTCGGCCACCGCGGCCGAGAGGCGCGGATCCCGCCCCTTCAACTCGACGTTCACGATCGCCGGCACGAGCATCTCGAGCGCCTCGGCGAGGAGCGGGATGCGCTCCCCAAGGTGGCCTTCCCCCTTCCACGCCCCGGCGTCGAGCTCGCGGAGCGCGCCGAGCGGAGAGTCGGGGACGGAGAGGGATCGGCCGGTGGTCCGGCGGGTGTCCTCGTCGTGGACGACGACCACCTCCCCGGTCCCGCACCGCCACACGTCCAGCTCCACGCCGTCCGCCCCCTGCTTCAGGGCCAGCCCGAAAGCGGCCAGCGTGTTCTCGGGTGCGTCGGCGCTGGCACCGCGGTGCCCCAGGACGAGGGGTCTCGGTCCCGGGCGCGACGCGGGATCGTGCGAATCTCCGAAGGGCATCGTCTTTTGCGACAGCCCGCCGCGCAGGCCGGGCCTGGCGACGGATCGGGTCGGCCGCTATCCTAGCCTTCTCCACGCGATGGCGCGGAGAAGGCACCGATGGCCGAGCTCGCCGTGACCGTCTTCGTCGTCCTCCTCGTTCTCGGGGCGATGAAGATCCCGGCCCTCGGCGACGCCATCGGCCGGAGGCTCCGCGGCCCTTCCCCCACAGTTCCGGCCGAGCCGCTCCCCGGTTCGAAGCGCGCCTCCCGCTAGCGCTTCTTCCCCTCCTCTGCCGTCCGGGCCCCGAGAAGTCGCTCGGCGAGCGATCGGACGAGCGGGTGCACGGCGCCGTCTACGGAAAGGGCGGCGAGATCGGTGTTGCCCAAGAACCCGAGGAGCTTCAGCGCCACCTTGGGCTCGGTGTAGGGGTTACGCGCCACCGCCAGGGCCACCGCCGGCTGGGTCCGGAAGCGGCGCGACTCGGCCAGCAGCCGCAAGGTCTCCGGCCGGCAGGGACGCCGCGAGGCGATCCGGACCGCGAACGGCTCGGTGAGCTGCGGGTTCCGGAGGAGCTCCCGAACCACCTCGGGGGCCCCCTCGGCGGCGAGCCGGGCCAAGAGGTCGGGATCCTTCTGGATGCGGGCCAAGGACTTCTTGTGGCCCAAGGAGAGCCGGGAGAGGCGGGCGTCGGCCGGCTCGCGAGGCTCGACCCACGCCTTCAAGGGGGGCGGCGAGAGGAAGAGGCTCGTCACCTCGGCGAGCTCGTGTTTGGCGGCGGCGGCGTAGAGCGCGGCGAGCCCGTCGTAGGAGAGCTCCGCCCCGGGGTCGAGGAACGCCTGGCCGATGGCGAGGAGGGCCGCTCGGGCCGGAGCCTCCGGGCTCCTCGAAAGCGCCGCCAGGGCGAGGACGGTCGCCTCGGGATCTCCCCGCGCGACCGCCCGGGCGGCGGCCCGGGCCCGGATGGGCCCCTCCGCCAGCGCCCCGAGCCTTTGCACCAGCGCCCGGGCGGCGGCCTCGGCGACGACCAAGGCGATCGGGTCGCGGCCGGACCGGGCCGGGGGAAGGCGGCTCAACGGGTGGTCCCTTCCGCCTCGGCCCGCACCCGAACGCTCGTCCCGGCGAGGTTTTCGGGGGCGTCGCCCAGGGGAATCAAAAACCCGATCCGGTCGCCGGGTGCGATCACCTTGGGGGCGCGCTCCTTGACCGCGGCCGCCATGGCCTCCAAGGCGGCGCGGTCGACGGCCTTGTCCACCTCCTCGGGCGTGGGCACGGCCCCGGCCCGCGCCGCACCGCGCGCGATCACCTCCCCGTGGCGGAGGAGCTCGGCCTCGAGGCGAACCGCCTCCACCGGGCCAGGCGCCCGGGACAGCACCTCGCCTTTCACGAGGAGCAGGGCACCGCCCGAGGTCTGGTGGTACACGCTCGAGGTGAGGCCCGTGACCTCGAATGGCCCGGCGTGCCGCGGCGCCACCCAGAGCGCCCGCAGGAGGTTCGACGGACGCAGGGCGGAGGGGCCGAGCGGCGCCTCTCCCGAGAGCACCATCCGGAACGCCAGGGCGACGGCCAATAGACCGACCAGGGCGAGCGCGTTCACCGCCGTCGCCCGCAGGCGGGGCTCCTGCGCGAGAGGGGGGGACGCGGACGAAGCCTGCGAGGGCCTCTCCTCGGCGATCGGATGGTGCACCGCCGGTCCCGGGCGCAAGGGCGGGGGGAGAGGCGGCTCCCCGGGCGGAGCGGCGGCGGCCGGCTTTTCCCCCGTCTTCTCGGTGGCGAGCGCGAGCGGCTCCTCCGACCGGGCCTCGAAGCCGAGGCCCCCCAGGCCCATCTGACCGAGGTCGGCGAGGAGAACGTCGCTCGGGTCGGCGAAGGGAGCGGAAGGACCCGGCGGAGGTCGCTCCTCCAGAGCCAGGTCCGTCGCCAGGGAGACGAAGGGTCCGGCCTGCTCCGAGGGCGGGCGCTGCGGGGCGACCGCCGGCGCCCCGAGGAGCTGGGACAGGTCGGTCACCGGCAGGCTCGGGGCGCTCCCGGGGGACCCTGCGGCGAAGGGATCGGCTGGGGGCGGGGCGAAGGGGTCCGGCTCTCCGACAGGCTTACTTTCCGCGGGCGATGGGGGCGGGGCGGCCGCCGCGGGCCTCTCGGCGAGGTGGACGAACGGATCGTCCGGCGGGCCTTGGGCGGGTTCGGCGGGGTACAGGCCGGCGGCCGCGAACGGGTCGGGGGCTTGGGTAGGCTGGGGGACGGGGGCGGGGAGAGGGGGGGCGGAGGCGCCGCCCCCGAGATCCCCGGACGGCCCCCGCACCGGTGGATGCCGGGGGAGCCCGGGCGTGAGCTCGAGCTCGATGCCCGGAGCCGGCCGCGGCGGCTCGGGCGCCTCCTCCCGCTTCACCACGAAGACCGTCCGGCACCGCGAGCACCGGACCTTGGCGCCGCGCGGACCGACCTTCTCGTCCGCGACCCGGAATCTCGCCTGGCAGCCCGTGCAGATGACGATCATGCGGCCCCCGTCCGGGGTTTCGAGACTACACCTCGAACGCCCTTGACACCAGACGTCGCGAACAGAAGAATCGGCGAATTGCGCGAACTTATGGCCCCGGACTCCCCGATGAATGAAGAGCGCAGCGACCTTCCGAACTCGCCCGCGCCCGCCACCGGGCGAGAGCCCAAGGTCATCAAGCGGTACACCAACCGAAAGCTCTACGACACCGAGGAATCCCGGTACGTCACCCTCGACGAGATCGCCCGGATGATCAAGGGCGGTGCCGAGGTGAGGATCATCGACAACCGGACCAAGGAGGACCTCACCTCCGTCACCCTCGCGCAGATCATCTTCGAGGAGGAGAAGAAGACCTCGAAGATGAGCCTCGATACCCTGAAGGAACTCATCCGCCACGGCGGGGAGGTGGCCCAGCGGTTGGTCGAGGGCACCCAGGCCGAGCTTCGGGGCCGGGTGGAGGCGGTCCGGGCGGCCGCGGAGCAGCGGGTCCAGAGCCTGCTCACCCGCGGGCAGGACACGCGAGACCGCGCGGTGGAGCTCGTGCAGTCGTCGCAGGAGGCGATGCTCGCCTTCCAGCGCAAGGTGGACGAGCGCGTGCGCGCCGCGGTCGAGGGGATGGCCAGCCTCGGCGAGGTCCGGCGGCAGCTCGACGAGCTCGGGCGCCGGATCGAGACCCTGGAGCAGCGGATCGAGGAACTCTCCAAGAAGCCGCCGGCGGCGCCCCCGCCCTAGGCCTCCGCCCCATCCCCCGGGTCGGTCCCCCCCCCGCGGGCGAGGAGTTCGTCGGCGATGGCGGAGAGCGCCCGCGCCCCCGGCGAGCGGGGGGCGTGCTCGAACACCGTCCGGCCGTGGCTTTGCGCCTCGTCGACCTTCACCGACCACCCCAGGACGGTCGGCGACAGGGTCCCGGGGAAGCGCTCCCGGAGTTTCTCGAGGATCTCCAAGGCGAGCTGCGTGCGCCGGTAGAGGGTGGCCACGACCAGCGTCACCTCGGGAGCGCGGCCGGTGTCTCTCTTGAGCCGCTTCAGGCTCTCGAGCACCTCGGCGCAGCCGTCGAGGGCGAGGTAGGTGAGGGCCACGGGGACGACGAGCTCGCGCGAAGCGCGCAGGACGTTCTCGGTGACGAGCGACTGCGAGGGCGGAGCATCGATGAGCACGAGGTCGTAGCGCCCTCCCGGCACCTCCCCGAGCCTTTGGTCGAGCCTCTCCGCCCGGTCGGGGGCGGCGGCCACCGCGACCGGGAAGTCGGCGAGGTCCTTGTTCGCCGGCAAGAGGTCGATCCCCTGGGCCGGGCTCCTCACCACCGCCTCGAAGGGGACGGCGGCCGCGTCGAGGAGCCAGTCGTGGACCGTAGGGGAGAGCCCGCGCACGTCCATCCCGAGCGACTTGCCCGCGTGACCCTGGGTGTCCATGTCCACGAGGAGTACCCGGCGGCCGCGGGAGGCGAGACGCGCCGCCACGTTCACGCACAGCGTGGTCTTGCAGGTGCCGCCCTTCTCGTTCACGAACGCGATGCGGCGCATCGTTCTCTTCTAGGAGCCCTTTTCCTCCCGAAAGCCGCGGGGCCGTCCGCGAGGCTCCCCCTCCTCCGCCCCCCCTTGCCCCTCCTCCCGGGCCGGGCCCTTCTCCCCCACCCGGGCCGCGAGCCCGTCGATCAAGGACTCGAGCTCCTCGAGCTTCTTCTTCAGGGCGGCCACGTCCCCGCGGGAGGGGAGGTTGGCGGCGTGCAGCGCCTCCTGCATGGCCCGCTCGAAGGTCTCCCTCGCCCCCAGGGCCGAGGTGAAGAGGGTCCGTAGTCCCGAGGTGACCGACTCGCTCGCGAGGACCCGGCCCATCACCCTGCCCATCCGCTCCTCTCCCGCCGAGAGCACCCGGCGGAGAGCAGGACTCTTGAGGAGGTCGTCGAGGGTCATGGCCGCGTGTGGACTTGTCGCCCTCCCCCCGCTAGCTTGTCAAGCCTCGTGGCGGATTCCACCCTCCTCGACCGGCAGCTCGTCTTCGTCACGGGCAAGGGCGGCGCCGGCAAGTCGACGGTGACCGCGGCGCTCTCCCTGCTCGCCGCCCGCGGGGGCAAGCGGGTCCTGGTCTGCGAGGTGCACGCCGCACAGGAGCGGATCGGGCCCTTGCTCGGGGGAGAGGCCGGGAACGGGGTCATGAGGGAGGTCCGCCCCGGAATCCACGCCCTCGACGTCCGCCCCGGCGAGGCGATGCGCGAGTACGGCCTCCTCGTCCTCCGCTTCCGCGCGGTCACCCACGCGGTGTTCGAAAACCGGGTGGTCCGCTACTTCTTGCGGGTCGTCCCTTCGTTGGCCGAGCTGGTCGTCTTGGGGAAGATCCTGCACGAGGCTCGCTTCCGCCGGCCCGACGGCCGGCCGCGGTGGGACCTCGTCCTCGTGGACGCGCCCGCCACCGGCCACGCGGTCCAGCTCCTCCGGGTCCCCTCGGCGCTCCTCGACGCCGTTCCCGCGGGCCCGCTCCGCCGCGACGCCGAGTGGATGGAGCGCCTCCTCCTCGACCCGGTCCGGACCGCGGTGGCCCTCGTGACCCTGCCCGAGGAGATGCCCGTGAACGAGGCGGTGGAGCTCGACGCCCAGGTGCGCGGCGTCCTGGGCATGGCCCGGGCCGGACTGTTCGTGAATGCGATGCCCGGGAGCCGGGTTTCCCCGGAGGAGGCGCGGGCCCTCTCCCCGGCGAGCGGATCTCCTCCCCCCCTCGGCCCGGCCGCCCGGGCCGCGGAGCTTTCCTCGCTCCGGGCGGAGGAGGCGAAGCGACACCTCACGAGGGCCTGCGCCGCCCTCGACCTTCCCGTGACCGTCGTTCCCCTCTTCCCCTCGGCCGACTGGGGGCCCCTCGAGGTGGAGAAGGTGGCCGACGCCATCGACTCCGCCTGGCGCCTTCGGAGGGCGGGGTGAGCGGCGTCCGAGAGAGCCTCTCCGGGCGTCGCATCGCGGTGTGCGTGGGCTCGGGCGGGGTGGGAAAGACCACGGTCGCGGCCGCGCTGGCCCTCTCCCGGGCGATCGAGGGGGGCCGGGCGCTCGTCTGCACCATCGACCCGGCCCGTCGCCTCGCCAACGCCCTCGGGCTCACCGCCCTCGGCAACGTCGAGACCCGCATCTCGCCGGCCCGGCTCCGCGAGGCGGGGCTCTCCCTCCGGGGAGAGCTCTTCGCCATGATGCTCGACGTGAAGCGGACCTGGGACGACCTCGTCGCCCGCTACGCTCCCGACCCCGTCCGGCGCGAGAGGATCCTCTCGAACCGGCTCTACCAGCAGATGTCCGCCGCCCTGGCCGGCTCCCAGGAGTACATGGCCATGGAGAAGCTCTACGAGCTCTCGGCGGATCGAGACTACGACCTCATCGTCCTCGACACCCCCCCCACCGCCCACGCCCTCGACTTCCTCGACGCCCCCACCCGGATCCTCGACTTCCTCGGGAACGAGGCGGCCCGCACCTTCCTCGCCCCGGCCCTGGGGGCCGGGCGGTTCGGCCTCCGGCTCGCACAGCTCTCGGGCGGCTACGCGGCGAAGGCCCTGGCCCGCTTCACCGGACAGCAGGCGCTCCTCGACCTGGGCGAGTTCCTCCAGAGCTTCCAGGGAATGTACGACGGGTTCAAGGAGCGCGCCGCGGCGGTGCGGGCCCTCCTCTCCCGCCCCGGGGTCGGGTTCGTGCTCGTCACCTCGCCGAGCTCCCTCGCCGTCCGGGAGGTGCTCGCCTTCCACGAGCGGCTCCTGGCCGAGTCCATGCCCGTGGCGGGCCTCGTGGTGAACCGGCTCACCCAAGACCTCTGGCCCTTCCCCTCCCCCCTCCCCAAGGCGTCGGAGCTAGAAGAGCCGCTCCGGGTCGCCGGGCTTTCGACCGGGGAGCCCTTCCCGCCGACGGGGGAGGGACCTCTCGCCGGGCGGCTCTGCGCCATCCTCGAAGAGCACCAGGCCCTGGTCCTGGGCGAGAGGCAGGTCTTGGCCCCGCTCCTCGAGGGCCTCGGCGGCCCATGTGCGATGGTTCCCCGCCTGGAGACGGACGTGCACGACCTCGCGGGCCTCGCCAGGCTGGCGGCTAAGCTCTAACATTCCCTTCGATGGTCTCCTTCGACGTGACCACTCGATCGCCCACCGAGATGGTGGACATCACCGAGCGGGTCCAGGCGGCGGTCCGGACCTCCGGGGTCGAGAACGGCATCTGCCTCGTCTTCGTGCCCCACACCACCGCGGGCCTCACAGTGCAGGAGAACTCCGACCCGGCCGTCCAGAGCGACCTCCTCGCCGCACTCGCCCACGTGGTGCCGAAGGAGCTCCCCGGCGGCTACCACCACGCCGAGGGGAACGGCCCCGCCCACGTCAGGACCTCGCTCGTCGGCAATTCCACCACCGTCCTCATCGACGGTGGGGAGCTCATCCTCGGGGTCTGGCAGGGGATCTACCTCTGCGAGTTCGACGGCCCGCGCACCCGCCGGGTGCTCGTGAAGGCGATCCGCGGCTAAAGGTAATAGACCCGGCCATGGTCGACGCGCGGCCCCCGCCCCGGACCCTTTTCCCCCTCGCCGCCCTCTCCGCGGCCCTTTGGGCCGCCTGCGCCACCTCGCCCCGGGCCGTCCCCCCGCCCGCAGAAGCCCGGGAGGCCCTCGAGGAAACGGCCCCCGCCAATCCCCCCGCCGCCGAGCTCTCCTTCCCGCCGGAGGAGCTCACGGTCTCGCCGCTCGACCTCGAGCTTTCGGAGAAGAACGACGAGGAGCTCTTCGCCATCGGGACGGCCGCCTACGGGGCGAAGGACTTCGAGCGCGCCGCCGCCGCCTTCGCCCGGATCCCCGATCGCTTCCCCGGCTCGCCCCACGAGGCCGCGGCGCTCTTCGACGCCGGGCTCGCCTACGAAGAGCTCGGAAGGTGGGACCTCGCCCTGGAGCGGTTTCGCGCCCTCGCCGCGGGGTACGAAGGGTCGGACGCGCTCGAGGCCGCCTTCAAGGTGGCCGAGTGCCTCTACCAGCTCGGCGATCTTTCCAAGACCCAAGAGGCCCTCCTCGCCATCGCCGGCCGGCCCGGGCTCGACCCCTCCTCGCTCGTCCGGGTCCTGACCCAGCTCGGGGTGGTGGAGCTCGAGGACGGCCGGCCCGACGACGCCGAGCGAACGCTGCGCCGGGCGCTCGCCGCCTTCCAGGCGGCCGCCTCCGCCGAGCCGCTCGACCCCTACTACCCCGCCCAGGCCGAGTACTACCTGGGGGAAACCTACCGCGGGTGGTTCCTCGCCCTTTCGGTCGACCCCTCCACCTCCGACGAGGAGAAGCTCGAGGAGACCCTGGAGCACAAGTCCGAGATGCTGCTCTCCGCGCAGGGCCACTACCTGCGGGCCATCCGCATGGGCGACGACCGCTGGGCGATCGCCTCCGGGGTCCGGGTGGCCGAGCTCTATGACGACTTCCGCCGGCAGCTTCTCGAGGCGCCCTTGCCGCCCGGGCTCGACGAGGAAGCGGCCCGTGCCTACCGGGAGGAGCTTCGTTCCAAGGTCCGGGTCCTCGCCACGAAGGCGGTCGCCGCGTACGAGGCGGCCCTCGGGCGCGCCGCCCGCTCCGGGGTGGACGACCTGCGATTCCTGGGCGAGGCGGAAGATGCCTTGCAAAGGCTACGGGAGGCGCTGGGAGACCGGAGGATCTGAGGACGCCTCCCCGTACAACGCTTCGAGCTCGCGCCGGTAGCGCGCCTCGATGACCTTCCGCTTGAGCTTCTGCGAGGGGGTGACCTCCCCCTTCGCCTCGCTGAACTCCGCCGCGAGCACCCGGAACTTCTTCACCATCGCGTAGCGGGGGAGGGCCGCGTTCACCTTGTCGACCCCGCGCTTCACCGCCGCCCGCATCTCGGGGTGGGCGGCGAGCGCCGGAAGGTCGCGCTCCGCGAGCCCGTTCCCCAAAGCCCAGAGGCGGGCCGCCTCGGGGTCGAGGGTGACGAGAGCGGTGACGAAGCTCCGCCGGTCGCCGTGCACGAGGACCTGGGAGAGGAGCGGACAGGCGGTCTTCAGGCGAGACTCCAGCTCCGCCGGGGCGACGAACTTCCCCCCCGAGGTCTTGATGAGGTCCTTCTTCCGGTCGGTGATGGTGAGGTAGCCCTCGGCGTCAACCTCGCCCACGTCCCCGGTGTGCAGGAAGCCCTCCCCGTCGAGCGCCTCTTGGGTCTCCTCGGGGAGGCCCCGGTACCCGCGCATCACCCAGGGCCCGCGCACCAGGACCTCCCCGTCGCTGGCGATCCGGACCTCCATGCCGGGGAGGGGACGGCCCACGGTCCCGATGCGCCAGGCGTCGAGCTTGTTGCAGTGCGTGGCGGCGGAGGTCTCGGTGAGGCCGTAGCCCTCGAGGATACTCACCCCCATGGCATCGAAGAACTCCGCCACCTCGCAGGAGAGCGGCGCCGACCCGGAGACGAAGAACTTTAGGCGGCCGCCGAAGAGGGCGCGGATGCGCTGAAATACCAGCCGGTCGGCGAGCGCCCGTCGGGCCGCAAGAAAGGGACCGATCGGCCGGCCGGCCCGCTCGGCCCGCCGGGCGGAAAGCCCCGCCTCGAGGGCGAAGCGGAACAGGGCCGCCTTGAGCGGCCCGCCCTCGCGCGCCCCGGCGAGGACCCGGGCGTGCACCTTCTCGAAGATCCGGGGGACGGCGCAGACGAAGGTCGGTCGCAGGTGGGACAGGTTCTCGACGATCTTGTCGATCCGCCCGTCGACCGCGGTCGGGAACCCGAGGCGGAGCTGAGCAGTGCCGACCATCTTCCCGAACGAGTGGGCCAGGGGGAGCCAGAAGAACTGGAAGGCGTCGGGGTGGTCCAGGATCCCCGACCTCTCCACCGAGAGGGACTGCGCCACCCAGCAGGCATGGGTCAGCTCGACGCCCTTGGGCCGGCCGGTGGTCCCGGAGGTGTAGAGGAGGGTCGCTACCCAGTCGCCCTCGACCGCGGCCGCCGTCTCCTCGAAGCTCCCCGGGTGGGCCAGATCGAAGGCCCGGCCCCGCTCCAAGAGCTCGGCGAAGGTCATCACCCACCCGTCGGGAGTGGGCCGGCCGTCAAAGGTCACGACCTTCTTCAGCCCGGGAAGATCCGCCCGCCGCGAGGCGATCTTCGCCACCTGCTCGTCGGTGTCCACGAAGGTCACCACCGCGCCCGAGTCGGAGAGGATGTAGGCGCACTCCTCGGCCGTGGAGGAGGGGTAGATCGCGCTCGTCGAGGCGCCGGTGCAGAGCACCCCGTAGTCGGCCAGGATCCACTCGATCCGGGTCCCGGCGGCGATGGCGCAGACCTCCCCGGGCGAGACCCCGAGCTCCCTGAGCCCGGCCGCCACGTCTCGGACCCGCGCCTCCGTGGCCGCCCAGGTGAGGCTCTTCCAGGAGCCATTCGCGGGGTAGCGAAAGGCCTCCGCCTGTGGACTCCTCCCCACCCGCTCGAGGAACAGGTCGGGGACGGTCTTCGAGGTCTCGAAAGGCAAGGGCCCCTCCTCCCTGACGCGGACGGACTGTAGACCACGTGGCCCCGGCGCTCCACCGAAGGCTTCGCCGGGGACCTTCTCGCCCCGGTGGGCAGGAGGGTCCGCCATGGCGCGCTGTCCGTCCGCGATCACGGACGGCTACGGGCCTTTTCGGCCGCTTGACAGCGCGGACGTCCGCTCAATAGGATTTGGCTCCAACGCAACGGATCAACCGGCGCCCACCGCGCGCCCCAGAGGACACGATGGCCATCCCCCCGAACCGCAAGCTTCGCTTCGAGACCCTCCAGGTGCACGCCGGGCAAGAGCCCGCGCCGGGCACGAACGCCCGGGCGGTCCCCATCTACCAGACCACCTCCTACACCTTCGATTCGGCCGAGCACGGCGCGAACCTCTTCGCCCTGAAGGAGTTCGGGAACATCTACACCCGGATCATGAACCCCACCACCGACGTCTTCGAGAAGCGCATGGCCGCGCTCGAGGGCGGCGTGGCGGCCCTCGCCACCTCCTCCGGCCAGGCGGCCCAGTTCGTCACCATCGCCAACATCGCCCAGGCGGGCGACAACATCGTCTCCTCGAGCCTCCTCTACGGGGGCACCTACAACCAGTTCAAGGTGACCATCCCAAGGCTCGGTATCGGGGTGAAGCTCGTCGAAAGCGACGAGCCGGAGAAGCTCGGGGCGGCCATCGACGGGAAGACCCGGGCGCTCTACGTCGAGTCGATCGCCAACCCCTCGGGCAGCGTCCCCGACCTGGAAGGGCTCGCCAAGGTGGCCCACCAGGCGGGCATCCCCCTCATCGTCGACAACACCTTCGGGGCGGGGGGCTACCTCTGCCGGCCCATCGAGTGGGGCGCCGACATCGTGGTCGAGTCCGCTACCAAGTGGATCGGGGGGCACGGGAACTCCATCGGCGGCGTCATCGTCGACTCGGGCAAGTTCGACTGGGCGAAGAGCGGCAAGTTCCCCTTCTTCACCCAGCCCTCGCCCGGCTACCACGGGCTCGTCTTCAACGACGTGTTCGGGCCCAAGGGGCCGTTCGGGAACATCCAGTTCATCATCCGCGCCCGGGTGGAAGGGCTCCGCGATCTGGGACCAGCCCTCTCCCCCTTCAACGCCTTCCTCTTCCTCCAGGGGCTCGAGACCCTCTCCCTCAGGGCCCAGCGCGAGTGCGACAACACCCTGTCGCTCGCCCGCTGGCTCAAGACCCACCCCCAGGTCTCCTGGGTGAACT
This sequence comes from Anaeromyxobacter sp., assembly GCA_035686075.1. Taxonomy (GTDB): domain Bacteria; phylum Myxococcota; class Myxococcia; order Myxococcales; family Anaeromyxobacteraceae; genus Anaeromyxobacter. The sequence goes on from DASRZU010000035.1 coordinate 36,580, forward strand.
ACACCGGCCTCGAGGAACACCCCGCCCATTCCCGCGCTCGCAAGTTCTTGAAGAACGGCTTCGGCGCGGTGTTCTGCTTCGGCATCACGGGCGGCTACGAGGCCGGCAAGAAGTTCATCAACGGGGTGAGGCTCGCCTCCCACCTCGCCAACGTCGGGGACGCGAAGACCCTCGTCATCCACCCCGCCTCCACCACCCACCAGCAGCTCTCCCCCGCCGAGCAGGCCTCGGCAGGCGTCACCCCCGACCTCGTCCGGATCTCGGCGGGGATCGAGCACATCGACGACATCAAGGAGGACCTCGAGGAGGCGTTCCGGGCGGCGAGGTGAGGCGCCTCCCCGCATCCCTAGAATGCCCGCGTCGTTTGCCGGGCGAAGGGAAGACGCACGGCCTAGAGGCCCCTTCTCCGTGACCCGGGGAAGGAGCGCTCCCTAACTTCGGGTCACCGAGGCGGGCGCGCCTTTATCCCAGGAGCTCGCCCAAAAAGCTCGTGCCGACCTCTGGGGTGAGCCCGAAGAAGTCGGCCACCGTCGCCCCCAGGTCGGCGAACGATTCGCGCGTCCCGAGGCTCCCCCCGCCCCGCCCGGGAGCGTGGACGAGCAGGGGAACGTACTCGCGCGAGTGATCGGTGGAGGGAGTCGTCGGATCGCATCCGTGGTCGGCGGTGAGGGCGAATAGATCGCCGGGCCATAGCCTTCCCAGGATGGGCGGCAGGGCCCGGTCCAGCTCCTCGAGCGCCCGGGCGTAGCCGACCGGGTCGTTGCGGTGCCCATAGAGGCTGTCGAAGTCGTTCAGGTTCACGAAGAGGAGCCCGTGACCCACCCGATCGAGGAGGGCCTCGGTCCGCCGCAGCCCGTCGGCGTTCCCTTCCGTGTGGATCTCCTCGGTCACGCCCTTGTGGTCGAAGACGTCGGGGATCTTGCCGACGCCGATGACCGGAACCTTCGCCTCATGAAGCCTCTCGAGCACGGTCGGCCCGGGCGCCGCGAGCGCGAAGTCCTTGCGGTTGTACGTCCGCCGGTAGGCCCCCGGCTTGCCCAAGAACGGCCGGGCGATGACCCGCGCCACCCGGAACCGGTCGAGGATCCTGCGGGCGGTCCGGCACCAGGCGTAGAGGGTCTGGAGCGGGACCGTCTCCTCGTGCGCCGCGATCTGGAACACCGAGTCGGCCGAGGTGTAGACGATGGGCTTCTTCGTCCGCTCGTGCTCCGGGCCGAGCTCCTCGATGATGAGGGTGCCGCTCGCGGCCTTGTTGCCGAGCACCCCCGGCACGCCCGTCTCGCGGATGAAGGGCTCCAGGATCTCCTCGGGAAAGCCCCGCGGGTAGAGCGAGAGGCCCTCGCGGAGGACGATGCCCATCATCTCCCAGTGGCCGGTGATGGTGTCCTTGCCCTGCGAGCGCTCGGCCATCTTGCCCGCGAAGGCGGTGGGGGCCGGATCGGGAGGGACGCCGGCGATGGCGGTGAGACGCCCAAGCCCCATCCGCCCCATGACCGGGAGCGAGAGCCCACCCACCGCCCGGCTGGTGTTCCCGATCGTGTCCGAGCCAACGTCGCCGTACCGGTCCGCGTCGGGGAGCGCACCGCAGCCGGCGCTATCGGCGACGAGGAGGAGGAAGCGGCGCGCGTCCACCCATCCATTGTAGCCGCCGGGCCCTCGAGAGCGTACGCCCAGGGATGGCCGCGCAAGGGGCGAGAGGTCCCCATCCAAAGGCCCCGCCCCCCCGCTCTAGCGCGGCGACAGTTCCTAGATCGTCCCGCCCGACCCCCGGCGGATCTCCTCGGCCGCGCGCCGCAGGATCTCCGCCACCCGGAGGAGCTCCTCGTGCGGCGAGCGCCGCTTCTCGCGCAGGGCGGAGCGCAAGAGGCGGAAGGCGGCCGCGAGCTCGGCCGAGCGCCCCTCGCGCGGCCAGTTGTCCCCGCCCTCCCCCTCGCCAGAAGCGAACGCCTCCCGGACGCGGTCCATCCCGCGGCCCATCTCGTCGAGCTGCTCGAGCAGGGCATCCGCCTCCGCCCGACGCTCCTCGAGGTACGCCTTTCCCGCGTCGGTCAGGTGGAAGAGCTTCTTCGCCCCCTCCGCCTCCGGGGCGGCAAGGCCCGCCTCCTCGAGGTAGGTGAGGGCCGGGTAAATCACCCCCGGGCTCGGGCTGTAGAAGCCCCTCGATCGCTCCTCGACGGCCTTGATGAGGTCGTAGCCGTGCCGCGGCTTCTCCCGAAGGAGCGAGAGGACGAGAAGCTGGAGGTCCGCCGACGAGAGCTTGCGCCCGGAACGGAAGCCGAAGGGTCCGCCGAAGCCGAATCCGAAGGGTCCGAAGTGCCGGAACGGGTGCCCTCCGCGGAAACGAGAGCCGCCCCGGCCGCCGAAAGAAGCCTCGTCCGAGGCCGAGTCCTCGGGGTCGAAATAGCCGCCGAACGGATGAGAGCCGTGAAAACATGAGTGCCTATGCATGGATACCCCGCTATAGAGATTCGGTCCGTGAGTCGAACGATACGGTCATGAGATATATCGTACGATTCTGCTAGTCAAGCGGAAGCTCCCGTTGGGCGAAGAGCAGGCGGCCAAGCCTTTTGCCGGCTACCGGGCTTCGAGCACGAGCGGCACGGACACGTCCACCGCCCCCCCCTCGAAGGCCGGGAACACGAGCCTTCGAGCGGAAGTGACGATGCACTTTCCGATGCCGCTCCGAGAGAGTTCCGGCTCCGCCACCCAGGCGGCCGCCACCTCGCCGTTCCCCCCAACGGTGAGGAGGAGAGTCGCCCGGCGCACCCTTTGCCCCTCCGTTCCCTTCTTCGCTTCCCGCGTGACACAGCCGGAGAAGGCACCCTGGTTGTCCGCCAGCACGCGCTCGACGGCGGCTGGGGCGAGCGACCCAGCGTCGAGGTCGAGCCTTTCCACCGGCTCGGGAGGCGCAGGGCCGTCCTCTTTTCGGGCGAGGAGGTCGAGGAGCCTTCGCTCGTTGCGGTCGAGCCTCTGCCTCTCGGCCCGCCGGAGCTTGTCCACGGTCACCGTCCCTCTCTCGAGGCGGGCCCGGGGGCCGAGCCGGATCGGCCCGGGCGGGGGCGAGGGAGGGACCTCCGCCATGGGCGAGGGGGCCGGTTCTGGCGGCTGCGGGGGCGGCGTCTCCGTGACGACCGGTGACGGGGGGGCGGGCGGAGGCGGGGCGAGAGCGGACGTTTCCTGGGGCGGGATCCGCGGCCCGCCGAGGCCCGGCCACACGAGCTTCACCGCCAGGGCGGCCAGACCGCAAAGAATGACTGCGGCGAGGACGATGCGCAGGAGGCGCTTGCCCAAAAGCCGAGGGGGGGGCGGCACGGGAGGCGAAACGGCGGCCTCGGCCCGGGGCAGATTTCCCTCTTCTTGAGGCGCGCCCGCGGCCAAGACCGCCTTGGACATCCAGGCCATCTCCGCCTTGGTGAGCCCGCGTGCGGGATCGATCGCGGGTGCTCGCTCGACCACCGCGGCAGGCGGGGTCGGGGCGGGCGGCGGCGTCGCTGCGTCGGGCGGGCTTTGGGTGACCTCGGGGCCTTCTTCCGCAGGCACGCCCGGTGAGGCCGCCGAGATCGGGGCCGCAGGCTCGTTTGCGGCTTTCGCTGGACCGGCCGGAACCGGATGCGCGAATGAAGTGCCCGGCGCCGGGGCGGGGACCGGGACTTCGGCCGGGGGAGGACGCGCAGGGACCTCTGGGCCTTTTGCTTCGGGCCCACGCGAATCCGATAGGATCGCGGATGGAGGGGCGCTCCCGGTGGCTGGCCTCGCGACCGCGGCGCTCGAGGCGTTCGTCGGTGGCGCGCTTACGCCCTTTGGCGGCGCCGCGGGCGCGTCGACCGCGGGGGCCCGGCCGGGCTTCACCACGATCACGTTTGCACACGCCTTACAGGTGACGCGGAACGCGCGGCCCTGGATCCGCTCGTCCGGAACGGAGTACCGGCGGCCGCAACGGTCGCACGCGAAGATCACCGGCTCGTGATCCTACGGGTACCTGCTCGGCTGTTCAAGGTTCGCGACCGGGTCGGGAATTTGGCCGCTCGGACGCCTCCCCGGGGCCCGAGACCGCGAGCAATTCCCGGGGCGAGCCCCGCTCCCGGTCCTCGCCCTCATCGAGCCAGGGGTCCTCGCCCGAGGTGGCGGAGAGCGCCCGCTGGAGGTCCCGATCGAGGAGATGGGATGGGACGACGCGCGAGAGCGCCGAGAGGAGGTTCCCCTTCACGGCCGGATGCTCGGCCGATAGCTCCGCGAGGAGGGCCTTCACCCGCTTCCGGCGCAGGTTGGGCTGCGAGCCGCAGAGGCCGCAGGGCACGACGGGAAAGCGCATGGCGGCGGCGAAGGCGGCGATGTCTCCTTCGTCCGCGTAGCAGAGGGGGCGGATCACTACGTTCCTCCCATCCCGGGCCCTGAGCTTTGCGGGCATGGCCTTCAAGGTGCCGGAGTAAAGGGCGTTCAGGAGGAGGGTCTCCACGAGGTCGTCCCGGTGGTGGCCCAGGGCGATCTTGTTGCAACGAAGCTCGACCGCGGCATCGTAGAGCACGCCGCGGCGGAACCGGGAGCAGGCGGCGCAGGTGCTCTTCCCCAAAGGGACCACCCGGCGGACGACCGAGTAGGTGTCGCGCCGGATCATCCGGTACGGCACGCCGACGGCGCGGAGATGATCCTCGACGACCTCCACCGGGAACCCGGGATGTCCCTGGTCCAGGTTCACCGCCAAAAGGTCGAAGTGGACCGGGGCACGCTCCCTGAGCCGCAAAAGAACGTGGAGCAGGGTCAGGCTGTCCTTCCCGCCCGAGACGGCGACCATGATCCGGTCGCCCTCGCCCACGAGATCGAAGTCCCGCACCGCCAGGGCGGCGGCGCGGATGAGCTTGCGCTCGAGCCTGGCCTTTTCCTGTTGCATTTCCGAGAGCCTCGGGGCCCACGGCCCGGGAACGGGTGATGATAATCGGGGGAGGACCCCCGGTCGAGCCGGCCCGCCCGAATTCCCTTTGACGGGCCCGCGGCCGCTTTGGTAAAGGCCGGTTCGATGCCAGCGAAGGACCTCGGCGCCAAGTACACCTGCTTCAAGTGCGGGACCAAGTTCTACGACTTGAAGAAGCCGGAGCCGATCTGCCCGAAGTGCGGCGCCGACCAGCGGGAGAGTCCGGCCTTGAAGGCGCCCGCCCCGGCGGAGCGCCGGCCGCGAGCTCGCCCGGTCGAGCCCAAGCCTCCAGAAATCGAGGTCGAACCCGATCTCGAGGAGGACGCCGAGCTCGGCGACGAGGCGGACGAGCCCGCCGACGACGAGGGCTAGCGCGGCCCGCGGGCCTCAGGGCGACGGCCCCTTGTCCACGGGCCCGGGGAGAGCCCCCCGGGACCCCCGATCTAATCGTTGACCCCCGGCCGAGCCGCATTAAAGGCACGGGCGATGACGACCGCCATGGCGCCGGCGCGCCTCGCCGTTTCTCCCCTCGCCCAGCTCCGCGATCTCGTCCTCCTTTCGAAGCCTCGCCTCTCGGCCCTCGTCATGGCCACCTGCGCCGGGGGAATGTGGCTCGCCCCCAGCGCGATCGGCCCCGCCCGCGCGATCCTGACCGTCCTCGCCACGGCGGCGGTGGTGGGCGCCGCCAACGCCCTCAACTGTTACCTGGAGCGCGACCTCGACGGGCTCATGCGTCGTACCCGGGACCGCCCCCTCCCCGCCGGCCGCCTCGACCCAGTGGTGGCCCTCGGGCTCGGCCTCTTCGTCCCCGCGCTTTCCATCCCCCTGCTCGCGTTCGCCGCCGGCCGCCTCACGGCGCTCCTCGCCACGGTCGCCCTCGTGAGCTACGTCCTCCTCTACACCCCGCTCAAGCGGCGATCGCCCTTCTCTCTCTTCGTGGGGGCCGTTCCCGGCGCCATCCCGCCCGCCATGGGCTTTACCGCCGTGACCGGCCGGCTCGACGCCGGGGCGCTCTCCCTCTTCCTCCTCCTCTTCGCCTGGCAGCTCCCCCACTTCCTCGCCGTCTCGCTCTATCTGGAGGACGACTACGCGCGGGCGGGTCTCCCGGTGTTCTCACGGCTGTTCGGCCCGCTCGTGACCCGGCGCGCCATCCTGGGTTCTACCGCTCTGCTCCTCGGAGCCTCGTTCCTCCCCGTCCTTGCGGGGGTCGTGGGCCCTCGCTACGCGGTCTTGGCCGCGGTCCTCGGAGCGGGCCTCCTCGGGCACGCCGCGCTGGGCTTGAAGGGGCACGGACGCTGGGCGCGCTCCTTCTTCCTCTCCACCCTCCTGTACCTGACCGCGCTCTTCGCGGCGCTCGCGGTCGCCCGCTAGCGAGGCGAGATGTGAACCAGCCCGCCCGGGGAAGACCCCCGGCCTCCTCCCCTCCCCGGCTCTCCGTGGAGGGCCTCGTCGTCCGCCGAGGCCCGCGCGAGGTCTTGAGGGACGTCTCGCTCTCCGTGAACCGGGGCGAGATCCTGGGCCTCCTCGGGCCGAACGGAGCGGGGAAGTCGACCCTCTTCTCGATCCTCTCCGGCCTCATCCCCGTTCTTTCCGGCGTCGTCCGCCTCGACGGGCGCGTGCTCGATCCGGGGGCTCGGGACCTCCGGGCCGCTTCCGGCATCGTGTTCCAGTCCTCCGCCCTGGACGGGAAGCTCTCTCTCGAGGAGAACCTGCGCCTCGCGGCCGCCCTACACCTCGTCCCGCGCTCCCTGGCGCGCGAGCGGACCCTCTCCCTCCTCAATCGGGCCGGCCTCGGCCCGCGGGCCAAGGAACCGGTGGAGCGTCTCTCGGGCGGCCTGAGGCGCCGGGTGGAGCTCGCCCGGGCGCTCGTCCACGACCCACCGATCCTCCTCATGGACGAGCCCACCACCGGCCTCGACGCCGCCTCGGTCGAGGATTTCTGGGCCGAGGTCGAATCCCGGCGGCGCGAGAAGGGGACCACCGTCGTCCTCTCCACCCACCGTCCGGAGGAGGCCGAGCGCTGCGACCGGCTCGCGGTCCTTTTCTCGGGCCGGATCGTGGCCGACGAGTCCCCGCGGGAGCTCAAGAAGAGGGTCCCCGGCGACGTGGTGGTCGTGGAGGCGGAGGCCCAGGAGGAAGTGGCCGCGGAGATCGGCCGGCGGCTCGGGTTAAGAGCCCTCCTTCGCCAGGACGGGGTGCACGTCGAAAAGGAGGAGGGCCATGCCCTCGTCCCGCGGATCGTGGAGGCATTCCCGCCCGGCCGGCTAAAGGCCGTGTCCGTGCGGCGCCCGACCCTGGCCGACGCCTACCTCCTCCTCACCGGCGCCTCCCTCGAGGCAGAGGAAGGGAGGGGGGGGTGAGCGCGCCCGGGACGGCCCTCGATACCTTCGCCAAAGAGGCCTCGAAGGCCTGCGCGCCGCGGGTGTCCTTCGCCCGGGCGCTCGCCCTCGACCTCGCAACCGCGCTCGTGCTCTGGCGCCGCGACCTCGTCCGCTTCTTCCGGCAGCCGTCCCGGCTCATCGGAGCGCTCGGTCAGCCCATCATCTTCTGGATCGTCATCGGCAACGGGATGTCCGGGACGTTCCACTACGGCTCGGCCGGCCCGGGCTACCTCGCCTACTTCTATCCCGGTGTCGTCCTCATGGTGGTGCTCTTCACCGCCATCTTCACGACGCTCTCGGTCATCGAGGATCGGCACCGCGGCTTCCTCCAGACGGTATTGGCCGGGCCCGGCTCGCGGACCGCCCTCGTCGCAGGGAAAGCGCTGGGCTCGGCCTCGGTCGCGCTCTCCCAGGCCGCGCTCTTCTTGGCGCTCGCGCCGGCGGCCGGCTTCCCGCTCCGAGCGGTGCACTGGCCGCTGCTCTTCGCCGCGCTCGCCCTCGTCGCCCTGGCGCTCGCTGGGCTCGGCTTCGCGGTCGCCTGGGCGGTGGACAGCCCTCAGGGGTACCACGCCATCCAGATGACGCTGTTCCTGCCCCTCTGGATCCTCTCGGGGGCCATGTTCCCGGTGCCCGCGGACCGGCCGGCGCTCGCCGCGATCATGCGTGCCAACCCGGTCTCCTACGGCGTCTCCGCAGTCCGCCGGGCGCTCGCGGGTGAGAGCGCTCCCGGTGCCCTCCCGGGCTCGGCCGCCCGGGACGTCGTGGTCTGCCTCGCCTTCGCCTGTTTCGGGCTCGCCCTCGCCGCCCTCGCCTCGCGGAGGGCTCCTCGGCCGTGACCCTCGCCTCCGCCCTGCCCGGGGTGAACGCCACCCTGAACGCCGTCTCCGGCGCCCTCGCCGCCGCCGGGTTCGTCGCCATCCGGCGGGGCCGGCGCGACCTCCACAGGCGGCTCATGCTCTCCGCGGTGACCTCCTCGGTCCTGTTCCTCACCGGTTACTTGACCCGCCTCTCCTTGACCGGCATCCATCGCTTCCCGGGTCGGGGGGCTCTCCGGGCAACGTATCTCGCCGTCCTCGGGTCGCACACCATCCTCGCCGCGGTGGCGGCTCCCCTCGTGCTCTTGACCCTCACGCTCGCCCTGCGCCGGCGCTTCGCCACTCACCGGCGCCTCGCCCGCGCCACCCTTCCCATCTGGCTCTACGTGTCGGCGACCGGCGTCGTGGTCTACGCGCTCCTCTACGGCGTCGCCGGGGTGTAGAGCGAGCCGTTGGGCCCGTCTGCTCTGAAAAGCCCATCGCGTCCGCATGAGCCAGGTCAGCGCCGCGCACCGGTTCTTCGAAATGAGGACAAGAGGCGTTCCCGCCTCCCAAGATCGCACAGTGAGGGTTCGAACGGGTCTCGGCCGCGTGGGGATCGAGGTCGCCGACTCTAGTCTCTCGGAACGCGATCGCTTGAGAGCTCTTCGCGCTGTTCTCGGGGGTACACGGCCGGAGCGGGGCACGAACTTCCCTCCATCGTCGAGGCGTACGGGCGCCGAATCATGGGCGAGCGGCCACAGACCGACGCGCTCGTCCGCGTCGTTCTTGCCCGTGCGAGCGGTTACGGCGTTCTTTGGGGTAGTCGGTTGACCCAACGGGGGCTTCCTATGACCTTTGTGCTTCCCAGAAAAGGCTCGGCAAGACACGATGAACGAATCCGGAGGAGACCATGAAACTTCGCTTCGCAGCGCTCGCCACGCTCCTGCTCGGCTCCTGCTACTACGGCGCGCCGAACTCGGTGCTGTACGGCAACCCCGTGGCCACGCAGTACGCGAGCGGCGTGAACTGGAGCACCTACACGACCTTCAGCGTCGACCCGACCGTGTCGGTCGTCGACAACACCGGCTCGCTCACTCAGAACTGCAGCGTGGACGGCACGAACCTCGTCACGACCATCGTGTCCGAGATGACGAACCGCGGGTACACGCAGGTCGCCTGGGTCGGGAACAACACGGCCGCTGACCTACAGATCAAGATGAGCGCCACGCTGGGAAGCCAGTCGTACTACTACCCCGGCTATTGCAGCTGGTACCCGTACTACTACTGCTATCCGGGCTGGGTCTACGCCGGCACCTACAGCTTCGGCACCATCGTCATCGACATGGGCGACACGCTCAACGCTGGCCCGCCCAACGGCGGGAAGATCCCCCTCGTCTGGACCGCGGCCGCTTACGGCGTCCTCTCGTCCTACTACAGTGGCTGCTCCAGCCCGACGAGCACCATCGACTGGACCAAGATCCAGGGGATCATCAGCCAGGCCTTCGACCAGTCTCCCTACATTCAGAAGTAACGAGCGGAGGACGCCATGAAGAAAGCCATCGCGCTCATCGCCATCGTCGCCTCCCTCCTCCTCGCGAGCGTCGCCTTCGCGCAGGACACCATGGTCTCCACCGGGTCCTTCCGCCCCAACCAGACGCTCTGGGGTCTCAACTGGGAGATCTCGAAGCCGGTGGGTGACTTCGACAAGTACATCAGCGACGTCAGCCTTCGGGGCGTGTCCTTCGAGGGCCGAAGCTTCGTGAAGCAGAACCTCTCCCTCGGCCTCTCCTTCTCCTGGAACCGGTGGGAGCAGACGTTCAACAACAGCTCGTACCCGATCAGCAACGGGATAATCACCGGCCCGGTCTACAAGTACGCCGACATGTTCGGGATCCGGGCGCTCGGCCACTTCTATTTCTTGAAGGGGAACCTGAAGCCCTACGTCGGTGTGGGGATCGGCGGGGCCTGGGCCTATGCGTACCAGCAGACCTCGAACCTCACGAACAGCCAGAGCAACTTCGACTTCATCGTCGACCCGGAGGCGGGGTTCCTCTACGTCATCGCGAGCGGAGGGACGACCCTCGCCCTGAACGTCGCGGCCCGGTACACGTACACCACCGCCAAGACCGGCCAGTACAAGGACGCGCAGTGGGCGTCCGGCGTCGTGGGTTTGTTCTGGGGGTACTGACGGTAGAACGGTCGCCCTCCGGACCCGCGGCCCGCCCCGTGCTCCCTCCGGGGTGGGCCGTCGTGTTCAGGGCAGGAAAGCGCTCTCTTTTGCGGGGTCAGGTCGGCCGACGCGCTCCCTCACGTTCGGGGGAGCCCCGAAAATCGTACCTCCACACTCGCGCTCGCGACGGTGTCACTCGCCTTCCCCCGCCGCAAAGAGAAGCGCGGCGGCGGCGGGCATTCGGCTGGAGCGGAAGACGAACCTCACGGGGTGGTGCTCGCTGTACCGCCGACGCAAGCCCCGAGCGCCGGTGCGCGCGAAGTGACCGATAGGACGGTGTTCGCTTTGTCTCTCCGGCCTTCCGCCCCCAAAGGGCTCCTTGCCTGCTCGGCCCTTTGTCCGCTTCCATCCGCGCGGTGGGTGTAGACGTCATTCCTCGGACCAGCGTGGGGGAGAGACATGACAAGGTTCACGATCGTCGCGTCGGCGCTCCTTTTCTTGGGCGGTACCGGCTGCGTCACGACGAGCAAGTACGAAGCGAAGGAGAAGGAAGCTCTCGCGAACGAGACGCGCGCGAACGAGGCCGAGGAGCACTTCCAGACGTGCGACGGGAAGAGAATGGAGTGCGAGTCCAAGGCGTCCGATTGCCTGGCGAACGCACAGACGCTTAAGGACCAGCTCGACCAGGCGCAGCGCGATCTCCTGGCCGTCACCGAGGAGCGGGACGCGCTCAAGAACCAGACCACCTCGCTCGCCGAGGAGAAGGGGGCGGCCGAGGCGAAGAGCCAAGAGTACGAGAGCCTCGCCGGGTCGCTGCAAAAGCAGATCGAAGCTGGGCAGATCGAGATCTCGGAGCTCCAGAACAAGATGACGGTGAAGCTGAAGGACAAGATCCTCTTCCCCTCGGGGTCGGCGAAGCTGAGCCGCGACGGGAAGGCGGCGCTCGAAGTCGTGGCCGGCGTCTTCAAGGGCCTCCACGGAAAGCAGGTGGTGGTGGGCGGCTACACCGACGACGTTCCGGTCGCTTCCGGCGGGCAGTTCCAGGACAACTGGGACCTCTCCTCGGCCCGGGCCATCGCCGTCGTCCGGTATCTCGCGCAAAAGGGGGTCCCCCCCGACATGCTGGCCGCGGCCGGGTTCTCGGAGTACCGGCCGGTCGCCCCGAACGATTCCCCGGCCAATCGGAGCCAGAACCGGCGGATCGAGATCGCCCTCATGGCGAATTACGAGACCCAGGAGGTCGAGGTCCATTGATCCGATCCGGCCCGGTAGCGGGGGCTCCTCGGCCGTTCGACACAGTTTACCGAGGCGATGGGGGGAAGGACCGAAGGCTCACAGGCGTGCGCCCGAGCGAGGCGCCCGCCCGGTCGGCGGTCGTACGAATGGAAGCGTGGGAACGATTGCGGAGGACACCATGGCGAGCGCGGCAGACGCTGAGAAAGAGCGGCAGAGGGAAGCGCGGGAAGAGAGAGTCCCCTGGAGGAAGTGGGGGCCCTACCTCTCCGAGCGGCAGTGGGGCACGGTCCGGGAGGACTACAGCCAGAACGGGAACGCCTGGGACTATTTCTCCCACGATCAGGCGCGGTCCCGCGCCTACCACTGGGGCGAGGACGGCCTGGCCGGATTCTCCGACGAGAAGCAGCGCCTCTGCTTCGCGCTCGCCCTCTGGAACGGACAGGACCCCATCCTGAAGGAGCGGCTCTTCGGGCTCACCAACTCCGAGGGGAACCACGGCGAGGACGTGAAGGAGTACTACTTCTATCTCGACAGCACCCCGACTCACTCGTACATGAAGTACCTCTACAAGTATCCGCAGCGGGCCTATCCCTATGCGGACCTGGTGGAAACGAATCGGCGCCGCTCCCGAGAGGACCTCGAGTACGAGCTGCTCGACACCGGGGTCTTCGCCGAGGACCGGTACTTCGACGTCTTCGTCGAGTACGCCAAGGCGGCGCCGGAGGACATCTGCATCCGGATCACCGTGGCGAACCGCGGACCCGAGAAGGCCACCCTCCATCTCCTCCCCACCCTCTGGTTCCGGAACACCTGGAGCTTTTGGAACGAGCCACCCCGGCCCTCGCTTAGGCAGGTGGCCGGCCCGGCCGGGGTGGGGGTAGTGGCGGCAACACACGCGACCCTCGGTGACCGTTGGCTCTACGCCGAGGGCAACCCGCCCATCCTCTTCACCGAGAACGAGACCAATTCACAACGGGTCTTCGGTACGCGGAACGCGACACCCTTCGTGAAGGACGCGTTCCACGAGTACCTCGTCGGTGGACGGGCGGACGCGGTCAATCCGAACCGGACCGGCACGAAGTGCGCGGCGCACCGGGTGGTCGAGGTGGCGCCGGGTGGGACTGCGGTGCTGAAGCTCAGGCTCTGCGACAAGGGCCCGAGGGAGCTCGGCGAGCCGTTCGCCGCCTTCGAGAGCACCCTCAAGGCGCGCCTCCGCGAGGCCGACGAGTTCTACGCCGCCCTCGCGCCCCCGAAGGCGAGCGAGGACGAGGCTCGGGTCTTCCGGCAGGCGCTCGCGGGGATGCTCTGGACGAAGCAGTACTACTTCTTCGACGCCGACACCTGGCTCCGGGAGCACGGCGTCGACGCTCTCGACGGGGCGGGGGGGAACATCCGCAACCACGAGTGGGGGCACATGGTCAACGACCACGTGATCTCCATGCCGGACAAGTGGGAGTACCCCTGGTACGCCGCCTGGGACCTCGCCTTCCACGCCGTGGCGCTCTCCACCGTGGACACGGACTTCGCGAAGGAGCAGCTCGACATGATGCTGCGCGAGGTCTACCTCCACCCCAGTGGACAGATCCCCGCCTACGAGTGGAACTTCAGCGACGTGAACCCCCCGGTCCACGCCTGGGCCACCCTCTTCCTCCACCGGCTGGAGGCGATCCGCGGCGGCGGCGACTTCGACTTTTTGAAGCGCTCCTTCGGGAAGCTCCTCGCGAACTTCAGCTGGTGGGTGAACCGCAAGGACCGCTTCGGGAAGAACGTCTTCGAGGGAGGGTTCTTGGGGCTCGACAACATCGGCGTCTTCGACCGTTCGGCCCCGCTCCCCACCGGCGGTCACCTGGAGCAGGCCGATGGTACCGCCTGGATGGCGTTCTTCTGCCAGATGATGCTGGACATCGCCACCGACGTCGCCGCCGAGGACCCGACCTTCGACGACCTCTCGGTCAAGTTCGGCGAGCACTTCCTCTGGATCGCTCACGCCATGAACCGGGTCGGCCACGGCGGGATGTGGGATGAGGAGGACGGCTTCTACTACGACGTCTTGCGCCTCCCGGACGGGAGCGCCACCCGCCTCAAGGTCCGCTCCATGGTGGGGCTCTTGCCGCTCTGCGCCGCCACCGTGTTCGAGCCCTGGGAACTCGAGCGCACACCGCGGCTCGTCGCGCACCTCCAGGACCGGATCGCCCGCTTCCCCGAGCTCCTCGCGAGCATCCACCCGCCCACCCGGCGCCGCCTCGCCGCGGGCGAGCCGGGCGGGTACAAGGACCGGGCCCTCTTATCGGTCGTGACGACCGACCGGCTGCGGCGAATCCTGGCCCGCATGCTGGACGAGAACGAGTTCTTGAGCCCTTACGGGATCCGCTCCCTCTCCCGCGCCCACCGTGAAGCGCCCTACGTGTTCCGGGCCGGCGACCAGGAGTACCGGGTCGCGTACCTTCCGTCCGACTCGGACAGCGGAATGTTCGGCGGCAACTCCAACTGGCGGGGGCCGATCTGGATGCCGGTGAACGTGCTCCTCATCCGAGCGCTCATGAACTTCTACCTCTTCTACGGCGACGATCTGAAGGTCGAGTGCCCTACCGGCTCGGGCCAAAAGATGACCCTCTTTGAGGTGGCGAAGGAGCTCGCGAGCCGGCTCACGCGCATCTTCCTCCGCGACCCTAGCGGGAAGCGGCCGGTCTACGGCGGGACTGAGAAGTTCCAGAGAGACCCGCACTTCCGCGACCTCATCCTCTTCTACGAGTACTTCCACGGCGATAACGGGGCCGGGGTCGGCGCCTCGCACCAGACCGGCTGGACGGGGCTCGTCGCCACGCTCATCAAGCTCTTCGGGACCGTCGAGGCCCGCACCTACCTCGAAAGCGGGCACAAGCCTCGCGACGTCGCCGCCGAGCGGCCGCGGTCGCGAAGCGCTTGAACTTGGACTTGGCCGGGAGCCGCTCTCGTCTGCGGTCGAGCCCGCTAGTCAAACATGCGCTACTCCACGGTGGATCGGGGGAGCGCCGTGCGATGGATGGAGGAAGAGCGGGACCACCCGACCTCAGGCACCCGATTTCGGAGTCTTCACGGACGCAGCGATCGCCTTCTCGTGCGTCAGGACGACCTGATCGCCGACCTCGACGTTCTGGAGGTTCTTCTTGTTTCGGGCGGTGAGAGTGCGCGTCTCGCCGTTCTCGCCCTTGAGCGTCACCTTGCCGGTCTTCTTGTCGAGCTTCTCGACCGTCGCGGTCATGGTGAAATGGGCTCCCGCGACCGTGGCGGGCTTCTCGCCCTGCGAGGCCGTGGCCATTCCCTCCCCGGCCTCAGTCTGGGGTAGCACCGCGCCAGCGGGGTACACGCTCAGCCGCGAATACTCGCGGTAGGTGACGGTCAGCTCGTCGCCCGGCTTGACCCGGTCGAGATTCTTGACTTTCTTCCCCACCTCGACCGTCTCCAGCTCACCGCTCGGCGTGTGAAAGGTGATCGTGCGCTTCTTCAGGTCGACCGAGTCCACCGTGACCGTGGCGGTCGCCGTTGCGCTCGACTCGAAGCTGGGCTTCTTCGTCGAAGAGCTCGTCTTTTGAGCGGTCGTGTCGCTCTTGGCGTCCGAGCTCGCCAAGGCGGGCAGGGCAAGAAACAGTGGGGAGAGAACTGCAAGGACTTCTAGCCTCCGTAACATCTTCACTATCCCCTCCTTCCTAAACGGCCAGTGATCGAGGATGGGCTACGTCTACCTGTCGAAGGACCACGAGACCCAGACTTTGTTGTGTCGTGGCCCAGGCAGGACCTCACCCCGAGCGGACCCACACACGTCCGGCCAACCCCTCGATCGGTTGAAGGTCTCGCTCGACTGAAGGAGGCGACGAAGCCTCAGGGGCAAACGGGAAACAGCAATGTAACGAGGAGCCCCCGTCGAGGCCACCGAGTCGCGAGCTCCCGGGGGACCCCGGACGAATGGTCAAGTCGGTGCCGCTCGATCGCGGCGCGAAAAGGAGGCGAGCTTCCGGCCGGCCGGCTCGACTACTGCGCCGCCTGCGCCGGGGGCTCTTCCTGTTCCCAGCCCCCGCCCAGGGCCCGGTAGAGCACCACCACCGAGAGGAGCTCGTCGCGCTGGCTCTGCGCCAGGCTGAGCTCTGCGTCGAAGAGCTGCCTCTGCGCGTCGAGGACCTCGAGGTAGCTCGACACGCCCCCTTCGTAGCGAAGGAGCGCCAGCCTTGCGGCCACGGTGATCGCCTTCACCTGATCCGCGTGCGCCATCCGGACACTGCCCAAGTAGCGCGTTCCGGCCGCGGCGTCCGCGACCTCCTGCAGTGCCACCTGAACCGTCTTCTTGTAGGCGGCCTGCGCCTGTACCAGGCGCGCGCGCGCCGCCTCCTCCTCCGACTTGAGCCGCCCGCCCTGGAAGATCGGCGCGAGCAGGTTCCCTCCCGCGTTCCAGACGATGGCATCCCCGGTGAAGAGATTGGGAACGGTCGTCGCGTTGAGACCGATGAGCCCGGTGAGCGAGATGACCGGGAACCGGTTCGCGACCGCCACGCCCACGAGGGCCCCGGCCGCGACGACCCCCTGCTCCGCCCCGAGCAGGTCCGGGCGCCGGGTGAGGAGCTGGGCCGGGACCCCGGCCGGCACCTGAGGCATGACCGGTGCTTGGGTGAGCGAGATCCCCCGTGGAATGGGTCCCGGCGGCCGGCCCAGAAGGACGCAGATCTGGTGCTCCTTCATCGCGATGGAGAACTGGGTCGACGGGATGGCGGCCTGGGTGACGGCCAGGTCCGAACGGGCCTGGTTCACCTCGAGATCGCTGGCCACTCCGCCCTTGGCCCGAGCCTCGAAGAGCGACAGGGTCTCCTGGCGGGTGGCGGTGTTCGACCGGGCGATCTCCAGTTCCGCATCGAGCTCTCGGAGTTCCAGGTAGGCCTGGGCCACTCCCGAGACCAGCGACAGCACCACCCCGTGCTGGGCGTCCTCGGTGGCGATGAGGCCGGCCGTGGCGGCGGCGCTGGCGTTGCGGACCCGGCCCCAGAGGTCGAGCTCCCAGTTGAGCCCGGCGGCGATGGCGTAGTTCCCGACCTGCGGGCTCCCCGGCGTGATCTTCTTCGAGACCTGCTGGCCGTACGTGCCCACGACCTGTCCGTTCACCTGGGGATAGAAGTCCGCCTTCGCCACGCCCACCAGGCTCCGCGCCTCCTCCACCCGGGCCACCGCCAGGGCCAGGTCCTGGTTGTTCGCCAAGGATTCGCGGATGAGCGCCTGGAGCACCGGGTCCTGGAAGGCCTCCCACCAGGCCAGGTCGGCGATCGAGGCGGTCTGCCCGGGCGGGGCAAACCGGTGCTCCGGAGGGATGGCCACCTCGGGTCGCTGGTACGGCGGGGCGAACGAGCAGGCGGATGCCGCGAGGGCGATGGCGAGGAGCAGGGTGCGGTTCACGCGTGGCCTCCAGACGCCGCCTTGTGGGGCTCGGGTTCCGCCGCCTTCGACTTGGCCTCGCCCTTTCCCTTTCCGCCGAAGAGCGACTCGACGGCGACGAACAGCACCGGGACGAGGATCACCCCCAGAATGGTGGCGACCAGCATACCGGCGAAGACGATCATGCCGATCACCTTGCGCCCCTCGGCGCCCGCACCGGCCGCGATCACCAGGGGGACGACGCCTAGGATGAAGGCGAAGGCGGTCATGAGGATGGGGCGCAGGCGGAGCTTCGCCGCCTCCATGGCAGCCTCCAGGTAGCTGAGCCCCTGGCGCTCGTGCGCCTCCTTCGCGAACTCGACGATGAGGATGGCGTTCTTCGCCGCCAGGCCCACGAGGGTGATAAGCCCGATCTGCGCGAAGACGTTGAGCACGTAGGACGAGCTGCCGAAGCGGGCCAGCCACAGGCCCAGGAAGGCCCCGAAGGCGGCGAACGGCGTCCCGAGCATGACGCTCAAGGGGAGCGCCCAGCTCTCGTACTGCGCCGCCAGCACCAGGAAGACGAGCACGATGGCAAAGGCGAACACCACCCCCGCCGTCCCCTCCGCCTTCTTCTCCTGGTAGGAGACGTTGGACCAGTCGTAGCCCATCCCCTGCGGCAGGACCTCCTTGGCGGTCTCTTCCAGGGCGATTAGCGCCTCGGACGAGCTGTAGCCGGGAGCGGGCTGGCCGGTGACCTCCGCCGCCCGGTAGAGGTTGAAGCGGTTCGTGAACTCGGGCCCCGACGCGGACCGGGTCGAGATGAGCGTGTCGAGCGGGACGGTGTCGCCCTTCCCGGTGCGGACCGAGAAGAGGCCGAGGTTCTTCACGTCGACCCGGTACTCGGGCTCGGCCTGGAGGTAGACCTTGTAGGTCCGGCCGAACCGGTTGAAGTCGTTCACGTAGGTCCCGCCGAGGAGCGCCCCCAGGGTCGAGTTCACGTCCGTCACCGGCACCCCGAGCTTCGTCACCTTGTCCCGGTCGATGTCGGCGAAGATCTGCGGGACGCTGGCCCGGTAGACCGATCGGGCGGACCCGATCTCCGGCCGCTTCCGGGCCGCGGCCAAAAACTTCTCCACGTTCTCGGCCAGGAACTGGGGCGTCCCTCCGCTCCGGTCCTGGAGCATGATGGTGAACCCCGAACCGGTGCCCAGGCCGATGATGGGCGGCGGCCCGAAGGTGACCGCCAGCGCCTGCGGCACCTCCTTCCCGAGCTGCTTGTTGAGCGCCTCCATCATGGCAAAGGCGTGCTCCTCCTTCGCCTTTCGCTCCTCCCAGGGCTTGAGCGAGACGAACAGGAAGGCGGTGTTGGAGGCGTAGGCGCCGGTGACGAGCGAGTAGCCGGTGATGGTGGTGACGTACTCCACTCCGGGCGTTTTCCCGATGATGCCCTCCACCTGCTTCGCCACCGCGTCGGTGCGCTCCAGGGAGCTCGCATCGGGGAGCTGGATGTTCGCGAAGAAGTACCCGTTGTCCTCGTCCGGCACGAAGCCGCCCGGGATCTTTCCCACGATGAGCACCGCCAGGACCGTGATCACCCCCACGATGAGGGTGCTGCGGAAGGCCTTTCGCACCAGGATGCCGGTGAAGGAGAGATAGCCGTTCGTGAACCGGCCGAACCACTTGTTGAAGAAGTCGTAGAAGGGCTGGAGGAAGGACTTCTTCCCCCCCTTGGGCTTCAGGAGGATGGCGGAGAGGGCGGGGGAGAGGGTGAGGGCGTTGATGACCGAGAACACCACCGAGATGGCGATGGTGATGGCGAACTGCTGGTAGAGGCGGCCGGTGATGCCGCTGATGAAGGCGACCGGGACGAACACCGCCGCGAGGACGAGGCCGATGGCCACCACCGGCCCGGAGACCTCCTTCATGGCCTGCTCGGTGGCCTCCCGGGGCGACTTCCCCTGCTCGATGTGGTGCATGACCGCCTCGACCACCACGATGGCGTCATCCACCACGATGCCGATGGCGAGCACCAGGCCGAGCAGGGTGAGGGTGTTCACCGTGAACCCGAGGAGCGGGAACACGAGGAAGGTGCCGACGAGCGAGACCGGGACGGTGAGCAGCGGGATGAGGGTGGCCCGCCAGTTCTGCAGGAAGATGAACACCACCAGGATGACGAGGAGCACGGCCTCCAAGAGGGTGTGGACGATCTCGTTGATGCCGGCGCTGATGGCGGCGGTGGTGTCGAGCGTCATCTGCTGCTTGATGTCGGGCGGGAAGCGGGTCTCGACGTCGGCCATCACCTTCTGCACCGCCTCCTTCACCTGGAGGGCGTTCGAGCCGGGGATCTGGTAGATGGCGATGACCGCGCCCGACTTCCCGTTGAGCCGACCGACGGCGTTGTAGAGCACCGAGCCGAGCTCCAGCCGGGCCACGTCGCCGAGCCGCACCACCGAGCCGTCGGGGTTCGCCCGAACGATGATCTTGGCGAACTCCTCGGCAGAGACGAGCCGCCCCTGGGTGCGGACCTGGTAGGTGAACTCGGTCCCCTTGGGCGCTGGGGGGCCACCGATCTGGCCGGAGGGCTGGAGCACGTTCTGGGACTTCACCGCGTTCACGAGGTCCATGACCGTGAGGCCCAGGGTCTGGAGCCGGTCGGGGCGGACCCAGATCCGCATGGCGTAGTCGGACCCGCCGAAGAGCGTCACCTGCCCCACCCCGCCGATCCGGGCCAGCTGGTCGTTGATGTTGATGAGCGCGTAGTTGGAGAGGAAGTTCGAGTCGTAGGTGCCCGAGGGGGAGGTGAGGGTGACGAGCAGCAGCGGGAAGGAGAGCGACTTCTTCACCGTGACCCCGTAGTTCTTCACGTCCACCGGGAGCGACGGGTTCGCCTGGGAGACCCGGTTCTGGGTGAGGACGTTGTTGATGTCGAGATCGGAGCCCACCTCGAACGACACCTCGATCTTGAGCGTGCCGTCGTTGGCGTTGGTGCTCTTCATGTAGATGGACCGCTCCACCCCGTTCACCTGCTGCTCGATGGGGGTCGCGACCGCCTGCTCCACGTCGAGGGCGCTCGCCCCCACGTAGGTGGTGGTCACCTGGATGAGCGGCGGGGTGATCTCGGGGTACTGCGCGATCGGCAGGCGGAGGAGCGACACCAGGCCCACGATCACCGTGACGATGGAGATCACCATCGCCACGATGGGACGACGGACGAAGAAGTTACCCATGACTTGACCCCGTGACGGTTACTCGGCCTTCGATCCGGCGGCGGGCGTTTGCTGCCCCCCGCCCCCTCCACCCGATTCTCCGGCGGGGGCCTCGGCGGGCACGACCGTCGCCTTCACCGTCATTCCATCCTTCACCTTGGCCGCCCCCTCGACGATCACCTTGTCGCCCGGCTTCACCCCCTCGTCCAGGATCCACAGGCTTCCCACCCGCGGGCCCACCTTGACGTTGCGCGACTCGACCTTGCTCTCCGCGTTCACCACCGCCACCGAGTACTGCCCCTGGAGCTCGGAGACGGCGCGCTGGGGGACGAGCAGCGCCCCGGCCCGGTTCTCCGCCTGGTAGCGGACCTTGGCATAGAGGCCGGGGCGGAGGATCTTCTTCGGGTTCTTGAACGCGAGATCGGCGCGGAGAGTGCCCGTCTGGGGGTCCACGGCGCGGTCGACCAGCACGATGAACCCTCGCTCCGGGTAGACCGAGCCGTCGGAGAGCACGAGCTCTGCCCCGGGGCGGCCCGGGGTCGGTTGGGGCAGCGTGGTCGTCCCTTCCGCCGGGATCTGGTTGGCGTACTTCAGGTAGAGAGCTTCGGGGATGTTCACGCTCACCCGGATGGGGTCAATGGAGGAGACCGTGGTGAGGAGCGTCGGCTCGCCCTTGCCCACGAGGTCTCCCACCTTGCGCTGCGCCTGGCCGGCGAGCCCGTTCAGGGGGGCGGTGATCCGGCAGTAGCCCGCGTTCAAGGTCGCCTGATCGACGGCGGCCTTGGCCGCCTCCACCTGCGCCGTCGCCGAGCGCTGGGCCGCCTCGGCGTTGTCGAGCTCCGACTGGCTGATGGCCCTCTCCTTGGCGAGCGGCCTGAACCGCTTCACGTCCATGTCGGTCTTGGCCAGGACCGACTGGGCCCTCGCCATTTGCCCCTTCGCCTCCGCCAGCTTGGCGCGGTAGGGCTGGTCGTCGATGGTGAAGAGGAGCTGGCCCTTCTTCACCTCTGACCCCTCCTTGTAGTCGACGGTCTTCAGGTAGCCCTCGACCCGGGCCCGGATCTCGACGTCCTCGAACCCTTTCATGGTCCCCGTGAGCTCGCCACCGACGGACACGTCGCGCTGGATCACCTCGGCCACCGAGACTTCGGGGACCGGCGGGGCCTTGGGTTCCTCCTTCTTCTGGGCACAGGCTGCGACGGCCAGCGCGGCCACGGCGACGGCGAGGGGACGGCAGGTCCGCTTCGCGCTGGGCAGGGTCTTCCGGGTGCTCGGGAGCATGATTTCCTCGCTGGCGGCTTGTGGGCGGGTAGCTTGCCCCAGAACTCGCCGGGGTGAAAGGGGACGTTGGTCCTATGGGATCTGCCGCGCGGCGCCCGCGTGGTGTACCGAGAAGAGGTGCCACTTGCCGGGGTCGAGCTCGACGAACAAGCCGGCGCCCGCCAGCTCCGCCCCGTCGCGTGTGTAGGCGGTCTCCTCGAGCCTCTCCTCGAGCCGCCAGGCGCGGCCGGCCAGCTCGGGCCAGGGTACCCTCATCCGGGCGCGAGCCCGTGCGTGGCCCAGGTTCACGACCACGAGGCGCCGCTCCTCCCCGAGGAGCCAGCACCAGGCGACGAGGTCCTCGAAGCTTCTGTCGCCTTCGAAGCCCACTCGTTCGCACAGGGCGAACTTCCCGTCATGGTAGATCTCGTGCGTTCCCTCGGCGAGGAGCTTCCGGTAGAAGGCCCGCGTCCCCTGGTCGACCGGCTCCGTCGGCCGGCGCCCGAGGAAGACCGGCAGGCGGACCTTTCGCCCCTCGAACTGCCCTTCGTGGAAGAGGCGTGCGCCGGGGAGCGTCGCCACGGCGACCGCACCGACAGCCGCC
The DNA here is from genome assembly GCA_035686075.1 of Anaeromyxobacter sp. Taxonomy (GTDB): domain Bacteria; phylum Myxococcota; class Myxococcia; order Myxococcales; family Anaeromyxobacteraceae; genus Anaeromyxobacter. Next base: position 58,519 of record DASRZU010000035.1, read on the forward strand.
TTCGCCCCGAGGGACGCCGCGGCCCGCGGCTCGTCGTGGTTCTCGATGAAGCGAACGAGCTTCTCCTGGTAGTCGAGCCCCGCGGTAAGGTGCAGCCGGACGCTCTCCCCACCCTCGTGCTCGAGCCGGTCGTAGAGCCGCTTGTCGTAACAGTAATCGAACCCGAGCTGCTGCAGCTCCCACTCCATGTCCCAGTACGCCTCGGCCATGACCACGAACCCGGGGTGCCGACCCTTCACCTCCGAGAGGACCTCTTCCCAGAGCTCGCGAGGGGGCGGGGGCCCGACCCGGGACCCCCAGGTGCGCTCGAACACCCGGTTCACGAGGAGCATGGCCATGTCGGTCCGGACCGCGTCGCACTGCCCCGCGATTCCGCTGAGCGTGTCCGCGAGGGCCCGGCGGTAGCCAGGCGAGAACGCGTCGAGCTGGACCACGTCGGGCCAGGGCGGGAAGTAGGGATCCCGGCCGCGCGCGAACACCGCTCCCCCCGACCGCAAGAAAGCCTCTGGGGCGCTCGCCGCCTCCTCCGCCGTCCCGCGGACGAAGTACTCGGGGGCCTCGCGCACCCACGGGTGATCCGGGGCAACGTGGTTCGGCACGAGATCGAGGACGAGCCGAATGCCGCGGCGGGCGAGCTCGGCTCTCGCCTTGGCGAGCCCCGACGGCCCCCCGAGCCGCTGGTCCGCCACGTAGCGGCGAATGCAGTAGGGCGAGCCAACCACGTCCTCGGCCTGCCGAAGGTCGGGGAGCGCGTCCCGGAACGAGCGCATGAGCCCCTCGTTCCCGAGCGCGATGCGCAGTCCCTCTGGACTCCGTTCCCAGACGCCCATGAGCCAAACCGCATCCGGGCGCCAGGAGGCGAGCGCGTCCCACTCGGAGGAGGGAACCGACCCCAGGCTGACCGGCTTTCCCGCTCGCGCACCCACCTCGCCGAGCCAGGCCCAGGTGTTCACCTCGTAGATGATCGGGTTTCGAAGCCACGGAAGCGTAGATGCCATGGAGGTCTTCCCCTTTCCCAAGACCCGCTCCTTAGATCCCTCTCCCCGCGAGGCCCGTCAATCGGGATCGACGCTCAAGCCCCGAGGAAGGTCCGAGGATCGCGCTTGCCAAGATGCGAATTGGGGGTTCCCCTGGCGGCTGAGCTCTGCGCGCCCGGCCAACATACAAGCCGATCGGGATCCACCGCACGGAGGTCGAGACAGTCGAGGCTGCCTGGCGAGAGTGTACCCTCCGTCGAAGCCACCGTTTATCGACCGGCCGGGGCAACTCTTCTCGCTCGTCTTCGCGCTGAACTGCCCCAAGAACTGCGACACCTTTGCGCCGCAGGTTTCCGCCGAGGTCTTGTCATGAGCGAGCCCAAGACGAGCGAGGTCGCCGTCGGGATCGCGACCCGATCGTGATCCCAGATCGGGTGCGAGTCCTCGCCGCGGTCGTCAGGGGCCGACCAGGATCCGATGGATTCCGGAGGGCAGGGGGCGCAAGCTGTGAGGGTGAAGGCCCTTCTCGCGCTCGCCCTTGCGGCGCTCGGGGAGGCCGCGGCATCGGATAGCCTACCGGCGCCCGTGTGCTCGGAGAGCGCCGAGTGCTCCCGCGCCCAGGGCTACGGAAACGTCTGCGCCGACGGTCGCTGCGCCCCGTACCTCGACGGTCGAGACCTGCTCGAGATGATCGGCGTGAAGCAGAGCCGGGGGGTCGTCGAGGCTTACCGGCTCTACCCGTCCATCATCCCCTCGGTCGGGTATACCCCGCAGAACGGCGTCGTGGTGGGGGTCACGACCCTCGCCGGCATCTACTTCGGCGACCCGACCACGACGACCATCTCGAGCCTGGGGCTCGTCGCCCTCTACACCTCGAAGAATCAGGTCATCTTTCAGTCGCGCGCCGCCATCTTGCTCCCCGACAACACCTGGCAGCTCCAAGGAGACTACCGGGTCCTCCTCACGAACCAGCCCACCTACGGCCTCGGCTCCTCGGCGAGCGCGCAAGGGACGGAGACGAGCGTGGGCGGGTCCGGGGACACGAACACCCTCGCCGGGGAGCAGCCCATGGATTTCAACCTCCTTCGCTTCTACCAACTCGCGCTGAAGAGGATCTCCGGACCGCTCTACGTCGGCGCGAGCTACCGCCTCGACCGATACTTCGGCATCGCCGACGAGAAGCTTGACCTTGCCGCCACCCCTCCGGTCGTCACCGCCCACTACGCCTATAGCGAGCAGTTCGGCTTCTCGAAGTCGGCTTACACCGCGTCCGGGGTCGGGGCCGAGATCCTCTACGACAGCCGCGACTCGACCATCGCCGCCTATCGCGGCCTCTACCTGAGCGGGTCCTTGCGCACTTACCCGAAGGCGCTCGGGAGCAGCGAGGACGCGACCATGGTCCAGGGAGAGGCCCGGACCTACATCGGCCTGTCCGACGACGTTCCGAGGAACGTAATCGCTTTCTGGGCGCTCGCCTCGGGCGTCACGAGCGGGCACCTCCCCTACCTGACCCTGCCCTCGATCGGCTGGGACTTCGCGAACCGGACCGGCCGGGGCTACGTCCAGGGCCGGTTCCGCGGCGACGGGGAGGTCTATGGCGAGGCGGAGTGGCGGTTCCGACTCACCCGAGATGGCTTCTTGGGCGGAACGGTCTTCGCGAACGCCTCGACCTTCTCGCGGCCGGCGGTGAACGTGCCCGGGTACGTGCAGGGGAGCGAGCCGCTCTTCGCGAAGGTGCGGCCCGCGGGTGGCGTGGGGCTTCGGTTCATGATGAATCGGGAGGCGCGGAACGCCGTGACCCTCGACTTCGCCGCCGGGGAGGACTCATTCGCGGTCTACTTCGGAGCGGGCGAGGCGTTCTAGAATCGGGGCATGCGCATCTTTGGACGGGTCGCAGCGGTCCTTCCCTCGCTGCTCTTCGTGATCGGCGTCCTGGCACAGACGCCCCCCGCGCCCCAGCCAGGGCCCCCTGCCGAGGCCCCTGGCCAGCGCGGCATCACCTTCGAGACGAAGGCGTTCACCGACGACTTCGACGGCATGCTCGAGCGCCGTCTGATCCGGGTGGTGGTTCCGTTCAGCCGCTCGCTCTACTACAACGACCGGGGCTGGGAGCGCGGGCTCAGCGCCGACAGCGTGCGCGGGTTCGAGAAGTGGCTGAACGAGAAGTACGCGAAGAAGCTCAAGAACCGGCCCATCACCGTGGGCATCCTCCCGAGGACCCGGGAGCGGCTCCTCTCCGAGGTCGCGACTGGGCACGGCGACATCGCGGTGGGGAACCTGACCATGACGCCCGAGCGGCTCGCGGTGGTCGATTTCGTCCTCATCCCGAACCTCCCGGTGGTGAAGGAGGTGGTCGTCACCGGACAGAACGCCGCCCCCGTCGCCACCGTCGACGATCTCGCGGGAAGGACGGTTCACGTTCGGCGCGCCTCGAGCTACTACGAGAGCCTCGTCGCCCTGAACGAGAGGCTCAAGGACGAGGGCAAGCCGCTCGTGCATCTCGTCCTCTTGCCCGACGCTCTCGAGGACGAAGACGTGATGGACATGCTCGACGCGGGAATCCTGGAGGCGACCGTCGTCGACGACTGGAAGGCGAAGATGTGGGCGCAGGTCCTCACCAACGTCAAGGTGGCCGAGGAGGTGGCCTTGCGAACCGGCAGCCAGATCGGCTGGGCGATCCGGAAGGACAGCCCCAAGCTCGCGGCCGAGATCGGAGCCTACCTCAAGGCCAAAGCCCCGAAGGGCGCCGTCCGAGGGGCCCTGGAGCAGGCCATGAAGCGGGTGAAACGCCTCAAGAACCCGACCACGGCGAAGGCGAGGAAGCGCTTCGAGCAGACCTACGCGCTCTTCGAGAAGTACGGGGCGGAGTACCGCTTCGACCCGCTCATGCTCACCGCCCAGGGCTTCCAGGAGTCGCGCCTCGACCAGGAGGCCCGGAGCCCCGTGGGCGCGGTCGGCGTCATGCAGGTCATGCCGGACACCGGGAAGGAGCTCAAGGTCGGCGACATCCACCAGATCGAGCCCAATATCCACGCCGGTGCGAAGTACATGGACCAGCTCATGACGAAGTACTTCCCCGACGCCCAGTTCGACGAGGTGAACCGCACCCTGTTCGCCTTCGCGAGCTACAACGCCGGCCCCGGAGCCATCTCCAGGATGCGCTCGGAGGCGGAGAAGGCCGGGCTCGACCCGAACCAGTGGTTCAACAACGTGGAGATCGTGACCGCGCGGAAGATCGGGGCCGAGACCACGACCTATGTCCGGAACATATTCAAGTACTACGCCGCCTATACCCTGCTCGAGGAGGCCAGGGCCGAGGCGGAGAAGGCTCGCGGAGGGCTCTCGCCCGCCGCAGGACAGTAGGGTGGCGCCCGTATCTACAGGGGCCGAGAGGAGCTGCGAGCTCGTCCTTCCGCTCCTCGACCCCGACCACCTGTTCAACGCCCCCCGGATCGACCCGCTCTCGAAAAGCCCGGCGGAGGCCCTCGGCATCGCGGGCGTCGAATACCTTCTCGAAGGGTTGCACCTCGACCGGAAGCGGCAGGGGGCGCGATCGCTCGTCCTCATCCTCCCGGCCACCGAGGCGGCCCGAGCGAGCTCCGAGAAACTCACCCTCGCCCTTCATCGCCAGATTTAGTGGCGCCTCGAGCGCCAGCGCCGGGAGCTCAGGAACACCTACCGCTACGGGTGGAAGGTGGCGGGACTCGCCTTCGTGCTGCTCGCCATCTGCCTCGCCCTGGCCTCTCTCTTCGCGAGCGAGCTCACCGAGGGGATGCGGCCCTTGGTGCGCACGACGTTCGAATACGGCTTCGAGATCATCGGCTGGGTGATCCTGTGGCACCCGGTGGACGTCCTGGTGTTCAGCCCGATGGCCATTCGAGCCAGGATCGCCGCCCTTCGGACGCTCGCGGCGGTGGAGGTGACCGTGCGGGTCGAATCGGGTCCTTAGCCCTGAGCTCGCCCTGCGCAGCTGCCGGAATCGCCGAACGAGTCCCGACGTTTCGTCAAGGGGACGCCTTTGAAGAGGAACTCGCGCCTCGGGGCCCCGAGGCCCCCCGCCAGCCCAAAGGTCTCGTTCCGTGCACGTGCGATCGCGAGCACCCCGCAAGGTACCCTATCGTTCGGGCAATGGACTTTGGCTTCACGGTGAGAGGCCCGTTGGCCCGTTCACCGATAGCACATCGGGAATCGCGGGCGCGCTCCCGGCCCCGGCGGTCGGCCTCCGCTCCTTCCTGCTCATGGCCCTGCTCGCCGCCTCCGCGATCGGAACCCCTCTGGCAGGAGCGCAGGGAGTTCCCGATCCGCGGTTCCTCGCGGCGCTCCGAGCCAAGGTGCCCATCGATCCAGTCACCCTCGAGGGCAACCCCTACCTGGCCTTTCGTGGGCGGGAGCCGCCCCGCACGCCGCCGGGAAGCGTGTGCGCCGTCCGGTTCGAGGCGGATGAGGTCCACTACCGGCTTGCCACCTTCCCGACCGAGTCTGAGGCCCGCACCTCGGGATGGGCGGTGACGCATCCCGGAGCGTGCGGAACCTGCTCGACCCTGCAGGATCTGGCGGTCTACCTCCAGAAGCCGGACCTGACCGCTCCGGTGCGTCATTGCGGGCTCTTCTTGAGGGACTCCGCTTCCCTCGCCTGCATCGAGAGGCTGGGCTTCAGCGGCCCCTGCGCGCGCACCTGGTTTTACAATGCTCGGAACACGCGACGGGAGTGCTTCGGCACCTGCATTCTGAGCTGGCTAAAGGGTGAGCCATCGACCTGGCCCGACGGCCGCCTCAATGCCTGCCTGCAGTGCGACGAGGACCGCTCCGGGCCGGTCTTCAAGGCCACCGCGGGACGGACGCCTCGGAACTCCGGCATCCTCTCCTCCATCCCCCGCCCCGAGGAGGAGGTCGCGCACCTCGTCCACGACTATGTCCCGGGCGCGGAGGCCCCTTAGCTCGCCCGATCAGATGTCGAAGCGGTACTCCACCCCGGCGAGGACCGAGGAGCGTCCTCCCAGGAAGGTGACCTCGGCCCGAAACATCCAGTACTTGTCGAGGGCGTACTGCCCGCCCAGGGCGAGGTTCCAGATGCTCGCCGGCTTCTTGTCGAGCGAGTAGTCGACGCTCGCCGCCGGTTCCGAGCCGTTGGCCCAGTTCCGCATCTTCTGCACGAGCTGGTTGCAGGCCAGCTTCTGGGCAGCGTTGCTCGGGGGAATGGCATCGCACTTCGCCTGGGCCGAGTCGATGGTGCTCTGCTGCGGCGGGGGAAGGACGTCGGCGAGCCGCACCGTTCCCGAGGTCTCGACGTCGATGACCTGGCCGAGCGTCCCGGCCCACACCGAGAGGCTCTGGCCCTTCTCGTCCAGACGAAAGGCCTTCCCCAGCCGAAACGAGAGCACGTTCGCCCCTACCAGGTCGGCGAGTCGGTCCACGTCCGAGACTGCTCCGTTGAAGTCGGCCACGGCGAAGTAGCCCCTCCACCCGATCTGGAAGGTCGCGCCGAGCGCCAGCACCTGCGCCCCGGAGGAGGCCGTGGTGCTCGCCTCGACCGGCGAGGTGATGTTGACGGTGGTCTCCGTCTTGCCGCTCGAGTAGACGGCATACAGGGAGAGGAACGGGAGCACCATGAGGCTCGGGCGAATGGCGAGGGCGCTCCCCCAGGCGGTCGCCTTGGGGATCTGGATGAAGCCCGCGTCGTACATCGGCCCGCCGTTGAACCCGAGCTTCAGGTTGGAGATGTGGATGTCGGACTTCTGGTAGTAGTAGTTCACCATGAAGCCGAACGGCTTCGGCAGATCGAAGCCCTTCGCCCGCACCTTGTCGCCCCAGAGCGGGAAGATGCCGTGCTCCTCGGCGGCCGGCGCCACCTCGGGCGCGGGAGTCGACCAGAGCTCCGGGATGGCATCCTGCGCGAAGGCGACGAGCGGCAGCGCGAGGAAGGCGAGGGCGAGCGGCGTTCGTGGCACGGTTCCCCCCTTTCTTCAGGCACCCTTCAGTATCGATCGAAGCGCCGCGGGTGTGGCAAGAGCGCGAGCGCGAACCGGAGTTCCGCCGCCCGCCGGTGCGGTTCCTGCCGCTCGCGCGCTTTCGCGCCCGACTGGGAGCGGAACTCGTTCACGACCCGCACCCCGCCGCCCTCCCACCTCGGGATCCACCCGCCCTTGCGCGGGCTTCAGGGCGGAGCGGCGGGCCCCCGGGCATCGGTGAGAAACCGCCGCGAGGACGCCGAGCCGCTCCTCTCTCCCCCTCGTTCCCTCCTCATGGCCTCCGATCGTGATCGGTGTCCTGATCCTGCTCCTTCCAAACGTGCTCCTGGCGCGCGGGGCGGGCTCCAGCGATGCCGGGCGAGGTCATCTCGAAGGGATCGAGAATGGCGTCGAGTTGTTTTTCGGTGAGCACCTTGTCGCGCAGGATGAGCTCGCGGACCGGCTTTCCCGTGAGGTTGGCCTCCCGGGCGATGCGGGCGGCGGTCTCGTAGCCGACGTGGGGATTGATCGCGGTGATGACCCCCACGCTTCCGTCGACGTACGCCTTCATCCGCTCTCCGTTGGCGGTGACGCCCTCCACGAGGTAGGTGCGGAAGACGCGGAAGGCGTTCGTCATGATGCTGATGGACTGGATGAGGTTGAAGAACAGCACCGGCTCCATCACGTTGAGCTCGAACTGGCCAGCCTCCGAGGCGAGGCAGACGGTGTTGTCGTTCCCGATCACCTGGAAGGCCACCTGGTTCACGACTTCCGCCATGACCGGGTTCACCTTGCCGGGCATGATGCTCGAACCGGGCTGGCGCGCCGGGAGGTTCAGCTCCCCCAGGCCGCAGCGGGGCCCGGAGGCCATAAGCCTCAGGTCGTTCGCGATCTTGGAGAGGTTCATCATGCAGACCTTGAGGGCCGCCGAGACCTCGGTGTAGCCGTCGGTGTTCTGGGTGGCGTCGACGAGGTGCTCGGCGGTGCGGATGGGCCAGCCGGAGAACTCGGCCAGGTACTTCGCCACCGCGGCGATGTAGGCGGGGTCGGCATTCAGGCCGGTGCCCACCGCCGTCGCCCCCATGTTCACCTCGGCGAGCTGCTGGCCCACGTTCTGGAGGCGGCCGATGTCCCGGCCGATGACCCGCCGGTAGGCGCCGAACTCCTGGCCGAGCCGGATGGGCACCGCGTCCTGCAGGTGGGTGCGGCCCATCTTGATGAGCCCGTCGAACTCCTTCTCCTTGGCGGCGAAGGCCTCGTGGAGCCGCCTCAGCTCCGCCAGGAGCGCCTTCCCCAGGTCCAGCACCGCGATGTGGACCGCGGTGGGGAAGGCGTCGTTGGTCGACTGGGCCATGTTCACGTGCGAGTTCGGGCTCACGACCTCGTAGGTCCCCTTGGGCTTTCCCAGGATCTCCAGGGCGCGATTCGCGATCACCTCGTTGGCGTTCATGTTGATCGAGGTCCCGGCGCCGCCCTGGATCGGGTCGACGATGAACCAGGCGTCGAGCTTGCCCGCGATGACGTCGTCCGCAGCGGCGGCGATGGCGTTCGCGACCCTGGCCTCGAGGTGGCCGGTGTCGCGGTTTGCGAGCGCCGCCGCCTTCTTCACGATCCCGAGCGCCCGGATCAGCGCCGGATGGATGCGATACCCGGTGATGGGGAAGTTCTCGCTGCCGCGCAGCGTCTGCACGCCATAGTACGCATCCGCCGGGACCTCCCGATCCCCCAAGAAGTCGTGCTCTGTCCGGTGCTCGCTTGCCATGACTCACCTCCGCCGGGCGGGCCGGCCTTAGGTTCCCCCTACGCCAGGATGAAGCGTGCCAGAGCCAGCCCCGAAGCCACCGCGACCGCAGTGGCGACGAGCCCGGGCAACATGAAGCTGTGGTTCAAGACGTACTTCCCGATCCGGGTGGTACCGGTCCGGTCGAAGTTGATCGCCGCGACCACCGTCGGGTAGTTGGGAATGAAGAAGTAGCCATTCACGGCCGGGAAGGCTCCCACGAGGCCCCAGCCGGGGAGACCGAGAGAGAGCCCGAGCGGCATCAGAGTCCGGACCGTCGCGGCCTGGCTGTAGAGGAGGATGGAGAGCACGAACAGCGCCACCGTGAAGGCCCATGGAACGTGACGGACCATGGCCTCCAGGGGGCCCTCGAGCTGGGCCAGGTTCCCCTGGAAGAACGTGTCGCCCATCCAGGCGATGCCGAAGATCGCGATGACGGCTTGCATGCCGGCCCCGAACACCGACCCCTTGGCCAGAGCTCCCACCCCCGCCTTGCAGAAAAGGACCATGAGCGCGGCAGTCGAGAGCATCACGATCTCGATCGCCCCGGCCATCCCCATCCGAACCACCTTGCCCTCGATCTCGAAGGAGGGACGCAGGCCATCGAACGTCCCGAGAAGCACGATCATCACCGCGGCCAGAAGGAAGATCAGGACCGCCACCTTGGCGGCGGGCGGCACGGTCGCCTTTCCGCCGTCTGCAGCCGCCGGGTGGGCGGCCTCGAGCTTGCCGGATGACAGGCGCTGCTGGTACTCGGGATCGTCCTTGAGCTCCTTGCCCTGCTTGCTCGCGACGAAGGACCCGCACAAGACGCCGAGGACGGTGGCCGGGATGCAGACCGAGAGCACCCCCGCCAAGGTGATGCGCGAGCCGGCGAGCAAGCCCACGAGCGCCACGGTCGCCGCGGAGATGGGGCTCGCGGTGATCGCCTGCTGGGAGGCGATGACCGAGATGGAGAGTGGCCGCTCGGGCCGGACCCCCGCCTCGCGCGAAACCTCGGCGATGACCGGCAGGATCGCGTAGGCCACGTGCCCGGTCCCGGCGAAGAGGGTGAAGACGTATGCGACCAGGGGTGCGACGTACGTGATCGCCGGTGGGTGCTTGCGCAGAGCCTTCTCCGCCAGCGACACGAGGTAGTCCATCCCGCCCGCCGCCTGGAGCGCGCCCGCCGCGGTGCAGACCGCCGCGATCATGAGCATCACGTCGATGGGCGGGTCGGCGGGCCGCTCGCCGAACCCGAACGTGAGGATCGCGAGGCCGAGCCCTCCCATGACGCCGAGCCCGAGACCCCCGAGCCGCGCACCGACCACGATCATGACGAGCACCACGGCAAGCTCTGCCCAGATCATGATTCCCTCCCCGAGGTGTGTGCCCTCCGCTTCGCCGCCGGGCTATCGTTTATCATCTCGCGACCCCACCGGCGTCGCCTATCGGACGAACGTCAGTACCCGGTGCGCGAGTCGCTCTGGGGGGCCTCCCCTTCCCGCGGTCCCTCCTGCAATTACCCCGATCCGCCGCCCCCCTCGTTACCTCGGGACGGGGTCCGCCCGGAGCAGCCGTGCCCCTTTCGACCTGCGAAGGCTGGCAACACATAACCAATTCCCGTGACGAGGCGGGTGTCGCAGAGGTGTCGCCCGACTCGGGTGCGGCCCGACGATGGCAGAGGACCCGAGCAGGGTCGTCGACGTGACCGCCGTCGGGGCCCCGTCGACGAGGCTCTACGCTCCTCGCTGCGCCGGAAGGGCGGGCTTGCGGGTCTTGGAAGACGAGCGTGCCGCTAAGAGGACGAAGCGCACTCGAGGGGCTCCGAGAGGTCGGGCTCGCCGGACCCTGCGTCCCCCGCCGCGTTGCCCGTTATGAAGCGTCTCGTGCGCTCCTGGCCAATCATCGTCCCCCTCGCTGCCGCGGCCGTGCTCGGCGTGGCGATGTTTCTCCCCCAAGGTGGCATTCTCTCGATCGCCCTGGGCGTCGTGCTCCTCGTCGCCGTCCCTTCGGCGGTCCACCACGCGGAGGTGATCGCCCGCAAGGTCGGAGAGCCGCTCGGGACGCTGGTCCTCGCCCTGGCGGTCACCGTCATCGAGGTCGCGCTCATCGTTTCCCTCATGATCGTGGGAGGGCCGCAGAGCGCGACCCTGGCGCGCGACGCGGCCTTCGCGGCCGTGATGATCATCTGCAGCGGCGTGGTCGGCTCGTGCATCCTCCTCGGCGGAGTTCTCCACCGCGAACAGTCCTTCCGGGTGGAGGGGGCGGCGCCCGCGCTGGCAGCCCTGGTGGCCCTGTCCACCCTGTCTCTGGTGCTGCCCAGCTTCACGACCAGCGCGCCCGGACCGGTCTACTCGCCTCCCCAGCTCGCCTTCGCGGGGGTGGCGTCGCTCGTTCTCTGGGGCGTCTTCGTGTTCGCCCAGACGGTCCGTCATCGGGACTACTTCCTCCCTCCGAACGACGGGAAGGGAGAAGAGGCTCATCTCCCCCCACCCGGGGGCCTCGCCACCCTCGGGAGCGCTGGGTTGCTCCTCGTCGCGCTCGTCACCGTCGTGGGCGCGGCGAAGCTCCTCTCTCCGGTGGTCGAGGCGCTCGTCAAGGCCGCCGGACTCCCCGACGCCGTCGTCGGCATCGCCATCGCCCTGCTCGTCCTATTGCCGGAGACCGTGGCGGCGCTTCGCGCCGCCCGCTCGAACCGGCTCCAGACGAGCATGAACCTCGCTCTCGGGTCGGCGCTCGCCTCCATCGGCCTCACCATCCCCGCCGTGGTGGCCGTGTCGCTTCACTTCGGGATCCCTCTCGCCCTGGGTCTCGACTCGAAGAACCTCGTGCTCCTCGCCCTCACCTTTCTCGTGAGCGCCCTGACCCTCGTGCCGGGGCGGACGAGCGTGATGCAGGGCTCGGTTCACCTCGTGGTCTTCGCGGCGTTCCTCTTCCTCTCCTTCGTGCCCTAGGAAGGGAGCGACCGCTCACTCGACGAGCCTCGCCCGGAGCCGCGCGTACTCCTCGCTGGTGATGGCCCCCGAGGACTTGAGCCGCTCGAGCTTCTCGAGCTCGTCCGCGACGCTGAAGCCCACCATGCGCTTCAGCTCCTCCCGGCCGTACTGAACTTCCTGGAGGTTCCGGTCCGCCATCCCCCGCCCCTGGGTGATGAGGTAGATGAACACACCGAGATAGGGGGCGACGATCACCACGAGCACCCAGAGTGTCTTCATCCACCCCGAAAGATCGCGGCGCCGGAACAGATCCCGGAAGACGGAGATGAGCAGCCAGAACCAGGCGACGAACAGGAACACCGTGAGGACGTCGGCCAGGAAGTTGGCAAACGTGAAACCGCCGTTGAAGGGCATCGCGATCCTCCTTGGGGCTCGAGTCCGCAACGAGAGCCGTGCGGCTGCTTATACCCCGAGTCCGCTACCTCGAAGCATTCGGAGGTCCTCGCGCTGTGAAACTGCTTTCGAAGAGCTCGCGGGATGCGTCGATTCGTCGAGCGCTCGCCCTCTCCGGGTTGCACCACGGTCCCTTGTCGCGAGGGGATGCCCGTGCCAAGCTCAAAGGCTCCTCACGAAGACCTGGGACGGGTTACTCCTTTTGGACCCTCGTCCGGAAGGCCACCGGCCTCGAGACCCGGTGAGCAGGAGGCTTGGGTAGGGAGACGACGAATGGCAAGGCCCTCGAGTCCCGGCGGCGTCCTTTCGCGTTTCATTCGCTCGGAAAGCGCGGGCAGCGTCGCACTCCTCGCCGCGACCATCGTCGCGCTCTCTTGGGCGAACTCTCGCTTTGCGGGGTCCTACGAGGCGCTTTTGCAACTCAAGCTCGGCGTCTCCCTCGGCCCGCACACCTTCGCGCTCTCGCTCCACCACTGGGTGAACGACGGCCTCATGGCCCTTTTCTTCTTCGTGGTCGGTCTCGAGATCAAGCGGGAGGTGGTGCTGGGCCAACTCTCGACCGTGGCGGGCGCCGTCCTCCCGGTGGTGGCCGCTCTGGGGGGCATCCTCTGCCCGGCGCTCGTCTACGCGCTTCTCAATACGGGGGGGCCCGGGATCCGCGGCTGGGGGGTGCCCATGGCCACGGACATCGCCTTCGCCCTCGGGGTGCTGGCGCTCCTCGGCCGGCGGGTCCCGCTCGGCCTCAAGGTCTTCCTCACCGCCCTCGCCATCGCCGACGACCTCGGGGCGGTGCTCGTCATCTCCATCTACTACACCGAGCGGATCCACCTCTGGGCCCTCGTCGGCGCCGCCCTTCTGCTCGCCGCGCTCGGCCTCGCCGGGCGGACCCGGATCCGCTTCGCCGGCGTGTATGCCGTCCTCGTGCTCGGCGTGTGGCTCGCCACGCTCGCCTCGGGCGTGCACGCCACCGTCGCGGGCATCCTCATCGCCTTCCTCGTCCCGGTCCGTTCGGACCGGTCGCCGGAGCGTTTCCTCTTGGAGGTCGGAGACGCCCTCCGTGATCTCTCGGCCCGGCCGCTCTCGCGGGAAAGCCTCGCCCTCGACGCCGACCAGCTGGAGCGACTCGAAGAGGTCCACATCGGGGCCTCGGCGCTCCGGCCGCCCGCGCTCGTGTTCGAGCACGCGCTCCACCCCGTCACGACCTGGTTCGTGCTCCCCGTCTTCGCCCTGTTCAACGCGGGAATCGCAGTGGAGGGTGGCGTGGGAGTGGCCCTCCGGTCCCCGGTCGCGCTCGGCGTCTTGCTCGGCCTGTTCGTGGGGAAGGCAGTGGGGATCGCCGGGGCGGCCTGGCTCGCGATCCGCCTCGGCTTCTCCCGGCTCCCCGAGAACGTCACCCTGCGCCACCTCCTCGGAGCGGGCTTCCTCGCCGGCATCGGCTTCACGATGTCGATCTTCGTGGCCAGCCTGGCCTTCGAGGAGGGAGCGCTCGAGACCGCCGCCAAGGTCGGGATCCTCGCCGCGTCGGTGCTCTCGGGCGTGGTCGGGTACCTCTTCCTCCGCGCCACGCTCCCGGCGGCGCTGCCGGACGCGCCGCCGTCAATTGCCCCCACACTGTGACCCCCAAGCGAGAGGAGCGAGATCATGACCCCCGAACCCATCCGCACCGGGCTCTCCGCCGCGACGCTCGAGCGCGCCGTGGTCGAGAATCTCGTCTGCCTGCAGGGCCGCTACCCCAGGATCGCCACCGCCCAGGACTGGTACATGGCCCTCGCCTACACGGTCCGCGACCGGATGCTGGCGCGCTGGGCGAGCACTGTAGAGGCCTACGTCACCCGAGACGTGAAGGTCGCCTGCTATCTCTCGGCCGAGTTCCTTATGGGGCCTCAGCTCGGCAATAACCTCCTCTCTCTCGGCATGGAACGGGGCGCCCGCGAAGCGATGGGGGCGCTCGGCCAGGACCTCGACGCCCTCCTCGAGGTGGAAGAGGAACCGGGGCTCGGGAACGGCGGCCTGGGGCGGCTCGCCGCCTGCTACCTCGACTCGCTCGCCACGCTCAAGGTTCCGGCCATCGGCTACGGGATCCGCTACGAGTTCGGCATCTTCGATCAGGAGATCCGAAACGGCTGGCAGGTCGAGGTGACCGACAAGTGGCTCGCGAAGGGGAACCCCTGGGAGCTGGTCCGCCCCGACGTGGCCTTCCCCGTGAACTTCGGCGGCCACACCGAGGCCGGGACCGACGCGGACGGGCGCTACCGCGTTCGCTGGATCCCGGGGCGCCGGGTGAAGGGCGTGGCCTGCGACACCCCGGTCCCGGGCTACCGGGTGAACACCTGCAACACCCTACGGCTCTGGAAGAGCGAGGCGGTCGAGTCCTTCGAGTTCGAGGACTTCAACGTCGGAGACTACTACGGCGCGGTAGAGGAGAAGATCGTCTCGGAGACGATCTCCAAGGTGCTCTACCCGAACGACGAGAAGGAGAGCGGGAAGCGCCTGCGCCTCGCTCAGCAGTACTTCTTCGCGTCCTGCTCGCTGCAGGACATGCTACGCCTCCTCGAGGCGAAGGGGGCGCCTCTCCAGAGCCTCCCCGATCTGTTCGCGGTGCAGCTCAACGACACCCACCCGGCGATCGCGGTGGCCGAGCTCATGCGGCTCCTCGTGGACGAGCGGCAGCTCCCCTGGGAAGAAGCCTGGGACCTCACCTGCCGTACCCTCGCCTATACGAACCACACCCTCCTCCCGGAGGCGCTCGAGACCTGGGGGCTCCCCCTCATGAAGAGCCTCCTTCCCCGCCCCCTCGAGATCATCTACGAGGTGAACCACCGCTTCCTCGACCTCGTGCGGCGGCGCTATCCCGGGGACGAGGCCCGGGTGGCACGGATGTCCCTCATCGACGAGGCGGGGGAGAAGCGCGTGCGAATGGCTCACCTCGCCACCGTCGGTACCCACGCGGTGAACGGCGTGGCGGCGATGCACTCGGCCCTTCTCAAGGAGACGGTGCTCCGCGATTTCGCCGAGCTCTGGCCGGAGCGCTTCCGGAACGTCACGAACGGGGTCACCCCGCGCCGCTTCGTCGCCTTGAGTAACCCGGGGCTACGAGCGCTCCTCACCGAAGCGGTGGGCGAGGGCTGGCTCACCGACCCCACCCGCTTAAGGGCCCTCGAGGCACGGGCCCAGGACGCCGCCTTCCTAGAGCGCTGGCGTAAAGTCAAGCGAGCCGCCAAGGAGGCCTTGGCACGCCGCATCCGCGAACGGACCGGGGTCGCGATCGACCCAGCTGCCCTCTTCGACGTCCAGGTGAAGCGCATCCACGAGTACAAGCGCCAGCACCTGAACGCGCTTCATGTGATCACGCTCTACCAGAGGCTCCGCCAAAACCCGCAGCTCGAGCTCCCGCCCCGCTTCTTCCTCTTCGGGGGCAAGGCCGCCCCCGGCTATCACCTCGCCAAGCTCATGATCCGGCTCGTCACGGGCGTCGCCGAGGTGGTGAACGGCGATCCGGCGGTGGGGGGGCGGCTCAAGGTGGTCTTCTTCCCCGACTTCAACGTCAAGAACGCGCAGGCCATCTACCCGGCCGCGGACCTCTCGGAGCAGATCTCCATGGCCGGCAAGGAGGCCTCTGGCACCGGAAACATGAAGTTCATGATGAACGGGGCCCTCACCATCGGGACCCTCGATGGCGCCAACGTGGAGATCCGCGAGGAGGTCGGCGCCGAGAACTTCTTCCTCTTCGGCCTCACGGCCGAAGAAGTCCTCCGCGCGAAGAGGGAGGGCTACCGGCCGGCCGAGGTGGTCGCCGGGAACCCGGAATTGAAGGAAGCCTTGGACCAGATCGCCGGCGGTACCTTCTCGCGCGGCGACCGGGAGATGTTCCGGCCGCTCGTCGAGAACCTTCTCGGCTCGGACCCGTTCCTCGTGCTCAAAGACTACGCCGCTTATGTGGCCTGCCAGGAGCGCGTCAGCGCCGCCTGGGAGGAGTCCCGAGCGTGGACCCGGATGTCGATTCGGAACACCGCGCGTTCCGGGACGTTCTCCTCCGATCGGTCGATGCGCGAGTACTGCGAGTCGATCTGGAAGGTGGGGCCGGTCGAAGTCCACCTCGACTAAGGACCGGCCCCGTCTTCTCGACAGGTGCTACCGTCTCCGGCCGCCCCCCCCACCCCGGCCGCCGCCGCGGGCGGCCGCGTCGCGGTTCAGGCCGGCCGGAGCTCCACCACCCCGGGAGGCGCCTTGGGAGGGCGCCGGTCGAGAGCTGGCACTCGTGCCGCCCTCGTGCCGCTGGGAAGCTCCCGTGCTCGCACCGGTGCCCGCCTGCGGCCGCTGGGAAGCTCCCGTGCTCGCACCGGTGCTCGCCTGCGGCCGCTGGGAACCTCCCGTGCTCTGCCACCCACCGCCCGTGTTCTTGTCCCAGTTTCCGTTCTGGTTCTGCCGGTAGACGTTCCCGGACTTGTCGCCGTAGACGTTGTTGGGCTGCTGGGACACGGTCGGGGCGCGCCGGTCCGCCGGCTGAGTCGTGGGAGCGTTGCGCTGCGCGTTGCCGGGGCGCTCGTAGATGTTCCCCGTGGACGGGCGAGCCGGTGTCGTGCCTCCACCGGCGACGGGCTGGGATACGCTCGGTCCTCCGCCCGGGCGCGGCGGCTGGGATCCCGCGGGCGGACGGCCGCCTCCCCCTGCGGGCGGTCGATAGCCCGGAGGTGGGTAGCCCGCAGGAGGACGATAGCCGGGAGGATAGCCGCCCGGGGGACGGGCCGGATAGGGAGGCCGGTAGCCAGGCGGCGGGGGACGGTAACCGTAGGGCGGCCGGTAGGGCGGGTAATACCCCCGCGGCCCGTAGTAGCCCCCATACCCGCCGAAATGCAGGCTCACCGAGAAGAACGGCGTGCCATAGCTCACGCCGAAGCCCCACCCCGTCCACGGGTTGTACGAGACGTGGAAACCAAAGGTGGCCGGATAGGGGTAGCAGTACACCGGTCCGATGTACGGCGGGTAGTAGTAACCGGTCCCGTACACCACCGTCCCGTAGTACGGGTAGACGCCGACGTAGCCGGGCAGGTAGCCGACGTACACCACCTGGGGCGTCGACTGGTACACGTAGACGTACTTCGTGTTGTAGACGGGAGCCGAGGGAGGCACCTGGTCGATCGACGGGGGCCGCTTGTCGCTCACCGCCCACGGTCCCTGGGGGGTGGGGGCGACGTACCAGACGGCCTGGTAACAGACCCAGTACTGGCCACTGTCCTGGAGGACGGAGAAGGAGGTGTTCGTGGCGTAGGCCAAGGAGGTCCCCTCGATGGCCTTGAACTTGGGCTCGCCGTCGTAGGTGACATTGATCGTCTGGTCGCGCTTCACCGCGGTGGTCTGCGGGATCTGAGAATCCGCGAGCGCATCGTCCGCCTCGCCCGTCCCGGCGACGAAGGCACGGAGGTCACCCACGGGCGAATCGGGAGGGATGCTCTTGAAGGCCGCGGGCAGCTTGTCGGGTCGCACGGCGCTCCATGGCCCCTTGAGCGACGTCGCCCTGTACCACCGCCCCGAGACGAGCACGTAGGTCTCGCTCGTGGGGACGTGCACGATGACCTTCCCGTCGGTGTTGTCCGCGTAGAGGAGGTTCCCGTCGGTCCCGAGCGGCACGTAGGACGGCTTCCCGTCGAAGGAGACGAGCTCCGTCGGCTCGGTGGCGACCACGATCCTCGGCGGCGTCGCCGGGGCCTCCTTCTGGGCCGGGGCCGCCGCGTTCGGCGGCGCCTCTTCTCCTTCGCCTGGCGGCGCTTGCGGGGGAGGCTTGTTCTTCTCGAAGTAGGCCTTCACCGGCTCCGTGGGCGCAGCGACGGGCGACCATGGCCCCTTCGCCTCCTGGGCCTCGTACCAGAAGGTGTCGCTGCCCAGGTAGAAACGGCTGGTCGCGGGATCGCGCACCACGAAGAGCGGCGTGTTCACCACGCGCTCCAGGCCCGTGTCGGGGATCGGCCTTACGACCGGCTGGCCATCGTAGAGGAGGAGCGCCGCCGGGTCGTTCGAGAAGATGAGCTTCGGGACCGGCGCGGCGATCCCCTTCTCGCTCTTCTTCATCCGCTCCGAGGCCGCCACCGCCGCCTGTAGGTCGGCGAGCGTCATGGAGACGTCCCACTTCGGGACCTCCTCCTCGACGGTCTTCTTGACCTTCTCCTCCTGCTCGGGCTTGGCGTTCGGGAAACGGACCTTCGTGACCGTGAACTCCTCGACCTTGACGATCCCCTGGTCCTTGTCGATGAGCACGCGCGAGTCGAACCAGAAGACGCCGAAGACCGGAGTGCCGCCCGTCGCCTCCCAGGACACCGCCGCCCGGCCGGTGAGCGTTACGCCCTCGAAGGTCTCGACCTGCGGCGTGAATACGGTGAGCGTCCCGTGCTCGAGCTGGATGGCGCGCGGCCAGGACTCACCGGCGCCGCGGGCGGCGGGAGCCCAGGCGAGGCCAAGGACGAGGGCGAGCGGAACAGCGATCTTTCTCGCGTTCATGAGCACATGGATGCCCCACCTCGCCCCTCTTGGGAAGTCGGCGTTCGCTAGCCCCCTATGGGGGCAGGTGCCCGGGGCCCCGGAGCCCGGAGGCGCTCCAGGATCGGCGCCGGGGTCTCGAGGCAGAGCCCGCCCGAAGCCTCGCTCGTCACGAGCACGGTGTAGCCCTCGGCGGAGAGCACCTCACGGGTGAGATTCACGACCTGATACGCGATCCGGACCCGGCTCTCCACCTCCACGAGCCAGGCCAAGACCCGGAACCGGTCGGCGTAACGAAGCGGAGAGGCGTGCCTTAGGTAGGACTCGGACATGAGGAAGCGGTATCCGAGGACCCGCAGGTCGCCGACGTCGAGCCCTCGCGACCGGAGAAGCTCGGTGCGGGCGAGGTCCAGGTACTTGGGGTAGTGGCCGTGCCAGGCGACCTCGAGCACATCCACGTCGTGGAAGGGGACCGTGAGCTCGACCGCCACCGCCGTGGAGGGAGGGGGCGGGAGCCGCGGTCGGGCGTGGGATGGGCCGAGCGGTGCGCTCATGCGGCCCTCCAGAAATCGTAGAAGTTGAACCAGTTGTCCGGGTGGGCCCGGCAGTGGTGCTCGAGGCGCCCCGCATAGCGGGCCACGAGCTTAAGGAGCGCCTCCTCGCGCGCCGGGCCCCGCGGCAGGATCACGAGGTCCTCGAAGGGCTCGTAGTGGACGTGGTAGCGGTCCGGCGCCTCGTAAAGCCCGAACGCGAGGTACACGGGGCACCGGAGCGTCGCGGCAAGGAGGTAGGGGCCCACCGGGAAGCTCGCCTCCTCGCCCAGGAACTTGACCCGGACGGCCTTGCCGTCGAGGCCCACCCGGTCGCCCATGGTCCCGACGATCTCGCCGCGCCGGATTCGCTCCTCCACCTCGAAGACGAAGCTCGTATCCCCCTTCTTGATCTCGATGAGCTGCCCCTCCACGCCGGGGTCGAGCCGGCGGAGCGCGTCCGTGACGGCGCGCGAGTTCTCGTAGTAGACGAGGACGCTCACCTTTAGCTTCCCCAGGCTCGAGTCGAGCCGGAGGACCTCCCAGCTGCCCAGGTGGGCGAGGACGAGGAGTACGCCCCGGCCGGCCCGGTGAAGCTCGCCGAGCCCCTCCCCACCCTGCCTCTGCACCCGGAACCTCGACATCTCACCTCGCGCCAGGAAGACGCGGTCGGCAGTCACCTCTGCGAACGTCGAGACGTGGTGAAGGACGTCGCGGAGCCGCGCCCGGCCCCCCACCCTCCGCAGGTAATCCCGCGACACCCGGCGCACACGGGCGTGGAGGAAGACGTACCAGGCGGCGAAGACCCTGAGGAGCCACCTCGATCCGCGCCGGCCGAGGAGCCGGAGCGCCCCGACCACGAGCCAGATGCCTAGGGCACCGCTCTTCTCCGGGAGCTCGTACCAGGACCCCGCGGTCACGACGTCCTCGGCCTTCGCCCCACGAGAAGCCGCCCGAGCCCCACGAGGCATAGAGAGATGTAGGTCGAGACGATGCGGACGTTGTCGCGCCAGGGGCGGAAGTGCGAGACCCCACCCTCCTCTCTACGGAAATAACGGACCGTGGTGGGCACGTTCACGACCGGACACCCCGCCCAGACGAGCCGGATGGCGATCTCGGCGTCGAACTCCATCCGGTCGCCAGAGGGAAGGCGCAAGGAGGGCTCGAGCGGGTAGACGCGGTACCCGCAGAGGACGTCGCGGATCACCCGGCCCCCGGTCGCGAGGTCGGTCCAGATGCGGCAGAAGCGGTGACCGCGCACCCGGCCCCGGGGAGCGCTCCCGTCGAACACCGGGTCTCCCACCACCAGCGCCTCGGGGTGGGCCTCCGCCGCCGCCAGGAAGCGCGGAAGGTCGCCCGTGTCGTGCTGCCCGTCGGCATCGATCTGGAGAGCATGGGTGAAGCCGAGGGCGCTCGCCCGGCGGAACCCCTCCTTGACCGCCGCCCCCTTCCCCACGTTTCGCTCGAACCTTTGGACGAGAGCGAGGCCCTCCCGCCCGAGCGCCGCGACCTCCGCCCGCCCCTCCGGACCGCTGCCGTCGTCGACCACGAGCACGTCCGACAGATGAACCCGAACTCGTTCCACTACCCCCCGGACGGTGAGCGGGTTGTCGTAGGTCGGGATGAGGGCACACACCCTGGGACTCAAGGCTCCTCCACGGGGCCGAAGACGAGCGTACCCGAGGCACAGCGCCCGGCTCGTCCTTCGATGGCGAAGTCCACCGTCCTTCGAACCGGATCGCGCTCGAGGAAGAGCTCGATCCGCTCGCCCGGACCGATGGGACGCAGGAACTTGAGCCGCCGGACGGCGCGGAGCATCCCCGCCTGTGGCCAGAGCCGCTCCACCTGCCGCACCGCCATCCGGTCGAGCTCCACCACCCCGGGCAGGACGGGTGAGCCCGGGAAATGGCCCTCGAAGTAGAGGAGGTCCCCGGGCACCGTGAAGGCGAGCCGCCGGACCTCTTTCCCTGCCTTGCCCGAGAGGACCTCCTCGGACTCCGGCTCGAGCGCGACGCGCCCGCCCTTGGGCCGGTCGAAGAGCTCGAGGAGCCGGGCGCGAAGGAGCTTGCCCGCCCCCTCCCGGGGCAGCGAATCGAGGACGCGGATCCGCCTCGGCACGGTCACGGGATCGAGCCAGCGCTCGAGCGCGGCCCGCAGCCCTTCCGCGGTCCAGCCCGTGGCCGCCACCGCCACCCAGATCTCCTGCCCGCGGAGGCCAGACGTGCCCCGGGAGAGGGCGGCCGCGTCCCTTACCCCGGGAAGCGAGAGGAGCCGCTCCTCCACCTCCCGGAGCGAGACGCGCTTCCCCGCCACCTTCACCGCGTCGTCCCTGCGGCCCCGAAGCACGAACCGGCCGTCCGGCCCCATTTCGATCCGGTCGGGCAGCGGGTAGGGGCGAGGACCGCCCTCGGGCAGCCAGGGGGAGTCGACCCAGAAAGAGTCGCCCACGCCCGCCGAGATGGTGGTGTTCGGGTACGGAGTCCACGCCTCAAGGCCCGCCTCGCGCCACCCCAGGGCGCCCGTCTCGGTGCTGCCGTACACCTCGACCACGCGCCATCCGTGCCGCGCGCGCAGGGCCGTCGCGGTCGCGGGCGGGAGCGGCGATCCGGCCGAGAAGACGCACCGGAGAAAGGGCGCGCGTTCCTCGAGCGCGAGGGGGGCGAGGTGAGCGGGCACGCTCACGAGCGTCGTCACCCCGTACCGCTCGATGGCGGAGAGGACCTCGGTGGCGTGGAGCCCGCCCGCCCGCACCAGGGCGGCCCCGCTGCGGAGCGGGAGGAGCACGCCGAACTGGAAGCCGTAGATGTGGTAGGGCGGCACGGTCGAGAGGATCCGCTCGCCCGAGAACGGCCCGAAGAGGCGGGCACTCACGTCGGCCTCCCCGAGGAGCTGCTCTCGCCTCTTCGACACGCCCCGGTGGGCTCCGGTCGTGCCCGAGGTCATGACCGTGAGCCGGGCGCTTTCGGGCGTAGGCCCCGTCCGCTCGGCTGCGGGGGCGGACCCCCGGAGGAGCTCGCGAATGTCCATTCCCCCCGGAGCGTCGTCGCGGTCGTGGAGGACGGCCCGGACCCCCTCCCCCGAACCGACCTCCCGGATGGTCTCCACCTGCACGTTCGGCGGGAAGCTCACGCCGTGCCCCGCGTCCCACGCGCCCGTTAGGCAGACCGCGAGGTGGTAACGGTCCGAGCAGACGAGGACCACCTCTCCTTTGGGAAAACCGGCGAGGAACTTCGCCACCCGGGCCGCGTCCGCGACGAGGTC
Organism: Anaeromyxobacter sp.; assembly: GCA_035686075.1. GTDB lineage: Bacteria > Myxococcota > Myxococcia > Myxococcales > Anaeromyxobacteraceae > Anaeromyxobacter. The sequence continues at coordinate 80,857 of DASRZU010000035.1, forward strand.
GGCGGCGGTGCGCGGCCCCCCCTCTCCGACCGCGACCAGGTCACCGGGCTCGTGAACCGCGAGGGTCACGGCGATCCCTCCGCACGCCCGAGGAGCCGGGCCAGGGTCCGGTCCACGGCTCCCGGCCCGAAGTGGCCGTGGAGCGCCTTCCGCACCACATACTCGACGGCAAAGACGAGGCCGATGAGCACGTACGACACGCCGCCGGTGTAGATCGCCCACAGCGGCCTCGGAGCGAAGACGGCGAGGGCGGTCGCGATCCCGCCATTCAAGGCAAAGAAGCCGCACCACACGATCGTCACGCGCCGGCAATAGCGGACACCCGCCTCGCCCAGCTCGGAGGGGTCCTTCACCTCCATCCGGGCAAAGCGCTCCGCGATCGGGATGCCCCGGAGCGACCAGCCGAAGTGAAGGAGCAAAGCGGCGTTCACGAGCGAAGGGTAGGCGAGCAAGAAGCGCGGGTCGTCGAGGAGGGCGGCGAGGACGAGGAGGGCGGCCACGCTTGCGAAAAGGGCCACGAACCCGCGGGCCCGGGCGAGGTCCTTCCTCAGGGTCTTCATCCGCGCGGCGGCGAAGACCCCGAGGAGGATGAGCGCCGCCTTTCGGGCGCTCAAAAGGGTGAGCGAGAGCGCCACGAGCACTGGGTAACCAAGGGTGAAAAGGAGCGTGAGGACGCGGGAGGCGCGCTCGAGGAAATCCGGGCGGGCGCCGGCCGAGGGGGAGGCGGAAGGAGCCCTTCCCGGCCCGCCCGGCGCCGGGGGTGCCGCCCCGCCCCTTTCCTCCCCAAGACCGCGGGGCGCCCGCTCCCCTTTCTCCATGACGCGCTCGCCGAGGAGCACCGAGAGCGCCACCGGCCTAAGCCCTCTCTCCTTGAGCCCGGCGAGGATCGCCCGGATCTCTCTGAGCCACTCCTCCACGGGAGTGCCCAAGGGAAGCGCGTCGTGCAGGAGCACGATGTCCCCTGGACGCACGCGGCGGAGCACCCGCCGGGCTAGCCCCGAGAGCCTTCGGTTCCCGAAATCGAATGGACGGCAGCTGAAGGCGACGCAGAAGAGGCCCAGGTTCCGAAGGACCTCTCCGAGGGGGGGACTCGTGATCCCCACCGGCGGCCGGTAGGCGAGCGGGCGCACCCCGTGCTCCTCGAGCGCCCTTTCGCAGCCGAGGATCTCGTCCCTTACCCGGGCCTTGCCCCGCGTGGCGAGGAAGACGTCGTGGGTGTCCGAGTGGTTCCCGATCTCGTGGCCGGCCGAGAGGATGGCGCGCACCGCCTCCGGGTGGGCCGCCGCCCGGCGCCCCACCACGAAGAACGTGGCCAAGGCGCCCTCTCCGGCGAGGAGGGCGAGGAGGGAGAACAAGGTCCGCGGGTCGGGCCCGTCGTCGAAGGTGAGCGCCACCTCCGGGCGCGAACGCGGGCCGTGCGTCGCAATGGGAAGAAAGAAGGCCCAGCCGGGGAAGTAGGGAGCGGCCGCCACCGCGAAAAGGAGGGCGAGCGGGGGGACGGGCCACAGCTCGGGGCGGACGGCGAGGAGGAGGAGGGTGGCCACCGCGGCCGCGGCCGCGGCGAGGTGCATGCGCGAGAGCGTATGGGGGAAAAGGAGCCTCATGCGTCGGCGATGAGCTCCCAGAGCGGGCCGCTCCGGCCGCGGGCGTGGAGCCGGGAGACGATCCCGGAGAATTCCCCTCCCGTCCCGACGACCCAACCCCGACGCCCTTCTCCCCGGCGCCGGACCGCCCGGACGAGGTCCCCGAGGTCGAGACCGTCCGGCCGGTAGAAGACCGGCTCGAGGAGGTCCTCCTCGCGGCGGATCTGGCCCTCCGCCACCGCCACCGAGAAGAGGTCGGTCCGAGGGTAGATCCGCATCCCGCAGAAGAAAAACAGAGCCGCGCCGGCGAGCTCCTCGCACCCGTCGAGCGTCTCCTCCGCAGTGGCGGAGGTCTCCCCCGGGCCGCCCAGGGCGAAGAAGTGCGCCACGTGGATCCCGGCCGCCCGCGCGGCCGCGTGCGCCCGGAAGACGTCGGCGCGACGGAACGGCTTCTGGATCCGGGGCAGGACGGCGTCGGAGAGCGACTCGGTGCCGAACTCCGCGTGGGTGCACCCCGCCTTCCGTAGGGCTTCGTAGAAGCCATCCGGGGGAGCGCTCGGGGCAAAGAAGCCTCCCCAGGGCAGACGGATGCCGCCTCGCTGGAACGCAGCCGCCACGGCGAGGGCATGCGCGGGAGAGTTGTTGAACACGGAGTCGGTGAGGACGAGGTACCGGGCCCCGGCCTCCTCGAGCGCCCGGGCCTCGGAGAGGACCGCCTCCGCGTCGAAGGTCCGGAGCACCCGTCCCTCGATCTGCGGGTAAGTGCAGTACACACACCTCAACCGGCAGCCGCGCTGCGTCTGGATCCCCAGCATCCCCCCGTGCTCGAGGTAGAAGCCGAGCGCCGGGTTGTTGCCCGGGGGCGCCCGCCTCCCCTCTTCCCCCGGCCGAAGCGGCACCGGGGCGGGGGCAGGATGGCCGGGACAGAGGATCCCGGGGAGCCCGAGCGGGTCCGCCTTAGCCTCGAGCGCGTCCACGAGGGCACGGGCCCGCTCGCCCTCCCCGACCACCCCGAAGTCGGCCCCGAGGGATCGGAGCAGCTCGGCCGGGAAGATCGTGAACCCGGCGCCCCCGAGGATGAGAGGCGCATCCGTGGCGGACCGCACGATCTCCGCTACCCGCCTCGCCCCGGGCAAGAACCCCGTGGCCGCGTTGGCCTCGAGCGAGTCGACGTTCCGCAGGGAGAGACCCACCGCCTCGGGCGAGGCCTCCTTCACCGCGGAAAGGATCGCCCGCTCCACCTCGCCCTCGGCGAGGGGGCAGAGATCGAGGATCCGGACCTCGTGCGCGGGCGCGAGCGCACCGGCCAGGTAGTCGAGCCCGATGGGATGGACGGGGTAGGGGGTACGGACCCGGTTCACGGAGACGAGCAAGACCCGCACGGCGAAGTCTCCGTAACCCGCCCTAGCCCGCCGCCGGACGGTTCCGGGCCACGAACTCGGCCAGGCTCTTCACCGAGGCGAAGACCTTCCGGTTCGTCGCCTCGTCCGCGCTGGTCCGGACGCCGTACTTCTGCCGAAGGGCCATGGCCAGCTCCAGGGCGTCGATGGAATCGAGGCCCAGACCCTCCACGAAGAGCGGAGCCGAGGGGTCGATGCTCTCGGGAGTCACCCCCTCGAGGTTCAGGCTCCGGATGATGAGCTCCTTGATGTCCCGCACCAGGTCTTCCATGTCCGGTTATCTCGCCTCTCGGGCAGCGAGCCCGCGTCTAGGGGACGACGACGAGCGCCACCGCCAGGTCCCTTGCGTTAGAGAGGGAGAGGAGCGGCGCGGCCCCGCCCCCTCGGGCAAGCGCCGCCGCCGCGGTCGGGCCGAGGGAGAGGGTCGCTGCGCCCCCTCCGCCGGTCCTCACCTCGACGTCGGGGAGCGACACGGGCCCGAGCACCCCGAGCCCGAGGGCCTTCAAGAAGGCCTCCTTGGCCGCGAACCGTGAGGCATAGCTCAGGGCTCGCGCCCGCCCCGGCCGGCCCTCGCACTCGGCGCGCTCGCCACTCGTGAACACTGCCTCGGCAAAGCCCGGAGTCCGAAAGAGGGCCTTCTCGATCCGGCTCACGCTCACGGCGTCGATCCCGATTCCCCTCATCCTTCAATTGTCCCCGGGTTACTCTTCCCCAATCGCCGCGAAAGGACGCATCGTGTCTCTTCCATGGTAGGGGGATTTCGCGACCCTAGGTCGAGAATAGATCCCCCGGCGGGGGAGTCGCAAGGCCTGGGCCCGCCCGCCGGAGGTGGGCAAATGCATGCTTGAAGGGCCTTTTTGACGCTGTCTCGACCCCGATGGTATGAGGGCGCTCGATGCGAGACGGGCGTCGGAACGGGTACCCCATCACGGCCTTCGCCGCCGCGAACGCCCTCGGGACGGACACGCACCGCGTCACCGAGGCGCTCCGGGCCGGCCGCACCGGGCTCGCCCCCTGCCGCCTCGACGTCCCCTTCGAGACCGCCTGCGGCGCCCTCCCCGACGAGTTGCCCGAGCCCCCGGCGCGCCTGCGCCCGTACGATACTCGGCTCTCCCGCATCGCCCTGCTCGTGCTCGAGGAGATGGCCGATGCGCTTTCGAGAGCCTTACGGCGGCGGGGCCCGGAGCGCGTGGCGATCGTCTTCGGGACGAGCACCGGGGGGATCCGCGAGACGGAGATCGCCTACGACGAGTTCGCGCGTACCGGTCGGCTGCCCGCCTCGTTCGACTTCGAGCGCCAGCACACGTTCCACGCCGTGCTCGAGGTGATCCGCGCGGTCACGGGCGCCCGGGGGCCCGCCTACACCATCTCCACCGCCTGCTCCTCGAGCGGGAAGGTCTTCGGCTCGGCGCAGCGCCTCATCCGCGCCGGATACGCCGACGCGGTCCTCGCCGGCGGCGTGGACACCCTCTGCCAGATGACCCTCCGTGGCTTCGGGTCCCTCCAGGCTCTCTCCAAGACTCCCTGCCGCCCCTTCAACGTCGACCGCGACGGCATCAGCATCGGGGAAGGAGGCGCCTTCGCGCTGCTCGAGCGCGATGGCGAGGGCCCGGTGCAGCTCCTCGGGGTGGGAGAGTCGAGCGACGCGTACCACATGAGCCATCCGCACCCGGAGGGGCTGGGCGCGCGGCTCGCCATGGAGGCGGCGCTCGCTCAGGCGGGCCTGCCCGGCTCGGCCGTCGACCACGTGAACGCCCACGGGACGGGCACACCGGCCAACGACGTCGTCGAGGCCCAGGCCATCGCGGCCGTGGTCGGGCCCGGCGTGCCGGTGTCGTCGACCAAGGGCTACACTGGTCACCTCCTCGGGGGGGCGGGCGCGACCGAGGCGGTGTTCGCAGCCCTCTCCATCGCCCACGGGTTCTTGCCGAGGAGCCTGGGGGCCGAGCCGGTCGATCCCCTGGTGAAGGCCGCCATCTGCTCGGCCGGCGCCGAGCGGGCCGTTCGCACCGTCATGAGCAACTCCTTCGGCTTCGGGGGGAGCAACGTGAGCCTATTGTTGGGGTCCGCTTGATCCCGATCCACGTGGGCGGCTTCGGCCTCTTCACCCCCGGCTTCGCCGGGTTCAAGGCCTGGGCCGCGGGGACGCCCGATCCTTCGGTCTTGGCCGCCCGGGCCGATCTCCTCCCGCCGACCTTGAGGCGGCGCGCCACCCCGCTCGCCTCGAGGGTGGCGGTGGTTGCCGCCGAGGCGGCGGCAGAGGCCAAGGTCGAACTCGCCCGCGTGCCGCTCGTGCTCGGCTCCGCCCTCGGCGAGCAGACCGGGCTCGAGATCCTGGAGGAGCTCCGGCGTGGAGAAGGGATGCCCTCCCCCACCCGGTTCCATAATTCCGTCCACAACGGCCCGGTCGCCTACCTCTCCATCGCCACCGGGAACCATGGCTTTTCCACCACGGTGGCGGCCGGCCTGGAGACCCCCGCGGTGGCGCTCCTCGAGGCGGGCGCGCTCCTCTTTGAGCGGGGGGGAGACTTGGTCCTCGTCCTCGCCGACGATCCGCCCGTGCCGCCCTTCTCCCCGAAGAACCCTTACCCTCCGCTCGCCGTCGCCCTGGCCCTGTCGGCCGAGCCGCGTCCCACGAGCCGGGCGGTGCTCCGGGGCCTTAAAAGAGCGCGGTCGGACGCTCCCCGGGTGCCACCCCCGTTCCTGAGCCATTCCTGCGCGGGGGGCCTCGCCCTCGCGGACGCTGCCTTTTCGGGCAGAGAGGGAGAGATCGCCCTCGGCCCCGAAGGGGACCTCGGCTGGGTGATAGAAGTCTCCCCCTGGAGGCCAAGGTGACCGCGCTTCCCAGGGTGGCCGAGCTCCTTCCCCACGTGCCCCCCATGCTCCTCCTGGACGAGCTCCTCGATGCGGGCCCCGGGTTCGCCCGCTGCGCGGTGCGGATCACGGAGGATTCGGTCTTCGTGGAGGAGGGCCGGGTGCGGGCGGTCGTGGCCCTCGAGTACATGGGCCAGACGGCGGCGGCCCTGGCCGGCCTTGAGTCCCGCGAGGGCGGCGGCCGACGTCCCGCGGCCGGACTTCTCCTCGGCACCCGCGAGCTCACGCTCAGGGTCCCCTGCTTCGAGGTCGGCGACGAGCTCCTCGTGGAGGTGAAGGAGGAGTACAAGGACGAGCGGCTCTCCTCCTTCCGCTGCCGCGTCCGGCGCGCGGGCGAGACGGTGGCCGAGGCGGTCCTGAACGTGCGCCTCTCCAAAGAGCAGGACGGGCCGCAATGAAGACGCGGGCGCTCGTCACCGGGGCGAGCCGCGGCATCGGCGCGGCCATCGCCGAGGCGCTCTCCCGGGCGGGCCACCCGGTCATCCTGAACTACCGCACCGGCGAGGAGGCGGCCCGGGCGGTTCTGGCCCGAATCGCGGCCGGGGGCGGCCTGGCCGAGCTCTGCCCCTTCGACGTCTCCGACGCCCGCGCCGCGGGGGCCGCCCTGGAGGAGCTTTTGTCCGACGAGGCCCGGCCCATCGGGATCCTCGTCAACAACGCCGGCATCACCCGGGACGCCCCCTTCCCCGCGCTCGCCCCCGAGGCCTGGGAGGCGGTGACGCGGACCACCCTCGACGGCTTCTACAACGTCACCCGGCCGCTCATCATGCCCATGGTCCATAGACGCTTCGGCCGAATCATCAACATCTCCTCGGTCGCGGGCCTACTGGGAAACCGCGGCCAGGTGAACTACGCCGCCGCCAAGGCGGGGCTCATCGGGGCGACCCGGGCGCTTGCGCAGGAGCTCGCGAGCAAGGGGGTGACGGTGAACGCCATCGCCCCAGGGCTCATCGACACCGACATGATCGCCGGGGCGCCGGTGGAGGAGATGTTGAAGCGGATCCCCGCCCGGCGGCTGGGCCGGCCGGAGGAGGTGGCGAGCCTCGCCGCCTTCCTCGCCTCCGAGGAGGCCGCCTACATCACCGGCCAGGTCATCGGGGTGAACGGCGGCCTCGCCTGACCCCTCGGCGTTCGACCAAAGCCCGAAGCCTGTTCACGGCGGAACGGTTGCAGGACGGGCTCCCAGGCGCTAGTCGCCGCGGCTCACCACCTCGACCTCGATGTGGCGCAGCTTCAGGCGAACGGGAGAGCCGTCCGGCGCTTGGGGCAGCCTCTCTTCCATGGCGGCCACATCCTTTGGCGTGAGCCGCTCGCTCGAGCGCACCACCGCGGTGGCGAGGGTTCGACCCCCCTCGGAGGTGAACAGCATCTCCGTCAGCCTTGCCTCCGGCCAGGCGACGAGGGAGGACGTCACCGCGTCCTCTACCGAAGCCTCGAAGTGCCGTTGCCGCACGAGCCTCACCCCGTGAATGCCCAGGGTGACGGTCAAGGCCAGGATGAGTACGAGGCTCACCGCCTCTCGCCCCAGCACCCGCTCGACCCCCGCCACACCCCGCCTCGGGCCCCGGAAGCCTCGGAGCCAGAGCGTGGCCGACGTCCCCACCTGGATCGCCACCACATTCACGAAGGCCAGCATGAAGGCCCCCCCGGCGAGCTCAAAGTCGGCGCGCGAGAGGAAGAGACCCGCCGTGGCAAGCGGGGGCACGAGCGCCACCGCGATCGACACGCCGATGAGGGCCGCGCTCAGCCGGGGAGTGGTGGTGGCGTAGGCGGAAATGGCCCCGCTCGCCAGCGCCACGATGAGGTCGGAAAGATGCGGGGAGGTGCGCGAGAGCATCTCGGAGCCCGGGACCACAAGCGGGGCGGCGAGGCCAAAGAGCACGCCGACCCCCACCACGAGGAGCGATCCGGCGACGAGCGTCCACAGGGATGGGCCCCATGAGCGTCGCCACCAGCATGGCGCCAAAGATCGTGGCAGCGCTGTCCGAGAGGAGACCGGCACAGGCGATCACCGTCGCCGCTAGGTTCGAGAGGAGGAACGGCCGGTCGAGAAGGGCGCCCTCTGCGATCCCCCGGCGAGGATTCGGTGGGCGCCATAGGGCCTCCCAGGGCGGGTAAGCGTGGGGAGTCTGTCACCCCACAGTGGAGCGCACCAGCCCGGTCGAAGGGGCAGGACCTTCGTCCGGGAGGAGGACCTCTAGCTCCGCCGACGGGCCCTCCGTTTCCCGGCTCCTTTCCTCCCGAGCCCTTGGATCGGGCGCGGCGAGGCGGCTCGAGGCTCCTTGTGCGCTACCATGGAGTCATGCGCACGCCACCGCTTCTCTCGACGCTTCTCACCCTCCTCGCCGCGGCGGGGTGCGCCCGGGCCGATCGCATCGAGCTCCGGCCCGCGACCGTTCGCTTCGTGGGGAAGGGGAAGTCGACCGTGGTCCACGCCAGGCCCTACGAGAAGAACGGCCGCCACATCCCCGATCCCCCCTGCGGCTGGTCCTCGAGCGACGAACGGGTGGTAACGGTGGCGGGCCAGGGCAACGACGCCACGCTCACCTCGGTGGCCGCCGGGCGCGCCGCGGTGCGCTGCGCCATCGGCGGGGCGAGGGCCGAGCTGCCGGTGGAGGTGCGCCTCGTATCACGCATCTCGGTCCGCCCCGACCGCGCCGAGTTGAAGGTCACCGACGCGCCCGCTCCCCTGGTGCTCTCGGTCGAGGCCTGGGACGATGAAGGAGTGCCCCTCGCCAGCCGGTCGGCGGTCGTCCTCTGCGCGAGCGAGGACGTCTGCCGCGGCGACGCCCGCGGTCAGGTCTGGCCGGTCGGTCCGGGCGAGACCACCGCCCGGGTCGAGATCGAGGGGGCGGGGGTGACGATCCCGGTGAAGGTTCTGGAAGGGCGGAGCGCCGACGGGCGTCCCAAGGCGGTGAAGGGAAACCCCATGCTCGAGATCGAGCGGAAGGTCCGGGAACGGGAGCGGGCGGAAGCGGCGGAGCGCGAGAAGGCGGCTCGCTAGCCCGGTCACTTCCCCGAGAGGAGCTTCTCCGCCTCGGCGAGATGAGGGGCGCCGGGACACAGCTTCGTGTAGGCGTCGAGCCGGTGGCGCACCACCTCCGTGACCTTCTGGAGGTCGTGCTCCGCCTTGGCGGCGCCCCACAGCGCCTCGCAGCTCGCCGGGTCCTTCTCGAGCGCCTTCTCGTAGAGTTCCTTGAGCTTCTCGGGCCTCGCGTTGCGGATGCGCTCGGCCTCGGCCATCTCCACGTAGGCGGCGGCCGCCCCCCCCGCCCCGCCTGCGCCGTACTCGTCGATGGCCTGGGTGAGCTCCACCAGGGCGCCGGGGATGTTGCCCTGGAACCGGTACAGCCGGGCCAGGGCTACGCGCGCGTCGGGGTACGGGTGGCCGAGCTGGATGGCCTTCTCGTACTGTCCGCGGGCCAGGTCGGCGTCGCCCGCCACCCGGTAGGCGTCCCCGAGGAGGAGGGCGAGCTTGGGCTGCTCGCCCATCCGCGACACCGCGCGCTTGAGGGTGTCGAGAGCTTGCTTGGCGCCGCCCTCCTTGCGGAGCAGGGCCCGGGTGAGGTCGGCGTAGAGGGAGACGCGCCGGTTGTCGAGGGCCACCGCCCGTTGGAAGGCATCGACCGCGCCGGCCACGTCTCCGGTGCGGAGCTTGCGGACTCCCACCAGCCAGGGGAGATCGGGGTTCGTGGGGTCGAGCTTGGCCGCCTCGCCTTCCTCGGCGGCGGCCTCGGCCGCCTTTCCGCGGGCGGCCAAGACTCCCCCCCGGACGGCGCGGGCCAGGGCCAGCTGCGGGCGCGACGCCCCGGCCTCCGGAGAAAGCACGAGCTCCGCGCCCCGGGACGCCTCCTCCACCTGCCCCCGGGAGAGGAGAACGAGCGCCTTCCCCAGGATCGAGGGGACGTGGTCCTTCTCGATCCGCAGGGCATAGTCGTAGTAGCCCACGGCCTGCACTTCGTACCCCTCCCCGCGGCGGCGATACTGCTCGGCGAGGAGCCAGGCGGTGCGCGCGTCCCCGGGGTTCGACTTCTGCGCCCGGGAGAGGGTCTCGCGGGCCGCGTCCAGATCGCCGGTCTTGAGCTCCACCGCCCCCTCGACCGCGGTGAGGAAGGGGCTCTGGGAGGCGCCCTCGCCGGTGAGGACCGCCGCGAGTACCTCCTTCGCCCCGGCGGGATCGCCGCCGTAGAGCTTCAGGTAGGCCTCCGCCGCCACGAGGTGCGAGTGGCGGCCGAGCTGCAGCCCCTGCTCGAGGTGATGAACCGCCTCGAGGCGGGCCGGGTCGCCCTCGCCGTGCTCGGCGTACCGGATCGCCTCCACGTAGGAGAGGTAGGCGTGCCCGGCGATGCTCTCCGCGTCCTCGTCCAAGATCGCCGCGGCCTTCTTCCCCGCCCCCTGGTAGGCCGGGTAGATATCCTTGTCGACCTGCTCGCGGACCTCCTTGAGCAACCGGTCGATGGTTTCGATCCGCTCCTTGCGCGCCCGGGAGAGGACGAGCGACCCGCCCAGCGCCACGAGGAGCGCCACGAGGAGGCCCACGGATCCGATGAGCATGGCGCGGTGGGACTTCTTCTTCGGCCGCTCCCCCCGGGCCAGTCGGAAGGAGTGGGTCCCGTACTTCTCCGCCAGCGCCTCCGCGTAGGCGATGCCCCGGGCCCGGTGGGAGGGAACGGGGGTGGGAATGGGCACGTCCTCCGATTTCTCCTGCGGGTAGGCGGGAGCAGCCCCGGGCCCCGCCACCCGCGGCGCCACCGGGGGAGCATCCGGTCCGGTGAGCGGGTGCCCCGGTGGCTTGTGGGCCGGGAGCGTCACCCCGTGCTTCTCGAGGAGCTCCATGACCTCCGGGTCATCCGGCGCCGCCTCCGCCGCGCGCCGTAGCGCCGCTTCCCCCGGCTCGCGCTCACCCAACCGAAAGTGCAGGACGGCGGCGAGCCGGTTCGCCGCCACGAAGGTCGGGAAAGCCGCCAAGACCCCGTTCAGCTCCTCCAGCGCCTTTCGATCCTTCCCCTGGTCCGCGTACACCCGCGAGAGAAGCACCTTGGCCGCCGGATCGTCCGGGTGCGCCTTCACCCCTTTCTTGCAGACGACCATCGCCTCCATGAAGCGGCCGGCGCCGAGATACGCCTCCGTCAGCGGACGATAGGCCTCGGAGGTGGGATCCGAGGCGAAGGCGTGCTCGAGCGCGGACAGCTCGGCGGCGGAAGGCGGCTTTGCGGACGGAGCCATCGCGAACACAATAGCACCCGCCCGGGCCAAACGGAGCTTGACACAACCCCGCGGAAACCGTTAAGGAAGCGTCCCTTGCAGTGCGCGGACCCGGGGCTGTAGCTCAGCTGGGAGAGCGCTAGAATCGCACTCTAGAGGTCGTCGGTTCGATCCCGATCAGCTCCACCACTCCGAGGGGCCCGCGCCGCGGCGCCGGGCCCCTCGAGCTCCCCTCCCCGAAGGTCCAGGGGCCGCACGGTTCGGACCGGGAAGGCGAAAAAGGTCCCCGCGCCCCGGACGGCCTTCATGAAGCGAAGATAGAGCTCCTGCCCGGCGAGGGTGAACTCGGACATAGTCGCGCGCCTCGAGCCAGGCCTCGACCTCCACGTTCAGAGCCCACTCGCGGAAGGCCGCCGCGGGGGCGTTTCGCTAGACTGCCCCTGTGCCGCGGGTCACGGAGGAGGAGTTCGAGGAAGGGAGCGAGATCGTCCGGGTGTACCTCGCCGCCACCTTGAGCGAGGCGAAGGCGGTAGAGGGGATCTTGGATGGGGCGGGCCTCGATTACCTGGCCGAGACCGAGCGCTACGCCGCGCCGGCCGCGCTCGGGTCGCGGCAGAGGACCGGGGTCGGGTTCTGGGTGTCCGCGGCGGCGGTCGAGCCGGCCGCCGCCGCGCTCCTTCGGGCGGGACTCACCTCGGGGCTGGTGGAGCGGTGAGGCCCCCTTAGCCCTTGGGCTTGGGCGTCGGCTTCCCCTTCTCGAAGGCGACGTTGGGGCCGTACTTCGACACGATCTTCTTCTTGGTGTCGAGCCCGGTCGCCTCAATGACGAAGTTGGGAACGCGCCGGGCACGCGAGTCCGCCACCCACCGCGTGATCTCGGTGCGGGGCGGGCGACGCCGGCCTGCGGCCCGACGCCCCCGGCCTCCGGCCGCCCGCGGCAGCTCATGCTCCAAACCTTCCTGCACCAGCGCACCCACCCTTTGCGCGATGGCGGCCGAGACATTCTCCACCACCCGGTCGGCGGCCTCGCGGATGATGGCCTCGATGCTCTGTTGCGCGAATCTGGGCATATTGGTCGGGTTCTCCTGTCGGGCGCGACCATACCTCAGCGCCGACGATTGTCCACGCTTCAATCGGAAATTGCGTCCAATTGCTCCGCCGAGCTGGCCCTCCGGGGGTGCGCGCATCTGTGCCCTTCACGACTCGTCAAGCGCAAAGGCGCGCGCCAAAGCGCCGTCGGGCTTTCTGCGAACTGTGCCCCGTCCTCTCGGGACGCTCTTGCGCCATGGCCGTGACACCTCGCGCCGCCCACCCTCAAGCCGCCGGGATCCGGGCGGTTTTCCTCGTGGCACGGGGGCTGCTAGAAGGGCTCCGAAGGACGTGAACATGGCTCCCGCGCTCGCCCCACCGCCGCCCCGCCCCATAACCGCCGCCCAGAAGGTCGCCGCCCTCGCCGACGCCTTCGAGTCGCGCGCCCGAAGCCTCGCCCCGCTCCTCGATCTCTTCCGCGCCCACCTCGACGCCGTCGCCCCGGGCCGATCCCGGCCACCCACCGAGCACCTCCTCGAGCTCCTCGACCTCGGGCTCCGCTGGCGATCGGTGGTGCCGCCCTCGAGGCGGGCCCGGGCGGCGCGATCCGGGGGCGTGGAACTCGCCCGCCTCGCCTCCCTCCTCCAGGCGGCCGGCTGCCCCGAGACCACCCTCTCCCGGCTCCGGGCCTGGCGCGACTTCGCCCTCGCCGAGGACGTCCGCGAGGTGATGGCCGTCGCCGACGATCTGTGCGGCTGGTTCGAGGACGCGAAGGGCCGCCTCGGGGAGGACCTTTTCGGACCGGACGACGCGTTCGATCTCGTCCGCACGGAAGTCCTGGGCCGCTCCCTCTTGCTCCGCCCGCAGGTCTTCGCCCGGGGCCCTTTGGCTCACCCGCCGCCCTCAAGGTCCTCGGGGACTTCGGGCCAAGACTCCACCCGGCCTTCTCCGCGCTCCTAGGTCCCCTCGCGCGACGGTCGCCCCTCGCCTCCATCACCGCGCTTCCCGCGGGGCGGGGGACGGCAGCCTCTCCCCCAGCCGGCCGAGCGCGCCCACGAGGTCGGGCGAGCGGCTCATGACCGGCAGAAGGGGATCCTGGCCGAGCTCCTCGGCACGCTTCACCGCCCCGCGGATCGTGAAGCGCGAGGGGTCGAGGCGCGCGTTCACCTCGCTCCAGCGAAGGGGCGTGGAGACGGGAGCGCCGGGACGCGGCCGCACGGCGTAGGGGGCGACGATGGTCTTCCCGAAGCCGTTCTGGAGGTAGTCGAGGTAGACGCGCCCCTTGCGCGCGGGAATGGCCCGCGCCGTGGTGGCCACCTCCCCGAGCTCCGCCTCGAGCACGCGGGCGAAGAGCTCCCCCAGGGTCCGCGATTGCCCGTGGTCGAGCTGCCCGCCGAGCGGGATGAGGAGGTGGAGGCCCTTCTGACCCGTGGTCTTGGGATACACCGGCAGATCGATCTCCTCGCACAGGGCTCTTGCCGCCCGGGCGATCCGCACGACGTGCGAGAAGGGCGCCTCCTTGGGATCGAGATCGAGGATGCACCAGTCCGGCCGGGTGAGGGAGCCCGCCCGGCTGGAGAAGACGTGAAAGGGGATCACCCCCAGATTGACGAGCCAGGTGAGCCCGTCCAAATCGTCCACCAGGAAGTGGGCGAGGTCCCGGTCGGCCTCGGAGGCATGGACCATCACCGTTCGGATGAAGGGAGGCCGCCAGCTGGGCGCGTCCTTCTGGAAGAAGCTCTTCCCCAAGATGCCGTCCGGGTAGCGGGTCAGGACCAGGGGACGATCTTTGAGGTAGGGCGCCATGAACGGGAAGATGTCGCGGTAGTAGGCGACCAGTTGACCCTTGGTGATCCCCTCGTCCGGGAAGAACACCTTCGAGGGGTTAGTGACGAGGACGCGAGGGGGCCCCCTTTCCTCGGGAAGGGGCGCCCCAGCGTCCGGGGGCTCGGCGGAGAGGTCCCCCGAGACGTCGCTCGTCCGCTTGTCCTCCCGCACCCGAAGGAAGACGGGCTGCCGGAGGAGCCCCTCCCTGGTCCACTCCCGGTACCGGACCTCCACCACGAGCTCCGGCTCGACCCAGGTCGTGCCGTGCCCGCGAGGCAAGGGTCCGCCGCAGGGCGGGGTGGGGCGGGCACGGGCTCTTAGCCGAGCGTAGAGCAGGTCGAGCTCTTCGTCCTTGAATCCCGATCCCACGCTCCCGGCGTAGGTGAGCCCGCCGTCCGCCGCGGACGCGAGGAGGAGCGCGCCGAAGCCGCTGCGCCCTCCCCGCGGGGCGGTGAAGCCGACCACGGCCAGGTCGGCGGTCCGGGCGGCGCGGATCTTGAGCCAGGCCCGGCTCCGTCCCGACCGGTACGGCGCGTCGGCCCGCTTGGCCATGACGCCCTCGAGCCCGCGCGCCTCCACCTCGCGGAAGAGGGCCGTGCCTCGGCCGAGGACGTGCTCCGCGAGCCGGAGGGGCCCGAGCGGCGGGACCACCTCGGCGAGGAGGCGCTTGCGCTCTTTGAGCGGAAGCTCGCGCAGGTCGCGCCCGCCGAGCGAGAGGAGATCGAAGGCGAAGAGCGTGGCCGGCTCGAGGAGCGACGCCCGCGAAGGATCCTCCTTGCGCGAGAGCTGCCCGCGCTTCTGCAATGCCTGGAACGACGGCCGCCCGTCCTTGCCCAATACCACCACCTCCCCGTCGAGCACGGCGTCGAAGGGGATCATCTCGACCGCCTTCGCCACCTCGGGGAAGAGCGGGGTGGCCTCATCGCCGCTCCGGTACCTGAGCCTTGCCCGGCCCGCGTCCCTCTGGGCGATGAGCCGGTAGCCGTCGTACTTGTGCTCGAACAGCCAGCCATCGCCGTCGAAGGGCGCCTCGGCCGTCTCGGCCAGCATGGGGGAAAGCTCCCTCGGAAGAAGGCGCCTCTCCGGCGCCCCGAGGCGCGCGGCTTCCGCGAGGGCCCTCGCGGCCCGGCTCGTGCCCTTTTGGACCTCCTCCACGAGCCTCCCCGAGAGCACCGACTCCTCGGGGAAGGCGCGGTCCCGCTTGGCGGCGTCCTTGCCATGCTTCATGAGGAGCCACTCCCGCTTCCCCCCTCCCCCGCGCCGGGTGCGGACGAGCGTCCACTCGCCCCGGAGCTTGTAGCCCCGCAGCTCGAAGACGAGCTTCCCCTCCTCAAGCCCGCGCACCGGGTCCGAAAGAGGCCACCAGGCTCCCCGGTCCCAGACGATCACCGCCCCCGCCCCGTAATTCCCCGCGGGGATGATCCCCTCGAAGTCCGCGTACTCGATCGGGTGGTCCTCTACCTCCACCGCCATGCGCTTCTCGGCCGGGTCGGCCGACGGGCCTTTGGGAACCGCCCAGCTGCGAAGCGTCCCGTCGAGCTCGAGCCGAAAATCCCAGTGGAGCCGGCGGGCGGCGTGCTTTTGCACCACGAAGAGCCGGAGCCCGTCCGCCTCGCCCCGAGGCGCGGCGCTCCCAAACGGTTCGGGCGTCCTGAGCGGATCGCGCTTCTCGCGATATCGGCCTAGGGGATCTCGCCCGTCGGGAGCCATTCGCCCTCTTTGTTAGAGAACCTGCTCCCCTCTCCGCCCGCGGATATAACTGGCGCATGGCCCCTCGCTCCATCGCCACCGGAACCATCTCCTTCGGGCTCGTCTCCATCCCGGTCCGGCTCTACGCCGCGACCCAGCCCTCGGCCCAGGTGTCCTTTCACCTCCTGCACGCCAAGGACGGCTCCCGCCTCAAGCAGCAGTACGTCTGCGGCAAGGATGGCGAGATCGTCCCCCGCGAAGAGATGGTGAAGGGATTCGAGTTCGCGAAGGACCGGTACGTGACCTTCACCACCGAGGAACTCAAGGCCCTCGAGGAGATCGCCACCCAGACGATCGACATCTCCGAGTTCGTTCCCGCCTCGAAGGTGGACCCGGTCTACTTCGACCGCGCCTACCACCTCGGTCCGGACAAGGGGGGCGCCAAGGCCTACCGGCTCCTCGCCGAGGCGCTCTCCCGGTCGGGCAAGGCCGCCCTGGCCCGCTACGCGGCCCGCGGGAAGCAATATCTCGTCCTCATCCGCCCGGCCCAGGGACGGCTGGTGATGCAGCAGCTCTACTACCCCGACGAGGTTCGACCCATCGACGAGGTCCCGGTCGACGACGCCGAGATCAAGGACGGGGAGGTCCAGCTGGCGCTGCAGCTCATCGAGCAGACCGCCGTCGACGAGTTCCACCCGGAACGCTACGAGGACGGGGTCAAGAAACGCACCCTCGAGGCCATCGAGAGGAAGGTGCAGGGCCAGGAGATAAGCGTGAGCGCCTCGGCCGAGCCTCGGGGAGAAGTGATCGACATCATGGACGCCCTCCGGGCGAGCCTCGAGGCAGCCCGCGGGCCCGCACCAGCCGAGGAGAGCCCCAAGGTGGCTCAACCGGAGGAGGCGGAGCCCGCCCAGGGCCGGCGGAAAGCCCCCTTGCGTGCCGCCGCCCGTCACGCGGACGGCCGGTCGCGCGCCGGTTCCGGTTCCAAGAAGTGACGAAGTGACGGTTTCGTGCCAGGCTCTCCCGCCGGAATGTGGGGATATCGGACCTGCGACGTCGCCAGGATCCTGGGCTTGCCGGAGGGCGAGATCCGGCGATACGCCCGGGCCGGGTTCGTCTCTCCCCGGCGAGGGCCGCGGAACGCCCTCCGCTTCTCCTTCCAGGACCTCGTCCTCCTCCGGGCCTCCTCCGAGCTCGTCAAGGCACGTCTCTCGCCCGCCCGAGTCCACCGCGCCCTGCGGCAGCTGAGGGCCAAGCTCCCCGCGGGCCGTTCCCTCGCCTCGGTCCAGGTGACCGCCGAGGGGGACGAGGTCGTCGTCCGGGACGGCGGGACGAGGTGGCAGGCGGAGACCGGCCAGGTCCTGCTCGATTTCGAGATCGCCGACGTCGCTCGACGGGTCGCCCCGCTCGTGAAGGCCGCGGCGCGGCGCCGTGCGCCCGGGCCCCTGGAGGCCGAGGGCTGGTACCAGTGGGGCTGCGACCTCGAGGACGGCGCGCCCGGCGAGGCAAAAAGCGCCTACCTGAAGGCGCTCGAGCTCGACCCCGCCCACGCCGGCTCCCACCTGAACCTGGGACGGCTCCTCCACGAGGCGGGGGAGCTCCGGGACGCCGAGATCCACTACCGGTGCGCCCTCACGGACCTGAGGCACCGGGCCACCGCCGCCTACAACCTGGGCGTGGCCCTCGAGGACATGAACCTCCTCGACGAGGCCCTCTTCGCCTACGCCCGCGCGCTGGAATCGAACCCCGAGCTCGCGGACGCCCACCACAACCTGGCCCGGCTGCTCGACCGGCTGGGGCGCACCACCGACGCCATCCGGCACCTCAACACCTATCGGCGCCTCGTTCACGGTGTGTGACGGCGTGGCCGCGCCTCCCCGGGCGGCGGCCCCCGGAGAAGCTCCTCCACCACCCGGTCGACCTCTCCGCGCAGGCTCGTGATCCGGCCGGCCTCGGCGAGCCACCCCCGGGAGAGCTCCGCCCACAGCGCATCGCGGCGCTCGCGAATGCGGCGGTCGAGCGCGGAGAGCCCGGGCCGCATGCCCCGGCGAGCCACCGACCGGGCGTGGTCCTCGCCGGCGGCGTGGAGGGCGTGGTGCACCGCCCGGGCTCCCTCCGCGGCCGCCTCCGCCGCCGCATCGGCCATCCGCGCCGCGAGCACGTGCACGTCGTGGAGGTCGCCGAGGAGATCCTGGAGATCCTTCATGGAGCGGATCGCCTCCTCCGCTCCCGGGACCTGCCCCCGGAGCGGCTCGAGCAGGTACCTGAGCCGCTTTCCCTCGATGCGCGCCCGGTGGGCCTTCTCGGCGTCGTCCGCGGAAGCCACCTCGGAAAGGGCGGTGAGGAGCGCGCCCTCCTGCGCGCGCACGACCTCGGCGGCGAGCCCGCCGAACCGGCCCCGGGGCCCGGCCCCCACCGCCCGCTCGTAGCGGGAGAAGGCCTCCTCGAGGTGGGGCGCGAGCCGCTCGAAATCGGTCGCCGCCCGCGCTCGCGGGTCCGCCCCGGCCTCGTCCCCTGGGGCCTCCCGCGAAAGGAACCAGTCGGCCGCCCGGCGGTGCCGGGGGGAGAGCGCCTCGCGCTGCGCCAAGACCAGGGCGCGCATCACTTCGGCGTCCCGGGCCGCGCCCGTGGCGCTCGCGAGGTCCCGTAGGGCCCGTCGCCACTTCTTGCGGAGCGTGTCCTCCACCTGCGGCTCGAACGAGCGGAGCCACGACCTTAGCCGTCGCACCGCCACGCGGAAGTCGTGGAGCGCCTCGGCGTCGCCCGGGTCCTTGAGCCGGGAGGAGGCGGCCCGCGCCTCTTCCAAGAGGTCGAGCGCGACGAGCCGCACGCCCTCGGCGGGCTCGCGGTCGAGCAGGGGGAGGGGACCCTTGGCCACGAGCGCATTCTTCGCAGAGCCTCGGCACGGTGTCACCGGGTGAATTCTTTGCCTTGCCCCCGTTGGGACCGCGTGCCAGGCTAGCGGGCCGTCCTTCACATGACCCGCGTCCTCCTCACCGTCCCGCCACACCTGGCAGAACACGTACGGGCCGGCCACCCCCTCCCCTCCTGGCTGAGGAGGCTCACCTGGGATAAGGCCCTGCCCCTCTTCGTCGGCGCGGACCCCCGTGGCTCGAAGCTCGGCTCGGGCGGCGGCACCGTGTCGGTCCTCCACCAGGCCTACCGGGCCGAGGGGGGACCCTCCCGGCCTTTCGCCCTGGAGAGGTGGCTCGCGGGCGCTCAGAACCTCATCCTCCACGCCGGCGGTGAGAGCCGCCGCCTGCCGGCGTACGCGGCCCTGGGCAAGGCCTTCATCCCCGTCCCCCAGCTCGACGGCCTCGGCCCCCGCCTGGCCGACCAGGTGCTCGCGGACTTTCAGCTCCCCGGCTACGCCCAGACCCTGGCCGAGGCCGGGCCGGCCGTCGCCGCCCTCGTCACCTCCGGGGATGTGTGGCTCGAGTTCGACGCCGCGGAGATCCCCGAGGTCCGGACGGACATCGCTGGCATCGGGATGCAGGTCTCGCCCGATGTGGCTTCCCACTTCGGCGTGTTCTTCGTGGAGCGCGGGCCGGGAGGCCCCCGGGGCCTTGCTCGCCCCATCGACTTCTTCCTCCAGAAGCCCCCGGCCGCCGAGATCGTCCGCCACCAGGCCACCCACGACGCCTTCGTCGACACCGGGATGTTCCTCTTGAGCGCCGCGGCGCTCAGGGTCCTGTTCCACCGCTGCGGGTGGGACGAGGGGCGGGCGCGCTTCTCCACCGCGGACGGGATCCCGCGCCACCTCGACCTCTACACCGAGGTGGGCGTGGCCCTGGGGAAGAGGTCCCACGTCCCCTCCCGGCTCCGCGCCTCCGGCTTCGGCCGCCTCTCCTCCTGCGTCATCCCCCTCGAGTCGGCGCGGTTCCACCACCTCGGCTCGACCCGTCAGCTGCTCGAGTCCATGGACCGGATCCAGGACGGGTCGCTCCGGGTCCGCCGGGCCCACCGCATCGGCGCCTCCCCGGGCCGCGTCCTCGCCTCCGAGCAGGCCCCGACCTGGATCGAGGGCTCGCACCCCGAGCTCCCGCTCCGGCTCGACGGCTGGAACGTGCTCACCGGCCTCCCCCGCGGCGCCCGGGTCGAGCACCTTCCCGCCGGCGCCTGCCTCGACGTCGCCCCCGTCGGCGAGGATCTCTACGTAGTCCGCGGGTACCACGTGGACGACACCTTCCGCGGTCCGCCCTCGGGCTCGACCCTCTGCGGCCAGCCGGCAGAGGCCTGGCTCTCGCGGCGAGGCCTCGACGCGAGGGCGAAGGACCTCTACTCGGTCCGCGCCTTCCCCGTCCTCGCCGCCTCCCAGATCGACCAGCGCTGCGTCGAGTGGTTCTTCGACCTCGCCCCCGGATCGGGCCCATCCACCCCGGCGCCGCGACGGTGGCTCAGCGCCGCCGAGATCCCGGAGGCGGTGAGCTTCCCCTCGTACTTCGGCGAGCGACAGGAACGCCGGGCCGCTTCCCTGCGCGCCTCGTTCGAGGCCGCGGCCGAGCGGCGCGAGACCCTTTGCCTGGAACAGGACTGCGAGTCCGTCGCCGAGGTGTGCCGCGACGTCCCCTCGCTCCGGCGGTGGATCGTGGAGAACGCAGACCGCCTCATGGCGAGCCTCCCGAGGCCCGAGCTCCAGTCGAGGCTGGCCTCGCTCCTCTCCGAGCTCACCCGCGGTCGGGCGAAGAGGACCTGGTCCGCCCTGGGATTTGCGAGGCTCGAGGCGGCACTGGTCACGAGCACGACCCTCGCGAGGCTAAGGCCCCGGCTCGCCTTGAAGGAGGACCAGATCGTCTGGGCGAGGGCGCCCGTCCGCCTGGACCTCGCCGGCGGCTGGACCGACACACCCCCCTTCTGCCTCGAGGCCGGCGGGACCGTGCTCAACGTGGCGGTGCTTCTCTCCGGGCAGCCCCCCATCCAGGTGTTCGTCCGGCCCACCCCGGACCTCCTCGTCCGGTTCCGCTCCATCGACCTTGGCTCGACCGAGACCGTCACGAGCTACGACGAGCTCGGGCGGTTCCAGGATCCGGGCGGCCACTTCAGCCTCCCCAAGGCAGCCTTGGCGCTGGCCGGCTTTTTGCCCGCCTTCCAGCTCGGGCGCCCCTTCAGGACCCTTCGCTCCCAGCTCCGCGAGTTTGGAGCCGGGCTCGAGCTCTCCCTCCTCTGCGCCGTCCCCAAGGGCTCGGGCCTCGGAACCTCCTCCATCCTCGCGGCGGCCGTGCTGGGTGCGGTGAACCGCGCCGCCGGCCTCGGGCTCGACGACGTCGACCTGTACCACCGCGTGCTCGGCGTGGAACAGCTCCTCACGACCGGCGGAGGCTGGCAGGACCAGGCGGGTGCTCTCTTCCCCGGCCTGAAGCTCATCGAGACGAGGCCCGGGCCGACCCAGCTCCCCACGGTCCGCTACCTGCCCCATGACCTCCTCGCCAGAGAGGCCAATGGCTCCCTCCTCCTCTACTACACGGGGGTCACCCGGGTCGCGAAGGGCATCCTCCAGGAGATCGTGAAGGGCATGTTCCTCGGGCGAGCCTCCACCCTGAGGATCCTGGAGGCCATTCGCTCCAACGCCCGCATCCTCTACCAGGCCATCCAGCTCGGGGACTCGGCCGCCTTGACCCGCTCGATCGCCCGTTCCTGGCGTCTCAACCAAGCGCTCGACAGCGGCACCAGCACCCCGGAGATCGAGGACGTCATCGCCCGTTGCGGCCCGGACCTCGTTGCCCAAAAGCTCGTCGGGGCGGGCGGCGGGGGGTACATGGTCATGTGCGCGCGCGACCCGGCCGCGGGCGAGCGCATCCGCGAGCGGCTGGAGAGAGACCCCCCGAACAAGAGGGCCCGCTTCATCGATTTCTCGATCGCAGGACGCGGGCTCGAGGTCACCGTGAGCTAGAGAAGCGGGGCCCGACCGCTCGGGGCCCTTCCGATCAGGGGGTGGGGGGGCGCCCCGGGGGGCGCGAGGGGCCGGCCGGAGGCGTCCTCGGCGGCGCGGCCACGGCCGCCCGCGCCGGATCGGCGGCCCGGATGACGCTCATGGCCGCAGCGATCAAGGAGCCCACGTCGGAGAGCGAGGCGGGCAGGATGACGGTGTTGTTCACCTTGGCGAGGTGGCCGAACTGCTCGACGTACTTCTCCGCCACCCTGAGCTGGACCGCCTCGAAGCCCCCCGGCCCCCCGATGGCCTCGGCCACCTTGCGCAGCCCCTCCGCGGTGGCCTCGGCGATCGAGAGGATGGCCTTCGCCTGGCCCTCGGCCTCGTTGATCTGCCTCTGGCGCGCCGCTTCGGACTCCTTGATGACCTGCTGCTTCTTGCCCTCCGCCGAGTTGATGGCGGCGTCGCGCTCTCCCTCGGAGGCGAGGATCACCGCTCGCTTCTCCCGCTCGGCGCGCATCTGCTTCTCCATCGCGGCCAGGACGTCCTTGGGCGGGTTGATGTTCTTGATCTCGTAGCGCAGCACCTTCACGCCCCAGGGGCCGGTGGCCTTGTCGAGCTCGGTCACCACCATGCCGTTGATGTGGGAGCGTTCCTCGAAGGTTCGATCGAGGTCGATCTTCCCGATCTCCGATCGGAGGGCGGTCTGGGCGAGCTGGCTCACCGCGTAGTGGTAGTCGCCGATGCCGTAGCTGGCCCGCTGGGCGTCGAGCACCTTCAAGTAGAGGATGCCGTCCACCGCAACCTGGACGTTGTCCTTGGTGATGCAGACCTGCTCCGGGATGTCGACCGCCTGCTCCTTCAGGGTGTGCTTGTAGCGGATGGCATCCACGAAGGGCATGAGCACGTGGAAGCCCGCGTCGAGGACCGCGTGGAAGCGGCCCAGCCGCTCGACCACGTAAGCGTTCTGCTGCGGGACCACGACCGCCGTCTTCACGACCACGAACAGGACGAAGAGGGCCGCCACCACCGTGATGACCAAGGCCGCGCTCAGCATCGAAAGGCTCCCCCGGCCTAGACCGCCCGGACGTACAGCACCACGCCGTCGACCCTCTCCACCCGGCAGCGCTGCCCCGCGGCGAGCGCCACCCCCCCCGCCCCCCGCGCGCTCCAGGGGACCCCCCGGAGCTCGGCCCTGCCCTCCCCGCCGGCCGGCACGTCCTCGAGGAGCACCACCTCCTCCCCCACCACGTCGACCGGCGCCCTTTCGGGCGAACGCAGCCGCTCCTTGAGCCGGCCGCGGAGCGTGGCGAGGAGCAGGACCGAGAGGACCGGGAACAGGATCCACTGCGCCACCGGGCCGAGCCCCGCCGCGGCCGCCGCTGCCACGCACAGTGCACCGGCCCCGAAGAACAGCGCGAAGAGGCCGCCCGGCGTCACCATCTCGACCACGAGGAGGGCGAGCCCGAACAAGACCCACATCCACCACGACATGGGCTCATGCTACCCTCGCCGGACTCCATTCCCGAAGCACAATCGCTTGTGTACGCTTCGGCTCCATGCTGCCTTTCCGGGGGGAGCTCACCAAAGCCGTCCTGTGCGCCATCGCGCGCGGGGAGCGGCTCGCCGAGGACGCTCGGAGGATCCTCGAGGAGGGTGGGTACCAGCGGTCCCTGCCCAAGGACGCGCCGCCGCTGGCGCTCCATTCCTTCTCCCTCGGGCCGCTCCAGACGCTCCTGCGCATCCTCCTCCTTGCGATCCTCGCAGTGGCGGTCTTCGTGGCCCTCGCCTTTTTCGTGGAGAGGCTCCGGGGGCGGGGGCGGGACCTCCCCGTCCCGGCCGGGGAAGAGCCGGTTCCCCTCGAGGTCCCCCTCGGGAGCGCCGAGGAGCTGGCCGCGGCGGGGCGGTACGCCGAGGCCATCCACCTGCTCCTCCTCGAGACCCTCTCCGCCCTCTCCCGGGCCTTTGGGCTCGCCCCCTCGCTCACCTCCCGCGAGATCGCGGGCCGCGTCCTTCTCTCCGCGCGCGCCCGCGAGGCGCTCCTCGCCCTCGTAGAGGCGGTCGAGATCTCGCGCTTCGGCGGGTCCCCCGCGGGCGAGCCCGACTACCGCGCCTGCCGCGAGCGGTTCCACGCGTTCCTCGAGAACTACCGCGCCCCGGTAAGGACCGCGAAAGGGAAGGCCGCGTGAGGCGGGATTCGCTCGGCCGCGGGCGCCTCGCGCTCCTCGCCCTTGCCGCGGTGGTCTCCCTCGTCGGGACGTTCGCCCTGGCCGTCTTCGGAGAGCTTCTCTTCGAGCCGCCCTCCGCAGGCGCCGACGCCTTCAGCCGCTCGGCGCTGGGCCACCGCGCCTTTCTGGACCTCGCCCGCAAGGAGGGCTTCCGGGTGCTGGTCTCGCGCCACCGCACCCAGGACCGAGCTCGGGAGGGAGCGCTCACCGCCCTCCTCGAGCCCGCCGCCGGCGAGGAGGACGGGGGGCGCACCGGGGCCGTCCTCTCCGGGATCCGGTCCTCCGCGCGCCGCCTCCTCGTGGTCCTGCCCAAGCGGTCCGGCGACCCCGATCCCCTCCGGCCGGCCTGGCTCGGGAGCGTCAGGGACCGGCCCGTCGCCGAGGCAGAACGCGTCCTCACTTCGCTCTCCCTCGACGCCCAGGTGGTCCGCCCGACCTCGAGCGTCCTCGCTTTCGAAGGAGCGCTCCCCGCGCCCGAAGTGGACAACGTCCAGCTCGTGCGGTCGAAAGACCTTCGCCCCCTCCTCGCCTCGAGCGAAGGGATGCTCGTCGCCGAGCTCGTCTCGAAACGGTCGCGGGTCATCGTGGTGTCCGATCCGGACGTCCTCGAGAACCACGGCCTTTCGCGGGGCAGAAACGCCGAGCTCTCCCTCGCCGTCCTTCGAAGGTTCGGGGGAGAGCCCGTCTTGGTCGTGGACGAGACCCTCCACGGCCACGAGATCGAGCCCTCCATCACCCGCGAGCTCCTGCGGTTCCCGCTCGTGCTCGCGACGCTCCAGGCGCTCGTCGCGCTCTTTCTCCTCGCCTGGGCGGCCCTGGTGCGGTTCGGGCGCCCGGTTCCCCCCGCCCTGCTTCTCAGGCCCGGGAAGGCGTTTCTCATCGAGCACACTGCCGAGCTCCTCCGGGCCGGGGGACACGCCGGGGAGGCGGCCCGCGCCTACCTCCGGACCGCGCGCGAGGAGGTCCTCGCCCGCCTGCCGCCGCCGGGGGGCGCGGAGTCCGCTTCCGCGTGGCTCGAGAGGCTGGAAGCGGCCCGGGGCCGGACCGGGAGCTACCGCCGGCTCGAAGAACGGGTGGCGGGGATCGAGGAGAAAGGCCGCGGCGCCCTTTCGGAGGTGGTCCGGGCCGCCCAAGAGATCTCTCGCTGGAGGGAGGAGCTCACCGATGGAACTAGAGGCGATCCGGGCACGCGTCGAGGCGCTCAGGGCTGAGGTCCACAAGGTGGTGGTGGGGCAGGACGGGGCCTTAGACCTCCTTCTCACCGCCCTCCTCTCCGACGGCCACGTCCTCGTCGAAGGGGTCCCGGGCACGGCCAAGACCCTGCTCGCCCGGGCCTTCGCCGCCGCCCTGGGCCTCCACTTCGGCCGGATCCAGTTCACCCCGGACCTCATGCCGGGCGACGTCCTCGGCACGAACCTCTTCGACTTCCGGACGAGCGCCTTCAAGCTCACCCGCGGGCCCGTCTTCACCGACGTCCTCCTCGCCGACGAGGTGAACCGGACCCCCCCCAAGACCCAGGCGGCGCTCCTCGAGGCCATGCAGGAGCGGGCGGTCACCATCGATGGGGTCACCTACCCGCTTCCCCAAAGCTTCCTCGTCATCGCCACCCAGAACCCCATCGAGCAGGAGGGCACCTACCCCCTCCCCGAGGCGCAGCTGGACCGCTTTCTCTTCAAGGTCACGGTTGGCTACCCCGGGCGCGACGAGGAACGAACCATGGTCCGCCTCCACGGCCACCGGACCGCCTCGCCGCCCCTCGAGGCCTTCGGCATCCTGAAGGTGGCCGGACGAGAGGATCTCGCCGACATGCGGGCGACCGTGGCCAATATCCGCCTGGAGGATCCGGTGGTCGACTACGTGGTGGACCTCATCCGCGCCACCCGCGGCCGCCCGGCGCTCCTCTGCGGAGCTTCTCCCCGGGCCGCGAGCATGCTCGCCATCGCCGCCCGGGCCCGGGCCGCGCTCCTGGGGCGCGCCTTCGTCATCCCCGACGACGTGAAGGAGCTGGCCCTCCCCGTCCTAAGGCACCGGGTGGTCCTCGCCCCCGGCGCCGAGATCGAGGGGATGACCGCGGAGCTCGCCGTGCGCCGGATCGTGGAGGAGGTGGAGGCCCCGCGGTGATCTTCCCCACCCCTCGCGCCATCGCCCTCGCCGCCCTGGGCCTTCCCCTGGCGCTTTTCCCCGCGCTCCTTAACCCCGGCCTCTTCGGGCTCTGGCTCTCCTACGCCCTCCTCTTTCTTCTCGCCTTCGGCCTCGACGCGGCTCTCTGCCTGCCGCCCAGCCGGATGCAGGTCCTCGTGGAGGCGCCGGGAGAGCTCGCGGTGGGAACGGCCGGGGCCCTTACGGTCCGGCTCACCTCCCCACGCGCGGTGGCCCGGGCGGAGGTTCTCTTCGACCTCCACCCGGACTTCGAGCCCGCCAAGGCCGCCTTTCTTACCTTGAAGGCGGGCCTTGCCGCGAAGGGCCTCGTCCCCCTCCGGGCGAATCGCCGCGGAGAGCTCACCGTCGACGCGGTCTGGTGCCGCTATTCCGGCCCCTTCGGCCTCGCCGGCCGGCGCCTCCACCTGCCCCTCCGGCGGAAGGTGGCAGTGGTCCCGGACCTCCGGCCGGTGCGGGCCGCCGCCTTCCGCTACTTCGGCTCGCGCGAGCTTTCCGCGGGCGTGCAGGTGGAGCGGTTTCTGGGCGACGGTTCCGAGTTCGACGCCCTGAAGGAATGGGTGCCGGGCTTAGACCCGCGCGCCATCTCCTGGAAGGCCTCCGCCCGCCACCAGGAGCTCCTCTGCCAGCAGTTCCGCGCGGAGCGGAACCACCAGGTCGTCCTCGCCCTCGACACCGGCCATCTCATGGCCGAACCGCTCGAGGGGCTCCCCAGGCTCGACCACGCCGTCTCCTCCGCCCTTCTCCTCGGCTACGTGGCCTTGAAGCTCGGCGACCGGGTGGGGCTCTTCGGGTTCGACAAGGTGTCCCGGGCCTTCGCCGAGCCGCAGGGCGGGCTGGGCTCGTTCCCGAGGCTGAAAGCGCTCTCGGCAAAGCTCGCCTACTCCTCCGAGGAGACGAACTTCACCCTCGGGCTCTCCGAGCTCTCGAGCCGGCTCCGCCGCCGATCGCTCGTCCTCGTGTTCACCGAGTTCACCGACACCGTCACCGCCGAGCTCATGCTGGAGAACCTGGAGCGGCTTTCGCGGCGACAGCTGGTGGTGTTCGTGGCGCTCCGGGACACGAAGCTCGACGCCCTGGCGCTCGCCCCGCCGCGGCGCCTGGGCGGGCTCTACCGGGCGGTGACGGCGGCCGACTTCCTCCGCGAGCGGGAGCTGGTCCTGAAGCGGCTTCGGCGGATGGGGGTCTCCTGCGTGGACGCCGCCCCCGGTGAGCTCTCGGCCCGGCTGGTGAACCGCTACCTCCACATCAAGCGCAGGGAGCTCATCGCGTGAACGAGATCCCGTTCGGCGAGCCGCTCCCAACCATCCTCGTTCCCGGGGAAGGGCCCCCAAAGGGAGAACCCCACCCCGCGCTCCGGAGCTCCACCTTCCGCGCCGAGCGGGAGGCCTCCTTTCGGGAGCTCGAGGCCCTGCTCAAGAAGATGGAGCGCGGCGGGATCCGCGCCCTCGCCGCCCCCGAGCTCTCGCGGCTGCCGCTCCTCTATCGCGCCGCCCTGTCCTCGCTGTCGGTGGCCCGGGCCATCTCCCTCGACAAGAACCTCCTCGACTACCTCGAGTCGCTCTGTGCGCGCGCCTACCTCGCCGTCTACGCCGCCCGCCGCCCCCTGAAGGAGGCGCTCTCCGACTTCTTCGTCCGAAGGTTTCCGCGGCTCGTCCGGGCCCACTTTGCCCACGTGACGCTCGGCTTCGCCCTCCTCCTCCTGGGGCTTTTCTCCGGCGCCTCCCTCACCCGGGCCGACCCGGACCGCTTCTACGCCTTCGTGAACCCCGTGATCGCCCAGGGGCGCGGCCCCACCTCATCGACCGAGTCCTTGCGCGAGGTGCTCTACACGAAGGGCGAGGCTGCCCGCATGCTCAAGACCTTCGCCATGTTCCTCTTCTCCAACAACGCCCGGGTCGGACTCACCGCCTTCGCCGTGGGCTTCGCCGGCGGGATCCCCTCGGCCCTCCTCCTCTTCGGGACCGGCCTCATGATGGGCGCCTTCGCCGAGCTCTACTCCTCGCGCGGGCTCGCCCTCGAGTTCTGGGCCTGGTCGCTCCCCCACGGCGTGACCGAGCTCACCGCGGTGGTCCTGTGCGGTGCGGCCGGGATGGCGCTCGGCCAGGCGCTCCTCTTTCCCGGTCGCGAGGAACGAGGGGCCGGCCTTTCCCGCCGCGGCCGAGAGGCGGCAGTGGTGGCCCTCGGCGCCGTGGCCCTGTTCTTCGTGGCCGCCCTCCTCGAGGGGATCTTCCGGCAGCTCGTCTACTCGATTGCGATCCGCCTCGGCGTGGCACTCGCCTCGGCGGTCTTCCTCGCCCTTTACCTCTGCTTCTCGGGCCGGGAGAGGAGCGCCCCAAGATGACCGTCCCCCTCACCCTCACGCCCGGGGAGCGGGTCCGCGAGGTGGTGACGCCCGAGGGGGTCCCCATCCGCTTCACGGTGGCGCTCGCCGGAGATCGCGTCGGGGCGCTCCTTTTGGACCTCGTCTTCATCGGCCTCGTCGTCCTCGCGGTGATGATCCCCCTCTTCGTCCTCGCCGCGGGGGGCGCTCTGGAACGGGACGTCGTGGGCGCGTTTGCCCTCCTCCTCGTGTTCCTGGTGCGGACGTTCTACTTCGCCTTCTTTGAGCTCACCTGGCAGGGGCAGACCCCCGGGAAGCGACGCCTCGGGGTCCGGGCCATCGACGCCCGCGGGGGCCCGCTCACTTCCGAGGCCGTGATCGCGCGAAACCTGACCCGCGAGCTCGAGCTCTTCTTGCCCCTGATCGCGATCGCGGCGCCGGGCGCCCTCTTCCCCGGCGCCCCCCGATGGTTCGCGGTCGTGCCCCTGGGCTGGATGCTGGTCCTCGGGTTTCTACCCCTCTTCAACAAGGACCGACTCCGGGTGGGCGACCTCATCGCCGGCACGGTGGTGGTACGGATCCCGGAGGCGATCCTCCTCGAGGACCTCGCCACCCGCCCCGCCGCCGCGCCCTTCGCCTTCACCGAGGAGCAGCTCGACGTGTACGGCACCTACGAGCTCCAGGTGCTCGAGGGGGTGCTGAGGACCCACGGCCAGGCGGGCGCCAAGGAGGCGATGCGCACGGTGGCGGTGAAGATCAGGGAGAAGATCGGTTGGGACAGCCCGGTGGGCGACGACGAAGCGTTCCTGGGAGCGTTCTATGCCGCCCTGCGTGGGCGGCTCGAGCGGCGGCTCTTGTTTGGGAAGAGAAGAGAAAGCAAGTACGAGCGGGGATAGCCCACAGCTGCGCCCAGGGCAGTCGGTGCCACTGCGTGATCTCGGTTTACCAGGAAGGACGGCAACGATGAAGTTGGACGTCGTCATCTGCACCCATACCCCTCGAGCTTCAGTCTTGGACCGTGTGATCGAGGCTCTGGCACGGCAGACGGCCCGTCCTCCAGCCTTTCGGGTGCTCCTAATCGACAATGCCTCTTCGCCCCCCGTGGCGCAGAGTGTTCTCAACCCCCTTTCGCGAGCGGGCATCGATGCCCGGATCGTGGTCGAGCCGGTCCTTGGCCTGCCTTATGCGCGGCTGCGCGCTCTTGCCGAGACGACCAGCAACTGGGTCCTGTTCGTGGATGACGACAACGAGCTCGCCGAACGTTTTGTTGAGGAGGGTCTCGCCTTCTTAGAAGCCCACCGCCGAGTTGGTGCCTTCGGTGGCAAGCTACTCCTCCCGTCGGGCCTCGCCCTTCCCGCGTGGAAGACACCCTTCCTCACCTACCTGGGGATCAAGGATGCCGGGGATTCCGTCCTCGAGAGTACGTCCGACAACTGGGGTCCGTGGGAACCCCCTGGTGCAGGGCTTTTCGTGCGACGGGAGGTCCTCCAAGCCTACGCCGACCGGGTCTCGAGAGATCCCCGTGGCCTGTTGCTCGGGCGACGGGGCAACAAGGTGCTGTCATCGTGCGACGACTCATTTCTGGTGCGCCAGGCCCCGCGACTTGGTTTCGCCTTGGCGTATGTGCCCCAGTTGAAACTTGTCCATCACCTCGAACCGCATCGCCTGAGATACAGCATGTTGCTGCGACTCCTCGTTGCTTTCGGGTCTAGCCTCGCTCTCCTCGACGCCCTCGTCCACGAGAGCGCGATTGTTCCGCCTCAGTACCGCGGATGGTTCCGGCGCGCCGTCACCGCCTGGCACGGCTATCGGGTAGGCCGGCGCCGGTCTCATCGTTTCGGTCTCGCGATGGTCGGCCATCATCTTGCTGCTGGACACACTTGGGCCCAGCTGCGCGAACGCCGATGACTCGTCCTGGAGCGGATCTTTGCTGGCACCAATGGAGTCACCTGCCGGTTGGGCGCCGGCTTCCGGCGGTAGCCATTTCTGACGCCGCGCCCGAACTCATCTGCCCGACACCGAGCGTCGCATGGAAACCCCGCCGTGAAAGGGCCGGCCCTAAGTCTTCACCGTCCCGATGGAACCAGTGCGCGTTAGAAAACCCACCTTCCGAGGGGACTGGCCCTGAGGATCCGTTGAACCCTCACCGACTCCCCTGGCCGCTTCCGAGAATCACGATGAGGTGAGGTGGTCTAAAGGGGCTCCACCTTCGGGTCGGCGTGCTACTCTCCAACGATGTGTTCGGTCACAGTCGCAGTGCTTCTCTGGATACCTGCCCTGATTGGGCTCGGCACGGTCCTTCCGATGCCGAACGACCCGGGCTTGCGGCGCGGCCTGGCTGGTGTTCTGGGGATAGGTGTCGCCGGGATCGCGACAATGGCGCTGAACCTCGTCGCCCCAGCAGGTCCTTTGGTGTCCACCTGTCTTTGGGTCACGGGCGTTGGGCTCCTCCTCAGAAATCGACGGTCGGTATTGGTTGGAACGTCCTGGGCCGAGGTTCTTGGCGGGCTCTTTGCCCTCCTCATCGCCCTATTCTGGTACCAGTCTCCCCAGGCGGTCTACGATTCCGGGCTCTACTACCTCCAGACTATCCGTTGGATGACCGAACATTCCCTGCGCCTCGGCCTCGCGAACCTCCACAGTCGCCTGGCCTACAATAGCGTGTGGTTCGCCTTCGCCGCTGCCGTTGAGCTTCCGCTCCTATCCGGCCATAGCTCCGCGTTCGTGAACATTCTTCCCATGGTCCTGGTATCGGCACTGGCCGGTGTCGGGTTTAAGCGCTTGACGGGCGCCGGGCGTCGGTTTGGTGACGCTGCTCTCGCTCTGCTCTTTCCGGTCGTGGGCCACGCGGTGGGTGGGCTTGGCGCAGCTTCCACCGACCAGAGCGCGGAACTTCTGGTGTCGCTTGCCCTTGCGCTCTGGGTCGGAGCCCTCGGCTCAGAGGACGAAGAATTTCCTCCCCAGGCACTTCCCGCGGCTTATGTAACACTCCTTGCAGTGTTGGTGAAGCTCTCTGTTGTTCCATTGATTGCGATCGCCATTCTGGCGATATTCTCCCGGAGGCGCGCCCTGTCCCTGCCTTGGGCGGTTCGCCTAGCCGTCCCGGGCGCGATCGCTTTCGCACTATGGATCGGACGTTCGGTGTTACTTTCCGGTTGCTTTGCCTATCCCATCGCCTGGACCTGCGTGACGACCTTACCCTGGAGTCTCCCTGCGCGCCTGGCAGGGCAGGAAGCCATCTGGATACGCTCTTGGGCGCGCATACCCAAGTTACCGCCGGATCAAGTGCTGGCGGACTGGTCTTGGTTGAGGATCTGGGCCGCTAATATGGGGGTTCGGTCCGACATACGGATGTTTGGTGCAACCCTCCTCGCCGGATCCCTGCTGACCGCGTCCGCGCGGCCGACTTGCCGGCCACTCTGGATCGCCCTGGGAGTCGCTCTGCTGGGAATCGCTTACGTGTTCCTAACGGCACCCGATCCCCGGTTCGCATTCGGCTTTCTTCACGCTGTCGGACTCTTGCCCATCGCGTACACGCTGAGCCGCCTTCGGCGATCCTGGAGTCCCCCTTTGAGTACGCTCGCGCTAACAGCCCTCGGCGGATTGACCCTGTGCTGGGCCGAGATCGGGTTCGTGCCTACCGAATGGCGAGCGGATGGCGTCGCCTTCCCGCGCCCCCCCACTCCGGCCCTCGTCCAGCGCGTTAGCGAGACGGGTTACCGAGTGTGGACGCCTGCGCAGGGATACCAGTGTTGGGACGCTCCCCTCCCTTGCACCCCCTACTTTTCGCCAGACCTTTCCTACGACGGCGTAATGTACCGGCAACCGTCGGCTCCCGAGAGAACCACGAGCGCAGAAGAACCTTCCCGGTAGATTCACGAAATGGTGGCAAAGCGAGCTCGTTCCGAAAGCCATGAGCGACGGCTTTGTTGCCCGCACGGGGCCGATTGGGGCTGAGCGGTATGGGCGATCGCAGACCAAGTGGGGGCGTCATGGTCTTCAAGAGGCTCGCATCCATGTTTCGCAGACTGCAGCTGATTCCATCGGCCAGCCCCACGACTCAGCGTGATTCTTCGGCCCCCGAGGGCCTAGGCATGGGTGTCACCCTGCGGGGACTCCGAAACCGGGGCTACCTTGCTAGAACCGTGTATGACGTAGGCGCTTCGGACGGCCAGTGGACCGAATTGGCCCTTTCCACCTGGCCCGATGCCCAGTACGTCTGCTTCGAACCCCTGGTGGAGCGGCGCACTGCTCTGGAACGGCTCGCCTCCACGCATCCAGGTCAGATTCAAGTGCTGCCGGTTGGCCTTGGAGACGAGGACGCCGAGCTCGAACTTGGCGTCACCGATGTCCTATGGGACTCGAGCTTTGCCTACCGCGGGTCATCCGCGCGTCTTGTCCCAGTGCGCCGACTCGACTCGCTCCTCGAAGAGGGGCGGATCAGCCCCCCCGATCTCGTCAAGGTCGATGTCCAGGGTTTCGAGCGAAGGGTCGTCGCCGGGGGGCCGAAGGCCTTCTCCAGCGCACAGTTGGTGCTACTTGAGTGCAACCTCTTCGCCTTCTGCCCGGAGATGACCACCCTAGACGAGACCTTCGCCTTCATGTCTGCACGCGGCTTCATCCCTTACGAGTTCGTCGATTTCTTGCGCCGGCCACTCGACGGGGCGATGGGACAGTGTGACATCCTCTTCGTGCGTCGGGGCCACTGGCTCGTGGGCGACAACCGTTGGAGCGCCTAATGCCGACCAATTGTACAATACCCCTCTCTTCCTTGCCCCGAGTCTACGTCCCCCACGTTGGATGGCTGGCCCACCAACCAGACGACGAGGTGGCTAAGATGGTACGCAGGGGACTCTTCGAAGCTGCCGAACAGGCCTTCTTCTGGCTCTATCTTCGGCCGGGCAGTCGCGTGATCGATTGCGGAGCCCACGTCGGTCTCTACACATTGCTGGCCTACGCGGCCTGCGAACGGAATGCCCGTATCATAGCAGTTGAACCTAACCAGTGTACTGCCGCAATTCTTCAAGAGAACCTTTCTCGCAACCACGTCCCGGAGGTCGAGGTCGTTAGCGCCGCCGTTTGGAGCGAAGAAGGCTCTCTGCCCTTCCTAATCGGCAGCTCCGCAGACTCAGCATTCGCTCGGGTCGCGTTCGGCCAACCCGGAGAGGTGGTCGTGCCCAGCACGACTGTTGATCGACTGGTGCGCGAGATGGGTGGGGGGATCACCCTCGTGAAGCTCGACGTAGAGGGTGCCGAGCCCGAGGCCCTTCAGGGAGCGGAAGCCGCCACTGCGCGAGGCGATTGCACGGTCCTAATGATCGAGTTTACAGAGGCCAACCTCCAGCGCCGGGGCAAGTCGTGCGTCGAACTCGCACGAGAGGTCTCGCGACTTGGGTACTGGCTCTCCCGGTTTTCGCCCGAAAGTCGACGCCTCGAGCCATTCGAGGTCACCGGTTCAGTTGGGTACATGAACCTGTTCGCCGCCCTCTATCCCGAGAGGGTGAACACTCAGCTGGCGGAGGCCGAGGCCTGGCGGGTGGAAATCGCCGATGACATTCTTGCGCGCGCACGTGAGTGTGCTCCGTTGATCGACCTCGAGCAAACTCTCGAGCCGAGCCGGAATGTTGGGGGGAGTCGAAACTGGGCGGAGCGCGTCGAGCAAGCCTTGGCGAAGGAACGGGAAACAAGCGAAAGCAATCAACGCTGGGCATTGCAAGCGGAAGAGGCGCTGGCGAAGGAGCGGGAGACGAGCGAAAGCAATCGACGCTGGGCATCGCAAGCGGAGGAGGCGCTGGCGAAAGAGCGGGAGATGAGCGAACGCAATCGCGACTGGGCGTTACGCGCTGAGGAAGCTCTTGAAGCAGAGCGATCCAAACACCGCACCCCTTCTTCGTAGACCCGCTTGCTAATCTGCCAATCTACCGCAGCGCGAACGAACCGAATCCGCTTGGCGCAGAGAGGTGCTGGCGGGACAACTTACGCCTCTTTCGTCGTTCCATGGGCGTGGGGAGGGATCTGTGAGCCGGCCGATGGGTCCCGAGCGGGGATTGTGGTCTCGAAGGGCTGGACCGGGTAGACCACGGCATGCGCGGGACCGAGGCGCATACGCGCAAAGGGACCACCGGGGTGGAGATCCTCAAGGGCTCGCGCTGGGCACCGCTCAAGGCCTCGGAGCGTTCCCGGCGGAGAAGCGGGTCCGACTCTGCGACCGCCGCTCTCAACGCTCGGGCCCAATCCTTGGCTCACCTGCCAGGAACAGGCTCGGGCCCTCTCTCTCGGTGTAGCCTGCGGGCGGCCCCGGAGCATCTCCGATCCTGGATCGCTCGGGCTCCGCCTTTCGAAGGGCAGGATGGAGGGCCGAACAAACCAACGGCTTCCATGGCCTTCGCTGCCCTGGGTGCCACGGTCTTTCTTGCTTTCACGGATCTGCAGCTTGAGCTGCCCATTTGAAGTTGAGGAGAGGGTGTCTTAGGTTGTCGCACAGGGCCGAAGGACGTTGGCGCCGATCGCTGGGAAGATCAGCCGCCGATCAAGGCAACACGGGGGGACAGTGGTTGAGCTCACCGCTTGCATCTGTACACACAACCCTCGCCGGGATGTGCTCGACCTGACGATCGGGTCCCTCGCACGGCAGAGCGTACCCGCGGGGACGTTCGAGGTTCTGCTTGTCGACAACGGTTCTGACCCGGCAGTCAGGGCTGAGGTGCTCGCGCCTCTGAGCCCGCTAGGGATCGCGACCCGGCTCGTTCAGGAGGACCGACCGGGGGTCGCGAGAGCGAGGCTCCGCGCTATTCGCGAGACACAGACGCGTTGGATTCTCTTCGTCGACGACGACAACGAACTCAGCGAATCCTTCGTCGACGAAGGGCTCCGGTTTATCGCCCATCGTCCCGACGTGGCCTGTTTCGGGGGGAAACTCCTGCTGCCGCCCCGGCTGCGGCCGCCGCGTTGGGTGGAGCCCTTCCTGCCCTACCTCGCCATCAGGGACGCGGGAGATGAGGTGATCGCAGGGATCGCAGACCATTGGGGCCAGTGGGAGCCGCCCACTGCGGGGGCATTTGTTCGGAGGGATGTGGCCGACGCCTATCGGGAACGAGTGGAGACCGAGCCGAGAATCCTGGAGTTGGGCCGGCGCGGACCGAACAGCGTCGCGTCTTGTGAGGATTCACTGATGATGAGGCAGGCGCTCGACCTTGGGGTCCTAAATGCATATGACCCTCGCCTGACCCTGCGTCACCACATCGACGGGTCACGGTTCCGCTTCCGCTACCTGATGCGACTCATGGGTGGGTACGGCACCAGCCACGTGCTCTTGGAGAAGCTCGAACGGGCCCACCGGGGCCAGAAGTTTGAGGTCCCGGACAACTACCGGCGCCTGACCCGCTTCTTGCGGTTGCTCTTTCGCGAAATCGATTCTCGAACATCGCGAACCTCTCTGCCGTTCGCGCTCGGGCTGATCATGTACCATTGGAGGGCACGTCAGGCGTACCTTCGCGAGGAACGCGATGACCGATGAGGACCGAACGTTGCGGGTTTCCATCGTTACGCCATCGTTCAACGCGGTCAACACCATCGGCCGAACACTCCGCTCGATCAAGCTGCAGGCCTACCCGAACCTGCAGGTCATCTGCGTTGATGGGGGGAGCACAGACGGCACTCAGAAGGTGATCGAGCTATTTCGCGACCTCGTAACATGGTTCGTGAGCGAGAGAGACGATGGGGTGGCGCAGGCCATTAACAAGGGGTTCCAGCAAGCAGACGGCGACATCTTCTGCTGGCTGAACGCCGACGATGAGCTAGCACCCGGAGCCCTACGAGCAGTCGCTAGGGTCTTCTGCGATAACCCCGAGACGGATGTCGTCACGGGAGCATGTCGACGTTTCTTTCCGGATGGCTCGAGCCTGGTCACCCAAGTGCCTGATCGGTTCTTGTCCGTAATGGCGTTGCGGAACGACGTGGAGCAGCCGAGCACGTTCTGGCGAGCGGCGCTGCACCGGAAGGCCGGCGAACTAGATGAGTCATATCGCCTGGCGTTCGATTGGGAATGGTGGAACCGCCTACGCGCCCGGGGAGCCCGGTTCGCCCGCCTTTCTGAGGTGCTATCCCATTATTATTTCAGCGATAACAATCTGACCTCGCGTGGGGCGCAGAAAGTGGTGGACGAAATGTACCGTGTAACTGCTGCCTACGCTTCCCGCCGAATCGCGAATGCCTATCGATTTCTGTACCGTACCTTCGACCTCCGCGGGTTTTATGACCCACCGTTTCGAGAGCTTGCCGTGGTCCGACGGTTCGTCTTTGGCACCACTCTCTCGGCGATGCGCCGCCTGTACGGACGCGAGGTGATCCAGAGCTACAACTGGAACTGGGCGTCGAAGCAAGTGCGTGGCGTAGTCTGGTATCGGTAAAAACCGCGTCCACCGGCTCACCGACTCCCGAGAATACGATCGAGTGACCGCTCCGTGGGGCAGCCCATCGTCTCCCCGAAGAATTCGGTATTCTTCCGGCGGGAACCCTATTCTTGAACGGGGAGCGGACTCGTGGCTCTTCTTACGCCGCCTCAGTCGCCGGAATGAGCCTTCTGCCAGTGCAAGAGGGCCGGCCCGGTCTGGGCGAACGGCTGAGCAGCTCCCCGCAGAGGACGCCCTCGGGCCAGAAGAGCAACACCTGGGCGTGGAAGGTGGCCCCGGAGCGTGGAGAGCCTCCGCCTCGAGGAGCATCTCCTCCAGCAGGAGGGGACCCAGGACGAACAACTGAAGCGGGCCGAAGCCGGTGGCGCCTTAGTCCGAAACCGGCCGGGGATTGGACGTGTTGCCGCGTGCTTGCGACACTGCGTGGATGAGCAGTGGAGGGGCCGTGTGAGCAAGCGAGGGCGACTTCTCAGTGTGTTAGCCGATGCCGAGAGCCTTCTACTGTCTCACGGCGAGGAGCATTGGGCTTCCCGGCTAGGACGGGACGCGGCCCTTATTCGAGCCGGTGACGCGGTCGGACTGCAACAACTTCTACAAGCGCGAGTAAGACGCACCGCGAGTAAGCGAGCGCCTGAGCCAGCTTCGCTCCGAGACCTACAGACTCGCGGAAGAGCTCCGAGGGTTGCAGACACAACTCTACTGATACCTGAGGCCTCCGCCTCCCGATTCGCCGCCGGCCAGCTTCACGCCGACCGCTGGTGCGTTGGCGGCTTCCGGTGGTGCGGAAGCACCCACCACTGCCTCTCGAACCACCGCGCAGCCGAAACGAGCATCGCGCCGCCCGGCCCTGATCGATAGGAAGCTCGGACGACTGGGGGCGACCGGACCCGTGCCCCCCCTCGTGGCGTTGCAACCGCTCGAGGTGACACCCCCCCTACCGCCCCTGCCCAGCCCCGCGCCCTGTCCCCAAGGCTGTTACTTCCGTGGCACGGTCGGTGACCCCGGCGGAGTCGTCAGCTCGGGGATCATGCGACGCCCCTGGGACTCCCGGCCCGGCTTCGAGTACTATCCGTCCCGAATGGTCACCCAGCGTAAGGGCATCATTCTCGCCGGCGGGGCCGGGACACGGCTTTTCCCCGCCACCCTCGCAGTCTCGAAGCAGCTCTTGCCGGTCTACGACAAGCCGATGGTCTACTACCCTCTCTCGGTGCTCATGCTGGCCGGGATCCGGGACATCCTCGTCATCTCCACCCCGCACGACACGCCCCGTTTCTCGGCGCTCTTGGGCGACGGAACCCGGTGGGGGATGCACCTCGAGTACAGGGTCCAGCCCAGCCCCGATGGCCTCGCCCAGGCCTTCATCATCGGTGCCGATTTCGTGGAAGGCGGCCCCTCCGCCCTCATCCTCGGAGACAACATCTTCTTTGGCCACGAGCTACAACAAGCGCTGCGGAGCGCCGACGCACGGAGGGACGGCGCGACGATCTTCGCCTACGCGGTGAACGACCCGCATCGGTACGGTGTCGTCGAATTCGAAGGCCCCCGCGCGGTGAGCATCGAAGAGAAGCCCGCGCATCCGAAGTCGCGCTATGCGGTCACCGGCCTCTATTTCTACGACGAGCACGTCGTGGAACTCGCGAGGACGGTGCGCCCCTCTTCCCGCGGAGAACTCGAGATCACTGACCTAAACCACCTCTATCTGGAGCGGGAGCGCCTCTCCGTCGAGATCCTGGGCCGTGGCTACGCCTGGCTCGACACCGGGACCCACGACTCCCTCCTCGAGGCCGGTCAATTCGTGGCCACGGTCGAGCGCCGGCAGGGGCTCAAGATCGCTTGCCCGGAAGAGGTCGCCTGGCGGCAGGGCTGGATCGACGATGCCGCGCTCGAGCGCTGCGCCGCCTCGCTCGGCCAATCGAGCTACGGCGACTACCTGAAGCAGCTCCTGGGGAGCCCGGTCTTCTGATGAACGTTCACCCGACGGGCATCCCCGAGGTGGCTGTGCTCGAGCCTCGTGCCTTCGAGGACGCACGCGGTTTCTTCTACGAGAGCTTCAACCGGAAGGTGCTGGAAGCGGCGCTCGGACGTCCCCTCGACTTCGTGCAGGACAATCACAGCTTCTCGGTGAAGAGCGTCCTGCGGGGACTCCACTATCAGCTTCCCCACCCGCAGGCCAAGCTCGTCCGCGCGATCCGGGGTGAGGTGTTCGACGTGGCGGTGGATCTCCGGAAGGACTCGCCCACCTTCGGACGATGGGTGGGGAACGTGCTCTCCGCTCGCAACCGCCGCCAGCTGTGGATCCCGGAGGGCTTCGCCCACGGGTTCTTCGTCCTGTCGGAGGAGGCGGAGTTCCTCTACAAGACCACCGACTACTGGCGCCCGGAAGCCGAGCGCTGCATCCTTTGGAACGACCCCGAACTCGCGATCGAGTGGCCGTTGGGCGGGGAGACGCCGAAGGTCTCCCCGAAGGACTCGGCCGGGCAATCCTTCCGGCAGGCGCCGCACTATTGAGGGGCGAGCGGGCGGCTCTTCTTACGCCGCCCCGCTCGCCGGAACGAGCCCCTGCCAGTGCAAGAGAGCCGGTCCGGTCAGGGCGAACGGCATGAGCAGCGCGCCGCAGAGGACGCCCTCGGGCCAGCAGAGCAGCACCCGGGCGTGGAAGGTGACCCCTGGGGCGTGCAGCGCCTCCACCTCGAGGAGCATCTCCTCGGGCAGGGGAAGGGGGCCTCGGACGAACAGCTGGTGCGGGCCGAAACCGGTGGCGTCGTAGTCCTGCCCCGCGATGCGGAAGCGGACCCGCCGGTCCTCCGGCTGGACGGCTGGTCTGGGCCGCTCCGGCGGGACGAGGAGGGCCGAGCCCAGAGGCGACGGCTCCCGCTCGAACGAGGCCAAGAATCCCGGGAGCGCCCGCAGGATGCGCCGCAAGGCCTCGCTGTCCTCCTCCGTCAGGGCCGCCACCGCCTCGAGCCCCGCCTGCAGGTAGGAGCGGTCGCAGAGGAGGGCCACGAGCGGGTCCACAGTCCGGACGACGTCCAGCATCTCCGGGGACGAGGACCTTTGGCTCGAATCCTGGTGGTGGAACTCGATCGCCTCGGCGACCACCCGCGGGAGATCCCAGCGCTCCGCCAAGATCACGCCCAGCTCCACGTGATGCCGGTCCACCACCGCGTTCCAGAACTCGGCCGACATGGGCCGCGACAGCCGGCCGCCGGCGGAGATCCGTTCGATCGCTCCGATGGCGATGACCCGGCCGAAGTCGTGCAAGAGCCCGCAGGTGAAGGCGTCCTCCGACGCGAGCCGGCGCGCTCGGGCCAGGTCACGGCAGAGGAGCGAGGAGGCGAGCGCGTCGCGCCAGGTCCGGCGGCGCAAGGTCGAGAGCGGCCCCTTCACGAGGGCGGTCACTCCCAGCGCCGAGGCGAGGGCGATGCGCGACAGCTCGTCCGCCCCCACCCGGGTCACGGCCTGCGGGATGGAAGCGGTCGGGATGCCCTGGGAGTACACCGCGGAGTTCGCCACCCGCAGAAGGTCCGAGGCCAGCGACTGGTCGGAGGTCACAAGCCTCGCGAGATCGTCGAGGCCATAGTCCCCGCCCCGGACGAGCGAAGAGATCCGGAGCGCGATGGCCGGGTAGGGAGGGAACTCGACCTCGCCTCTGGCAAGGAGATTCGCGATCGCCTCGTCGAGCAACGACTCGGCCCGAGAGCCGTCCTGGAACCCGAGACTCACCCCTCCTCCTCCTCGCGGGGAGCCCCCGACGAGACTCTCTGTGCAGGGTGACACGGCGGCCGGCGCGAGGGCAAGCGTTCGGACTCCCTCAAAAGCCTATCAGGCCCCGCTTATGGTCA
Source organism: Anaeromyxobacter sp. (assembly GCA_035686075.1). Classification (GTDB taxonomy): domain Bacteria; phylum Myxococcota; class Myxococcia; order Myxococcales; family Anaeromyxobacteraceae; genus Anaeromyxobacter. The sequence goes on from DASRZU010000035.1 coordinate 121,294, forward strand.
AAAGACCGCGAGTGGAACCCCCAAGAGCCGAGCCGGGGGCTGTGCACCGATGCTCGTCTTTGCCAAAGGGAGGCGACCTCGTTCACGAGCGAGAGAAGCGAACGCCCCCTCGGGATGAAGTCAGCCCAACAGCCGAAGCAGATCCGCCCGGAGCGCTTCCCGCGACGGCTCTGGCGCCGCGGAAAGGGCTCTCTCGAGGGCCTCGGCCGCCTTGCGCCTGAACCCCTTCTCCTCGTACAGGGCTGAGAGGGTGCGCAGGGCGGCGAGGTGCGTGGGTCTAAGCTCGGCCGCGTGCTCCAGGGCGGTCATGGCCCCAAAGGCATCTCCCCGGGCCCGAAGCGTCCGGCCGAGCAGGAAGTGAGCCTCGGCCGAGTAGGGGTCCGCACGGACCGCCTCGGACAGGGCCGTCGAAGCGCCGTCGACGTCCCCGGCCGCGAGCAGCTCCCGGGCGCGCTGAACGAGCGGCTCCGCCGCGGTGGGCTCGGAAGCGAGCCGGGCGGCGCTCGCTTCGCGGGCGGCCTGGACGCGGCGGTAGAGGTCCTCGAGGCGGAACGGCTTCTCGACGTAGTCTTCGGCGCCGTAGTTCTCGCGCGCGTCCTGGGCGAACCTCCAGCCGCGATAGATGGCGGTCATCATCACCACCGGGATGAGCCGCGTCCGCGAGGAAGACTTGAGCCGCCGGCAGGCCTCGAAGCCGTGCACCTTGGGGAGCATGGCGTCGAGGAGGATGACGTCGGGGATGAGCGCGTCCGCCCGGACCAGCGCTTGCTCGCCGTCGGCCGCGGTCTCCACGGTGTAGCCCCGGGCCTCGAGCGTTTTCTGAACCAGCTGACGGATCTCCGGCTCATCGTCCACCACGAGCGCGAGCGGGCGCCCGTCGGCCTCGGAGGGTACCGGATCGGGGTAGAGGGCCTCGATCGCCGGGCCGGAGACGAGCTCCGGCACCTCGTCGTCGTCGACGATCTCGATGAGCTCCTCCTCCTCCGCCTGCTGAGGGAAGACGAGCGCCAGGTGCGGGGCGGAGGGGCCCCCCTGGCCGCGCCACAGCACCTCCCCCCGGTCATGGGCGTCGTAGGTGTCGCCGATGGCCCGAGCGAGGGCGTGTTTCACGGCGGCGTAGGGGGAGACCTCGAGGCCGGTGACGAAGCGGACCTCCGAGATCACCCGCTCGTCGAGCGGTTGCGCCATGGCCAGGTGAAGCCGTTCGCCCTCCAGGGAGAGGGGGAGGATGAGATCGCCCTCCGCCACCTGCCGCGGCACGTGCCCGATGGCCTCCAGGGCGAGGGTCGAGCGGGAGAGGTCCACCCCCGGCATGCGGTGCCGCTCGGCCAGCACCTCCGCGAGCGCCCCCTCGTCCGTGCCCGAGAGGAGGAGGAACGAGAGGAGGGGAACGCCCTTGGCCCGGGCGTCGTTCACCGCCTGCTCCACGGCCTCGGCGGTGGCCAGCCCGCGCTTCACCAAGAGCTCGCCGATCCTCGTGGCCACGATCCCTCCCCTCCCCTTAGGTCGCCGCAAGAGCGGCAGGGAGATTCTACACTCCGGCGAGGGGCGGGGGACCCCTTCGGCGGGGGACGCGAACCGCTTCAGCCGACGGTGTCGGCGTAGGTCATGACGAGGTACATGACCGTGTCCCGTTCCGCCCGGTTGCGGTAGACGTGCGGCACGTCGGCCTCGAAGACGATGGCGTCGCCTCGGCCGAGCATCTCCCGGTGGCCCGCCACCTCGATCTCCACCGCCCCCTCCGCCACCACCAGGTTCTCGACCGTCCCGGGGTTGTGGGGGTCGGCCCGCTCCGAGCCGCCAGCGGTGAGGCGGAGCTCGTAGAACTCGACCCGCCGCGGCTCGTCGAAGGGGAAGAGGGCGCGCGAGGAGAACGAGCCGTCGTGGCTCGTGAGGAGCTTGGCGTTCTCGCCGCGCAGCACGTGGACCCCACCCCCGCCCCGGGCGGTGATGAGGGCGGAGAAGGGCACCCCTAGGGCGGAGGAGATCTTCCAGAGCACGTTGATGGTGGGAGCACTCTGGCCCAGCTCGACCTGGCCGAGCATCGCCCGGGAGACGCCCGAGAGACGGGACAGCTTCTCGAGGGAAAGCCCGCGCTGGCCCCTCAGGCGACGGAGGTTCGAGCCCACCACCGGGGTGAGATCCTTCCCGACCGGTGCGGTCTCGTGCGCCTCGGGGCCGCGTGCATCCGCCCGATCCCCCGGAGCTTGCCGCAAGGAAACCGGCCTCCGGCTCCTCCCGCCCCTCGTCTCTCGCGCGCTCTTCATGGCCATCCCGTTTTCCGTTATGGCAGAGGAGTTGTCAACGCGCCCGCGATGCGCCCGACGAAGGAGCTACCGCCGCTCCACCCGGATCGAGTCCTCGAGCTCGTTTCCCGACGCCCGGGAAGCCGGGTCTTTGGGGAAGTGCTCCGCCAGCCTCGCCCCGCAGAGCGCGATGGCCTCCACGAACCCCTCTCCCGGGTCGCCCTCCCGAAGGCCGGCCACGAGCGCGGCCACGGCCCGGTCCCACTCGACGTCGCCGATCCTCTCGTGGATCCCGCGGTCCCCGAGCACCACCGCGCGGTGCTCGAAGAGGGAGGCGAACACGAGGACGCCCGTCCCCTCCGCCGTCCGGTAGAGGCCTTCCTCGGCGAAGGCGCGCAGGGCCCGGGCGTGGACCGCCGCCTCGAGGGCCCGCCCGCCGGCGAGGAGGCGCTCCAGGGGGCCCCACCCCGAGACGAGCGCGCCCAGGGCCCCCGCCGCCGCCTGCAAGAGCACGAGGTCCCCGAGCCCGAGCGTGGGCCGCAAGAGGAGCACCCCCAGGGTGGCGAGCGCTGCGAGGAGAAGGCCTCCCCAGAACCGGACCTCTCCGTAGGCCCCCGACTTCTCCACCACCACCGGCACGATCTGCCCGCGCGAGAGCGCCTCCGCCCGCCGGACGGCCCCCGCCACCCGCGCCCGCACCTCCGCCCCGAAGACGGCCTCGATGCTCATCGGTCACCAGCTCCCGGAGGCGCCCCCTCCGGAGAAGCCGCCCCCGCCGCCCGACCAGCTTCCTCCTCCGCCGCCTCCGGAGCCGCCCCGGCCGAATCCGCCGCCGCCTCCCCATCCCGACCCGCTGCCCAGGATCCACGGCAGGGCGAAGAACGAGCCCCGCCGCCGCCCCCCGAAGCCGGCGAAGATGCGGACGAGGAGGAAGAGGAGGAAGAAGACGATGATGGCCAGGGTCGAGAAGTGGGCGACGCGATTAGGGCGCGGCGGAGAGACCCCCTCCGCCGGGAGCGCCCCGAGGGCCCCCAGGATCTGGACCCCGGCGCGGTAGAGCCCGTCCCCGTAGCGCCCCGCCCGGAAGGCAGGAGCGATCGTGTCCCGGATGATGCGCGAGGCCTGGGCGTCCGTGAGCCCCCCCTCGAGCCCTCCCCCCACCTCGATGCGGACCTTGCGATCGTCCCTCGCCACGGTGACGAGGACGCCGTTGTCGGGGCCGCGCGAGCCGATCTTCCAGGCCTCGGCCACGCGGATGGAGAAGTTCTCGATGGGCTCGCCCTCGAGGTTCGGCACGATCAAGAACTGTAGCTGCACCCCCTCTCCGCCCTCCTGCGCGCGAGCGGCCCGCGAGAGGGCCTCGAGCCGGGAGATCTCCGCCTCGTCGAGGAGCCCGGCCCGGTCCACCACCGGGCCGGTGAGGGGCGGCACCGGGACGAGGGCCCGGGCCGGTCCGGAAAGCCCCGCCACGAGAACGAGGGGAAAGAGCCGCAGGGCCGGCCCGCTCGCGACCCGGATCACTGGAATTTCACCTTGGGCGCCTCGGCGGCTCCCGCGGTCGTGGCCGTGAACTGCGGCTTCGGCTGCTTGTGGTAGACGAGGGAGTTGGTCCAGCTCGTGGGTGGAACGCTGAGGAGGTTGTTGTACTCCTGCACCGCCTCGATGTAGCGGCGGCGGGCGATGGCGATCCGGTTCTCCGTGCCCTCGAGCTGCGCCTGCAGGTCCCGGAAGTTCTCGTTGGCCTTGAGGTTCGGGTAGTTCTCCGAGACGGCCAAGAGCCGCCCCAAAGCGCTGCGGAGCTGTCCCTGGGCCTCCTCAAACCGCTTCAGGTTCTCGGGGGTGAGCTCCTCGGCCTTGATCGTGACCTGGGTCGCCCGGGCGCGGGCGTCGACGACGGCCTCGAGCGTCTCCTTCTCGTGGCTGGCGTACCCCTTCACCGTCTCGACCAGGTTGGGCACGAGGTCGGCCCGCCGCTGGTACTGGTTCTCCACCTCAGCCCAGGCCGCGGAGACGGCGTTGTCGGCCTGGGGGATGGCCTGGACACCGCAGCCGCCCAGGACGACCGCGGTGGTGAGCACGGGGAGGAGGGCGCGGCTTCTCATGCGCTGTCCAATAGCGCAGAGCCGCCGGGGCGAAAACAGCGAATCGCCCGGTCCCCCATCGGTTACGCCCGGTCTAGGGATGGCGCAGGAGGGACGCGGTCGGTTGTCGCGATAGACTCCCTCCCGTGCGCAAGCTCAGGGCCGGCTGGGAGGAGGTTTACGCCCTGGTCCGGCGGATTCCCCGCGGCAAGGTGGCCACCTACGGTGCCGTGGCGGCGCTGCTCGGCAAGCCCCGAGGTGCACGCCAGGTCGGATATGCCCTCGCTGCCCTCCGGGGCGCGCGGCACGACGTCCCCTGGCAGCGCGTCCTCGGCGCCCGCCCCCGCGGGCGGGCGGCGATATCCATCCTCGACCCCATGGGTGCGGCCGTCCAGGAGGCGAAGCTCCGGCAGGAGGGGATCCGGTTCGACGACCGCGGGAATGTGGACCTCGGACGGTACGGGTGGAAACGCCAGTCGAAAGCGCCTCGCCGTCAATGGATCGGGGACCCCGGACCCACGCGGTTCTCCCCTTCCCGGGCGCGACCTCAGGGCCCAGCCTTCTCGATCCCCACCAAGCCCAGCTCGGGGAAGTCGAGATCGCAGCCCTCGTCGTCGGCCTCTGCCGGGCCGATCACCAGGCTGGGCCGACAGTCGCGAACTTCTCCGAGATCGAGATCCAGGGTCGTGTAGGTACCAGGCTTCGTCGAGGCGATGGGGTGGCTCTCGGATTCCGCCCCTCCCCTGGAGGGTCCTCCCACGCACTCGGCGTGGGCCCTTCCGGCTCGGCAATTGCTCAGCCGGAGCCGCGCCGAGATCCTCGGGTGCCCGTCCACGAGCTTCCACCAGATCATGTGCACCGGGTCGCGGCCATAGTGGAAGTACCTGACCCAGGAGTGGGAGGGGGAGATCATACCCGCCCATTGGCCCGCCGTCGGCGAGGCGATGATCCACTGGCTCTGGTCCCCTGGCAGCGACCAGCCCATCTCCGCGAGGATATCGTCCGCCACCTGGAGAGCCTCCTGAAGAGAGGTCGGCCGCACGCGAAGGTAGACATCCGCCCGGAACCCTGCCCCGAACGTAACGCTCCGGACGAGCTGAAAGGCTCGAGTGTACGGGCGGCCCCCCCTCATCGTCCGGACCACGCCCCCGACTACCCGCTGGTTCTCGGGGCGCAGGTGGTACTGCTCCGGCGTGGCTGCCACGACGACCTGTGCAGCCACGAGTCCGGATATCGGCAGTGCGTCTCGCGTGTCGACGTGGACCGCGTCCAGGAGCTTGAGCCGTACGCCGTCCGGCGATGGGTAACGCTCGTCAACGGAGCGCAGAATCGCCTCGTTCAGCCAGATCGAACTCGCCGCTACGTAAATGGAGTTCTCCGGTGGAGTAATGGCACGGAGGGCTTCCACCAGAGACCGGTAAGCTTCGACGTCCCGCGCCATCATCCGATCCGGTGCGAGGTTTGGGGCCATCCAAAGAGCCTGGGACGGCGGGAGCCACGGCTCCCACGGCGCGAGCAAAAACCGCACCACGCTTCCCAGGACCAAAATCCCGGCGGCGATCTGCCCCGGGGCCCGATGGGTGTCGACCAGCGCGGTCACGCCCAAGCCCATACCCACTGCCTGGACGAGCGGGAACACGTGGAGGTCGTACTGGAGCCCCGTTTCGCCAGACTTGCTCCACCAGACCACGCACCAGACGAGGACGACCGATCCCAGGAACGGCGCGGCGCCGCGTTGCAAGAGCCCGCGCCGGCGCGCAAACCAAAGCCCCAGGACTGCAAGCAGGGTGAGCCCCAGCCCAGTGTCGGTTGCGAACTGGAGAACCATCTCCCTGCTGGGACGTCTCCACGCCTCGTACAGGGCATCGTAGTTCAAGAAGAATTGCCTCGCGTAGAGCGGCGCGATCGCGAACATCGCCCCCAGCCCAAGCAGCGCACTCGCCCCCAGCCTGAGGAAGGCCCGCACGAGCCGCCGCGCGACATCTTGCAACCCACCGCGTGCGCTCGGGACGAGGCAGTGCATCACCCCGGTCGCGGCGTAGACGCTGAGGGCCGGGAAGGCGAAGTGCCGCCGCAAGAGCACGGCCAGGGCCGCGCAGCCCGCCATGCCGATCAGGGACTTCAAATCGAGCCGCTCCCTCCCGCGCCAGGCGAACCAGACCTGACCCCCGAGGGCCGCCAGGGCGCAGACATCGGGATAGTAGGCCAGCACCGACTGCCAGAGCGCAGGGAGAGTGAGGGCGAACACGGATACGCTCAAGAAGACCGTGCCGCGCCTGCGAGCCGCCAATTCGGACCCGACCTTCCCCAGAGCGAGGCCGGCCGGCAGGGCGTACAGGACGGCAACCAGGATCTGATACGTCCTCCACGAGGGCCCGAGGAGTGCGTAGCCGAGGACCATCGGGAGTGCGAAGAGGGCGTTGTGCGTGGACCGGAACGTCGAGATGAGGTTCTCTAAGCCACGCCAGGCCGAGATCCGGAAGTTGTCGTAGAGATCGGTCGAGAGCCCGTAGTAGACGCGCTGGTCCCAGCTCGGGAAACTCGCCTCGCGCGCGGAGTGCGCGACGACCCATGCCACCAATACGCCGGCGGTCACCAACAGTGCGAGGAGCCGCCACAAGCGGCCGTGCACCATGCGGTGCCCAGCCTCACCGGGACCAGCCATGTTCTCCGCCGGATTCCTGGTGACCTGAAAAGAGGCTCGCCCAGCCATCGCCAGTCATCGTCCGTAGCGGACGCAGAGTCGCCGTGCTTTGTGATGCTAGCATGGCCCTCTGCAGGTGCGCCGGCTTGGGGATGCTCTAAACTGCCCCTGACCGGCCCCGCCCCTCGAGATCTCCTCCGCATACTGGCGGGTGCTCCGGTCGCAGGGAGAACCTTCCAGTGCGGGCCACCCTCAAGATGGCCATCCGGGTAAAGCGCTCGGGGTCCCGGTAAACCTCCTCCACCTCGTGCTCGTGCTGGCCGGCGCAGTACGCAGCGAGGTCCGGCACGGATGGGGTGGGGGTCTCCACCGTTCGGGAGCGACTCCATGATTGGCTGGAAGAGGCCCGCTCGCCGGGCGAGAAGATGCCCGAGGAGATGGCGTCGAGACCACCTCGACCCGGAGATCACTCCCGATTACCCGGCCGGGCTCGCAACACCGCTCGCGCCCAAGGGCCCGTCGGAGCAATGGCTAGAGCCTCCCCCTTCGCGACCGCCACTCTTTTTCGAAGCGCGCCAGCGCCTCGTCGATCGCGAGTGGGCCGTTACGCAAGAGGGCCGCGGCACGGTCGACCCTCAGCCCGCCCCGGATGGGCCTCGGGGCAGCCAGGTGAGCGTCCGCGGTTCGCACCGGGACGATATCTCCCGCAAGACCGAACCGCTTGGCGATGCGGTGGGCGAGCTCAACGCGATCGAGCACGGTGGCGTCCGAGAGGTGAATTACCCCGCGGTAACGGGTCTCGAGGAGCAGCTCCAGGCACCGCGCCGCGCCCGCCGAGGCGAGCGTGGTCGAGACCCGCTGGTCCTCAAACGCCCGTACCGGCTCGCCGCGCGAAAGCCGCTCGACGACCTGGGACGCGAACGTGTCGCGGGTGACGCTGCGACCGCCATAGACGACCGCAAGGCGCCCAACCGCGGCATCTGGTGCGAGGAGTAGAGCAGCCTCCTCCCCACTGCGCTTCGAGCGGGCATAGACGCCGCGCGGGTTCGGTAGGTCGTCCTCCGAGTACGGGCCGGAGAGGCCATCGAAGACGTAGTCGGTGGAGAGTGCCAGGAACCGGGCGCCGAGCTCCCGGCAAGCGCGGGCCACCTCGGCGGTGCCCTCCACATTCACGCGCCAGGCGAGCTCCGGATCGTTCTCGCAGGCATCGACGTTCGTCGCCGCGCCGGCGTGGAGCACGGCTTCGGCCCGGAACTCGAGGAGCGCGGCCGCCGTGGACTTGCCGTCGCCGAGGTCGATGCGGGCATATCGGTAACGGCCTCGCGGGAGGCGACAGGGCCCCTTCCCGAGGGCGAGCACCTCGTGGCTCGACCCCTCGGCGAGCTGCATGACGGCCTCGCCTCCGACGAGGCCGTTCGCTCCGGTCACCGCCACCCTCATACACCGGTCCCGTACTGGCGTGCGTAGTACTCGCGGTACTCACCCGAGATGATCCGCTCCCACCAGCGCAAGTGCTCCACGTACCAGCGTACCGTCTCCCCGAGGCCCTGCTCGAACGTCCGGCGCGGTGCCCACTCCAGGTTCGCCCGGGCCTTTCCCGCGTTCATCGCGTAGCGCCGGTCGTGGCCGGGCCTGTCCTTGACGAGGCGGATGAGCGACTCGGGCTTGCCGAGGAGCCCCAGCACCTCCCGGACGATGTCGATGTTCCGCCGCTCGCTCTCACCGCCGAAGTTGTAGACCTGCCCGGGTTTGCCCCGTTCCAGCGCCGCCACGAGCCCCCGCACGTGATCCTCGACGTGGATCCAGTCGCGTACGTTGAGGCCGTCGCCATAGACCGGCAAGGGGAGGTCTCGAAGCGCGTTGGCGATCATGAGGGGAATGAGCTTCTCCGGAAATTGATACGGCCCGTAGTTGTTCGAGCAGCGCGTCACCACGACGGGCAAGCCGTAGGTGTGGGCGTACGCCAGGGCGAGGAGGTCGCTCCCGGCTTTCGAGGCCGAGTAGGGCGACGACGGCGCGAGCGGGCTCTCCTCGGTGAAGGCACCCGTGGCACCGAGTGAGCCGTACACCTCGTCGGTGGAAACGTGGACCAAGCGCGAGACCCCGAACTCGCGGGCCGCCTCGAGAAGGACCTGCGTCCCGCGAACGTTCGTATCGATGAAGACCGCCGGCTCGAGTATCGAGCGATCGACGTGACTCTCGGCTGCGAGGTGAAACACCGCCTCGATGTGCTCCTCGCGCCAGAGCTGACCGACGAGCTCACCGTTGCAGATGTCGCCGCGGACGAAGCGGTACCGTGAGTTCGCGTCGAGACCGGCCAGGTTCTCCGGGTTCCCCGCGTAGGTGAGCTTGTCGAGGACGACGACCCTAGAGTCCGGCCGCTCCTCGAGGAGCAGCCGAACCAGGTTCGAGCCGATGAACCCGGCACCACCGGTGACGAGGACGTTCACCTAGCCATCCTTCCGCGCCTACTCGTACGGGATGTGGTTGCTGCGTGGATCGATCCGATGCTCGTCTGGTGGCTCGTGACCGAAAGGGTGGTGGTGATGGTCACGATGAGCGATTCCGTCTCACTTGAGGTTGCAGCGGGCTGCCTAGTCAGCTTTGACCGGCCCTACCCTCCAGATCTCCTCCGCATACTGGCGGATGGTCCGGTCGGAGGAGAATTTTCCGGTGCGGGCCACGTTCAAAATGGCCATCCGGGTCCAGCGCTCGGGATCCCGGTAGACCTTCTCCACCTCGTCCTGGCAGGCACAGTAGGCGGCGAAGTCCGGCAGGATGAGGTAGGGGTCTCCCCCGTTCAAGAGCGACTCCACGATCGGTCGGAACAGCCCGGGCTCGCCGGGCGAGAAGACGCCCGAGGAGATGGCGTCGAGGACCGCCTTGAGACGCCGGTCGCTGCGGTACCACTCCCACGGGTCGTACCCGCGCCTGCGGAGGGCGCTGACCCCGTCCACGGTGAGCCCGAAGAGGAAGAAGTTCTCCGTCCCCACCTCCTCCCGGATCTCCACGTTGGCCCCGTCGAGGGTGCCGACCGTGAGGGCCCCGTTCAGGGCGAACTTCATGTTCCCGGTGCCGGATGCCTCCTTGCCGGCGGTGGAGATCTGCTCCGAGACCTCCGCCGCGGGGAAGATCCGCTCCCCCAGGGAGACCCGGTAGTTCTTGAGGAAAGCGACCGTGATCCGGCCGCGCACGTCGACGTCGTGGTTCACCACCTCCCCGACGGAGTTCACGAGCTTCACGATCCACTTCGCGAGGGCGTAGCCGGGGGCCGCCTTGCCGCCGAACAGGTAGCTGCGCGGGAAGGGATCGTAGGCCCGGTCCTCCTTCACCCGTAGGTACTCCGAGGCGACCCGCAGGATGTTGAGGAGCTGTCGTTTGTATTCGTGCATGCGCTTCACCTGCACGTCGAAGATCGACTGCAGGTCGAGCGAGACCCCGTTCTCGGCCCGGACGATCTCGGCCAGGCGCGCCTTGTTCTCGTGCTTCACGCCCCGGAAGAGGTCCCGGAAGGCCGCGTCCAGGGCGAAGGGCTCGAGGCGACGGAGCTGGTCGGCGTCGGTCACCCAGTCCGGCCCCACCACCTCGGTGATGAGACGCGAAAGGCCGGGGTTGGCCTGCAGGAGCCAGCGCCTCAAGGTGACGCCGTTGGTCTTGTTGTTGAAGCGTTCGGGCCAGAGCTGGTGGAAGTCGCGGAAGAGCTCCTTCTTCAAGAGCTCGGTGTGCAACTCGGCCACCCCGTTCACCGAGTGTGAGCCGACCACGGCCAGGTGCGCCATCCTCACCTGCTTGGGGGTGCCCTCCTCGATGATGCTCATCCGAGAGACGGCGCCCTCGTCCGCCTTCCGGGCGAGGCGCACCCCGTCCAAGAAGCGCTTGTTGATCTCGTAGATGATCTCCAGGTGACGGGGTAGGACCCGGCCGAAGAGGTCCACCGACCAGCGCTCCAGCGCCTCGGGCATGAGGGTGTGGTTCGTGTAGCCGAAGGTGGCCCGGCCGATCTCCCAGGCCTCGTCCCACTCGAGGCCCTGCTCGTCGACCAGGACGCGCATGAGCTCCGCCACCGCCACCGCGGGATGGGTGTCGTTCATCTGGAGGGCGACCTTGTCGGGGAAGCTCGAGAAGGTCTCATGCATCTTGAGGTAGCGGTTCACGATGTCGTGGATGGCGCAGGCCACGAAGAAGTACTGCTGCTGGAGCCGGAGCTCCTTGCCCATGACCGTGAGATCGTTGGGGTAGAGCACCTTCGAGATGCTCTCGGAGAGGTCCTTGTCCTCGACTGCGGAGAGGTAGTCGCCGGCGTTGAAGTCCGCGAGGTCGAGTTCCTGGGAAGCCCGGGCTCGCCAGAGCCGGAGCGTGTTCACGGTGTCGTTCCGGAAGCCGGCGATGGGCACGTCGTAGGGCATCCCCAGGACGTGCCGGGCGTCGACCCAGCGCACCTCGATCTGCCCCTTCTCGCTCACGCCGTGCTCGGTGCGGCCGTAGAAGGACACCGGCACGATAGATTCGGGGCGTGGGAACTCCCAGGCGCTCCCGAAGCGGAGCCATTCCTCCGGTCGCTCGACCTGGTAGCCGTTGCGGATCTCCTGGTCGAAGATCCCGAACTCGTAGCGGATGCCCTGGCCGTAGGCCGGGATGGAGAGGGTGGCGAGGGAGTCGAGGAAGCAAGCCGCGAGCCGGCCCAGGCCCCCGTTGCCGAGCCCGGCGTCCGGTTCCTGCGTGACGAGGTCCAACAGATCGATCCCGAGGTCTTTGAGGGCGGACCGCATCCCGTCGTACAGGCCGAGGTTCAGGAGGTTGTTCTCGAGCGCCTTGCCCATGAGGAACTCGAGCGACAGGTAGTAGACGCGCTTGGCGTCCTGCTTGTAGTAGCGCTGCTGGGTCTGGATCCAGCGCCGCATCATCCGGTCCCTGACCGCGTAGGCGACGGCGAAATAGCGGTCCAGCGCGGTGGCGGAGTGCTCGTCCTTGCCTTGCGAGTACTGGAGGTGGTCGGCGAAGGCCCGCTTCAGGCTGTCCGGGTCGCCGGCGGTGCGGGAGTTGGGCAGGTCCCGGGCGCGCTCCAGCGCCCGCGCCTCCGCCGCCTGCGCCACCGAGGTCTGCTTGCTTTGGGCCATGTCTACCTCTCCGGTGTCGCCGGGGGGCAGGCCTTGGAGCCGGCCCATACCCGGTCCGCCATCATAACAGGCGAGGGAGTTCCCGGCCCATCGGCCGGGTTCCGCGCGGCGGGCCGCTCCCCGCACGCTCCCAGGGAAGAAAGCCTCGCTCAGCGCCGCAGTACCTGCGAGAGCTCGCAGTACAGATGGATGGCGCTGCGGATCGCTTTCTGAAAATCGCCGAGGTGCAGGCTTTCGTTCTCGGAGTGCGGATTCGAGGCCGGATCCTCGACCCCGATGAGCAGCGCAGGCACCCCGCCCAGCGCCCGAGCGAACGGCTCGACGAACCCGATCGACCCGCCGCAGCCGATGGCCAGGGCGGGCCGCCCGTAGCCCTTCTCCAGCGCCCGGAATGCGGCACCGAAGGCCGGATGCGACACGTCTGTGGCCCAGGGCCGTCCTCCCACCTCGCACTTGAACGAGACCTCGAGCCCCCAGGGGACCGAAGCCTCGAGGGCCCGCACCAGCCCGTCCCGGACCTCGATCGGGTCCATGCCCGCGACCAGCCGGATGCCCACCCGGGCCCAGGCGGCGTCGTTGACGATGTTGCGAGCCTCGCGCCGCGAGGAAGCCTGGATGGCATTCACGGACAGCGCCGGCTGCCACCAGCTCACCTCGAGGGGATGCCCTTCGCCCAGAAGCCGGGCCCCGGGGCGAAGGCGCGCCTGCCGCCGGAAGTCGTCCACCGTCACGGGGAGCGCGGCCACGGCCTCCCGCTGCTCGCGGCTCAAGGGGCGGACCCGGCGCGTCAGCCCGGGGATGGCGATCCGGCCCTCTCCATCCACCAGCCCCGAAAGCATCCGGGAAAGGGCCATGGCCGGATCGGGCACCGGCCCGCCCCAGACCCCCGAGTGGACGCTCTGCTCGAGCGCGCGCACCTCGACGTCCACCGTGACGAGCCCCCGCAGCCCCACGGTGATCGAGGGAACGCCCACCTCCACGTTCCCCGTGTCGGTGAGCACCATGGCGTCGGCGGAGAGCCTTTGCCCCTGCTCGTCCAGGAAGCGGGACAGGTGCTCCGAGCCGATCTCCTCCTCCCCCTCCACCACCATCTTCACGTTTAAGGGGAGCTTCTTCGCCCCGCGGACGAAGGAGTCGACCGCCGCGGCGTGAACCAGGATGCCGGCCTTGTCGTCCGCGGTTCCCCGACCGTACAGCCGGCCCTCCCGCTCCACCGGCTCGAAGGGAGGCGAGCGCCACAGCTCCAGGTTGCCGGCCGGCTGGACATCGTGGTGCGCGTAGAGGAGAAGGGTCGGCGCCGACGGGCTCTCGATCCGCTCTCCGATGACGTAGGGGTGGGCACCCTCGAGGTGGAAGACCTCCACCGCCTCGAATCCGCGCCGTCTGAGGAGCTCGGCCACGGCCTCGGCGCTCCGGGCCACCTCGGACGCCGGGAAGCCGGGGAACGATACGCTCGGGATCCGCACGAGCTGGCTCAGCTCGTCGAGGTGGACGGCGGTGTTCTTCCGTGCCTGTGCGAGCGCGAGCTCGACCTCAGAGTCCTGCATCGGGGTCCTTTCGGCCGCACGCCGCGTCGACCGGCCGCGATATAAGGCCAGGGCGTGCTCCGCCCCGCGCTTGCTTGGGGACAAAGACCACTCGATCTCCGGCGGCAGGGCTCGGGACACGAGCCGACACATTCGTCTCGCCGGGACCGGAGGGGGAAGGGATGGAGCGAGAGCGTCTCTTCCGCTCCGCGGCCCCTCCGCCCGCGATGAGGCGCGAGCGACGCCTTCCCCGCGCTTGCCAGCTCCGTTCGGCGCGAGCCACCCATCCCTCGCCCCAAACGGGCAACGGCAACAGCGCCCCGTGACCACGACTCTCACACCCGTGGCACAGCCTCTGGCGCTCGCCGCCCGAGCGGCACCCCCTGGGCCTTCCAAAGGGAATGGGCTCGCGCAGAGCGACTGGCTCGCGAGGGCCCTCGGGAGGGAGGCCGGGCCGGCCGGATGCGGCACGCGGGGAAGGCAGCCATGACCCGGCGCAGACCCGAGCCCGAACAGGGGCCGAAGAGACCCTTCAACGATGCGTTCGCGTCGCTACGCGACCGTCTCCCGACAGGGCAACAACAGGTGGAGCCCGAGGCGCCGGGGAAGGAAGCCATCGGGACGCCTCCGCCGAGGGCGGTCGTTCGGCTCGAGCGGAAGGGCCGCCGAGGCAAGGAGGCGACCGTGGTCGAGAAGCTCGAGCTCGATCCGGTCGCTCTTCAGCTCCTCGCGGACGATCTCAAGCGCGCTCTCGGCTGCGGCGGGGGCGTCGAGGGTGGTGCCCTCGTTTTGCAGGGCGACCAGCGCGACCGGGTGGTTCGCTGGCTCGTGAACCGAGGGGTGAGAAAGGTGGTCAAGGGTTAAAGCTTCGCCGTCCCGCCTTTCGCGAGTGGTGGGAATCCGGCCCCCGGCCCACGCCTCCCCTCAGGGGGATCTCTCCTATCACTCGATTCGAGGACGGCCGGTTTACGAGATCGCCAGGCCGCCTCACAGGACGACCAGCCCGAGCCGCGCCGCTCGCACGATGGCCTCCGCCCGCGAGTCCACGCCCAACTTCGAAAGGATCGCGTTCACGTGAAACTTGGCCGTGTGCTCCGAGATCCCGAGCCTCGCCGCAATGGCCTTGTTGGCGAGCCCCTCTGCGAGCAGCGCCAGGACCTCCCGCTCCCTTGGGGTGAGCGGCTCGGTCTCGCCGGAGGCTTCCGGGGCGCGGAGGTATGACCCGGCCAGCTCCGGATCGAGCACCGTCAGACCCAAGACCGCACAGCCGACCGCGGCCTCGATGAGTTCCCGCCCAGCGCTCCGCGAGATCACCCCCTTCGCTCCGGCCCGAAGGGCGTCCCCCGCCTGCCTCGGGTCGCCAACGAGCGCCACCACGGGCGGACGCGAAGCGTCCCAGGGCCCAGCACCGAGAACGGACGGCACCGTGCCCCCCAGGTCCCACAGGATCACTCCGGGCCTTACGCCCCCCTCGAGGCGCGCCGCTTCGCGCGGGCTCGCCTCGCCGGCAAGGATGAGCTCCTCCGTGGCCGCCACGAGCGCCGAGAGCCCAGAACGCGCCAACGGGTCGGCGGACACGACGAGAACGGAGACGGGCTCCTTCACCGCCTGGTTGTAACCTTCCCCCCCAGTCGCGCGCCCAGCATCTAGAGACCTTCCCTCACTCGTGAGCGGCCGGACAAGTGAACTCGGAGAGGAGCGCCCACCGCAAAGCAAGAGAGAAGAGCTCGGGAGAGTCGGCGAAAGGGGCGCTCTGGCGCACATGTAAGCTGCCGACCGTGAGGAGGGGGTCCGCCGCTTCGGAACACGCTTTCCGATTCCCTTGAGCCGACGAGCCGATCGGCTCTGCGACCCAAGAGTGCAGGCTGGCCGGCCCCGCACTAATGTGTACCGGCGTTGGCCTCCCTCGACTCCACCGGGCGCTTCACCGATCGGGTCAAGGACTACGTCCGGGCGAGGCCCGGTTATCCCGCCGCCCTTCTCGAATGGCTGAGCGGCGTGCACCGTGTCGGTCCACCATGGCTCGTGGTCGACGTGGGAGCTGGGACGGGCATCTCTTCCCGCCTCTTCCTCGAGGCGGGGCACGCGGTCGTCGCCGTGGAGCCGAACGCCGCCATGCGCGCCGCGTGCGTGGAAGCGCTCGCGGAGAACTCCCGCTTCCGGGCGGTGGAGGGCACCGCCGAGGCGACCTCGCTCGGGGACGCGAGCGCGGACCTCGTGGTCGCCGCGCAGGCGTTCCACTGGTTCGACCCCGAGGCGGTGCGGCTCGAGTGGCGGCGCATCCTTCGCCCTTACGGCCTCGCCCTCGTGGTCTTTAACGCCCGTCGGACGGCCGGAACGGCATTCCTCGCGGGCTACGAAGAGCTGCTCCGCCGGTACTCGACCGACTACGCCGCCGTGGCAGAGCGATACCCGGAGCCGGACCGGATGCGGGCCTTCTTCGGGCCCGGGTTTCGCGCCGCCCAAAGCTTCGAGAACCGCCAGGTCCTCGACCTGGATGCCCTGCGGGCCCGGCTTCTCTCGTCCTCGTACACGCCCGCTCCCGGCCGACCCGGGCACGAGGCGATGCTCCAAGCCCTCGTTCGGCTCTTCGACCGAACCGCGGACGGGGGGCACGTCACCCTGGAGTACGAGACCCGTGCCTACCTCGGGAGGCCCTGAACCCTCTCGCCACCGACTCGAGGCCGCCAAGGGGAATAGAGGCGGTTGCGCAGGAAGCGATCGAGGGTTATACAGTTGTAATAACGGAGCACAACCCGATGCGCAAGAAGCTCTCCGCCATTGGCAACAGCCTCGGCATCGTCATCGAGAAGCCTATCCTCGAGCTCCTGGAGATCGACCGAGAGACCGAGCTCGACTTGCGCACCGACGGGGAGCGGCTCATCATCGAGCCTATCCGGAGTGGCCGCCGCGCGAAGGTGACCGCCGCCGTGCGGCGAGCGATGGCCGCCCACGACCCGACCCTCCGGAAGCTCGCGAAGTGACCGGCACCAAGCGCACCGGGCTCCTCGCGGCGATCGTGTTCCTGAACCTGAACGGCGTCGAGATTGCCGACCCGGAGGGCAAGCTGTACGACGCCCTGACCGGCCTGGCCGACCCCACGATCGACAAGCTCACCCCTGCTGCCCTCTTGGCCGAGCTCGTACGTAGCAGATCGCTCGGGTAACAGCCTCGACACATCGTCGACGGCCCTCCACCGGCGACTCGCGGGTTGCATGAGCAGTTCCTTACCCGGTTCGACTGCGCCAGGGGGAAACTCTTTGTTCCGGCGAAGTCGGCTCGCCGCCGGGCTCCCTCAAGGAACCCGACCCTCCGCCCAGGCCATCGCGTACCAGAAGGCCGCGTCGGGCCGGAGCGCGAAGGCATCGAGCGCCTCCAGGGCCGCCTCGAACTGTGCGGGCTCGATCCCCGCACCCAGGATCGGGTCGCGTGCTCCCCGGAGCACCTCGATGAAGTTGTCGAAGACGATCCGGAAGCTCGACTCCCCGGCGCAGCCTCCGAAGAACACCCAGGTGATGCGGGAGGGAACCGCCCCGGCCCCGTGCAACAGGCCGGTCAGGCGGCGGCCCACGAACGGATCATTGCCCAGCCGGTCGAAGCCCCGCACGAACGCCTCCCAGACCTCGTGGAGGCCGGGGGGCGAGGGGTAGAGCCTCATCAGGTCGTGGTCGTCGTCGGCGAGCACCACCCGGCCTCCCGGCCGGACCGCCCCCACCATCTCGCGCACGACGCGGAGAGGCTCGCGCACGTGCTCGAGCAGGAATCTCGCGTGCGCGACGTCGAAGGAGCGACGCTCCTCCGCGGTGAGGGGGAGCGCGGTCGCGTCGCCCTGGCGCAGGTCGATGAGCTCGGCCTCGCCCTCGGATCGGGCGAGCCGCAGCGCCTCGGCGATCTGCTCGCTGCTCCGCTCCACCCCGACCACCGGCCGGCGGGCGGCGCGCGCCATCGCCCTCGAGAACTGCCCGAGACCGGCGCCGACGTCGAGGACGAGATCGCCCTCGCCGAGGGAAAGCTCCTTCAGGGAGGCCAGGTTGAGAAGCTCGTTCAGACGGCCGAGGCGCGCCTGTTCCTCGGGCGAAATGCCGTGGATGTAGCTCGACTCCCTCGTGGACATGCACGGCAGCTTCACCTGGACCGCCCTCTCGCTGGAAGCGGGCGCCCCGGGCGGTGCCCCCTTCCTGGAGGTCAGCGGTCCCTTTTCACACCACGGGGCGCCTGCGGTAGACGAACAGGCCGGGGACGGCCAGGCCGACCGCCAGGGCGGCGACGATGAACGCCGCATCGAGGCCCGCGGTCACCGCTTTGGCGAGGAGCTCGTCGGTGAGGCCCCCCCGCTGAATCTGGATGAGCGCGATGAGAGCCGTGTAGATGGGGACTCCGGGGATCATGGGGATCACCGACGCCACCGTGAACACCTTGGGATGAGCGTGGAGGCGCTGCGCGGCCCACACGCCGACCCAGCTCACCGCGGCCGCGGCGAGGAGCGTGGACCAGGCGAGGGGAAGCCCGGCGGTGACGAGGAGGTACCTGAGCCCTCGCCCAAGAGCCCCCCCGAGCGCGCAATAGCCCAGGACCCGGACGGGAACGTTGAACGACATCCCGAACCCCACCGCCGGGATGGCGGAGAGCGCGGCATGCCGGAGGAACTCGAGGAATACGGTCACGAGAGCCCCCACAGGCCCCAGACGCTCACCGCGAGGAGCATCCCCGCGGTCGAGGCCGCCGCGAGAAGGAGGGCGAAGGCGAGCCGCGCGATCCCCATGTTCATGTACCCCTTGACGAGGTCGGAGACCCCGTTGATGAGGGGGAACCCGGGCACGAGGAGGAGGACGCAGGAGGCGAGGGCGATGGTGGGCGTCTTTCCCACCCCGTAGACCTCCCCCAGCCCCGCCACCGAGGTGGCCACGAAGGCCGTGAGGAAGAAGCCCACCACCGGGCTGAAGTGGAGCCGGGCCACCTGCAGCCGGAGGTACTGGGCCACGGCGCTCGCCACCACCACCACTCCACAGCCGGTAAAGTCCGCCCCGGCGAGGCGAGCGAAGCTCGCGCAGGAGAGGCCGATGGCCAGCGACACGAGCCAGCGGGGGTAGCGCAAGGGGACGATCCCCTCCAGGCGCTCGTGGTAGCCGGCGGCACGAAGCTCGCCCCTCTCCACCGAGAGCACCGCCCGCTGGACCTCCACCACCACCTGCATGTTGATGCCGCGATCCACGGTGCGGCGCAGGAACGTCACCTCCGCCGACTTCAGCCTCGTGGTGAGGACGATGCAGTTCGCGAGGATGCCCGCCTCCACGGTCTCGGCGCCGAGCGAGAGGCCGAGGCGGCGGGCCAGGGTCTCGACGAGCGCGCTCTCCGCCCCGTGCTCCACGAGCACCACCGCAGTCTTCACGCAGAGCCGCGCGACCTCGTCGGGCTCGACCTCGGCGGGCGGCGGAGGGGTCGGCTCGGGAGCTCGGGGGAGCGACATCCTATCGGGATAGGGTACCCGGAGAGCAGGAAGCGGCACCAGGATTTCTGCGAGGCGGCCGGGATGATCCGCGGTCCCCGGGCCGACGGTGTTACGATCGAGGGCGCGGGCCCACACCGCCCGCCGGAGGCTCTCCTGCGCGACGTCCCCCGCGAGCGTCTATCGGCCTTCCTCGCCGGCCTGCCCAAGGCGGAGCTGCACCTCCACGTGGAGGGGACCCTCGAGCCCGAACTCTCCTTCGCCCTCGCGGCCCGGAACGGGGTGGCGCTCCCCTACCCAAGCGTGGAGGCTCTGCGGGCCGCCTACGACTTCAGGGACCTCCAGTCGTTCTTGGACCTCTACTACGCCCAGGCCGCGGTGCTCCGCACCGCCCGGGATTTCCACGACCTCGCCATGGCCTACCTCAGGCGAGCGGCGAAGGAAGGGGTGGTTCGGGCCGAGATCTTCTTCGACCCCCAGACCCACACCGCGCGCGGCGTCCCCCTCGCCGCCGTGCTCGACGGGCTCCATGGCGCCTGCCTTGCGGCACAGAGCCTGGGCGTCTCCGCCGCTCTCATTCTCTGCTTCCTCCGTCACCTGCCCGAGACGGACGCGTTCGAGACCCTGGAGGAGGCGCTCCCCCACCGGGACCGGATCCTCGGCGTCGGGCTCGACTCCAGCGAGCGCGGCCACCCGCCCGAGAAGTTCGCACGCGTGTTCGCCCGCTGCCGAGAGCTCGGCTTCCGCGTCGTCGCCCACGCCGGCGAGGAGGGGCCGGCCGCTTACGTCCAAAGCGCCCTGGACGCCCTCGGGGCGGAACGGATCGACCACGGCGTGAGGTGCTTCGAGGACCCCGCCCTGGTCGCGCGGCTCGCCAAGGAGCGTGTCCCCCTCACGGTCTGCCCGCTCTCCAACGTGCGGCTCCGGGTCTTCGACCGGCTCGACGAGCACGTCCTCCCCCGGCTTCTCGAGGCCGGGGTGGTGGCGACCGTGAACTCCGACGATCCCGCCTACTTCGGCGGCTACCTCCACAAGAACCTGACGGAGGTCGTCGAGACGCTCGGCCTGGGCGCCACCGAGGCGGTCCGCCTCGCCCGCAATAGCCTCGAGGCCGCCTTCCTCGACCCCCCGGAGCGGGGGCGGCTCATCGACCGGCTCGAGGAATACCTCGAGGGGTTCGAATGAACCGGCTCACCCCCGTTCGCTGTCGAGGAGCCCCATCCCTTGAGCGTCATACCGGGTCCCCGCCACCGCCCCGGCCGGGACCGCAGCCTCGATGCGCTCCAGGTCGGCCGGGGAGAGCCGGAGCTCCAGGGCGCGCAAGGCGTCGTTGAGCTGCTCGCGGCGGCGAGCCCCGACGAGCGGGATGATGTCCTCTCCGCGGGAGAGCACCCAGGCGATGGCGAGCTGCGATGGTGTCGCTCCCATCTCGGCCGCGACCTTCTTGAGCGCCTCCACCAGGAGAAGGTTCGCCCGGAGGTTGTCGCCCTGGAAGCGGGGGAAGCGACCTCGGCCGTCGCGCGGCCGGTCCGGCCCGGCCGACCCGATTCGCCCGCCCAGTAGCCCACGGGAGAGGACGCCGTAGGCGGTCACGGCGATGCCCAGTTCTCGGCACGCCGGAAGAACGCGCGCCTCGACGCTCCGGCTCATGAGCGAGTACTCTACCTGGAGCTCCGCGATGGGATGGACCTTGGCGGCCCGCCGCAGCGTCTCGGGGCCTGCCTCGGAGAGCCCCACGTGGCGGACAAAACCCGCCTTCTTCAGGTCGGCGATGGTCCCGACCACGTCCTCGATGGGGACGGCCGGATCGACCCGGGAGGGCTGGTAGAGATCGACGTGGTCGGTCCTGAGCTTCCTCAGGGTCTGGGCCAGGTAGTTCTTGACGTGCGCCGGCCGGGAGTCGAAGCCCACCCACCCGCCACCCGGCTCCCGGAGCGCCCCGAACTTCACGGCGATGAAGACCCGGTCCCGGGGCACGCCCTCCAGGGCCTGGGCGATGAGAAGCTCGTTGTGCCCCATCCCATAGAAGTCGCCCGTGTCGAGGAGCGAGAGCCCAGCATCGAGGGCGGCGCGGATGGTGGCGCGGCTCTCCGCCTCGTCGGCGGTCCCGTAGAAATCCGACATCCCCATGCAGCCGAGCCCGAGAGCGGGGAGCAAGGGTCCGTTCCGACCGAGCTTTCGAGTGAGCATGGGTGCCACTCCTAGTCCCGCCACCCTTCGAGGGCAACCTCGAGCCGCCCCGCCCTCCTTACCCCTCTTCGGCTTTACCCGGGGCGGCGGGGCCGGTTAGAGATTGAGAAGCAGGGGGTATCCATGGCTCGCTCGACCAGAGGGTTATGGCAGCGGTTCTTCCTCCTCGGGGCGCTGGCCTCCGTGGGGTGCGCCCACGCACCGTCGCGAAGCGCGGACGAGGGCACGACGGCCGCTAGACCGGTCGAGCGGATCGTCGTCACCGGCTCCCGGATCCCGCAGGCGGTCTCGATGCGGAACGGCCTCCCGGCGACCGTCTCTCCCGTGGTGGTCTATACGAGAGAGGACCTCACGCGGACCGGGACGAACGACATCGCTAAAGCGCTCCGGGATCTCGACCCGAGCATCACCACGACCCCGTAGCTTGGCGCCGCTCCTTCGAGCCCTCTAGAGCGCGGCAGCTCGGGCCGTGTCAAGATGCGCGGCTGATGCGCACCTTCCTCGCTGCCCCCCTCGCCCTCCTCCTCGCCTGCGCCTCCTCCCGCGCCCCGGCCCCACCTCCGGCCGAGCCGCCCGTTTCTCCCGCGCCGCCCCCGAAGGCTCCCGCCTACGCCCCACCCCCCGCATTTCCCGGGATCGACCCGGACATCATCGACCGCTCGGTGAACCCCTGCGACGACTTCTACGCCTTCGCCTGCAACGGCTGGCTCTCGCGGACCGAGATCCCGAAAGACCGCTCGCGCTGGACTCGTTCCTTCAACGTCATGACCGAGGAGAGAATGGCCCGCCTCCGGGAGATCCTGGAGCAGGCGGCCGCCGGAGAGGCCGATCCCTCCGACCGATACGGGGAGCTCCTCGGCGATTTCTACGCCGGCTGCATGGACGAGGAGCGGATCGAGAGGAACGGCCTCTCCGATCTGCGGGCCGAGTGGAAGGCGCTCGAAGGGGTGAAGGACGCGGGCGGGCTCTCCGCCGCGGTGGGCCGCCTCCACCGGCGGGCGGTGTTCCCGCTCTTCACGCTCACCTCGGCCCCCGACGCCCGTGACTCGAGCCAGGTGATCGGGGTCTTGCGGCAGGGCGGCCTCACCCTCCCCGACCGCGACTACTACCTGAAGGAGGACCCCCGGAGCGTCAGCCTGAGGGAGGATTTCCTAGGGTACGTCGAGAGGCTGTTCGGCCTCGCGGGAGAGCCGCCCGACCGGGCCGCCGCCGAGGCGCGGGCGGTGCTGGGGGTGGAGTCGGAACTGGCGCGCTCACATTTCACCCGGGCAGAGATGCGTGACCCGGTCCGCACCTACAACCGGGTGGACCTCGAGGGTCTGCGCCGGGCCGTGCCCGGGTTCGACTGGGACCGATACCTCTCGGCCGTCGGCGCCGCCGGGGTCGAGGCGTTCAGCACCACCACCCCGGCGATGCTGACCGAGATCGAGGAGCTCGTTCGCCGCCTTCCCCCCGAGAGCTGGCGGGCCTACCTCCGCTGGCACGTCCTCTCCGAGGCGGCGGCGGCCCGGGCGCTCCCCAAGGCCCTCTCCGAGGAGGCGTTCTGGTTCCGCGTCCGCCACTTCGGCGGCGAGAAGGCCATGCCCGAGCGGTGGCGGCATTGCGCGGAGCTCACCGACGAGCTCGTCGGCCAAGCGCTGGGGCAGGCCTTCGTGCGCCGCTACTTCGGGGCGGAGGCCCGCACCGAGGCGCGCGGGCTCGTGGAGACCGTCCGGGAGGCCATGGGCCGAAGGCTCCTCACCCGGGAGTGGATGGACGCGCCCACCCGCGACAGGGCCGAAGAGAAGCTCGCCGCCGTCGAGCCCAAGATCGGCTACCCCGACGTCTGGCAGAGCTACAAGGGCCTCTTCTTCCGGCGGGGGGACTTCTACGGCTCGGTCCGCAGCGCCCGCGCCTTCGAGGAGCACCGGCGGCTCAGTCAGATCGGTAAGCCTCTCGACCGGGAAGAGTGGCACATGACCCCGCCCACGGTGAACGCCTACTACAACCCGGTCCTGAACGAGATCGTCATCCCCGCCGGCATCCTCGCGCCCCCCCTCTTCACCGAGGGGGCCAACGACGCGGTCAACTACGGGGCCATCGGGCTCATCATGGGCCACGAGCTCACCCACGGCTTCGACGACCACGGGCGACAGTACGACGGGCAGGGCAACCTCTCGGACTGGTGGACGCCGACGGTGGAGGAGGAGTTCGTGGACCGGGCCGCTTGCCTGAAACGCCAGTTCTCGGGCTACCTCGCGGTCGACGACCTCCCGGTCAACGGGGAGCTCACCCTGGGCGAGAACATCGCCGACCTGGGGGGCCTCTCCCTCTCCTTCGAGGCCTACCGCGCCTCCCGGGCGTCCCAGCCGCCGGAGGCGCCGGTGGCGGGGTTCACCGCCGAGCAGCAGTTCTTCCTCGCCCACGCCCAGGCCTGGTGCGAGCTCGTCCGCCCCGAGAACGCCCGCCTGCGGGTGGTCACCGATGCCCACTCCCCCGGCCGCTGGCGCGTGAACGGCCCGCTCTCGAACCTGCCCGCGTTCCGGGAGGCGTTCGACTGCCAGCCCGGCGACCGCATGGTCCGGGCCGATCGCTGCGAGATCTGGTAGGGGCGAACTCGCCCCCTCACTTCCGGTAGGCCCCGCAGGCGATCACGAAGTCGTCGACCCGCTCGAAGTAGGCCACCTTCTGCTCGACCTGCTTGGTGGCGGGGTTCATGAACTTGTACTCCTGCCAGCCGCTCCCCTTCTCCTTCGCCACCTCGATGCGCTCCGCCACGAACGCCTTGCCGTCCGGGTCCTTGTCGGCGAGGAGGTTCTTCCCGATCCGCTCCTTCTTCTGACCGTGCGCCACGCACTTGCCGTTCAAGTCGTAGGCCGCGATGTAGAGGTCCCGGAACACGAACGGACCCTGCGGATCGCTGAAGGCGGCGAACGCCTTGTCCTTGCCGTTCTTCTGGTAGTAGTCGATCGCCTTCTTCACGAGAAGCTCCGCCTCCTTGGTGGTGGCTCGTTCGTCTGCGGCGGCGGCGCCACCGGCGAGGGCGACGAGAAGAACCGAGGCAAGTAAGAGACGCATGGGCAAGACCTCCGTGCGCCGCGTCTGCAGCGCTCACTTCCCCCTTCGAGCAAGGACCGATCCGTTCGACGACCCGCGGGGAGCGCGGTCAAACGGCGAGGAACGCTCGCCACTTTCTCGAGGTAAGGGGAAGTGGGCCGGGCGTTTCCTCGCCCCGGAAGGACCCAGGGTTCGCCCGACCCCAACAGGGAGACCTGGCCGACCCGCTCTTGCGGTTGTTCCGGGCGGCTTCGAGCTCAGGCTGTCGAGACGGTTCTAAAAGGACGCCCGCCTACTCCGAGCCGGGATCGCCCCACGGACCGCAACGTCCCCGGTGAGCTGGACGGGCGGCCCGCGCAGCAGTCGGGGGGCGGCCGCCCAGCCCGACTCCGGGTGGAAGTCGCCCTGCCGCACCTCGTCCTCCACCACCCGGACCCCGGCCTCCTCCATGGCTCGTCGGTATCCGGCCAGCCTCTGGGCGCTCGAACTGAGCCCCGCCGGCCCGGCGATGCAGGCGATGCGACGATGGCCGAGGGCGAGGAGATGGCGGGTGGCGATGAGCCCCCGCTCAGGTGGTCGGCGATGACCGAGTCGAGCCTGGGCCGGGAGGCCTCCCGGTCGAGGGTGACGAGGGGAAGCCCGTCCCCCACTCACCCGCGGAGGGCGTCGCTTTGGTCGCCCGCAGCCACGAGGAGGATCCCGTCGACCTGGTTCCGGGTCAGGACGTTCACGTAGAGTCGTTCCTCCTCCCGGTCGTTCTCGGTGTTGCACAGGACGACGCTGAAGCCGGCCTCGAAAGCGCTCGTCTCGAGCTCCCGGCCGATTTCGGCGAAGAAGGGGTTCGCGCTGTCGGGGAGGATGAGCCCGAGGGTGTGCGATTGCCCCCGCCGCAAGGGACGCGCCAGGCGATTGGGCCGGTACCCGAGCGCCGCGATGATTTCCGACACCCGCGCCCTCGTCCCCTCGGGGACGAAGCGGGTCCTGTTCGCGACGTGCGAGACCGTCGAGGCCGAGACCCCGGCGCGCCGCGCCACGTCGTGGATGGTGACCATCGTTCTTCCGCCAAAGGCGGAGTCCCGCGAGAAAGACGATTGCGCAATTGATTGCGCGAAGTATTCGGCCGCCCCTGCGCTGCCGTCAACGGGCTCGCGCGGACCGCACCGGGGCCCCCGGAAGAACCTGAATCGACTCGGGGTACGGCCCCGAGAAGGCCTCACCTCGCGCCTGCGGCACTCCGGGATGCCGACCCGAGGGCTCCCTCGCCTTCCCGCGCACCCCAAAGGCTGGACGCCCGACCCGTAGCCCCACCCGGGCACCTGGCCTGGAACCAGAACGCCCTGGGCCTAAAGTCCCCTTTGGCCGTCGGAAGCGCGATCGAGCCGGTCGGCCTGGTGGACTCCTGCCTCCCAGGCCTCGACCTGCGTCATGAACCAGCCCTCCACAGGCGCACCGTCGACCGTGCAGGACCAGCTCCAGTTCGCGCCCAGGGTCACGGTCACCTTGTGGGCTCCGACCTCGAATAAGATCGGCAGCCGCGCGATGGGGTCGGGCTCGGGCCGGCGCGTCATGGGCCCGAGTGTACGGCAGTCCGGCCCTGGGCTCCATCCTCTGCGCTCGAGGCTCCGCCCGGGGCGTCCCCTATCGCCCGACCCCCACATCGCCACCGCGGCGACCACCGCGAGGCCAAGCCCTCCGGTGACGAGTCCGCTCCTCATCACGTCCCCCGTAGTCGCTCGGCCGGTCGCGTGCGCCAGCGCGTTCGTGGGTGTGCTTACGGCAGGACCATCCCCATCGAGGCCGACACCCGACGGACCGGGCAAGCGTCCCCCGGGCGGCGCGCTCTGCCCGACAAGGAGCGTTCCCTCGGAAGGTCGCTCACCGCCGGGCGCCGACCCGCGCACGCAAGGCCATGAGCCTCTCTTGCAGTGCCTCGGTGTCGAGACCGGCCCAGCGGCGCGGCAAGAGCCGGCGATTCGAGGCCTCGAAGACCGCGACGAGCTCCATGTAGTCGAGCATGTCGCGATCCCGGCTGGGCAAGAAGTCCCGGATGGCCTCGACGAGGTGGGCCGAGGAGACAAGGCCCCCGGCCGCGCGCTCGCCGGCGAGGAGCACCACCTGCTCGATCTCCGCCTGGGAGTAGCCGGACAAGGGCGCCGAGGCCACCGCGCGATCGCGGGGGAAGTCGAGGGCGTGAGCGATCCCGTGACGGGAAAGGAGCGCGAGGAGCACCGGCTCCACCTCCAGGGCGTCTTGCGGGGGGAAGAAGGGGATCTTCCGGTCGAGGCGGCCGGCCCGCTTCAGATCGGCGTCGAGCTTGTCCGGGCGGTTCGTCATGACCACGAAGACCACCCGGCCCCGGATCTGTGGGTCGGCCATGAACTCCTTGAGCCGGGCGATGACCCGCGAGGACGTCCCGCCGTCCGACTCGCCCTCCTCGCCTCCCAGAGTGCGCTCGACCTCGTCGATGATCACGATCACCGGCCCCATGGCCCGGACCACGGCCAGGATCCGTTCCAGGTTGGCCTCGGTGGCGCCCACCCACTTGGAGCGGAAGCCCTTCATCTTCAGGGCGGGGAGCCCGGCCTCGCGGGCGAAGGCTTCGGCGACGAACGTTTTCCCCGTGCCCATGGGGCCGGTGAAGAGGATCCCCAGGGGACAGCGGGCCACCTGACCGGCGCGCAGGCTCTCGGCGATGCCCCGGAGCTCGGCCTTGACCTCTTCCAGGCCGCCCACCGCGGAGAAGTCGTGCTGGGGCTCGAGCAGCTCGACGAGACCGACGCACTCGCGCTCGATGATCTCCTTCTTGCGACGAGCCACCTCGCCGAGGAGGGGGTCGCCGTCCTCTGCAGGCGCGCCCTTCGCCTCCTCGGGAGAGCGAAGGAGGAGCGCCTTCACCTGGAGGAGCTTCAGCCCGGCGGTGGCCACGGACAGCCGGGCCGAGACCCTCGGCTCGAGCTGGGGCGCGAGCAGGGCGATGGCTTCCGCCCGGGCGGAGAGGTCGGGCATGGGAAGGAGCACGGTGGCGGTGCGCGGGTTGGCCGCGAGCCGGGGGTGGAGCTCGGCGAGGCTCTCCGCGAGCAGCACCACCACGTTGTCCGCCCGTTCGAGGAGCGGCGACATCGACCAGCGGTGGAGAGCGATCACCGCTGCCCGGTCGGCCTCGGAGGAGAACGACGTCTCGGCCGCGGGGGCGATCGCCTCGGCGTACTCGATCACCACCGCCACCCGGTCGCGGGAGAGGAGGAGCCGCTCCAGCGCGGGCAAGACCTCCCGCGGCGCCCGCAGCCCCTCGAGCCTCGAGAGCGCCGCCTGGGAGCGGTCCCCGCGCACCACCTCGACGCCGCTCGACAGGTCGTAGCGGAGCACCACGTCCTTGGTGGGCGCGAGCAGGACCTCGGCGAGGAGCTCCGGGACGGTGAGGATCCGGCCCTGGTGGGCCACGAGGTCGTGGACCGCTCCGTGGAGCAAGAACTGCCAGGCCTCGCCCCTTAGGTAGCGGCGGCGAAGCTCCTCGGCCCAGGGGGGCAATGCACGCTCGGGCACGGGGACCTCGTCCTACAGGGTCTTCTTCTGGACGGGCTCCGCCGCGCGGGCCGCCTTGAGCCGCTCCAGCTCCGCCCGGGCGGCGACGTCGCCGGTCTGGGTGCGCAGGGCGGAGAGCCGGGCGTCTAGGCTCGTCTCCGAGAGCTCCTTCGAGAGGCTCGCCTCCGCCACCCGGTTCTTGATGTGCTCGCGTACGGTCTCGAGGGCCCTCACGTCCGCCTCCACCGACAGCCCCTCGAGCTGCTCCTGGATGCGGAGCCTCGCCTCGGCGCTGCGGAGACGCGCGATCATCCGGTCCTTCTCCTCCCGGAGCCGCCGGATCTCCTCCTGAACCTGGAGCAGGGACTGCTTTGCGGCCCCGGCCTCCTTGCCTGCCTCCTCCAGCTCGCGCTTCAGGCTCGCCACTTCCGCCTCGAGCGCCTGCTTCTTCTTGATGAGCAGGAGGGCCAGGTCGTCCTGGTTCGTCGCCACCGCGGTGTCGAGGTCCGCCGACACCTGGGTGAGCTCGCGCGCCTGAGCGGCGAAACGGCCGTCCAGCTCCTCCCGGCGCCGGATCAGAGCGGCGGTCGCCTGCTTCAGGCTCGAGTACTTCTCCACCATCGAGTTGATGGCGTTCTCGTAAGCGATCTCCGGGTGCTTACGCTCCTCCTCGGAGATCCACAGAGAGAGAAATCCCTTCCACAGGTTCCCGAGCCTTCCGAAGAATCCGATCGAGGCCATGCTCCGCTCCCGTCCGTTGTGTCGTCAGTGGCTCCCGCGCCCGACCGAGCGTTTCTCAGGCGGCGGTGAAGGAGCCCAAAGGCGGCCGCCCCGCCTCGCACGGGCGCCAGCGACGCCGGCCCTTCCCGGGGCCGCCGCGAGACCACGGTTCCACCGGGCGCGAAGACCCTCTAGCCTTGAGTCGAAGAGGCTCTTCATCTCGAGGACCCCTCGCTTCCGTCGTCGGGACCAAAGAGAGGCCTTCTCGGTCCCGGTCCCATCGGCTCTCTCCGGCACCACCGTACCCCACCGCGGCCTCCCGGTCCCGGTCGAACCATAGACCGGGCGGACCCGAGCGAGGCGGCCTATCTGCCGGCGAGCCCTCCCGAGACCGAAACGGCCTCCCGCGGCCTTACGTACGCCGCTCTGCTGGTTCAACTCGAAGGAGAAAGCACATGCGAAACGCCCTGATGGCGATGTCCTTCCTCTGCGCCCTCTCCGCCTCCCCAAAGGCGAGCGCCTTCGATCGAAAGGCGGCGGGTGCGGTGTTCACGATGTCCGACAGCGCGACGGGGAACGCCGTCCTCGCCTACGAGCGCGCCCAAGATGGCTCGCTCAGGCTCAAAGGCACCTACCTCACCGGCGGCACCGGCTCGGGGGGCGGCGAGACCGTCCTCGGATCGCAGGGATCCGAGCACCCCGGCCGCAAGAAGATCGCGAAAGGAGCTGCGCTACTTCCGGAACAACCGGCACCGCATGCGCTACGCCCAGATGAAGGCACAGAACCTCCCCATCGGCTCGGGCGTGGTGGAGGCCGTGTGCCAGACGCTCGCGACGCAGCGGCTGAAGAGGTCGGGAATGAGGTGGCGGCATGCCGGCGGGCACGCCATCCTGACGCCGCGGGCCCTGGCGCAGAGCGACCGCTTCGACCGGGCCTGGCAGATGCCGGGTGCAACCTACAAGCGCGAGGTGGCCCTTCCTGACAACGTGATCGCGTTGCACTGACCGTGACTACGAGGACTTGTCAGTATCGGAGTTACACCGAAAGAGACCCGTCGTTCGCCAAGGTGATCTCACCCCAGACCGTGGTCGTGTCGGAGAGGGCCGCCCCAACCCAGAGGTGCCCCTCGGCCACGAGATCGTCCAAAGAGAAGAATGTGGCCGCCCCACCTTGAGCCTTGTTGGTCCGCGGGACACTGGCGGAGGGGTCCGGGTAGACCGCCGCCTGGCCGTTGAACCCGACCGCGATGGGCACCGAGATCGGGATCGTCGCCGGCCAGACGGAGTTGGGGAAGGTCTTCTTGTTCGCCTCCTGCCCCAGGGCCACCGTCTCCTGCTTCACGTAGTCGCTGTCGATGCCGGGAAAGCGGTAACCGTTACGCCGGAATGCCTCGCCGAAGGGCGTCAGCTTCGGATAGACGGTATGGCAGGTGAGGCAGCTCGTTCCGTACTTGCGCGCGAACGCCGGGATGGCGCGGGCCGGTGCGGCGCTCGAAACCGCCAAGGCGACGAGGAAGAACCGTAAGCACGTGAGCCGGCAGCGACGCATCGGGGGACTCCCTTCTGGTCGGCAGCTTCGACGGAACCGCATCGGGTCATCGGCACGGGCTTCACCCCCAACGGTGAATACCTTCAGCCTGTGGCATCTCGTGCCTTCCTGCGAAATCCCGCCGCAACCCCCGAACGAAGCGACCCAGTTCGAACGTCTATTGTCAGGTCGCCAAGTGCCTCGCCACCTCCGGTAAGCGACTCGAGGACTCCGGACGGGACGCGCCGAGGGACAAACCTTCGCAGAGAGCCTGAGATCAATCCTTACTCGGTAGAATCGCGCCTCGTCGCTCGGACGTACCCGATCGGCACCTCCGTTCCCCAGTGGGAGTTCAGATGACGACCGCCGGCACCGCTCGAGACCTCTCCCGCACCACCCTCTCCGTCATCAGCATCTTTGGCCTCCTCGCGGCGACGTTCCTCGTCCTGAAGCCGTTCCTCCCCGCCATCGTGTGGGCCACGACCATCGTGGTCGCCACCTGGCCCCTCCTCGTCCGCCTCCAGTCGTGGTTCGGGGGGCGGCGAGGCCTCGCGGTCGCCGTGATGACGGTCGCCCTCCTCGCCGTCATCGTCGTCCCGCTCTACCTCGCGATCTCCACCATCGTCTCGAGCGCCGACCGGGTCATCGAACTGTTCCACTCCTTCGGCCAGACCGCCCTTCCCACGCTTCCGGAATGGATGGGGAAGATCCCCCTTCTGGGCCCCAAGCTCAAGGCCCTGTGGGACCGGATAGGGAGCGGGGGCCTGGGAAGCTTGGGCACCGCCCTCGTGCCCTACGCCTCCCGGGCCATCCACGTCCTCGCAACCCAGGCCGGCAGCTTCGGTGCCATGGTGGTCCAGTTCGTCATCACCGTGGGGATCGCCGCGGTGCTGTACGCGACCGGCGAGGCCTCCGCCCTCGCCGCCCGCCGGTTCTTTCGCCGCCTCGCCGGGGAGCGGGGGGAGGACGCGACCGTGCTCGCCGCCAAGGCGGTCCGGAGCGTGGCCCTGGGAGTGATGGTGACGGCCGTCGTCCAGGCGTGCCTCGCCGGGATCGGCCTCGCGATCGCCGGCGTCCCCTACGCCGGCCTCCTCACCGCCGTCGCCCTCGTCCTCTGCGTCGCGCAGGTGGGCCCCGCGCTCATCCTCATCCCGGCCATCATCTGGCTCTTCGTCTCGGGCCAGACCGGCGTGGGAGTCTTTCTCGCCGTCTTCTCCGTGGCGCCTCTCACCGTCGACAACATCCTCCGCCCCATCCTCATCAGGAAAGGGGCGCCCCTCCCCCTGTGGCTCATCCTCTCGGGCGTCATCGGGGGCCTGCTCGCCTTCGGGGTCATCGGCCTCTTCATCGGACCGGTGGTTCTGGCGGTGAGCTACACACTGGTCCAGGCCTGGGTCGCCGAGCTGGGGCCCGAGCCCGGCCCGGCGAGCCCAAAGCCGCCCGGCCATCCGCCCGGAGCGGGAGAGACGCCGTGAGCCTTCCCGCCCAGAGCCCGACCGGCGCGCCCCCGGAACGCCGGTCCCGGCTCCTTTTCGGCTGGCTTTCGGGGTACGAGCGCGCCGCCTTTCCCTTAGACCTCGTGGCGGGCCTCACCGCGGCCGCGGTGGTCATCCCCAAGGCGATGGCCTACGCCACGGTGGCCGGCCTGCCCGTCGAGGTCGGGCTCACCACTGCCCTCGTCCCCCCCATCGTCTACGCCGCCCTGGGGCGGTCCCGGGTCCTGAGCGTCAGCACCACGACCACCATCGCCATCCTGGTGGGCTCGGTGCTCGGGGAGGCGATCCCGGGCGCCTCGGCGGAAACGCTCGTCGCCGCCGCGGCGACCCTGTCCGTGCTCGTCGGATTGGTACTGCTCGCCGCCGCCGCCCTCCGCCTCGGCTTTCTGGCAACCTTCATCTCCGAGCCCGTCCTCGCCGGGTTCAAGGCCGGCGTCGGCGCGGTCATCGTCGTGGACCAGATCCCCAAGCTCATCGGGGTCCACATCGAGAAGGTGGGGTTCTTCCGCGACCTCTTGTCCCTGGTACGGTCCCTTCCCGAGACCTCGGTCCCGACGCTCCTCGTCGGGGGCGCCGCGGTCCTGGCCCTCGTGCTCCTCCGTCGCGCCCTGCCTCGGGTCCCCGCTGCGCTCGTGGTGGTTGTTCTGGGCATCGGCGCGAGCGCCCTCTTCGGTATCTCCGCGCTCGGGGTGAAGAGCATCGGCCGGATCCCGGCGGGCCTTCCCCCGTTCCTCGCGCCCCAGTTCTCGCTCTTCGAGCGCTTGTGGCCAGGCGCCATCGCCATCGCGCTCATGAGCTTCACCGAGTCGATCGCGAGCGCCCGGGCCTTCTCGGTCGCCGGGCAGGAGCGGCCCCTCCCCAACGTCGAGCTGGTCGCGACCGGGGCGGGGAACGTGCTGGGCGGCCTTTTGGGCGCCATGCCCTCGGGAGGCGGGGCGAGCCAGACCCTCGTCACCTTGCGGGCCGGCGCCCGGACTCCCCTCGCGAGCCTGGTCGTGGGACTCTCCTCGCTCGCCACCCTGCTCTTCCTCGCGCCCGCGGTGTCGCTCTTGCCTCAGGCGGTCCTCGCCGCCATCGTGGTGGTGTACTCGGTCGAGCTTCTCGGCCTCGCCGAGTTCCGGGCCATCCTCGCCATCCGCCGGACCGAGTTCGTCTGGGCGGTGGTCGCCTTTGCGGGGGTCCTCCTTCTCGGAACCCTCCGCGGCATCCTGGTCGCGGTGGTCACGTCCCTCGTGGCGCTCGGGTACCAGGCCAGCCGACCGGCGGTCTACGAGGTGCGGCGCAAGCCCGGGACCAACGTCTTCCGGCGCCGCACGAGCGAGCACCCCGAGGACGAGGCCTACAGAGGCCTCCTCATGGTTCGCGTGGAGGGGCGGATCTTCTTCGGCAACACCGAGCGCATCATCGACCTCGTCTCGTCGCTCCTACAGCCTGCGATCCCCCGGGTCCTGGCCCTCGACTGCAGCGCGATCTTCGACGTCGAGTACTCGGCGCTACGGATGCTCGCCCTCGCCGAGGAGCGGCTTCGGGCCCAGGGCTGCGAGCTCTGGCTCGTCTCCCTCAACCCCGTGGTCTACGGCGGCGTCGCACGTTCGCCCCTCGGCGCGCGCCTCGGGCGTCCGCGGATGTTCTTCGACCTGGAACACGCGGTCGAGGCCTACCGGGCTGCCCCGGGCTAGTTGAGGCGCGGCTACAGCTTCTCCATCGCGCTCCGGCAGTCGGAGGAGAGGTCCCGGGCGTGGGCCTTGAGGCAGCCGTAGATCCGGCCGCCGCCCTCCGGCACCATCTGGCAGAACTTTCCGATGTCCCCGGAACAGGCGGCCACGAGCCGCATGCGCATGAGCCGCCACTCGTTGAACGCCGCCTGGCAGCTCGTCGACAGGTTCGACTCGTTCGCCTGTAGACAGGCGGCGACCCGGCCCTGGCCCGCCGGGACGCCCTTGCAGAGCGTCTGCACGTCGGAGTCGCAGCTTTGGCCGATCTCCTGCGCCTTGGCCATGATCGCGTCGAGGTCCCCCGGGCAAGCGCTCGAGATCTCCGACTCGTGGGCGCGCAGGCACCCGAGGAGGATGAGGTCGCCGCGCGACTGGGGGCAGAGGCGCGCGACCGCCGCGGTGCAGGCGTCCTCCCCTCGAGCGGCCACCGCCGCCGCGCCAAGGAGTGCGGTCAGAACGAGCCGTCGGACCATGGTCGGCCCCCTTTCGCGCCGTGGAGCTTAACCCAAACTCCTGCCCCCGAAGTGATAGCGTCCCCACAGGGCGGGCGTGCGCGAGGCGTCGGGAGGCCCAAAGGGGAAGGAGACTCCATGCCGAGGAAGAACAAAGGGAAGGCTCGGGATGCGGCCGAGCCGCTCAAGGCCAAGGCGTACGAGAAGGAGCTCAAGAAACTGCACGTCGAGCTCGTGAAGCTGCAGGAATGGGTGAAGGCGGAGGGGCAGAAGATCTGCGTGGTCTTCGAGGGCCGCGACGGCGCCGGGAAGGGGGGCGTCATCAAGGCCATCACCGAGCGGGTGAGCCCGCGGGTCTTCCGGGTGGTGGCCCTCCCTGCGCCGAGCGAGCGCGAGAAGAGCCAGATGTACGTCCAGCGCTACATCGGGCATTTGCCCGCCGCCGGCGAGATCGTGATCTTCGACCGCAGCTGGTACAACCGTGCCGGCGTCGAGCGCGTCATGGGATTCTGCAGCGAGAAGCAGGCGCGGAAGTTCTTGAAGGACGTGCCCCCCGTCGAGAAGGCCATGATCGACTCGGGGGTTCTCCTCATGAAGTACTGGCTCGAGGTGAGCATGGAGGAGCAGGAGCAAAGGCTAAGGGGCCGCATCGAGGACGGACGAAAGCTCTGGAAACTCTCCCCGATGGACGTCGAGTCCTACACCCGCTGGGACGACTACACCCGCGCCCGCGACGAGATGTTCGCCGCCACCGACACCGCCTTCGCCCCCTGGTTCGTGGTGCGCTCCGACGACAAGCGCCGCGCTCGGCTGAACTGCATTCGCCACCTCCTCTCGCGGGTCCCGTACCGGGACGTGACGAGGAAGCTCACGAAGGTGAAGCTCCCGCCGCGGAAGAAGTCGAGCGCCCGGAAGTCGAAATACCCGTTCAAGTACGTTCCCGAGAAGTACTGACCTCGCCGGCAAAGGGCGGCCTACGCGTCCTCCGGGCCGGGCGCCTCGATCTCGTGCAAGCGAAGCGAGTTGGTCGTCCCCGCGACGCCGAACGGCGTGCCGAACACGAGGACCACCCGGTCGCCGGGGACGACCGGCGCCTCGTCGAGGAGGCGGCGCGAGACGAGCAGCGCCATCCGATCGGTGTCCTGAACGGGCTCCATCACCCTCGAGACCACGCCCCAGTGGAGCGCCAGCCGGCGGTTGATCGAGTCCTCGGGCGAGAAGGCGACGATCGGCACGCCGGGGCGGAGCCGCGCGAGCAGGCGCGCCGTCTCCCCGGTCTTCGTGAAGCAGGCGATGGCCACCGCGCCCGCCACCCGTGCCGCCTCGCAAGCCGCCGCGGCAATCACTTCCGGCGGACGCGCCGCGCCCCCACCCGAGGCGAACGAGCCCCTGACCTCCCCCGTGGCGCCTGCTTCAGCCTCGCGCACCATCCGGTCCATCATCTGAACCGCTTGCAAGGGAAACCGGCCCGCCGCGGTCTCCCCCGAGAGCATCACCGCATCGGCCCCGTCCCAAACGGCGCTCGCGACGTCGGTGGCCTCGGCGCGGGTGGGCCGCGGGTGGTCGATCATCGAGTTCAGCATCTGGGTGGCGATGATGACGGGCTTCCCGCGAGGGGCGGCCTTTCGACAGATCTCCTTCTGGATGACCGGGACCCGTTCGGGCGGCAGCTCCACCCCGAGGTCGCCCCGGGCCACCATGAGCCCGTCCGCCGCCTCCAGGATGCCGTCGAGGTTCTCCACCGCCTCCGGCTTCTCGATCTTGGCAACGATCGGGACGACGCGGCCGAGCCGCTCCATCTCGGCCCGGCACATCCGGACGTCGGCGGGCATGCGTACGAACGAGAGCGCGACATAGTCCACGCCGTTTGCCACCCCGAAGGCGAGATCGAGCCGGTCCTTCTCGGAGAGCGCCTCCGCCCTGAGCGCCACGCCGGGGAGATTGATGCCCTTGCTCTCGCCGAGCCTGCCTCCCTCGACCACCTCGGCCCGCACGCGCACGCCGTCGGTCGCGACGACGCGCAACTCGAGAAGGCCGTCGTCGACGAGCAGCCGGTCGCCCGGGTGGACGTCCTGTGCCAGGTGTGGGTAGGTGGTCGAGACGAGCCGCTCGTCGCCCAAGAGCTCGCCCTCGGTCGTGATCGCGAGCTCTTCCCCGGCGGCGAGCTCTACCCCGGCCCTTCCCGCCTTGAGCGGGCCGGTCCGAATCTTGGGACCCTGGAGGTCCTGGAGCACCGCCACCGGCCGATGCAGCCGGCGCGAGACGGCGCGGACCCGTTCGAGGGTCAGGGCGTGGACCTCGTGGCTCCCGTGCGAGAAGTTGAGTCGGAAGACGTCGACTCCCGCGGAGACGAGCCGCTCGAGCATCTCCGGCTCGGAGGAGGCGGGACCGACGGTGGCGACGATCTTGGCGCGGCGCATGGGACCCGTTCTACCGTCCCAAAGACCGGGTGGCAAAGAGCGCCGAAACTAGAGTCGCCGCGCCGAGGCGGTTTTCGACGAGGCGTGCGAGAATGCCGCGGCGAGGGGACCCTATCATGAGGGCTTCGACCGGCCTTTTCTTCGTGGCGGCGCTCTTCGCAGGCGGGGCAAGGGCCGGCGAGGAACCCTCGGCCCTCCGGGAGTGCACTTCCCTCGCCGCGAGCCGGATCGAGGTGGGCCCTTGCCTGGAGAAGAAACTCGCCCTGGCCGAGGCCGAGCTCTCCGCCGCGGCCCAGGAGGTCCATGAGCGCATGTCGGCCCTCGACCGGGTCACGGGACGGCCGCTCGCGGCGAGCGCGTTCGAGGAGAGCGAGAGGGCGTTCCTCGCCTTCCGCGAGCTGAACTGCGCCTGGCTCTCCGCGGTGGTGGGCGCCGGGACTGGTGCCGGAGACGTAGAGAAGGACTGCGCCATCGAGATGACCCGCGCGCGCACAAGAACGCTCCGCCAAACGCTCGGGCCCTCGGGGGCCGCCGTCGTCACGGCGAGCGGCGAGGGGGGGCCGCCCGGCCTCACCGGGCGGGACTATCGGCTCAAAAAGCTCGTCCTCGAGGGAAGGACCATCGCACTCTCGACCGAGTCGGCGCCCACCATCCGCTTCGACGGAAAGGGGACGGCCGAGGGAAACGCCACGTTGAACCGCTACCGCCGGGGCTACGAGGTCCTCTCCTCCGGAGCCCTGCGCTTCACCAAAGAGGGGATGGCGATGACCCGGATGGCCGGACCTCCCGAGCTCATGGATCAGGAGGACCGGTTTTTGTCCGCGCTCGACCGAGTCGAGCGGGTGCGGATCGAGGGAGACACGCTCTTTCTCGAGGACGGCAAAGGGACCACCGTCCTCACCTTCGCCCGAGCGGCCGGCCTCTCCCCGCGATGATCGTGAAGGGAACCTCGAGCCCGCCTCAAGCGGGCGGCTTTCGCCAGGCCTCCTGGGGGACGACCTTGGGCTTCGCCGGATCGCCGAAATAGTGGGGCGACATGATCTGCACGCCGCGCTCGTTGAAGGCGTCCTGGATGTTGGCGTGCAGCTCGGCCAAGACCGCCACCCGTTCCTCGGGGCGGGCGAGGGTGGCGCACAGCTCGTACTGCACGTAGAAATCGGACAGGGCCCGCTGGAGGACGTAGGGCGCCGGCTCCCGGAGGAGGCCCCGGGTGCGGGTCGCCGCCTCCTCGAGCATGGCGTGCACCTGCCGCCAGGGGGCGTCGTAACCGATGGTGACGGAGGTGTGCAGGAGGATGCCGGTCCTCCTCGCGGCCCGCGAGTAGTTCATCATGGTCGTGCCGGCGAGGTACTGGTTCGGGACGTTCACCTCCTCGAGCCAGGGGGTGCGGAGCTTCGTGGAGAGCGTGCCCAGGGAGATCACCGTGCCCTCGTAGTCCCCCACCCGAATGTAGTCCCCGGGCTTGAGAGCTCTCGCGAACATGAGCACGAGGCCGCTCATGGCGTGGCCTATGACCCCCGTGCCGCCCAGGGAGACGACCAGGCCGATGAACACCGAGATCCCCTTGAAGGCGTCGGTGCCGGCACCCGGCAGGTGCGGGTAGGCCTCGACCAGGGCGAAGATCCAGATGCAGAGGACCACGAGCCGCTTGGTGGGCTGCGCCGTCTCCACGAGCGCCTGGGGCAACCTCACCGTCCCGGCCTCGACCGCGTCGAAGAAGAGGCGTACCCCTCGCGTCACGTAGTAGGTCACCGTGAAGATGACCGTCACGAAGACGAGCCCGGGGACCCAGCTCGCGAGACTCACCGCCACCGACTCGAGGACCGAGAGGACGAAGCTCGCGAGCTTCTGCCCCAGCGCCCGGGTGTAGGGGAGGTGGCTCAGGCTGAACGCCACCCACCCGTAGGTGGCCACCGCCTCCACGAGCCACGAGGCGATCCGGAGGAGCCACAAGAGTCCCTCGACCACGGTCTGAGGGGCCTGGCCGAGGCCCAGGCCAGCCAGGCTCGCCGCATGGCGCTCGGTGAGGGACCTGAGCCGGCCCATCGACCACCGCATCCCGTAGACGACGAGGACCACGAGCCCGACGTACAGCAGGGTCGCGAGGACGACGTAGGCGACCCCGTGGATGAGCGCGCTCAGGCTCCGACTCTCGGCCTCTTCCGCGAGGGCCCCGCGCAGCTTCTGGGCCGCGCGCTCCGCCGCGCCGTCCAGGGTCTCGCCGGCGATGGTGTCGAGATCGTCCGGCAAGAGCGCGAAGGCGACCCGGTCCCCGATCTTGACGAGCTTTCCCTGCGGGGTGTCCTCCACCATCACGGGGCCGAGCTGACCGGCCTCGATGATCCCCCGGATGCGCACCTCCACCGAGGCGGCCCGCTCCTCGGGTGCATAGCCGAGCGCGGGCGCCCGGAGAACGACGATGCGGTGGCCCTGGACGACGACCTCGCTCCCCCGCCGCTCCCTCGCCGCCACTGGGCCGCTCTGGCCAGCGAGGGTCTTCAAGAATGTGACGGCGACCACAGCGAGGAGCCCGAGCAGCGCGGCGACGAGGAGCCTTACGGGAAACCGAAGCAGGCGCGGATTTCGGGGGCTGGACGCGGCCATGGTGCGGCAGAGTGTACCGCCAGGATGGCGTTTCGGATCCGATTGCCTCGACCACCCACCCGACCCGGGGAACCCGCCCAGATCCATTTCCTACGACCTTCGTTCCGTTTCCTCTTTCCCGTTCCGGCTATACTGCCCCCATGCAAAACCGCATGAATGCTCGCCTCGCAGCGCTCGGCGTCCTCTTCCTCTGTTCCGCCCTGCCCGGCAGGGCCTTCTCCCAGACGCAGCCGATGATGATGCAGCCGGCGGAACAGCCGGGAAGGCTTCAGCTCAACGGCTTCGCCGGCTGGGCCACGAGCTCCGACATCTACGGGACCTACGGGAGGCTCGTGATCGGCGACGCGGCGAGCGTCGGCGCCGACCTGGGCATCACCACCCCCTACGGCGCCAAGATCGACCTGAAGTGGATCTACTTCGACCCCTCGGTGCGGTTCGAGGGCGGCTCGACCTATGGCACGAGCAGCAACTTCCACGTCCCCACCAACTACTTCCTCGTCGGCGGGGAGAAGGGGATCCGCCGCGACCGGATCGAGCCCTTCTTCGGCGGCTCCCTGGGGGCGGTGCTCTACCTTCCCGAATCGTTCACCATCCGGAACACCCGCTACAACCCGAGCTCCACCTGGCGGATGGCCTTCGGGCTGGGCGGCGGCTTGAAGATCTTCCTCACCCAGAAGATCGCCCTCCGGCTGGGGATCGAGATGGTCGCCCCGATCTTCTTCTCCGGGACGAGCGTTTACGTCGGGACCGGCGGCGCCGGCATGGCGGTCTCGGGCGGCATCCCCACCGTGACCGGGAACTTCACCGCAGGAGTCACGTTCGCACCGTAACCTCTTTACCCGAAGGAAACGACTTCATGAAAAGCCTCATGCGGATCCGCCTCGGCCTCACCCTCGCGCTCTCTGGCCTCTTCCTTTCCGCCTGCGCCACCAGCTCGGAGAATAAGCCCCTCCCGAGCTTCACCGAGACGCAGACGGAGAAGGCCACGGCCACGGTCATGGCCCTGAACCAGGTCACCCGCGAGGTCACCCTCAAGGCCGAGAACGGCGAGGTCTTCGACTTCGTGGCCGGGCCCCAGGTCCGGAACCTCGCCCAGGTGCACGTCGGCGACGTGGTGATGGTCGAGTACACCGAGTCGCTCGCCATCGAGGTGCGCCGCGCCGATGGCACCGAGCCGACCCTCACCGTCACGGGCGATGCCGAGCGCGCCGCGGTCGGGGAGAAGCCCGCCGGCTCCGTCACCGGCACCGTGACCGCCTCGGCGGTCATCATGGCCATCGACCGGCAGAACCTACGGGTCACGCTCAAGGGGCCCTCCGGGAACCTCCGCATCGTCCAGGTGAAGGACCCGAAGAAGCTCGAGAACGTGAACGTGGGGGACATGGTCTACGCGACCTACACCGAGGCCCTGGGCGTCTCGGTGGAGAAGGTGAGCCCTTAGCGTTTAGGTCGAGAAGAAGGAGAACGGGACGCCGCGCCCGCCGGAGAATCGACCCGGCGGCGCGGCGCTCGCCTTTGGGGGGCTCCTCTTCCCCCTACCCGTTCGACTAGGTCCCCCCTCTCCCCTCCGCCGATGCGCCGACCCGGACAACGCCCCTAGGCTTCCACTATCCCGCCGCGCCCTCGCGGAACTGGAAAGGATGGAAGCCCGATGCCCCCAGGTCTTCTCGCAGAACTGTCCGGCCATCTTCAAGGCCTCGTCTCGCGCGCGAGCGCGCAGGTGGTCAGGGTCGAGGGGGGAAGGCGCTTCCCCTCGTCCGGAGTGGTCTTCTCCTCGGACGGCGTCATCGTCACCACCCACCACACCCTGGAACGCGACGAGGGGGTAACGGTCGGCCTCCCCTCGGGGGAGAGCGTAGCCGCCGAGGTCCTGGGACGGGACCCGTCGACCGACCTCGCCGCCCTCCGGGTGGAAGCGACCGGGCTCGAGCCGGCTCGCTTCGGCGAGGAGACCCTGGTGGCGGCGGGCGCGCTCGTCGTCGGCCTCTCCCGCCCGGGAAAGAGCGCGCGCGCCTCGCTCGGCCTCGTGGCCCGGGCCGCCGGCGAGTACCGGGCCCGGCGGGGCGGACGGATCGACCGATACCTCGAGACCACCCTCGACCTGCACCCGGGGTTCTCCGGAAGCCTGGTCCTCGGGGCGGAGGGAGAGGGGTTGGGCCTCGCCACCTCTGGACTCTTGCGGGGGACGGCGATGGCGGTTCCCCCAACGACGTTACGGCGGGTGGTGAAGTCGCTCCTCGCCCACGGCGAGGTGCGCCGAGGCTACCTGGGGCTCGCCACCCATCCCGTCCCGCTCCCGCCCGAGGTGCGGGAGAAGACCGGCGAGGAGCTGGCCCTCCTCGTCTCCCGGGTGGAGCCCGACAGCCCGGCCGCCCGGGCAGGGATCGTCCTCGGCGACGCCCTCCTCTCCTTCGGCGGCGAGTCGCTCCAGGACCCGGGCGAGCTATTCGCCCTCCTCGCCGAGGACCGGATCGGCGACACCATCGCCATGAAGATCCTCCGCGCCGGCGAGGTGAAGGTGGTGGAGGTCACGATCGGTACGAGGGAGCGACGGGTGTAAGGGGTGCCGGAAGTGATTGCCCAGGCGAAGATCGGAGGCTGCCCGTGACCGGGCTCGAAGCGTTCTCCCGGGACCTGTCGGATCTCGTGGCCCGCTCCGCCGCGGCGGTGGTGGGAGTGGAGCACCGGCGCAGTCAGGGAAGCGGGCTCGTCATCGCCCAGGACGGGTACGTGCTCACGAACGCCCACGTGGCCCAAGGGGGCGGGCCGCTCAAGGTCCGCATCTCCGGGTCGCGGGTGGCGAGCGCCGAGCTCGTGGGGGCGGACGAGCGGACCGACCTCGCCGTGCTCAGGCTCTCCCTCCGCGACCTCCCGGTCCTCTCGCTCTCCGAGCGGCAGCTCAAGGTGGGCGAGGTGGTGGTGGCCATCGGCAATCCCCTCGGCTTCGAGCGCTCGGTGACGGTGGGGGTGGTCTCGGCCCTCTACCGGAACCTCCCCGGAGAGAACACGGTGCTCGAGGGGCTCATCCAGACCGACGCCTCCATCAACCCCGGCAACTCGGGCGGACCGCTCCTCGACGCGCGGGGCCTCGTGGTGGGACTCTCGACCGCCATCATCCCCTGGGCCCGGGGCATCGGATTCGCGGTGCCGGCCCGGACCGCCAGCTGGGTGGCCTCGGTGCTCATCCGCGCCGGCGAGGTGCGCCGGCCCTTCCTCGGCATCGCCGCCCGCGGGGAGGACCTCGACCCCACCCTCTTCCACGAGGCCGGCCTCACCCGAGGGATCCGCGTGCTCGAGGTGGTCGAGGGCTCCCCCGCCCAGGCCGCGGGCCTAAAGAAGGACGACCTTCTCCTTGGGGCGAACGGGAGCCCGGTGCAGACCCTGGACGACCTGCAGCGGGTGATGGTCCTCGCCCCCCCTTCCGAGATCCACCTCGAGGTCCAGCGCGGCCCGGAAAGGCGGACCCTCTCCATCCGGCCCCGGCCGGCGCAGGCCGCCTGAAACGGGGGGGGAAGGGCCAGAGCGCCAACCAGAGGAGGACGGGCACGGTTCTCTTCCCAAGTCAGGCCGCGGCCGGTTCGGCGGCGGGAGGGGGCCGGGCCGGCTCGCCTCCCTCCTCCCCGCCCTCCTCGGTCTCGGAGAGGTCCGGGGGGAGGAGCTTGTAGAGAACCGGCGTCACGATCCGCGCGAAGAGGGTGCTCGTGACGAGCCCGCCCAGGATCACGAGCGCGAGGGGGGAGTAGAGGGCCGAGCGCTCGAGAGCGAGCGGGACGAGGCCGCCCATGGCGGTGAGGGTGGTGAGCAGGATGGGCACGAACCGGGTCTCGCCTGCTCGCCTGATGGCGAGGTCGAGCGGCACGCCGCTCTCCCTCAGCTGGTTCGTGAAGTCGACGAGCAGGATCGAGTTCTTCACCTCGATCCCGAGGAGTGCCACGAAGCCCACCGTGGCGGTGAAGGAGAGGGTGTTTCCGGACAAGAAGAGCGCCCACAGGCCCCCCATGACGCCGAGGGGGATGACCGAGGCCACGATCAGGGTGGAGCGGAAGGTGCGGAACTCGAGCACGAGCACCGCCAGGACGCCCATGGCCGCGACGATGACGGCGGTGAGGAGCCCGCCGAAGCTCTCCTCCCGGCTCTCCAGCTCGCCGGCGGGCACGATCCGGATCCCCGGCGGCCAGCGCTCGGAAAGGAGGCGCCCGAGGATGGCCTTCGTGAGCCGGTCGGTGTTGTACCCCTCCTCCACCTGCGCCGTCACGGTGGCGCTCCGGACGCGGTCGGTCCGGAAGATCCGCGCCGGCGAGGGCTCGAGCGCGAGGTCGGCGACCTGCCGGAGCGGCACGGCGCCCTCCTGTCCCGGCAGGTAGAGCCGGTCCAAGACCTCGGGCGTGGGGCGGGCCGCGCCGGGCAAGCTCCTCGCTCCGGCGCGGGCGAAGGTGACGCGCAGGTCGCGCGGGTCCTCGGCGCCCTCCTCGCGGTATCGCCCCGCCACCACCCCGCCCACCGCCAGCCGCACGGCCCGGT
This sequence comes from Anaeromyxobacter sp., assembly GCA_035686075.1. Classification (GTDB taxonomy): domain Bacteria; phylum Myxococcota; class Myxococcia; order Myxococcales; family Anaeromyxobacteraceae; genus Anaeromyxobacter. The sequence goes on from DASRZU010000035.1 coordinate 164,558, forward strand.
CCACGTCCGGCACGCTCACCCCGAAGAGCAGGGCCCGGTCCCGATCCACCCGGACCCGCAGGTCGCTCTTTCGGTCCCGGCTCGGGTTCTTCACGTAGCGGGTGCCCGGGGTGGACCGGATCACCTCCTCCACCCTGCGGGAGGCGAGGTCGAGCTCCCCCGAGTCCTCGCCCAGGACCCGGATGGCGATGGGCGCATCGACCGGCGGTCCCTGCTCGAATTCCAGGACCTCCAGGGTCGCTCCGGGGTAGCCCGACAGCGCGCCGCGGAGCCGAGACAAGACCCGGCCCATCTCCGCCTCCTCGCGGGTGTCGAGCTCGACCAGGAGCTCGCCGTAGCTCGCCTTCTCGTTCTGTTGGCTCACGTTGTAATAGACGCGCGGGTTTCCCTTGCCGACGTTGGCCACCACCCGGCGGACCCTCGGCTCGGCCCGGAGCACCCCCTCGGCGAACCGCACCGCCCGGTCGGTCGCGGCGAGGTTCGCGCCTTCCTCGGCCTCGACCGTGACCCGAAACTGCGGCAGGCCCGACCGGGGGAAGAGGCTGAACCCGATGCGGGGGACGAGGGCCAGGCTCCCCATGATGAGCAGGGCGGAGCAGGCGAGGGTCGCGAACGGACGGGCGAGGGCAAAGCGGAGCACCGGCCGGTAGGAGCCGTCCAGGAGAAAGGACAGCCCTCGGAAGAAGAGGTTGCCGTGGGCCCCGGCGCTCTTGAGTAGCCGGCTCGACAAGAAGGGGACCACCGTGAGCGACACGAGGAGCGAAGCGAGGATGGTGAAGACCACCGCCACCGGCATGCTCCGGATGAAGAGGCCGGAGGCCCCGGGGAGCGCGAGGAGGGGCAAGAAGGCGAAGAGGAGGGTGGCGGTGCAGCCCAGGACCGAGAGCGTGATCTGCCGGGTGGCCGAGACCGCCGCCTCCCGCGGCTTTTCCCCGAGGCGGACCCTTCGGGTGATGTTCTCCACCACCACCACCGAGTCGTCCACGAGCAGACCCAGGGCGATCACGAACCCGACGATGGACAGCTGGTTCACCGAGTAGCCGGTCAGGCGGAGGAGGGAAACGCCCAGGGCGAGGGAGAGGGGGATGGCGACCATCACCACGAGCGAGGCGCGGAGGCCCAAGGGGAGCAGGGTCAAGAGGACGAGGGCGATGGCGATGAGGAAGTCGCGCTCGAACCCGCGGAGCCGGTGATCGACGTTCCCCGCCTGGTCGAAGGCTTTCTCGAGGAGGACCCCCGGGGGGAGCTCCGAGCGGAACGTCCCCACCGCCTTTTCGAGCGCCTCGCGGACCGTGAAGATGTTCTGCCGCTCGTTCATGTTGGCGGATACGCTCACCGCCCGGCGACCGTCCACCCGCACGAGGTGCACGGGCTCGGCGTCGCCCAGGGTCACCCGGGCGAGGTCCTCCACGTGCACCGCCCGGCCGCCCCCGAGCCGCACCACCGCCCCTTTCACCTCGTCGACCGAGCGGTAGTCCCCGCTCGCCTTGACCGAGAGCTCCCTAGAGCCGACGTCGACCGAGCCCGCGGGGATGTTCTCGGTGCCGGCCGCCAGGGCGGCGATCACCTCGCCCGGGGAGACGCCCAGGGCCTCCGTCCGCTCGGGGTCCACCTCGACCCGGACCTCCTGAGCAGGGAGCCCGTCGATCTGCACCTCGCCCACGCCCGAGACGGCCCGGAGCCGCTCCCGGAGCCTTTGGGCGAGCGCGTCCAGGGTGCGGGAGGAGGCGGTGTCGGAGACGAGCGCCAGCTGCACGATGTTCACCTTGGCGGCGTTGAACTCCTGCACGTCGAGGCGGGTGAGCTCCGGGGGGAGGCTCGGGCGGAGTGCCGTCACCTCCCGGAGCACGTCGTCGCGCCGCCGGGCCGGGTCGGAGCCGGCGGTGAACTCCACCGCCACGACCGCCACCCCGTTCTCGATCTGGGTCCTCGTGGTCTTCAGGTCGTCAATGGTTTTGAGCCGGGCCTCGAGCGGCTTCACCACCTGACGCTCCAGGTCAAGCGGGGTGGCGCCGGGAAGCACGGCCACGACCGCGAAGTTGGGAAAGTCGAAGGTGGGGTCTTCGGCCTTGGGGATCTCGAGGAGCGAGGCGATCCCGAGCAGGGTCACCCCCGCGAAGAGGACCAGAGTGAACTGCCAGCGGCGGACGGCGAAATCGGCGACGTGCATGGCGGGCTTTCTCTAGGGCACGAGGCGTATGGGGGTGCCGTCCGAGAGGCCGGCCGCACCTTCGGTGATGACGCTTCTCACGCCGGGCAGCGCTCCCTCGAGGACCACCCGGTCTCCTTCGAGGAAGGCAATATCGACCGGCACGCGTCGGGCGCGTCCCTCCTCCACCGAAAAGACCGCCCCGTGCTCGCCGTCGGCCTCGACCAGGGCGGAGAGGGGGACCGCGGCCGGGACCTCGAGCTGGCGGGCGAATTCGAGCTTGGCGGAAAGGCCGCCGAGGAGCTCGCCCGACCGGGCCGGATCGAGCCGGACCTCGACGTCGTAGGTGCCGGTGGCGCGAGAGGCGGTGCGAGCGATCTCGGACACCGTCCCTTCGATGGGCCCCTCGGGGCGGGCATCGATCTCCGCGAGGGCGGGCTCTCCCGGGAATAGGCCGAGCACGTCGCGGTCGGGGAGGCTCGCCCGCACCACGAACCCGCGGCCCCGGCCGGCGACCTTGAGGACCGGGCGGCCCGGGGCCACCACCTCGCCCGGCTCGGCCAGCCGCTCCTCCACGAAGCCGTCGTCGGGGGCAGAGAGGACCGCCCGGCGGAGGTTGTACTCGGCGGCCTCGGCGCCGGCCTTCGCCACCCGGGCGGCGGTCTCGGCGTCCTCGGCCGCGGCCCGCGGCATGACCTCCTCGGAGAAGAGCGCCCGGGCGCGATCGCGGTCCCGCTCGGCCTTCTCTAGCCCCTCGCGCGCCTGGCGGGCGTAGGCGGAGAGCTCGGTCGGGTCGAGCTCCGCCAGGATCTCCCCGCGCCGCACGAGGTCTCCAGCGTTCACCCGGATGCGCGAGACGAGGCCGCCCAGCTTGAAGGAGAGGAGCCGCTCGTCCTTGGGGTGGACGGTCCCGGCGGCGCGGACCTTGGCGAGGAGGGTCCCGCGGGTCACGGGCGCGGAGCGGACCGCCACCGCGGCTTCGGGAGGGGCGGCCGGGGCGGCATGCGACGGGCTGCACCCGCTCCCGAGGAGGAAGGCGGCGAGGGGAGCGGCGAGGAAGGTGGGGGAGGGCGACCTTCCGGGGAAGGGGCGCTGTGCGAGCATGGCGGGCTCCTCTTCGGCGAGCGGCCTCGGACGCTCCCGTCCGCGGCAGGGGCAGGCTCCCTTGCAGGCGTGATCCGACCTTTTCGGCCCGGTGAAGAAGGGTGAAGCGGGGAGGCCTTGGGGAGGGGCAGGCATGTGAACGGTGCTTACGACCATGTGAACGACGATAACATTGCCAGGCGATGTAATCGGTGTCAACATGAAGCCCATGAAGGACCCGCCCACCCCCGCCCGGGCCACCTACCACCACGGCGATCTCCGGCGCGCCCTCATCGACACCGCCCTAGGGCTCGTGGCGGAGCGGGGCCCGGAGGGGTTCAGCCTGCGCGAGGCGGCCCGGGCCGTCGGCGTCTCGCCCGCCGCCGCCTACCGCCACTTCGCCGACAAGCCCGCCCTCATCGCCGCCCTGGCCGCCGAGGGGCACGGCCGCCTCGCCGCCGCCATGGAGAAGGAGGCGGAACGGGCCGAAAGGGCCGGCTCGGAGCGGGCGCAGGCCACCGCGGCCTTTCTCGCCATCGGAAAGTCCTACGTCGACTTCGCGGTGAAGAACCCCTCGTTCTTCCGGGTGATGTTCGGCCCGGCCCTCGAGGCGGCCGGGTTTCGACCCAACTGCGCACCCTCCGGCCGCTACTCCTACCAGATCCTCGGCGACACGCTCGACCGGCTCGTTTCGACCGGCGCCATCCCCGCTCCCCGACGCCCCGGTGCCGAGGTCGCGGCCTGGTCCTCGGTCCACGGATTCGCCACGTTGCTCGTCGATGGGGCGCTCCGCATGGGCGCGCGCCGACGCGGCCTGGCCCTGCGCCTCATCTGCCGCTGCCTCCTCGCGGGCCTGGGCTGCGAGGAGTCGCTCCTCCCCGCTCCCACCGCCCTCTTCGACGCCCATCCCCCCGGGCACACGCCCCGAAGAGACCGGGCCTTGGCGCGGTAGGATCGGGCATGCGTCGCCGCCTGCCCCTTCTCCTCGTCGCCTGCGCCGCGGCGCTCCTCGTCTTCCTCCTCTTCCACCCGTCCGGGCCGGCGCGGCCGCCCTCCGAGGCGCCGAGGGGCGCACCTTCGAACTCGTCCCGGCAAGGGCCACCGCCCTCAAGGCTCCCCTTGCGTCTCCCCGAGATCCCCGAGGCGCGCATTTCCCACGTGAGCGCCGCGAAGGCCCGCTTCGAGGGCCGGGTCGTGAGCGCCGCCTCCGGGGCCGGCATCCCCGGCGCCGAGCTCACCTTCTCCCGGGGTGGAGCCGGCGACACGGTGCGGACCGGGCCGGACGGGCGCTTCGCCTTCGAGCCCACGACCTCGGGCCGCTGGCTCCTCGCCGCCGCGACCGCGCCGGGCTACTTCCCCTTCGCGCCGGAGTGGGGTCACAGCTCGGTCCAGCTCCTCGCCGAGCCCGGCCGGCAGGTGAAGGGGATCGAGGTGCATCTTGCGCCCGCCCTGGAGCTCCTCGGACGGGTGGTGACAATCCGGGGCGACCCGGCGCCGGACGCGGAGGTGAGGCTCCTCGGCGCCCTGGGCGAGTTCGCCCTGGTCAAGATTCCCGACCGCTTCGTGACCGACGGCCGGGGAGCGTTTCGGGTGGCCGCACCGCTCGGCTCGGTCCTCGAGGCCCGGCTCCCAGGGAACGCACCCGGCCGCGCAGAGGTGGATGAGTTGGCGCTCGCGAACGGCAAGGTCACAATCGCCCTCGGGCCGGCCGAGGACCGCCCTCCCCCGCCCCGGGCCCGGATCCTTGGCCGGGTCACCTCCCTGGGCGAGCCGGTCCCCGGGGCGATCGTGACGGCCATCCCCGCCCGCGCCTTTGGCCCGGGCGCCATCCCCACCGAAGAGGCGGTCACCCTCTTCGACGGGCGGTTCGCGCTCGCCGATCTCCTGGCCGGACCCTACCGGCTCCTCGCCCGGGCCGAGGGCCGAGCGCCCGGCTCGGCCCGCGCCCTGGCCGGCGAGGAGGGCGAGGTCGAGATCGAGCTCAAGGAAGGGGGGCGCCTCCGCGGCTGTGTCCGGGACGCCGGTACCGGGGCGCCGGTGGCGCCGTTCACGGTGCTCGTCTTCGCCCGCCGCAATGCGCTCTGGGTGGAACCGGAGCGAAGCCTCTCCGTCATCGACCCGGGGGGCTGCTACGCCCTCGACGACCTGCGCGCCGGCCCTGCCGCGGTGGTGGTCTCCTCCCCGGGGCGCTCCCCCACAGACGAGCTTTCGGTGGAGATCCCGGCGCCGCCCGCCGAAGCGGTGGAGGACGTTCTGCTCTCGGCCGGCGGAAGCTTGACCGGCGTGGTGAAGGACGACGAGACCGGTGCACCCCTCTCCTCGGCCCACCTCGGCGTCGAGGGCTCTCTCGCCGCGGCTGCCTCGACCTTCCCCGTGCTCTCCGAGGCTACGACCGGGCCCGACGGGACCTTCGCCATGGATGGGCTTCCTCGCCGCTTCTCGATCGCGGCCGCGGCCGCCGGTCACCACGCCCGGGTCTTGGGAGGACTCTCGGTGGAGCCCGGCGGATGGGCGGGCCCCATCGAGATCCGGCTCCGCCCGCTCGCCCCGGGCGAGGAGCCGCGCACCGACCTCGTTGGCATCGGGGTGGCGATCGCCGCCCGGGACGACGGCCTGGTGGTGATGCAGGTCGTTCCGGGCGGCGGGGCCGCCGAAGCGGGCCTTGCCCCCGGGGACGTCATCGTCGAGGTGAACGGTCGGCCGGTGGCGGAGATCGGGTTCGCTGGCTCGGTGGACACGATCCGCGGACCGGAGGGGACCACCGTCCTCCTCGAGGTGCGCCGGGGCGACGCCACCCTCGAGGTGGAGGTGCCGAGGCGCCTCGTGCGAGGTTAGAACGCACCTCCACAACCGGGCCTAGGGTGTCGCCCGGCGGCCACGCGGAGTTCGACGGCGCCGTCACCGAGTGAGCCCCCCGTCCGTGAAGACTCCTCGATGGAACGCCCACGAGAAGGACGTCATCCATCATTCGAGCCGCCCCGGGGCGCTTCAGGCCGGCGAGAAGAGCGCTCGACTCGAGCGTCCCAGCGGAAGGGTAGAGGCCCTCGACCCGCCAAAGAATCGTGACCTCCCACGGAACGAGGCGAAGTCTTGAGCGTTCCCCGGGGGCTCCCCGGGGCGCCGGGCGTCTGCGTTCGTGCTGGCCCCCTTCCGACCAAACGGCCTCTTCACCCGGGCCCTCAGGCGTGCTAACGGGTCAGGGCGGTGTACGGTGGCCGGGCCGCTTCCCGGCCCTTCCGGAGCGGCTCATGGAATTCGACGAAACCAGGGTGAGCGGATCTCCTCAGGCCACCGGGCGCGCCGCGACCGTGCGAGCCGCACTCCAGGTGGTGCACTCCGTCGACGCCGAGCAGCAGGGGAAGCGCTACCCGCTCGGGGAAGAGGACGTCACCCTGGGCCGCGACCCGACCAACAACATCGTGGTCGGATCCGAGCAAGCCTCGCGCCGCCACGCCCGCATCTTCGTGTCCGGTGGCGCGCACGTGCTCGTCGACCTCGACTCGACGAACGGCACCTTCCTGAACTCGAAGCTCGTGAAGGAGCAAACGCTCCGGCACGGAGACGTCATCCGGATCGCGTCCACCGTCCTCAAGTATCTCGTGGACGCGTAGCGCCGGTCGGGAGGGAGAACCGACGCGAGCGAGGGCCGCGCGCGCTCGTCCGCCCGCGGGGGTCGACGGCGGGCTCTCTTAGTGGGTCCTCGCCGCTACCCGTTCTGCCTTTGACCGGGTTCCTACCCACTCGGAAACGAAGCGCGAGGCCGTGCTGCTGTCCGAGGATCGTCAGCTTCCCGGGGAGGTGGCGACGGGAGCGGCGGGAGCTCTTGGACACTGGGTGGGCGAAGCGGAGGGGCGGCGGCAGCGGGTCGGTGATTGACTCGGTCTATTCCTACTTCCACTCTCAGCTGCGGGTTTCGTACGGTGAGTTCTTCCTTCGGTCGAACGGAAGCTACCCGTTCAACGACAACAGCGGAAGCTGCGGTGGCCTCTAACCTTTCGGTACCCATGAGGTCCAGGGCAATGTCACCACCTTCCACCAGGCCGGGGTGCCCAATTGCCCGATCTGCATAGAGACCCTGGAGTACTTCGTGACCTTCAGTTCGTGAGGCCGAACGATCCTCATATCGCCCCGGTCGGCAGTACGTATCTGAGCGTAAGTTGGGCGTCACCCGAACGGTCGCGGGGCAATGGGGCCGGGGAACGCAACGTTCCTTGCCTTCCCAAGGTGAGGGTCGCGTGCGCGAGCTCTCGCTACCCGCCGGTCACCGACATCGGACGGGCGATGCCTGGGCCCGTGTCGCCGATCCGGAACCGGTGGCCCAAGGGCTTGCGGGAGACACCCTGGAGGATGGCGTCCACCAGCGGTCCGTCCGAGGTGAAGCTGCGCAGCGGCGCGCGAAGGTCCACCCCGTCTTCGCGGCCGATGCACGCGTGCAGCACCCCGGTGCAGGTGACGCGCACCCGGTTGCAAGTCGCACAGAAGCACTCGCTCAGCGGGGCGATGAAGCCGAGGTGCCCGCCGGTCTCCAGCACCCGGAAGAAGCGCGCCGGCCCCCACCCCTGACGTGTCTCCGCGACGAGCGTGAACTCGCTCGCCAAGGCCCGGCGGACCTCGACAAGCGAGACGAACCGCCGGGCGTGGTCCGGCACCATCGCGCCCAGCGGCATGGCCTCGATGAGGCTCAGCTCGAGCCCGCGCGCATGCGCCCATCGGATGAGCGCCGGCACCTCCTTCCGGTTCTCGCCCTCGAGGACCACGACGTTGAGTTTGATGTCGAGCCCCGCCGCCGCGGCGGCATCGAGGCCTCGCAAGACGTCGCCCAGGTCGCCACCCCGGGTGATGCGTCGGTAGACGTCTCGGTCGAGGCTGTCCAGCGAAACGTTGACGCGGTGGATGCCGGCCGCGGCCAGCGCCGCGGACGCGGCCCACAGTCGGGTCCCGTTGGTCGTCAGCGTTAGCTCGTCCAGTGCGCCGCTCCGGAGGTGGCGGGCGAGCCGATCCAAGAAGCCGAGCACCCCGGCCCGCGCCAGCGGCTCACCGCCGGTGACGCGCACTCGGCGGACGCCCAGCGAAATGAAAACCGCCACCAGCCGCTCCAATTCCTCCAGGTTCAGCACCTCGCGGCGCGGCACGAATCGGGGCCGGGCCGACATGCAGTAGGTACAACGCAGGTCACAGTGGTCGGTCACCGAGAGCCGGAGGTAGTCGATCACCCGGCCGGAGGGATCAACGAGCCGCGGCCGCCCGGCCCGGGCCGGGCCGCAATGGGCGAACCCGATCACGCTGGGGCCTCCGAGGGGTCGCGCCGCGGGCGTCGCCCCCGGGCGCCGCGCGTCCACACCCGGCGCAGGTCCGTTGGGCCGCAGTTCACCACCGTGACCTGATACCTTGAGCCATCGCACCGGATGACGTTACAGCACCCGTAGTCCTGGCCCAGCCGGAAGAGGTTGGCCGGCAGCATCCCGAGCACGTGGCATAGCAATAGACGGTTCACGCTGGCGTGGCCCACGATCAGCACCTCGCCCACGGTGGTCCGGACGATCTCGTGGAAGACGCGCACCACGCGGTCGCTGCACTCGCTGAAGCTCTCGCCGCCGGGAGGGTGAAAGCCGGCGAAGTCTTCACCGCGCGCCCGGTACAGTTCCGGGTAGCGCTGCTCGATCTCCCGGAGGGCGGCCCCCTCCCAATCGCCCAGGCTCACCTCCCGCAAGTCCCGGCGTGGCGCGGCCTCGAGCCCGACCGCCTCGCCGATGATGCGTGCCGTTTCCACCGATCGCGAGAGGTCGCTGCAGGCGATGGCGCCCAGGCCGGCCGGCCGGAACCGTCGCGCCAACTCACGCGCTTGCCGGCGCCCGGCCTCGGAAAGCGGCACGTCGACCTGGCCCACGTACCTGGGCAGGTCGTCCTCCCGGCGGATCTCGCCGTGCCGAACCAGGTAGATGATCCGTGGAGCCATCTCGCTCCTCCCGCTCGGCCGGGGCGGCTTACTTCTTCTTCCGGTAGTAGGCGGCGTTGATCTCCGCGAACTGGACCTTGTCCGGTGGGAGGGATGCTGCCGGAAAGATGGAATGCGTCTCGCAGACGGCGATGCACGACCCGCACGCGAGGCACCTTTTGGGGTTGATGTAGAGTTGCTTGACCTCGGCGAACCCGGGCTCGTCCTCCCGCGGATGGATGTTCTTCCGCTGGCAGACCGGCACGCACTTCATGTCCTTGACGCAGGTGTCGATGATCACGCTCGGCATTCGTCGTCTCCCAAGAGGACCGACCTCACCGGTCCGTGCACGAGTAGCAGGGGTCAACCGAAGCCTGGATAAGGGGCGCGTCCGCGAGTTGTGCGCCCGCAAGCATCACCCGGACCGCGGGCATATTCGCGTACGTCGGGGTGCGGACGTGGACGCGGCGAGGAGTGTCGTTCTCGCCATCCGCGGTAACCGAGTAGAACACCTCGCCGCGAGGCCCCTCCACCCGGCTCAGGGCCGTCCCCTCCGGGAACTCCACCTCTTCCCTGGGCCCGCGCCAGTCGCCCGGTGGGAGCGTCGCCAGCGCCTGCCGCACGATCCGGCAGCTCTCCAGGGTCTCCAGGGCGCGGACCCGCAGCCGGGCCAGGACGTCTCCCCCCCTCTCCACCGGAACCCCGAACTCCAGCTCTGAATAGGCGGCATAGGGCGCAGCGCGGCGGATGTCTTGGCCCACCCCGGAGGCCCGGGCGGTGGGTCCGACCACCGCCAGCGCCCGCGCTTCGTCCGGCGAGAGCACCCCCACCCCCTGGCAACGAGCGCGGGTGGTCCGACTGGAGGTGAAAACCGGGACGATCTCGTTCGCCACCTCGCGCTCCAGCTCGGTCACGGCCTCCCGGATCGGCGCGGGATCCCCGATGTCGCGGTTCACCCCGCCGACGCGGTTCATGGCGTAGTTGACGCGATTCCCAGAGATGGCCTCCAGGACGTCCATGATCTTCTCGCGGATGCCGAAGCAAGCCATGAACATCGTCTTGAAGCCGATGAGCTTCCCGGCGATACCGGCCCAGAGGACGTGCGAGTGCAGCCGCTCCAGCTCGGCGATCACCACGCGGATGTGGCGGGCGCGCGGGGGCACCTCCAGCTCCGCCAGACGCTCCAGCGCCTGGCAGAAGGAGAGCGTGTGCACGTTGGAGCAGATGCCGCAGACACGCTCCATGAGCGCGATGGCGGCGGTGAAGTTCCGCTGCTCGGCCAGCCGCTCCACGGCACGGAAGTTAAACCCGATGCGCAGCTCGGCCTGGCGTACAACCTCGCCGTCGCAGGTGAGCTCCAGCTTGTACGGCTCCTCCAGGGCCGGGTGGTACGGACCGATGGAGATGCGGTGGCTCATTCCTCCTCCCCGCGGAGGCCGACGCCCGGGGCCTGCCCCGGCCGGAGCAGGAGGGGCTCCTGCGCCCCCCCCTCGAACTCCACCGCGAAGCAGTCGTGGATCTCCCGCTCGATCCAGTCGGCCGCCGGGCAGCGCTCGCGGATGCTGGCGATGTGGCCCTCCTCGGTCCGCGTCTCGACCGTGAGAAGCTCTCCATCCAGATCCCAGTGGTAGCAGAAGAGCACCGACCCCGGCTCGGACTCAGGGAGCGCGGTGATGGTCACGAACCGTGCGCCATGAGCGAGCATGACGGTCGCCATGTGAGGGACATCGAGCGTGCCGGGCCGCAGCCAGGCCGAGCCGCTCGCCTCCTCCCATTCCGCCGCGGGGTCGATCTCGCGGGCAATCTCCTCGAGGTCGGTCATCGGGTCCCTCCCGCGGCCGCACCCTGCCCTCCCGCCGGAGCGGCGCCAGCCGGCGGCCCTGCGCCGGGTGGAGGTTTTCGTGGCAGCGTCATCGCTACCCGGAGCGCCCCCTCGTGCGTGTACACCGGCGGGCGCGAGTTCCGCATCGAGACGGCCTGGGAGGCGCAGCCGTCCACGCAGCGGCCGCAGAAGGTGCACCGGGCGGCGTCGTAGCTCCAATCGTAGGTGGTGGCCTTCGCCTCAAACCGGATGGCGCTCGAGGTACAGACGAAGGCGCACATCCCGCATCCCTGGCAGCGCTCGCGATCCATCTCCACCAGCCCGCGGTAGCCGGCCGGCTCTGGCGCGCGCGCCGGGAAGCGAAGCGTCACGGTTCCCCGCCTCAGATTGTCGAGGAGCAGCGCGATGGCGTTCATGATCCCGCCCCCAAGAGCCATGAGGCCGAGAGGGCCAGGACCGCGACCACGGCCGCGGCCCGCCAGTAGAACCGGACCGCCTGCTCGACGGTGACGCGCGCGGTGGCCGCCGCCAGGATCGAAACGAGCACCACCACCGCCCCGGAGACCCCCACGAACCAGGCTGCCGCCGCCCCGGCCGAGGCAAGCGGCGGCGCGGCCACCGCCGCCACCAGCCCGGTCAGGGCGACCCACTCCAGCCCGTGGGCCAGCTCCCAGAGCGCCAGCTCAGGCCCGGCATATTCGGTGAGCGCCCCCGCATACAGCTCCTGCTCGGCGTTGGCCACCGAGAAGGGCGTGACGTGCAGCTTGGCGGGGATGCAGAGCAGGATGGCGGCGATGGCCAGCCATCGCAGCGGGGAGGCCGGGGCCCGGACGAGCGCCTCGAGCCGGAAGGTGTGCTGCGCGGCAGCGATCCCCAGGACCGCGGTGATGAAGACGGCGCTGGTGGCGAGCCCAAGCGCAGCCTCGCGCGCCGAGCCGATCTGCCCGAAGGGGGATCGCGACGAGAACCCGGCGGCGATGAGGAACAGAGAGGGCAGCTCCAAGAGCGTCAAGAGGAGGACCAGGTCCCCGGCGAACCCCCCGGCCGCGGGGAACACGGGCAAGAGACCGACCGCGCCCGCAGCCGACGCGGCCGCCAGCAAAGGCCAGGCCCGCATGAGCGCGCCGTCGGCGCCCGGGCGCGGGGGGGCCTGCTTCCCGAGGAGCTTCATGAAGTCGTAGAACGGCTGCGGGAACGGCGGGCCGATGCGCCGCTGCATGCGGGCCACCGCCTTCCGCTCGATCCACAGGAACACCCAGGCCGCCGGGACCGCGTAGAGGAGGCCGGGGAAGAGGAGCAGCCGGAATAGAGGTGCGGCCATCATCTCGGGCCCTCGTCGGCCATGGGTGCCACCTCGCGTCCGGCCCCGGGCTCGGAGGCCAAGGAGGGCTTCGCCTCCGCGCGCTCGGCCAGGATCTGAACCGCCCGGGCCACGCCTTCGATGATGGCGTCGGGCCGCGGCGGACAGCCGGGCACGAATACGTCCACGGGGAGGTGCCGTGACAGCGGCCCCTCGATGGTCGGACTGCCGGTGAAAACGTTGGTCGAGGCCGGGCAGGAGCCGATCGCCACCACCGCCTTGGGGGCGCAGACCTGGGAGTAGACGGTCCTGATCGCCTCGACGGTGTTGCGGGTCACCGGCCCGGAGACGCAGAGGATATCGGCGTGCCGCGGGCTCGCCTCCAGCCGGATCCCGAACTGCTCGACGTCGTAGCGGGGGGTGATGCAGGCGATGAGCTCGATGTCGCAGCCGTTGCAGCTGCCGGCATTCATGTGGAAGAGCCAGGGGCTCCTCCTCCGGCAACCGCCCACCAGCTTTCTCCACGGGTTCACGGGGAACCCCCGGTGAGGAGCGCGAGGGTGCCCGGCCAGGCGCCGGCCACCACCAGGAGGGCGCAGAGGAGGGCAACGGTCGCGCGCAGGAGGGCGGGCTCGCGCCCAGCCGGCGCATCGGGCGCGGCCGGGCCCCACCAGGCCCGCGTGAGCGCCAGAGCGTACGCGATCACGGCCATGCCCGATGCGATCGCGAAGGCCGCCAACACGCCCGGGGAGATCCCTGCAGCCGCCTCGAAGAGCCGCCAGCGCCCCGCGAAACCGAGGGTGGGCGGCACGCCGAGCACGGCCAGCATGCCCACCAGGAACCCGGCGCCGCTCACCGGGTACGAGGCGGCGAGACCGGCGGCGTTCGGGGAGAGCCGGGCCTCCGCCTCCGGCGCACCCAGGCTCGCGAAGAGCAGTGCCTTGGCGAGGCCGTGGGCCGCGGCGCCCCAGAGCGCCCCCGAGACCCCAAGGGCGCCGCCGGCGACCAGGCCGAGCAAGAGGAACCCGAGGTCCTCGATCGTCGAGAGGACCAAGAGCCGCTTCAGGTCGCGCTGGCCGAGCATGAGGAGCGCACCGAGAAGTGCCGAGGCGAGGGCCACGCCCAGCCAGAGGCCGCGCGGCTCGAGGAGCCAGGGCGCCGCCTGCGCCAGCGCCCAGAGCTCACCGAACGCAGCCAGGTCCACCACCGCAACCACCAGCCCGAGCAAGAGCGCTGGCACGTCCTCCGCGATGCGCGGCAGCCACAGGAAGAGCGGCACCAATCCGAGCTTCAGGAGAAACCCGGTAAGGAAAAGCGCCCGGGCCCAGCCGGCCGCGCCGGCCTCGAGCGAGAGCTCGCCGGCCGAGAGCGCAGCCGCGGAGAGGACCACGACCGCGAGGTAGGTGGAGCGCGCCGCTCCGTTGGGGACGGCGCGCCAGATGAGCACCAGCGCGACCATCGCGGCCCCCTCGAGGAGCCCGAGCCTGACGAGGGGGGCGCGCGCGGCCAGACCGGCCACCGCGGCGGCGCCGGCGAGAAGCATCGGCGGCACCGACCGGCGCGCCGCCGGGGTCGAGACCGCGGCCAGGGCCAGCACCATGCTGGCGACGGCGCAGCTCGCAAGGAGGAGGGGGGGAACCGGGGGAAGAGCCGCCTCGGACGCCGGGGCGGTCACTTTCAGGAGCAGGCCGGTCGCGGCGAGGAGAACGAACGCCAGGCCTGCGGTCCAGGCGAGCGCGCGCCCCTCTGCCCGGCGTAGAAGCCGCGACGCCCCGGCGGAGATGCCTCGCAGCGCCTCCCAGGAGGCCCGGTAGACTCGGTCCACGTCCGACCAGCGATAGAGGGGAGCCCAGTGCTGGCGGAGGATCTCGGAGAAGTCTGCGGCGGACAGCCGCCCGTTCTCCGGGATGGGTTCTCCACCGGTGAACACGCCGGCACCGGCCGCACCCGCCCCCGCTGGCCCTCCTGCAGCCGCCGCCTGTAGGGGCCGGGCCAGCAGGTACACCACCGCTCCCAGCGCCACCGAGATCACCGCCAGGACGAACCCCGTGGTCGTCCACCAGGCGCTGGCCGGGCCGGCTAGCCCGAACCAGGTCACCTCTACGCCCGCGGGGAGCCCGAGCGCGGCCAGCGCTGGGGTGACGAGCAGCTTCACCGGGAGCTGCGGAGCAACGCTCAGCACCAGGGTGCCCACCGCCAAGAGGCCGAGCCCCCACTGCAAGGAGGGGGGAGACTCGTGCGCTTCCTCGCACTTCTCGCCGGATGGGCCGAGGAAGACCGCGCTCGTAGCCTTGGCGCAGTAGAACACGGTTGCGATGCTGGCCAGCCAGGCGGCCAGCGCCGGCACGATGAGCCCGGCCTGGAGCGCGGCGGAGTACAGCATCCACTTGCTGGCGAAGCCGCTCATGAGCGGCACACCCATCATGCTCCCCGCTTGCACCAGCCAGGCAACGGTGGTGCGTGGCATCCTGGTGGAAAGCCCACCCAGCCGGTTCATGTCGCGCGTCCCGGTGGCGTGCTGCACCGAGCCGGCGGCCAGGAACAGTCCTCCCTTGAAGAACCCGTGGTTCAGGCAGTGGAGGAGCGCGGCGGTGATCCCGAGCGGCGTACCGATCCCCAGGCCGGTGATCATGTACCCGATCTGGCTCACCGTGCTGAATGCCAGCATGCGTTTCAAGTCATCCTGGATGATCGCGTAGGTCGCGCCGACGATCATGGTGACCGTGCCCATTGCCACCATGGTGGCGCTCCAGGAGGCGTGCCAAGGGCCGAGGCTGTGCATCCGCGCGGCCAGGTAGACCCCGGCCTTCACGTAGCAGGCGGCGTGGAGCAGCGCGCTCACCGGCGTGGGCGCGGCCATGGCCTCGGGGATCCAGGTGTGCAACGGGAACTGGACGGACTTCGCGGCCAAGGAAACCAGCATGAGCAGGAACACGCCCGTCCCGAACCCGCCGGCGATCGCCGGATCGGTCCACAGCGCCGTCCCGGTCCGGACATGGAGGGCGATGATCGCAGCCAAGAGGCCGTAGCCGGCCAGGTGGGTCATGAGCAGGACCTTGCGCGCGCCCTTGACCGCCTCCGGGTTCGTGGTCCAGAAGCCGACCAGCCCGAAGGAGCAGAGCCCCACCACTTCCCAGCAGGCGTAGACGAGGAAGAGGTTGGCGCTGAACACCAAGCCGAGCAGGCCGCCGATGAAGGCCAGCATCAGGGCGTAGAAGCGCGTGCAGGCCGGATCGCCGGCCATGTAGCCCACCGAGAAGACCAGGACCGCGCCGCCGATCCCCGCCGCCATGGCCGCGAACAGGACCGAAAGTGCGTCCACGTGCAGGACCAGGTCGAAGGGCCCGTCCCATCGGGCGAGCGCGATGTCCACCGCCCCGCCCCCGCGCACTGCCGGGGCGAGACAAAGGACCGCGAAGAGCGCCAGGGCTGAGCAGAGCACCGCCAGGACGCCCTTGGCCCGGCTCGAGGCGAACCCCGCGACCAGGAGTTGCAAAACGATCCCCGCCGCGAGCGAGCCGATGCCGGCGAGGGCGAGCGTCGCGGGGAGCATGCGAGTCCAAATAGCAAAAAGCGTGCCCTGCGTCGGGACCGAGGTCCTGCGGCTATAAGGGACGGTGCGTGACCAGCCGCCGCAGGAGAACCCGCCTGGCCCGCAACGTGTATGATTGGCTCGCGTCTCGCACACGCGTTCGACTTCCGACTGATCTCCCCTCAGGCGAGGGTCTCGGCCATGCCACCGAGGAACGTAGCCCCTGGAAGGAAGGCCTGGGAGCACTACCTCGACACGGACGTGGTCGACGAACGCTTGGTCCGGCCCGAGGTGGCGGAGTCGTGGAAGAGGTGCCGCCAGCTCAAGGTTGATCCGCTGCAGCGGGCCGACCACGCCGTCGATCAGACGGGGCTATTGCACGATCGGCTCCTCCAGAAGCAGCAGCTGGTGCGCGCCGCCCGTCCCTTCATCCAGGACCTGGCCCACTTCGTCACCGGTTCGCAGTTCCAGGTGATCCTGGCCGACGAGGAGGGCCTGCTCCTGGAAGCCCTGGGGGCCTCGCGGATCCTCTCGCGCACGAGGCGCGTGGCCCTCTGCCCGGGGTTCAACTGGAGCGAGGCGTCCAAGGGCACCAACGCCATCGGAACCGCGCTCGTCGAGAAACGGCCGGTGCAGATCTACGCCTGGGAGCACTTCTGTGAGCGGAACCAGTTCCTCACCTGCTCGGCGGCGCCCATCCTCGACCAGGCGGGGAACCTCTTGGGCGTGCTCGACGTCTCCGGCGAATGCCGCGACTTCAGCCCGCACACGCTGGGGATGGTAGTGGCCGCGGCGCGGGCCATCGAGAGCCAGCTCCGGCTCGAGCAGGCGACCCGCAAGCTGTACCTCATGACCCGCTACTCCGAGGCCTTGACCTCGGGGCTGTCCGACGGCGTCATCGCCGTCGACGGCAATGGCGTCATCCTCGACCTCAACGCCCGCGGCGGGGAGATCCTGGGCGTTTCGCCGGGCCAGGCCAAGGGGAGCGACCTGCGGGCCGTGTGCGGCGATCGCGCGCCGCTCCTCAGGGCCCTCGCCCCGCAGGAGGGGAGCGGACACGAGGAGATCCTCGTCGACCGTCAGGGGAGGACGGTGCATCGGTCCACCGCCACGTTGCGCGACGATCGCGGCGCGGTGGTGGGGGCGGTGGCGCTGTTCCGCGACGACCCCGATCGCCCCTCCGACCGGCGCGCCGCGAGGATCCGGCCCTGCCGCACGCACTTCGAGGACATCATCGGAGCCAGCGCCGCTATCTCCGCCGCGCGGGACGCCGCGCGGCAGGCGGCGGCCAGCTCCTCGACCGTGCTCATCCTGGGCGAGAGCGGCAGCGGCAAGGAGCTCTTCGTCAACGCCATCCACGACGCGAGCCTGCGCGGTGGCCGCCCGCTCGTGGCGATCAACTGCGCCTCTCTCCCGGAGACCCTCATCGAGAGCGAGCTCTTCGGCTACGCCGAGGGGTCCTTCACCGGGGCGCGCAAGGGCGGACAAGCGGGCAAGTTCGAACTCGCCAACGGCGGCACCATCTTCCTCGACGAGATCGGGGACATGTCCCCGAACGTGCAGGCCAAGCTCCTTCGCGTGCTCCAGGAGAGGACGGTCTCGCGCATCGGCTCGGCGAAGGAGATCCCGGTCGATATCCGGGTCATGGCCGCCACGCACAGGGATCTCCGGGCCGAGGCGCGGCGCGGTGCATTCCGCGAGGATCTCTATTACCGGCTGGCGGTACTGGAGATCCTGGTCCCGCCGCTGCGCGATCGCCTCGAGGACGTCCCCCTGCTTGCCGAGCGCATCGCCGCCAAGCTCGCGGCCCGCATGGACCTCCCGCCCATCCGCATCGATGCGGGTTTCGCCGGTGGGCTCTGCGCCTACGCCTGGCCGGGCAACGTTCGCGAGCTGGAGAACGTGATCGAGCGAGCCATCAACCGGGCCGGCCGAAGCGGCGTCCTCACCCGCGACCTGCTCGACTTCACGGGCGAGGGGTTGCAGCGGCCGGCGCCGCCCCCCGCCCCACCGCCACCCGGCGATCCGCCGCGGTCCTCCGCGACCTCGCTCCGCGAGGTCGAGAAGCAGGCCATCCTCGACGCCCTCTGCTCCTGCGAAGGGAACGTGCTCAAGGCCGCGGCCCTCCTCGGGATCGGCCGCAACACCCTGTACCGCAAGATGGAGCGGTACAAGCTCGGCCCGGTGAGCGCCTTCCGGCAGCCCGGATCCGGCAGCTAGGGTCCCCGAAAGGGGCTGTCGCTGTTCCAGGGTGGGCCACTCGCCCGTTCAGGGTGGAACAGTGTTCGTTCCCGGGACAGGGGGGGAAAAGCCGGAAAGCGCCGCCCGCAGCGCCTGGATCGCAAGGGCGGCCGCATGGCCCGAGGCCTGCGGCAGCCCACCCAGCGACGCGGCGATCCCGCTCGCATCGATCCCCAGGGCTTCGCCCACCGGTCGCCCCCGCGCGAGCTCGGTGAGGCGCGAGGCGCAGGCGATGGCCGCCACACAACCCCGCGCCCGGAAGCGGAGATCGGCGATGCGGCCACCCTCCAGTCTCACGGAGAGCTCCACCTCGTCGCCGCACCCCGGATTCTCGGCGCGCCCGTGAGCGTTCGCGCCTTTCAGGACGCCGGCGTTGCGCGGTGACCGGAAGTGATCGAGGACCTCGGGCGTGTACACGGGGCACCCTGCTCTCTTGGCGGCCTCGCGGCGTCATGCTCCCGAGCCGCCGGAGCGGTCGCTCCAGCTCGGGCTCAGCGCCCTCAGGTGCGCCACCGCGTCGGGAAGGCAACGGAGGAACTGGTCGACCTCCGCCGAGGTGGTCTGCTTCCCGAGGCTCATCCGGATGGTGGCGTACGCATCCTCGGGACTCAGCCCCATGGCGCGCAGCACGTAGGGTGGCTCGCTCGACGCGGTGGAGCAAGCGGAGCCCGTCGACACGCAGATGCCGTGGAGGTCCAGGCCCAAGACCAGCGCCTTCCCGGAGATGCCCTCGAAGAGGAGGCTCGCCGTGTTCGGGACGCGCGGCGCACCGGCGCCGTTGACCCGGCTCGCTGGGATCCGCTCGAGCACCGTCCGCTCGACCCGGTCGCGCTGGGCCCTCATCTCGGCGGCTGCGCCGGAGACGAGCCACTCCCGGGCCAGGCTCGCGGCCATCCCCAGGCCGACGATAGCCGGCAGGTTCTCAGTGCCGGCCCGGAACCCGCGTTCCTGCGGCCCGCCCTGGATGAGCGGCCGCGGGAACGTACCGCGCCGGACGTATTGCGCCCCCACACCGGGAGGCCCATGCAGCTTGTGGCCGGAGATCGTGAGCAGGGCACAGCCGATCCGCGCCACGTCCACCGGGACCTTGCCGGCCGCTTGAACGGCATCGGTGTGGAAACACACCCCCGCCTCGGCCGCCACCCGGCCGATCTCCTCCACCGGCTGGAGCACGCCGGTCTCGTTGTTGGCCGTCATGACCGAGACGAGCCGGGTCGTGGGCCGCAGCGCCGCCCGAACCGCATCCGGATCGACGCGCCCCTCCGCGTCCACGGGGAGGTAGGTCACCGAAGCTCCGGCTCGCTCCAGGCGCTTGCAGGAATGCAGCACCGCGTGGTGCTCGATGGCGGTGGTGATGACGTGGTCGCCCGGCGAGACGAGGCCCAAGATGGCCGTGGTGTCGCCCTCCGAGCCGCCGCTCGTGAAGACGATCTCCTGGGGCGAGGCCCCGAGGAGGGACGCCACGCGCTGGCGTGCCTCTTCGACGGCGGCGTACGCCTCGCGGCCGCGATGGCAGGCGGAGGAGGGGTTCCCGAACCTCTCCCCGAAGTAGGGCCGCATGGCCTCGAACACGGCCGGCAGAAGCGGCGCGGTGGCGTTGTTGTCGAGGTACGCCTCCTCCATCTGCGCCTCCCGTGCCGGGAACCGGCCTCCCTTCAGGCCGGCTCGGCGCACCCCGCCTTCTCGGCGGCCGGCCCGGCAGTGCGCCCGGAGGTCCGGCGGGCCGAAAGCGTGGCCGGGTCGGCCAAAGCAGCCCGACGCCGGCAAGCGATGAGCTCCGCCACGACCGCCACGGCGATCTCCTCGGGTGTGGCGGCCCCAATGTCGAGCCCCACCGGCGCGTACACCCGTTCCAGCGCCGAGGCGTCGAGCCCCTCCTCGCGCAGGGTGCGGAAGATGGTGAGCACCTTGCGCCGCGAGCCCAGCATGCCCACGTATCGCGCCGGCGTCCCGATTGCCCAGCGCAGCACGCGCATGTCGTCGCGGTGCCCACGGGTGGCGATCACGATGAACGAGGCGGCAGACGGCGAGAGCCGCGCCAGGATGGAGTCCATGTCGCCGGTCAGGACGTCCTTCGCCTCGGGGAAGCGCTCGCGGTTGGCGTAGGTATCCCGATCGTCGGCGATCGTCACCTCGAACCCGGCGATGCGCGCCACCCGGTAGATGTTCAGGCCGACGTGGCCCGCCCCAAACACGTACACCACCGAGGCCGGCAACACGGCCTCGATGAAGATCTCGAGGGACCCCCCGCAGATGAGGCCCGTGTCATACTTGGGGTTCTCGTTCAGGTTGAAGCGGACGGTGCGCGGCTTCTCGTCGGCGAGGACATCGCGCGCAGCCTGAACTACCTCCGCCTCGACGCAGCCCCCCCCGATGGTGCCCACCAGGGTCCCTTCCTCGCCCACCAGCATCTTCGCCGACTTGAACGAGGGGACGGAACCGCTGACGTTGACGATCGTTGCCACTGCGATCTTGTGACCTTGGCTCCGGAGCCGGACGATCGCCTCGAACACGTCTTCCATGGCCGTTCTCCTCGGCGATCGGGGAGCAACAACCGTGCCGGTGGGCGCGGGGCTCCCTGGTCAACCGTCCACGCCGAAGTCCACCATGGTCCGCTTCGGCGGCGCCGTCCAGTGCCGCATCGGAAGCGACGCGGAGGTCACCGAGACGGTCAGCCGCCCGGCACCGACCTCGGCTTGGAGGGCCGGCGTGGCGCTCACCGCCTCCGCGACGACGCGCGCTAGCTCACCCTCTTCGCCCCCGAGCCCGTACGCCATGATCGAGAGCCTGTCCCGACCCCCGCCCCGGCTCACCGCGGCGGCGAAGTCGACCAGCCCGGGAACGGTGAACAGGATCTCGTCCAGCAGAGGCAGCGTGACCGAGCCCGCCGCGGCCGTGGCATCGATCCGGCCGCGCACGTGCGCCAGGCGCCGCAGCGCGCTCTCGCACGCGCACGGCCCGGGAAGCAAGCGCGAGAGATCCCCGGTGCGGTAGCGAATGAGCGGCATACCGCGCCGCGTCAGGGTGGTGAAGGCGATCTCCCCCTCCTCGCCCTCGGGGAGGGACCGGCCGGTCGCGGGATCAACGATCTCGAACAGCAAGTCCGGTTCCCGCAGGTGGTACCCGGAGTGCGCCTCGCAATCCACGGCCCCCCCGAGGCCCATCTCCGTCATTCCGTAGTGCTGGAATACGCGGCAGCCGGACACTTCCTTGAGGCGCCGGACCAGGCTCGCCGGCACGTGGTCGGCGGTGAGCAGGGCTGTCTTCGGCCGAAAGGGGATCCGCGCTACCTCGCTCGCATGGAGGGCAAGGCCGAGCACCTGCACGGGCATCCCCACCACCGAGGTCGGGGCTCCGCGTCGGACCACGGACTCGGCCTCGGCCAGGTCGCGCACGAAGCCGTGGGGAATAGAGTTCACCCCCAGGCGCTCCAGAGCGGTCGCGAGGAGGGCGCCGACGCTGCCCGGGGTCGTCCCGGGCAAGAGGATCAGGACTTGGTCCCCCCGCCGGACCAGGGTGGACATCCCCGCGCGGAAGAAGTCGATCGTCGACTCCTGGTCAGTCGGGGTGAACCAGAGCCGCTTGGGCGGGCCGGTGGTGCCGGAGCTCTGCAGGGTCACCACCCGCCCGACCTCGTCCTGGGAGACGCAGAGGAACCGCGGGCCGTTCTCGCAAAGGTCCCGTGCTGAGGTGAGGGGGAGCGACGAAAGGTCGGCCAAAGCCTCCGGCCAACCGGCGGACAGCGAAGCGAGCCGCGGGCGGTAGAATGGGCTGTGCTCGGACGCCCAGGCGATGGTCTCCCGCAGGCGCTCGAGCTGCCAGCGACCGACGTCGTCCCGCGAGGGCCACTCCGTTCCCAGGCCCAGCCGCGCCGCCGCCCAGCGGTCCAGCGGAGAGCGGCGGGCGCTCACGCCTCGCCCCGGCGGTGGAGCGGCTGTCCCGAAGCGCTGGTGAGGTTGTAGGCGCAGAACGGGATCACCCGCCCGCCCGGGCCAGCCACGTGGATGAAGCACTCGCGCAGCCGCGCCAAGTCGATGGTCCAGGCGTCCTGGAAGGCCATGCCGGAGATGCAGAAGGAGGCGCCGGCAGCCTCAGCGATGATCCGGTCCAATGCGGCAGCGGTGGGATCGGATGAGCAGCAGCACCCCGCGGCCGGGGGCGGGGCGGGGTGAACCCAGCGCCGGGCCACGTACTCCCGCGCCCGGCGGACCTCCCCGAGGCGCGTTGGATCCGGGCAGCACCCCGGGGAGCGGTCGCGGTCGAGCCGACCGCCGCCGCGACGCGCCAGCGTGCCCTGCGGCGTACGCAGGAAGCTCCCGCTGAACGAGCAGTGCGGGTTCTCGGCCGACGGGGGGCGCAGGTCGGAGGCCAGGCCCGCGCCGCCGGTCTGCTCCTCGATGGCGCGCATCACCTCCGGCAGCGTGATCCGGTCGGCGTCGGTGGGCCAGCCGGGGTAACGGCCGAACCAACTGACCGGCTGGAAGTGGACGCCCCGCACGGCAGGACCACGGGCGGCGGCGAAGGTGACGATCGCGCCCAGCTCGGCGGTGTTGATGCCCGGCACCAGCGTCGGCACGAGCACCACCCCCAGCCCGACCTCGGCGCAGTGGTCGATGGCAGCGAGCTTCTGCGAGTGGAGGGCTGAGCCGCGGATGCGCCGGTGAACGGCATCCGACATCCCGTCGAACTGGAGGAAGACGCAGGATAACCCCGCCTCTCGGAGGCGACGCAGGTAAGCCTCGTCCCGCGCCAGCCGTAGTCCGTTGGTGTTGAGCTGGAAGAAGGTGAAGCCGAGGGAGCGGCCCAGGCCGATGATCTCCGGCAGGTCGTCCCGGAGGGTCGGCTCTCCGCCGGAGAGTTGCACGTTGACCGGCCCGCGTCCGCTCGAAAGCAGCGCCCGGAACCGGCGTTCGATCTCCGGTAGACCGGGGTCGCGGCCGCCTCCCCCGGAGCTGGCGAAGCAGAAGGGGCAACCCAGATCGCAGCGGGAGGTGACCTCGAGGAGCGCGCAGCAGGTGGGGCGGAGGTGCCGAAAGCAAAGGCCGCACTCGCGCGGACAACCCGGCGCGCATCCTCCCTCCCAAGGGGCGTCGGAGGGCGAGCACGGGGTCTCCCCGCCGTCGGCCGCCCACGAATCGTAGGAGGGCGGCCCGCGCCAGAGGACGGTGCGGAACGGGCCGTGGTCCCGGCACTCCTTCTCCAGGAAGACTTCCTCGCCCTGGGCCACCCGCTGCGCGGGGATCCGCGCGAGGCAGGTCGGGCAGAGGGAGTCGGTCCGGCATGCTCCCGCGGGCTCAAGCGTGGACACGAGACCTCCGCGCCGCTCGGCGCCCCGCGGGGTGAGCGGCGAGTCGACCCACCGCGCCGGCCCCGAGCGCCCGCTCCACGCTCTTCACCACCGCGGCGGCGGCGGCGCGCCGCCTCTCGACGGCGGCCCGGAGCGCGGGGGAGCCGGAGAACCTCTCCAGGGCGGCCTCAAACCGGTCCTCCAGCGAGACGATCCGCTCTCCCTGCACCAGCTTGTCGGCGAGAAAGACCAGGGCCGGCTCGTCGAGCGGCTCGCGCCCGCCGGAGGGGAGATCGGTGTGCGCCGCTACCACCTCCGCCACGCGCGGGAACCCCAGGCTGGCCAACAGCTGCCCCGCCTCGGCTGCATGATCCGGTTTCCCCTTGGCGAGGTCGTGGAGCAGTCCGGCGGTCTCGACGAGCCCGATGTCGAGCGCCAAGCCGGCGCGGCCGAGCGCGCGGGCGATGCGACCGCCGACCTCCGCCACTGCCCGGCCGTGGCGGACGACCGGATCCGGCACCCCCAGCTCGGACAAGAGCTCCAGGCACTCACCCGGACTGGGCACCGAGCGATCGCCGAAGCTCGCCCGGGCCGCCTCATAGTCGGCTCGGGTGTCGAGGTCCAGGACCACGCCCTCGTCGAGGACCCGCACGGCGCAGGCTTCCTCGTCGTGGCGGGCGAGGAGCTGCTGGAGCCCGCCCTCGCCGGCCCCACCGACGATCGCGGCGAAGAGCCGCCGGGCGATGAGGGGCGGGTGGCCGCGGCGGCCGCGGAACATGGGGTAGACCACCGCCGCCCCCGAGCCACGGAACACGTGAGCGACGAGCTCAACGGTGAGGCTGCGCACCGCAGGCATGTCCGCAGGGAGGATGAAGGTGCCCTCGACCCCGGGCGCCAGCGCGGACATGCCGGCGAGCACCGACGAGTACATGCCCTGCCGGAAATCGGGGTTCACGACCCAGCGGACGCCGAGGGCGTCGAGGACGGGCCGGAAACGCTCGCCCTGGTGCCCGATGACCACCGTCACGTCCTCCACTCCGGCATCGAGGAAGGTGTGCACCGCCCGTTCCAAGACGGTGGAGCCGGCGAACGGCAGAAGGGGCTTGAGCTGCCGCATTCGCGAGGACATCCCCGCCGCCAAGACCAGCGCCGCCAGGCCGCGGGTTTCCCCGGCGCGGTCGGGCGGCCGCGCTGTCCCCTCCCCGTCCTGGCGCTCCATCGGCTCGGTCATGACCGGCTGCCCAGGATCTGTTGCACCTTCTCGTGGACGCTTCCGATGATCTGTGGGCAGCGGCTGAGCCGGGCACGAGGATCGCCGGCGAGGATGTTCGAGCATTCGCTTCCGCCGTAACGCTTGCCCACCTCCGCTTCGAACCACTCCACCAGGCAGCGGATGGCCGGGTTGAGGCCGGGGTCCTCGGTCTCCTCGGGCGTGCCGCGCCCGAGGTGGAGCGCCAGGGCGCAGCAGCCGCCGCTCAGCGCACCGCAGATCTTGCCGGTGAACCCGAGCCCGCCGTGTAACCCGGAGACGGCCCGGACCAGTTCCGGGGAGGTCTTGCCCTCCCTCTCCAGCTCCAAGAGGAGCAGGATCTGGCTGCACCCGAACCCCTGGAGCGCCAGTTCCATGCTGCGAACCTCTTCGGCGCGCATGTGGCCTCCTCGTCGCCCGGCCGACCTCCGGCTTCAGCGCTCCTCGCGGCTGCAATGCCCGAGCCACCCCTGAAATCCCTACCACGAGCCGGAGTGTTCTGAGGCGGATCACTCCGCGCCGCACACGATGGAACAGTGTTCGGCCTTGAGACAGAGCCCGGGCCGAGGGGCGCGAGGTCGGGCGGAGCTTCATTCGCATGTGCCCCAGCGTTTTTTTGCCGGCGAGGCACGCGCGGCGAGCCGGCGAGCACATGGAATGCCGATTGCAGCCCGCCATCGGACAGGGGGTTGTCGAAGGTCGCGCCCGCGCCGCCCGGTCGAGCGGTGCGCGCTATCCACTCGCTTCATCCGGCCAAGGCGAGGAGTCGGGAAATGCAAAGGCTTACCCTGAACGTGAACGGAACCGCTCGGACGCTGGTGGTCGATCCGGAGAAGAGCCTGGCCGAGGTGCTCCGCGAGAACCTCTTGCTCACCGGCTGCAAGGTGTGCTGCGCACAGGGGCAATGCGGAGCATGCACCGTGCTGGTGGACGGGGAGGCCCAGCGGGCCTGCATGCTCGTCGTCGGTGAGGTGGCAGCGGATGCCCAGGTCACCACCATCGAGGGGCTCGGGACCCCCGGCAACCTCCATCCGCTCCAGGTCGCCTGGATGGCCCACGGCGGTGCGCAGTGCGGCGTCTGCACGCCGGGCTTCATCATGTCGGCCAAGGCCCTCTTGGACAAGAACCCGAAGCCGACCCGCGAGCAGGTACGCGACTGGTTCGACGTCAACCGCAACGCCTGCCGCTGTACCGGCTACAAGCCGCTCGTGGATGCGGTGATGGACGCGGCGGCGGTGATCCGGGGCGAGAAGAAGAAGGAATCGCTCCTCATGAAGCCCGAGGACGGCAAGATCCTGGGATCGAGGTACCACCGCCCCTCGGCCGAGGCCAAGGTCACCGGGAGCTGGGACTTCGGCGCCGACGTGGCGCTGCACATGCCGCCCGATACGCTCCGGCTAGCCCTGGTCCAGGCGACCGTCTCGCACGCCAACATCAGGGGCATCGATACCTCCGAGGCCGAGAAGATGCCCGGCGTGGTCAAGGTCGTCACCCACAAGGACGTGAAGGGGAAGAACGCCATCACCGGCCTCATCACCTTCCCGACCAACAAGGGCGACGGCTGGGACCGCCCCATCCTCTGCAAGGAGAAGGTGTTCCAGTTCGGCGACGCCATCGCCATCGTCTGCGCCCAGTCGGAGGAGCAGGCCCGCGCCGCTGCCGAGAGGGTCAAGGTCGACCTGGAGGTCCTTCCCGCCTACATGAGCGCGCCCGAGGCCATGGCGCCCGGCGCCCTCGAGATCCACCCCGGCGTGCCGAACGTCTACTACGAGCAGGGGATCGAGAAGGGAGGCGACACCAAGCCCATCATGGCCAAGGCGGCGTACACGGTGGAGACCGAGACCTACTGCAGCCGGCAGCCGCACCTCACCATCGAGCCCGACTGCGGCTCCGCCTTCATCGATGGCGACGCGGTGCTCGTCATCCAGAGCAAGAGCATCGGCCTGCACCTCCACCACGCCATGATCGGCCCCGGGCTGGGCGTGGAGCCGAGCAAGCTGCGTCTCGTGCAGAACGGTACCGGCGGGACCTTCGGCTACAAGTTTAGCCCCACCATGGAGGCGCTCTTGGGCGTGGCCTGCCTGGCCACCGGGAGGCCCGTCTCCCTGAAGTACAGCATGTACCAGCACATCACCTACACCGGGAAACGCTCGCCCGGCGACGTCAAGGTGAAGCTGGGCGCGGACAAGGACGGCAAGCTCTTGGCCATGGAGACGGACTGGTGGATCGACCACGGCCCATACTCCGAGTTCGGTGACCTACTCACCGTCCGGCAGGCCCAGTTCATCGGCGCCGGGTACGACATCCCCAGCATCCGCGGCCACGGCCAGACGGTCTGCACCAACCACGCATGGGGCTCGGCCTTCCGGGCCTACGGGTCGCCGCAATCGTTCCTCGCCTCGGAGACGGCGATGGACATGCTGGCGGAGAAGATGGGCGTCGATCCCTTCGAGCTCCGCTACCGCAACATCTACCGGCCGGGAGCGACCACACCCACCGGGCAGACCCCGGACGTCTTCTGCCTGCAGGGCTTGTTCGACAAGCTCCGCCCGAAGTACGAGGACGCCAAGCGCCGCTGCAAGCAGCTGTCGAAGCCGGGGAAGCCCCGCGGACTGGGCCTGTCCTTGGGCATCTACGGCTGCGGCCTCGACGGCCCGGATGGCGCCGAGGTGGCGGTGGAGCTCACGAGGACCGGCGCCACCATCTACGGGACCTGGCAGGATCACGGCCAGGGGGCCGACCTCGGCGCCCTGACCTTCGCGCACGAGACGCTCCGGCCACTGGGGCTCCGTCCCGAGCAGATCCGAGCCTCGATCAACGACACCCGCAACCCCAACAGCGGTCCCTCCGGCGGTAGCCGGTCGAACGTGTTCATCGGCAACGCCATCAAGGTCGGCTGCGAGATGCTGCTCAACGCCATGAGGAAGCCGAGCGGCAAGTACCGCAGCTACGAGGAGATGGTGGCGGAGAAGATCCCGCTCCGCTACTCGGGCAAGTGGGTGGCGGCGGACTGCTCGGCCATCGACTCCAAGACCGGCCAGGGAAAGCCCTTCCCCGTCTACATGTATGAGCTGTTCATGCCAGAGGTGGAGGTCGACCTCGCCACCGGCAAGGTGCAGGTGGTGCGGTTCACGACCGCCGTCGACGTGGGCACCATCATCAACCGCACCACGGTGGATGGGCAGATCTACGGCGGCCTGGCGCAGGGCATCGGGCTCGCCCTGAGCGAGGACTTCGAGGACCTGAAGCGGCACACCTCCCTCGCCGACTGCGGCCTGCCGTACGTCAAGGACATCCCGGACGACATCGAGATCATCTACCAGGAGACGCCCCGTCCGCTCGGGCCGTACGGCGCGGCCGGCGTGGGCGAGGCGCCGCTCACCGCCCCGCACCCGGCCATCCTGAACGCCATCTACAACGCCTGCGGGGTCCGAATCACCCGCATCCCGGCGCTGCCGGAGGTGGTGAAGGCCGCCCTGGAGGCGAAGCGCCGGTAACGCGGTGGGAACATGGATCCCGGGTGGGTTCGGGAGCGTGAGGCGCGGTGCACGCAGGAGCAGCCCCCTGCCTGCACCGCCGCCTGCCCGATCCACGTAGACGCGCGGGCGCTCGTCGACCGCGTCCGCCAGGGGGACCTCGCCGGCGGGCTGGCCGTCCTGGCCCGCCATGTCCCCTTCCCGCGGATCCTCGCTTGGACCTGCGATCGCCCCTGCGAGGCGTCGTGCCGACGTGGCGAGGCAGGCGAACCAATCCGGATTGGTGCCCTGGAGCGGGCCTGCGCCGAGCTTGGCGGCCCCGCTCCGCCGCGGGCGCCCCCAAAGGCCAGGCCCAGGCACGTGGCGGTCGTGGGCGGCGGGCTCTCCGGCCTCACGGTTGCGGTGGAGTTGGCCGCACGCGGCAACGCCGTCGAGGTGTTCGAGGCAGGGCCGGCGCTCTTGGGACGGCTGCGTCGGTTGGGCCCGGAGCTCGTTTCCCCCGAGGCGATCGAGGCGGACCTGGCCGTGCTGCCGGCAGTGGGGGTTGCGGTCCGTCTCCGCACCCGGGTCGATGGGGTGGGCTCGACCCCGCTGGCCGAGGTGGTGAGCGGGTTCGACGCCGTCTACCTCGGAATCGGGGCGGAGCCGGCCCCGGACTTCTCGGTCGAGCTGGCCACAACGGCGGACGGGCGGATTGAGATTGCGCCGATCACCTTCGGCACCAGCCAGGCCAAGGTGTTCGCCGGCGGGACCCACCGGAACGCGCCGCTCGGCTTCTCGTCCCTCCGCTCGCTGCACGATGGCCTGTGCGCTGCGAACTCCATCGAGCGGTACCTGCAGGGCGCCTCGCTCACGGCCCGGCGCGAGAACGAGGGTCCGGTCACCACGCGCCTCCACGTCGAGACCCGGGGGTTGGCCGCCTCGCCCGCGGTGGCTCCCATCGACCCGGCCCGCGGGTACAGCGCCGAGGAGGCGGCGCGCGAGGCCGCCCGGTGCCTTCCGTGCCAGTGCCTGGAGTGCGTGAAGGCCTGCGAGTACCTGGCCCACTACGGATCGTACCCGCGGCGCTATGTGCGCGAGATCTACAACAACGACTGCATCGTCATGGGCGTGCACACGGCCAATCGCATGGTGAACTCGTGCACGCTCTGCGGCCTGTGCGAGACCGTCTGCCCGGAGAAGCTGGCCATGGGGGAGGTGTGCCTCGAGGCCCGGCGCAGCTTGGTGGCGAAGGGAAAGATGCCACCCTCCGCCCACGAGCTCCCCCTCCGGGACATGGAGTTCAGCCTGGGGGAAGCGTTCGCGCTGGCTCGCCACGAGCCGGGGCACACCGGTAGCGCCGCGCTCTTCTTCCCGGGGTGCCAGCTCGCCGGCTCGTCGCCTGGCCAGGTGGTCGCCGCCTACCAACAGCTCCGGACCCAGTTCGCGGGCGGGGTAGGTCTCCTGCTCGGCTGCTGCGGTGCGCCGGCGCGCTGGGCGGGACGGGAGGAGGCGTTCCGATCTGTGGCGCGCCGGCTAGAGCAGACCTGGGGTGACATGGGGCGGCCGCGGATCGTCACCGCCTGCTCCTCCTGCCAGCGGCTGTTCCGCGAGGCGCTTCCCCACGTCCCCGTCCAGTCGCTCTGGAACGTGCTCGAGCCCCCGGCGGCGCTGGAAGCGGTGGCGGCCCGCCGCTCGCTCGCCGTGCACGATCCGTGCACCAGCCGCGGCGACTCCGAGGTCCAAGACGGCGTCCGCCGGCTGCTGACGCGGCTCGGCTTCGAAACGCTCGAGCTCAACGACCGCGACCGCACCACCTGCTGCGGCTACGGGGGGCTGGTCCGCTTCGCCCACCCCGCCGTGGCGAGGAAGATCGTGCACCGCCGTGCCGAGCAGAGCTCCACCGACTACGTCACCTACTGCGCGATGTGCCGCGACAGCTTCGCCCGCGAGGGCAAGCGCGCCCTTCACCTCCTCGATCTCTTCTACCCGACCGGTGACGATCCGGCGGCGCGCCCCGACCCTGGCCTCTCGCGTCGGCAAGAGAATCGTGCCAGGCTCAAGCGGCGCCTTCTCCGCGACCTGTGGAAAGAGCCGACCGGCGAGGAGGAACCTCCCATGCGGCTGGACGTTAGCCCCGAGGTGCTCGAGCGCTTGGAGCGGCGGATGATCCTCTTCGAGGACGTCCGGAAGGTGATCGAGCATGCAGAGAGCACCGGCGAAAAGCTCGAGGACGTGAAGTCGGGCCGCCTGCTCGCCTCCCACCGCCCCGCTGCGGTGACCTACTGGGTGGAGTACTCCGCGGTCCCCGGCGGCTTTGTGGTTCACGACGCGTACAGCCACAGGATGGAGGTGACCTGAGCGATGACTGACCCGACCGCCAGCGACGACGAGGGGTCGTGGACCTGCGCCCGGTGCAAGGTCGCACTTTCGCCGGGAAGGGTCACGGTGACCTACCTGGGCAGCGCCTTCCCGCTGGAGCTCCCCCGTTGCCCGCGCTGCGGGTTCGTCTACGTGCCTCGCTCGCTCGCCACCGGGAAGATGCTCGAGGCGGAACAGGCCCTGGAGGACAAGTGAGGGCCGACCGCGCCGGTCCCGCGATCAAGCAGGGTCGGCCTGCGCCGGGTTCCCCTCGCGGCCTCGCCGCCGCGCTCGAGGCGCCAGGCAAGCGCGAGCTCCTAGCGCGAGGGCTCGCCCTCGCCGACCTCCGGCCCGGGGCCCGGGTCCTCGATGTGGGGTGCGGCCTCGGGACCAGCGTGGATCTCCTGCGCCAATCGCTCGGCCTTCGCGCGATCGGCCTCGACCTGGCTGTGCCGGCCGGGGACGGTGCCCCGATCCCGCGGCTCCGGGCCGACGTTCGCCACCTCCCGATCGCCGAGGGGGTGCTCGACGCCGTACTGCTCGAGTGCGTCCTCTCGGTCATCTCGGAGCGCGCCGAGGTGCTCGGCGAGTGCGCCCGCGCGCTCGCGCCCACCGGCAAGCTGGTCCTCTGCGACCTCCATGCGCGGGAAGGGCCGGACGGCGTCGCTCGCGCCGGACCGGGCCCGTGCGGCGCGGAGCTTCTGCCCAGGAATGCGCTTCTCCGGCTCATGGCGTCGAAGGGCTTCGAGGTGCTCCACTGGGAGGATCGGTCCGACGTGCTGAAGGAGTACCTGTTCCGGTTGATCATGGAGGCGGGTTGCCGCGCGCCATGGCCCCCCGACCCTGGGCCCGGCGAGGCGAGGGAGGCGACCTCAAACCGGCTCCGACCCGGCTACTGTCTCATGGTCGCAGCACGGCGCGGCGCATGAGGCCGTGGGCACCGCAGGTCGTAGCCGCCGGCTCAGCCGCTGGCGCGGCCGGGCGAAGCGTGCGCTAGGCGCCATTCGGTCTCGCCGGAGGTCGCAGCTCTTCCTCTCATCCGCGGCCTGTGCGTGCGCACCGTCGGCGCGGCGTGGAGTCAGGAGGGGTGAGCCGAGGTTGCGCAGTCGAAACTGCGCAAGTCCGGCTAGGGCGGGACCACACTCTTACGGGCCCCCTAGCCGTCTACTCGCCCAAGCATTCACCGAAACCGCTCCCGGCTCCCGGCCTCCTCGGTTACCCGGGGCTCCCGGTTCGACAGGAGCAGCGGAGCCTCGGTCTCCGCCCTCGCGACCCTTGGTACGCGGCGTGCTATCTCCGGCCCCTAGATCGGGCCCCTAGCGTTCAGGGGCTCTTGGGGATGGAGCGCGATGGACCCTGGGTGTCGCGAAACGACCCTCGCCAAGGGTCGGATGAGGGTCTCGCCTCTAGCCGCGCAACGCGCAGGGGGGGGCCGTGAGTAAGCTCTTCGAAACGGTTCAGCGCATCGAAGCGGTGATCGCGCAGCGCGATCTGCCCATCTTCGTCACCAAGGGAAAGATCGCCATCAAGACCGGCTTCCCGCTGGGGCTCATCACGGCGCGGACACCGGACGATCCCGTGGTTCTGCAGAAGTTGCGTGCCGCGGCGCGCGACGTCCTCGGGGAAGGGATCTGGTGAGGGGGAAAGGCCATGAGGAGCTTGTCCATCCGATTCAAGGTGGTTGCCCTGGTGATGCTGGTCCTTCTTTGCTGCGGCGCCGCGCTCATCGGACTCGTCTACCGGCACTCCGTCCGGCTTACGGGGTCTGCGTCGCTCGCCACGTCCGCCCGGGTCTTCGAGGAGATGGAGAGCGCTGACGTCGCGCGGCTCGCCATGAGTCTCGAGGCGATCGAGCATATCGAGTCCCTGCGCGAAGCGTTCCTTGCCCGCGATCGCGACCGGCTCTACGCACTGGCCGCACCGATCTTCGCCGAATTCAAGAAGCAACACAGGGTGACGCACTGGTACTTCCACGACAAGGAGGGCGTCTGCTTCCTCCGTGTCCATCAACGGGAAACGTTCGGTGACAAGATCCAGCGCGCCACCCTCCTGGCCGCCATGTCGAAGAACCAACTGAGCGCCGGGAAGGAACTCGGGAAGACTGCCTTCGCGGTTCGGGTCGTGACGCCGTACCGCGGCGCTGACGGTCAGACGATCGGGTACCTCGAATTGGGCGAGGAGATCGATCACTACCTCACGGCCATGCACAAGATGACGCTCGACGAGTACGCGCTCGTCATCGACAAGTCTTTCCTCGACGGGAAGACCTGGGCCGCCACCCGCAACGGAAAGCGTAACGGTTGGGACGATCACCCCGCGCTTGTGGTGGTCGACGAGACCTCTCCGGAGCTGGGCGTCGACCTCGGGTGGACCCCCTCCAAGCTGCCGGCGCGGGGCCAGGAACTCTCGCCGGTCGTCGAGGGAGGTCGGAGTTTCCTGCGAGGGATCTACCCCGTGCAGGACGCCATGGGCCGGGTCGTCGGAGGCCTGTTCGTCATGCACGACACCACCGCGGTCCAGAGGGGGCTCCTCTCCGGTGGTCTCGGCGCCGCTCTGGGCGGGCTCGTCACTCTCGTCATCCTGCTCACCGCGTTGGTATCCATCATGAACCACCTCGTGTTCAGCCGGCTCACTCGCATGGTGACGAGGCTCGAAGACGTCTCGACGCGGCTTGCCGGTGGCGACTACGACGTGGGCGGTGAGATGGAGTCCGAGGTGGACGACGAAGTGGGCCGGTTCGAGACCTTCTTTGGCAAGTTCCTGCAGATGGTGGGCGCAGCGCTGAAGAGCGCGGAGAAAGAGGTCCGCCGAGCCGGTTAGGGGGTACTCAGCGGGCCGAACGGCCCGTCCCTCTCGAGCGCTCATGCATAGGCGCCGAGGGGACCCGTCCCTCTGCGGAAGTGCCTACGGGCTGGCTAGGCCAACTTCCGTTAGTGTTAGTTGGGGCTAGAAGAACCCGAGCTGCAGCCGTGCCGCCTCGCTCATCCGCGAGGGATCCCAGGGAGGATCGAAGACGAGCTCCACCTCCGCCTCCTTCACCCCCGGCGTCCCGAGGAGCTTGCGGCGCACGTCGTCCACGAGCACCGGCCCGATGCCGCAGCCCGGGGCGGTGAGCGTCATGTGAACCAATACCTTGTACCCGCCCTCGACCGGCTCCGCGGCGACGTTGTAGACGAGCCCCAGCTCCACGATGCTGGCCGGGATCTCGGGGTCGTAGACCGTTCCCAAGGCCTCCCACACCCGCTTCTCGTCGAAGGGACCGTCGGAGACGGCCGCGCGCGCGGCCTCGAACCGCTTCGCCTCCTCGACGAGCTCGGGGCCCAAGGCATCCGCATCCTTCCCGTCGATGCGGGCCAGGGCGCCCATGTCGGTCATGACCGTGAACTGGCCCCCGAGCGCCTGCTGCACGACGAGCCAGGTGCCGGCCGGGAAGATGACGCGCTCGCCGCTCGGGACGAGCATTCCCTCGACCTCGCGCGCCGTGGTGGTGGGGACGCGGTTCATCAGGCGCTACTCCGTGGACACCGGACCCTTGCCCCCGGAGAGGGCCTGCCGCAGGGCGTGCCAGGCGAGGCTCGCGCACTTCACCCGCGCAGGGAACTCGTGGACCCCGCTGAACACGGCGAGCTTCCCCATCCTCTCCTCCTCGCCCGGCTTTTGACCCTCGGTCACGAGCCGGTGGAAGTCCCGGAACAAGGCCTCGATCTGGGAGGGGGACTTGCCCCTCACGAGCCCGGTCATCACCGAGGCCGAGGCCCGCGAGATGGCGCAGCCGCTCCCCTCGAAGCGCACCTCCGAGACGACCCCCCCTTCCACCCGGGCGTGGACGGTGATCCGATCGCCGCAGAGCGGGTTCAAGCCCTCGGCGCGATGGGTCTCCTCGGGCAAGGGCCCGTAGTTGCGCGGCCGCTTGCTGTGGTCGAGCACCACCTCCTGGTAGAGGTCGGTGAGCTCGCTCACGCGAACATCCTCCGGACCTCGTGGAGCCCGCGCAGGAGCGCCTCCACGTCGGAAAGAGAGGAGTAGGCGGCGAGGGAGGCGCGCACCGTGGCGGCGACCCCCAGCCTTTGCATCACGGGCTGGGCGCAGTGGTGGCCGGTCCGCACCGCCACCCCCAGCCGGTCGAGCACCGTCCCGGCGTCGTGCGGGTGGACGTCGCCCAAGAGGAACGAGACCACCCCTGCTCGCTCCCGGGGCGTTCCCACGAGCCGTAGCCCCTCCACCTCGGAAAGGCCGTCGAGAAGCGCCGACAGGACCACCCGCTCGTGGGCGGCGATTTCGGGGAGCCCGATGCCCGTCACGAAGTCGAGTGCCGCCCCGAGCCCTACCGCCCCGGCCACGTTCGGGGTCCCGGCCTCGAACCGGTAGGGCAGCTCGTTGAAGGTCGTCTCCTCGAAGGTGACGGAGAGGATCATGTCCCCACCGCCCTGCCAGGGCGGCATCTCTTCGAGGAGCGCCTTTCGACCAAAGAGGACGCCGATGCCCATGGGTCCGTAGATCTTGTGGCCGGAGAGGGCGTAGAAGTCCGCTCCCAGCGCCTGCACGTCGACGCCGAGGTGGGGGGCGGCCTGGGCCCCGTCCACGAGGACCGGCACCCCCCGGGCGTGGGCGCGGGCCGCGATCTCCGCAACCGGGTTCACGGTGCCCAGGGCGTTCGAAACGTGGGCCACCGCCAACAGGCGGGTGCGGGGGCCGAGGAGCCCCTCCAGCTCCTCGAGCCGCAGGTCGCCCTCGTCGGTGATGGGGAGGACGCGAAGGTGGGCCCCCTTCTCCCGGCAGAGGAGCTGCCAGGGGACGATGTTGGAGTGGTGTTCCATCTCCGTGACGAGAACCTCGTCGCCCGGGCCGACCCGGGTGCGCCCGAACGTCTGCGCCACGAGGTTCACCGCCTCGGTGGTGCCGCGGACGAAGATCACCTCCTGCGGGTCGTCCGCGCCCAAGAAGCGCGCCACCTTGACCCGCGCCTCCTCGTAGGCGCTCGTGGCGCGCTCGGAGAGGAGGTGGACGCCGCGATGCACGTTGGCGTTGTCCTCCTCGTAGTAACGGCGCAAGGCCTCGATCACCGCCCTGGGCTTCTGGGTGGTGGCGGCGTTGTCGAGGTAGGCGAGGGGGTGGCCGCGCACCGGCTGGGCGAGGATGGGGAACTG
The DNA here is from genome assembly GCA_035686075.1 of Anaeromyxobacter sp. Taxonomy (GTDB): domain Bacteria; phylum Myxococcota; class Myxococcia; order Myxococcales; family Anaeromyxobacteraceae; genus Anaeromyxobacter. Next base: position 200,119 of record DASRZU010000035.1, read on the forward strand.
GGCGCGGATCCGTTCGAGGTCGTAGGCCTTGGGGGCGTGGAGCGAGCCGGGCCCGGGCGGGCCGTGGACGGAGATCATGCCGCCTCCAGGAGCCCCGGCGCCGCCCCGAGCCGCCCGGCGAGCTCCGCTCGGGCCCGCTCCCGAACCGCCTTGGGACGGATGTGCTGGACCGCGCCGGCGGCGAACGCCCAGATGAGGAGGCGTTTCGCATCCGCCTCGGGAAGCCCCCGGGAACGCAGGTAGAAGAGTGCGTCCTCGTCGAGCTGCCCCACCGTCCCGCCGTGCCCGCACTTCACGTCGTCGGCGAGGATCTCGAGCTGCGGCCGGGTGTCGACCACCGCTTCGTCCGACAAGAGGAGGTTCGAGTTCATCTGGCGGGCGTCGGTCTTCTGCGCATCCTTCATGACCCGGATCCGGCCGGCGAACACGCCGTGGGCACGCCCGTCCAGGATCCCCTTGTAGGCCTCCGAGGTGGCGCAGCGGGGAACGAGGTGGTCGACGACGGTGAAGGCATCGGTCACCCGGTTCCCGTCGGCGAGGTAGAGCCCGGTGGCCTCGAGCGAGCCCCCTTCCCCGCCGAGGCGGACCCGGAGCTCCGCGCGGGACAGCTGGGCGCCGAGCGCCTGCACGTGCGCCCCGAGGCGGGCCCCCGCCCCTTGCTCGGCAAATACCGAGGAGAGGTGGAACGCGCGGTCGCCCTCGCCCTGGAGCTTCACGTGATCGATCTCGGCGCCGTCCTCGAGGACGAGCTCCGTCACCGCGTCGGTGAGGTAGACGTCGTCCCCGCCGCAAAGGAAGATCTCCACCACCGAGGCCCGCGCCCCCTCCCCCGCCACGACGAGGACTCGCGGGTGGTGAAGGGCGGGCGCGGCCCCTCCGCCGCCCTCGAAGACGAGGGTGATGGGCGCGTCGAGTACCGCGCCCGGCGGCAGATAGACGAAGGCGCCGTCCTCGAAGAGCGCGGTGTTTAGGCCCGTGAAGAAGAGCCCCTCCGGCCGGGCCAGCCGCCCGAGGTGGGGCCGCACCTTTTCCGGGAACCGGAAGAGCGCCTCGGCGAGGCTCGTCACCACCGCGCCCGCGGGGAGAGGGCAAAGGCTCGAGAGATCGGACCGGAGCCGGTTAGCGGCGAAGACGAGGCGCGGACCGCCGAGCTCCGGCAAGGACTCGGCCGATAGAGAGCTCGACAGAGCCTCGGTCCCGAACGAGAGCGCCGCGAGCGGGGCCAGGCTCGTGAAGCGCCAGTCCTCGTGGCGCAGGGTGGGAAGGCCGCTCGCCCGCACGGCAGCCGCGCCCTCAGCCCGCAATCCCAGGAGCCAGTCCGGGCCCAAGGGCTTCGTCCCGGCGAGGAGCCGGGCCACCCCCTCCTCGAACGGAGCCTTGACGAGGTGGCTCCCCTTGGAGCCGCCAAAGAGCGCGGCGCCCCGCGCCTCCGCCGGCCTGCCCTCTCTCACGGCCGCGCCTCCGCCGGCGCCGCGGCCTCGAGCTCGGGCCGCATGCCCGCCACCCACGCGTACCCCGCCCGTTCCAGCTCGTCGGCCAGCTCCGGGCCGCCCGAGCGCACGATCCGTCCCGCCGCCATCACGTGCACCCGGTCGGGGCAGACGTGCTCGAGCATCCGCTTGTAGTGCGTGACGAGCAGGACCGAGCGGTCGGGCCGGCGGAGCGCATTCACACCCCGTGCGACCACCCGCAGGGCGTCGATGTCGAGGCCCGAGTCGATCTCGTCGAGGATGGCGAGCCTCGGCTCGAGGACGGCCATCTGGAAGATCTCGTTCCGCTTCTTCTCGCCCCCCGAGAAGCCCTCGTTCACGGAGCGGCTCCCGAGCGAAGGGTCGAGCTCGAGCAGCTTCATCCGTTCCCGGGCGAGGGAGAGGAAGTCCATGGCGTCGAGCTCCTCCTCGCCCCGCGTCCGCCGGATGGAGTTGAGCGCCGTCCGCAGGAAGTAGAGGTTCCCGACGCCCGGGATCTCCACCGGGTACTGGAATCCGAGGAACAGGCCCAGCGCCGCCCGTTCCTCCGGGTCGAGGGCGAGGAGGTCTTGCCCGGCGAAGCGGGCCTCTCCGGAGAGAACCTCGTAGACCGGCCGGCCGGCCAGCACTCCGGCCAGGGTCGACTTGCCCGAGCCGTTCGGGCCCATGATGGCGTGCACCTCTCCCCCGGGGACCCGAAGGTCCACGCCCTTCAGGATCTCCTGCCCGTTCACCGCGGCCCGAAGACCCACCACCTCGAGCAAGGTTCCCTTGTCGTTCGCGCTCATGTCGTCCTTCGACCTTTGAGTCCTAGCCGACGCTCCCCTCGAGGCTCATCCCCAAGAGCTTCTGGGCCTCCACCGCGAACTCCATGGGCAGCTCCTTCAGGACCTGCCGGGCGAACCCGTTCACGATGAGCGAAACAGCGTCCTCGTCGGAGATGCCGCGCTGGCGGCAGTAGAAGAGCTGGTCGTCGCTGATCCGCGAGGTGGTGGCCTCGTGCTCCACCTTGGCGCTGGGGTTACGGACCTCGATGGTGGGGAAGGTGTGGGCACCGCACTTGTCGCCGATGAGGAGCGAGTCGCACTGCGAGTAGTTGCGGGCTCCCTCCGCCCCCTTCAGCATCTTCACGAGCCCCCGGTAAGTGTTCTGCCCCCGGCCCGCGCTGATCCCCTTGGAGATGATGGTCGAGCGCGTGTTCTTGCCGATGTGGATCATCTTGGTGCCGGTGTCCGCCTGCTGGCGGTGGTTGGCGAGCGCCACCGAGTAGAACTCGCCCACCGAGTCGTCGCCCTGGAGGATGCAGGAGGGGTACTTCCAGGTGATGGCCGAGCCGGTCTCCACCTGGGTCCAGCTGATCTTCGCCTTCCTCATGGCCTTCCCGCGCTTGGTGACGAAGTTGAAGATCCCGCCCCGCCCCTCGGCATCGCCCGGGTACCAGTTCTGCACGGTCGAGTACTTGATCTGCGCGCCCTCCAGCGCCACGAGCTCCACCACCGCCGCGTGCAGCTGGTTCTCGTCCCGTTGGGGGGCGGTGCAGCCCTCCAGGTAGGAGACGTAGGCGCCCTCCTCGGCGACGATGAGGGTCCGCTCGAACTGGCCAGTGTCCCGGGCGTTGATGCGGAAGTAGGTGGAGAGCTCCATGGGGCAGCGGACGCCCTTCGGGACGTAGGCGAAGGAGCCGTCGGAGAACACCGCGCTGTTCAGGGCGGCGAAGAAATTGTCGGTGGCCGGGACCACCGAGCCGAGCCACCTCTCCACGAGAGCGGGGTGCTCGCGGACCGCCTCGGAGAAGGAGCAGAAGATGATCCCCAGGTCGGCCAGCTTCTTCTTGTAGGTGGTGGCCACCGAGACGGAGTCGAACACCGCGTCCACCGCCACCCCCGCGAGGCGCATCTGCTCCTCGAGGGGAATGCCCAGCTTCTGGAAGGCGCGCTTGAGCTCCGGATCGACCTCCTCCATCGACCCGAGCGCCTTCTTCTGCCGCGGGGCGGAGTAGTAGACGATCGCCTGGTAGTCGATGGGCGGGTAGTGAACGTTGGCCCAGGTCGGCTCCTCCATCTCGAGCCAGCGCCGGTACGCCTTGAGGCGCCACTCCAGCATGAAGGCCGGCTCTTCCTTCTTCCTCGAGATGAGGCGGATGATCTCCTCCGACAGGCCCTTCGGGACCCGGTCCTCCTCGATCTCGGTGACGAAGCCGTACTTGTAGCCCTGCTCCGCCAGCTCCTTGAACTCCTGGGTGGTGCTCATGAGGCGCTCGCTCCCAGGGTGACGAGGCCGGGCGACTCGACCGCGGCGGCCCGACGCCAGGCGATGGCCGAGAGCGGCAGGCTCGAGAGCGCCCCGTGGATCGCCCGGGAGACGGGATCCCAGCTCGCCTTGGCCACACAGGTGGCCTCGATCTCGCACGACCCCTGGCTGCACTCGGTGAGGGCGATCGGACCCTCGAGCGCCTCCACCACCTCCGCCACCGTGATCCGGTCCGCCGGGCGCGCCAGCCCATACCCCCCTTTTCGCCCCCGGTGCGAGACGACGAGCCCAGCCTTCGAGAGCTCCTTGCACAGCTTCGACACCGTGGGGAGCGGCACCGACGAGCGGCTCCAGAGCTCCTGCGCGGTGAGCGTCCGTTCGCTTTGGGACAGATGAGCGAGCAGGACGATGGCGTAGTCCGTCAGCTTCGATACCCGGATCATCGCGATCCACTCCGCTTTCCCGAATGGGACTCTTTAATGACTATAGCGGACCTCGTCGGTCCATTTAGTCGAGTATCTAACGCAGATCGGGACCTCTTTCAGGAAGAAAACGCCGTTCGCGCGGGCGCCCATTCAAGATCTGAAGGACAACCTACGGTATTTGCAGGAGGACTTCGGGTCCTGACCCGCGGGACGAAGAGAAAAGTAGCCCCAAAGCCAAGGGATCCTCCCTCGCGCCCCGAGCCGCCTTGCCCTCCCCTTTTCGCGAGATCACCTCGAGCGGCTCACTCCCCTACCGAGGCTCGCTCATCGAAACCTTGGCCTCGCTCGGGTGTGCACCTCTCCGGCCCGGGCGAGAGGTGGCGGCACGCGATCGCCGGCGTCGACCGCGCAGGCCCTTCGGAGCGCGGGCCCGGGGAAGAGATCGACTTCGGTCCGCCTTCCTTGAGGCGCCCGCTCACTGCGTCACCTTCGCGTCCTGGATGATGACCGGGTAGGGCGTTCCCATACCGATGTCCTGGTCGACGGCCACGATGCCCTGGACGGTGACGACCGCCCCGAGCTTCGCCTCCTCCTGGGAGGTCACGGTGACGTCGTTGTCCTTGCCGGCCGTGCCGGTGCCATCGCGGAGGTGGATCCAGTTCTTCCCCATGATGGCCGGGTTGAACTTCACCACCTTGCCGCGCACGCTCACCGTCTTGCCCTTCAGCGCGGCGCGCTCGGCGAAGAGCTCGGCGATGGTGCAGGCGTCCGGGCTCGTCGCCTTCGGGACCTTCACGTCGCCCACGTCGGCGCCCTGCGACATGGCCGCGCCGTGCGGAGGGGCAGCGCCGCCCTGCATCGCCGCGCCCCCGCCTTCGCCGCCGGCCTTGGGCGCGGACCCGGGGAGCGGGGGGTGGCCGGGCGGCAGCTCGGCACCCGGAGCCGGGGCCGGCATCGCGGGCGCTGGGGAGGTGGCCCGGGAGGGAGGCGTGGTCGGTGCGGCCACCACGATCTCTTCCTTGCGACCGCAGCCGAAGACGGCGACCGTGGCGACGAGGAGCGGGGCGAGACGGGACATGTGCGTACGACCTCCAAAGGTCGCGCATCTTAGTCCGCCCGGCGCCCTGCGATCGAGTGGAGACTCCTAGCTCCGGAGCCGGTACCCGGAGGCCAGCATCCGGTACGCCCCCCCCACCGTGACCGCGGCGAGCCCGAGGAGGAGGAGCGCCCCCGCCCAGGGCGAGGAGTCGGAGACACCCAGCATCCCGAAGCGCACCCCGTCCACCACGTAGAAGATGGGGTTCGCCTGGGTGAACCCGCGGAGCGCGGGGGGCAGCATCGCCGCCGAGGTGAAGACCCCGCCCAGGAAGGTGAGGGGGGTGATGATGAAGGTGGGCACGAAGTTCACCTGCTCGAAGGTGGTCGCCCAGATCGCGGTCATGAACCCCAGGGCCGAGAAGGTCACCGCCGCGAGGATGAGCAGGGCGAGGGCCACGGCCGGGTGCGCCAGGGAGAAGCTCCCGAAGACCCCCGCCACCCCCCAGGTCACGAGCCCCACCGTGAGGCCCCGGACCACGGCCGCCCCGAGGAACCCGGCCAGGACCTCGCCGTAGGTGAGCGGCGCGACGAGCAGGTCCACCACCGTGCCCTGGATCTTCATGGCGAAGAGGGAGGAGGCCGAGTTCAGGTAGGCATTCGTGACCACCCCCAGGGTCACGAGCCCCGGGACGATGAAGCGCGCGTAGGGCATCCCCTCGATCTCCCGGAGCCGCCCGCCGAGCGAGTAGCCGAACACGAGGAAGTAGAGGGTGGTCGTGACGAGGGGCGAGAGCAGGGTCTGCCCCGGGACCCTGAGGAACCGGCGGACCTCCTTCGCGAACAAGGTCTTGAGCCCGAGCGAGATCACGAGCCCTCCCCGGCCGCCGCGCCTGGCGCCCCGGGCCTCGCCCCCACCAGCCGGACGAACACGTCCTCGAGAGTGGTCTGGTGGGTCTCGAGGTCCTTGACCTTTAGACCCGCCGCCCGGGCCGCGGCCAGGGCGGAGCCGAAGGTCCCGCCCGCCTTCACCTCGAGGGCGATGGCGCCGTCCTCTTCCAGCCGGGCCCCGAGGAGCGCGAGCGGGGCCGGGACGGAGGCGAGGCGTTCCTCCGTGCGGAGCCGAAGCCGCCTCGCCCCGTGGCGCTCGAGGAGGGCGGCGGTGTCCTCGACGAGCAATAGCCTCCCCCGGTCGATGACCCCGATCCGATCGGCCAGCTCCTCGGCCTCCTCCCGGTAGTGGGTGGTGAGCACCACCGTGGTGCCCTGCTCCCGCAAAGAGCGCACGTAGCGCCACAGGGCCCGGCGCAGCTCCACGTCGACCCCGGCGGTGGGCTCGTCGAGGAACAAGACCCGGGGCTCGTGCACCAGCGCCTTGGCGATGAGCAACCGTCGCTTCATCCCCCCGGAGAGCCCGCGAGTGTTGGCTCCCCGCTTCTCCAGGAGCTCGAGGTGCTCCAGGATCTCCTTGAGCCGCTTCTCCTCCAGCCGGACGCCGAAGTACCCGGCCTGGAACCGGAGCGATTCCTCCACCGTGAAGAAGGGGTCGAAGTTCAGCTCCTGGGGGACGAGCCCGACCACACGCCGCGTGAAGGCGTAATCCTTGACCACGTCCCGACCCAGGACCCGAGCCTCGCCGGAGGTGGCCCGCACGAGCCCCGCCACGATGGAGATGAGGGTGGTCTTGCCGGCGCCGTTCGGCCCGAGCAGGCCGAAGATCTCGCCCGGCCGGATGTCGAGGTCGACCCCGGCGAGCGCCGCCACCTCGCCGTAGCGCTTCTTGAGCTCCCGGATCTCGACCACGGGGTCCATGGCTCTTTCAGGGCCGCGCCGGGAGAGGGGACCGCGCGGCGAACTCGGCCGGGGATTTCTGGCCGTGCACCTCCCTCCCTGAGCGTCTGGACGCGAGCGGCATCGATCCTCCGGCGGCCCCAGGAGAAAGGACCGCGATCGTTATCGTTTCTACCAGCGCGCCGCGAAGCGCGCCGAGCTCTCCCCCGCCTCCACGAGCTCCACCGTCGACCGCCCGGACCGGGCCGTCTCGAGCGCCGCCCCGAACGCCTCCGCGTACACCCGCAAGAGGAGAGGGGAGAACAGCCGGGGCGGGAAGCGCAGGATCCCCACCGCTCCCCGCTCGCCCTCCGCCCGCACCTCGAGCTCGGTCCCGCTGTGGAAGACCTGCCACCGGTTCGCCCCCTGCTTGACGAGCAAGAGGGGGTTCAGGAAGGTCATGATCGCCCGGTAGACGGGGCCCCGGAAGAGGCCGCGGTTCAGGGAGCGGTGCCAGGCGAAGAGCTCCGCGTCCGACCAACCCGCCCGGTCGGCCATGGCCAGCATGGTGGCGTTGAAGACCGCCTCGGGGATCCAACCCGCCCGCGGCAGGGTGAAGAGCTCCAGGACGAGCGGCGGCGCGGGATCCTCGAACCGGGGAGAAGCGTTCAAGACCGCCTCGACCACCCCCCTGCGCACCAGGCATTCGGGGTAGGCCTTGAGCCCTCCCGGGACGGCGGTGAGGTAGCGCGAGAGCCGCGCGTACCGGGCGTCCAGCGTTCCCGTGAGCGAAGAATCCATGCCGGCCTTTCCCCCCTTGGGCGCGTCGCCGCGCCCTAATCGCGCTTCATCCCGCTCCGGTCTTCGGGGCGTGAGTTCCTACCCCGAGATCCGGGACGCGGCTCCGCGCGCGCCTCCCCCTCGGGCTCCTTCGCTCGATGAGGTCGGGCGCGCTCGGGCGCGGAGCGGGTCGGACACGGGGCGGGCATCTAACACTACTCGATCACATCCTAGAGGGTCCCCGAGGAAGAGTCGCGGGGTAGACGGGCTGCCGGCACAGCGGGCACCAGCCGATGCGGCGGAGCAGGACCAGCTGAAGATGGCGGCGCACCAGGGCCAGGGTCCAGCGACGAGCCCGGTGGGGGGAAAAGCGCTCGGTTGAGCGCGAGGAAGGCGTGCGCGGCCGCGCACAGTGTGACGTGGTGGTGGAAGCCGCGCCAGCTGCGGCCCTCGAAGTGGTCGAGCCCGATCTCCTCCTTGAGCTCTTGGTAGTCGCGCTCGACGCGCCAGCGAAGCTTGGCCAGGCGGACCAGCTCCTTGAGCGAGGTCTTGGCGGGGAGATTGGAGAGCCAGAATTTCGTGGGCTCAGGCGCATCGGCTGGCCACTCGTAGAGGAGCCATTCTTCGGCGCCGGGCGCGCGCCCCTGGCGGTGCTTGTGGGCCGTCCTCACCCGCACGGCGTTGAAGCACGACCGCTGCGTCCCTTTGGCCCCCTCACGCCAGCGGATGGAGCGGCAGGCGTCGCGGCCAAGGGCCTTGGCGAGCTGAAGGAGAGAGACGGGCGAGTGCTTACCGTCGCGGAACCGAGTCCGGGTGGGGCCTGAATGCCCTGGCGGACGCCGCCAATCGCCAGGACTTCTGGGGCCGGTGCCCGGCTTCCATACCACCGGGTCGCCTCCCATGCCGACGATGTACGGATAGTCCCGGGCCGCGATTGCCTCGCGGAACTCGGTGATCTCGCCGTAGCCGGCGTCCACGAGCAGCAAGCGCTTGGCAACGCCCCACCGGTGGGCATCGTCAAGCAAGTGCAACGCGATCTCCCACTTTCGCAGAAATCCGAGGCCCTCGGGGACTCCCACGCCGCGGCACCGCTCTATGTCCCTCGTCCAGTCCTCGGGGAGGTAGAGCTGCATTCCGATACAGCAACTGCCGCGCTCTCCAGCCAGATGCAGGCTCACGGCGACCTGGCAGTTCGCGGTCCGGCCCAACGTGCCGGAGTACTGGCGCGCCACCCCGACCGAGTACTTCCCCTGCTTGGGAAGCCCAGTGTCGTCGATCACCAGCGCCTCGATGTCGGGCAACTCGTCCTCTACTCTTCGAGCCAACCGAGCCCGAACCTCCTCATCCGACCAGGCGCTCACCGAGACGCACTGCTGCAGCCGTTGCCGCATCGCCTCGATCTCGGATCGGTCGTCGACCAGCCGCGCGGCCATCGGCTCGATGCTCTTGCGGGCACCATCGAGCAGGAGCCCCTGGAGATACCAGGCCATGGCTCGACGTCGCTCAGGCCGGCCCATCCCCTCGAACAGGGAATCGACGAACTCTTCCAGGGACCGCTCAAGCTTCTTCACGGGGGCGATCATGCCCAGGGTAGATCACGAAGCGCGATCCCCCGCAAGAAAAGTGACCGGGTAATACTAA
>DASRZU010000036.1:0-4035 GCA_035686075.1 Anaeromyxobacter sp.
CGAGAAGGGGATGGGCCAGGGCGGATTCTCGATGGACTCGCTGCGCGAGGACCGCCGAAAGGAGCGAGGGCCGGGGCGCCCGGGCGGGCGGCGGCCGTCGGGCGGGGGGAGGACGCCGGGCGGCACGCCGCCCGGTCGCTAGAGGCTCGGCCCCCGCTTTCCTCAAGGGATCGGAGCGCGAACGGACAGAGCCAGGATCACCTGGGCGGCGTAGTACATGGGCAGGCCGACGACCCGGTTCGCGAGGCCGGGTCGGACGAAGCGGTCGCGGGCCACCGCCAGGTCCGAGAGGTAGAACAGCGCCGCTCCCAAGGGCACGAGCGAGCTCTTCACGCCCAGGCCGAAGAAGAGCGTGGAGCTCAGGGCGACCACGTAGGCGATCACGGGGAGGCGCAATTCCCCGAGGCGCGGCCACAGCCACCCGAGAAGAGCGGCGCCGAGGCACACGAGAATCGCGGCCCGGAGGGGAGAGACCCTGGAGACGGGCGCGAACGCGGCCACGTAAGCGAGGTGCGCGAGCAGGAACGCTCCCAGGCCCGAGAGGAACGCCCGCTTCGCGTGCCCGAGCAGCAGCGCGTCCCCGACCGCGGAGAGGCAGAGCCCGGAGAGGACCAGGGTTCCGTAGCGCCCGCGCGCAAAGGGGACGGCCAGGAGCAGGAATCCGCAGGAGGCAGCCACCTTGAGCACGGCCCGGGCTCGAGCTTGCCCGGCGGACTCGGCCCAGATCTGGCCCACCAGGCCGGCAGCGACCACCCCGAGCGCGACGGTGGAGAGGACGGGCACGCGACCAGAGGAGCACCGGGTGGGCCGGCGGTCCACCGGCCTCGCGGGGGGCGGCTACGGCCCGCCCACCTCGGCCTTCTCCCTCGGCGGGGTGCTCGCCGCCTCGGGTCGCGGGGTCACCCGGCGCCTCGCCAACACGCGCTCCCCCTCCCACACCACCAGGGCCGCCCCCACCCCCACCGCCCAGCCGCCCAGGACGTCGACGGTCCAGTGCGCCCCGACCATCACGCGGGAGAGTCCCCCGAGCAGGGCGAGGACGAGAAGCGGCCAAGCGGTGCGCCCCCACCTCAGGGTAGCCCAGGTGGCGAGCGCCGCAGCGGAGGCCGAGTGGCCGCTCGGGAACGCGTGCAGCCGAAGCGGCTCCCCGAGGACGTGGATCCGGCCCGGATCGAGCACCGCCAGGGGCCTCGGGGTGTCGATGAAGGCCTTCAGGATCTGCACCGCGGCGCCGGCGAGCAGCAGTGCCGCGAAGGCGGGGAGGGTGGCGCGGACGAGCCTCCGGGTCACCCGCCTGCGCCTATACACGAAGAAGAGTGCGATGAGCACCATCGCCCAGCCCTCGCAGGCCGTGGTGGCCGCCACCCACACCAGGTCGGTCCAGGAGGCGTCGAACCAGAGGAGCCTCTGGAGGAAGAGGAACGGATCGTGCTGGTAGAGGGGGGGCACGAACGGGATCCTACCACTCAGCCCGCCGGCGCCGGCTCCCGCCACTCGTGCACGAGCTCGTGGAACAGGAGGTGGAAGAGGTCGGAGCGCTCCGCGATGATCTCGTCGAGGGCGCTGCCCTTCCCGTTCCCGGCCTTGTCGGTCGTCCGTCGCAGGACGGGGAACCGGATGGGCTCGGCGCCTGAAGCCGCGCCGCCTGAACGTTCACCTCGCCATGGCTGCCCCATCCCCCGGCGGTGGGACGGGAAAACCGCGCCACCGCATGAGGGCGGCGACGCTCGGGTCGCGGCCCCGGAACTCCCGGTAGGCCAGGGCGGGATCGATGGAGTTCCCGGCAGCGAGCGCCTGCCCGAGCCGCACCGCCACCGCGGGGGCGAACGGATCCCCGGCCTCGGAAAATGCGGCGTAGCCGTCGGCGGAGAGCACCTCCGCCCAGAGGTAGGAGTAGTAGCCGGCAGAGTAACCGTCGCTTCCAAACACATGGGCGAACTGCGGCAGTCGATGGCGCATCACGATCTCGCGCGGCATGCCCAGCGACGCCAAGGTCTCCCGCTCGAAGGCGGCGGGATCGACCTCGCCGTCGGCCAGGTGGAGCTTCATGTCGACGAGGGCCGCGGACAGGTATTCCACCACGGCGAAGCCCTGGTTGAACTTCGCCGAGCGAGCGATCCGCTCGACGAGCGCCGAGGGGATGGGCTTCCCGGTCTGGGCATGCACCGCGTATCGGCCCAGGACCTCGGGGGTGAGGAGCCAGCGCTCGAGGAGCTGGGAGGGGAACTCGACGTAGTCCCGCGGGACCTGCGTGCCGCTCAGGGAGGGGTAGGTCACGTTCGAGAGCAGGCCGTGGAGGGCGTGGCCGAACTCGTGGAACAGGGTCACCGCGTCGTCCCAGCCGAGGAGGACCGGCTCTCCGGGCGCGGCCTTGAGGAAGTTCGCGTTGTTCGACACGATGGCGGTGACCGCACCGCCCAGCCGCTCCTCCAGACGGTACTCGCTCATCCAGGCCCCGGACTTCTTGCCGGGCCTCGCAAAGGGGTCGAAGTACCAGAGGCCCACGAGCTCGCCCCCACCGCGGCGGACCTCGAACACCCGGACGTCGGGGTGGTAGACGGGCACTCCCCGGGCAGGACGGAAGTGCAGGTCGAATAGCCTCTCCGCCACGAAGAACATCCCCTCCCGGAGCTTCTCGAGCTCGAGGTAGGGCCGGATCTCGCTCTCGTCGAGGTCGTAGCGAGCCTTGCGCACCTTCTCGGCGTAGTAGCGGTAATCCCAGGGCTCGATGGCGATCCCTGCGCCCTCCCGGTCGGCCAGGCCCTGCATCTCGGTCACCTCCTCGCGGGCGCGGGTCACCGCCGCGGGCCAGACCTCCTCCAGGAGCTCGAGGGCCCGCTCCGGAGTTCGGGCCATCTGGTCCTCGAGCCGCCAGTGGGCGTGCGTGGGGTAGCCGAGGAGATGGGCGCGCTCCGCCCGGAGCCGCAGCATCTCGCGGATGACGGGCTTGTTGTCCCTCGCGTCGCCGTTGTCGCCGCGCCGGACGAAGCTCCGCCACACTTTCTCCCGCAGATCGCGGCGGGCGGAGTAAGAGAGGAAGGGCTCGACGCTCGAGCGAGTGTTGAGCACCACGCAGCTCCCCGGAAAGCCGCGCTCCGCGGCGGCCGCGGCCATGGCGGCCTTCACCGCCTCGGGGAGCCCGGCGAGGTCGCCCTTGCCGAGGGGGAGGGCCGCGTCCTCGTCGCCCAAGAGGTTCTGGGCGAAGGTGGTCTCGAGCACCGCCAGCCGCTCGTTCCGCTCGGCCACCCGCCGCTTCTCGGAGAGGCCCAGCCTCGCTCCGGAACGGACGAAGCGGGTGTGGACGAGCCAGGCGAGCCGCTCTTGCTCGGCCGTGAGCCCGTTTGCCTCGCCCGTCCTGTAGACCGCGTCGATCCGCGCGAAGAGCCGGTCGTTCTGGGTGATCCGGTCCTCGAAGGCAGCAAGCCGAGGTGCCCATTCGCGCTCCACCGCCTGGAACGTCGGCGTGGACATCGTCGAGGCGTAGACCTCGTAGATCCGGATCAGGCGGTCGAGCTTCTGGCCGGCGCGCTCGAGGACGGCGATCGTGTTTTCGAAGGTGGGGGCGGCGGGGGACTCGGCGATCCAATCCACCTCGGCGAGCTCCTCGGCCATGGTTGCCGCGAGCGCGGGCGCGAAGTGCTCGACCCGCACGGTGGCGAACGGGGGGACGCCGCCGTAGGGGCCGGCCCAGGGGCCGAGGAGAGGGTTCGGGTCGGAGAGCGGCACGGTGTCCTCCTCGGCGTGTTCCGGGGGAGAGGCCGAGCGGGTGGCTGTGGGGAGGGCGAGCGCGGGGGAGAGTGCGACGAGAGCGTGCAATCGACGTCCACGTGTCGACCTCCGAGGGATGGGGGGCACTTCTCGGCGCTCGGGCGCCCGGGGTCAAGCGCTTTCGAGGCGAGATGGACCGGCCCCCGGGCCGCCCGCAGGCCGCGGCCCGTGGGTCCTTCCGCCCCCGTGGAAAGAGTTCGCCCGGGCGGACCCGCCACTAGGTTTAGGCGGCGGGAAGGTCCGGGCGCTCGAGCGCGGGCCGCGCCG
>DASRZU010000037.1:0-10880 GCA_035686075.1 Anaeromyxobacter sp.
ATCGAGGAGCGGCTGCTTGCCCTTCACGCTCCCGTATCCGAGCGCGAGGAGTACTTGGAGCCGTCGCTCATCATCCGGAGCCCTTGAGTCGCGCCCCGCCCCGGCTGGGCCGGTGCTGCTTCACCTGCGGGTCCGGCCACCGGCTGCGCTATTCTCCGATGGACCACGAATCACGCTGCGCGAGTGCAGGCGATGATCAGACTACCGTCCCTTTTCGGTAAGTGGTCGCGAGCGGGCAGCGAGCGACCGGACACTCCGGGGGGAGCTCTCCCCGCCGACCGCTCGCCGGCGAGTGGTGCCGCGGCGATCGACCGGCTGGGAATGCGGGTCGCCCTCGAGGGATTGAGGGACCGTGGGTACGCACCGGAGACGGTCTTCGATATCGGGGCGTCGGACGGCAGCTGGACCGAGATGGCGCTCAGCGTCTGGCCCGTTGCCCGGTATTACTGCTTCGAGCCGCTCTCCGAGCGTCGGGCTGCGCTCGAGCGGCTCGGGCGGTCGCACCGGGGCCGTATCGAGCCGGTCTTCTTGGGGATCGGGGACGAGGACACGGAGCTCAGCCTGGGGGTGACCGACGGCCTGTGGGACTCGAGCTTCGCCTACGAGGGCTCCGTCGCCCGGCGGGTGGCCGTCCGCCGACTCGACACGCTCCTGAAGGAGGGCCGGATTCCTCCCGCGGATTTCGTGAAGATCGACGTGCAGGGGTTCGAGCGCAGGGTGATCCGCGGAGGGGAGCAGGCGCTCTTCCGCGTCGCGTTCGTGCTCATGGAGTGCAACTTCTTCGCCTTCTGCGGGGACATGGTGACCCTGGACGAGACGATCGGCTTCATGGCCGCACGGGGCTTCATCCCCTACGAGTTCGTGGACTTCCTGAGGCGACCCCTGGACGGCGCCATGGGCCAGTGCGACATCCTCTTCGTGCGGCGGGGTCACCCTCTGGTGAGCGACAGGCGCTGGAGCGGGCCATGACGCCTCATGGGGCAGGTGACGGTTCTCGGCGCCTGCGGGTCCTCGTTCCCCACCTCGGATGGCTCGCGCACCCCGCGGGCGACGAGGTCGCGACGATGGTGCGGCGGGGCTGTTTCGAGGCCGAGGAGCAGGCCTTCTTCTGGCTGTACCTGCGCCCCGGCGATCAGATCATCGACGGTGGAGCGCACGTGGGCCTGTACGCCCTGCTGGCCCTCATGGCATGCGAGCGGGACGCGCGGATCCTGGCCATCGAGGCCAACCCTGCCACGGCGGACCTTCTTCGGGCGAATCTCGCGGATCACGGCGCGGACCAGGTCGAGGTCGTGCAAGCGGCCATCTGGCGCGAGGAAGGGTCGGTGCCGTTCGCCCCGGGGGATCCCGCCAGGGCGGCCTTTGCCCGGGTCGCCTTCGACGGCCGGGGAGAGTTGTCGGTTCCGAGCACCACCCTCGATCGGCTGACCGATCGACTTGGGGAACGAGATGTGGCGCTCGTGAAGGTGGACGTCGAGGGCGCCGAGCCGGAGGCGCTGGAGGGAGCGCAGCGAGCCGCCCGGCGTTGCCCGGTCCTGCTCGTCGAGTTCACCGAGCCCAACCTGGCGCGCAGGGGGAGGACGAGCGGGGACCTGGCTTTGCAGCTGCGAGGGCTGGGTTACCAGCTGATGCGCTTCTCGGGCGAGAGCCGGCGGCTCGAGCCCTACCAGCCCATACCTCCCGTCTGGTACACGAACGTGCTCGCTGTGCGGGACCCGCTGGCGGTGAATCTCCGGCTGGCGGCCGCGGAGCCCTGGCGGGTCGAGATCGCCCACGACATCCTGGAACGCGCGAGGGAGTGTGCGCCGCTCCTAAGGGCCAGTCCGCCGGCCGGCACGGCCGCCGAGGACCGGGCCTGGGCGGAGCGTGCCGAGGCGGCGCTGGCAAGGGAGCGGGAGACGAGCGAGGCGAACCGGCGCTGGGCGGAACGTGCCGAGGTGGCGCTGGCAGAGGCGCGGCGGAGGAGCGAGGCGAACCGCGAATGGGCGCTCCGCGCGGAGGAAGCGCTTTCCGCCGAGCGAGCCAGCTCACCCGGGCGGGCCTGGGATACGGCCGCGAAGGCCTCGGACGAGGGCCAGCACCAGGGGAAGGCCGAGGTCGACGAGCGTGAAGGAGGTAGATCCGGGTAATCGCCCGATCGGCAGGCTGGAAGTAGGTTTCGAGGAATGCCGCTGGATCCGTCGGGGCTCACGTCGCGGAACGCGTTCATCCCCCATGTGGGCTGGCTCGAGCACGAACAGGGAGATGAGGTCATAAGCCTGCTCCGCCAGGGGTTCTTCGAGGCGGTCGAGCAGGCGTTTGTCTGGCTGTACCTGCGTCCTGGCGACCAGTTCGTCGACGGCGGGGCGCACCTTGGCTTGTACTCCGTCCTGGCGCATCGGGCCGGGCGGGGAGGGGTGGCGGTTCATTCGGTCGAGGCCAACCCACGCACCGCCGACCTGCTCGAGAGGAACCTGCTCCGCAATGGGGTGTCCGGGCGCGTCCATCGCGCCGCCATCTGGAAGGAGGAGGGCCTCGTTCCGTTTGTGCAGGAGGCTGCGGGGCGGTCGGCCTACGCGCGGGTCGATTTCACGGAGGGTCCCTGGGAGACGGCGGTTAAGGCCATCACTGTCGACGGGCTCATCGAGCGACAAGAGATGACGGAGGTCGCCCTCCTGAAGCTCGACGTGGAGGGGGCGGAGCCGGAGGCGTTAGAGGGGGCGGCGGGCGCCATCTCGAGCCGGTTGGTGCGCGTGTTCCTCGTGGAATTCGCGGAGCCGAACCTGCAGCGGCGCGGCTTCAGCACCGCGCAGCTCGGAACGCTCATCTCCCGACTGGGGCTCACCCTCTGCGATTTCTCTCCTGAAGAGCGGAAGCTGGTCCCGTGCTCCACGGAGAATCCCATCTGGTTCCGCAACCTCGTGGCGGCGCGTGATCCAGAGGAGGTCGAGGCGAGGCTGCGCGCTGCGGAGGAGCGGAATCTCGAGGTGGCGCTCGACATCCTGGCACGTGCCGCGGCCTGCGATCGGTTGAAGGAGCTCGAGGATCTCGATCGGTACCAGCGGCTCGCGAGCGCCAATGAGGAGTGGGCGCGGAACATCGAGGCATTGCTGGCCCGGGAAAAGGAGCTTTCGGCGACCCTGCGCGCCTGGGCGGAGGATGCGGAGCGGCGCAACGAGGCGCTCAAGAATGCGGTGGGCCTGGGCGGCTAGGATCGCTCGGACGGGGCCGCTCCCGAGCGGGGACATCTCGGGGACTGCATCCTCACCAGGGGGCCGGGGCGAGGGTCAGCTGTCGCTTGCAAGTGCCGCACACGCATGCAACGGTGGGTGGCGTAAAGGTCGCGGCAGTCGACGGAGAGAGGGCGGGGTTCGCGCAGGCGGTCTTTCGGCGCACGGCGTCGGAGAGCAGGGCGTCGAGATGACACTGGAGGCCGGGGTTCCTCGGGGGGAAGGACGGGTGGGTCTCGCCGCCTGCATCTGCACCCACAACCCCCGGATGGAAGTCCTTCGTTGGACGATCGCATCGCTCGCGCGCCAGACCGTACCCCCGGGCACGTTCGAGGTCCTGATCGTCGACAACGCTTCGCATCCGCCTCTCGGCGAGGAGGTCCTCTCCCCGCTGCGAACGAGGGGCATCCCGGCCCGGATCCGCCGGGAGGAACGTCCCGGGGTCGCGCAGGCGAGGCTCCACGCCATCCGGGAGACCAAGGCCGGCTGGATCCTCTTCGTGGACGACGACAACGAGCTCGCCGAGACCTTCGTCGAGGAGGGGCTGCGTTTCTTGGGCAGCCGGGCCGACGTGGGCTGCTTCGGGGGCAAGCTGTTGCTTCCCCCGGCTCTTCGACCGCCGAGCTGGGCACGCCCCTTCCTCGGCTACCTGGCCATCAAGGACCTGGGCGAGGAGGTGATCGCCGGGATCGCCGATCACTGGGGCGAGTGGGAGCCGCCCACGGCCGGTGCGTTCGTGCGCAGGGACATCGCCGAGGCCTTCCGGGAGCGGGTGGAGGCCGACGGCACCCTTCTCCGCCTGGGTCGGCGCGGGCGCAACGGCGTCGCCTCCTGCGAAGACTCGCTCATGATGCGGCAGGCGCTCTGGCTCGGAGCGCTGAACGCCTACGTTCCGCGGCTCAGGCTGCAGCACCACATCGACGAGCGCCGCCTGAGGTTCGGCTACTTGCTCCGGCTCATGGCGGGGTATGGCAGGAGCCTCGTCCTGCTCGAGAAGGTGGAGCGCGCCCACGGCGGAGAGGATCTGGTCATCCCGCCGTTCTATCGTCGCCCCTGGCGCTTCGTGAGGCTGCTCCTCAGCGAGCTGAACCACGCCCGTCGGCGGACGTCCCTGGCCTTCGGGATGGGAATGGTGGCCTACCACTGGAACGCGCGCCGGGAGTACCTGAGCCGGAAGACGAGCCATGCCCTCTAGCGGCCGGGTGCCCCGGATCTCGGTGGTGACGCCGTCCTACAACGCGGCTTTGACGGTGGAGCGGACCCTCCGTTCCATCGAGGCGCAGGGGTATCCGGAGCTGCAGGTCATCTGCATCGACGGCGGGAGCTCGGACGGCACCCAGGCCCTCATCGAGCAGCACTCGGATCTGGTCTCGGTCTTCGTGAGCGAGAAGGACCGCGGGGTGGCGAGCGCGCTCAACAAGGGCTTCCGGCGCGCTGACGGGGACATCTTCTGCTGGCTGAACGCCGACGACGAGTTCGCGCCCGGCGCCCTGCACCGAGTGGCGGAGGCGTTCCGTTCCCGCTCCGAAGCCGACGTGGTGACCGGGGGCTGCCGCCGCTTCTTCCCCGACGGATCGACGGTCACGACAGAGGTGCCCGATCGATTCCTCGCGGCGATGGCCCTTCGCAACGACATCGAGCAGCCGAGCACGTTCTGGCGGGCCGCAGCGCACCGCCGTTCGGGAGAGCTGGACGAGTCCTACCGGCTCTCCTTCGACTGGGAGTGGTGGAACCGGCTGCTTCGAACGGGCGCGAGGTTCCTCCGCGTGCCCGAGGTGCTCTCCCACTACCACTTCAGCGATGCCAACCTGACCTCTCGCGGAGCGCAAGAGGTCGTCGAGGAGATGTGCCGGGTGACGGCGACCTACGCCTCTTCGCGGGTGGCGAAGGTGTACCGGTTCCTGTACCGGGCCTTCGACCTCCGCGGGTTCTACGACCCGCCCATCCGGGATCTCCCGCCCGCTCGCCGCCTCGTGTTCCGGACGGTCCTCTCGGTGCTGCGCCGCCGTTACGGAACCGAGGTCATTGACAACTACAACTGGAACTGGGCATCGAAGCAGGTGCGGGGGCTCGTCTGGTACCGCTGACGACCCCTCACCGGGGTTCACCTTGCCTTCCTAGCCCCTCCTCCTCTGCATGGACCCTCTTCCGACCACGCTCGTTTCTCGTGGCTCCGCCCCGCCCCAAGCCTCGGACTGGTCCCAGGTCCGCTCGCCCGTCCCGGCGCCCTCGTCGTTCGGGGTGGGGTACATGATCGGGCGTACCTTCGCCACGTGGTGGAGGAACGCGCCGCGTTTCTCGCTCCTCGGGGCTCTGGCCTATGCGCCGCTGTCGGCGATGATGTACCGCCTCTACGCGCGCCTGCCGGGGCTCGCCGCCGAGCGGAGACCGGAGGCGTTCGGGCCGCGCATCATGGGCGAGCTCGGCCTCGCCTGGGTCCTGAGCTTCGTCCTCACGATCCTGCTTTTGGGAGCGGTGTGCCAGGGAGCGCTGGAGTCGCTGCGGGGCGGCCGGGCCCGTCTCGGGGCGATGGTGGCCGCGGCCTTCCGACGGAGCGGGGCGATCCTCGCCATCCTGCTCTTCGGCCTGCTGGCCTTCTTCGGAACCCTCTGCACGGTGGTCGTGCCTTTCCTCCTCGTCACCGCCTGGATCGCCGCCATCCCGGCGGCGCTGGCCGAGAGGCTCGGTCCCATCCGGGCCATGCGGCGGAGCTGGGACCTCACCCGCGGCCACCGCTGGCCGGTGTTCGCCGGCTACCTGGTGGTCGGGGCCGGCGTCATGGCGGTGGGGATCGTGGTCCAGTCCTTGACCATGGTGGTGGCGATGGCGGCCCTCGGAGCGGAGAGGACGGGTCCGGGGGGGGCGCTGGCGGTGCCCATGGCGATCTACCAGCTCGTGGGCGGCGCCCTGAGCACCGCGACCATCGCCACCTCGGCCGTGGCCTACCATGGCCTGCGCACGATGAAGGAGGGGGGCGACCCGGCGTTCCTCGCCCGGGTGTTCGAGTGACCGCGCGGCCTAGACCCAATGCAGATCGGATAAGGACCAACCGATCGATCTGAAAGGGATTTCCGGGAGTCTGGTCGGCAAAATTGTCTCTTCGGGCGTGGGGATCATCATGCGGCGATCGCCGAGGAGGGCGATCGCATGAGCTTTGATGTACCTGTCTCGCAAGCCGACCGCGGGCTCTTCAAACGATTCCAGGCTTCCATCAACCCGCTGTGGGTCGAGGAGGCGCTGTCGGCGACGGGCACGGCATCTCTGCGGCGCCGGCGTTTTCCTGCCGAGCAGGTGATCTGGCTGGTGCTCGGCATGGCACTCTTCCGCGACCTGCCGATCACCGACGTGGTGAAGGAGCTGGCGCTGGTCCTGCCAGGTTCCGGCAAGCGGCGGATCGCTCCCAGCGCGGTCGCCCAGGCCCGTGCGCGGCTCGGTCCATCTCCCCTTCGTTGGCTGTTCGATAAGTGCGCCCGCGTCTGGGCCCTGCGGAGCGCCGATCGGCTCCGCTGGCGTGGTCTTTCGGTCTTCGGCGCAGATGGCAGCACCGTGCGAGTGCCGGATGGCCCCGAGAACCGCAAGAAGTTCGGCGGTTCCGGGTCGGGGCGAGGGGAGAGTGGGTACCCCATCGTTCGCCTGGTCACGCTGATGGCGTTGAGGAGCCACCTCCTGCTCGGGATGTGGTTCGGTCCCGGCAAGAGTAGCGAGCGAAAGCATGCCCGGGAGCTGTGGCCTCTGGTGCCCGAAGACTCGGTGGTCGTCGTCGACCGAGGTTTCATGTACGCCAAGGACCTGTACCCCATCCAGGCCAACGGCAAGAACCGCCACTGGCTCAGCCGAGCGCGCAAGAACAACACGTGGCGGACGGTGAAACGACTCGGTCCTGGGGATGTCCTCGCCGAAATCCTGGTCAACAGTCGATCGCGCCGGGAGGACCCTTCCTTGCCGGAGCGCTGGTCGGTGCGGGCCATTCGCTACCGCAGACGCGGATTCCGGGAACAGACACTGCTCACGTCCTTGCTCGATCCCCGGAAGTATCCCCGCGAGGAGATCGTCGCTCTCTACCATGAGAGGTGGGAGCTTGAGCTCGGGTACGACGAGGTGAAGACCGAGATGCTCCAACGGGAAGAGGCCATCCGCAGTCAGACACCGGCTGGGGTTGAGCAGGAACTCTGGGGCATCGCCCTCGCCTACAACCTCGTGCGCCTGGAGATGGAGCGGGCAGCCGCGATTGCCGGCGTCCCTCCCGTTCGGATGAGCTTCGTCGCCTGCTATCGGGCCATCAAGTTCCAGCTTCTGCTCTTCGCCTCCATCAGCCCCGGCAAGATGGCGAAGGTCCTCGAGAGGTTCCATCACGAATTGGCCGCCTCTTGCGTGCTTCCTCCCAGGCGTTCAGAACGCCTGTATCCCAGGGCCGTGAAGATCAAGATGAGCAACTACCCACGTAAGCGGCCGAGTACAAAGTGAACGGTATTGGGCCTAGGCGCGGTCGTGCTTGCTCCGGCGTCTCCTTCCGAAGAGGAGCCGCCGCTCGAGCTTCCCCCGCAGCGCGGCGTAGAAGGCCCGCAGGAAGCGCTCGTCGTCCTCTACGCGGCCCTCGAACCCGATCCGCTCCCGGATCTTCTCGGCGACGGTGCGCACCGCCTCGGCGTGGCCGGGCTGGCCGGCGCCGCGCAGGACCCCCTCCAGGATCTGCAGCTCGTACACCCCGTACACGTCGAGCTGCGCCTCGGTGAAGGCGGCTTGCCAGGCGGGGGCGCGGGAGAGGAGGTCCTCGAGGAGCACCGCCTCGGGCGCGCGGATGACGATGGTGCCGGCCACCATGTCGCCCACCCGCAGCCGGTCCCTGTTGAACAGGGGCAAGAACCCGAACACCACGACCCACCCGAGAGGCAGGAGCGCCCCGAACCCCGACAGGCCCAGGCTTTTGAGCGAGGCCAGGGCGAGGAGCGGCAGGAAGAGCTCCACCTCGCGAGTCAGGTTCCGGGCCATCACCGCCTCGGCGGTGAGGGGGCCGCCGCGGCCGTCCACCGCCCGGATCTTGAGGGCGCGCTTGCCGGGTGTCTGGCCCTGCCAGGCGAGCTCGAAGGCCGGGAAGTAGAAGGTCCAGATGAGGAAGGTGGCGAGCAGGGCGACGGCCAGGGCGAGGTCGCCGCCGCCGGCGGAAACGGCGACGAGGAGCACGAGGGCGAGGACCGCGGCGAGGACGATGAGGAGGTCGAGGAGGAGCGCGCCCACCCGATCGCCGGCCGGGGCCACCCTGAACCGGAGGGGGACGCCCTCCGGCGTGACCACCTCGTGGATCCGCTCCTCGGGCTCTTGGGGTCCCTTCACGGCCCCCTCCCTGCCGGGCCTCTCGCGCCGCCCCGGCCCGAAAGCGCGAAGTAGAGGACGAGCAAGAGCGCCGAAGAGCCCGCCACCGCGTAGCGGATGACGACCGAGTGCACGAGCTGCCGGAAGATGCCCTCGAGGAGCCCGGCGGCGAAGAACAGGGCCACGGCGCCGACGACCAGGGCGGCGGCCTCGCGCCCGCGCCTCGCCAGGCCGGCTCGCCGCTCCTCGCGCCCCGGGAACACCACCGCCAGGCCCAGCGCCATCCCCGCCGCGCCGCACAGGGCCACGGCGGTGAGCTCGGTCACGCCGTGGGGCAGGACCCAGGCCCAGAACTCGACCGACAGGCCGCGCGAGGCGTAGAGCGCACCGAAGGCGCCCATCATGAGGCCCGTGCCGAACAGGAGCAGGGCGCTCGGGACTCCTCCGGCGAACCCGATGGCGAAGGCCAGGATGCCCACCCGGGCGTTGTGGGAGAAGAGAAACACGGCGAAGGTCTGGAGCAGCCGGGCGGCGCCCCGATCGGCGTAGAGCACCTCGCGGAGCGATTCGGTGGAGGAGGTGGGGCCCCGCCCCTGGGCGAGGGCCGGGTCGACGAGCGCGTAGAACCGGTCGGGATCGGTCCGGGTGAGGGTAAATCCGGCCCACAGGCCCGCCAGGATGAGGCCGAGGGAGAGGGCGAGCTGAGGCCAGTGGGCGCGGACGCGGCGGGGGAACCCGCGGGCGAAGAAATCCCCCAGCGCCTCGGGCAGGCGGCGGCGCACGCCGTACACGGTGAGATAGGCGCGGGTGGAAAGCGACTCCAGGTAGTCGAGCAGGTTCTTGTCGAGGGAGATGGCCCGGGCCACCGAGAGGGAGGAGAGGGTGGCCCGGTAGAGAAGCGGCAGCCGGGAGAGCTCCCGGGGCTTGAGGGCGCGGATGCCGCCCCGGCGCGCCCGCGCGAGGAGATCCTCGAGTTCTCGCCAGGAGGCCTCTCGCTCGGCGCGGAAGGCGGCGCTCTTCACCGCCAGGCGTTCCGGGGGGCCCGGGGGAGGGGAGGAGGCGCCGGTCGAGGGGCCGGCGCTCATGCGATGAGCTCCCGGCGCTTCACGTCCAGGTAGCGATTCAAGAGCCGGATCGAGACCTGGCCGGGCGCGGCGTCGACGCAGGCGACGCCCATGGCGCGCAGCCGGGCCAAGACCCGCTCGCGCTCGCGAACGAGCTCGGAAGCGGTCACCGCCCGGTAGAGACCGGACAGGCGCCGGGGCGGGGCCAGGGCGAGGGCGTGAAGGGGCTCGTCGCGCAGGGTGACGAACACCACCAGCTGCCGGCGGGCCAGCCGCTCCACGTTCTCCAGCATGAGCTCGGCGGTGACGGTGTCGGTGAAGTCGGTGAACACCACCACGAGCGAGCGGCGCCGCAGGCGGGTGGAGAGCTCGGTGAGACCGAGAGTGAAATTGGTCTCCTCGGTGGAGTAGGAGAGCTGGGCAGAGAGGGCCTGCAGCCCCTGGAAGGTGGCGAGCCCGCCCCTGGGCTCGGCCCAGGCCCGGGCGGCGCGGTCGAACCCGTACATCCCCACCCGGTCGCCGAGCCGCAGCCCGAGGTACCCGAGCAGCAGGGCCGAGGAGATGGCGTGGTCGAGCCGGGGCAGCCCCTCGAGCGGCTCGGCCATGAGGTGGCCGGTGTCGAGGGCCAGGACCACCTGGTGGTTCCGCTCGGCGCGGAATTGCTGGCAGAGGAGCTGGCGGTGGCGGGCGGAGGCCTTCCAGGAGATGGCCCGGGGATCGAGGCCGGGGAGGTACTCGACGAGCGCGTCGAACTCCGATCCATCGCCCAGGAACCGCTCGACCTGCACCCCTTTCTCCATCTCGCGCGAGCCGAGGTAGCGGAAGGCGGCGGCGCGCACCGGGCGAAGGTCGGGGACGACCGCCACCTTCTGGCCCAGGGAGCGCCGCAGCCGCCGGCCGGCGAGCCCCAGGGGCCCGGTCCAGCGGCACCAGAGCGCCTCGACGGCGTGGAGGCCCCGGCGGCGGGCGCAAAGCGGTAGCACGGCCTCTGCCCGGCCCTGGTCGGGCAGGTGGAGGGCAGAAAGAGGGGCGGGCTCGAAGTCGGGGGAGAGGTCGAGGAGCAGCTCGACCCGGCCGCCGCGGGGGGCGGAGAGCCGGACCCGCACCGACCCGGGGGCGCCCACCGAGAGCTGCTCGGGCACCTCCACCAGGATCCCCAGGCGGCCCGGCGCGAGGGAGAGGAGGGCGTCGAGCCCGAAGGCGAAGGCGAAGAGGGCGGCGAAAAAGAGCCAGAGGCCCGAGAGCTCCGGGCGAACGAGGGCCGCGAGGAGGGCGAGCGGGAAGCCGGCCGCGGACA
>DASRZU010000038.1:0-72708 GCA_035686075.1 Anaeromyxobacter sp.
TTTCCGCCTATCGTGGGTCGGCAGCGGGCGCGCGGCGCGGGCTCAAGGCCGCCCAGGAGCGACCGCGTTCAGCGCGACCTCCAGTCGGAGCACGGCGCCGTCGACGTCCCGCAGCTTGTCGATGCCGAACAGGCCGATGCGGAAGCTGCAGAAATCCGGCCCCTCGTCGCACTGGAGCGGCACGCCAGCGGCGACCTGGACCCCCGCCGAGGCGAACTTGCTCCCGTTCTGCACCGCCAGGTCGTCGGTGTAGCTCACCACCACGCCGGGCGCCTCGAAGCCCGGGGCGGCCACGCTGGGAAATCCCTTGCGCGCGAGCAGCTCGCGTACGCGCCGACCGAGTTCGAGCTGTCGCTCCTTCAACTTCTCGAAGCCATCCGCCCGCGCCTCGAACATGACGTCGCGTAGTACCACGAGCCCGTCGGTCGGCGGCGTGGCGTGGTAGGCGTGGCCCCCGCCCTCGTAGGTCTCCATGATCTGGAGCCACCTGCGCAGGTCGCAGGCGAAGCTCGAGCTTGTCGTCGCCTCGATGCGCTCGCGGGCGCGGCTGCCGAGCATGACGAGGCCGCAGCAGGGCGAGCCGCTCCAGCCCTTCTGCGGCGCAGTGACGATCACGTCGACGGCCGAGGCGGCCATGTCCACCCACACCGCGCCGGAGG
Organism: Anaeromyxobacter sp.; assembly: GCA_035686075.1. Lineage (GTDB taxonomy): Bacteria > Myxococcota > Myxococcia > Myxococcales > Anaeromyxobacteraceae > Anaeromyxobacter. The sequence goes on from DASRZU010000038.1 coordinate 660, forward strand.
CGACACAATCGAGGACGAACAAGCCACCGCCGGACCGAACCGCCTCGCCCACCGTTCGAACCCAGCCGTCTGGCAAGAGGATCCCGGAGGAGGTCTCCACGTGAGGTGCGAAGACGAGGTCGGGGCGTTGGCTGCGGATCGCCGCCACCACCTCCTCGACCGGTGGCGGAGCGAACGGGGCCTGCGGCCCCGCGCCGGTGCGGCGCGCCTTGAGCACCGCCGCCTCCGCCGGGATTCGGCCCGTCTCCAGGATCTGGCTCCAGCGGTAGCTGAACCAGCCGTTGCGGACCACGAGGCAGCGCTTGCCATGGGCGAACTGGCGCGCCACCGCCTCCATGCCGAAGGTGCCGCTCCCTGGCACGACCACGGCCGAGCGCGCGCCGTAGACCTGCCTCAGCGTCGCCGACACGTCGCGCATGACGGACTGGAACTTCTTCGACATGTGGTTCAGCGCCCGGTCGGTGTACACCACCGAGTACTCGAGCAGCCCGTCGGGATCGACGTCGGGGAGTAGGGCAGGCATGGGGTCTCCGGGAGCGGTAGTCAGCGCCAATGGTGGCCGACACACTAGCACCGCTCCGGCGCGAGCGTGATGACCAGCGGCGCCGCGGCGTGCGTAGGATCGAGAACTCCACCGGGCTCACGAAGCTGCCGGAAAGTAGTGACGGCCTCTCTGCCGACCTGTGGCTCGTCACCGTTGAACGTCGAGAGCCCTCCTTTCGAAAGCGCCCTTCCGATGCACTGGGGATATTCGGCGACATCGCGCTCGCGCTCCAAGGCGTGCATCAGCGAGGGAAGCGGCTCCCCGATCGCCTCGAACCGAGAAGGGAGGGCAGGCGCGGGGCGCTGCGACGGCCTGGCTCGGGGGGGAGTACCCGAGCGGGCGCCACACGGTCGCCGGTGTCCATGGCGCGCGTCATCTGTGCCCATGAAGTGCAAGCGCCCGCCCGATGAGGAGCGCACCGGCTGGGGTGGATGGCGCTTCAAGAGGAGCCGGGGAGGTGTCCCTGGCGACCGCGGCACCAACGGCTCCCGATCGGGACGGCGCTGCCAGGAACACCCCGGACCACCTGGGGACGGTGGTCGGTCTGGGCGTCCAGTTTCTCACCGGCCCTGATCTGAGCGGCGCGAGGCCGTGGCGGCCGCGGCCTTCATCATGCTGATCATGGTGAGCGCGGCATCCGTGTCGGTCACGAGCGCATTGACGAATCCGGCGCGAATGGCTCCCAGGATCGCGTCCGCCTTGCGGACGCCACACGCAACGGCGATCCGCAGCGGGATGGCGCGCAGATCGTCGGGCGAGATGGCGATGGTTCTCGCGTTCAGCGAGAGCCGAAGGATGCCTCCGTTCACGTCGTAGTGAATTCCGCACACGTTCCCGACACCGCCCTCTTGGTAGAGGCGCGCCGATTCCTCGAGGGAGAGGAATCCGGCACGCACGATGCCGCTGATCTCGGGCCTGTTCGAGCTGACCCCGAGAACGGCGACTTCGGCGGACCGGGCGAACTCCATCACCTCGGCGATTTGCGGCTCGTGCAGGAGCATCCTCTTCAGCTTCTCGTTCTGCACGACGAGGGGTGCCTGGAGGATGCGGTAGGTGCCGTCCAGCTTCGCGGAAAGCGCGCGGGCCAGTTCGAACCCATCCTGCGTGGCGTCGCGGGATCCCATCGCCCCGAGGAGCTGGACCACGTGGACGCCGTGGAAGTGCCTGTGGACGATGAGCTGGTGGACCGTCTCGTACAGGGTCGTGCCATAACTGATACCGATGGTGATATTGTCGTGCAGACGCGACTTCAACAGGTCAGAGGCTGCCCGGCCCACGATGATGCGCGTTCGCGTCTCGTCGGGGTCCGCCGTGCAGACGACGACCTTCTCCAGCTCGAGGCAGGACTGCAGCTCGGTCTGTAGCGAGAAAGCCAAGGATGGCTTCTTGTTCACCCGGATGTCCACGATCCCCTCCTGCCGGGAGCGCTTCAGGTAGCTCGAGACGGTCACCCGGGAAATCCGGTATTTCGCTGCGATCTCCTTTTGGGACAGCTCCTTCTCGTAGTAGTCGACCGCGACTGAGATGATCAGGTCCTGGTCGTTCGCTGCCATCGGTTCATCTTGTACAACAGAATGAATTACCTCTCAAATACCCATGGAGGCTGACTAATGTAAAGCAGTCGGGCACTTGTTGACGTATGGCAAGGTCAGACTACAATGCGGTTCGCTAGGAGGAATCCACGGATGAAAACGCCGATTCGAGTCTTGATTCTGGGCGCCGTCAGCTCGCTTCTCGTGACAGCTGGCGCATTCGCCGCCGGAAACCAGGAGCTTGCACAGGCCGCTCGGGGCAAAAAGGTGATCGGCCTTGTTCAGATCGACCTGAGTAACCCGTTCCATATCGGGGAGGTGAACGGCGCCAAGGAAGCAGCGCGCCGCCACGGCTTCACGCTGAAGGTGGCGAGCGGCGAGGGGGACGTGAACAAGCAGATCCAAGCCTTCGAGAACCTCGTCAACCAAAAGGTAGATGCGATAGCCGTCAACTTCATCGACGTGAAGGCCTTCGGCCCGGCCATGGCGCGCGCCAAGGCCGCCCACATCCCCGTCGTGGCCCTCCATAGCAACATCGACGGGATGGCGTGCATGCTCGGGTTCGACGAGAGGAACACCGGCCGTCTCGAGGGCGAGGAGTCCGTGAAGTTGCTCACCCGCAAGAACGGATCTCCCGCGGGTAAGGTCGCGAACCTGCAGGGATTGCTGGGGCAGGGCCTCAACACCGACCGTTCCGGTGGATGGTCCGACGTCCTCGCCAAGTACCCGGACATCAAGATCGCGGCGCAGGAGCCCACCAGCTGGGACCCCAAGCGTGCGGTGGAGATCATGGAGAACTGGCTCACGGCGTACCCCGACCTCGACTTGGTGTACGGGAACAGCGACAGCTTGACGGTTCCCGCCCTCAACGCAGTGGAGCAGGCGGGACGGCTATGGGGCGGAGGAGCTGGAAAGACCGGGGACGGGAAGATCATCATGGTGTCCGTTGATGGCGACGATTTCGCGCTGCAGGACATCAAGGACGGCAAGATGTCCGCCACCGTTCTTCTCGGGCCCGAGTACTCGGGGTTCTGGAAGGCGTGGGTTCCCTTCCGGATTGCAATGGGGGAAAAGGTCCCGACCCAGATCCTGATCAAGGGCACCCTGATCACACAGGAGAACGCGGACGCCGCGCTCAAGCTGGCGAAGGACATGAAGACCAACCTCACCAGCTTCCCCTACGAGAAACCGCTCGACCAAATCGTCACGCAGTACATGGCACAATAAGACAGGGTGATCGCCCCGATGGGGCCGGAGCTAACGCCGGCCCTGCCGGGGCGCCCGCACGGCCATGACCTGAGGCGAACAGGGGCGCGGCAAGACTGTGCTGGAGATGAAGGACATCACGAAGCGGTTTCCCGGCGTGCTCGCCCTGGACCACGCGAGCCTGTCCGTGCAGGGCGGAGAGATCCATTCCCTCATCGGGCAGAACGGCGCCGGGAAATCCACGATGATGAAGATCCTCTCGGGGCTGTATGGGGCGGACGAGGGGAGAATCACGCTGGACGGGCGCGACGTCTCGTTCCGCCATCCGCGGGAGGCCCTGCAGAAGGGGGTCGTCACCGTGTACCAGGAGCTCAGTCTCCTGCCCAACCTCACGGTGGCGGAGAACATGTTCCTCGGCCGCGAACCGGGAAACATCATCGCCCTCGATGGCCGCGCTCAGCGCAGGAGGTCTAGGGAGATCCTGGACCAGATCGGCATCGAGGATATCGACGTCGACGAAAGGGTCTCCGGCCTGCCTCTCGCGCAGAGGCAGCTCGTGGAGGTCGCCAAGGCGCTGTCCCATGACCTGAAGGTCCTCGTCCTCGACGAGCCCACCGCACCCCTCAATAGCGAGGACACTGAGCACCTCTTCCAGATCCTCCACCGGATCCGCAAGACCGGGGCGTCGATCATCTTCATCACCCACCGGCTGCGGGAGGTGTTGCAGCACTGTGCCCGCGGCACCATCCTCAGAAACGGGAAGACCGTCACCACCGTCGACGTCGCCCGAACGACGGAGGACGAGCTGATCGAGGCCATGATCGGCCAGAAGGCGAACGCCTTTTACCATGCGGGCAGTCACCGGGGCGCAGTGTCAATAGACCCGGCGCTTCAAGTGAGGAGCCTCAGCGTGGGGGCGCGCGTACAGGACGTTAGCTTCGACCTCTACCCGGGGGAGATCGTCGGCGTGACTGGCCTGTTGGGAGCGGGTCAGAATGAGCTTCTGAGGTCTTTGTTCGGCATTCAGGAAGGGGTAAACGGCACGGTCCTGCGGCAGGGCAGGGAGATGCGGATCCGTTCACCGCGTGACGCGATCGACGCGGGAATCTGCCTTCTCACGGAAAACAGGAAGGAAGAGGGCCTCATTCTCGAGATGTCCGTGAAGGAGAACATCACCCTCCCATCCCTGCCCGCCTTTCGCAGGAGCCGCCTATGGCCCCTCTTGAACAACAGGAAGGAGCGAGCCGCGGCGCTCGACCTCATCCGCAAGGTCGGTATCACGCTGCGCACCCCCAATTCGCGCACCCGCACGCTCAGCGGAGGTAACCAGCAGAAGACGATCGTGGCCCGGTGGCTGCTCAGCAACCTGGACGTCCTGCTATTCATCGAGCCCACGCGTGGCATCGACGTAGGTGCGAAGGCGGAGATCTACCGGATGCTGAGCTCCCTTGCCACGGAGGGTAAGGCGATCATGGTGGTCTCGACGGACCACAACGAGATCCTCGGGATCTCGGACCGCGTCTTCGTGATGTACAAGGGGCGCCTGAGCAAGGTCCTGTCCCGCGCCGAGGCCGGGGCGGAGAGCCTGCTGGCTGCGATTCAGGGGTGGCACAAAGATGCACAGGGGAGATGAGCTTGCGCGGGCGGCGCACCCGATCGACCAGCCCCATTCCAGCCTGAGCGGCGAGGAACGGCTGCGCCTCATCGTCAGCGAGTACGGGATCGTCCTCGTGGTCCTCGTCTTGGGAGCGCTGCTCGGCTTGACCGCCCCGCGGTTCCTCTTGGCGGAGAACATCGTCACCATCTTCAAGCAGATCTCGGTGGTGGCGATCATGGCCATCGGGATGTTCCTCGTAATCCTCGTGGGAGGGATCGACCTGTCCGTGGGCTCTTCGGCGCTGTTCGCCGCGGTGGTCACGATGTTCCTCTTGAACCACGGCTACCTGCCGACGGGCCTGGCCATCGCGGCGGGAATCGTGGGGGCAAGCGCTGTGGGCCTTATCAACGGCCTCCTCGTGGAGAGCGCCGGCATCAGCCCCATCATCGTCACGCTCGGAACAATGATCGCCGTGCGGGGCTTGGCCCAGACGATCCTGTGGATCGACAACGCCTGGCTCTGGGTGCGAAACCCCACCTTCACGTTCGTCGCTCAGCGAAGCATCCTCACGGTCCCCGTGCTCGTGATCCTCACGATTGTCCTCTACACGGTCTTCGCCATCCTCCTCCGCCAGACGGGTTTCGGCAGGCACCTCTATGCGATCGGAGGCAATATACGGGCCACCGCCCTGTGCGGAGTTCCCGTCGCCCGCCTGAGGACTCTGACGTACGTCCTTTCGGGCTTCACCGCGGGGGTGGGCGGGCTCATCCTCGCTGCTCGGCTCAGCGCGGTCAGCCCCGGCGTGGGGAACAACATCCAGTTCGACGTGATCCTGGCAGTGCTGCTGGGGGGGGCAAGCCTTACCGGCGGCTCGGGAAGGCTCGAGAAGTCGTTTCTGGGCGCGCTGATCGCCGGCATGATCCTCAACTACCTCACCATCAAGGGGATCCCTGGACCCTACCAGACCGCGGTCAACGGTCTCTTGATCCTGGCCGCGGTGGTGATCGACCGCGTGAGCAAGGGGAGGGCGGGATGAGCCCTCATCGGCCAGGAGAGATCGCCGGCCGGATTCTCAAGGAATACGGCCTCGTGATCATGGCCGTCCCGCTCGTCCTCGTGTTCGCCCTTCTGAACCCCGACTTCCTCACGTTCGATAACCTCGTGAGCATCCTTGAGCAGAACGCAGCCCTCGCCATCGTGGCGGTCGGGGTCACTTTCACGATCATCGCCGGCCAGTTCGACCTCTCTCCGGGCTCAGTGGCCGCGCTCTCCGGGGTCCTCTTGGCCGTGGTCCTTCGCGCATCGCACAGCATGGCGTCCGCGTTGGCCGCCTCCTTGGGCGTCGCCCTGGCCTGCGGCCTCTTCAACGGCGTGCTCCTCTCCTACCTCGGGATCAATTCCGTAATCGTGACTCTCGCGGCCATGATCTGGGCGCGCGGCCTCGCCCTGGGGATCACCGGCGGGGACTCGCTGCCGTTCACGCATCCGTTCGTCGCTTTCATGAACGGGAGGTTCATCCTCGGTCTTTCCCCGATCATCGTGGTGGTGGTCGCGAGCTACGTCATCGGCTGGTTCATGCTGAACCATACCCGCCTGGGCCGGTACACCTATGCCTTGGGCGGTGACGTGGAAGCCACGAGGCAGGCAGGGGTCAACACCGACGTCACCAAGCTCACTCTCTTCCTTCTCAGCGGGTTCTTCGTGTGGCTCGCCACGGCCGTCACCACGGCGCGCATGTCGGCAGGAGCGCCGAACGCGGTCTACGGCCTCGAGTTCGATGCCATCGTCGCCGTGATCATCGGAGGCAGCAGCATGATGGGCGGGGAGGGGAGCATCAGGAAGACCGTCGTCGGGGTGATCTTCCTCTCCATCTTGAACAACGGCCTCAGCACCATGGGGATGAGGGACTCGGCGTTCTATCTCTACAAGGGCGTCGTCATTCTCGTGGCGCTCTTCTTCGAGGTCATCAGCCGGCGGGCCCTCCGCTCGGGCACGGCCCGTGAAGCAGCGATGAGCGGCGGACGGAGCGCGACATGATGGAAGACACCTACGGCCATACCGCGGCCCGGAAGGCTTTCGATCTCGCCGACGTCTACGGAGTGGCGAAGGACGATGAGCGCGCCGCGCGCCGGCCTCTCTCCCTCGGGTTCATCGGTGCAGGGCCCGTGGTGCAATCCAAGCATTGGCCGGCCATCAAGAGGTTGCAGACGATCTGGGAACCGGTTTCCCTGGTCGCGTTCGCCCTGCGAAGCGAAGACCAGGCACGCAAGGTGGAGGCGGTCTTCGGCGGGAGGTGGTACCGGGACTACCGGCAGATGATCCGCGAGGAGAAGCTCGACGGGGTCATCGTGTGCAGCTCGGACGACGTACACTGCGAGCACACCCTCGCGTGCCTGGAGGGCGGAATCCCCGTCCTGGTGGAGAAGCCCATCGCCCGCTCCCTCGCCGATTCGCAGCGCATGTGCGCCCTCGCCGCTTCCAAGGGCATCCCCTTCATGACGGTCGCTAACAAGAGGTACTCGCCACCCTATCGGCGCGCGAAGAGGATGATCGTCGAGGGCCCCGTCTCGAACCCCGCCATGTGCATCGCGAAGTTCAACCTCGGCTACGACTACGTGGACCTCTTCGAGTCCGGCACCATCCACATCTTCGACATCAGCCGCTTCCTCATGGGAGACGTGGCGACCGTCCGCTGCGTCGGTCTCGACCGCTACCACAGGAACCGACGTCGGTTCCCCGTGGACAACGCGAGCTGCCAGCTCGAGTTCACGAGCGGCGCCGTGGGGGCCATCTCGACGAGCTCCTCGGCGCTGAGCTTCAAGCCCTGGGAGCGCGTGGAGGTATACGGCGACCATGCCTGGATCGACGTGGACGACCAATCAAGGCTCACCCTGCACGACAGCGAGGTGGATGGCTCCCGGGTCTGGTCGCCCGTTGTGCCCAACACGCTCCTGTTCGACGAGGAGTTCGGGGGCTTCATGGGCCTGATCGAGAACTTCCTCCAGTGTATCCGCGGCGCGGAGAGACCGGGCGTGAGCGGCTGGGACGGCCACCGGGCCTACGAGGTGCTCGTGGCCTCCGAGATCTCCCTCGCCCGCGGAGGGGAGGTCGTTCGCCTTCCCCTCGACCCGAAGCAGGCTGATGAGGAAGCGCATGCCTGGCTCGCGGCGGCGGGGTGGCCGGGAAAGGCGGGACCATGAAGATCGAAAAGGTCGAGACCTTCCTTGCGAACGCCGGCCTGCGCAACTACCTCTTCCTCCGCCTGACGACGGACACCGGGATCACCGGGGTCGGAGAAGCGAGCCTCGAATGGCAGGAGAAGACCGTCGAGACGCTGTGCCACGAGTGGTTGGTGGACAGGATCGTCGGCCGCGATCCCTTCGCCATCGAAGCTCTTGCCGGTGATCTGATCCGGGACCAGTACCAAGGGGGCTCCACCGTCATGACCGCGATCAGCGGCGTGGAGCTCGCACTCTGGGACATCGTCGGGAAGGCCTGCGGGCAGCCCGTCTACCAACTCCTGGGCGGCAGGTATCACCGACGCATTCCCGCCTATGCGAACGGTTGGTACGGTGGTGCCCGGTCCCCGAAGGAATACGCGGAACGTGCGCGGGAAGCCGTTGCCCGCGGTTACCGGGCCCTGAAGTTCGATCCCCTCGGGACTGCCTGGATGGACATGGCGCCCGCCGAGATGGAGGAGGCCGATGCGCTCGTGGCGAGCGTGCGGGAGGCCGTGGGACCCGAAGTACAGCTCATGATGGAGTTCCACGGCAGGCTTTCCGCTCCCGCGGCCATGGCCATGATCGCGAGGCTCTCGAGGTACCAGCCCGCCTGGTTCGAGGAGCCTGTGCCGCCCGAGCGCATCGATGCTCTGCACATCGTGAAGGAGAAGACCGGGGCGCCTATTTCCGCCGGCGAGCGGCTGTACACCATGGCGGACTTCGAGCGGATCATTGCCTTGCGCGCCGTGGACGTGTTGCAACCCGACGTCGCCCATTGCGGTGGGCTTTCGATTGCGCGGCGAATTGCAGCCCTTGCCGAGCAGAAGGACATCCGCATCGCTCCGCACTGCTCCGTGGGCCCCGTTTCCCTGGCCGCGTGCCTGCACTTCGACGTGGCGACCCCGTGCTTCCTCGTCCAGGAGACGTTCGCGGAATTCGACGTGCCGTGGAGGAATGCGTTCGTTCGTGGCTGGAACCCGATCCGGAACGGCGAGCTGCATCTCGGGGACGAGCCCGGACTTGGGCTCGAGCTCGACGAGGCGGTCGTCGCCGACCACCCGTACAGGAAGAACTCCTTTCCCAGCCTGTGGGACAAGCGCTGGCTGAAGGACTTCACCCAGGACCGTCGACCCGGTGAAAGGAGCCCGTCATGATCGCTGAGTACGTGTTCCTCTCCCATCCCCTTTCGACGGATACGCCGACCCCGCCGGCCATCCCGAAGATCGAGCTTTCCCCGTTTCTCAGCCTGGAGAGGGGCGACTCAGCCAACGTCACTCTCGTGAAGATGGCCACCCACACCGGCACGCACGTGGATGTTCCCAGTCACGTGGTCCCCGGCGGACTTACGCTCTCCGACTTCACGGTGGCGGAGCTCGTGTTCGGAAGGCCGGTGGTCATCGACCTGCCCCTCGGGGACGGCGTGCTCGTCATGCCCTCGCACCTCGAGGGCGTCGCCCGTGGCCGGTCGGACGCCGATCTCGTCATCTTCCGGTTCGGCTACGGCAAAGTGCGCGCATCTGACCCGCGTCGATTCGGGGCGCATTGCCCGGGGTTCGGAGTGGAGAGCGCAGAGTTCCTCCTCGAAGAGTTCCCCCGGATGCGTGCGCTCGGCATGGATGTGCCCTCTCTGTCCTGCATCAAGTACCTCGATACGACGATGAAGGCGCACGACGTGCTCCTGGGGGGGATGGGCAGGAGGTTCATCGTCATCGAGGACATGCACCTCGACCAGGACCTGGGCGGCCTCGAGGAGGTGATCATCGCTCCCCTGTGGCTCAGGGGCTCGGATGGCGGCCCCGCGACGATCCTGGGGCGGCGGCAGCGAGTTTCCGCAGGGGAAGGAGGAGCGTGATGAGCCGGACGGGCCCTGAGAACGAAGCGGTGTTTGTGACACGAAGCACGGGCGTTCTTCCCGCCATCAAGGTGAAGGCGGGGGCTGACCTGGTGAGCTTCGTCCACGCGATGTACGAGGGAGGCGGGCGTGTCATCGAGATCACGACCACTACCCCTGGGGTCTTCGAGGCCTTTGAGACGCTGCGGGATGAGTTCAGGGACAGGATCTTCCTCGCCGCGGGGACGACGCTCGATGCCACGACGGCGCGGCTCGCCATCCTCGCCGGCGCGCGCGTGATCGTATCCCCGGCCCTGCGTCCCGAAGTGATCCATACCGCGCACCGCTATGGCGCAGCGATCTACTGCGGCGCGTTCACGGCGACCGAGGTCCTCGCCGCCATGGAGGCGGGCGCCGACATGGTGAAGATCTTCCCTGCTACCCTCGGTGGCCCGAAGTACATGACGAACCTCAAGATGGTCTACCCGGGCGTGAAGCTATGCCCCTCCGGCGGCATCAGCCTGGAGAACGCAGGGGACTTCATCCGCTCTGGCGCGGACGCGATCTCGGGAAACCGCAATTTCTTCGATCTCGCAATGGTCGAGAAGCACGGCCTGGGGTGGATCAGCGAACAGGTGGCGAAGTACATCGCCCTCGTCGCCGAAGCTCGCCGGGACCTTCCCGAGCTCCCGTAGAGGTGCGCGATGAAGCTGGCCGTCGTCTCATCCGTTTTCGCGACCTATCCGCTCGAGCACGTCCTGCCGGTGGTTGCGCGCGCGGGTTACGAGGGCATCGACCTGTGGGGGGGGAGGCCGCACGTCTTTCGCTCGGACCTTGGCCCCCCGCGCCTTCGAGCGCTCCGCCGCCAGGCCGCCGACCTCGGTCTGGAAATCGCCTCGGTGATGCCGGCCTTCTACCGCTACCCATTCAGCCTCACCACCAATGACGAGCGCATCCGCCAGGACAGCGTCGACTACGTGAAGGAGTCCATCGACAACGCCGTGCAGCTCGGGGCCACAAACGTGTTGGCGGTGCCAGGCATGTCGCTCCACGGCCAGGGACGAGAGGACGCCCGGGCGCGGATGACCGACAGCCTCGCCACGATCGCGGAGACGGCCGCGGCGGCGGGCGTGCGCATCGGCCTGGAAGCGGTCAATCGCTACGTGAGCGATCTCGTGGTGAACGCCTCGGATGCTCTGCGCCTCATCCGGCCCCTGGGAAGAGCGAACCTGGGCGTCGTTCTCGATTCCGGGCACATCCACCTCGCCGGTCAGACGGGCGAGGAGGAGGTCCGAACTGCCGGAGCCCTCCTCCACCAGGTCCACCTGAACGACAACGACGGGAGCAGGCACCAAGGGCTCGTTCCCGGCGATGGAAGCTTCGATTTCCGGCTGTTGCTCGCGGCCTTGTTCGAGACGCGTTACCAGGGGTTTCTGTCGGTGGAGTTGTCTTGGGATTATAGCATCGATCCCGAACCCCACGTGATCACCTCTGCGCGCCGGGTCCGGGAGTGGATGACCTCTCTCGCCGATTGCGCGGAGCGGGAAGGCGGGCGGTAGCGCCATGGTCAGGACCACTCGGCTACAGCTCAGGAGCGAAGGCAGATTCCACACGTTCGTGATCACCGAGGAGGCGAAGAGCTTTATTGCCGAGACCGGGCTCCGGCAAGGCACGCTCACGGTGTTCCTGCAGCACACGACGGGAGCAGTGCTGATCGTCGAGCACGAGGCGGGTTTTCTCGTGGACCTCGAGGACGCGCTCGAAAGGCTCGTTCCGCTGGAAGGCGAGTACCGCCACCACATGGTGGGGTACGACAGGAACGGGGCCGTGCACGTGCGGAGCGCGCTCCTCTCGGCGAGCGTCACCGTGCCCGTCCAGGACGGCACCCTGCTCCTCGGAACTTACCAAGACATCATGGTCCTGGATATGCAACGGGAAAGCGCACCCCGGAGCGTCGTCTTGCAGGTGATGGGAGAATGAGCGCGCGCGCCAGCCACCAGATCATCCTGCGGCTGGAAGGGGTCGTCACCCGGCCGGGCCCGACCGGACCCGAGATGAAGCCCGGCATGGGAGATCTCCTTCGGGAGATCGTCCCCCTGTTTCCGCTTTGGCTGTTCTGGGAGCGGTCCCAGGGGGAGGCCACTGCCGCCACGGAGCGGCTGAGCCTGGGCGGATTCGTCCCGCGAACCCGTTGGCTCTTCGCCTCCGAGGATCTTCCGGTGGACGCGCCCGAACGCCTCGTGACCAACCTCATGAGGCGCACCGGCGCACGGCGCGACCAGCTTCTCTGGGTCGATGACCGGCCCGCCGTCACGTCGGCGACGATCAGGGCCGGAATGAACGCCGTGGTGTTCGTCGATGCCATCAGCCTGCGAAGAAACCTCGTGCTAAGGGGGCTGCTGAAATGAGCCGCGTCGTGACGATGGGAGAAATGATGGCCAGGTTCATGCCCTCGGGCAACCTGCGAATTGAGCAGGCAGGGTCGTTCGACGTGTTCTATGGGGGCGACGAGTCGATCGTGGCCGCGTCGCTCGCACGGCTCGGCATGGACGTGGCGTACGTGACCCGTCTACCGGACAATCCCCTGGGCAGAGCCGCCCTGGCCAGCATCCGTGCCCAGGGGGTCGACACGAGGTTCGTGTCCTTCGGCGGTAAGAGGATGGGGCTGAACTTCTACGAGAACGGCGCGGCGATGCGGCCCTCCCGCGTGATCTACGACCGGGCCGATTCGGCGATGGGGACGGCAGGGCCGTCGCATTTCGACCTCGATGCCGTCTTCCGGGGTGCCTCGTGGTTCCATGTCTCGGGCATCACCCCCGCTCTCAGCGAGAGCACCCGGCAGCTCACCGAAACGGCGCTAGCCAAGGCGAAGCAACACGGACTCACAGTCAGTCTAGATCTGAACTACCGCCGGAAGCTCTGGACCCCCGAGCGGGCCCGCGAGGTGATGACCCCGCTCATGAGTCAGGTGGACGTGTGCATCGGAAACGAGGAGGACGCCGAAATCACGCTTGGGTTTGCGCCCGAAGATACGGACGTATCCCATGGAAAGCTCAGCATCGAGGGTTACAAGCGCATGCTTCGCCGCATGATGGAGAGGTTCTCGTTCCGCTATGTGGCCTCGACGCTTCGCGAGAGCCGATCGGCCTCCGACAATGGATGGTCGGCAATCCTCTACGACGGGAAGGACTTCTGCGTCTCCCGCTCCTACGACATCCACCTCGTGGACAGGGGAGGGGGGGGCGCGTCCTTCTCCGCCGGCCTCATCTATTCCCTCTCGAACGCAATGCCTCCACAAGAGACCGTGGAGTTCGCTGCCGCCGCATCGGCTCTCAAGCAGACCGTTCTCGGAGACTACAACATCACTTCCCTGGACGAGGTGCGCGAGCTCCTTAGCCAGGGAAGCTCGGGACGCGTACAGAGATGATCGAGCAGACCCTTCGAGACCCCAACGAGACGCACCGGAGCCCGCGCGGTACACGCGCTCGCCCGAGAACTCCTTGGCTGGCGACGCCGTGGCGGGGAGACCTGGGTGGCTTCTCGTCCCGGCAGCCGGGGTGCGGCTCTACCGGGGACGAGCCTGGCGCGAGCGGATCGGCTTGCCTCCAGCACCCAAGGGTCCTCGGAGCGCTTCGCGATGGGGAATTGCGATATGGGTTGGCGCGAGCCCGTCGCCGCTCGTCGAGACCGGAGGGTGCGCGCCCTGAACCGGAAACGGGTATCTCTCGATCGACCCGCTGGAGGGAATCGCCCATGAAGACGTTGCGAAATAGATATGCGGCGATCGGGCGACACTTAGTAGAGAGCTCTTGGGTTTTGATAGTTCTCGCGCTTGCCTTGACAGCTTGTGGCAATGACGACCCGATCCCTTCGCTCTTGACCTATTCTACCGTCGCTGTCGGCGACCTGAACGGCGATGGAAGGCTCGACATCGCAGTCGCCTACTCTCTGGTCGCCGGCCCGCCGCCCCATCCGGGGTACGTTGCCGTCTACCAGCAGGCCCCTGCCAATCGAGGCACCTTTCTCGGCCCACAGCTCTACAGCGTGGGCAACGATCCGGCGTCGATCGCCCTTGGAGACCTCACCGGAGAGGGCAACCTAGGCATCGTCACGGCAAACTACGATCTCGGAAACGGGGCCGGAACAGTCTCGGTCCTTCTTCAAGATCCGACCAGACCCGGGCAATTTCTGCCCGCAACGACTTACGCAACGGGGACGCATCCAAATTCCGTTGCGATCGGGGATTTGAACGGCGACGGGAAGCCCGATCTTGCGGTAGCGGATAGCGATGGCATTTCCGTTCTCCTCCAAAACCCAGCGGCGCCCGGAACATTCCTGCCTCGAACCGTCATCAACGTCGGCGGGTCGGCCTCTTTCGTTGCCATCGCCGACCTGAACGGCGACGGAAAGCCTGACCTGGTGGTCACGAACTCCGTCAGCACCTTGGTGTTACTCCAAGACCCGACAACCGCTGGAACGTTCCTCGCCCCAACGAGCTACAGCGCAGGACCGGAACCCGTCGATGCGGTCGTGGGGGATCTCGATGGAGACGGCCGCCCCGATATCGCAGTTGCGAACGAAGGCTCTCTCTCCGACCCGGGCAGCGCGAGTGTTTCCGTTCTGCTTCAAGATCCTGCCGTGCCTGGCGGTTTCCTACCCGCGGTCGACTACAGCACCGATTTCTCCTCAGCGGTCGTGGTGATTGCCGATCTGAACGGCGATGGAAGAGCCGATCTTGTTGTAGGCAATGTCGGGGTATTTGGCCTTTGTCCACCCAATTGCTTCACCGTCGGAACGAGCGTTTCGACCCTCCTCCAAGATCCGGCGCTCACAGGCCAGTTTCAGCCGGCGATAAACTATCCGGCGATCGGAAACGATTTCGTCTCCGGGGTGGCAGTGGGCGATATGAACGGTGACGGAAAGCCCGATCTGGTCGTCGTTCAGGCCGGCAGTGGTGTTTTCATCCGATTGCAGGATCCGTCACACCCGGGGCAATTCTTGGCGGGATCGCAGAACATGTTCGCCGGACGCCCCCCTCGCCCCGCTCACCGCCTGGCGGTAGCGCTGAAGCATGGGGAATAGGGACGGCAGCATCATCGCCACCATCATCACCACCCACATGCCGAGGAAGGACGCCGCCGCGCCCGGCCACGTCTGTCCGGGCATCCGAATCCACGCCATCGACATCGTCCAGCCGCCGGGCATCGGCATCTCGCCCTTTGCCGACATGGAAATGCACCAGGCGATCGTCCCCCCCGCGCTGACCACGAACAGAAGCGCCGAGACGCCGAGGAACGCCTGTCGGGAAGCCCGATCGGACGCCATCCGCCGGGAGAGATCCAGCCCTGCAGCCTGTGCCATGACTACCGCCACCCCGCTCAGCGCCTGCCGTACTCGTCGTGACGCCGCCACCAGATGCCCGTCTCGTTCCGGCCGCGGGGGGCGCGGTCGAGCCACTGGTACATCCCCCAGAGTCCGTCCAGCCCGCGCGCGTGGGTGGAATAGGTGTGATAGACGACGCCGTCCTCGAGCGCGAATGCGCTCATGCCCGGTCTCTCGCGCAAGTAGGTTGCCGCGTCGGTCCCGCTCGTGGCCGCCATCTCGGCGACAGGCCCCTCACCGTCGCGGGGTTGCCACCGAGCCTCGCGCCGGTAGTTGTACTCGACGTCCCCAGCGCGCTGTTGTTCCTCCGTCACCCGGACGTTGAAGGAGTTGAAGTCGCTGCCGAACGAGGACGCCCAGGGGAACGTCCAACCCATCCGCCGCTTGTACGCCTGCAGCTTGGCGAGCGGCGCCCGCGACACCGCCGAGAGGGTGACGTCGTGGTTGGCCAGGTGGACGGCAAAGCCGTTGAACCCGTCCGCGATCGCCGAGCAGGAGGGGCAACCTCCCGTGTAGTCGGGGCCGAACATGAAGTGGTAGACGAGAAGTTGCGAGCGTCCCCGGAAGAGATCTGCTAGCGAGGCATTCCCCTCGTCGGTCTCGAATCGATATTCCTTGTCGATCCGGACCCACGGGAGCTCCTGTCGCCGCCGGACGAGCTCGTCGCTGCGCCTCGTGAGTTCCTTCTCCGCCTCGAGCAGGTCGAGCCGAGCTGCGAGCCACTCCGTGCGCGTCCCGGTCTTGTGTTTCGTCATCGCCGCTCCCTCCTATGGGCCCGCCGAGGGGCCCGTTTGCGCTCAGGGCCGAGTCCCTCTGTAGCGAAAGAACTAGCGAACGCCGAGGCTCGACGGGAGTGACAACGGCAACGGGATGGTCCGACGATGGCTCTCTCCATCGGGGCGAAGGGCATGCGCCGCGCGCGGGCCCATTGGCTGGGAGAGCTCAAGCGGGTCGCCCCGAAGGGTCGGCCCCGCCGATCACTTCGCGCGGTTCGCGACGGCCCGACTGGGGACTTGAGGGGAAGCGCAGGAGTTGCCGCGACGCGCAGGCGACTTCAGAGCTCGCGGAGGAAGAGTGACCCAGCGCCACCACCCGCTACGAGGTCCAGACGTTCTCGGATGCCCCGGGGCATGAGCGCAGTCCTCATGAGCAGCGGTTCGAGCTCATCGACACATCACGCGCGCCCAGGAGCGCCACGCGACTCTGCTCAGACCGTGGGCTCATGGACGGTCTCTCGCTGAGCCCGTGCGCGATCGAGGCACCCGCCATCCCCGGGGTTGTGCAGGGTGTTAGTCCCCAGGTGGGCCTTACGTCGTCCCGTTCCCGTGCTCATCCTTGTCCCGCGGACGTGGCGTCCCCACAAGGGGCTGCTGCTGCGGATCCGCAAGCGGATGGGGGGGGAGGATGAGGAAAGCCCCGGGAACCTCGCGTAAGCGCAAGTGGGTTCGCCTACGTAGACGCTTCAAGGTCACCTTCAGCGAAGGTGCGGCGTTCACCGTTGACGTGTCCGGCGGTGGCTTCTCCGCCCTGTTGCTCCGCGCACTCTCCCCGGGCACGTTGGTCAGTGGAACCATCCAGGTGAGCGAGCGAGCCCTGCCATACGGCGGGCGCGTGATATGGGCCAGACCCGGCGATGTCCATCTCGGTATCCGGAGCCGAGTTGGCGTGGCCTTTACCAGCATCGACCCGATGTTCTTCACGCTGCTCGGAGATGAGGTCGCGGAGACCTTTAGGGACAGGCCCCAATTCGGGGCTGCGGGGTAACGGTGATGAGGCGCTCGCCGGCCTGTTCGCTGGACCGCGACAAGCGATGACCCGAGCTAGTCAAGTGGAAGGCCCGGCAGCGTCGAGGATTGCTTCTGGGGCGTAGCTTGGCTCTTCTGGGGAGACCGCGAGCCTCATCGGTGGACCTGAAGCTCGATCGCTACACGCGGCATCAAGCCGCCGCCCTCCGTTCAACTCCGCCCTGGTGAGTCCAACGTGACCGAGCATGTAGATCCGCCTGCCCCGGCTTTGAGCCAACGCCCAGGGCGATTCCTCCTGCCACGAGCTGCAAGCGGCCATAGGCTCGCGCTCGAGCCGCAGGGCGGACAGTCTCGAGCGTGAGGATCTTGGGGTGGGAGAGCCTCGTGGAGTTCACGAGGGCCTCCCCAACGCGAGGTCGAGTCCGTGCTTCTCCATCGGGGGCCGGCTCGGAAACTCGGTCGGCAAACGCCCCCCCTCCCCGGGCGCGAACGCTGACCCGTACTTCGCTCGGGTAGGGTCGCGCACGCCTTCAACTTCCGACGCAGAGCGCCGGCCGCCGTGCGTGGGGGAGAGACTGGCGGTGCGCGAGCACGCTGTTTTGCGGGCGGTCGTTGTCGCCATCGAGGCGGCGCGGCGGAGATACAATGCGGACCGGCATGGCCTCACAACGGGATGTTGCCCGAAGGGCGCGCGTTTCTTTCATGACCGTATCGCGCGTCATCAACAAGCACCCCAGTGTACGGCCGGAGACCCGTGAGCGGGTGCTCAGGGCCATCAAGGACCTGGGCTACTATCCCAACGCCGCCGCCCGTGCGCTCAATAGCAGCAGGTCACACAACGTCGGAATCATCTTTCCGCGGCGAGACTATCTGCTGGTGGCGCCATTCTGCGTCGAACTGTGCGCGGAGGTGGAGGCTCAGCTGAGGCGCCGGGGGTATCACCTCTTTCTCGGGTCAACGGCGGAGGAGCGTGAGTCAGGAGACCTGTACACGCTCTTCAAGGAGGGCAAGGTCGACGGCATGATCGTCTTCGCGCCGGCCCGCGATGATCCAAGGATCGCACGGCTGGCCGGCGACCACCTCCCTTTCGTGGTGGTCCACGGCCGCAGCCGGAGGGGAGAGTTCTCCTACGTCGACTCGGACAACTCTCGAGGAATGGCACTGCTGCTCGAGTACCTGTTCGAGCTCGGTCACCGACGGATCGGGTTCGTCACGGGGAGCCTGGCCGAGGTGAATTCCCAGGACCGACTGCGGCGTTACCGCCGCGAGCTACGCCTGAGGGGACTGATCCTCGAGGACGCCCTCGTCTGCCTGGGCGACTGGACGCTGGAAAGCGGCTACGCGGGGTTTCGGAAGCTCATGGAGAATCCTCGACCGCCTACCGCCATCTGCTTCTCGAATGACCAGATGGCCATCGGAGCGCTCAAGGCCGCGCACGACCTGGGCCTGGGCGTCCCCCGGGACGTGTCCATCACCGGGTACGACGACATCAAGTACGCCTCGTTCACGGCTCCGGCGCTCACCACGGTCCGCCAGCACATCGGGGAGGTAGGCGACAAGGTGGCCGAGCTGCTCCTGGAATGCATGGAGGCACGGAGCCGAGAGCCACGGCGGATCATCTTGAAGCCCGAACTGGTGGTTCGCGAGTCCTGCCACGCGATTCGGCCATTCCGGAAAGAGGAATGGAACCGTAACCGCTGATCACTGAAGGAGCTTCCGCTTGACAACCCCGGGGGCGCGATGCTACCGAAAGGTAGATGTTTGCGCAAACATCAGGCCAACCCTCGGTCCGGAATGCCGAGGGAGTCCTCATAGTGACACGCGACGCGGGCGGGGAGGCTCTCCCCCCAGCCAAAGAGATGGAGGCAACGCACCATGGCCGGCCGCAAGGTGCTGTTCGTGGGGGAGACCTGGAACGTGACCCGGATCCACACCAAGGGCTTCGACGTGGTCGAACTCGGTGGGTTCGAGGACTTCTCGGTCTATTTCAAGGAGCCGATGAAGAAATTCCCCGAGATCGAGATCACCCATATCCCTAACCACCTCGTGGGGAGCACCTTTCCCCAGGGCTCGGCGGAGCTGGCGCAGTACGACCTCCTCCTCATCAGCGACTGCGGGCGGAACACGTTGACTATGTACCCCAACATGTTCCAGGTCCCCATGGGGCCGGACCGGATTGCCATGATCGCCGATTGGGTCCGGAGCGGTGGCGCCCTCGTCATGGCCGGTGGCTGGGTCGACTTCCAAGGGTTCCAGGGGAAGGGGAACTATCACGGCAGCGCCATCGAGGAGGTGCTACCCGTGAGCATCCTGCCCGTCGATGACCGGGTGGAGACGACACAAGGGGCGGTGGTGAAGGTCCTAGAGCCCGATCACCCTGTGCTGCGTGGCATCGCGGAGCCCTGGCCGGCGTTCCTTGGGTACCAGAAGGTCCTGCCCAAGCAGGGTGCCACGGTGCTCGCCTCCATCGGCGGCGCCGATCCCCTCATCGCCGTGTGGCAAGTGGGGCGCGGTCGCTCCATGGCCTTCACGAGCGACATCGCCCCGCACTGGGGCACCGACTTCGTGAAGTGGGCCGCCTACGGCCGATTCTGGAGCCAGGCGATCCAGTGGCTCACGTCCCGTTGACTCGGGCGCCGTGAGCGCCTAGCCGGACCGCCCGCAACCGTGGTCCGGCGCAGTGGCACGCCATCGAGCAGAAGGGCTCCGCTCATCGCGCGCCTGCGTTTACGTTTGTGAAGACCGGGTCGGTGGCGAGGGCTTCGCTTCCGCCACGCTCGGAACGGTGAGTTCGCGACCCGGCCGGCAAGAACGAGAGGCGCTTCCTGCCGGTGCGCTGGACGCTGCCGCCGGCGAGCTCACCGGGCTTTCGAAGGTCAGGGGGATTCTTTGAAGCGCTGGTCCTCGCTCTCGCCGCCGTGTACTGCCAAGCGCAGGCACCTCATGAAGCAGGCGGAATAAGCGCGACGATGTAAGTCGCCTGGAACCTTCCATGAGGGCGGCTCCTCCTTCTGCAGACTTGAAGACCAGGCGGAAGCGGGTGCATCATTCCAACCGAGGAGGTCGCGCCATGTCGCTGAGGATTCTCAGGGCCGCGATCCACCGCACGGGTGATGTCGGAATCGATCTCCCGGCTGGCGCCTCGGCCGGCTCGCTCCAGCCCATCGACTATCACCCTCTGGACATGGAGGCCGAGGAGCGCGCGCCTGCCGTGATGGGGATCGACCTGCCCGCCGGCGCCTCCGCGAGGGACCTCCGGCCCGAGGACTACAAGCCGTTCGTGACCGAGGCAGCGGTTCCCTGACCCGGTCACTCCCGACGGCAGCCTCCGGTAACCAGCATCTCAGCACCCCAGTGGCCATGGGGGGGCGGGCGTTGGCCGGTTCCGCTCACCCAGCGAGGCAGGTCGACCGACAGTCACGGCCGGGACCCGGGCGAGCGTCGCCGCGCAGGGCGATTCCGACGACCTCGCCGCCGCAACGAACGGGCCCGAAAGCGCTAGGCTCGCAGTGGCGGACGGGTCCCAGTAGGCGAAGCGCGCTCCGGTACTTCTAGCCGGCAGTGTCAACGTCCTCTGGGGGCAGCTCGCGACGATTGACCCCGAGTATCAAGGCCAGCACGAGAGAGACCACACTCCAGATGAGAGCTCGCTCATGGCATCAACACGATGCCACCTTCCTTTCGTGGCGTTTATCCGCCGAGCAAACGTCACCTGGCCCGGTTGCCAGGTCGATTCCGTGCATGTATGACGTCCGGCGCCGCGGCGGAGCGGAGCCGTGGCACAAAAGACGCTGGGTAGGCGGGCTCCTCCCGAAAGGTGTGTTCCCGCCATCTTACCCGGGGTGCGGGTTCCCCTCGTCTCTTGTGGGCCATGAGAAGGAGAGGGGCGCGTCCGAAACGGAGCCCCGGCTCGGACAGCGCTCAATCGGCAGCTCGAATGGTTGGGTGTTCGACCTCGGGCGCCTGCCCGCCCGAGGTCGCGAGGCGTACCCTGGAATCCATTCTCCCACGCGGTGATCGCTCAGGCGATTCCCGTCGGCGAGAGGTGCGCCCGGTTCCTCGGAGAGCCGTGTCCCTGCTACGACCCGACGGCTGTCCCGGTCCTTGAGAGTGGGGTCCGCGAGCCAAGGAAGGGGGACGAGGCGGGAGCGGACCGTGCCTTCCCCAAAGAAGCCGTGCTTCGCGTTGGCCGCCTCGGATCCTCGACCGCCGCGGTGCCGGCGGGGCAACGAGCGTCGCCGGGGCATAAGAGGGACCCGCCCCGTCGTCGAGGCGGCCAGGCGACGATCCGGAGGACCAGAGCGAGGAGCGACCGAACGCCGAGTCCCGTCAGTCCTTACCGTCCGCCTCGAAGTCGGGATGGAATTCCCAGCCGCCAAGGCCGCAGACGAACGACAGGTCACTCCGGAACTTCAGCGTCACGGTCGTGGTTTGATTCGCAACGACCGTGAACGGCTGCGCGACCTGGACGATTGCCGTCCAGCCGCCCCCGGGAGGAGTGATGGCGATCTTCGTGCCATCCCCGAGAGTCAGATCCACGCTCCTCATCACCACCACGAACTGATCGTAGGTCCCAGGCGGCAAAAACCCAGCGGGGAGCGTGGCCGTCTTGCCGTTGACGAGCGATAGCAAGTCAACCGTGTCGGGGAGAGCGATGGTGACGTCGACGAACGTTCCGTCGAGAGTACGCGCGACGATGGCGGAGAACGTCACGCTGGCCGCTTGCAGCGCCGCGCAGCCCTGCTGACCTTGTCCACTAGAACCATTCCAGTTCGAGCCCGCTTGCATTGCAGCGGCTGACGCTGCGCCTGAGGAGAGGACGATCGATACTTGCCCCTTCCCCTCGGTATCCGACCCACCCTGGCCGCCACAGGCAGAGAGCACAAGCAGAGACACGAAGAACATGACTCGTGCGACCTGGGCCTTCATCGTGTTGACTCCTCGGAATTGTCCGATGAATGCTATCACCGCGGCCGCTCTGCGCACCTGCCCCAACGAGGTCCGCCGGCTGTGTTCACTACTCCCCGCGCGTAAGCGAGTCTCTCGGGTCCTGGAACAGCTCATCCGGGGTGGAGGAGCCACCTACGGTCATGGCGAATCATTGAACTCCTCCGCCTCCCCGATGCGCCTCATGGCGTAGGGAAGTCACGGCGTACCACTACAACGCCGTCTCATCGTCGAGCCGGCCTCGTGGGATCGGCGTCAAGGAGAAACTCCACACCAACGGGTGAAGGAGAGTCTCGGTGGGCCGGGCGGGATTCCCTCTCTTCTTCGGGCTGCGAAGACGCGAAGCCTGCGTGAAGCGAGGGTAACGATACCTTCATGGGCAATGGGTCTCGGCCGGGACGGTCGCGCGGCCTGGGATGGTGTCGGCGAGGAAACCCGCTCGCGAGCTCGTCCTCCTTGGGTTGCCCACCTGGCCAACCGCGCATGGGCCGGCCCGTTTGAGCTGGCGTTCCGCTCCTGCTCCAATAGCAGACCCGTAGGTCCTCCATTCCAAGTGACGATTTGGCGGGGGCGGAAGCTGGCTCGCTCACTCCGCGCCACCTCCAGCGCTCCACACCCGGGCCTCGGTACCCTTGGGCCGAGGAGGGGAGGCCATTCTCGCCACTCGTCAGTGTGCGTCCCCGATTCCTCGAGGGGCATGGCCAGTTGCGGGCCGTCCCTAGCCCCGAACCGTGCCCCAAGACAGCCGCCACGTTGGTCGTGGAGAAGGTGGGGTTCGACAGATAGGCTCAGGCTAAGATGCGAAAAGTGGGCCGGTAAGGCCTGGCGGCTCGTCCAAGCTGGACCGTGAGAACAAGACTCTTCGGGAGGATCGAAGGATACCGACCGTGAATAAGCTGGCCGCCTTCATCGTGGGGCTCTCGCTCGTCCAGCCTGCCGCCATCGCGGCTCGAGAGCGCATGCAACCCGGGCTCTGGGAGGTCACTGCGACGGTCGAGCTACCGGGGATGGCGTCGCCGCCGCCAACCACGCAGACGGAGTGCCTGTCGCAGGCGGATATCGATGAAGAACGCCTCCCGGACATCGATCAAGGGACCTGCCGGGTGACGGACACACGTCGCCTGGGCGACAAGGTCACCTGGAAGCTGGACTGTGGCCCGATAGGAAAGGGAGAGGGCGAGCTCGTTAGTCGTAGCCCGACCAGCTACGACGGGTGGATGAAGCTGGAGACAAGTGGGATGGTGGTGCGGACGACGATTCGCGCCCGACGTCTACGCGACTGTGAGCCGTAGCTGCACACATTCCATAGAGGCCTGTGCGGGCCACGGCGCTTCTTTCTTGAGAGCGTGTGGTTTCCTCCATCGGAGCGGCGCCGAGAAGTCCGGCCGAGACCGAGGCGTTCGTCAGGTCTCCGGGGCGTGCGATACGCGCCCAACGGGCCGATATCCATTCGTCCCCTCTCTCGGCTCGCCTGCCCTCGGACGAAGGACCCGCGCTCACGCGGTCTCGCATCTCGACCGGGGAAACCGATGACCGCTGAGCGATGCGTGACCAGGTCGCGGCTCTGATACGCCGAGCGCGGCGGGCCTCGGCCGAAAGTGATGCAGGTCAATTTCGGTAATCGCGGACACCCTCCGCGTGGGAAAAGGGCTGGTCGCACCGGCCCCGGAGGGGGCAGTCTTGATACGTTTGGGTCGACTCGCGTGTTGGAAGGATAGTCCGCTCCCAGTTGCACTTCGGCTGTGCGGGGGAGATGGGGCGGTGCGGGTACGGCTGCTTGACCCGAGCGCACAAGGGGTCCCCACAGATGCGGCGAGCTGTTCCCCTCCTCGTCATCGTCTTGGCCGGCCTGTCGCTACCGGGCACTGCGAGTGCACAGCAGACCGAGACGACTCCTCTAGTCCTGGCACAGAACCAGCCGGCCACGCCGCCTTCTGCCGCCCCGGCAGCTGCTCCACAACCCACGGCAACCGCTCCTCCAACGAGTGCGTCGGCTTCCGAAGCGGCCGCATCCGCGCCAGCAGCTCCTCGAGCTGCAACGCCTGAGGCGGTCCCGGGCGCGGCCGTTTCCCCCGCAGCTACACCGCCTGCGGCGGCCAGTGCCCCGGCTCCAGCTTCGGCTCCCCCCGCTGCGCCCCAGGGGCCGCCCGCCCCGCCGATCGCCGGACAGACGCCAAACACCACGCGCCCCAGCGCCGTCCCGCCCCCGCCGCACGACGTCCCGTCGCCGGACTACACGTATCGGTATGTCGCCCCCTGGGGCTGGGGGTTCTACCCGGTTTCCCCGCCTCCTGCCCCACCACCTCCTCTTGCTCAGCCCGCCCCCCGCCGAGCGAAGCCGACAACCTCTCCTCGAGGATTTGGTTCTACGGCGCGGGCATGAGCGACGGCTGGGACGCTGGAGTCATCCTCACCGTGGACACGCGCTGGGTGGGGTTCGATGCCAACATCGACGCGCTCGCCCAGAAATCTGTCACCGGGTCGACGCACAACGACATCGGCGACCCTGCCGCCTGGGGCAGCGCTCACATCACCTGGTCGGTGATCTCGGCGAGCTGGATCCGCATCCGCGCGCTCACCGGTGCGTCGATGCTGGCGCTCCCGAAGACGACGTTCACGGAAAGTCAGCCATGGGCCGGGGACACCCTCTTCGGGCCGGACGTGGGTTTCTCCGGCGGCATCGGCCTCCATGCTCCCGTCACCGCCGAGGGGTGGGCGCGCCTCACTCCATTCCCGACTCGCATCGTCGATGCGTATGCCGGGCTGGGAGTGCACGGGGGCCCGATCGGGCTCACGGCCGGCTGGCGCTGGGTCGAGGTGCACGGCAACGGCACCGACGCACCGACACTGAATTTCTCCGGCCCGCAGGGAGGGCTGTCGTTCCGGTTCTAGGATGAAACGGCCTTCCAAGCGTTGGTGAGCGATCGGGGTACCTACCTCTCCTTCTTCGCGCATCGAGGTGAGGGAGTCCAAGCCGCAGGTGACGGGCATGCACCAACGACGAGTCACTCTAGGATACGCGGGTTGCCCAGGGCGGAGCCGCATGCCGCCATGAGCCCCCAGACGAAGCCGCAGAGCTCCGCAAGGCCTTGGGGGAGAGGGCTTCGGCCCTTGCTGGCGGCGAGTGCCGACCCTTCGTACACCTCCCCAACCTTCGCCTGCCACGGCCGGACGGCTCGAGGCCGCGTCCGGCGACCCCAGTCCGGCTATCGATCTCGAACCTCGCGGCACCTCCGCGCGGCATCGCGCAATCGAGCCTCACCTCCGGATGTTCGCTCAAGACCGGGCAGGCTGCTTCGTTCTATCGGTGTCGGGAACGGAATCGGGGCCGGTGGACAGCTTTTGCAACTCCGCCTCGTAGTGGGCCACGAGGGCGGCAAGCGAAGAGGCCTTCGCCGCTGCACCCGCCTCCCTGGCCCGAGAGATCATCTCGCGCACCTCGGTCAGGATCACGCAGATGCACTGCGCGCGTTGAGTCGCTTCCTGCGCACCTGCGCTCACTGGAGACGCATCGAAGACCACAAAGAGCCCTTCGCGGCGTGGATGACGGCCGCCCATGTACCACGCTCGTGGTAACCGACCCACGGTCGAAGGGTGAAATCGCTGTCGCTTGAGGGAGGGACGGCGAGCTCGCGGGCGGGGACAGGTGTGACCAGTGTCCCTACGTAGGAAGAAGATGACTACCGCGTCGCGGGCCACCGCTCCACGGGGCCAGCGCCTCGCACCCCGCTTGGCCTCGCGCCGAGAGGGCATCGGGCCCCTGGGGCGGAGCGGCGTCGCACGTTTGACCGATCGCGGGACCGGCGAGAGCATGCCGGCCATGGAGATCGACAAGGGGCGGTTCGATCGATGGGCCCCGAGCTACGATCGCAGCGTGTTCCAGCGGCTGATTTTCGGGCCGGTGCACCAGGCGGCGCTGAAAGCGTGCCTCGCCTTGAGCGAATCTCCTCGCGATGTGCTCGACGTTGGCTGTGGGACCGGCCGCCTTCTCGAGATCGCTGGGGAGCACTGGGACCAGGTCCGATGCACGGGCATTGACCCGTCCGAGAGGATGCTCGCGGAGGCGCAGCGAAAGCACCAAGGGGACGCCCGGTACACCTTCAAGCAAGGCGATGCGGGAGCGCTCCCGTTGGAGTCGGCTTCCTTCGACGTGGTATTCAGCACGATGTCCTTCCATCACTGGGGAGATCAGGCTCGCGGCATTCGCGAGGTCGCTCGCGTCCTGCGTCCGCGCGGGCTGTTCATCCTCGCCGACCTCGATGTGCCGCTTCTGTCGCTCCTGCGCCCGCTCCTGCGGCGGACCGAGCACGTTCGCATGCAAGGGCCCGAGGAAATAGCGCGGCTATGCCAGGAAGCTGGGCTTCTTGTCCTGGCGCGTCATCGGTTCTGGCCTCTCGTTCGCGCCCAGCTCCTCATCGCCCGAAAGCCCTAAATCCAATCAGGCGCGATCGGTCGGATCAGGGCCCCGAAAAATGACCAAAGACGTTCTGCCAGGTCCGGTGGCGCCTGTCACTTGAGGTGAACGGTGCCATGGGGTTTCTCCCGGAGCCTTGTAGGAAAGCCTTCGGGTCCCTTGCCCGCATGGCGCCGTCCGCGTCATGGGCGTTCGGGTGCCGCCCGGCGAAAGGGAGAGTTCCTGAGGCCTCGCCGTCGCCGACGGCGAGGAGGTCCAAGAGCGGCGGTCGGGGGACCGGAGGTTCATCCACCGGGTCCCTCCTCGGACGATGAAGAGGAGTTGGGGAGCGGCGCGTTCGAGCGAGTGGCGATCAAGGGTCCGAACTGGGATGATAGAAGCGATGCCCGAGCGCACGGCGCGATGGCACAGGTTGCGCAACTACATCGTGACGGGGTTGCTCATCTGGGTCCCCATCACGGTCACCTTCCTCGTGCTTCGCCTTATCGTGAACGTGGTCGACGGGGTGCTGGTTCTGCTTCCCCGAAGCCTTCGGCCGGAAGCGCTCCTCGGATACCGCATTCCTGGTCTCGGCATCCTCCTGGCGCTCATCGTCGTGCTCGTCACCGGGATGTTGTTCGCGAACCTCGTCGGCCGAAGGATCGTTGCGCTGTGGGAAGGGATGCTGGGGCGGGTCCCCCTCATCGGCGGGATCTTCCGGGGCTCGAAGCAGATCATGGAGACCGTCCTCGCACCCGGAAGCAAGTACTTCCGCAAAGTCGTGCTCATCCACTGGCCGAACCACGATTCCCACGCCCTGGCCTTTGTCACCGGCACCTCGCTGGGGGAGGTGCAGGCGCGGACGGCCGAGGACCTCATCTCGGTCTTCCTCCCCACCACGCCCAATCCCACCTCGGGCTTCATTCTGTTCGTTCCGAGGAGGGAGGTCGTGGAACTCGACATGAACGTCGACGACGCGTTCCGCATGATCGTCTCCTTGGGGGTGGTCGTGCCTCGGTGGCCTCGCGCCGGCGAGGGGGAACCGGCTCTCTCGCGCGAGCGGTGACGGGCGGCCACCTCGCGCGTCGGGTCTCCCTGGCACCGTCGGCCTTGGCGGCGTCGATCCTCGCGTCGGCGGGGACACGCTCCCGAAGCCTGGTCGTTCTCGGCGAGGCACCGGGGTTACCGCCCCGGCCGAGAGATCGCAAGCATCGTGCGTTCAGAACGGAACCCCAGCCGCGAGGTCCAGCCCCTGGGAAAGACTCCCCGAGGCGGACCCCGGGGCCAGCCCGACCCTGTCCGGCGCCGAGTCTTCTCTTGACGCGGTTCAGCGCTCCCCGAAGCTTGCACGCCTCGAGGATTGACCCCGCACAAGGACCGAGGGCACGTGGATTGCTCGAAGCGTCTTTCCTCCTCGCCTGACGAGGGGAGCCGGCGCCCGGGTCGCCATCATCGCCCGCGCTGGCCACGAGCGCACAGGAGGGGGAACGTGGCTGGGTCAAGCAGCAGTTCCGAATGTCCGCACATCCCGAGCTGCGAACTTTTTCCCAAACTCGTCGCCACCCTCTCGTACTGGCAGAAGGGGTTCTGCTTCAAGAACCCAGAGGTTTGTGCGCGATACCAAGCCGCGCTGGAGGGGAACCCAGTCTCCATTGAGCTCTTGCCCAACGAGCAACAGCTCGCCCCAGCGAAGTCGTGACGGCCCATTGGCCCGGTGGATGGGGGCAGCGGGGCTCTCGGCATTGTCCGTGGGACTTGCCTTGCTCGGGGAGGGACCGCGCCTCGAGTCTCGTGGCCGTCTTCACCTCACCTCGAAGTAGACGCGCGCCCCCTTCTCCCGGGCGGCTCGCTCTCCCCCTTGCGTGAGAAAGAGACGTTCCTGGTCCACGCCCGCCTCGATCAGCGCATCACGGGCGCGCTCGGCCCGCTCCTCGGCGAGCGATGCAAGAGCGTCCGCGCCGATCTGCTCGCTGGCGAGGAGCCGCGCTTCCATCTCCTGGAGGCTGGGCTCGGTGGGGGGAGGAGCGGCCGCGGACTCCTCGCCGCCGGTGGGAGTGGGGGGGGCGGGAAAGGCCGCTGCGTAGGCGGTACGGAGCAGGCTGGCGCGCTCGTCCGCAGAGAGAGGCGCCTCGTCCGAGGCGGGAGCCTGTTGCCCGGACCCGGCACTCCGGAGCGATCGCTCCAGCGACGCGCGACGCAGGGCGAGACCGTCTCGGTCCTCGTCCGCCGACCCTTGCACCTCGAGCCCGAGCGCCGGTCGCTTGGCCAGGGACCTCGCCAGGGCGGTGACCCGGTCGCGGGCTTCCGGACCGAGCTCCGGCGAGCCGGGTGCGAACTCGAGCACCGAGATCTCCCGGTTCCCGGCGCCCGCCAGGGCTGCCAGGGCGCGGAAGGGAGAGGTGGCCACCTTGGCGAGGACGTTCAGGATCGCATGCCCGATGAGCTTTCCCAGCCGGAACTCCGGGTCATCCAGGTTTCCCTCGACCGGCACGTCGATCAGGATGACCCCGTCGGCGTCCTGGAGAAGCGCCAAGGCGAGCCGAACTGGAACGTGGACCGCGTCGGGGCTGTGGGTGGACTCTCCCAGAGTGAACTGGTTCACGCGGATGACATTGGTGGAGGTCAACTTTCGGCTCTTCACCTCGTACCGCAGGTCGAGGTCGAGCTTGCCCTTGCGAAGCTGGTACCCGAGGTACTTGCCCACGTACGGATCGAGCGGCGTCAGATCCACGCCCTGGGAAGTGACGGCCAGATCGGTGTAGGCGCTCGCCTGCAGCGGGTTGAGCGTACCTTTGATCTGGATCGGCGACGCCCCCGCCACCTGGAGCCGGAGGTCCGCGGTGGAGCGTACCTTCGGGTCCGAGGAGAGGTTCACGATCTTGGCCGTCGCTCGGGCGATGTCCAACACCGCCGGCGGAGAGATGGAACGGTCGACGAAAGTCGCTCGTCCGTTGACCAACTCGAACGTCCCGAGCCTGGTGTCCCAGGTCGCTCCCGGGGGCGCGGGCCGCTCGGGCGGCGGCCCCGGCTTGGCCGGGGGACTGGACGCGCGGGCGCGCGAGAGGCTCGTCGTCCCATCGCCAAATCGGAAGATCTTGACCCGCGGCTCCACGAGTCGCACCTCCCGGACGGCAACCCGAGGCGGCGTCGAGCTGGCCTCCAGTCCGTTCACCTCCAAGGACTGCCAGCGGAAGAGGTCGGGGTTGCCGCTCTCCGCGACCGAGAGCCTGTCTAGTCGGGCGTCACCGGCGACCGTCCAGCCGGTCTCTTCCCGGGAGGCGTCCACCTCGACCCGGACCTTCAGGCTCGCTTGACCCCCGGCGAGCTGGGCCGAGAAGCCGGGCCTCAAGTACGGAGCGAGCGGGACCAGATCGAGCTCGCTCGCCTCGATGTCGAGGGCGGCCCGACTCGCGAAGGGGCGAACGGATCCGGTCACGGCCAGTTTCCCGCCGCCTGGCCAACTGAGCGACAGGGAAAGTGGCCAGCTGGCCTCGGCAGCCGGGCGGAGCTTTTCGAGCCGGAGAGCCACCTCGGCAAGCGCGAGCTTGACCGGGCTCTGGGGGACGCGGTCCTCCAAGTCGAGCGCCAGTCCCGAGATCGCTACCGTCCCCACCGACCAGTCCCAGAGCGACGAGGAGGTGGCCCTCCCATCCCGTGGTCCGGAGGGCGGGGCGAGACCCATGAGCTCGAGGGAGCCGTTCTGCTCCCGGAGTACACGCACTGATCCCCCGGAAAGAGTGACCTCCGCCACCTCGGCCACCCGTGCCAGCGGGTCTACCTCCGCCCCCGACACCTCGATGCTGCGAAGCTTCAGGGGAGGGTCGGTCGCACCGGCCGGCCCAACCGCCAGGTCGCGGATAGCGACCCTACCGTTCGTCAGGTGGACCCGGTGAGCGGTCGGCCCCCACTCGAGGTCGTACCTCACCTCCAGATCGAGCAAGCCGGACCTGATGGCGACCGGGGCAGCGTCCCGCTCGTAGGGACCGTAACGAGGCAAGTCGATCTGCTGGAAAGAGAGCGTGCCCGTCGACCGGATGGGGCGGGTACCGACGGTGCCAGTCCACCGGAACGCCTCGCCCAAGTCGGTCTGGCCGGAGAAGGAGTAGGGGCTTTCGGCGCCGCCCCGCGTCCGGAACGACTGGAGCCGGATCGTGAGGGGGCCGAGGGCGCGTTCGAAGGCGGGCTGCCGCGTCTCGTCGTGGAAGGCGATTCGGGCCTCCTCCACCGAGAGCTGTCCAATGAAGAGTCCCGGCCCGCTGCTGGTCTCCTCGCTGCTCGGGGATGCCGGCTCGCTGCTCCCGAGCAGATCCTGAAAGGAGAGCGACCCGTCGGCGGCTAGCCCAGCGCGGATCGATGGCCGGACGAGCCGGACCACCGCCAGGCCGACGTCGCCCGAGAAGATCCGTAGCGGCGCGAGCCGCACGTAGAGCTCGTCCCAGGAGACGAAGGGGCCGCCGTCTCGATCGCGTACCGAGAGCCCCACCACGGCGACCGACAGGGCGAACGGGTTCACCCGGACGCGATCGAGGGTGACCTCGCGGTGGAGCGCGCTCCCCCCCCGGCGGACGATGAGCCGGCGCAGAATGAGCGGTGCGGCGAAGAAGCCGAGGGCGGAGTAAACGACCCCCACCGCCACGAGCCAGGCGGCGATGCGGACGAGTCGACGCCGATGCATCGCGGCTACCATGTCCCAACCAGGCCCGGCTTGCTAGGCTCGCCTGGCTCACGAATTGGGCCCCCCCTCGGGGTCGAGGACGCCCAGGACGAGCCCAGACCCCGAACACACGGCCGGGAACCCAGACCCCGGAGGCGGTGGTCCCCGCGTGCACCTGCCCAGGTTTCGGCCCTCCTCAATGGCGGCCAGCGGACGCCCGCTCGAGCGGCGGCGGGGCGATGCCCCGAGGGGTCTTGGCGCGAGACCGCCTCGGTCGGTAGCGCTCCACAGGTTCGTCGGCGTGAGGAGATCACCTTGACAGGGGACCCGTCAGCGCTGGACGCCTGGGAGGTGGGAGCGAGATACGAGGCCTACGTCGGGCGGTGGAGCCGTGCCGTCGCCCGCGAGTTCGTCCGCATCTTGCGCACATCGGGCGGCCGCTGGCTCGACGTCGGTTGCGGTGGGGGAGCGCTCGTCCAGGCCATCCTCGAGCAAGCCGTTCCGGAATCGGTCGTCGCCCTCGACCGGTCGCTGGGGTTCCTCCGGTACGCGCGGACCAGGGCGGGCGCTGCCTTCCACGCGGCCGACGCTCAGGCGTTGCCGTTCTCGAGCGGTCGGTTCGACGCGGTCGTGTCGGGGCTCGTGCTGAACTTCGTGGGGGATCCGGGGAAGATGGTCGAGGAGATGGTGCGGGTCGCTCGTCCGGGCGCAACTGTCGCCCTGTATGTCTGGGACTACGCCGGCCGGATGGAGATGATTCGCCATTTCTGGAGCGCGGCGATGGCGCTCGATCCCGGGGCCGCAGCCCTCGACGAGGCAGCGCGGTTTCCGATCTGCGCCCCCGGTCCGCTGCGGGCGCTGTTCGAGGCGGCGGGGGTCTCGAGGGTGACGGTGGGCGCGATCGACGTTCCCACCGTGTTCCGCGATTTCGACGACTACTGGATGCCGTTTCTCGGCGGACAGGGTCCCGCGCCAGGTTACGTAGCGTCGTTAGGGAAAGGGAGGCAGATCGCCCTGCGGGAACGCGTTCGCAGCGCTCTGTCACACGCCTCCGACGGCTCGATTCCGCTCCGGGCGCGCGCGTTCTCGGTGCATGGAATCAAGGTCGATGCGACCCGGGAGCAATCGCCCCGAGGCCCGGCATCGCAAGAGGGTGACGGGCCGATCCGTCGTTGAGCCACCGGGGTAGCTCGCGAGCCACGATCGCGAACCTCGCCGTCCTCCCGACCAAGCAGCGGCCGAAACGAGCTCGCGGCCGAGGACCACCCCCGGACGAGGTGCCCGGGCGGGAGGGGAGGAGCGCCCGGCGACCATCGCCACGTGGGGAAAGATCTCCGGCGATTCCGCCTCGAGTGGCTCCGGCGAGCCAAGGGGCGCGAGACGGGATGGGCGAGGGCGGCCGGCGCGGGATATCCTCTCGCTCGGAGGTGCTCGTGGCCCTATTGAGGCCGGAGGAGGAGAGCCGGATCGACGAGATCCTCGAGGCCGCCCAGGCGGAGGGGCGGACGGCCCTCTACGAACACGAGGTGTACCGGATCCTCGAGGCCATCGGGCTGGAGGTGCCGCGCTTCCTCTTCCTCCGAGATCCCTCCTCCCTGAGTGAGCAATTGCTGCGCGGGCTCGGCACGCCCGTGGTCGCCAAGGTCGTCTCGCCCGGGGTGATGCACAAGCAGAAGCTGGGGGGAGTCAAGATCATCGCCGCGCCGGACCCGCTCTATGCGGAGTTCGTCCTGTCCCGCATGCGGGACGAGGTCCTGGGACACTTCGCGCCCGGCGACCGCCCGGAGGTGGCCGGATTCCTGCTCGTCGAGCACATCGCGCACACCCAGGCGCTCGGTTACGAGGTGTTGGTGGGGTTCCGTGACGACGCCGCCTTCGGGCCAGTCCTGACGGTGAGCAAGGGAGGGGACGACGCGGAGTTCTTCGCCGCCAACTACGACCCGGCCAACCTGTTCCTCCCGCCGGTCGAGTACGAAGAGGCGCTCGCCTTTGCGCGTACCCTGCACATCCGCCACAAGTTCGAGCAGATCGGTCACCCCGAGTACCTCTCCTTGATTGCGAAGGCCGTGGCGAGATTCAGCGCGCTCGCGCTGACCTATTCGCCCTTGGAGGAACGAAGGCGGTTCGTGCTCAAGACCCTCGAGGTCAACCCCTTCGCAATCTCATCCGATGGGAGGTTCGTGGCCCTGGATGGACTGGCGGAGTTCGGCCCCAACGCCGGGGCCGGAGGGGGTGGCTCGGGCGTGAACCTCGAGGGCCTCAAGAGCTTCTTCCGCCCGCGCGGCGTCGCCGTGATCGGGGTGTCGGCCGACACCACCAAGTACAGCCTGGCCCGGGACATCGCCCAGCTGCTTCGGCAGCTCCGCCCCGACGACCTCTACCTCGTGAACCCCCGCGGAGGGACGCTGCGCCTGGGCGACCGCCTGCACACCCTGTACCGGGACCTTGGGTCCGTGCCCGGACCGGTCGAGCTGGTGGTGTACGCTGCGCCGGCACAGTCGGCGCCGGAGTTCCTGCGCACGCTCGCGGGCAGTGCCGTTCGCGCCGTCATCCTCATCCCCGGCGTTCCCGCCTCCATCCCCTACGCCGAGTACGCCCGGCAGGTCCGCGAGGCCACCCCGCGAGGCGTCCGGCTCATGGGCCCCAACTGCATGGGCGTGTACTACGCCGCCGACCAGGATGCCCCGGCACTCGATACGCTCTTCATCGACCAGGAACGGCTGGAGGTGCGCTCCTCCAGTTCGTCCAACACCGCTCTCTTGACGCAGAGCGGGGCGCTGGCGGTCACCTCCATCGACAAGCTCCGGAACTGCAGGCCATTCCGGGCCGTGGCCAGCTTCGGCAACAAGGTCGACGTGAAGCTCGGAGACCTGCTTGCACACTTCGAGCGGGATCCGTCGGTGCAGGTCGTATCCGTGTACCTGGAGGGGTTCGACCCTGGCGAGGGACACGGGTTCTTCGAGATGGCCCGGCATTCGACCAAACCGATCGTGGTCTACAAGGGGGGGCGCACCGAGGCCGGAGCGCGTTCGGCGGCGTCGC
The DNA here is from genome assembly GCA_035686075.1 of Anaeromyxobacter sp. Classification (GTDB taxonomy): domain Bacteria; phylum Myxococcota; class Myxococcia; order Myxococcales; family Anaeromyxobacteraceae; genus Anaeromyxobacter. The sequence goes on from DASRZU010000038.1 coordinate 34,754, forward strand.
ACACCGCCTCGATGTCGGGGAACTACGAGGTCTTCCGCGCCGCCTGCCTGCAGGCGGGAGTGATCCTGGCGGAGACGCTCGAGGAGTACTACGAGCTGACCAAAACCTTCGCGCTCCTGGCCGGCAAGCCCGCCCTCGGGAACCGGGTGGCGGGCGTGGTGAACGCCGGGTTCGAATCGACCGTGGGGGCGGACGAGCTCCGGGGCCTCACCCAGGCGCGGCTCGCCGCCGGAACGGTCGAGCGGCTCGGGTCGATCAACCGGCAGGGCCTGGTGGACGTCTCCTCGCCATTCCTGGACATCACGCCCATGGCCGACGACGCCATGTACGCCCAGTTCCTCGAGGCGGTGATCGCCGACCCGGGCGTGGATTGCGTCTTCGTGGCGGTGGTCCCCCACGCGGCCTCGCTCAAGACCCTACCGGAGACCTGCCGCGACCGGGACGCGCTCGCGAGTCTCCTCATCCAGATCTCGGGGCGCTCCCCCAAGCCCATGGTCGTCTCGGTGAACGCGGGCCGCCATTACGCCGAGTTCGTGGCGGCGCTGGAGGAGGGAGGGCTGCCGGTCTACGGCGATATTCGCTCCGCCATCACCTCCCTCGACACCTTCGTCTGCTGCTCGCCAAAACGGCGCTGACCGGTCGGGACACGCTCCTCGCTCCGGTCGAGGACCTTGCCTTCCCGCGGAGAGGCGAGCTCGCATGAAAGCAGGGGCCGTCATGGGGCCTGGCCTGCCCGTGGAGGGCGGCCCTGGAATCGCCTGGACCTCCCTGGAAAGGTCGCCCGCGGGCGCCGTCGCCTCGAGGCGGTCCGATCTCCTTCGGGCTCTCCCCCACGCGCCTAAGGCGAACCTCGTCAGCCCCTTCGCGAAATAGGGCGCCAGGGCTCGCAAGGAAGGCACCTCTACCGGCCCACCTTCAGCTTCTTGAAGTCCTCGACCTGGCCGCGGATCGCGCGCTCGGTGGGGAGCCGCTCGATGCTCGAGGCCCCGAAGAATCCGGAAATGCCCGGCATGCGCGCGAGCGCCTTCCCCACGTTCTCGGGCTCGTCGAAGGGGCCGCCGTGGCAGAGCACGATCACGTCCTGTCGCACGCCGCGGCCAGCCTCGGCGATCTCCATCACCCGGTCGATGGCCTGGTCGAGAGTGAGAGCCACCCCGGCACCGATGGTCCCGGCGGTGGTGAGACCGACGTGGGCCACGAGCTGGTCGGCCCCGGCACGCACCATGGCCTTGGCCTGATCGGCGTTGAAGACGTAGGGCGAGGTGAAGAGGTCCAGCTCGTGGGTGAGACGGATGGTCTCGATCTCCTTGTCGTAGCCCATGCCCGTGGCCTCGAGGTTGGCGCGGAAGTTCCCGTCGATGAGTCCCACGGTGGGGAAGTTCTGGACTCCGTCGAACCCGATATCCCGGAGTTGCTTCAGGAAGACCGGCATGAGGCGGAAGGGATCGGTGCCGTTCACGCCCGCCAGCACCGGGACGTTCTTCACGACGGGGAGGACCTCGCTCGCCATCTCGACCACGATGGCGTTGGCGTCACCGTAGGCCAGAAGCCCGGCCAGCGAGCCGCGGCCGGCCATGCGGTAGCGCCCCGAGTTGTAGATGATGATGAGATCGGCGCCGCCGGCCTCCGCCATCTTGGCGGAGATGCCGGTGCCGGCGCCGCAGCCCACGATGGGGCGACCGGCCTGGATCTGGTCCTTGAGACGCTTCACGAGCTGCGAGCGGGCGATGAAGGGCATGCTCTCTCCTTTTCGTGGAGGTGCGGTGTGAGTTACTTTTCCCCCCGCTTGAGCAGAGACAAAAGGCGCGTGGCCATCGCGTCCGCAAAGGAGGGGTCGTTGATGTTTGCGTCCAGCTCCACCAGCTCGACCCGGCTGCGATCCAGGTACTTCCCGATGGCCTCGAACAGCGCCCGGTCCGCCTCCGGCCAGTGGAACGGCTTCCCCTCGGCGTCGATCATGCTGACCCCGCGGAGGGGGACGTAGAGCGCGGTGGGGCCGGTGGCGCGGTTCAGCTTCTGGGCGATGATCCGGCCCAGCTCGGCACACTCCTCGGGGGTGGTGCGCATGAGCGTGACCGTGGGATTGTGCTTGTAGAGGTTCCGGCCGCGGAACTTCTCCGGGACCGTCTCGATCGCGCCGAAGTTCACCATGTCGAGCGCGCCCAGCGAGACGACCTGTGGGAGCCCGGCCTTGGCAGCCGCATCCAGTCGCTCAGGGCCCGCGGAGAGGACCCCCCCCACGAGCTCGTCACACCACTCGGTGGTGGTGATGTCGGCCACCCCGGCGACGTATCCGTCCTTGATGAGGGCCTCCATCGCCCGGCCACCGCTGCCGGTGGCGTGGAATACCAGCACCTCGTACCCTGCGGCCTCGAGGCGCGAACGGACGCGGTCGACGCAAGGCGTGGTGACCCCGAACATGGTGGCCGTCACGAGTGGCCGATCGGCCCCGGAGAAAGGAGCAACCTGCTCCGCCATCCCACACACCGCGCCGACCGCGTTCGCCAGGATCCTTCGCGACAGGCGGTTCAAACCGGCGACGTCCACCACCGAATACATCATGGTGATGTCCTTCACTCCGACGTAGGCCGAGACGTCTCCCGAGGCCATGGTGGAGACCATCACCTTGGGGAGCCCCACCGGCAAGGCCTGCATCGCGCGAGTGGCGATGGACGTCCCGCCCGACCCGCCCAGGCTGATGACGCCGTCCACCTTCCCCTCGGCATGGGCCCGCAGGGCCAAAACCCGCGCCCCCTTCCCCATGACATCGAGGGCCGCCCCGCGGTCGGCGGCCCGGCGCAGGCTCTCAAGGGAGGCGCCGCCCGCCTCGGCCACCGCCTCGGCGCTGATCTCGGGCGGAAAGGCCGGGTTCCCGGCGACGCCGGTGTCGAGGACCAAGGCCCGGTGCCCGCGGGCGACGATCAGGTCGCGCAGGTAAAGGAACTCGACTCCCTTCGTGTCGAGCGTTCCGATGACGAGGATGTTCTTCGACATTCTCGCACTCCTTCCGTTGAAGGTCGGGTTCGGCCCTTTGCGCCGGAACTCTCTGTAACGCTTTCTGGGCCGAACTTTGGGGGAAGAGCTGGCACCACCCTGACACAGCCAAGACCGTGGACCAAGCCGCCATTTGGGCTCGACCGGAGACACACGGGGAGAGTTTGGACGTCTTGGCGCGAAACGGTGCGATCGAGGACGGCACACGTTCCGAGCCTTGCTCGCTGCCTCGCGAAGGTGCGCGGCCGTCCGCTCTCCGTCTCCAGCGCGTCCCCACTCGATGCCGTCAGCCTTGCGCCCACGGCGAGGAGAGCGATCTCAAGGGGAACGATTGGAACAAGGAACGGTTTCCCTGGCGGGTCATCCCCCCAGAGGGAAACCTGCTCCCGCAATCCCTCCGGCTCTCGCGGACCCGGTCACCCCCCAAGGCGTGACCCGTAGGGCTGAACCTAGACTCTGACCCGAGCCGTTCTCTCCTCCGCGACCGGTCGAGGGGCAGAGTCAGCCTGTCGATGATCCTCTGGGAAGGCAGGTCGACCGCGATGCTCTTCGCCGGGGTGCGTGCAAGGCGGAAGGCGCCCTACGGCGAGTGGTGAAGAAGGCGACGAGGAGGTCTCGATCCACGCCTCGTGGGTGACCGCAACACTCCTCCGCACCTCCGATTCACGGATCGTGAGGTGATGGACGAGCCGGGAGGGACCCGAATACTCGCCTGCCAGGGGAGCCGAACCGGCGGGGCTCGTCCCCGGCCCCGACACGTGCCGATGGCGGTGCACCCACGCTGGGTGGCGACGCGCCTTGGGCCACCGCGGCCTCGCTCGAGGGTTCGTTGGGGCCACGGGCGAATCTTCCGTCGGCGTCCCGTGTTGGAATGTTGTGGGCCGGCTTTCCGAAGCATACTCTCGAGACAGGGGACGACCATTGCCCCGGAAGACTGCCATGCGCCCTTGCCAGACCGCCTGCGTCGCCGTTGCGCTTCTCGTTCTGCCCTTCGCCGCGTTCGGAGCGCCCGCCACCGTCACCGTGTTCGAGGCACAGGTCCACACCGCACCGGATCCTTCCTCCCCGGTCATCTATGTGTTCGCAGAGGGCGCCTGGATCTCCGTCTCGGAGACGGCGGTCGATGGGTTTCGGAAGGTCCGGGTGCCCGACGGACGAACCGGGTACATCGAGGACTCCGCCATCTCCCCGGCTGCGGCCGGGACCCAGCCGCCCGGACCGCCCCCGGGAGCGCCGCCCCCGGCACCCTTCGCGGTCCCGCCGCCTCCCCCTCCACCGCCGCCCGGGGCGTACGCCTACGCACCGTACCGGAGGGTGATGGTGGTGGATCCCACCGCCCGCCGCCACGTCGGGTTCTTCATGCGGCTCGACTTCGGGCTCGGGTACGCGAACTCGTCGACCTCGGCGAGCCAGACGCTGTTCATCTTCAATTCCGCCCGCGGCGTCGACTTCGATTTCGCGTTCGCGATCGGCGGGGCGGTGAAGGAGAACGCGATCCTGGCGGGCGAGTTCTGGTCGTCGTGGGTGGCCTCGCCGACGCTCTCGTTCAACGGGGCCTCGGTCCCGAGCGGCTATTCCTTCTCGACGTCGGTCTACGGCCTGGGACCCAACTTCACCTGGTACATCATGCCCGCGAACGTGTACATCAGCGTCACACCCTCGGTCACCTGGATGAGCCTCGGGGACGCGTACAGCACCTACCAAACCAACACGGGGTTTGGCGCCCGGTTCGCCCTCGGGAAGCAGTGGTGGACCGGGCCACACTGGGGCCTGGGCATCTCCGGATGGTTCACTCTGAGCTATAACCCCGAGGGCGGGGGCTCGAACGCCACCTGGGAGACCTTTACCGGCGGGTTGGCGTTCACCTCCACCGTAAACTGAGCGCTCGCCCCGGAGAGCTCGGGCGCACTACCGGCCCGGCAGACGGGCAACGATCTCACCGTGCGGGATCGTAAATACGCCGTCCGGGTCGGCCGCCCAGTGCCGCCATCCGTGGGAGATCTCCACGAGCTCCGCGCGGGTGGCGAGACCACTCTGGAGCAGCTGCCGAGCCATGGCTGACTCCACGATCCGGTCAGCCCACATGCCCCCCCAGAAGGCTCGGTCGGCGTCGTTCGCGAAGCACCAGACCGAGGCCGTGGCCGTCACCTCGCCGAGGCCCGCAGCATGGGCCCAGCCCAAGAGTCTTGGCCCCGCGTCGGGCTCGCCTCCGTTGGCACGCGCCGTCCTCTGGTAGAGCTCCATCCACCGGTCGAGCTCGGGCAACCGCGGGAACCACGCCATGGCCGAGTAATCGCTATCGCGAGCTGCCACGAGCCCCCCCGGAACGCACAGCGCCGCCATGGCCCGGAGCACCTCCACGGGATCGGCGACGTGCTGGAGCACCTGATGGGCGTGGACGACGTCGAAGCCGCCGCCGTTCCAGGTACGGACGTCGCCGAGCTCGATCCGGGGCGCCATGGGCCCCTCGCCGGCGGCGGTCCGGGCCAGCACGACCGCTTCCGGTGCCGGATCGATTCCCACGACCCGCCCCGGAGCGAGCCGAGCAGCGAGGTCGACCGTGATGGTCCCCGGTCCGCACCCGACATCCAGCAGGGACATCCCCAGCCGCAGGTAAGGCAGAAGGTAGCCGGCGGAGTTCTCGGCGGTGCGCCACCGATGCGAACGTAGAACGGATTCGTGGTGACCATGGGTGTAGATGGCGGATCGCGACGGCACGAGAGTCTCCTCGCGAGATCGTATGCCGGTTTCGTGACCGCCGCACCCCCGCCGCGAGGGCCCCGACCCCGCCTCGACCTTCCCCGCTCCGGCTGCAGGCGGGTGAGAACCGGCCGTCTGCCCGGGCGCCGCCGGCTGCCCCAAGGGGCAGGTCAGGGCTGGGCCCCCGAGACGAGCTTCGTAGCGGAGAACTCCACGATACTCTCCGTGGGGGTGCCGTAATCGCTGTACCGGATCCAGGTCGGTCGGACCCGAACGTGGGTGATCCCGGGCCAGGCGAGTCGCTCACGACCGTCCGGGTAGACTGCGAAGTAACATTCCCGCACGCGCTCGAGGTCGTCGCCTCCGGGGAAGTCGGCGACTCCCTCGATCTGCGCCGTGATCTCCTCGTCCCATCCGACCACCAGAGCGATCCGGTGGTCGGCGCAGAGGTTACGGTACTTGCGGGAGCCGGTGAGGGTGTCGAAGACGATCTCGAATGCATCGCTCACGGCGAACCCGACCAAGGCTGCCTGCGGCGCTCCGCCGGGACCCACGGAGGCCTCTACCGCGAGCCTGTGCCTGCGAAGGAACGCGAGGAGTTGCGCGGGCGTCATTTGGGGTGTCTAACGGCTCACGCCGGCTCGAGCAGCGGAGGCATGGCGTCGGGCGGGGCTAGCGCCGGCCCCAGACATCCGGGTCCCCGTTTGACCCGATGGAAGCGGGCGAAGTGGAACCGCCGCCGGCCCGCCGACGCCGCGCAACTCGCTGCACCGCCTCACGAAAGAATCGCCTCCCAAGCTCCTCTCTCGGCGCGAGCCTGGGGGTTCTCGAGGGTCAACCGGGCGATTCCGTAGGGGGGCCGGGAACGAGAAGACGCGAGTGCTTTTCCTGTCGGCCGCAAGCTAGAGAATGCCGGTGACGATCCTCCAGGCTGCCTTCGTCGCTGGGTCCGCCGCGATCGCCGGCCTCATGAACGCCGTCGCCGGCGGCGGGACCCTGCTCTCGTTTCCGGCGCTGTTGCTCGCGGGTCTGTCCCCGGTGGTGGCCAACGCCACCAGCACCGTGGCGCTCTGGCCGGGCCAGGTCGCTTCGGTGTGGGCCTATCGCGGCCACATCGGGGAGGAGCGGCGCCGCGCGGCGACCCTCGGGGTCCCGGCGGTGTTGGGGGGCGCCCTGGGGTCGGCCCTGCTCCTCGCCCTCCCCGAGTCCTCGTTCGCGGCGGTGGTCCCCTGGTTGATCCTGTTCGCCTGCGCGCTCCTCGCGCTCCAAGGCCCCATCAAGCTGGCGGTGGCCGGTCGGGGCACCGCCAACCACCCCGCCGTCATATGGGCGCTCCAGCTGCTCATCTCGGTCTATGGCGGCTACTTCGGAGCCGGGATTGGCATCCTCATGCTGGCGGCGATGGGGGTCCTCGTCCCTTCCAGCATGCAGCACGCCAACGCGCTCAAGGTGCTTCTCGCACTCCTCACGAACGGCACGGCCTGCGTCCTCTTCGCCGTGAGCGGCAAGGTCGACCTGCCGATCGCCGCCCTCATGGCAGTTGCCTCGCTGGGAGGGGGCTGGCTGGGCACGCTCCTCGCCCAGAGACTCTCTCCCATGTGGATGCGAACCGCCGCCGTCGCGTTGGGCCTGTTGGCGGCCGCGAAGTTCCTGCTCGGGAAGTGAGGTCCTGACTCTGCCTCCAAGCGCTCTCGGCGGATGGCCAGAGGCAATCGGGGATCGACGCCTGGAATTGGGACCCGCTCGAGGCGGTCCGACCCTCGACACCTCGAGGCTCACCGTCCTCTTGAACGGCTTCTACGACCGGTCCCGCCCGAGCAGGGCGCCGGCGTCTCGTCGCTTGTGCGGGCGGCCGACAGCGCGGAGCGCCGAGCCGACCGTACCCCTTTCCCGCGCGGCCTCGAGCCGTCAGAGACTCGGGGGGGCGGCATCCGATCTTCTCCCCCAGGTTTGCTCGCACGCGCCGCGGCCGCTATGTAGCCCCAGGACCGATCGGGGGGATGGGGGGAGGGCGAAAAGCATGGCCGGTCCCGGGCGGGTGGACCACGAGCTCGAAGAGGGCGCCGTCGCCCGCCGCTGGCGCGAGCGAGGGTTCTCCTGCGGGCTCTGGGTCGATCCTCCCGGCCAGCGATGGGAGGACTACGTCCACGCCGTCGACGAGCTCGTCCTCGTCGTCAAGGGCGAGGTCGAGTTCGAAGTCGAGGGAAAGGTGCATCGTCCCCGCGTCGGCGACGAGCTCCTCATCCCAGCCCACTCGCGCCATTCGGTGAGGAACGTCGGACGAGGCGAGTCGCGCTGGTTTTACGGGTATGCGCGGTGAACCCGACCGTCGACGGTCCGCCATGAGCGAGCACCTGCGAGGTGCGCCCACGAGCGAGAGAGCCTCGAGGGATCGCCAGGGGGCTCCGCGGACTGGCTTTGCTCCCGCCTCACGGGTGAGGGCGGCCCGCGGCTTTGGAGCGGGGCGTCGGCTCGAAGGATTACGTCGGGGCAGGTGCCCAAGGCGAGGGCGGGTGGAAGGACCCGCAGCAAGCCGAGGCAATACGTGCGATTGAGGCGGATCCGGGAAGGAATCGCGCACCACTAGGCCGGGGGCGGCGAACGTCGTGTAAATTGTTGCGGGCGCGGACCGTAGCGAGCCGGGGTACATCGTAGCCCGGATGGGGGCCGGTGCGGTTCCGCCCGAGGAGAGGGTCATGCGCATCAAGCGCCACGGATGGGTGCACCGCCTCGTCCAGAAACTCGCCCGCGATCGACGGGAGTCCGAGAAGGAACGCCTCATGCTGGAGGAGGCCCTCGCCCATGCCTACGAGGGGCTCATCATCACCGATCCCGACGGCACCATCGTGAAGAGCAATCGCGCCTACGCCAACTTCCTCGGCATCCCGCTCGAGCAGATGATCGGAAAGCACGTCACCGAGGTGGTCGAGAACACGCGGATGCACATCGTGGCGCGGACCGGGATTCCGGAGATCGCGCAGATCCAGCGGATCCGCGGCCACGACATGGTGTGCAGCCGGATCCCCATCTACGAGCGCGGAAAGGTCGTCGCGGTGGTCGGCAAGATCATGTTCCAAGACATCGGCGACCTCTTCGCCATGACGGGCAGGTTCGCCCGGATGGAAAAGGAGCTCGAGTACTACAAGAGCGAGCTGTCCCGGCGTCTCGGGGCCAAGTACTCCTTCGAGAGCATCGTGGGGAAGAGCCCGGCCCTGGAGCAAGTGAAAGCCCTGGGGCGGCGGGTGGCACACAGCGACAGCACCATCCTGCTCGAGGGCGAGAGCGGCACGGGGAAGGAGCTCTTCGCCCACGCCATCCACGTGGAGAGCGCCCGCGCGCTCGGCCCCTTCATCAAGGTGAACTGCGCCGCCATCCCTGAGAGCCTCTTCGAGTCGGAGCTCTTCGGCTACAAGCCGGGCTCCTTCACCGGCGCGGAGCGGCACGGCAAGAAGGGGAAGTTCGCCCTGGCGGACAAGGGGACGATCTTCCTCGACGAGGTGAGCGAGCTGCCGCTGGGGATGCAGGTGAAGCTCCTGCGCACGCTCCAGGAGAAGGAGATCGAGCCGGTGGGCGCGGTCGAGCCGGAGCCGGTCGACGTGCGGATCGTCGCCGCCAGCAACCGCAGCCTGGAGCAGCTCATCGGGCAGCGCGCGTTCCGACAGGACCTCTACTACCGCCTCAACGTGGTCCGGCTCTTCATCCCGCCCCTGCGCGAGCGGCGAGAGGACGTGGCCCTCGTGGCCGAGGAGATCCTGCGCCGGCTCGAGAAGGAGACCGGGATCCCGGTGGACGGGCTGGACGGCGAGGCCGAGGAGGTGCTCCGGGCCTATGCCTGGCCCGGCAACGTCCGAGAGCTGCGCAACGTCCTCGAGCAGGCGCTCTTCGTCAAGACCGACCGGGTCATCCGCCGCCAGGATCTTCCCCGGTCGCTCTTGGAGAGCGTCCACGAGGAACGACCCGCCGAGGAGCTCCAGACGCTGCGCCGCCTCCTGCGCCACACCGAGGAGGAGATCCTCCGGCGGGCCCTGCGCGAGGCGAAGGGCGACAAGCTCCTCGCCGCCCGCCGGCTGGGGATCAGCAAGTCGTCGATGTACGCGAAGCTCGAGGAGCACCGGATCTCGGGCGACCACGTCCCGGGGTCCTCCCGGACCCCGGCCCGGCCCGGCTGACCGGCCCAGCTCAGGGTCGTTCCACCACCGCCGCCAACGCCTCGCCCCCCCCGATGCAGAGAGAGGCGAGACCTCGCCTTAGCCCGTGGTCCTTCAGGGCGTGCAGCAGGGTGACCAGGATGCGGGCGCCGCTCGCGCCGATGGGGTGGCCGAGCACTACCGCCCCCCCCCGCACGTTCACGTTGACGGGGTCGAGCCCCAGGATCTGCATGTTGGCGAGCGCCACCACTGCGAAGGCCTCGTTCAACTCCCAGAGGTCGATGTCCTTCGCCTTGAGTCCCGCCTTGCCCAGCACCGTCGAGACCGCGTCGGCCGGGGCGATCGTGAACTCGACGGGCTTTCGGGCGGCACCGCCCCAGTGCGCGAGCCGTGCCAGAACCGGCAGCTCGCTCCGCCCGGCGCGCTCGGCGCTGGAGAGGACCACCACCGCCGCCCCGTCGTTGATGGAGGAGGCATTGGCCGCGGTCACCGTGCCGTCCTTCTTGAACGCGGGCTTGAGCGAGGGGATCTTCTCCGGCCGAGCGGTTTTCGGCCCCTCGTCCTCCAGCACTGGGGTCCGTTCGCCCTTCTTGTTCTCCACGTCGACTTGGACGATCTCGGCGCGGAAGAGACCCTTCTTCTGGGCCTCCTGGGCGCGCTGGGTCGACAGGAGCGCGTACTCGTCCTGCCTCTCGCGGGAGATGCCGAAGCGCGCGGCCGTCTCCTCGGCGCAGATCCCCATGTGGATGTGCTCGTAGGCGTCGAGCAGGCCGTCGTGCAGCATGGTGTCGATGAGCTCCACGTTGCCCATGCGCGCGCCGGTCCGGACCGCCGGGGCGAGGTAGGGGACGTTCGACATCGACTCCATCCCCCCCGCCACCACCACCTCGGCATCCCCCGCCCGGATGGCCTGGGCCCCCGAGAGGATGGCCTTGAGCCCGGAGCCACACATCTTGTTGAGCGACCAGCAGGGCGTCGACTCGGGGAGCCCGGCGTACAGAGCCGCCTGCCGAGCCGGCGCCTGACCCTGTCCCGCCTGCAAGACGTTCCCCAGGATCACCTCGTCGACCGCTGTCGGGGAGACCCGCGCCCGGGTGAGCGCCTCCCGGATCGCCGCCGCGGCGAGCCGCGGTGCCGGCACCGAGGCGAGCGTCCCCAGGAAGGAGCCGATGGGCGTGCGCGCGGCCCCGACGATGACGACCTCACGAAGTTCCGCCATGACGACCCTCCTGCGGAGCGCCCGGGCGCCCGCTTCTTCATGTCCCGATGACGATCCCGCCGTCCACGCACAGCACCGCCCCGGTGATGAAGGTGGCCTCGTCCGAAGCCAGGAACCAGTAGGCGTTGGCGATGTCTCGCGGTACCCCCAACCGCAGCAGGGGGGTGCGGGCCTTCATCCCCTCGAGCACCTTCTCGGGCATCTTCATGACCATCTCGGTGGCGGTGAAACCGGGTGCGACGGCGTTCACGCGGATGTTGCTCTTCCCCAACTCGCGCGCCCAGACCCTCGTCATGCCGATGACCGCGGCCTTGGTAGCGACGTAGTTGGTCTGGCCGAAGTTACCGTACAGTCCCACCACCGAGGACGCGTTCAGGATGACCCCGCCCCCCTGGCGGATCATGTGCGGGGCCACCGCCTGCGTGCAGTTGAAGACCCCTTTCAGGTTGATGCCGATCACGAGGTCGAAGTCGGCCTCGCCCATCTGCTTTACGACCTGGCCCTCCTGAACCTTGACCAGCTGAGCGTCGCGGGTGATCCCGGCATTGTTCACGAGGACGTCGACGCGCTCGTGGCGCGCCACCACCCCGTCGACCCACCCCCCCACCGCCCTGCGGTCGGTGACGTCCACCCGGTCGTAGTGGACTGCGGGGCCGAGCGAGCGGGCGGTCGCCTCTCCGGCCTCGTCGTTCACGTCGCAGATGAAGACCCGCGCGCCGCCCTCGGCAAAGCGGGCCGCCGTGGCCTTGCCGATCCCCGCCGCCCCACCGGTGATGAGCACGTTCCGGTTCGCCATGACCGTTCCCTCCGGGTTCATCTCTCCGCCACCCTGGCGAGCCCCATGGGCGCCTCGCGGAAGATGCGCTCGTCCATGAGCCTTGGCTCGCCACGCATGACCGGGGCGAACGCCATCTGCCCCAGGACGTCCCGACGCAGGTCGACGCCAGGTGCAATCTCGAGCAGCTCCAAGCCGTCCGCCGTCAGGGTGAACACGCACCGCTCGGTGACGTAGAGCACCGACTGCCGCTTCTGGAGCGCGGTGCGGGCGCTGAAGGTGACGTGTTCGACCTCCTTCACGAACTTGGCAATGGAACCTTCCTTCTCGATCTGGAGCCGGCCGCCGGTCACCGAGACCTCCAGCTTGCCGGCGGTGAAAGTCCCGACGAAGACCACCTTCTTCGCATTCTGGCTGATGTTGATGAAACCACCCGCCCCCGCCAGCCGCGGCCCGAACTTGCTCACGTTGAGGTTGCCCTGCTGGTCGGCCTGGGCGAGGCCCAGATAGGCCACGTCCACCCCGCCACCGTCGTAGAAGTCGAACTGGGCCGGCTGATCCACGAGAGCGTCCATGTTTGAGGCGGCACCGAAGTTGAGGCCGCTGGCGGGGATCCCCCCGATGGTCCCAGGCTCGGTGGTCAGGCTCAGGGCCCCGAGCACTCCCTCCTCGTTGGCTACCCCAGCCACCCCCTCCGGCATGCCGATGCCCAGGTTCACGATGCGGCTCCCCAAGAGCTCGAAGGCCGCCCGCCGGGCGATCACCTTCCGCTCGTCGAGTGGTATGGGCTCGACCCCTTGAGCCGGCACCCTGAGCTCGCTGCTGTAGGCGGGATTGTGCTCGGTGCCGAAGGTCTGCCAGTGGTTGGCCGGGCGCGCCACCACCACCTGGTCGACCAGGATCCCGGGCACCTTCACGTCGCGGGCGCGGAGCGTGCCCCGGTCGGCGATCCGCTCGACCTGCACGATCACCTTTCCCCCGGAGTTGTGCGCGGCCTGGGCGATGGCCAGCCCCTCGAGGAAGAGCGCCTCCCGCTCCATGGTCACGTTGCCATCCGGGTCGGCGGTCGTGCCGCGCAGGAAGGCCACCTGGATGGGAAGTGGCCGGTAGGCGAGGTACTCCTTCCCATCGAAGTGCACGAGCTCGACGAGGTCCTCCCGCGTCCGGGCGTTGATCTTGCCGCCGCCGTAGCGGGGATCGACGAAGGTACCGAGCCCCACGTGGGTGATCGTGCGCGGCTTCTTCGCGGCGCAGTCGCGGAACATGTGAGCGATGACGCCCTGGGGGAGGTTGTAGGCCTCGATCTCGTCGGCGACCGCGAGCTTCTGCAGCTTGGGTGTGAGCCCCCAGTGGCCGCCCACCACCCGGCGGACGAGCCCGGCATGGGCGAGGTGGTTCAGGCCGCGGTCCGCGCCGTCCCCTTGGCCGGCGGCGTACATGAGGGTGATGCCGACCGGCTTCCCCGTGCTGAGGAACCGCTTCTCGAGGGCGAGGGCGAGCTCCTCCGCGAACCCCGCCCCGCAGAACCCGTCGGTGACGACGAGGTCGCCGTCGCGGACGAGGCTCACCGCCTCCTCGGCCGAGACCACCTTCGTCGCTCTTCCCGCTTCCGCCGGTGCGATCGACTTTTCGATGGGGTCGGTCAAGGGGCACCCTCCGGCCGAGTCTCGCGTCCTCCGGCACGCGAGCAAGCCACAGGCCACTACCGCCCTCGGGGCAGGCCCTTAGCTCGGGGGCCCCAAGGAGCTTCGAGGAAGTGATCCACGGCCTCGACGGCGCCGCGAGCGGCTTTCCAGGAACCTGGAAGACGAACCGTTACGACCGAGCCGCCGGGCCGCGCGGCCCATCGGGATTTCCCCAAGGGGCCCGCGCGGTGAGGGATCGGACGCCGCACCCTGGCCCTCATTCCAAGATCCCGGACAGGGAACTTCCTCCCCCCGGATGCACGGAGGCCGATCCCCATCGACGCTCAATCGGGCGTCCCGCTTGGCGATCTCGGGCGATCACCTCCGTTGGGCGTTTCGCCGGAGTTCCAGAAACCCGGAATGCCTCTCGGCCGATGCCCCCTTTTTGCTGGGCGAGAACGGCAATTCGCGCGTGAACGGAACATCCGAGACGGCCCGATCGGTCCGCGGCGGCTTGGCGCAGGCATTGCTCGGGCGGTACAGGAACTCGTGAGTCCTTCACCGCGAGACAAGGGCCACGCACTCATCCCCGGAGGGAACATGGGCACGAATGATCGCCCCGCGCAGGGTGCCGGAGAGGTTCAGGCGCCGGGTCGGGCGGAGATCGTCAAGGTCGCGTTCGCGAGCCTCATCGGGACCTCGATCGAGTGGTACGACTTCTTCCTCTACGGAACCGCAGCGGCCCTCGTCTTCAACAAGCTCTTCTTCCCCCAGTTCGACCCGCTCACCGGCACCATCGCCGCCTTCGCGACCTTCGCGGTGGGCTTCATCGCCCGGCCCATCGGCGGCATCGTCTTCGGCCACTACGGCGACCGGATCGGGCGCAAGAACATGCTCTACCTGACGCTCCTCATCATGGGGCTCGCCACCACCGTTATCGGCCTCCTCCCCACCTACTCCAAGGTCGGGATCTGGGCCCCGGTCCTGCTCGTGGCGATGCGCCTGTGCCAGGGGTTCGGGCTCGGAGGCGAGTGGGGCGGCGCGGTGCTCATGGCGGTCGAGCACGCTCCCGCGCACCGGCGCGGTTTCTACGGCTCCTGGCCGCAGATCGGCGCCTACATCGGCCTCCTCCTCTCGACCCTGGTGTTCCGCTGGGTGTCTGGCACGCCAGAGGCCGCCTTCCTTTCCTGGGGCTGGCGCGTCCCCTTCCTCCTGAGCGTCGTGCTCGTGGCGGTGGGCCTCTGGATCCGGATGCGCGTCGCGGAGTCCCCGGTCTTCGCGAGGGTAAAGGAGCAGAAGATCGAGGCGAAGATGCCGATCCTCGAGGCCATCACCCGGCACCCCAAGAATATCCTCCTCGCCATGGGGGCCCGGTTCGCCGAGAACGGCCTCTTCTACGTGTTCACCACCTTCGCCCTGACCTATGTCGCCACCCAGCTCAAGCTCCCGCGGGTGATCGCCCTGAACGGGCTTCTCCTTGCGTCCGCCATCAACATCTTCGCGGGGCCGGCCTGGGGGGCCCTCTCCGACCGGTTCGGCCGCCGCCCCATCTACATCTGGGGCGCCCTGGCCTGCGGGCTCCTCGCCTTCCCCTTCTTCGCCCTCTTGGACACGAAGGTCGCCGGGCTCATCTGGCTTGGCATCGGCCTCCCGCTCGTTTTCGGGCACGCCGCCATGTACGGGCCCCAGGCGAGCTTCTTCTCCGAGCTCTTCTCGGCGCGGGTCCGCTACAGCGGTGCCTCCCTCGGCTACCAGCTCGCATCGGTGTTCGCTGGCGGCCTCTCTCCGCTCATCGCGACCGGCCTCCTCGCCTGGGGAGGCGGCCGCCCATGGCCGGTCTCGCTCTACATGATCGCCCTCGTGCTTATCACCATCGTCTCGGTCCTCCTGGCCGCGGAAACGTTCAGGACCGGGATCGGCCCGGAGGATGCCGACGCCCACAGCCGGGAGCGCCCAGCGGCCTGAGGCCGCCCCGGCCGGCCCCTTGACCGGCGGTCCAAAGAGAGGTTAACCGCGCCCTTCACGGGGATTTCCATGGCAAACCCGGGCGACCGCTTTCCTGCCTTCGTCGTGCGCGCGGCCGGCGAGGGCCGCACCGCGGGGCTGGAGGAGCTTTCGGGGGCCGACCTGCCCCCGCTGGAGGTCATGGTCGAGGTTGCCTACTCCAGCCTGAACTACAAGGACGCGCTCGCCGTCACCGGCAAGGGCAAGGTGCTCCGCCGGCTTCCCATGGTTCCCGGGATCGATCTCGCGGGCACGGTGGTCGAGAGCGGGTCGCCCGACGTCGAGCCGGGGGCAGCCGTGCTCGTGACCGGGTGGGGCATCGGCGAGGAGCAGTTTGGGGGCTTTGCCGGGCGCGCCCGGGTGCGGCCGGAATGGGTCGTGCCCATCCCGCTGGGCTACACGCCGCGCCAGGCGATGGCGGTGGGGACGGCCGGGTTCACCGCCATGCTGTGCGCGGCGGCACTGGAGGAGAGCGGCCTCGGGTCCGGCCCGCAGGAGGTGCTGGTGACGGGCGCCGCCGGGGGCGTGGGAAGCCTCGCGGTGGCACTCCTCTCGCGCATGGGCCACCGGGTGGCCGCCGCCACCGGTCGCCCGCAGGAGCGGCCCTACCTCGAGAGGCTCGGTGCCACCCGGGTCCTCGAACGCGCCCTAGTCTCGGCCGACACCGGCCGTCCGCTCGATCGAGAGGCCTGGGCCGGGGCGGTCGACACGGTTGGGGGGAAGGTGCTCGCGAACATCCTGAAGCAGGTCGCCTACGGAGGGGCGGTGGCGGCGTGCGGGCTCGCGGGCGGATCCGACCTCCCCACGAGCGTACTCCCCTTCATCCTGCGCGGCATCTCGCTCCTCGGGATCGACTCGGTGCGGTGCCCGCGGGATCGAAGGCAAGCGGCCTGGGCGCGCATCCGCGAGCTCCTTCCCCCAGCCCTGCTCGAGGAGCTGACGACGGAGATCGCCTTGTCCGAGGTGGTGCCGTGGAGTGAACGGATCCTCGCCGGAGAGGTGCGCGGCCGCGCGGTGGTCGACGTCCGGCGCTGAAGGGAGCCCCTTCGCTCCTAGCGGGCCGTGGGGGACGTGGGGCTGCATGCGATGCCGCTCGTTTCGCTAGCCGAGCACGAGCTTCCGTGAGAGGGCGTCGTGCCGCTCGAGCAAGGGCTCGAGCTCGAAACTCGCGAGCCGGCCCTCTCGGACCCGCACCTTGCCGTCGACGATCGTGAAGGCGGCCGGCGCCGGAGCGCACAACAGGAGGGCGCCGACCGGATCGTGCACCGCCCCCCCCGCGAACGAGGGCGTGCGCAGGTCGAAGATTGCGAGGTCGGCGCACGCACCCGGGGCGAGGTGGCCGATGTCATTGCGCCCGAGGACCTCCGCTCCCCCGCGGGTGGCGAGCGCGAGCGCATCACGCGCCGTCATGGCGGCGGGTCCCCGGTCGCAGCCGAAGGGCTCGAGCGAGGCCTTCACCCGTTGGAGGAGCATGGCGGTCCGCGCCTCGGCGACGAGATGGGCCGCGTCGTTGCTGGCGCTGCCGTCCACCCCCAGGCCGACCGGGACCCCCGCGTCGCGCAAGGCCCGCACCGGCGCGATCCCGCTCGCGAGGCGCATGTTGCTCGAGGGGCAATGGGCCACGCCCGTGCCGGTGGCGGCGAAGCGGGCGATCCCGGAGGCATCGAGCTTCACGCAGTGCGCGTGCCAGACGTCGGGTCCCACCCAACCGAGCTCCTCCGCGTACTCGGCCGGGGTGAGCCCGAAGCGCTCGCGCGAGTAGGCGACGTCGTGGTCGTTCTCCGCGAGGTGAGTGTGGAGCCGCACGCGAAGGGCCCGGGCGAGCCGGGCCGCCTCCCGCATGAGGTCTGGACTCACCGAGAAGGGCGAGCAGGGAGCGATCGCGATCTGGACCATGGCGCCCGGGGAGGGGTCGTGCCAGCGGCGCACCAGCCGCTCGGCGTCCTCGAGGATCGCCTCCTCGTCCTCGACCAGCTCGTCCGGGGGAAGCCCGCCGCGGCTCTCCCCCACGCTCATCGCCCCGCGAGTGGCGACGAAGCGCATCCCGGCGACGGAGGCCGCCTCAATGGAGTCCTCGAGGCGGACCCCGCCGGGGAAGAGATAGAGGTGGTCGCTCGTGGTGGTGCAGCCCGAGAGGAGCAGCTCCGCCATGGCGAGCTGGGTCGAGACCCGGACCATCTCCGGGGTGAGCCTCGCCCAGATCGGGTAGAGGCCGCGCAGCCAGGAGAACAGCTCGACGTCCTGCACCGCGGGCAGGGCGCGGGTGAGCGACTGGTACATGTGGTGGTGCGCGTTCACGAGGCCCGGGACCACGAGGTGCCCCCGGGCATCGATCACCTCGTCGGCGTTGTGCGGCAGCTCCGCGGCCGCCCCCACCGCCTCGATCCGGTTTCCCCGGACGAGGACCGAGGCCCCCCGGAGCTCGCGCCGCCCGCCGTCGAGGGTGGCGACGAGGTCGGCGTCGCGGACGAGCAACGTCTTCGCGGGGGGAGGGGAGAGGGGCATCGCCGCTCGGGCACGATACCAGGAGCGCGGCGGGCGGGGCCGCCGGCTCAGGAGTCGGGGGAGACGTCCAGGGGA
Organism: Anaeromyxobacter sp.; assembly: GCA_035686075.1. Lineage (GTDB taxonomy): Bacteria > Myxococcota > Myxococcia > Myxococcales > Anaeromyxobacteraceae > Anaeromyxobacter. The sequence goes on from DASRZU010000038.1 coordinate 52,799, forward strand.
GATGGGCCTTAGGCGACGGGGCCTTAAAGACCAGGCGCGGGTGCGGTCGATGCCTCGGGTCGCCGTGTGCGCTTGCCCCCGAAGGTCCCGCGTGCAAGTCTCACGGGCATCGAACGCTCCTCGAGAGCGGGAGGAGCTGGGGTGGCGGTGGAGCCGTACGTCCGCGTCCGCCTGGGCCCCGGAAGACATCTTGGCCTCCATCAAGGACGTAGCCCGGCTCGCCGGCGTCTCGGTCACCACTGTCTCCAGGGTCCTCTCCAGCTCGCCGCGCGTGGACGAGAACACCCGGGCGCGGGTCGAGCGGGCGATCTCCCGGATCCACTACCGGCCCAACCTGCTCGCCCAGGGGCTCCGCTCCAAGAAAGGGAACGTCATCGGGCTCGTGGTGCCGGAGATCCTGCACGAGACCTTCGCCACGTTCATCAAGTGCACCGAGCGATTCTGCGTGGAACGGGGCTACGCCCTCATCATCGGCAGCACCGGCGGGAGGCCGGAGGTGGAGGGGGCGTTCATCGACAACCTCCTCCGCCGCCACGTGGACGGAATCATCTTCTCCCGCGTCTCGGACAAGAGCCGCGTCATCAACATCGTGGAGAAGTGGAACGTGCCGGCGGTGATCGTCGACCGCGCCCTCGACCGGGAGGACATTCCCACGGTCGTGCTCGACAACTACCGGGCCGGGGTGATGGCCGCCGAGCACCTGATCGCCCTCGGCCACCGCTCCCTCGCCGAGGTCACCGGGCCCAAGGACATCGCCCTGGCCCGCGAGCGTCACAAGGGTTTCGCCGCCACGCTCCGCAAGCACGGCGTCTTGTTCCCCGCGGCCAACGTCTTCGAGGGCGACTTCAAGTTCGAGTCGGGCCGGGCCGCGGCCCGGGCCTTCCTCGCCCGGCGGCTGCCCATGACCGCCGTCTGGACCCACAACGACCTCATGGCGGTCGGCGCCATGAACGTCTTCCTCCGCGCCGGGATCCGGATCCCGCAGGAGCTCTCGCTCGTGGGGATGGACAACCTGAGCATCGCCGAGATGACCGTCCCCTCGCTCACCACCGTCACCCAGCCCTTCGAGGAGATGTGCCGCCGGGCGGTCGGGATGGTGGTGGCGATGCGGGCGGAGGAGGACCTCGGGGAGAAGAGGGTGGTTCTCCCCCCCGACATCGTGGTGCGGGAGTCGACCGGGCCGGCGCCGCGTCGGGGCGGGGGGAAGAGGCTCGGTCCCTGACAGAACGCGCCCGTCGGGGCGGGGGCTGAGGATCGGGGCCGGATGGCCCGACCCGGGGACGACCCCCCCGGGTGACGGCGCCCGAGGGTCCTGGATGGAATCGTTTCCATGAGCTAGCATGGCCCGGCCCGTCGATCGGCGACCACCGCCTTGCGATGGTCGAGGAGGGACGGGCGTTGGTCCTCCCCCATCCCGGGAGGTCCGAGGGCGAACTCCCCACGCAGAGAGGTCTTGCAATGGCGGGCGAACGACAGAAGGTGGAAGCCGCGATCAACCTGGGACAGGGCATCCTCCGGCTCATGCCGACCTGGGTCCCCCGTTCCTTCTGCATTCCCGGAAAGAGGCTCAAGCTGCACCCGAACGACTATTACGCCTTCGGCGCCCACCGGGGCGGCATCGACGAGCGGTGGTTCGCCTCGACCACCAAGGCGGACAACGGCCCGGAGACCGTCCCGGACGAGGGCCTGAGCTACATCCAGGTGGACGACGCCGGCTCGAAGGTGCTCCTCAAGGACGCCATCGAGGTGGCCGGGAACGAGCTCCTCGGCCCCGAGGTCATGAAGAAGTACGGTGGCTGGGTCATGTACAGCAAGTTCTTCGACAACCAGGAGCCCCTGCCCTTCCACGTGCACCAGACCGACGAGCGGGCCGCGGACGTGGGCCGCAAGGGGAAGCCCGAGGCGTACTACTTCCCCAGGCAGCTCAACAACCACGGCGGTTGGTTCCCCTACACCTTCTTCGGCCTGCATCCCAAGACCGGCCGGGACGACGTGAAGCGCTGCCTCAAGAACTGGGACGAAGGGGACAACGGCATCCTCGACCTCTCCCGGGCCTACCGGCTGCGGCCTGGCACGGGCTGGGACGTGCCCCCGGGCATCCTCCACGCCCCGGGCTCCCTCCTCACCTACGAGCCCCAGCGCGCCTCCGACGTGTTCGCCATGTTCCAGTCCCTGGTCTGGGACGCGTACACGCCCAAGGAGCTCCTCTACAAGGACGTCCCCAAGGAACGCCGCGAGGACCTTGACTACATCGTGAGCCTCCTCGACTGGGAGCTCAACGTCGACCCGCTCTTCTACGAGAACCGCTACATGCCCCCCCGGCCGGTGAAAGCCCTCGAGGCGATGCGCGCGGAGGGGTACGAGGAGAACGACATCGTCTACAAGTCGAAGTGGTTCTCGGCCAAGGAGCTCACCGTCCTCCCCGGCCGGTCGGCCCTGATCCGCGATGAGGGCGCGTACGGCGCCATCGTCGTCCAGGGCAAGGGCAAGCTGGGCTCCCTGGACATCGAGTCCCCGGCGCTCATCCGCTTCGGGCAGACGACCCGCGACGAGGTGTTCGTGACGAGCGGCGCCGCCCGGGCGGGGGTGAAGATCGTGAACGCGAGCGACGCCGACCCCTTGGTGATGCTCAAGCACTTCGGCCCGCGGCCGTAGAATATTCGCCCGTCCTCTTCCGACATCGTGAGAGCGAGAGGCGAAGGACGAGACACGAAGGAGCAACACCCGTTTCGAAGCACTGGAGTAAACGGCTCGACTGCCGCGCCCCGGCACAGCACCCCGGGGATTCCCGGCACACCAAGGAGGGAATGATGTCCAAGAAAGCCCTGTTCGGACTCCTCGTTGCCACCCTCCTGCCGCAGTTCGCGCACGCGGCAGGCCCCCTCAAGATCGGGCTGTCGGTGCCCGGACTCCAGTTCCCGTTCTTCGTCACCATGAAGAACGAGGCGGAGAAGGCGGCCGCCAAGCTGGGCGCCACCATCGTCTTCGCCGACGCGCAGAACGACTCGTCCAAGCAGGCGTCGGACATCGAGAACTTCGTGGCCCAGAAGGTGGACGCCATCCTGGTCTCCCCCATGACCGTCGACTCGCAGGTCCCGGCCATCGAGGCCGCGGTCAAGGCCGGCATCCCGGTCGCCACCGTCGACCGGAAGTCGAACAGCGACATGGTCCTGGTCCACGTGGGAGCGGACAACGTGCAGGGCGGACGGGCCGCCGCCAAGTACGTCATCGACCAGCTCCACAACAAGGGCACGGTCATCGAGCTCGAGGGCACGCCCGGCGCCTCCGCCGCCATCGATCGCAAGAAGGGGTTCGACGAGGTCATCATGAAGTCGGGCGTGAAGCTGCTCGCCAGCCAGACCGCGGAGTTCGGCCGCGCCAAGGGCCAGTCGGTGATGGAGACCCTCATCCAGAAATACCCGAACTTCGACGCGGTGTTCGGGGCCAACGACGAGATGATCATCGGCGCCGTGGAGGCGCTCGCCGCCGCCGGGGTGAAGGGCAAGGTGACCATCGGGTTCGACGCCACCCCCGATGCCTTCCAGTACATGAAGGAGGGGAAGCTCGGCGCCACCATCGACCAGTTCCCGGGCAAGCAGGCGGGGGAAGCCCTGAAGTACCTGGTCGACTACGTGAAGGCGAAGAAGAAGCCGGCTAAGTCCGTCGTCTACATCAACCCGGAGCCGGTCACGAAGGCCCCGTAGAAGGCCGATTCGGGTAGACTAGGGGTCGGTGTCGTCGGCCGGGGGTCGGCGGTGCCGACCCCTCGTCGCACGCCCGGGGAGCCCATGGCCGAGCCTCTCCTGCGGATGGTCGGCATCAGCAAGAGCTTCCCTGGCGTTCGGGCGCTCGATCGCGTCGACCTCGACCTCGCCCCCTCGGAGGTCCACGCCCTGGCGGGCGAGAACGGGGCCGGCAAGTCGACCCTCATGAAGATCCTCTCCGGCGTCTACCGCGCCGACGAGGGGGAGATCTGGCTCCGGGGGAAGAAGGTGGTCCCCAGCCGTCCCCGGGACATGATCGACGCCGGGGTGAGCGTCATCTACCAGGAGTTGAACCTGGTCCCGTACCTGTCCGTGGCCGAGAACATCTTCCTGGGCCGCGAGCCGCGCCGCGCCGGCGGGTTCATCGACTGGAAGACGATGCGCGCCGAGGTGCGGAGGCTGCTCGAGCCGTTCGGCCTCTCCCTCGATCCGCGGGCCCGGGTGAACACCATCGGTCCGGCCTACCAGCAGGTGGTGGAGATCGCCAAGGCGCTCTCCCTCAAGTCGGACATCCTCGTCATGGACGAGCCGACCGCCGCCCTCACCGGCCGCGAGGCGGACCGGCTCTTCGAGGTGATTCGGAACCTCCGCAGGACCGGGGTGTCGGTGATCTACATCTCGCACCGGCTCCAGGAGATCAAGCTCGTGGCCGACCGGGTCTCGGTGCTCCGCGACGGCCGGCACATCGTCACCGCCCGCGTCGACGAGATCTCCATCGACGAGATCATCCGGCACATGGTGGGCCGCACCCTGACGGAGCAGTACCCGAAGGCCGCCTCCAATCCCGGCCAGGAAAGGCTCCGGGTGGAGGGGCTCACCCGGCGCGGCGTCTGCCGCGACGTGTCCTTCTCCGTGCGCCGTGGGGAGATCCTCGGGGTGGCGGGGCTCGTGGGGGCGGGCCGGACCGAGATCATGGAACTCATCTTCGGAAGCCGGCGCCGAGACGGCGGCCGCATCCTCCTGGACGGGAGGGAGGCGGACATCCGCTCCACCCGCGACGCGGTGCGCAACGGCATCGCCCTCATCCCCGAGGAGCGGAAGCGTCAGGGTCTCGTCCTGGGCCTCTCGGTGTTCGACAACGTCTCCTTGACCGTACTCGACCTCCATTCCCTCGCCGGGTTCATCCGCCGGCGCGAGGTGACGGGCCTCATCTCCAAGGTGGCGCAGACGATCCGGGTCCGGACCCCCTCGCTCTCGCAGAAGGTCCGGAATCTCTCCGGCGGCAACCAGCAGAAGGTGGTCCTCTCGAAGTGGTTCATCCGGGACTGCGACGTCTACATCTTCGACGAGCCCACCCGGGGCATCGACGTCGGCGCCAAGGTCGAGATCTACCGGCTCATGCAGGACCTGGCCGCGCGGGGGGCCGCCATCATCATGGTTTCCTCCGACCTGCCCGAGGTGATGGCCATGAGCGACCGGATCGCGGTGGTCTGGAGCGGCCGGATCGTGGGGATGTTCGGGCGCGGGGAGGTCAACGAGGAACAGGTCATGAGCCACGCCCTCGGGCTGCACGAGCAGCGCGCCTCCTGACCGCGGTACAGGGGATGGGACATCGGGAAGGAGCTCCGGGATGAAGGTCGAAGAAGGCATCGCCCCCGCTGCCGAAGCGCGCTCGGGGAGGGGCGTGGAGCTGGCCCGGGTGCTGAAGAACTACGGCATCCTCATCGCCTTCGTCCTGGTCTGCGCCGTCCTCGCCTGGCTCTCGCCCGTCTTCCTGCGCTGGACCAACGTCCTGAACGTCATCCGGCAGAGCTCGATCTACGGGATCATGGCCATCGGGATGACCTTCGTCATCCTCACCGGCGGCATCGACCTGTCGGTGGGCTCGATGCTGGCGTTCTCGGGAGCCATCGCCGCCGGGCTCCTCAAGGCCGGCGCCCCTCTGCCCGCAGTGATCGCCGCCGCCCTGGCCGTGGGGGCCCTCTTGGGCCTCGCCAACGGGTTCGTCATCACCGTGGGGCGGATCACGCCCTTCGTCACCACCCTGGCCATGATGACGGTGGCGCGGAGCCTCACCCTCATCTTCTGCAACGGCTACCCCATCAGCGGTTTCAGCACCCAGTTCCGCTTCATCGGCACCGGCGACTTCCTGGGCCTGCCTGTACCCATCCTCGTGTTCTTGGCGACCGTCCTCGTCGCGGCCGTGATCCTGCGGGACACCCGGCTCGGGCGCTACACCTACGCCATCGGGGGCAACGAGGAGGCCGTCCGCCTCTCCGGCATCCCGAGCGGCTTCTACAAGGCGATGGTCTACGTCTTCTCCGGGGTCGGGGCGGGGCTCTCGGCCGTGATCCTCACCTCGCGGCTCAACTCCGCCGAGACCGTGGCCGGCACCGGGTACGAGCTGGACGTCATCGCCGCCGTGGTCATCGGCGGCACGAGCCTCAACGGCGGACGGGGCAGCGTCTGGGGCACGCTCGTCGGGGCGCTCCTCATCGCGGTCATCAACAACGGGATGGTCCTCCTCGGCATCAACCCCTACTACCAGGGGCTCGTGAAGGGGCTCATCCTCCTCGGCGCCGTGCTCCTCGACCGGCTCCGCGACGAGCAGGGGTGAGCGAGAGGGACAAGACGAGGGCCGGCCCCGGAAAGGGGAGCCGGCCCACGACGATCCAGGGTCCTTCAGTTCTGGAACTTGTCCGGCGTCTGGAGCAGCTTCTGCACCGCCGGGGTCTTCACGTTCTCGGGGGTGATGAGCACCGGCGCCAGCTGCACGTTCTTGTTCTTGATGGGCTGCTTCTTGATGAAGGCGTCGATGGCGGCCACCCCCTGGTAGCCCATCTGATAGGGGTCCTGAGCGATGAGCGCCTGGATGGTGCCGTCGTCGAAGAGCGGCAACACCTCGGGGCTCGGGTCGAAGGCCACGATCTTCACCTTGCCCTTGAGCCCCTTCGACACGACCGCCTGGGCGTCACCCGCCGAGGCGGCGCAGGCGTTGAAGATGCCGGCCAGGTCGGGGTGGGCGGTGAGCTCGTCGGTGGAGATGTTGAGCGACTTGGCGCTGTCGGCGTCGGTCCACTTGGTGGGGAGCGCCTTCATGCCCGGGTGCTTGGCCACGGCCTCCTGGAACCCCTTGCTCCGCCCAGCGCTCACCGAGCCGGCCTGGATGCCGTGGTCGGCCACGAGGCCCTTCCCGCCGAGGAGCTTCGCCATCTGCTCGCCGGCCATGAGTCCGCCCTTCACCTGGTCGGTGAGGATGCTCGCCACCGGGGCGTCGCTGTCGATGCCGGAGTCGACCATGGCCACGGGCACGCCCGCCTTCATGGCTTCCTCCACCGGCGGGATGAGCGCCTTGGAGTCGAGGGCGGCGAGGAGGATGCCGGCCGGCTTTCGCTTGGTGATGGAGCGCACGAAGTCGACCTGGGCGGCGACATCGGCCTCGGTGGGCGGGCCGAGGTACTGGATCTTGTAGCCGAGCTCCTTGGCCTTGTCCGCCGCCCCCTTCACCAGGAAGAGGTAGAACGTTGCCGACGTCGACTTGGGGATGAAGACGATGGTCTTCTCCTGGGCGAAGGCCGTGCCGCAGAGCAAAAGGGAGAGGGTTGCGAGACCGGTGAGCCTCTTCTTCATGGGGTTACCTCCGTCCTCTTCGGGACTTTCGACTTGCGTTGCTTCGACTACCTCCTCCGACGGAACTGGTCGGCGGCGACTGCGCCGATGATCACCAGCCCATTGACGACATACTGCCAGAAGGCATTCACCCCGAGGATGTTCAGGCCGTTCCGGATGGTGGTGACGATGATGGCCCCGATGAGGGTGGCTACCACGCTCCCCTCGCCGCCGAAGGTGCTGGCCCCGCCGATGATGACCGCTCCGATAGCGAGGAGCTCATACCCATTCCCCCCGGCCGGCTGGATGGTGGCCAACCGGCCCGCCTCGATGGTGGAGGCGATGCCGGTCAAGAGGCCGCAGGTCATGTAGATGCCGACCTGGACCCGCTGGACCGGGATTCCAGAGAGGCGTGCCGCCTCGATGTTGCTGCCGATGACGTAGGTGAAGCGGCCAAAGCGGGTGTAGGTGAGGGCGAGGTAGCCGAGGACGAACACCACGAGCACGATGACAGTGGGGACCGGGATCACCTGGAAGAGCTTGCCCTGGCCGATGAACTTGTAGCGCTCGAGACCGTAGATGGGGACGCCGTTCACGAAGATGAGGGCGAAACCGCGCGCGATCCCCATCATCCCGAGTGTGCCGATGAAGGGGGGCACCCTCAGCGCGGTGATGAGGAGCCCGTTCGCGAGGCCGTAGAGCGCCCCGGTGCCGGCGGTGGTGAAGAGCGCCAGACCGAGGCTGTGGGTGTGGGTGAAGACCAGGCCGCCCACGACGGCCGAGGACGCGAACACCGAGCCCACGGAGAGGTCGATGCCGCCCGAGAGGATGACGAAGGTCATCCCCGCCCCGATGATGGCGATGACCGCCGTCTGGAGAGTGATCTCGAAGAGGTTGTCGACGGTGAAGAAGTAGGGGGAGAGGAAGCCGAGCACCGCCCAGAGCAGGATGAGGATGAGGAGCATCGAGACGGCCTGGTTCCGGAACAGGCCCCGCAGCTCCAGGGCCGCGCGCGGCCAGGCCCCCACCCGCGTCTGCTGAAGTTCGTTCATACCGTGTCCATGGCCCGGGAGAGCCGGCTGGCGTGCTGGAGGATCTCCTGCTTGCTCGAGCGCGCGGGGTCGAGCTCCGCCACGACCTCCCGTCGCGCCATGACCAGGATGCGATCGGAGACCTCCAGGATCTCCTCCACGTCGCTGGAGATGAAGACCACCGCCCGACCCTCACTCGCCACGAACCTGCGGATGAGCCCGTAGATGTCCCCCCGCGCCCCCACGTCGATGCCCATGGTGGGCTCGTCGAGGATGAGCAGCCGGCAGCGGGCGGAGAGCCACTTCCCGAACACCACCTTCTGCTTGTTGCCGCCGGAGAGGTACTTCACCTGCTGCGAGAGCCCGGCCACCTTGAGTCCCAGCGAGGTGATGAGGTCGCTCGCCGCCCGCTTCTCCGCCGGGATGCTGAAGAAGAGCCCGCGCGCCTTGGAGAGCGCGACCAGGGAAACGTTCTCCTTCACGCCCAGGTTCAAGCAGAGCCCGTCCACGTCCCGGTCCTCGGACAGGTAGCCGATGCCGACAGAGACCGCGGTGCGGGGAGAGTCGATCCTGACCGGTCGGCCGTGCAGCCGGAACTCGCCCTCCACCGCCGGGTCGATGCCGAAGAGCGAGCGGGCCAACTCGGTCTTCCCCGAGCCCACGAGCCCCGTGACCCCCAGGATCTCCCCCTCCGAAATCGTGAGGTCCACAGGGGCGGCGAAGCTCCGGTTCTTGAGCCCCTTCACCTCGAGGGCCCTGGGGCGGGCCGGCGCGGCGGGGGCGTCGCGCGAGCCCTTGCCCGAGAGGTCCTTCCCGATCATGAGCGAGATCACCTGCCCCAGGTCGGCGTCGCGCGCCTTGAGGGTGGCGATCTTCATCCCATCGCGCAGGACCGAGATCCGGTCCCCCACCTGCTTCACCTCCTCGAGCTTGTGGGAGATGTAGATGACACCGATCCCTTTGGGGGTGATGTCCCGGATGGTCTTGAAGAGGGCCTCCGTCTCCCGCCGGGAGAGCGCGGCGGTGGGCTCGTCCATGATGAGGATCCGCGCCTTCTTCGAGAGGGCGATGGCGATCTCCAGCATCTGCTTCTGCGAGACCGGCAGCCTCGACACCGGGGTCCTTGGATCCACGGCTAGGTCCACCCGGGCGAGAGCTTCGCGGGCGTGGTCGTAGACCTCCCCCCAGCGGATGAGGCCGCGCTGGTGGACGAACCGCCCCAGGGACAGGTTCTCGGCGACGCTCAGATGCGGGACCAGGTGGAAGTTCTGGTAGACCGTCGCCACCCCGGCGTCCTCGGCGGACCTGGGATCGTGGGTGGCGAGGTCCACCGGCTGCCCGGCGATCCTCATCGAGCCTTCGTCGGCCCGGTAGGCGCCGCAGAGGATCTTGATGAGGGTGGACTTCCCCGCCCCGTTCTCGCCGAGGAGCACGTGGACCTCGCCCGTGTCGAGGTCCAGGTCCACGCCCTTCAGCACCCGGACGCCGTAGAACGACTTCGTGATCCCGGACATCTCGAGAAGCTTGTCCAACGGACCGCCTCCGGCAGTATGATGCGGATGAAATCGATTCCACCTCGCCGGGGCAAGGGGAATTTCATCGGTCCCTTCCGGGACGAAGCCTCGCCCGGCCGGGGCGCTGCCACCCCCGGGGCACCGCTTCGCCGGGCTATTCCGGAGGGCCCCGCGACCCGCCGCTCTCGTTCGGGTCGAGAGGGAGGATGGCGTCCAGGGCGTGCCGGCGTCCCCTCGCCTCATGGCCGGTCGCACCGGGATGCGGTAGGGAAGACCGATCGAGAGCTCGCGCCAGGGAAGGCGGCGCGGGATCGCACCAGAAAGGCCCGGGCGACGGGGCCGGGCCCGAACGCAGGGAGAGGCCAATGAAGCCACAGAACTTCGAGGTCAAGAACGAGAAGATCCGCCGCGCCTTCCAGGAGCTCAAGGCGAAAAGGCCCATCACCCGGCGCCTCAACCTCTCCTGGAGCAACTGGGGCTTCGGCCTCGAGCCCCTCGAGCGCTCCTGCGAGCGGCTGTCCAAGGCCGGCATCCGCTACATCGAGCTCCACGGCAATCACTACGGGGCGGACCTGGGTTACGACCCCGGGGAGACGAGGCGGGTCCTCGAGAACCACGGCATGGAGGTGGGCGGGATCTGCGGGATGTTCTCCGCCGAGAACGACATGTCCTCGAACCGGCCCCACCAGCGGCAGGCGGCGATCGACTACCTGAAGCGCGAGGTCCCGTTCGCGGCAGCGGTGGGAGCGAAGTACATCCTCGTCATCCCCACCGCGGTGGGCCGTCCGGGCAAGTACGACGACAGCGAGTGGGAGCGCGGGGTCGAGACCATGGGCCGGGTGGCCGACCTGTTCGTGAAGCACAAGGTCCCGGGCGCGGTCGAGCCCATCCGCTCGGCCGAGGTCAGCTTCCTCCACACCATCGCCGATGCCAAGCGGTTCATCGCCGACGTGAACCACCCCGGCGTCCAGCACATCAACGGCGACCTCTACCACATGCAGGCCGAGGAGGCGCACATCGGCGAGGCCATCCTGGAGGCGGGCGAACGGCTCAAGAACCTGCACCTCGCCGACTCGAACCGGTGCGCCCTGGGCGACGGCTCCCTCGACATCGACACCGTGATCATGGCCCTCTACCTCATCGGCTACAACGCCGAGGGAAAGTTCGTGACCCCCGAGCCGCTCGGCCCCGGCGGCGATCCCTACCCCGCCATGAACGGCAAGCCCGATCCCGCGGCGCTGGACCGCCTGGTGAAGCAGACGGCGACGTACTTCAGGGAGCGGGAGAACGCTCTCCTCGAGTGAAGGTGGCCCTGCGCGTGCCACCCACACGACCACGGGGTGCGTGGGGGAACGGCGGCCCGCCGAGGTAGACTCGCCGGATGAGAAGGATCGCCTGTAGTCTCCTGGCAGCCCTGGCGCTCGCCTGCGAGGGGGGCGCCTCGGGCGGGGGGAGCAAAGCGGGTGGCGGGGGAGCCTCGGGCGGCGGTGCCTGCGCCGGCCACACGCTCCCCGGCCTCGCGCCGGATCACTTGCTCATCGGACTCTCCACCTCGGTCGACGCCATCGCGGCAAGCCCCGGCTTCGACCTCCGCTACCAGTACATCTCCGGAGGGCTCTCCGACGGCCCTGGGCCCTGCACCAGCAAATGCGCCCAGTGCACCTCTGCCGGTGCAAGCTGCGCCAATTCGGCCGGCTGCGTCTGGTGGGGCTGCTGGCAGTCGGACCAGCAGACCCCCGGTCAGTTCGCCTCCAACTTCGTGGGCACGGTCGAGTCGGAGGGCCGGCTCCCGATGTTCACCTACTACATGATCCTGCAGTCCTACCGGCAGGGGCAGGCGCTCGCCGAGGGCACGCCGGAGATCGCCGTCGCGGCGCGGGACCAAGCCTTCATGTCCCGCTACCTGGCGGATTTCCGCTTCCTCCTCGAGCGGATCGGCAATCAGCCGGCGCTCGTGCACGTCGAGCCCGACTTCTGGGGTTATGCAGAGCAGGCGGGGACGGATCCCCACGCCCTTCCGGCCGCCGTGGCGAGCGCCAACCCGACCGACTGCGCCGGCCTCGAGGACAGCATCGCCGGGATGGGGCGGTGCCTCATCGCCATGGTCCGCAAGTACGCGACGAACGCGCGGGTGGGCCTCCACGCCTCGCCCTGGGCAAGCGGTTTCGACATGGCCAGGAACACCAACCCGGCGGTGGATCCGGCCGTAGAGGGGGAGAAGGTCGGCGCCTTCCTCTCCGCCTGCGGGGCGTCCGAGGCCGACGTGGTGATCGCCGACCTCGCCGATCGCGACGCCGACGACGTCGGGGGGTACTGGCTGAACAGCGACGCGACCCTCCCCGACTTCGCCCAGATGCTCGCCTTCGGGAAGGGCGTGGCCGATCGGCTGGGGAAGCCCCTCCTCTGGTGGCAGGTGCCGGTGGGGAACCCGCGGCTCGACGACACGCTCAACCACTACCGCGACAACCGGCTCGACTGGTTCCTCGACCACACCGGACCGGCGGCCGACGACGGCGCCATCGGCGTGGCGTTCGGGGGGGGCCAGGCGAGCTCGACGACGCCGGAGACCGACGGCGGCCACCTTGAGCTCCGGGCCAAGACCCTGGCGGCGGCCGGCGGTCAGCCCCTCTGTCCCTGATCGCCGCACGCCTTTGCCCCGCCACTTTCGTGGTCGGAGGCGCTGCGGTACCTTTCGGCCGATGGCCCCCGACACCGCCCTCCCCGGGGACAGGCCCTTGGGCCTGGACGAGGCCGTGCGGGCCGGCATGGAGGAGGTCCGCTACCAGAACGGGCTCACCCTCGCCTTCATCCGCATCGGGCTGCGGGTGCTCACCCTGACGATCTGGCTCGTCGCCATCTGGCGAACCCCGACCGTGGAGCTAGGGTCCTCCTGGACCGCGATCGCCATGAACGTGGCCCATCTCGTGGTGGGCGGATGGGTCCTCGTGGAGCTCCGGGCGCGGCGGCGCGTGCACGTCGTGCTGGGGGTGGCGGCGGCGGTGGACGTGTTCGTGGTCGCCTTCGCCGGCTTCAACCTCGCTCCCGGGGACGCCGCCTCGGTCGCCTACCTCATGGCCGTGATGCAGCTCATGCTGCTCTTCGCCGCCCTGACCCTTCCGCGGCTCCAGGCGGCGCTGCTCGGGGCGGCGGCCACCGCCTGGCAGCTCGCCCTGGGGTTGCGCGTCGGGCTCCGCGCCGATTTCCTGGCCGCCTCGGTGCTGGTGGCGGGCGCGTTCGCCGTGGCGGTGACCTGGGCAGGCACGCGCATGATGGAGCTCGCGGCGCGGCACGCCCTCGACACCTCCACCGGAGAGCTGGTTCGGGCGCACCGCAACGAGCTGGCGCGGGCCAACCTCGCGATCGCCGCCCAGCGAGACCAGGTGCTCGCCGCCCAGGCCGAGGCGGAGACCCTGGCAAAGCTCGTGGTGCACGATCTCAAGAACCCCCTCGCCGCCCTGATACAGTTCCTCGCCCTGGCCCTGACCCGGATCGAGGAGGCGGCGGCGCGCGGGCTTTCCGGACCGGAGCTGGTCGAGGCCAAAGAGGACCTCCAGCTCGCCACCCTGGAGGCGCAGCGCCTCTCGGAGATGGTGGGGGACCTCCTCCTCATCTCCCGCCTGGAGGCCGCTGCCCTCGAGCCGAAGCGCCAGCCGATCCCGGTCCTGGCACTCCTCGAGCAGGTGGCCCACGGCGCGTCGCTCAGGGCGCAGGACCGGGCGGTGACGGTGCAGCTCTCCGCCGAGCAGGACATGGTGGCCGCGCTCGACTTGGACATGGTGCGCAGGCTCCTCGAGAACCTGCTCAGCAACGCCCTCCGCTTCGTCGATCGCGGCGGACGGGTGGAGCTCTGCGCCCGGCTCGAGGGGGGAGCGCTCGTCCTCGCCGTCCGCAACACCGGGCCCACCGTTCCGGAGGAGGTGCGCTCGCACCTGTTCCAGAAGCACGCCCACGGCGCCGAGCGCCAGTTTCACAACGTGGGGCTGGGACTGTACCTGTGCCGGCTCGTGGCCGAGGCGCACGGCGGGAGCGTGGCCCTCGTCGACACGCCGGGCTGGCCGGTGGCCTTCGAGGCGCGGATCCCGGTGGCGGTGAGCGGTAGGGTGCGCAGCGCGCGCGACCCGGTCGCCTAAACACCTGGCCATAGACCCGATCGGGGATCGTCACGGACCGCGCCGCCGCGCCTCCTCTTGGGCCAAGGCAACAGGCCGCGGCCGTTTGAGGAGTGGGCCGGCTCTTTGAGGCGAGGTTTTTCGCGAAGCACCGTCTGCTGCCCAGTTCCTGGCTGTCTTTCCCGAAGGGAGTCCCCGTATGAGAAGCTCGCTCGTCGCAGTGCTCATGACGCTGGCCGTCGGGTCACCCGGGCTGGCGAAGGCCGCGCCCAAGATCCTCTTCATGCCGGGCGTCGCCGACCCGTTCTACTTCACGATGGAGAAAGGCATCAAGGCGAAGGCCACGGAGCTCGGCGCGGAGCTGACGGTGGCCGAGTACCCGAAGTCGTGGGGTCCGGACGCCCAGGTCCCCATCCTCCAGGCCACCGCGGCCCGGCAGAAGTTCGACCTGCTCCTCATCGCCCCGACCTCGACCGACGCCCTCAAGGCGCCGCTCAAGGCCATCTACGACAAGGGCACCGAGATCATCACCGTCGACACCTTCATCGGCGACGGGGACTACACGAAGAAGAGCGATTACTCGTTCCCCCTCTCCTACATCGGCTCGGATAACGAGCTGGGGGGCATGCAGATGGCCGAGCACCTCGCCAAGATGGTGGGCGAGAAGGGCAAGGTCTTCGTCGCGGCCACGAACCCCGACGCCTCCTCGGTGCAGGGGCGCGTCAAGGGCTTCAAGGCTGGGATCGCGAAGTATTCGAACATGAAGCTCGTCGGGGTGGAGTGGTGCCAGGACGTGCAGCAGAAGGCGCAGGAGCAGACCCTGGCCGCGCTGCAGAAGGACAAGGACGTCGTGGGCATCTTCGGGACGAACGTGTTCTCGGCCCAGGGGTCCTACCAGGCGGTGGTGAACGCCGGGCTCACCGGGGCCGTGAAGATCGCCTCCTGGGACGCCACCCAGGAGCTGATCGGCGCCCTCAAGAAGGGCCAGGTCGACCTCGTGCTGGCGCAGAAGCCGGCCGAGATGGGATCCTTGGCGGTGGAGTGGGGGGTGAAGTACCTGAAGGACAAGAAGGGGGTGAAGATCCCGAAGAAGGTCATCCCCGGCTTCGAGTTCTTCACCAAGGAGAACGTGGACGATCCGAAGATGCAGCCGTTCATCTACCAGTGAGCGAGCCGTACCGGCCCTGACCCCGCTCGTCCCTCCCCCTGCAGTGGGGAACGGGCGAGCGGGGGAACGGGCCCTGCTCGATCGGGCGCTCCTGCGGGCCGGGCGGGTCGGACCCTCGAGCGGGAGCGACGAGGTGTCGGTGGAGTCCATCGGCCGCGGGTGAGAGGTCACCATGAGCACCATCGCCACCCGCGCCGAGGGAGCGACGACGGTCGGTCGCAAGGGGTTCCTGGAGTCGAAGGCGGGGAGGGCGATCGCCCGGAACTGGGCGGCCTGCTTCCTCCTCGCGATGATCGTCACCTTCAGCCTCACCGGCAGGAACTTTCTCTCGGTCGTCAACTTCCAGAACGTCGTTCACCTGCAGACCCTGCCCCTGCTCCTCGCCGCCGCCGAAACGTTCGTCATCATCACCGGCGGGATCGACCTCTCCGTCGGCTTCGTCGCCGGGCTCGCTTCGGTGACTGCGGCCAAGCTGATGCAGGTCTTCATGGACGCCGAGATGGGGGCGGGGGGGGTGATCGCCCTCGGCGCGGCGAGCGCCCTCGTCCTTTCCCTCCTCCCGGGGCTGGTGAACGGGATCGTCGTCACCCGTTTCAAGGTGCCCCCCTTCATCGCCACCCTGGGGATGTGGGGGATCGCGAACGGCGTGGCCCTCAAGATGTGCGAGGGATTCCCGGTCGCCCGCCTGCCCGGGGAGCTGCCCCGCCTGGGGAACGGATTCCTCCTCTACGTCCTGCCGGGCGAGTTCGTGTCCTTCCTGGGCCTGCCGGCGGGATTCCCCGAGGCGCGCATCCGCGAGGTGTGGCGGCTCGTGCCCTTCTCCCTCGTGTTCGTCCTCCTGGTGCTCGGGTCCCTGGCCTTCGTCTTGCGCCGCGGCCGTTTCGGGCGCCACACCTATGCCATCGGCGGGAGCTTGGATGCGGCGATCCGCGCCGGCATCGACGTGGACCGGCACCTCATCGGGACCTACGTGTTGGCCTCGGCCCTGGCTGGCCTGGCCGGCGTGTTCAACGTCTTCCAGACCGGGATCGGCAACTACACCACCTTCAGCTCGATGTACGAGCTCTTCGCGGTGGCGGCGGTGGTCATCGGCGGCGCCAGCCTCTCGGGAGGGAAGGGGACGGTGCTGGGCTCGGCGGTGGGGGTTCTGGTCCTGGCCTTCATGGAGAACGGGCTCGCCATCTCCGGGGTCCAACCCTTCTACCGCTACATCATGGTGGGCGTCTTGCTGGTGCTCGCGGTGGTCATCGACAAGCTGTTCCCCGACCTGTTCTAGGAGGGAGCGACCATGGAGAACGCGCGTGCCATCGGGAGGCCAAAGGGTGCGAGCCGGCTCAGGTCCCTCCTGGGCGGGCGCTGGATCCTCGCCTTCCTCATCCTCGAGACGATCTTCTTCTGCCTCACCGCCCAGGGTTTCGCCCACCCCAGCTCCGCCCAGATGCTGCTCTTCTACGGGACCGAGGTGTTCCTCCTTGCGGTGGCGGAGCTGTTCGTCATCATCACCGGCGGGATCGACCTCTCGGTCGGCTACGTCCTCGGCTTTGCCTCCATCATCAGCACGAAGCTCATCACCGCCCTGGCCAACGCCGGGCTCCCTCCGGTCCTGGCGCTGCTCATGGGAGCGGCCTTCACCCTCCTCGTCGGCGTCCTCCCCGGGCTCGTCAACGGCTGGCTGGTCGCCTACCTGGAGGTGCCGCCCTTCATCGCCACCTTCTCGATGCTGGGGGCGTGCCACGGCGTGTCCGAGCTCATCATCCAGGGGATCTACGCGATGGGGTTGCCGGAGTTCGCGGGAGAGGTGGGGAACGGCCACTTCCTCTACTACGCGCCCGGGGCCGGTTTCTCGTTCTTCTCCCGGCCGGAGGTGGAGCGAGGGACGACGGTCTACGAGATCGTTCCCACGATCGTGGTGCTGGCCGCGGTGGCGATCGGCACCCTGGCCTTCGTGCTGGCCCGCTCCCGCTTCGGCAGGCACGTCTACGCCATCGGCGGCAACCGCGACGCGGCGGTGCGGGCCGGCATTCCGGTGCGGCGGCGGCTCCTCGCGGTCTACGCCCTCTCCTCGGTGCTGGCCTCGCTGGCGGGCATCTCCTACTCCCTCAAGTACGTTTCGGGGAAGGCGGACGCCGGGGCCTCGAGCCTGCTCGACTCCATCGCCGCGGTGATGATCGGCGGCGCTTCCATGTTCGGCGGGTCGGGGACGGTGGGGAGGACGCTGGTCGGCTGCCTGGTCATCGCCGTGCTGGAGCTCGGGCTGCGCATGAGCGGTACCCCCACGTTCGACAAGTACATCCTGGTGGGGGTCATCCTGGTGGCGGCGGTGGTGGTGGAACGCTACCTGCCCGAAGATCGCAAGTGAAGGGAAGCCGATGGAATACCTGCTCGAGACCCGCGACATCACCAAGCGTTTCGGCGGCCTCACCGCGGTGGACGGCGTGTCGGTGGGGGTGCGCCCGGGCGAGGCCCTGGCTCTCCTCGGAGACAACGGCGCCGGAAAGTCCACCCTCATCAAGATGGTCTCCGGCGTCTACCAGCCGGACGGCGGCCAGATCTTCCTCGAGGGGAGGCCGGTGCACATCGCTTCCCCCATGGACGCCCTGGCCGCGGGGATCGAGACCATCTACCAGGACCTGGCCCTGGCCGAGAACCTGGACGTGGGTGCGAATATCTTCCTCGGGCGTGAGCGCATGAAGCGCCGCTTCGGCATCCTGCGCGTCCTGGACGACGGCTGGATGGGGTCGGAGGCGGCGAAGGTGCTCGAGCGGCTCGACATCCACATCCCCTCGCTGCGCAGCACCATCCGCACCCTGTCCGGCGGGCAGCGCCAGGCCGTGGCCATCTCCCGGTCCATCTACTGGAAGGCCAAGATCCTCATCATGGACGAGCCCACCGCCGCCCTGGGCATCGCCGAGCAGCGCAAGGTGCTGAACCTCGTCCGGACCCTCAAGGACCAGGGGCTCGGCATCATCATCATCAGCCACCAGATGTACGACGTCTTCGAGGTGGCCGACCGCCTGGCGGTCCTGCGCCGGGGAGTCAAGGTCGGCGAGCGGCTCATCAAGGAGACGACGCCCGACGAGGTGGTCGGGCTCATCGTCGGCTCCGAGACGGTGGCGTCGGGGGGGGCGAGGTCCGAAGGGTCGATGCGCTGATTCGCCCCGCGCGCCACGCGCGGTCCCCCTGCCCCTGGGCCGATAGGGGGGAAGATCCCCCCAACCGCTCCGGTTCGCGCCCGCCCCGCAAGCCAGGGATGCCAGGGGCTCGAGGGCCTCGTGGGTTCACCTCTGGCACTCGGCGCGAAAAGCCCGCGCCTTTGCCCGAACCGTGCGCCCCCAAGACGCGGGGGCGCCCTTCCCGCCGGCGCCGGCCACCGGGTAGGATGTGCGGCCCTCTTCATAGTCGCACCGGAGTCCCCCCGTGCAGATCGTCTGCCTCGACCTCGAAGGAGTCCTCGTACCGGAGATCTGGATCGCCGTCGCGGAGCGGACCGGGATCCCCGAGCTGCGGCGGACCACCCGCGACGAGCCGGACTACGACAAGCTGATGCGGGGCCGGATAGCCCTCCTGCGCCGACACGGGCTCTTGCTCCCCGACATCCAGCGGGTGATCGCGGGGATGCGGCCGGAGCCGGGAGCGCGCGAGTTCCTCGACGCCCTGCGGGAGAGCTACCAGGTGGCGATCCTGTCGGACACGTTCTACGAGTTCGCCATGCCGCTCATGGCGCAGCTCGGCATGCCCATCCTCCTCTGCCACCGGCTTGAGGCCGACGCCCAGGGCTTCGTGAGCGCCTACCACCTGCGCATGCCCGAGCAGAAGCGGGCGGCGGTCCAGGCCTTCAAGGCCCTCCGCTTCCGGGTCATCGCCGTCGGCGATTCGTACAACGACACGGCCATGCTCCGCGAGGCGCACTCCGGGATCCTGTTCCGCCCTCCGCGGAACGTGATCGCCGAGTTCCCCGAGTTCCCGGCCGTCGACGACTACCCGGCCTTGCGCCTCGCCATCGACGCGGCGGCAAGGCGTCTCGGTGGCTAGACCGGGGCTGCGACACCTCGCCGGCCCGGGGGCGACCGGGGCCTTCGCGCCGGCCCCCGCCGGTGCTATGGGTACCCGCCCATGAAGACTCTCACCGAACTGAGCGGCACCCTGGTGCGCGCCGCCGCCGCCGCCATGCAGGGAGCGCGGCAAGCGGCGGCCCCGGCTCCGTCACCCGCCTCCCCGCCGGCCGCCGGGGAACCGTCCGGGGTCGAGCCGGGGGCGACCGGCGCGGAGGCCTCCGGCGCGGGGGCGCCCCCGGCAGAGCCGGCCGCGGTGGAGCCGGCCACCACCCCCCCCGCCTTGGCCCAAGACCTCCTCGAGGCCGTGGGCAAGGCGACCGGGCTCGAGGGCGATCGGCTGGCCATGCTCTGCGCTGCGGTGGAAGCCGCCGGCGAGCGCGCCACGGACGTGCGCCTGGTCCGCGTCTTCGGGCCGGAGGAGTCCGTGACCGGCGCGAAGGCCATCCGCGGCCACCAGTACCTCGTCGACCTCTTCCCTCCGAGCATGAGGCAGGTGGCGGAGTCCGCGCGCGAGGAGGGAAGGAGGCGAGGCGGTCGCGGCCGGGGTGGGGGGAGAGGGGGCGCTGGCCGAGGCGGAGGCGAGAAGGGGATGGGCCAGGGCGGATTCTCGATGGACTCGCTGCGCGAGGACCGCCGAAAGGAGCGAGGGCCGGGGCGCCCGGGCGGGCGGCGGCCGTCGGGCGGGGGGAGGACGCCGGGCGGCACGCCGCCCGGTCGCTA
>DASRZU010000039.1:0-131108 GCA_035686075.1 Anaeromyxobacter sp.
ACCCTCGCCGGGCGCCCCTATCACCCCCACTCGCCGGCGGACGGACTCCGCGCCGGCGTCGCGATGCTGAGCGAGGACCGCGCCCGCGATGGCCTCATCCCGGCCATGTCGCTGCGCGACAATCTGAGCCTGGCCTCGCTGGCCCGGATGTCCCGGTTCGGCGTGCTGCGCCGGCACGTCCAGGATGCGCTCGTCGAGGCCGAGGTGAAACGGCTCGACGTGCGCGCCGCCTCCGTCTCGGCGCCGGTGCGACGTCTCTCCGGAGGCAACCAGCAGAAGTCCCTGGTCGGGCGGTGGCTCATGCGCGGCGCCCGCGTCCTCCTCCTCGACGAGCCCACCCGTGGCGTCGACGTCGGCGCCAAGGCGGAGATCTACCGGATCGTCGCGCGGCTTGCGGAGGAGGGCATGGGAATCCTGCTCGTTTCCTCTGAGCTGCCGGAGATTCTGGGGCTCTCGGACCGAATCCTGGTGATGCGCACCGGGCGGATCGTGGGCCACTTCTCCCGGGCCGAGGCGACCGAGGAGCGGCTCTTGGCCGCGGCCGCAGGCGTGGCGACGGAGGCAGCCTGATGACCGAGGCGAACGGCTTCTTGGCACGCGTTCGCGAACGGGTCCACCTGCCCGGTGAGAGGGCGGCAGGCGAAACCGAGGCCGACCAGCGCGCGCGCCTGGTCGCGTACTTGCCCATCGCCGCCTTCGTCGTGCTCGCGGCGGTCGCCGCCATCACCTCCGACGCCTTCCTGGGTGAGAGCAATCTCGGGAACCTCCTGCGCCAGATCGTGACCAACGGGCTCATCAGCCTGGGCATGCTGGTCGTCATCCTGAGCGGCGGGATCGACCTCTCCGTCGGACCGGTGGTGGCCCTGGCCGGGATCGTGGGGGCGGGACTCTTGAACGCCCTGCCCTGGCCACTGGCCGTGCCCATCGGCGTCGTGGTGGCGCTCCTCGCGGGGGCGGTGAATGGGGGGCTTGTGGCGTACTTCCGCATGCCTCCGTTCGTCGCCACCCTGGCCACCATGTCGGCCTACCGCGGGCTCGTCTACGTCTACTCCGAGACGCCAGTGGTGCCCACCAACACCTCGTTCAGGAACTTCGTCGTGTCGAGTGTGGGGCCCGTCCCCAGCGTCGCCCTCGTCATGCTCGCCTGCTTCGTCCTGGTAAGCCTCTTCCTCGGCCGAACCACCCCCGGGCGGAACCTTTACGCCATCGGCGGCAACGCCGAGGCGGTCCGCCTTGCAGGCATCAACGTGCGGGCGCACCAATTGCTCGCCTACGTCATCTCCGGAGGGTTCGCGGGGCTGGGAGGGCTCATCCTCACGAGCCGGTTAGGGATCGCCCAGCCGAGCGTGGGATCCGGGATGGAGCTCGACGGCATCGCCGCTTGCGTGATCGGCGGCGCGGCACTGTCCGGAGGAGTGGGGACGGTCCGGGGCACGCTGGCGGGGGTTCTCCTCCTCGGGCTCATCTCTAACCTCCTCAACCTCTACAACGTGCAGGCCTACTACCAGCAGATCTTCAAGGGGGCGCTCATCGTGCTAGCGGTGATGACGCGCCGGAGAAGCGAGTAAGGGCCGCCCCGGGCCGGGGCGGTGTGGACGACGCAGCTGCAGTGAACACGCAGGAAAGGGGGAATCCCATGGTTCGCAGGATCGGCATCGCCCTGGGTGCGGCCGTGCTCTTGTTCGTATCCGCATGCTCCAGGCAAACGGGAGGTCCGGCGTCCGCAGCGGGCCAGAAGACCATCAAGATCGGCATGGCCAACCTGAGCCTCTGCTGCGCCTACTTCATCGGCATGTCCAAGGCGGTGGAGGAGGAGGCCAAGGCCTTCTCCAACGTACAGGTGCTCGTCACGAACGCCGACGGCAAGATCGAGAAGCTGACTGCCGACGTCGAGGACCTCATCTCCAAGAAGGTGGACGGCGTCGTTCTGAGCGCCGCCTGGATCGAGGCCGCCCCCGCGGCCCTAGAGGCGCTGCAAAAGGCGCACATCCCGGTGGTGATGGTGGACCGCAAGCTCAAGAACGGCGAGTACACGAGCTGGATCGGCCCCGACAACTACGCCATCGGGCAGGGGATCGGCGAGTTCTTGGTGAAGACCCTGGGCGGCAAGGGGAAGCTCGCGGTGATCCGCGGTGGGCCCGCCGACAACAGCATCGGCCTCGATCGAACCAACGGGATGAAGAGCAAGGTGGAGGGCAGTGGCATCGAGCTTGTCGTCTATCCGGACTGGGGAGGGTGGAGCACCGACGGCGGCAAGAAGGCCATGGAGGACATGATGG
Source organism: Anaeromyxobacter sp. (assembly GCA_035686075.1). Lineage (GTDB taxonomy): Bacteria > Myxococcota > Myxococcia > Myxococcales > Anaeromyxobacteraceae > Anaeromyxobacter. The sequence continues at coordinate 2,280 of DASRZU010000039.1, forward strand.
CCAAGAACCCGGACCTCTCTGCGGTCTTCTGCGAGAACGACTCGATGTGCCTGGGGGCGGAGTCGGCCATCGCGGACGCCGGCAAGAAGGACCAGATCATCGTCACCGGGGTCGACGGCCAAAAGGAGGCCTTGAAGGAAATCCTCGATGGCACGTGCTACCGCGCCACCGGGCTCAACAACTCGGATCAGATCGGTCGCGCTGGGTTCCACCGGCTCATGGGCATCCTGGCCGGCGGCCAGCCAGAGAAGGATACGGTCCTCCCCTCCCCCATCATCAACCGCGAGAACGTGGTGAAGTTCTACAACCCGGCCAGTATCTTCTGACCGGATCGGACCGCGCGCGAGGGAACCCTCGCGCGCGGATCCACTCGAACTCGAGGCGCCCGTGCTCCCCTTCCGGTATCACGTCTTCGTTTGCGACCAGAGGAAGGCGGAAGGCGCCCCGTGCTGCTCCGCCGGCGGCTCCCAGGCGGTGATCGAGTCCCTCCGGCGCGAGGTCGCCGCTCGCCTGCTGTCGAGCACCGTGGCGGTCACTCCCTGCGGCTCGCTGGGGCTGTGCGAGAACGGGCCGAACATGGTGGTCTACCCGGAGGGCGTGTTCTACTCGCACGTTTCCCCGGCCGATGTGGGCGAGATCGTGGCCGAGCACCTCGTGGGGGGCCGCCCTGTCAAGCGCCTCGCGCGCATGGACGAGGAGGCGCTCAAGGCCGAGGTCGCACAGAACCGGAACAGGGCTCTTTCGGCCCAGAAGGCCCGAGAGGCGGCGGGCTCGGTGCCCGACGATCTGGCCGACCTCATTCGGGCCTACATGCCGAGCCGCGTGCTCCTCACCGCTCTCGAACTCGACCTGTTCACTTCCGTGGAACGCGGCACATCGCCCGCCACGGCCGAGTCGCTCGCCCGGGCGCTCGGTTGCGAGCTGCGAGGGATCCGCACACTCCTCGACGCCTTGGTCGCGCTCGGAGTCCTCTCGAAGCGGGAAGGCTCGTACGCCAACACCCCGACCTCGGCACGTTATCTCGTGGCGGGAGCGCAAGACGACGCCACCGCCGCGCTCCGACACAACCTCTCGCTCTGGGCCAGCTGGTCCACCCTCACCGAGGTGGTCCGGCAAGGTCGCCCGGCACCTCGCCCCGAGATGAGGGACCGAGGCGACGACTGGACGGTTCCCTTCATCGCCGCCATGCACCGGAACGCCGCTTTGCGCGCTCCCCTCCTGGTCCGTTCCCTCGGCGCCGCCGGGGTGCGCCGGCTCATCGACATCGGGGGAGGCTCGGCGGCCTACTCGATCGCCTTCGCCAAGGAGAACACCACCCTCGAAGCCGACGTGCTCGACATCCCGAGCGTCGTGCCGATCGCACAGAAACACATTGAGGAAGCCGGCATGTCCGGAAGGGTCCGGACCCGCGCCGGCGACCTGCGCCGCGACGCCTTCGGGGTGGGCTACGATCTGGCCCTCCTCTCCGCCATCTGTCACATGCTCGGGCCGGAGGAGAACCGCGACCTCTTTCGCCGGGTGTTCGCCGCGCTCTCGCCCGGGGGGCGGCTCGCCATACAGGACCACGTCATGGCCGAGGACCGAACCGCGCCCCGCGCCGGTGCCCTCTTCGCCGTGAACATGCTCGTGGGCACTCCCCAGGGTGGGACCTACACGGAAAGCGAGTACCGGGCCTGGCTCGGCGAGGTGGGCTTCAGCCAGATCCGGCGCGCCGGACTCGAGGGACCGAACGACCTCGTCGTTGCGGTTCGGCCACAGCGCTAGAGTTCGAGGGGCCTTCTGGTTCACTCTTGAGGAACGGCGCCTCAGCCCGCCTCGCGTAGAGGGAGGACGAGGGATGTCGAGGGTGGTCGTGATCACGGGGGGAAGCAGCGGAATCGGGGCGGCGCTCGCGAGGCGCCTGTCGCGGGACGGAGATGCGGTGGTCCTCGCGGCCCGCCGTGGGGCCGAACTCACCCGGATCGCCGCCCTCTGCGGCGAGCACGCCCTGCCGGTGGTGACGGACGTGACGGCTCGAGCCCAGGTCGAGCGCCTCCGGGAGTTGGCCCTTGCGAGGTTCGGCGCGATCGACGTGTGGGTGAACAACGCCGGCCGGGGGATCGCCAAGCCCGTCCTCGACCTCACGGACGACGACCTCGATGCCATGATGGCCGTGAACGTGAAGTCGGCGCTCTACGGAATGCAGGCCGTCGTCCCCCACTTCGTGGAACGCGGGCGCGGCCACCTCGTGAACGTGTCCTCGTTTCTGGGCCGGGTTCCGCTCGTCACCTTCCGCTCCGCCTACAACGCCGCAAAGGCCGCCCTCAACGCGCTCACGGCGAACCTCCGCGTGGATCTCGGTGCGACCCATCCCGGCATCCACGTCTCCCTGGTCATGCCCGGTGTGGTGAGCACGGACTTCGCCAAGAATGCCCTGGGCGCGGGCACGCCCTCGGTGCCTCCCCCGGGAACTCGAGCCCAGACGGCCGAGGAGGTGGCCGACTGTATCGCCGACCTCATCGCCCATCCGGTGGCGGAGGTCTACACGAACCCCGCCCAGCAGGCGCTCGCGCAAACGTACTACCAGGACGTGGCCGCCTTCGAGGCCCGGGCCGCCGCGCCGCCCGGCCGTCCCGCCAGTGGTGCGAGCTGAGGAACCCGCCCGGGTCACGTCGGATGGCGTCCGACCGCGCCGCAGCCTGGCGCGGCCCCTGCTCTCGATCTCCGCCCTCGAGGAGGTGGCCTTCTCCTGGAAGGCATGAACCCCGGCTGGCGGCCAGGAGGAGACGGTGCCGTATCGACCGTGGTCGGTTGGCCGGATCGCCCCTGAGGAGCGGTCTTGAGCGTTGACAGCCTGGCAAGATCCATGACAACGTCCGGCACGGATTAGACATCATACGTCTATTCGCTTTCCGAGAGGCGCCGCGCGAGGGGTGTGATCCATGGCCAAGATCGCCTTATTGGGTGCGGGCGGAAAGATGGGCTGCCGCATCACGGACGCCCTCAAGGGAAACCCCGCTTACGAGGTCACTCCCGTCGAGACCGCTGCCGCGGGGATCGCCCGCCTCGCGGAGCGAGGTCTACGGCCCGTCTCCGCCTCGCAGGCCCTCCCCGACGCCGACATCGTGGTCTTGGCCGTTCCCGACGTGGCCATCGGAAAGGTGTCGCACGAGGTCGTCCCCACCCTCCGAAGCGGAGCCCTGGTGGTGGGGCTCGATCCGGCCGCGCCGCTGGCGGGCGTCTTGCCGGAGCGAAAGGACGTGGGCTTCTTCGTGTGCCACCCCACGCACCCGCCGCTCTTCCACGACGAAACCGACCCGCTCGCCCAGCGCGACTGGTTCGGCGGACTGGCCAAGCAGGACGTGGTCTGCGCACTGTTCGCGGGGGCGGAGGAGCACTATCCCACCGGTGAACAGCTCGCGCGCCAGATGTTCAGACCGGTGAAGAATACCTACCGGGTGACCGTGGAGCAGATGGCGGTGCTCGAGCCGGCCCTGGTTGAGACCTTCTCCTCCACCCTGGTCGAGGCCATGCGGGAGGGTTTCGACGAGGCGGTGCGCATGGGGGTCCCCGAACCCGCTGCCCGCGCCTTTTTCATGGGCCACGTCCGCATCCAGTTCGCGGTCTTGTTCGGCTACGCCGACTTCCAGTTCTCCGACGGCGCCAAACTGGCCATGAAGCAGGCCCGGGATCTGCTCCTCAGGCCCGACTGGAAGGAGAAGGTCTTCGATCGGGCGGCTATCCGACGGAGCGTCCGCAACATCGTCGAGGGCATCCAGCAGCCGAAGTGAGAGTCCCGTGCGCCTCGGCCTCGGCTCCTACGGTGTCGCATGGGCGATCGGCGTCCCGGGGTTCCCGGTGCAGACGCCGCTCGACGCCTTCGGCCTGTTGGCTCGGGCGGTGGAGTGGGGGCTCGATCTGGTGCAGATCGCCGACAACCTCCCTCTCGACCAGATGACCTCCGGCGAATTGGCCTCCCTAGGGGCAAGGGCGGATCATGACCGGGTCTCGCTGGAAGTCGGGATGCGGGGCCTGCGGGAGGAGACCGTCGTCCGGTACCTCGAGATCGCCCGTCGGCTCGGCTCCCCCATCGTGCGGGCGGTGATCGACGCCCCCGGCTTCGAGCCCGAGCCGGAGGAGATCGTGTCGATCCTCCGGCGCCTCGTTCCGGCCCTTGAGCGCGCCGGCGTCACCCTGGCGATCGAGAATCACGATCGTTTCCCCTCGGCGATGCTTTCGGAGATGGTCCGTGCGGCCGGGAGCTCGCGGGTCGGTGTCTGCCTCGACACCGTGAACTCCTTCGGTGCCCTGGAGGGGCCGGCGGCGGTGGTCGAGACGCTCGGTCCCCTGACGGTGAACCTTCACCTCAAAGATTTCACCATCCGTCGAGCGGGCCACAGGATGGGTTTCGCGGTCGAGGGCATGCCGGCCGGCCGGGGTCGGCTCGACGTCCCCTGGCTTCTAAAGCGGCTTCGGGAGATGGGTCGCGACCCGAACGCCATCCTGGAGTTGTGGGTTCCGCCGGAGGAGGACGTCGTGCGGACCGTCGCCAAGGAGCGAGAGTGGGCGGAGCAGAGCCTGGCCTACCTCCGTCCCCTCTTCCCCGGCTGATTTCTTCCCCGCGTCTCGCACTCGGGATCGAGCGCGACACCAAGCAGTGGAAGCACTAGGAGGAGCAGTCAAGAGCCGCTGTCGTTCACTGATGGAGGTCCCCGATGAGGAAGCCGTTCCTGTCCGTTCTCCTCGCGATGATGCTCGTTCCGGTCTCCGCCCTCGCCGCCGGCGGGAAGAAGCACGTCATCGCGCTTTCCAACTCGTTCTACGGCAACTCCTGGCGCAAGCAGATGGTCGACACCATGCAGGACGCCGCCAAGGATGCCAAGGCCAAAGGGCTCATCTCGGACTTCATCGTCGCTAACGGTGACGGCACCGAGAACACCCAGATCCAGCAGATGAACAGCCTCATCCTCCAGAACGTCGACGCCATCGTCATCAACGCCGCCTCGCTCACCGGCCTGAACGGCGTCATCGGCAAGGCTCACCAGAAGGGGATCAAGGTGGTGGCGTTCGACTCCATCGTCAGCAGCCCCTACGCCTACAAGATCGAGTACGACTTCAAGAGCTGGGGCAGCATCTCCGCAAAGTACATCGTCGACCGGTTCAAGGGTAACGCCAAGGTCCTCATCACCCGTGGGGTGATGGGATCGGCGCCCGAGAAGGAAGACTACGAGGCGATGATGGAGATCTTCAAGGCCAACCCCGGGATCAAGATCCTCGGCGAAGTCGACACCGAGGCGGACATCGCCAAGTCGCAGAGCGCCGTGGCCAACGTGCTGCCCAGCTTCCCCGACATCGACGCGACCGTCGGCATGAGCGCCGGGTACGGGGTGGTGCAGGCGTTCCAGAACGCGAGCCGGAAGGTCCCCGTGATCATCGGCTCCAACCGGGCCGAGTTCATCAACTGGTGGGCCGACGAGAAGGCCAAGAGCGGGTACGAGACCATCAGCCTCGGCTCCGAGCCGAGCATCGGCGCGGTGGCGTTCTGGTACACTGTCCACCTCCTAAAGGGCGACAAGGTCCCCGACTTCCGGCAGAAGAGCTTCCAGCTGCCTCTCGTCCCGGTCACCAACGCCAACGTCGACCAGTTCAAGGGCATGCAACCGGGTACCGTCATCGCGCAGAAGTACGACGATGCCTGGGTGATAAAGAACGTGCTGAAGCAGTAGCTCCCCGGACCAGGCACCGGAGGCGCGCCGCCGTCCGCTGCGCCTCCGGCGCCGGGATTCCCACCGGTGAGGACGTACCCGTGACCGGACCCGAGAGCGCGTCGCTGGGAGGATCGGCCGAGCTGGCACGCCCGGGCGCGGCCCCGCGCGCGCTGTTCGAGCTGCGAGGCGTCACCAAAGTCTACGGCGCCACCACCGCGCTCCGCGAGGTGTCGCTCGCCACCCGCGCCAGCGAGGTGGTCGGCCTGATCGGTGCGAACGGCGCTGGCAAGAGCACCCTGACGCGCGTCCTCTCCGGGGTGACGCACCCGGACCAGGGCGAGTTGCTCCACCTAGGCGTACCGATACCCTTCGGCTCCTATACCCCCTCCGCTGCCAGCGCCCGCGGCGTGCGGGTGGTCTACCAGGAGCTCTCCCTCTGTACCAACCTCGAGGTGTGTGAGAACTTCTACATCGACCAGCACGCCGCGGTTCGAGGCGTGTGGGGCTGGCGCAAGGTGCTCATCGGCGCGGCCGAGCGGGCGCTGGACGAGGTCTTCCCGGGACACGGCATCGACCCCCGCATCCCCCTCGCGGAGCTCAGCATCGCCCAGCGCCAGATGGTTGAGATCGCCCGGGCGGTGAGCATGCCCGGACTCAAGCTCCTCATTCTCGACGAGCCCACTTCTTCCCTGGGCGCCTCCCAGACCTCTCAGCTCATGAGCGCGCTCGACCGGTTGACGGCCCGCGACGTGTCGGTCCTCTTCATCTCCCACCGGCTGGGCGAGATCGTCGGGGTCGCAGACCGCATCGTGGTCATGCGCAACGGCGCCACGGTGTGGGAGGGCCACAACGAAAACGTCAACGAGGCCCGCCTGGTCGAACGGATGACGGGGGAGGAGCCGGCCTCCTCCCCCTCGATCGCACGACTCGAACCCGAGAGGGGCGGCGGGCATCTCAACGACGCCGTCTTCGTCCGGACCCGGAAGCTCACCACCGACGCACTCGTTCACGTCGATGTGGACCTGCACGGCGGGGAACTCGTGGGCGTGGCGGGCCTGGAAGGTAGCGGGCAGCGGGAGTTCCTGCGGGCCCTTTACTTCGAGCGGCATCGGGCGGGCGGCCAGGTGGAGCGGGCCGGACGCTTCGCCTTCGTCACGGGAGACCGCAGCAAGGAGGGCATCTTCTCCCTCTGGCCGATCTTCGACAACATGAGCCTCCTCGAGGTGACGAGGTCCCCCCTCTTTCGCGTTCTCGACTTGCGAGCGCTGACCGAGAAGGTGGGACGTTGGTTCGCCCAGCTCGCCATCAAGGCGCCCGATGCCCGCACCCCCATCGTGGCCCTCTCCGGCGGCAACCAGCAGAAGGTCCTCGTCGCCCGGGCGCTCCTCGCCGAGGCGGACGTGATCGTCCTCGACGACCCGACGAAGGGCGTCGACGTTGGCACCAAGCGACAGATGTACGCCCTCTTCAGGCAAGCGGCCCAGAGCGGAAAGCTCGTCATCTGGTACAGCACCGAGGACGAGGAGCTCGAGAGCTGCTCGCGCGTTCTAGTCTTTCGCTACGGCCGGGTCGTAAAGGAGCTTTCCGGAGGCGAGACCACTAAGCAGCGGATCGTCGAGGCCAGCTTCGCGGGCGAGGAGCTTCTGGTCCGAAAGGAGGTGGTGACGCGTCGGCGCCGCCGCTCGACCGCCCTCGCCGTCCCCACCGCGGCCATGATCGCCGTCTTTGTCCTCTCCGGGCTGCTGCAACCGGGGGTCTTCACCTCCTTCGGGGTCGACCTCCTCCTGGCCGGTTCCATCCCCCTCATCTGCTCGGCCCTGGCGCAGATGGCCATCGTGGGCCTCTCCCAGATCGACCTCGGAGTGGGCGCCTTCATGGGACTCGTCAGCGTCCTGTGCGCCACCGCCCTCCACGACCGCCCGGTGGTGGGCTTCCTCGCCCTGGCCCTCGCGGTGACGGCCTACGCGGGCATGGGGATGCTGATCCTCGTGCGGAGCATCCCCGCGGTGATCGTCACCATGGGCATGTCGTTCGTTTGGACCGGCATCGGGCTGACCCTGCAGGACAGCCCTGGAGGCGAGGCCCCGGAGTGGCTCATGAGCTCCTTCAACCTCTCCCTGCCCGTGCCGGAGAGCATCCTCCTCGTGCTCTTGTTGGGGGCGCTGGCCCACGCTTTCTTCCGATCCCGGTACGGCACGGTCCTTCGGGGCTTCGGGAATAACCCCGTGGCGGTGGAGCGGAGCGGCTGGTCGCCCCTCTGGGCAGTGGCCGTTTCCTACGGACTCGCCAGCCTCTTCGCGATTTTCGGAGGGATGGCCATCACCGCCGCGGCCGGGGCCTCGGACATCAACTCGACCCGCTCCTACACCCTTCTCACCGTGGCCGCGGTGGTCATGGGGGGGAGCGAGCTCTTAGGGGGGATCGTCTCCCCCCTGGGAACCATCATCGGAGCGGTTACGCTGTCTCTCCTCGGCGCACTCATCGGTTTCCTTAGGCTTAGCTCAAGCTACGTGACCGCCGTCCAAGGGCTCATTCTGCTCGGGATCCTGGCGTTCAGGCTCGTTCGAAAGGTGAAGACGTGACCCCGCTCCTCCGGTCGATCCGGAGCGCCGACTGGATCTGGGCGGCCCTCGGGTCGCTCGCCATGTGGCTTCTCCTCGGGGGGTTCGCCCACAACCTAAATCTTGAGAGCCTCATCGCCACCAGCACCACCGCGGCCTTCCTCGCCATCGTGGCCCTGGGGCAGATGATCGTCGTCACCACCGGCCGGGGCGCCATCGACCTCTCCATCCCGGGAGTCATCACCCTCGCCGCTTACCTCGCCACCGGCATGAGCCTGGGTTCCAATCTGCGCCTTCTGTACGTGTTCCCGCTGGCGCTGGCCATGGGGGCGGGGGTCGGCCTCCTGAACGCCTTGGCGGTGCTCCTCTTGCGCATCCCCCCCATCATCGCGACCCTCGGGATGGGCTACATCGTCACGACGCTCATCCTCGTCTACAACCCACACTACCGGTCGACGTACGTCGCATCGCTGCTCACCCACGTCGCCCGCGACCGCGTGCTGGGCGTCGTGCCGGTGGTGGTCCTCGTGGCGGTGGCGCTCGTGGCGTTTTTCACCTGGATCCTCCGCAGCACGAAGTTCGGGAAGGCGCTGGCCGCGCTGGGGCAGAGCCTCCCGGCCGCGCGGTTGTCGGGCGTCGACGTGAATGGGATCCAGGTGATCGCCTACGTGATGAGCGGGGTGCTGGCCGCCTTTGGTGGGGTCCTCATCTCGGCCCGGGTCGGTGGCGCCTTCCTCGGGCTCGGGGACCCCTACCTCCTCGAGACCGTCGGAAGCGTGGTGGTGGGCGGCACGCTCATCATGGGCGGACGAGCCGTCCCTGTGGGCACGCTCTTCGGGAGCCTGTTCCTCGTCCTGCTCGTCACCGCGATGCAGGTCGCGGGCATGCGCATCGGAGGGCAGTTCGTGGCCGAAGGAGCCCTCATCATCCTCGTGCTCTTCCTGGCTGCGCCGCGTGCGCGCGGCTAGCGCGAAAGGAGCGGATCGTGAACCGAGTCATCGTCGCCTCGGCCCCGGCCAAGGTCATCCTCCTGGGCGGCAAGGGGGTAAACTACGGATACCCCGCCCTGGTCGCTGCGGTGGGCCTGCGCACGCGCTGCACGCTCCGGACGGGTGGCGGCAGCGGCTACCGATTCACGTATGGCGAACGATCGGAGGCGGGCGAGCCCCAGTCGCTCTTGGAATTCAAGCGCCGGGTCGATAGGCTCCGCGAGGGAAAGCGCCACGACGACATCTCGGCCCTCGCCCGGCAGGACTTCTTCGCTCCCACCCGGTACGTGCTCTCCCATGTCGTGGAGCGGACCGGCCTCTCCGGCATCGATGTGTCCTGGACCTCCGACATCCCGGTCGGCGCCGGGCTGGGCTCGGGGGCGGCGGCGGCCGCCTCGCTCGTGGCGGCGGCGCTGCACGCGGCCGGGGTGAGCGCTTCCCCCCGGGAGGTGGCCTTTCTCGCTTGGCAGGGCGACGTCGTCGCCCATAGCGGACTGGGCACCGGCCTCGACTCGGGCGGGAGCGCACTGGGGGGCGTGGTGCGGTACTCTCTGGGCGACGGCCCGTCCCCGGTGGCCGCAGCGGTCACGCCGCCGCTCGTGATCGGCGACACGCTGCTCCGGGAGAGCACGGCGGCGAGCAACATCGCCTCCCGGAACTGGCTCGCCGAGCACCCCATGCGCACGCACCTCATGGCGGAGATGGGGATGCTGGTGCGCCAGGCCGAGGCGGCCCTCAAGGAGGGCGATCTGCCCACCCTGGGCCACCTCATGAACCTAAACCACCTCATCAAGGAGAAGCTCGGGATGTCTCTGCCCAAGACCGAGCAACTCATCGAGGCGGCGCTAGGCGCCGGCGCCCTCGGTGCCAAGATCTCTGGCAAGGGCGGCGGCGGCATCATCGTCGCCCTGGTGGAGGACGGGAAGCGCCCCGCGGTGGCAGCCGCGATCGAGGCGGCCGGCGGCAAGGCCCTGGTCCTCGAGATCGGGGTCGAGGGAGCGCGAATCGAGGACAACCTTTAGCACCGACGAAGGAGAGAGAACCGATGGACCTGCAGCAACTTCTGCCCAAGGGCCGGATTGTGGACTTGACCCACCGGCTCAAGCCCGGAGCCGAGCAGTACGCCCTCGACATCGGCCGCCACAACGAGCGGCACGGCGACGAGGGCGACATCATGAGCACCGTCTACTTCTGGTCGCACGTGGGGACCCATGTCGAGGCCCCCCTCCACTACCTGGCCAAGGGAAGCGATACCGCCGGCATCCCGATCGAGAAGCTCTTCGGGCCCGCCATCGTCCTCGACTTCCGCAAGAAGGAGGTCAACGAGGCCATCACCCTCTCCGACGTGAAGGCGGCCGGTGACATCCAGGTGGGCGACCGAGTCATGACCATGACCGGCCGGCATGTTCAGTACCGGACCCCGCAGTCCCATCAACGCCCCTACCTCACCGAGGAAGCGGTCCGCTGGCTCGTGGAGGACCGAAAGATCAACTGCCTGGGCACCGACAGCTCCGGCTACGAGGTGCGCGGGGTCTCACACCACCCCGATCACCGGCTCATCACCGGGGCGGAGATCCCGGTGCTGGAGTGCCTTGCGAACCTGGTGGAGCTGAGGAGCCGGCGGTTCTTCCTCATCGCCTTGCCGGTGCCGGTGGAAGGGCTGGACGCAATCCCGGTACGCGCCATCGGGATAGACCCGGAGGGCTAGAGATGGCGAGCGAGTGCCCAGGCCGGACACGGGTGCGGCTCGGGGCCGCCTTGTGGAACGGCGACCACGGCCGGTTCGCCGAAGAGTTGGCGCGGCTGGAGGCGTCCGGCCTGGACTTCCTGCACCTCGACGTCTTCGACGGCTACTTTGTTCCCGACGTCGCCTTCTCGCCGCGCACCATCGGTGAGCTGCGTAAACTCACCCGCCTCCCCTTCGAGGTGCACCTGGGGGTGCTCGAGCCGGCCCGGTTCGTGACTCCCTTGGTCGAGGCCGGGGTGGACCTGATCCTCTTCCATCTCGAGTGCGCGCGGATGCCGTTCGAAACGGCCTTCGCCATTCACGGCCTCGGCGTCAGGGCCGGCATCGCCCTCTCGCTCGGCACGCCACTCTCCGCCGTCGAGCCGCTGCTCTCGCGGGTCGAATCGTTGCTGCTCCTCTCGCGGGTGACCGGCGAGGGCACCAAGGGGGCGAGCTTCGACCCCGCTGCCCTCTCGCGGCTCGCCCAGGCCCGGCGGATGATCTCGTCCGCCGGCGGGGGCTGCGAGCTGCAGGTCGCCGGGGGAGTGAACCGCACCAACATCCCGAAGCTGGTCGAGGCGGGCGCGACCACCCTCTCCCTGGGCGCCGGGATCTACAAGGTCCCGGACATGCGCAGCGAGGTGGAGGGAATCCGCCGTTCGCTCGGAGAGGAGTGAGACGACATGGCGCGCTGGAAGCTTCTCGTAGGCTCAAAGTCCTTCGGGAAGGCCTTCCCCGAGCACCTCCGGCAGCTCGAGGAGGCGGGGTGCGAGATCGTGCCCAACCAGGTGGGCCGTCCCTACCGGGCGGCCGAACTCCTGGAGGCGCTCCGGGGCATCGATGCCATCATCACCGGCACCGACGAGCTCACCGGCGAGGTGATCGCTTCGGCGAGCTCGCTCAAGACCATCGCCAAGCACGGGGTCGGGCTCGACAACATCGACCTTTCCGTCGCCCGGGCCCGCGGGATCGTGGTGAGCGCCGCCTTTGGTGCGGTGCACGACTCGGTCGCCGACCTCGCCTTGGCGCTGCTCTTGGCGGTGGCACGGGGGATCGTCCCGGCCCACCTCTCCACCCGAGCCGGGCAGTGGAAGGGGTTCATGGGCTCGGAGCTAAGGGGCAAAACCCTGGGGATCGTCGGCCTGGGCCGGATCGGCAAGGAGGTCGCGCTCCGGGCCGAGGCCTTCGGAATGCACATCGTGGCGAGCGATCCCCGCCCCGACTCGGCCTTCGCCGCCGCTCACCAGGTCCGGTACCTTCCCCTGCCCGAACTCCTCTCCGCCGCCGACGTGGTCTCGCTCCACGCCGGGCTGGAGCAGGCCGGGCCTCCGCTGCTCGGCGCCGGGGAGCTGGGGATGATGAGGGATGGCGCCATCCTCCTGAACACCGGGCGCGGTCACTTGGTCGACGAGGCGGCGCTGGCCGAGGCGCTCCGCCGGGGGAAGCTCCTGGGCGCTGGACTGGACGTCTTCTGCGAGGAGCCGCCCGAGGGGAGCCCGCTCCTCGGGCTCGAGAACGTGGTGCTGGCGCCGCACATGGGCGGGGACACCCGGGAGGCCCGGAGGCGCATGGGCGAGATCACCGTCGAGAACGTGGTACGCGTGATGCGGGGGGAGCCGCCGGTCTCCCCGGTGGAGTGAGGCCATGAACCCTCTGCGTTTCGCGGTCTTCGGCGCCGGCTTCTGGACCCGTCCCCAGCTCGCCGCCTGGGGGGAGGTGCCGGGCGCGAAGTGTGTCGCCATTTACAACCGCACCCGGGAGAAGGCGGAGAAGCTGGCCCGGGCCTTCGGCATCCCCGCGGTCTACGAGGATCCCCGGGAGCTTCTTCGCCGCGAGAAGCTGGACTTCGTGGACATCATCACCGCTCCCGAGTCCCACGAGGAACAGGTGCGGCTCGTGGTGTCGCACGGCCTCCCCGTCATCTGCCAGAAGCCCATGTCCACCTCGCTCGCCTCGGCCGAGCGGATGGTGGAGAGCTGCGCCCGGGCCAAGGTCCCCTTCTTCGTGCACGAGAATTGGCGCTGGCAGGAGCCCTTCCGCGCCATCAAGCGCCTCCTTGACGAGGGCGCTATCGGCAAGCCGTTCCGCGCCCGGCTAGTGATGATCTCCGGCTTCCCGGTCTTCAAGAACCAGCCCGCGCTCAAGGAGATGGAGCGGTTCGTCATCGCTGACATGGGCAGCCACCAGCTGGACGTGGCCCGCTTCCTCTTCGGCGAGGCAGAGAGTGTCTACGCCCACGCCGGCCGGGTCCACCCCGACGTGAAGGGCGAGGACGTCGCCACCATCATGCTCCGGATGCACAGCGGCGCCACCGTGCTCGTCGACCTCGGCTACCCGGAGAACTTCATCGAGCACGAGAACCTGCCCGAGACCTGGGCATTCATCGAGGGGGCCAAGGGGTCGATCGAACTCGCCCCCGACTATTGGCTCCGGGTCACGACCGAGTCCGGCACCCACTCCCGCCGGATCCCCCCCCCCCACTATCCCTGGATCGATCCCTTCTACGAACCATCGGAGGCGAGCGGAGTGCCTTGCAACATGAGCCTCCTCGCGGCCATCCGCGGCGACGCCCCGGCCGAGACCACCGGCGCCGACAACTTGCAGACGGTGCGGCTCGTGTTCGCCGCTTACGACTCGGCCCAGAGCGGCCGGGCCATTCCCCTCTGACCGGAGCCCGCCATGCCTTCCCCGCGCGTATGGACCTACGGCAGGGACCAGGAACCGCCACGGCGACGCGAGCTGCACGCCGGCCCGGTCTCCCTCTTCCTTGAGGGCGTCGAGCTCGTGTCGCTCTGCCTCGGCGAAAAGGAGGTGCTGCGCCGGATCTACGCGGCGGTCCGCGACCGGAACTGGGGAACCATCCCCGCCGTCCTCTCCGACGTCCGCGAGGAGATCGGCCCGGACTCCTTCCGCCTCACCTTCACCGCCGACCACCGGCGGCGGGAGATCGACTTCTCCTGGCGGGGCCGGATCACCGGCGAACGGGACGGCACGGTGACCTACGCTCTCGAGGGCCGGGCGAACACCACCTTTCTCAAGAATCGGATCGGCTTCTGCGTGCTCCACCCCGATACCTGCGCCGGCTGCGCCTGCCGGTTGCTCCATGCGGATGGGAGCTCCGAGGAGGCTTTCTTCCCCGCGGCCATCTCCCCCCAACAACCCTTCCTGGAGCTGCGCGCCATCTCCCATGAGGTGGCGCCCGGCCAGTGGGCCGAGCTGCGGATGGAGGGCGACACCTTCGAGACCGAGGACCAGCGGAACTGGACCGATGCCTCGTTCAAGACCTACTGCACCCCGCTCCGCCTCGGCTACCCAGTAGAGATCGTCGCCGGTACGCCCGTCGCTCAGACCATCAGATTGCACGTCTCGGGAGCGAAGGGCGTCACACGGCGGGCAGCCGCCGCGCCCACCTACACGGTCGAGCCAAGTGGCCCACGCCGGCCGCTGCCGGCGATCGGGCTCGGCCTGGCCAGCCACGGGCAACCGCTGGAGCGGCACGAGCTCGAGCTCCTCCGGGCACTGCATCCGACCCACCTCCAGGTGGACCTGTGGCTCGGTAGACCGGGGTGGGAGGGCGCCCTGGCTCGGGCCGCAGCCGAGGCGGCGGCGCTCTCCGTTGCCGTGGAGGCATCGCTCATCCTCTCCGATGCCACCGGCGACGAGCTCCGGGCGGTGGCCGCCCTCGTCCCCGCGCTCCCTGCCCCCATCGCCCGCTTCCTGGTGTTCCATGAGTCCGGGGCGGCCACCACGGAGCGCCCGGTGGCGCTGGCCCGCGAGGTGCTCGCAGCTGTCGCTCCTGGCGTGCCGGTGGGCGCCGGGGCCCGCGCCTACTTCACCGAGCTGAACCGCGGGCCGCGACCGACCTTCGCTGACCAGGTGGTCTTCTCGGTGAACCCGCAGATCCACGCCTTCGACGACACTTCCCTGATGGAGACCCTGCGCATCCAGCGACTCTGTGTCGAGAACGCGGCCCGGCTTTCGGGCGGCAAGCCGATCGTGGTGAGCCCGGTGACCCTCAAGCCCCGATTCAATGCCGTAGCCACGGGCCCGGTGCCGCCCCCGGCTCCCGGCGAGCTCCCGGACCAGGTCGACCCGCGCCAGATGTCGCTCTTCGGCGCGGCCTGGACGCTGGGGAGCCTCGCCAACCTCGCCCAAAGCGGCGCGACGAGCCTCACCTACTACGAGACCACCGGCTGGCGCGGCGTCCTGGAGACCGCCGCGGGCCCACCCGTTCCCCAGCGGTTTGCGCCGCTCCCCGGCTGCGCCTTCCCCCTCTATCACCCGCTGGCGGACCTGGGCGAGCTGCGCGGGGGCGCGGTAGTCCCGGGGGAGTCGTCCTCGCCTCTCGAGCTGGAGGGCCTATCGGTGGAGGCGAGTGGCCGGCTCCGCACCCTGGTCGCGAACCTCACCGACCGGCTCCTCGAGGCCCGGGTCTGCGGAGTGCCCGCCGCCTGCCGCGGCAGGGTGCTCGACCTCTCGAGCGTCGAGCGGGCCTGCCGGGAGCCTGTTCGCTTCCGGGGGGAGCGAGGCGAGCGGCTGGCCTCGGGCGCGGGAGAAGTCCGGCTGGAGCTGGGACCGTACGCCACCACCGTGATTGACTGGGAGTGATATATGACCGCCGATCGCAACACGCTGCAGAGCTTCTTTTCGCTGGAGGGAAAGGTGGCACTGGTGACCGGCGCCGCCGGAGGCATCGGGCGCGTGCTCGCGAGCACGTTGGCCGGCGCCGGGGCGGCCGTGGCCCTTCACGACCTCAGCCTCGATCCCCTGAAGGAGGTGGCCGCGGAGATCGAGCGCGCCGGGGGAAAGACCACCTGCCTGGCCGCGGACCTCGGCAACCTGGGGGAGGCCCAGGCCCTGGCGCGGCGGACCCGCGATGCCCTGGGCCGGCTCGACATCCTGATCAACTGCGCGGCCACGAACCGCCGCAAGCCCATTCGCGAGGTGACCGAAGACGATTGGGACAAGATCATGGCCGTGGACCTGAAGAGCATCTACTTCCTGAGCCAGGCGGCCCACGCCATCATGAAGCCCCAGGGGGGCGGCCGGATCGTCCACATCGGTTCGATCAACGTCTTCTTCGCCCTGGGAAGCGTCTCGGTCTACGGCGCGGCCAAGGGCGGGGTGGTCCAGCTCACCAAGGTGATGGGGGTGGAGTGGGCCAAGGACGGAGTCCTGGTGAACGCCGTCGTCCCTGGGTTTGTGGCCACGCCCCTCTCCAAGGCGCTCTGGGACCAGCCCTTCAAGGCGGAATGGATGCGCAGTCGCATCGCCCTCAGGCGCCCGGCCCGGCCGGACGAGATCGCTGGCCCGGTGCTGTTCCTCTGCGCTCCGGCCTCCTCCTACGTGACCGGCACGACCATCGTGGTGGACGGGGGTGTGATCGCTGGCGGCTGGTGGGAGCCGGACGACGTCCTCGCCAAGTTGTAACACTGGAGGTGAATGTCAATGCGCGCTATCATCATGGATGCTCCCGGGCAGGTGCGGGTGGGTGACTGGGAGGACCGCCGCCCCGGACCGGGCGAGGTCCTGGTCGCGTCGCGGGCGGTGGGGGTGTGCGCCGGCGACCTATACATCTACCAGGGCAAGAACCCCTACGTCCGCTTCCCCCAGGTGGCCGGCCACGAGATCGCCGGCGTGGTGGAGGAGGTCGGACCCGGGGTCAGCGGCCTCGCTCCCGGGACCAAGGTGGTGGTGGAGCCGTTCCTGGGCTGCGGCCAGTGCTACCCCTGCCGGGTGGGAAAGTCCAACTGCTGCGCCAACCTGCGCATCATCGGGGTCACTCAGCCGGGCGGGTTCGGCGAGCGGGTGCTCGCGCCGGCGGAGAAGATCCACCGCGTCCCGGAGAGCCTCTCCTTGGCCGACGCCTCCTTCGTCGAGCCGGTGGCCATCGGCGTGCAGGCCTGCCGACGGGGGGCGATCGCCGCGGGCGAGTACGTGCTCGTCCTGGGCTGCGGGCCCATCGGGCTGGCGGTCATCGAGGTGGCGCGAGCCCGCGGGGCCCGGGTGGTGGCGACCGACGTGGCCCTCGCCCGGATGGAGACGGCGGCCAAGCTCGGCGCCGAGGTGCTCCCCTCGGGCGACGCGCTCCTCCCCAAGGTCCTGGAACAGACCCGCGGCGAGGGCGCCCCGGTGGTGGTCGAGGCCACCGGCAACGTCAAGGCCATGGAGTCCACCGTGGACCTGGTCGCCTCCGGCGGCCGGATCGTCATCCTGGGGCTCTTGAAGAAGGGAACCCCGGTCACCTTCCCCGGCCTCGACTTCACCCGCAAGGAGATGACCGTGGTCGGCTCCCGGGCCTCGGTGAACTGCTTCCCCGAGTCGCTGAAGCTCTTGGCCAGCGGCGCCGTCCACTACCCCCGGGTGAAGAGCGAGTTCGACATGTGGGATGGGCCCGAGATCATCAAAGACCTGGCCCAAAACCCCGGGAAGCTCCACAAGGCGGTGCTGGTGCGGGGTTAACCCGGTCGGGATCCCCTCGTCCCCCAGAGCGTCGGAAAGGGCGAGCGGATCCGACCGCCCCGCGGAGCGAGGAAGGGCGCGGGTCGGGAGCGGATCATGGCTGAGATGACCTCACGTGAACGTGTATGGGCCGCGGTGAACCACGAGGAGCCCGATCGCGTGCCGCTCGACATCGGGGGCGGGGGAAGCACCACCTTGGTGGTCGAGGCCTACCAGAAGCTGGAGCGGCACTGGGGGCTGCCGCCGCGGGAGCCGCGGATCATGAGCAAGGCCTTCCGGCTCGCGTACCTGGACGAGGACGCCCTGACCCGCCTCGGCTCCGACACCCGCGCCCTGGGGGTGAAGGGGTTCTCCCGGGCGCCGACCCAGAGCGGCGACCCCGATACCTTCCGCGACGCCTGGGGCGTAGTCTGGCGCCGGGCGACGTACCCGGGCGGCTACTACTGGGAACTGCACCGCCACCCCCTGGCCGAGGCCACCGTCGAGGACCTCGACCGCTACCCTTGGCCGGACCCGCGGGATCCCGCGCTCACCGCTGGCCTGGCCGACGAGGTCCGGGCCCTCAGTGCCGGCCCTTACGCCATCATGGCCGACAGCGGATTCAAGAGCTTCTTCGAGCTTGGCTACATGATGCGCGGGCTGGAGCAGCTGCTCATGGACCTCGTGGCCGACCCCGAGTTCGTGAGCGCGCTCATGGAGAAGCTCCTGGAATTGAACCTGGCCGGCACGCGGCGGTTCCTGGAGATCTCCGGCCCCTTCATCCAGGTCTTCCGCGCCGCCGACGATCTGGCGACCCAGACCGGCCTGCTCATGTCACCGGAGGTGTACCGCGCGGTGCTGAAGCCGATCTACAAGCGGTACTTCGAGGCGGTGCACGCCCTCACCCCGGCGAAGCTCTTCTACCACTCCTGCGGCTGCGTGAACGAGCTCGTCGACGACCTCATCGAGATCGGCGTCGACATCCTCAACCCGGTGCAGGTCTCGGCCATGGGGGACACCGCGGGGCTCAAGGCGCGTTTCGGCTCCCGGGTGACGTTCTGGGGCGGGATCGACACCCAGAGGGTCCTCCCCCACGGGACCCCGGCCGAGGTCGAGGGAGAGGTGCGCCGGCGGATCCGGGACCTCGGGCCGGGGGGCGGCTACGTGGTGGCCTCGGTCCACAACATCCAGCCGGACGTGCCCCCGGAGAACGTCCTGGCCATGGCCGAGGCCACCCACAAGCACGGCCGCTACCCCCTTCCCCGCGGTGAGGCCTGAGAGGCGGGAACTGCCGGATCGGTCGCCGGGGAGCCCACCCCCAGCCACCGGGTACCGAGGAGGCACCGATGAATGAGCTCGAGCGGAGGGAGTTTGCCGTCAAGGTCGAGAAGCTCCGCGCCTTCCTGCGCCAGGGCGGCTACCGGGCCGCGCTCCTCGGCCGTCAGGATGACTTCGCCTGGATCACCACCGGTGGGGACAACCGGGTGGTGCGGACCGTCGAGAGCGGGGTGGGAGTCCTGGTGGTCACGCCCGAGGCCCTGAAGCTCGTGGCGTACACCATGGACGCGGCCCGCATCCACGACGACGAGCTCGCGGGAACCTCCGTCGAGGTGGTTCCCCTGAGGTGGCACCAGGGTTCCCTCGAGGCTCAGGCCCTGGAGCTGTGTGGCAAGGGCCGGGTCCTCTCCGACCTGAGCGTCTCCGGGGCCGAGGTCGACCCGCGCGCGTTCGCCCGGCTCCAGCATCCCCTCGCCCCCCTGGAGATCGAGCGCTGCCGAGAGCTGGGCGCCCGCACCGAGTCCATCCTCCGCCGGGCGGCGGACGCGCTCGATCCCGACCAGACCGAGGCCGCCGTGGCGGCGAGCCTTTCGGCCGACTACGAGCGCGAGGGGATGACGGTCGATGTCATGCTGGTGGCCGGGAGCGACCGCATCTCCCGCTACCGGCACCCGCTCCCCTCGGGAGCGCGCATCGGGAACGTGGCCCTCCTCCACTCCGCGGTCCGCCTGCGGGGGCTCCACGCCAATGTGACTCGGATGGTCTGCTTGGGCGGGTCGGTGCCGCCCGACCTCGAGCGCCGCTACGAGGCCGCCTGCCGGCTCCAGGTGCTCACCCTCTCCATGTGTCTGCCCCATAACCGCTTCCGCGCCATCTTCGAGGCGCGCCGGGCGCTCTACGAGCGGCTCGGCTTCCCGGACGACTGGGAGCTGCACTTCCCCGGCGGTCCGACCGGCTACGCCCTCGTCGAGCCGGCCGCCGCCGCCGACCCGGAGCGGACCGTCTGCGACGGCCAGGTCTTCGATTGGTTCGTGACCGTCACCGGGGCCAAGGTGGAGGAGCTGAGCCTGACCTTGGACGGAAAGCGCCAGTTCCTCTCCGCCACGGGCCGCTGGCCCACGCGGCCGTTCACGAGCGGCGACCTGACCCTGGACACCCCCTGGCTCTTGGTGCGCTGAGGAGGGAACCGACTCGCCCGGAGGTGCGAGCGAGGGCTCCGGGTGGCCTCGCGCCCGGAGCAGGTGGAGATATTCACGATCCTCGCCCGGTGAACGCGACCGGCGCACCCTCTTCGTAAAGCGCCCGGGCGATGGCCGGGCCATCCCCGCGCTCCCGAGAGGAGCGGGGTCGCCCCTCGAAGGTAGCCTCTTGCCGCCCCGCCCTCGGGTTCACGCCGCGGACAGCCCCCCGGTGGCCCGCGGGCCCGCGCCGGCGTCGGCCGCTCCCCGATCCCGCACCGGAGCGCTCGCCACCCGCACCTTCTGCGCCTCGATGGTCATGGCCACGAGGATGATAATCCCGCGAATGGCCTGAACCCAGTACACGGAGACGTCCATGAGGTTGAGACCGGCCCCGATGGTGGTGAGCAGGAGCACGCCGCCGAGCGCGCCGAGGAGGCTCCCCTGGCCGCCCTTCAGGCTCACCCCCCCGATGACGGCGGCGGCGAACACTTCGAAGATCATCCCCTTGCCCATCGAGCTCATGGCGTTGGTGAGGCGCGCCGAGAGCATCCAGCCCGCGAAGGCGGCGAGGAGCCCGCTCAGCACGTACACCTGTATGATCCGCCGCTCGGGCCGCACCCCCGAGGCCAAGGCGGCGCTCCGGTTCGCCCCGATGGCGTAGAGCTCCCGCCCGAAGCGGGTGCGAGCCACGACCACGTTCCCCAGGACGAAGAGAACCAAGAACACGATCACCGGGACGGGAATGGGTCCGGCCTTGGCCAGCCCCAGCCAGTTGTAGGCCTTCGAGGTGCTGTAGGCGGTCTGGCCGTTATTCACGAGCAGCGTCACTCCCCGTATCGTGATCAGCATCGCCAGCGTGACCACGAAGTTGTTCACCTTCATCTTGGTGATGAGGACCCCGTTCACCCAGCCGATGCACAGGCCGATGACATGGATAAGCAGGATCGTGAGCCAGAGCGGGAGCATGAGCCCGCTGCCGTAGAGCGGCGGCCCCGCCTTGGTGATGAAGAAGATGCCCAGCAGTCCGCACAGGCCAAGGGTCGATTCGGCCGAGAGGTCGAAGTTGCCGGTGAGGAGGGTGAAGCTCTGACCGATGACCAGCACCCCGAGCACCGAGGCGTTGAAGAGGATGTTGATGAAATTGGCGCCGGTGAGGAAGTTCCGGGTGGTGAGGGCAAAGAACGCAACCACCGCCAAGAGCAGGAGCCAGATCAGATGATCGAGGAGAGCGGGGATGAGCCTTTGAGCTCTCATGGGTTCCCTCGGAGCTTCAGGCCGCCAGCCGGGCGGACGGCGCCTGCTGGCTGGCCGGCTGCCGGTAACGCAGCTTCTGGGCGTCCAGGAGCATCGCCGCCAGGATGACGATGCCGCGCACCATGTCGATGGCGAACCCGGACACCTGCATCAGGTTGAGGCCGGAGTTGATGACGGAGAGGAGCAGCACGCCCCCCAGCGCCCCGATCATCGTCCCCCGCCCGCCGAAGAGGCTGATGCCGCCGATCACCGCCGCGGCCTGGATCTCGAAGATCATCCCCTCCCCGATGCGGGTGGCCCCCACCCCCAGCCGCCCCAGCTCCACCCAGGCGGCGAAGGCGGCCAGGGCCCCGCTGATGAGGTAGACGTGCAGGATCCTCCGATCGGGGTCGATCCCGGAGGCCAACGCGGCGTCCCGGTTTCCCCCCACCGCGTAGAGATCCCGGCCGAAGCGGGTGCTCTGGGTGACGACCGCAGCGACGGCGAAGGCGGCGATGAGGACGATGACGCTCACGGGCACCGGACCGATGAGACCGTGCCCGAGCACCTTGAACGACTCCGGGAGGTGGGTGACGGTCTTCCCCTGGGTGAGGAGGAAGGCCAGGCCGCGCACGATGATCATCATCGAGAGCGTCACCACGAAGTTGTTCATGCGCATCCGGGTGATGAGCAGCCCGTTCACCGCCCCGATGAGGAGACCCAGGGCGAGCATCACCCCCACGGTCGGGATCGGGTGGAGCATGAGCCCGCTCCCGTTGGCCGGCTCGCCCGAGGCAGCGAGGAGAAAGGCGCCCACCACCGCCACTAGCCCCAGGGTGGACTCGGCGCTGAGGTCGAAGTTGCCGGTGATGAGGGTGAAGCTCTGGCCGATGACCATGATCCCCAGGACCGAGGAGTGGACCAGGATGTTGACCAGGTTATTCACGCTCAGAAACTGCTCGGTGAGCAAGGAGAAGGCCAGCCCGCTCAGCAGGAGCAGCACCCAGATGAGGTTGTCGAGCAGTGCGGGGACGGAGTTAGTCCGGAGGAATCTCACGACTGGGCCGCTCCTTCCACCGCGCGCAGGATGCGCTCGACGGTGGTACCGGGGTCGCTGGTCTCGAACTCCGCGGCGATCCGCCCCCGGAACATCACCAGGATCCGATCGCAGACATCGAGGAGCTCGCCGATCTCCTCGGAGATGACCAGGGTGGCGACCTGTTGCTCGCGTGAGAGCCGGTCGATGATCTTCATGATCTCCACCTTGGCCTGGACGTCGACTCCCTGGGTCGGCTCGTCCAGCAGGAGCACGCGCGGGCTGGCGCTCACGAGCTTGGCGAAGACCACCTTCTGCTGGTTGCCCCCGGAGAGGAACTGGATCGGCTGGGCCGCCGAAGGGGTGACCACGTCCAAGAGGGCGATGAGCCGGGAGACGAGCTCGGTCTCCTTCCGGGCGGAGAGGAGGCCGGCGGCGTTGGTGAGGCGCGAGAGGATGGGAAGGGTGATGTTCTCCTGGATGGACCGGGCTCCGATGATGCCGAGCCCGTGGCGGTCCCTGGGCAGATAGGCGAGGCCCTGGTCCAGGGCCTCGCGCGGGTCGGAGGCGTGGTAGGGCGAGCCGTCCAAGAGGACCTCTCCCTGCCCCGCGGGTTCGAGCCCGAAGAGCCCGCGCGCCAGGGAGTCCTTGCCGCAACCCTCGAGGCCGGTCAGCCCCACGATCTCGCCCCGGGCCAGGGTGAGCGACACATGGCTGTACGATCCCGGGCGGCTCAGATCGCGTACCTCGAGCACCGGCCTGCCGCCCGATGCGGCCGAAGCGTGGCGGAACCGCTCCACCTCCACCCCGCTGATGGCGCGGATGAGAGCCGGGGGGGTGAGCTCCGAGACCGCGTAGTCTCCGATGTTCCGGCCATCCTTCATGACCGTGACGTTCTCGCAGAGCTCGAAGATCTCCTCGAGGTAGTGGGAGATGTAGACGAAGGCCACTCCCTTCTCCCGCTGGCGCCTCACGAACCCGAAGAGCAGCTCCACGTCGCTCTTGGGCAAGGGCGCGGTGGCCTCGTCCAGGATGATCACCTGGGCCTCGGCGAAGAGGGCCTTGGCGATCTCGATGATCTGGCGCTCCGCCACCGAGAGCCCCTCCACCTTGCGGCGTACGTCGATGGCGAGGCCGAGGCGGCCGAGCCGCTCTTCCGCCTCCCGGTTCACCGTGTCCCAGTCCACCAGGCCGAGCCGGCCGGTAGGCAAAGCTCCGCAGAACACGTTCTCGGCGATGCTGAGAGGGCCGACGAGCTGGGAGTGCTGGTGAACGCAGGCGATCCCCAGCTGCCGGGAGAGGGTGGTCGTCATCCGCGCGAAGCTCTTGCCGCGCACCACGATCTCCCCGGCGTCGGAGGGATAGACGCCGGTGAGCACGTTCATGAGGGTGGACTTGCCGGCGCCGTTCTTCCCCACCAGGCCTCGCAGCTCGCCCCCCTGGCGCAGCCGAAAATCGACCCCGGCGAGGGCCCGCACGCCGGGGAAGTCCTTCGTCACGCCCTTCATCTCGACCAGGTAGGCCTCGGTGTCCATGCTTCCATCCACCGCTCGCCCCGGGGAGGCGACGAAGTCGCTCCCCCGGGGCGAGCCCTGACGCTCGATCGAGCCCGGCCCTAGCGGGCGGGCATCTTGTAGTTCTTGTCCATGTTGGTCCAGGTCGCGGGGTTCGAGATGTTGTCGGCCGTGACCTTGGTCGTGGCGAGGAAGAGCTCCATGGTGCCGTCCTTGTTCTTCCTCACGTGGGCCGGCGACCAGGGGGCGCCCGCCTGGGTGACCTCCCCCTCGGCCACGGGCTTCCCCTTGAGCTCCTGATCGATCCACTTCACCACGATCCCGAAGTCGCTCACCGGCTGCGAGCCGGCCCCGTCGGCGACGCCGTCCAGGATGGCCTCCAGGATCCAGGGGCCGCCGTCGACGCCGGTGATGATGATGTGCCCGTTCTCGCCTCGCTTGTGGAACCGGCCCAGCTGATCCATCGCCGCCTTGGTACCCGGACCGTACACGTTGTCCGAGTGGATGTAGATGCCGTCCAGATCCGGGTTGGCGGAGAGGACGTCGATGGCGATCTGCTGCCCCTTGGCGGCGTCCCAATCGCCCACCTTCTGGATCACGGTGATGTCCTTGTACTTGTCCACCACGTCGTGGAACCCGTCGCGGCGCAGCTGTCCCACGTTCTGGCTCAGGTTGCCGGTGATCTCGAGCACCTTGCCCTTCGGCGAGCCGTTCCTCTTGGTGAGCTCGTCGACCATGACCTGGGCGGCCTGCTGGCCCGCCAACCGGTTGTCGGAGAGCACGGTCATGTTGATCTTGCAGCCCGCCGGCGAGCGGTCGATGGTGTAGAAGGGGATCTTCGCCGCCTTGGCCTTCTCCACCGCGGCGCAGATCCCGGCGCTGTCCTCCGGCACGGTCACGATCGCCTTCACCCCGAGCGAGATGAGGTAGTCGATGTCGTTGTTCTGCTTCTGCGGATCGGAGTTGGCATTGGTGGTGACGACGCCCCAGGTCAGGGTCTTGGCGTTGTCCACCAGGCTCGTCTGGATGTAGAGCTGCCCGCCGTACAGGCCCGGTGCGGCGTACCCGATCATCGTGGCCGGCTTCTTCGCGGCCGAGGCCGTCACCGGAAGGACAGCGCACAGGGCGGCGAGAACGCCGACCGCTGCCCATCGAATCGACACGTGCTGCTGGTTCATGTGAGAACTCCTTGCGTGAAGTTCTGCTTTGGTGATCGACTGCTACGGCCGTACAGGCGGGGCCGGCCGCGGGCCCTGGACCGCGCTGGGGTGGCTCCTTCCTTCTCCACTTCAGCCCACCGCTTTGCGGCGGGATTGGGTACCGGCGCCGCTGCCCGCGCCAGGGCAGCGGCGATGGTCGCCGTGGGGTTCACGTCTCCAGCTTCATGATGTTACGCCGCCCCAGCTTCTTGAGTTGTAGGTTACGGAGCGCGTCGAGAAGTACGGCAAAGAAGATGATCGCGCCCATGATGATGGGCTGGATGTAGATGTCGACGTTCCTGGCCACCAGGCCGGCCTGGATCACGCGGATCATCACCGTACCCAACAGCGCCCCAGGGAAAACCGTTCCCACCCCGCCGAATAGGCTCACCCCACCGAGCACCGCCGCGGCAATGGCGTCGAACTCGCTGTTGCGGCCGAAGCTGGCCGGGACCCGCCCGATTTGGGCGATGGAAACGAAGCCGCCCAGGGCGGCGCAGACACCGCTTATCACGTAGGTGGAGGCGATGATCCGTTGCACCTTGAGACCGGCCTTGCGCGCGGCCTCGGGGTCGTTGCCCACCGCGTAGATCCGGCGCCCCCAGGGCGTCCGGATGAGGAAGAGCGCCGCCGCCGCCACCACCAGGGCATAGATGAGGATATTCAGCTGGACCCCGCCCAGGCGCACGGTCGCGAGCAGCGTGATACTGTCGGGGAAGTCGAGCTGCACCGACTGGGTGACCAGAAGCCCCAGGCCGCGGCCGGCGATCATGGTGACGAGCGTAGCCACAAAGGGGACGATGCCCAGCTTGGTGACGGCGAAGGCGTTGAACGCCCCAAACACCAGCCCCACCCCAAGGCAGGCGACCACCCCCAGCCACGGCGACAGCTCAAGGTCGTTGACTACCAGGCTCGTGGCCACCGCGGACAGGTACATGATGGACCCCACCGAGAGGTCGATGCCGCCCACGAGCAGCACGAAGGTCATCCCGACCGTGATGATCCCGATGTAGGACGAGTTGGAGAGGACTACCTGGAGGTTGGTCAAGGTGAGGAAGTTGCGCGCCAACATGCCGAATATCAGGAACACCAGCACGAAGAGGATGCCGGTGGTGTTGCGCAGGATCGCCCTCGATGCCCGCGTCTCCATGAGCTTCACGCGCGCACCCCCTCGCCATGGCGGAACGCCGCCCGCATCACCCGCTCCTCGGCAAACTCGTTCCGCTCGAACCGGCCTACGATCTCGCCCCGGTTCATGACCAGGATGCGATCCGCCACCGCCAACAGCTCCTCCAACTCACTGGAGACGTAGAGCACCCCCGAGCCGCGCCGGGCCAGCTCCCCGATGATGGTGTAAACCTCGTATTTCGCGCCCACGTCGATTCCGCGGGTAGGCTCGTCCACCAGCAGGATGCGGGGCGCGGCCAGGAGCCACTTGGCCAGCACCACCTTCTGCTGGTTCCCGCCGGAGAGGCTCTTGGCCGGCTGCTCCTCGTAGGAGCCGGCCTTGATGCGCAGCTCTCGGGCCTTCTCATCGGTGGCCTCCTGCAGCCGCCTGCGCCGGAGGTAGCCGGTGATGGGGCGGGCGAACTCGGGGAGCGCCACCAGGCCGATGTTGTCGGCGATGGAGACGTTCATCAGCAGCCCCTCCTCGCGTCGGTTCTCGGTGACGAAGGACATGCCCCGCTCGATGGCGGCCCGCGGGTTCCCCCGCGGGAGCAAGGCGTCCCCCACCCGCACCGTTCCGCGCTCGTACCGGTCCACCCCGAAGATCATCCGGGCCAGCTCCGTCCGGCCCGAGCCCATGAGGCCGAACAGACCGACGATCTCCCCCTTGTGCACGGTGAGTTCGATGTCGCGAACGATCCCGGCCTGCGACAACCCCTCCACCCGCAAGAGCACTTCCGGCTGCGGCTGGCTTGCCTTGGGCGGGAACATGCTCTTCAGGTCTCGCCCCACCATACTGGCGATCATCCGGGGGATCGGGTACTCGGCGGCGGGGCCATCGGCCACCAGCTCGCCGTTCCGCAGCACTGCAACCTCGTCGGCCAGCTCGGCCACGTGGCCCAGGATATGGGAGATGTAGATGATGCTCGTGCCCCGGGCGCGGAGCGTGCGGATGATGTCGAAGAGCTGCCTCGTCTCCTTGGCGGTGAGCGAAGTCGTGGGCTCGTCGAAGATGAAGATCCGTGGGCTCATGGCCAGGCCCTTGGCGATCTCCACTAGCTGGCGCTCGCCGGGGGAGAGCGTCTCCACGAGCGCGCTCGGGGAGATGTCCAGGCCGATCTGGGCCAGGTGCTCGCGCGTCCCCGCCGCCATCCGGCGCCGGTCGATGGCTGGTATGCGCCCCAGCGTCGGGAACGACTCGATGAACATGTTCTCCGCCACCGAGAGGTTGCTGAACAGGTTCAGCTCCTGGTGGATGAACCCAATCCCCGCCCCCCGCGCGTCCTCCGGGCCCGCCGGCGCATAGGACGCGCCGCCCAGCAGCATCCGCCCGGTGTCGGGCCGGAGCACCCCACCCATCACGTTCATCAGGGTAGACTTGCCGGCACCGTTCTCTCCCACCAGCCCGAGCACGGTACCCGGGCGAAGCGTCAAGGTGACGTCCTTCAGCACCGGCACGCCAAAGAAGCTCTTGCCCACGCCCAGGAACTGGAAGGCGCCCCCGTCGCCCACCTCGAGGGAGGTCTTCTGTTGATCCGCGCCCAAGTCCATGGTGGCCTCAGTGGCTCTGGGCCGCAGCCCGCGTACGCAGCACATCCAGGAAGGCGGCACCGAAGATGACCAGGCCCTTCACGATATCGATGGTGTAAAATGGGAGGTCGAGCAGGTTGAGGGTGTTGGCCAAGAGCACGAAGAAGATCACCCCGAAGGCGGTCCAGGTGATCTTCCCTTTCCCGCCGGAGAGACTCACTCCGGCGATGACGTTGGCCCCGACGATGTCGATGAACTGGGTGCGGGCCAGCGTGGGCCGGCCCATCTCCAGGCGGGCGGAGTAGAGCACCGAGGCCAGCGCGGCGCACAAGCCGGCCAGGACGTAGGCCTGGGTGATGATCCGGGCGGTCGGGATGCCGGAGATCGTGGAGGCCACGGGATTCGTGCCAACCGCGTAGAGCCGCCGCCCGAACAGCGTCCGCGAGAGCAAGAGGTGAGCGCCGATGGCCACGCCCACCCCCACGAGCAGAGGGATGGGAACAGGGCCGATGGCCCCTTTGCCCAGGACATTGAAGGCGTGGGGGAGGTTGCGGATGTTCTCCGATTTGGGCAGGTAGATGGCCACCGCGCTGAAGAACATCATCGAGACCAGCGTCACCATGAAGGCCGGCATCTTGAAACGTGCCACCGCCACCCCGTTTACCCAGCCGATGAGAGAGCCGATGACCAGCATGGTCAGCACCGCGATGGGCACGCCCAGGGCCATGCCCGCCAGCGGCCCACCCTGCTCGCTGAGGAGCGTCCCCCACAGCGGACACTTGCTGAACAGGACGGGGTCGCAAGCGGTGACGATGAGCACCGCCCCGATGACGCTCGTCAGCGCCATGTTCGACGTTTGGGAGAGGTCGATGCCGGCAGTGATGAGGACGAAGTTCTGTCCGATGGCGACCACCAAGAGCGGCCAGATGTTCGACACCAGGTCGGCGAGGTTCTGCGCGGCGAAGAGCTGGGGCAGGAATGGCCCCAGGGCCAGCATGTAGAGGAAGCTCAGATAGAGAACGAAGTACTCCGAGAGCAGCGCTGCACGCCCCAGCTTCTTCAGCCGAGCGCGTGACCACCAGGCGGCAAGGGGAGCCGCCAGGGCGGCGTCCGCCACCGGACCCGGCTCCCGGACGACGTCACCCCCGGGGGGAGGATCAACCGATCCGCTCTCGGTGGTCATGGGGTTCCGGCCGCGCATGCATGTCGGTGACCGGCGAGGGAGGCACGCCCGCGCCGGTCACCGGAAGCCTTTCCCCCGGCCGAGCCGAGGTCAAGTGGCACCCGACTCTACTTGCCCTCGAGGAGCCGGCAACCCCACATGTCCAGGTGCCGCTGCTTGAAGTTCGCCTGGGTGAGGGCGAACCCGTGATCGTCCATCCACTTCTCCGGCGTCTTCTCCCCGGCGCTCACCGCCGCGGTGATAGCGTCTGTGATCATCTCCGCCTCGGCGAACAGGTTCTGGACACCCGTCGAGTCGAGGTAGCCGTCCCGGATCAAGCCGCAGGCGGTCTTGTCGCCGTCTAGCCCACCCAGGATGACGTGCTTCTGGTTCCCGCTCTTCTCCCACTTGCCCAGCGGCGCCAGCACCGACTTGATCACCGGGAATAGGAAGTCCGAGCTGGTGAACAGGAAGTCGATGTTGGGGTTGGCCTGGACCGCAGACTGGAGGTTGGCCAGGCCCACGTTGGCATCCCACTTGGTCGGGATCTCGATGGGCTTGCCGGTCCACAGATCCGGGTATTTCTCGATGATGTCGTAGAAGCCCTGCCGCCGGCCCACCGCGTTTGGGTCGCCTAGGTCGCCAACCATGATCGCCGGGGTCACCTTGCGTCCCAACTTCTTAGCCTGCTGGGCCATGTAGTCGACGGCGTCGGCAGCAATCTTGCGGTTATCGGCCACCACGACCAGCGCCTTGGCCTCCTTGTTGGAGGGAGGCCGGTTGAACACGCCATAGGGGACCTGGGCCTGATTGGCCAGTTTGCCGATGGTCACCGCGAGCTCACCGTCCACCGGGATGATGATCACGCCGTCCACGTTCTGGGTGAGGAGCCCCTTCACCTGCTCCAGCTGCAGGTTGGCGTCCTTGGAACAGTTCTTCTCGATCACCTTGAAGCCGCGCTTGGCCAGAGTCTCGGCGATGGCCTTGTGTCCGGCCACCCAGAACTCGGTTTCCAGGTCCTGGAAGGAGAAGGCGATGGTCAGCTTCTTGTTGGCCGCGTGGGTGCCCCGCGGCACGGCGATGGCCGCGGCCAGCAGCCCGGCGGCGACGAGGAGACTGATGCGGAGCTTCATTTCACGATTCCTCCTGACCGTGTGGCGCACGGCCCGCTCGAGATGTACGCGCTGCTTCCGTTCGTGCCTCTATTCGATGTTGCCTGTTCTCGACACCACGACATCCCCTTGTCGCCGCCCCGTTCTGCGGCGAGGAAGCCAGCGGCCGCTGCCTCGCCGGCTGCCGGCGGGGGCCTTCCCTCAGCCATGCCGGTAGAGCGGCCAGCCGAGGTAGTTGCCCAAGACCTCCTCGAGGACGTCGGCGCAGTGGCCCCTGACCATGCCCACGTGGTGCTCGAAGCCGTTCTTGATGATGTAGCGCAGAAGCTTGGGGAGCTCCGGCACGCGGCAGACAGCTATGCCGCCGGACATGGCGAAGGGATCGTCCGTGAACTCTCCCTCGCCCAGGTAGGCCTTGATCTGGCCGCGCGCATCGTCGGTGGTGACACGCAGGAAGGTCATGTCCCCGGCCCGGACCTTGCCCTTGACCGCGCCGAAGCAATTGTCGTGGCCGAGCGTCGTGCCCAGCACGTCCAGATAGGAGATCTCCAGCTTCTCCGGCGAGTCCTTCCCGAAGACGAAACTGCGGGGAAAATTGGAGCAGTGGGTGCACACACACTTGCCCCGGTCCTGCGCGTAGTTGTTGTTCCAGTCGAGCAGGGCCGACGCTTTGCCGGTGGCCAGGGTGAGCGCGTACATGGAGATGACACCGGTAACGTCGGTCTCGCAGGCGCAGGGCACCAGGGCATCACCCAGCATGCTCATGGAGAGGCAGGTGGCGCAGCCATAGTTCTGCTGCACGCTGGTCCAGCACTGGATCCCCGCGGCCTGCACTTCGTTCTTGGCGATCCATTCGTCCAGGGCGACTCCCAGCTTGGCCTGGCGCACCACGTGGTCCGGTACCGCCTCGGGCGCCACCCGACCGTAGTCTCGGATGGCCTTCACCTTGGCCTGGACGGCAGCTGCCGCGCCGTCCAGCCGGCTGGCCGCGCCCAGGATCTCCGAGAGGTCGCAGGTGACCACGGTGATGCCCGCCGCCTGCAGTAGCTTTTCGGACGATCGCATGGTCTGGAAGTCGCCGGGCCGGGCCCCCACGGCGCCGATGCGAGCGTTGCGCAGCCCATTGTGGACGCGGCAAACCTGCTCGAAGCGGCGCAGGTCCGCCGTCATCAGGTCGCTCTCCAGGTCGTAGCTGTGGAAGGTGGTGTCGGTGAAGGGGATCCCGTACTGATAGAAGTTGTTGGCCACCGAGATCTTTCCGCAGAAGGCGTCGCGCCGCTCGGCAGTGGAGAGCCGGTCGAGGTGGTCGTCGCAAGCCTGGAGCAGCACCGGCACGTTCAGCCCGGCACCTTTCACCGCATGGACGACGCCCAACTCGTCGCCGAAGTTGGGCAGAGTTACCACCACCCCGTCGATCTCGTCCCGGTGCTCGCGGAAGAGCTTGGCGCACTTCAGCCCGTCGGGCCGGCCCTCCACCGCACTGGTGAGAGTGGCATCGGAGGGGAGGATCACCGCCTCGAAGCCCAGGGCCTCCAACTTGGCCAGCAACGTGGCTCGCCCCGCCGTGGCGAGTTTGGAGTTGAAACACCCGCGCGTGCCCACCACGACCCCGAAAACGGTCCTCCCGTTCCTCATACGCGCCTCCGCGGTTGTTGGGCGGAAGGTACCAGCCTGCGCGGGTCTGTCAAGGCCGAATTTTCATAGAGTCCAGAATTGAATGAAAAGTTTTGCCCGCGGCTTGACGTAAACGCGGATCCTGTGGCCACCCATTTTTCATCCAAACGGCTTTCATCTGAAACTCGACCTTTACAGGCGCGGCACCCGGGCCTACCATGGCCCGCGTTCAATCTGCGGGAGCGTGTGCATGCCGGAGCAGGCAGACATCTGGGAGCGAGCCCGGCGCACCTGGGCCATCGCCGCCGGGGAGCTGTCACGGCTGGAGAGGGTGGTCGACCGCGAGGCCTTCCAGCGGCTGGTTCGGCTGCTGGGCGACTGCAAGGGGCGGGTGGCGGTGGCCGGGGTGGGGACCTCGGCCGCGGCCGCCCGGAAGATCGCTCACTCCCTCTGTTGCGTCGAGCGGCCGGCCTTCTTCCTTCCCCCGGCCGACGCGGTCCACGGCGGCCTCGGCGCGGTCCAGCCCGGGGACGTGGCCATCCTCATCTCCAAGGGCGGGGGCTCGCGGGAGATCGTCGGCCTCGTCCCCTCCCTCCAGGCCAAGAAGGTCGCCATCGTCGGGGTGACCGAGGACGAAGGGTCGCCCCTGGCCCGTGCCGCGGACGTCTTGGTTCAGGTCCGGGTGGAGCGCGAGGCAGACGATTTCAACATGCTGGCCACCACCAGCACCATGGCGGTGGTGGCCGTATTCGACGCGGCCTGCATCGCCCTTGTGGCCTACACCGGTTACACCCGCGAGCAGTTCGCCATCATCCATCCCTCTGGCGCGGTCGGGGAGCGGCTTCTCTCGGGGAAGGAGTGACCTCGTGAAGATGCGCGCCGCCGTCTTCGAGGGGCCCGGCCGAATGGTGGTGCGCGAGGTGGAACTCGCCGCCTGTGGTCCGCGGGACATCGTGGCCCGCGTGCACGCCTGCGGCATCTGCGGCTCCGATGTCCGCAATTTCCGCAGCGGGCTCAAAGCCGAGGTGGGCGCGCAGGTCATGGGGCATGAGTTCACCGCGGTCGTTGCCGAGGTCGGGTTGGCCGTGCGCCGTTTCCGCGTGGGCGACCGGGTCGCCGTCGCCCCCGATGTCTGCTGTGGGGAGTGCTTCTACTGCAAGCGAGGGCTGGTAAACCTGTGCCTCCACCACCGGATGGTGGGCACCCACTGGCCCGGCGGGTTCGCCGAGTACGTGCACCTGCCCGAGGAGGTTCTGACCCACGGGATGGTCCACCGCATCCCGGAGAAGCTGTCGCTCGACCACGCCGCGCTCTCCGAGCCAGCCTCCTCGGTCCTCGCCGCCCAGGAAAACGCCGGTGTGGGGCTGGGCGACACCGTCCTCGTGGTCGGTGACGGCCCCATCGGCTGCCTGCACCTGGAGGTCGCCCGCGCCCGGGGCGCCGCCCGGGTGATCATGGCGGGGCTGGCCCGGCTGAAGGAGGCGGAGCGTTTCTCCCCGGACCTGCTCATCGACGCCGGGAGGACCGACACCGTCGAGGCGGTCCGGGCCGCCACCGGAGGCCTCGGCGCCGACGTCGCCATCGTAGCCACGCCAGTCGCCGCCACCCAGGGGCAGGCGGTCCGGGCCGTCCGCAAGCGGGGCAAGGTCGTCCTCTTCGGTGGCCTCCCCAAACAGAGCCCGGAGAGCACCTTCGACGCAAACCTTATCCACTACGGCGAGATCGTGGTGATGGGCGCGTTCTCCTA
Source organism: Anaeromyxobacter sp. (assembly GCA_035686075.1). Classification (GTDB taxonomy): domain Bacteria; phylum Myxococcota; class Myxococcia; order Myxococcales; family Anaeromyxobacteraceae; genus Anaeromyxobacter. Next base: position 35,457 of record DASRZU010000039.1, read on the forward strand.
CCCGGCCTACATGCACGAGAGAGCGCTGGCCACCATCGCCGCCGGGCACATCCGCCCCGACCTCTATTTCACCCTGGTCGTCGATCTCGACCAGGTGCTGGAGGGGTTCCAGGCGGCTGCCGAGGGGCGGGCGCTCAAGGTCCTCGTCAAGCCATGACCACCGGAGGCACGCACCGGGCGCGGCTGCCCCGGTGCCTCGAGGAAGCGAGACCATGCACGAGATCGACACCAAGCTAGAGGAGCGCGAGCAGGCCGGACGCCCGGTGGCGGTGGCCATCGTCGGCGCGGGGCAGATGGGGACCGAGATCATCTGCCAGATCGGCGAGATGCGGGGCATGGAGGTTTTGGTGGTGGTCGACCTGACCGCCGACCGCGCCGCCGCCGCCTACGGCTTGGCCAAGAAGAAGGTCGAGGTAGTGCGCACCGACGACCCAGCTGAGGCGGAGCGTGCGGTCCGCGCTGGGCGGCGGGTGGCCACCACCAACCACCGCGTCGCCACCCGCCTCTCCACCGTAGAGGCGGTCGTCGACGCCACCGGGTTGGCCGAACTGGGCGCCGTGCTGGCGCTCGACGCCATCGATCACAAGAAGCACATCGTGATGATGAACGTAGAGTGCGACGTCACCATCGGCCCCATTCTTCGGCGCATGGCCGGCAACGCTGGCGTGGTCTACAGCTGGGCCGCCGGCGACGAACCGGCGGCCATCCTCGAGCTATACCGTTTCGCCCATGCGCTGGGGTTCGAGATCGTCGCCGCCGGTAAGGGGAAGAACAACCCCCTCGACCACTACGCCACTCCGGACACCGAGCGGGACAAGGCGGCACGGCGCAAGATGAGCGCCCGGATGCTCTGCGAGTTCGTCGACGGTAGCAAGACCGCGGTGGAGATGGCCGCCGTCTCCAACGCCACCGGGCTCGTGCCCGACGTGCGGGGCATGCACGGCGCCCGGGCCACGGTGGCGGACCTCACCCGGGTGTTTGTGCCGGAGCAGGACGGTGGCGTGCTCAAGCGCAAGGGCGTGGTCGACTTCGCGATCGGCGTCCACCCGGGTGTGTTCCTGCTCGTCACCACCGACAACGTCCGCATCCGCGAGGGGCTGGTCCAGCGAGACATGGGGGACGGTCCCTACTACACGCTCTTTCGACCCTTCCACCTTTGCTCGCTAGAGGTGCCGCTCACCGTGGCGCACTGCGTGCTCTACGGTGAGTCCTCGGGCCACCCCCGCGACGCCCTGGTGTCAGAGTGCATCGCCGTCACCAAGCGCCCCCTCGAGCCTGGCCAGGTGCTCGATGGGATCGGCGAGTTCTGTTACCGCGGGTCGATCGATCTGGCCGAGGTCGCCCGGCGCGAGCGCCTGCTTCCACTCGGCCTGGCCAAGGGATGTTCGGTGAGGACCCGCGTGCCCAAGGACACGGTGCTCACGTACGACATGGTTGACGTCCCCGGGGAGTCGGTGCTCCTCCAACTCCGGCGGATCCAGGACCAGCTCTATGGCTAGGACCAGCCCATGAGCAGCGCCCGCTCGGATGAGGTCGCCTCCCCGCCCCCCGCCCGGACCGCCGAAGCGATCCTGATCGGCTTGGACGTGGGCACCACTGGCTGCAAGGCGGTGTTCTTCTCCGAGGAGGGGGCGGTTCTGGGTTCTGCGTATCGGGAGTACGGGATCGAGACCGATCGCTCGGGCAAGGCGGAGCAGAATGCGGAGCGGGTCTGGCAGCTGGTCTGCGAGGGGCTGCGCGAGGCGGCCGCTGCGGCCGGGACCGGCCGACAGCGGCCGGCGGTCGCCAGCCTGAGCCTATCGGTCCAGGGCGACGCCATCATCCCCCTGGACGGCGCTGGGGTGCCGGTCCACCCGGCCATCCTGGGCATGGACTACCGATCCGCGCCGCAGGCCCGCGCCTGCGAGGAGCGGTTCGGCGGCGAGGCGCTCTTTCTGCGGACCGGGATGAGGCCCCACGCCATCAACTCGCTCTGCAAAGTGCTGTGGCTGCGGCAGGAACGGCCTGAGGCCTGGGCGCGGACCCGGCGCATCACCACCTACGCCGATTTCATCCTGGGCCGGCTGGGCGCTCCCGGTGTCATCGACCGGACCATGGCCTCCCGAACCATGGCCTGGGATCTGGCCCGGGGCGCCTGGGCAACGGACCTCCTCCAAGAGTTGGGCATTGGCCGCTCCCTCCTCTCCGATCCGGTCCAGACCGGATCAGCCGTGGGGAGGCTCAAACCCCACCTGGCCCGGCAGCTAGGCATCGAGGGGACCCCGATCCTGGTGACCGGCGCTCACGATCAACCGGCCGGTGCAGTGGGCGCGGGCGTGCTTGACGACGGCGACGCGGTCATCTCCACCGGTACGGCCGAGGTGCTCTCCACCGTCTTCTCTTCCCGCGAGCGCGCCATCTCGCTCTACTCCGGGTACTACCCTTGCTACGAGGCGGCGCTGCCCGGCCGCTGGTTCACCTTTGCCCTGAATCACGTCGGCGGCCTGCTCCTGCGCTGGTACCGCGACACCTGGGCCGCGGTCGAGGTGCAGGCGGCCCAGTCCACCGGCCGGGATCCCTACGAGATCATCCTCTCCGGGCTGCCCGAGGGACCGTCGCCGCTCCTCTTTCTTCCTCACTTGAACGGCGCCGGCACCCCCAGCTGTGATCCCGACTCCCGCGGCGCCATCGTCGGGCTGACCCTGGCCTCGACCCGCAGCGACGTGGTCAAGGCCATCCTCGACTGCCAGACCTACGAGCTGGCTATCAACCTCGAGGCGCTCCGCGGGGCGGGCATCTCGGTGAAGTGGATGTCGGCCGTGGGCGGCGGGGCCCGCTCGAGCGTGTGGCTCCAGGTGAAAGCCGACGTGCTCGGTATTCCCATCCGCACCCTCCAGGTGCCGGAGGCGGCCTGCCTGGGCGCCGCCGTCTTCGCCGGCACCGGAGCCGGCGTCTTTGAGAGCGTGCATGCCGGTGCACGCCGGACGGTCCGGTTCGCCCGAGTGTACGAGCCGGACCCCGCCTCGCACATGGCCCACGCCGCTCGGTTGGCCGTCTACCGGGAGCTGCACCCGGCGCTGCGGCCCATCCACCAGCGGCTCTAGGGGGTGAGATGAACGAGCCCAGCCTCAACCGGATCCCGCGCAACTGCGCTGTGCGGCTCCAGGCCGTCTACACCGGGCTGCGCAAGGCGGAACGGCGGGCTGCCGACTTCCTCCTCGCCCATCCGGAGAAGATCCACGACCTGCCCATCGTCGCTTTCGCCGAACGGGCCGGCTGCTCCGAGGCCACGATCGTCCGCCTCTCGCAACGGATGGGCTACGGCGGCTACCCTGACCTCAAGGCCGAGTTCCGGCCCTCGCAGGACGGGGTGGACATGTTCGAGTACCGAGGGTTACGGCCCGACGACGGCCCAGCCGCGGTCATGCGCAAGATCCTGGATGCCTCTGCTCAGGCCATCTCCGACACCGCCTCGGTCATCGACGTAGCGGCTTACGAGGGCACGCTCAAGGCCCTCTGTCGGGCCAGGGCGATCATGTTCTGTGGGGTGGGTAACGCCGCGGTGGTGGCCCAGGAGGCCTACCTGCAATGGGCCAGGATCGGGTTCCCGGCGAGCTATGCCGTGGACCCCGACCTGCAACTGGTCCTCGCCTCCCAGCTGAAGTCCGGCGACGCGTTGGTGGCCATCAGCCACACCGGCCAGACGCGCACCCTGCTCAACGTGGTGCGAGAGGCCGCTCGCGCGGGGGCAACGATAGTGGGGATCACGAACTTCCCGCTCTCCGCCCTGGCCAAGCAGTGCCGCTTCGTGCTCCAGACCGCGGTCTACACCGCCTACGTCTCCGGTGAGATCGTCTCCAAGCGTATCGCCGAGATGTGCATCGTGGAGAGCCTGTTCGTGAACTTCCTCATGCGCCGGAAGGGGCCGTACGCCTCCCAACTGGCCACCTCGAACGAGATCCTTAAGGCGAACAAGATCTGACCGGCCGAGGGCCTCGGGGCCCGGTCCGCCGGCTCAGGGCAGGAACACGGCCTCTAGCGCCTGGCCTGCCAGCGCCAGCCGCGCGCCTTCCTCGAACTGCGAGAGAGGGAACCGGTGGGTGATGAGCTTCTCCACCGGCAGGCGGCCGGAGGCGATCAACTCCAGCGCCTTGCGGTTGTGCCGGGGCGCGAAGGTGGTCACGCCGATGAGGTGCAGCCCCTCGTAATGGATCCGGTTCACGTCGATTCCGGGGCGAGACTCGCCCTGCGGTAGCCCGCCGAACTGAACCACCCTCCCACCTCTCCGCGCCATCTCTACGGCCTGGACCGCCGCCTGCGGGGAAGGCGTAGCGGCGATGACCACGCTGGCGCCCCGCCCGGCGGTAAGACGGCGGACGGCAGCCACCGGATCCTCGGCGCTTGAGTCTACCCGCATGTCCGCACCGAATGGCGCTGCCAATACCAGCCGGCCCGGGTCCACGTCCACCAGGACGACCTGGTAAGCGCCCCGCGCCCGCGCCAGCACCGCGTGCATGCAGCCGATGGGACCCGCCCCGAGGACGGCCACCGAGTCCCCCATCTCGACCGCGGCCTTCTCCTGCGCGTTGATACAGGAGCGGCTCGACCAGGGTCACCAGCGCGGGATCGAGCCCCTCGGGCGCACCCAGGACATTGCCCAGTCGCACCACCGCCTCGGGCAACGCCAGGTACTCGGCGAAGCCGCCCGGCCAGGCCTGCCCCAGCTCCCGCTGGTCCTCGCACAGCTCATACCTCCCCTCCAGGCAACCGGGGCAGGCACCGCAATGGGCCAACGGCCCACCGCCAGCCGGTCCCCCGGCTTCCACGGCCCCCGATAGCCCACCCCGCCCGCTCCACCTGGGCCGCGACCTCGTGCCCGATGGTGAAGGGGAAGGTGACCCGACGGTGACCGGAACGGAGCGTGCGTAGGTCTGAACCGCACAATCCGCGGCCTGGACGCGGACCAGCAGCCCACCCGGGGGCGGCTCGGGAACGGGCACGAATTCCACCGCGAAACGCATGGGGGCGCGGACCACCAGCGCCGCCATGGTCTCCCCCGGTGTTGCGAGCGTCACCGGAGTCACCGGCCACCGTCCTCCAGCAGCGACTCCTGAACCATGCGAAGGCGATAGACAAACGTCGACGTGTCCGGCGCGGCGTGATCGAATGTTATGGTCTCGCCCCGGCGCACATCGCGGAGCACCTGTGCACCGGCGGCGATGCCGATGGGCAGCGCACGCCGCGCTACCGCGTCGGAGTGAGTGACCAGGATCCCGCACCAGTCGTGCCCACCGATGCCCTCCAAGGTGGCCCGGCTCCGAGATCCCGTTTGGCCACGCAGACCACTTCGGAGTGCAGCCTCTCGGAGGCGACCGTCACCTTCCCCAGGAGCACCCCCTCGGCGATTGACTGCGGGGTCTCCAGATCGCAGAGGTGGTAGGGCCGGTGATGAAGGTAGTATGGCCCCTCGGCCCGGGTGATGAACTTCATCTCTTTGCAGATGCGGGGCAGCGGACCGGGCCGAACCCAGTTCCTTGCCGGCCCTAGACCCCGCTCCGCACCCGACGCGCGAGCTCCCCGTCAGTCTGGACGGTCGAGGGGGCGTGGCCCGGCAAGGGCAGCACCCGCTCGTGCACCGTGTCCACGATCCACTCCGGCTGGGGGAAGTAGAGCTCCTCCATCTCCGCCGCCGGCGTGATCCAGTTCCGGCTCCCCACCACCGCCACCGGCGCGTCGAGGGAGTCGAAGGCGAGCTGGCTCACGTTGGAGGCGACGGTGTGCAGGAACGAGCCCCGTTCGCAGGCGTCGCTCGCCAAAACGAGGCGACCGGTCTTCCGGACCGACTCGAGGAGGAGGTCATAGTGGAGCGGGGTGATGAACCGGAGGTCCAGGACCTCGGTGGAGACGCCGTACTTCTTCTCCAGCACCTCGGCGGCGTCGAGGGCCCGGTACAGGGTCGCCCCCAGGGTGGCGATGGTGAGATCGCTCCCCTTCCGTCGGGTGACCGGCTCCCCCTCCGGCGTCTCGTAGTACCCCTCCGGCACCGGCTCGAACCGCTCCCCCATGTCGTAGAGGAGCTGGCTCTCGAAGAAGACCACCGGGTCGGTGCCCCGCAAGGCCAGGTTCAGCATCCCCTTGGCGTCGTTGGGGGTGGCGGGGAAGTAGGCCTTGAGCCCGGGGATGTGCGCCACGAGCGCGGTCCAGTCCTGGCTGTGCTGGGCCCCGTACTTGTTCCCCACCGAGACCCGCACCACGAGCGGCATCCTGAGAAGCCCGGCCGACATGGCCTGCCACTTCGACGCCTGGTTGAAGAGCTCGTCGCCCGCCCGCCCCATGAAGTCGCAGTACATGAGCTCGACCACCGCCCGCCCGCCCGAGAGGGCGTATCCCACTCCCGAGCCCACGATCGCGCCCTCCGAGATGGAGCTGTTGAAGAGCCGGTGGTAGGGCAAGGCCTCGGTGAGCCCCCGGTACACCGCGAAGGCGCCACCCCAGTCGCGGTTCTCCTCCCCCCAGGCCGCCAGGGTGGGGTCCCGGGCAAACCGGTAGAGAAGGGCCTCGAACAGGCCGTCGCGCAGCTGGTACAGCTTGCTCTTGGGGATGGGCTTGCCCTCGGCGTCGAACGCGAACCGCGCCTTTCCGGCGAGCGCCTTCACCCGGGAGTTCTTTGAGAGGTCCTGGGAGAGCTCGGGGGCCCGATCGTCGAACCGCTCCACCCTCCCGTTGGACAGCATCTTCGACTCGATGAACGCACCGTCCACCCGGCGGGAGGGGGCGTCGCCGGTCACGAGCCGGACCACCGCCGCGAGACGAGCCTTCACCGCGACGCGGGCGGCGTCGAGCTCCGCCCGGGAGGCCGCCCGGTTCTCGACCAGGTACCCGCCGTACCGTTCGACGGCGTCCACGCCCTGCCACAGGGCGATCTCCTCGCGGGAGCGATAGCTCGAGGCGTCCGAGGGGGAGTGGCCCGAGACGCGGTAGGTGACGACGTCGAGCAGCACCGGCCCGCGCCCCTCGAGGAGCACTTTCTTCTTGCGGGCGACCGCATCGGCGACGGCGAGCGGGTTGTATCCATCCACCCGCTCCGCGTGCATGGCCTCGGGGTTCACGCCCGCCCCCACGCGCGCCAGCACCTGGTAGCCCATGGTCTCGCCCTGGGTCTGGCCGCCCATGCCGTAGAAGTTGTTCATGAAGTTGAAGAGGATGGGCGGGGCGCCCCCCACTTCCCCAGGCCAGAGCGTCCGATACTGGTCCATGGCCGCGAGGGAGATGGCCTCCCACACCGGACCGCAGCCCATCGAGGCATCGCCGATGTTGGCGATCACCATGCCAGGCTGTCGGTTGATCCGCTTGAACAGGGCCGCGCCCGTGGCGATGTCGGCCGAGCCGCCCACGATGGCGTTGTTGGGCATGGAGCCGAAGGGGGCGAAGAAGGCGTGCATCGAGCCGCCCAGCCCGCGGTTGAACCCGTCGCGGCGGGCGAAGATCTCCGCCAGGGTCCCGTAGAGGATGAAGGAGACGGCCAGGTCGGAAAGGCCAGTGTGGGCCACCCGCTCGGCGGCGCGCAGAATCTCCCCGTCCAGGTAGCCCTCCATGACCTCCTTGAGCCGCTGCTCGTCGAGTTGCCGGGCCGCGGACAGGCACTTCGCCAGGATCTCCCCATGGCTGCGGTGCGAGCCGAAGACCAGGTCCTCGGGACCGAGGACCGCGCTCTGCCCCACCGCGGCCGCCTCCTGACCGATGGAGAGGTGGGCCGGGCCCTTGTGGTTGTAGGAGATGCCCTCCCAGGTCCCCTCACGCTTGAAGGCGTCGAGCATGGCCTCGAACTCGCGGATCGTGGCCATGTCGATCCAGAGGCGCTTCAGGCCCTCCGCCCCGAACCGATCCATCTCGGCCCGGAAGTCGGGCCGGTACTGATTCAGGGGGATCCCCGGGATCTGCAGCATCCCCGGTTGCCGGACCTCGACAGGATTCACTAATAGCTGCTTGGGCATGGTGGTCTCAGTGGACGAGGAGGAGATCGACGTCCGCGATCGCGTCCGCGAACGCCTTGAGAATGCGTGCTGCAGGAGCTCCGTCGATGGCCTGGTGATCGATGGTGAGCGAGAGGCCCATCCGCGGCTCGAGCAGGGGCTTGCCGTCGGGCCCCGCGGCGAGGCGGGGGGTGACCGCGCAGACCCCCAGGATTCCGACCTGGGGCGGGTTCAGCACCGGCGTGAAGCTCTCGACCCCGAAGGCCCCCAGGTTGCTCACCGTGAAGGTTGCTCCCGCGAGGTCGTCGGGCTCTATCTTCCCCTCGAGGCACCTGCCCGCGAGCCGCTTCGCCTCGAAGGAGAGCTCCGTCAGGGAAAGGAGGTCGGCGTTCTTGAGGACCGGCACCATGAGACCGCGGGGCGTGTCCACCGCCAGCCCGAGGTGCACGCGCTCGAAGGTGCGGATCATCCCATCCAAGAGGTGAGCGTTCAGCGCCGGGAACTTGGGCAGGACGCGGCACACCGCATAGAGCACGAGGTCGCCGATCGTCACCCCGGTGAGCCCGCGAGAGGGGTCGCTCTGCTTAAAGCGCGCCCGCAGCGCCGTGATCCGCGCCGCGGGCGCGGAGCCGTTCAGGGTAAGCTGGGCCGTGGTCGAGAGGGAGGCCCGCATGCGCTCGGCGATGAGCTTGCGGATCCCGCGGACCGGCGCATCGCTGTGGGCCCCCTCCCCCGCTCGCGGCTCTCCCCGGGAGGCCAGGGCCGGCACGGGCGGAGGAGGAGAGAGGGATGCGCCGACAACCGCCACGGCCGGTCGAGCTCTCGAGGTGACGCGCGCCGCCCGCACGTCGCGCTCGATCACCCGGCCCCCAGGCCCGGTGCCGACGAGTCCGGACAGGGAGATCCCTTCCAGGGCGGCGAGTCGACGCGCACGCGGCGAGAGCGGACGGGTGGCGGGATCGCTGCGCCCACCCCGGCGGGGCAACTCGCTCCCGACCGGAGCCTCCGGAGCGGAGTCGGGGATGGACGGGGCCGCGCTCCCTGCCCTCGTCCCTGCCGTCGAAGCCGGCCGGTCGGAGGGCGCGAGAACCGACGCCCAGTCCTCCCCGGGCGCGCCGATCACCGCGATGGGCGAAAGGACGGGGACGTCATCGCCCTCCGGCCGCAGGACCTTGAGCAGGATCCCCTCGGCTCCGGCGGGCACGTCGAAGCTGGCCTTGTCGGTCTCCACCTCGCACACCACGTCAGCGGCCCCGACCGATTGCCCCTCGGCCACCTTCCAGCCGACGATGACGCACGACTCGACCGTGTTCCCCTGCCGAGGCATGACGAGCACGTGAGCCACGACCGCGACCTCCTCCGGGCGCAAAGGCCGCCTCGCGGCGCCGCCTTCGCCCGACCCGCTCCAAACGACGGACTTCGGGGCCCCCACGCTTCCTCGAAGAACGGCGTTGACTTCCCAGCCGGACGGGCCCATCTTGTCGGTGAACATTTTTCCGGGCAAGAACTTTCGTGCGCACGCAGAAAACCCTCGTTCATCCCGAGCCTTCCGAGCTCCGACTCCTCTATAGGGTCGCAACGGCCTACTACGAGGACGACCGGACGCAGGAGGAGATCGCCGAGCGGCTCGGCCTCTCCCGGGTGAAGGTCTGCCGGCTCCTCGACCGCGCCCGGAGCGTCGGCATCGTGCGGATCTCGGTGAACATTCCGGGCTCGGGGAGCGTCGAGCAGGAACGTGCCCTCGAGCGGCGATTCGGGCTCCTCGAAGCCGTGGTCGCGCCCCGAACCCCGCGCCTCGCGCTCGTCGACCGGCTCGGGGCCGCGGCGGCCGAGCTCTTCACGCGGACCATCCGCGGACACGAGGTGGTGGGACTCACCTGGGGCAACGCCCTGCGGGCCTTCGTGGGCGCCCTGCCCCGGCTTCACCTCCCCGAGCTCAAGATCGTCCAGATCATCGGCGGGCTCGGCAGCGTGGACGCGGGGGTGAACGGCGTGGAGCTCACCCGCGCCCTCGCCGAGCGATGCGGGGCGAGGCCCAGGTTGCTCCATGCCCCCGGCATCGTCGCCACCCCGGAGGTCAAGGCGGCGCTCGTGGCCGACAACCAGGTACGGGAGGCGCTCGAGCTCGGGGCCCGCGCCGAAGTCGTGATCGTCGGCATCGGCGTGCCGCTCAAGACCTTCGCGCTCCTCGGCCCAGGGCCCCTCCTCCCGGAGGCGGAGCTGGACGCGCTCCTCGCGCTCGGGGCGGTGGGAGACATCGCCTTTCGTCACTTCGACGCGCGTGGGCAAATGCTCGAGACCGGCCTCGAAGGCCGGGTGGTCGGCCTGGAGCCGGCTCTGCTCGCGGCCGTTCCCCGCCGTATCGCCGTGGCCGGCGGGCCGGAGAAGACGGACGCCATCCGGGCGGCGCTCACCGGCCAGCTCGTGAACGTTCTCGTCACCGACGAGGACACCGCCGCCGCGCTGCTCGCCTGACGGGCACGCGGCCCCATCGAAAGGACCAAGGAGGCCCCGTGACCGAGACCCGCAAGAGGCTGTCCTTCCTCGACCGGGGTGTGGCCCAGGTCGCCCTCGTCGTGGAGAACCTGGAGCGTACCGTGGAGGAGTACTGGCTCCGGTTCGGCATCGGGCCCTGGCACTTCTACACCTACGAGCGGCCCTTCGTCCGGCACATGACGCGCAACGGGGCCCCGGCGGACTACGCCATGCGAGTGGCGCTCGCCAACCTCGGCCCCACCCGCATCGAGCTCATCGAGCAGAAGTCCGGGGACACCGTGTACGCCGAGTTCATCCGGGCGCATGGCTATGGCCTCCAGCACCTCGGGGTCCTGGTCGACGACATCAAGTCCGCGATCCGCGAGGCCGTGGCCGCCGGCTATCGGGTCACCATGGAGGGGGCCGGCTTCGGTCCCGACGGCGACGGCCACTATGCCTACCTCGATACCGAGGAGGGCCTCGGCACCACCCTCGAGCTCATCGAGCGGCCGAGGCGTCGGGCTCCACCCGAGAAGATCTATCCGCCTCCCGCCGGCGAACCCGCTCCTCTCTGACCCAAAGGCGTCGGTCCGGGATCTCCCGCCCTCGAGGAGGGTGTATGATGTCTAATGTGAGGAGCCCCAAACAGGTGGTCTCGCTGGCCGACACCACCGCGCGCACCTCGTCTCCCTTCGACTCCGTCTCGGTCGACCCCGCAGAACGGAGGTCGGCGGTCGAGACCGTGATCGATACCATCGAGCGACTCATCCTCACGAAACGGCTCCGCCCCGGCGACCGGCTCCCGAGCGAGTTCGAGCTGACGCGGACCTTGGCCACGAGCCGAGGGTCCATCCGCGAGGCGATCAAGATCCTCTCCTCCTTCGGGGTTCTGGAGATCCGGCGAGGGGATGGAACCTACGTCTCGCAGTCGCTCAGCCAGCGCCTCTTCGATCACTTGCTCTTCCAGATGATCCTGAGCGATCCGGACAAACGGATGCTGAAGGAGATCCGAGAGCTCATCGAAATCGGCATCGTGAAACTGGTCCTCGCCAACGCCGTGGAGGAGGACCTCCGCGTCGTCGGGCGCGAGGTCGACCGGATGGCGGCGAAGGTGAAGGAGAAGGACCCGGACCCGAAGTCCCTCACCGAGCTCGATCTCGCGTTCCACCGCGCCGTCGCCCGGGCCACGAAGAACGAGCTCATCCAGCGGATCTACGACTTCACCTTGGACCTCTTCGCCCCCTCCATCGAGGAGACCCATCGGAACAAGCGAAAGGGGCTCAACGCCCTACGCTGCCACCGGAAGATCTTGCAGGGCCTCGTGGCGCGCGACGCGGCCGGGGCCGAGGCGGCCGTCCGCGAGTCGATCGAGCAGTGGGCCATCCTGTCGTGAGGGCCCGCCGCAGCTCGGGTCCGAACAGCGTCTTGAGCCGGTGCATGTTCTGGGGCGCGGGCCGGGCGTAGAGCCCCGCCCGGCTGGTCGCCGCCCCGCTCTCCACGAGCACCCGCAGCATGCGGCACCCGGCCTCGACCGGATCGAGGACCGCTGCGCCAGTCTCGCTCGCGAGCTCTTCGCGGAAGCTCGTGAGGCCCGCGCAGCCGAGCAGGAGCACGTCCGCGCCCCGCTGCGCCAGCCGACCGGCGGCCCTCCCCAAGACGCGCAGGGTCCGGGCCCGGTCCACCTCCAGGTCGAGCACCCGGATGCCCAACGGCTCGGTCCCGGCATAGCGCGACCCGAGCCCGTAGCCCTGCACCAGGGCATCCATGAGCGAGACCGCCCGGGCCATGCCCGCGAGGATGCCGAACCGCCCACCGAGGAGCAGGGCCTGGGACATCGCCGCCTCGGCGATCCCCACCACCGGCACCTCGGCGAGCTCCTTGAGCGCGTGCAGTCCGGGATCGCCGAAGCAGGCGAGCACCACCCCGGAGGGGGGCGGGGGGAGCTTGAGGAGCGGAAAGGACGCCACCGCCGCCAGGGCATAGTCCCGCCAGGACTCGAGCGACTCGGGACCGCCATGAGCATTCAGCACCCGACAGGACCAGGGTGCGGTGAAGACCGCCTCGGCCGTCCGGCGGATCGCCGCCGACATCTCAGAGGAGGTGTTCGGGTTGATGACCAGGGCGCGAAACCGCGAAGGGGGGTTCATGTGCCGCTCGCTTCGAGCCTTTGGCGGCGCGAGGCGCCTCCCCGGGGCTCGGGCACGAACTGCTTCAGGCTCGGAGACAGGATGAGCTCGTAGGGGATGGTGTGGACCCGGCGGGCCCGGTGAGCCGCCGGGGCGCCGAAGATCTCGTAGGCCTTGTGCATCATCTGCTCGGGATCCTGCCGGATGGCCGCTACCTTGAGGTCCACGAGCAGGTCCATCATGGGGTGGTAGTCGAACACGCCGTAGTGGACCGCCCGGCAGGCCTCCGGCGCCTCCCCGAAGTAGCGCACCAGACCGTCCATGGGGAGGAGAGAATTCACGAACAGTCCTCCGATGTCCGTCCGCTTCCGGAACAAGAGCTCGATCTCCCGGTAGGCGGAGTCGCCGTCGAACAGGGTCTCCACGAACTGGCTCTCCGCGTACCGGATCCCCTGCTCGCGCAGGGCGGCGCGGAATCCGGCCAGGCGGAGCCTCGTGACCGCGTGATCGGCCATGCCCCCCAAGAAGTACACCCGTCCACGCCGACCGGCGGAGGCCATCGACCGGACCAGGACCCGGGTGAGCACCAGGCTGGCGTCGTAGTTGTCGGTCGAGACGGTGGGGCCGCCGCTGTCCGGGGCGTCGAGAACCACCTGCCGGGTCCCGGCGCGACGGCAGAGCCTCGTCACGTCCCCCACGGCCATGGGGTTCGCGATGAAGACGCACTCGACCTTCTGGGAGAGGAAGTAGTTCAGGGACTCGACCTCCTCCCGGCGGGAGTAGTTCGTCACGGTGATGAGCGCGAGCTTCTCGTCCCGCCGCGAAAGCCGTTCGAAGGTCTCGGCCATCTCGCTGAAGAACCGGTTGTTCAGGGTGGGAACCATGAGGCCGAGGATGTTGGTGGTCCGGCTCCGCAGGCTCCGGGCGTGCAGGTCGGGCCGGTAGTTCAGCTCCCGGGCGGCGGCGAGGATGAGGTCGCGAGTGTCGGCGGCGATGCTGAACTCCTCCGCCCGACCGTTCAGCACCATGCTCACCGTGGTGATCGAGTACCCGGTCAGCGCGGCGAGGTGCTTGAGCGAGGTGCGCTGACCCAAGGCCCGGGTGGCCCGGGCCGCCGCCGGCCGCCTCCTTCCTCCCCTCGACTTCACCGCTCGGGCCCCCCAGGGCCTCAGGGAGGCGTGATCTCGCCCGTGGGATCCCAGAGGTCCTCCCAGCTCTGCCCATCCTTCCACAGGAACACCTGTCCCTTGATGAGCCGGCAGTTCCGGTCGATGCCGGAGATGGCCTTCATCTCCTCCGCGGTGAGAGGGGCCGAGACCGCGGCCTTGAGGTTGGCGAGGTACTCGTGGCGCCGCACCGAGAAGGGGATGGGCACCTGACCGCGCTGCACCGCCCACTTGACGCACACCGTGGCGGGATGGACCCCGAGCCGCTTGGCGATGCCGACGATGACCGGATCCTCGATGTCCACCGTGTCCTCGGGGGTGCGGTCCCGGTCCGGGCGCATGGGAGAGCCGATGGGGCAGAAGCCGATGGGGACGATGCCGTTCTCGATCGCGAAGCGGAACAGCTCCGGCTGCTGGAAGTGCGGGTGCAGCTCCATCTCGTTGCAGGCCGGCTTCACCCGCGCATCGGCCAGCACCCGCCGCAGCTTGGGGAGGGTCATGTTCGAGGTGCCGATGTGCCGGACCAGCCCCATCTCCAGGAGGCGTTCCATCTCCCGCCAGGTGCGCATGAAGCTCTCCTGGAGGTAGGGCTTCGCATCGGGAGAGCGGGAGGACACGTCGCAACCCGGGGCGTGGTAGTTGGGGAAGGGCCAATGCACGAGGTACAGGTCGAGGTACTCGAGCTCGAGATCCCGGAGCGACTTCTGGCAGGAGGCCACCACCTGCCCCTCGCCGTGCATGTCGTTCCACACCTTGGAGGTGACCCACAGCTCCTCCCGCTTCACCCCGCCCTTTTGGACCTTGGCGAGCGCCTGCCCGATGAGGTGCTCGTTGCCGTAGACCGAGGCGCAGTCGAAGTGGCGGTAGCCCACCGCCGCAGCCCCCACCACGGCCGCGGCGATCTCCTCGCCCTTGAACCGATCGGAACCGAACGTCCCCAAACCGACGGCCGGGATTCGAGCCCCCGTCCGCAGGGGACGGCTCGGGACGCGCCCCGGATCGACGCCGTCGGAGGCGCGCTCGAACTCGGGAAGGGTGAGGGGGACGGCAGGGGAGCTCTCGGTCATGGCTTCGCCTCTCCTTGGGTCTGTAAAGCCGGGGAAGGGCCGCGGGGCACGCCTTCGGGCGCGACCTCCGCGGTCACCGGGGGATCTCGGGCCTCCCCCGCCTCGAGGTACAGCTCCATCACGTCGCGGACCCGGTCCACGGCGAGCTCCCGGGCGACCGGCGGAAGCTCCCCTGCCCGAACCCGCCGGTACTGCAGGGGTAAGTACTGGCTCAGCAACACGTCCGGCACGCGGGGCCCGAGGTTCGAATAGAGCCTCTCCACCGCGGCGGCCACCGGCTCGCGGCCGAGGTAGTAGCGAGACCGGTCGGAGTAGCTGAAGGCGAGCTTGAAGGCGACCTCGTCGGAGCTCCCGGTGTAGTAGCGCCCCCAGTACCGCGCGTCCTCGCGCATCACCCGGGCCAGCGTCTCCCGCAAGCGCGAGGGGTGGGCGGGAAGGAGCTCCCCCTCGGCCAGCTCGAGCAGGAAGAGGGCCTCCCGAAGGGCGAAGGTGAGCCAGGGCCCGACCTTGAGGATGAAGAAGTGGTCCTTCACCATGCGGCAAAGGCCCTGGGCGGTCTGGTAGTCGGTGGAGTGCGCCTCGTAGACCATGCCGGGGTGGGCCAGGATCCGGCGCGCCAGATCGGGGACGGGGCGGAAGTCGTGGACCGACCCGTCGCCGAACTCGACCCCGGGCTGGACCACGAGCGCCACCACCCGCTCCCAGGCGCCCTCGAGACCCCGGCGCCGGAAGGCCTCCCGGAAGGTGGCCAGGGTCCGATCCACGTCCTCCGCGGTGGTGATCCGCAGCTCTTCGCCGCCCACCGTCCCCCCGGGGGTGGGGACCTCGGTCCCGACCACGTACAAGGGGGGCTCGCCGCCGCAGGCCCTCTCGGCCACTGCCGCCATCTCGGCGCACCGCTCCGACACCACCTCGTCCCCGAGTGGCCCCTCCTCGCCGGCGCAGACGAAGCTCGCGTCGAGGTGGATCTTCTTGAACCCCGCTCGCACGTAGGCCTCGACCAGCGCGCAGGCCTCGGCCATCGCCTCGCGGGCCGGTCGGTCGCGCCAGCTGTTCGGCCCGAGATGGTCGCCGCCGAGGAGCACCCGCTCGCGGGGGAAACCCTCCTCCGCCGCCAGTTCGTGCACCAGCCGGGCGAAGTCCTTGGGACGCATGCCGGTGTAGCCGCCGTACTGGTCGACCTGGTTCGAGGTCGACTCGACGAGGGCGAAGGTCTCGTGGCGCCGGGCCGCCCGGAACATGGCCCGCAGGACCAGCGGGTGGGCGGAGCAGACCGACATCGCCACGCCGCCCTCCCCGGCACGGTTTCCTCCGAGCAGCTTCGAGAACTCGGCCACTGCGCCCACGGGAATCCCTCCCCTCCAAACGGGGTCAGCCCTCCCTTGAGGGGGCCGTGCAGTCCAGGAGCACCTTGCCCTTGAGCTCGCCGCGCCGACGGAGGAGTTCCGGGATCTCCGCCGCCCGCGCGAGCGGAAGCACCCGGTCGACGAGCCCCTCGGTGCGGATCCGCCCGCTCGAGAGCAGCCGTGCGCCGAACTCCCACTCCCACCCCGGGAACGGGGCGGAGTAGTTCATCCAGGAGCCCTGGACGAGGAGCTCCTTTCGGTTCAATAGCTCGAATTCATCGGGGGCCAGGGTGAGCGGAACGTGCGGGGTTCCCACGAAGATGACCCGGGCCCTTGGCCCGGCCAGCTTCAGGGCCAGGACCTCGGCGGCGGGAACGCCCGCCGTCTCGAAGACGAACTCGAAGCCGGCCTCCCCCACGCCCTCCGCCGCGGCGAGCTCGATGCTCTCGACCCGGGAGTCGAGGGCGCGATCCGCCCCGAGCGAGAGGGCCTGCTCGAGCCGGACCGGATCGACGTCGAAGACGGTGATGCTCCCCGCGCCCAGGGCGCGCAGGCTCTGGAGAAGGAGGAGCCCGATGCTCCCCACCCCCGTCACCGCCACGGCGCGCCCGGGCAGAAAGCCCATGATCCGCACCGCGTGAAGCCCCACCGTGACCGGCTCGAGAAAGGCAGCGACCTCGAGGTCCATCCCCGGGGGAAGGAGCACCGCGTTCCGCCGCGGCATGGCGACGTACTCCGCGTATCCCCCCTGCTGCCGGGAGCCGATGAACCCGTAGCCCTTCCCCAACGAGTAGTTGCCGCGCAGGCTCTGCGGGTCGGAGAAGTTCGGCAACAGGGGAGCGCAGGAGGCGCTCCGTCCGAGGAGCCTTGGGTCGACGCCCTCCCCGACCGCCTCGATCTGGCCCGAGAACTCGTGGCCCAGGACGATCGGGTAGCGATGGGCGGCGTTCCCCACGAGCCGCGGGGCGTCGGAGCCGCAGACGCCGCACCGGGCCACGCGGAGGAGGACCTCGCCCGGGGCGGGGCTGGGCCGGTCGATCTCCTCGACCCGCAGGTCGCCCGGAGCGTGCAGGACGGCCGCCTTCATTTTAGACCCTCCCCCCTCGACCCCGCACCGACCGGGCTCCCACTCCGTTTCCGCAGGCGGTCGAGCGCCTCGAGGCTCTCCTTGAGCCCGCTGTATGCCGAGGCGAACACCCCGTATAGCTCGTCGTAATAGCGCGCGCTCGGGCCGGCCGGGACCCGCTCCGACGCCGGCGGGAGGAGCGCCAGAGCCTCTCCGAGATCGCGGAACAAGCCCACGCCCATCCCCGCGAGGATGGCCGTTCCCAGGGTGGTCACCTCGGCCTGCCCGCCCACGAAGAGCCTCATCCCGGTGGCGTCGGCGAAGAGCTGCGTCCAGGCGGCGTTGTGGGTGATCCCTCCGGTGAGCGCGGCGCCCTCGGGCCGCCGGCCGCACAAGGCCTCGAACGCATGCCGCGCGCCGAGCGCCACGCTCTCCATGAACGCCCGTGCCAGGTGGCGGCGCTCGGTCCCGGGGCGCACCCCGAGGAGGACGCCGCTCGCTCGATCGTTCCAGAGCGGCGCGCGCTGGCCCACCATGTAGGGAAGGAAGACTAGGGGGTGCTCGCCGCAAGGGACTCCCGATCCCAGCTCCCCCAGGGCCTTCAGGTCGGTGTCCTCGAGCAGGTTGCGAAACCAGAGCAGGCCGGCGCCGCCGTAGTCCGCCCCCCCGTTCTTGAGCCAGCGGCCCTCGATCCCGGAGTGGTAGACGAGCCCCTTGCCGTCGAACACCGGGCGATCGAGCAAGAGGCCGACGTTGGTGGCGGTGCCGGCCGAGATGTAGGCATCGCCGTCGTCGCGCAGCCCGAGCCCGAGGGTGGCGGCCACGTTGTCCATCGCTCCGGCCACCACCGGGGTCCCGGCCGCGAGCCCGGTCTCGGCCGCGGCCGCCCGGGTCACCTTCCCCGCCACCTCGGTGCAGCGCAGCACCGGGGGCAGCTTCCGGCGGTCGAGCCGGCATTCCCGCACCAGCTCCTCCGACCAGTCTCCGCTCTCGAGCTCGCACAGGAGCGAGAGTCCCGCCTCGGACACGTCCATGCCGAAGGCCCCGGTGAGCCGCTGGACCAAATACCCGTTGCAGTGGAGGAACGAGGCGGCCGCCCGGTAGACCTCCGGCTCGTGGTCCCGGATCCACATCATCTTGGGGGCGAAGGAGGAGGGATCGGGTCGGTTCCCGTTCACCTTGAGCTCTAGCTCCTGGTGATGGAGGCGGATGAACTCGGCCTCCGCCTCGGCGCGCCGGTCGATCCAGATCATCGCCGGCCGCAGCGCTCGGCCGGCGGCGTCCACGGGCAGGGCCAGGCTGGACATCCCATCCACGCCCACGGCCACGATGTCCGAGGGGGGAAACGGCCCGGCCTCGAGGACCTCCCGCACCACCCGGCCCAGCGCTCGGTACCAATCCTCCGGGTCCTGCTCGGCGCAGGCGTAACCCGGGTAGCGGGTCGGGTACTCGCAACGCGCCTGGGCCAGGGCCCGGAGCTCCCCGTCGAAGAGGACCGCCTTCAGGCTCGAGGTGCCCACGTCCGCGCTGAGCACTAACGCCATGCCATGCTCCAGCCGCCCCGCGCCGCCGCCGCTGCCCCGAGACGACCGGGCGCGTCAGCGGAGAACGGCCCTCCGGCGGAAGCCCGAAGCTACCCAAAGCCGCCTCGCTCCGCAACCTAAAACGTTATAGAGGTCGGACCGCCCTTGACGGGATGCGCGGCCCCCTGGCACGATCCCCGCTCACTCGTCACCGGGAGGTCGCCATGAGGAGAACGGTCGCGCTCGTCGTTGCCCTGGCGGGGATTCCGACTCTCGCGCGGGCCGCACCCGCCAAGTTCGCCTGGTACGTCCCCGCTCCCCACCCCTACTTCGACGCGGTGAAGGTCGGGGTCGAGGCGTTCGAGAAGGAGTTCAAGATCGAGGTGAAGAAGCAGGTCGGACCCGACTGGAACATGGACAGCGAGAACACCGGCATGCTGGCGCTGGCCGCCGACGGCTACCTGTACTTCTCCGCCTATCCCGCGGACGCGAGCGCCGCCAATGGCCTCTACGATGAGATCGTGAAGCGCGGGGGCAAGGTGGTGAACTTCGGCGCCTCCACCTTCGAGCCCACCCCGGCGAGCTTCGCCATCATGACCGACGTGAAGGACGCGGCCATGAAGGCGGCCGAGTTCGTCATCGGGAAGATGGGCAAGAAGGGCACGCTGGTGAACGTCCTGGAGGTCCTCGAGGACCCCAACACCAAGCTGCGCAAGGAGGGGATCCTCGAGGTGGCCAAGAAGTACCCCGGCGTCAAGGTGACGGAGGTGGCGGGGATCAAGTCGGAGCAGGAGGCGGTGGAGAAGATCGAGGGTGCCATCGCCGGGGCGGGGGGCTACGCGGACGGCATCATCACCACCGGCTTCGTCCCCACCGTGGCCCTGTCCAAGATCCTCACCGACTACCAGGGCAAGACCGGCAAGCACATCAACGCCGTGGGCATCGACGACGACCCGGTCATCCTCGAGGCCGTCTCCAAGGGCTACCTGGACGCGACCATCGCCCAGAACCCCTTCGGCCACGGGTACCTCTCCCTGCTCGCCATCAAGTACATGTCCGAGGGGTACAAGCCGGCCCCAGGCAGCTACAAGGTCAACGCCGGGATCGCCATCGTGACGAAGGCCAACGTCGGCACCTACAAGACCGACCTTGCCAAGGTCACCGAGGGGATCAAGGCCGACCTCACCAAGAAGTATCTGAAGAAGTAGGCTCGCCGGGGACCGGGGCCTTCTGCCGGGGCGCTCCCCTTCGGGAAACGGCTCTGGGCCCCAGGGTCGCCTCGCAGGAGGCCTCCATGACGTCCCGTGAACGGGTGCTGGCCGCCGTCGCCCACCGCGAGCCCGACCGCGTGCCCGTCGACCTGGGCTCCACCCCCAGCTCGGGCATCTCCGCCACCGCCTATGCGCGGGTGCGGGAGAAGCTCGGCATCCGCGGCGGGCACGTCCGCGTCTACGACGTCGTCCAGCAGCTGGCCCAGCCCGAGCCCTGGGCGCTCGACCGGTTCGGGGTTGACGTTGTCGACCTGGGACGCACGTTCAATACCCGGGACGATGACTGGTACGACGTGGTCCTCGCCTCGGGAGAGCCGGCCCAGTACCCGGTCTGGTTCCACCCCGAGCCCCAGGCGGACGGCTCGTGGAACGTCCACCACCGGGACGGCACGCTCATCGCCCGGATGCCCGCCGGCGCCGCCTTCTTCGACGAGACCTGCTTCCCCTATGCCGACGGCTGGCCGGCCGACTGGTCGGGCCTCGACGAGGCCATGGGCAAGGTCCTCTGGGCGGCGCTCGTCCATTCGCCCTGGGACAACGCCCGCCGGCCCGACTTCTGGCCGACGATGCGGGCCAACGCCCTGCGGCTGCGGGCCGAGACCGACCGCGCCATCATGGTGGTGGTCGGCTGTAACCTGTTCGAGTGGGGAACGTTCCTGCGGCGTCTCGACAACTTCCTCGTCGACATCCTGGTCGAGCCGGAGAAGGTGGAGGGCCTTCTCGACGCCCTGCTGGAGAGACACCTCGCCACCCTCGCCAAGGTGTGCGAGCATTTGGGCGACCTGGTCGACCTGATTCGCTTCGGGGACGACCTGGGGACCGATCAGGGCCCATTCATGGAGCCGGAGGTCTACCGGCGGCTGTTCAAGCCCCGCCACCTTCGCCTTTGCGAGTACACCCACGCCCACTCCCGGATGCATACCTTCCTCCACTCCTGCGGGTCCATCGACCAGGTCCTTCCCGACCTCATCGAGGCGGGCTTCGAGATCGTGAACCCGGTCCAGACCAGCTGCCGGGGCATGGAGCCCGAACGGCTCAAGCGCGAGTTCGGCCGGGAGGTGGTCTTCTGGGGCGGGGGCGTCGATACCCGAACCGTCCTCAACTCGGGCAGCCCGGGCGACGTCCGCCGGCAGGTCCTCGAGCGGATGGAGATCTTCGCAAAGGGCGGCGGCTACGTGTTCAACACGGTCCACAACATCCTCCCCGACGTGCCGCCCGCGAATGTCCTGGCGCTGTTCGACGCGGTGGCCGAGTTCAACGGAGCCCTGGCCGGGGGCCGGGGATGACCGAGGGCGGGGCCTTGGGCCCGGCCGGGGTCCTGCGCTCGTTCTCCCGGCGGGCCGACGCGAGCGCCATCGCGGCGACCACCGTCCTGTTCCTCGCCTTCTCGCTCGGGACGGCCAACTTCCTCTCCTCCTTCAACCAGTTCAACGTCTGGCGCGCCGCCTCGCAGAACGTCTTCATCGCCCTGGGGCAGGCGATGGTTGTCCTCATCGGCGGCATGAACCTCTCCCTCGGCGCCATCGGTGGCCTGTCGGTGGTGGTCATCGGGCACTCCATGGAGGTGCTCGGCTTCCCTCCCTTCCTCGCCATCGGGCTCGGGCTCACCACCGGCCTCGTCTGCGGCCTTTTGAACGGGTTCTTCATCAGCCGCTTCAGGCTCAACTCCTTCGTGGTCACCCTCGCCTCGAGCTTCATCTTCCAGGGGCTCGTGAACGGGATCTCCCAGGGGAGGCCCTACTCGAAGATCCCCCCCTCCTTCACCCTGGTGGGCAAGGGCGAGCTCCTTGGCATCCCAAACCTCCTCCTCCTCGTCGTTCTCGCCCTGGTCCTCGTCCACGTCGCATTTCGCTACTCGGTGGTGGGGCGCCAGCTCCTCGCCACCGGCGGGAACGCCGAGACGGCACGCCTCTCCGGCATCAAGACCGGCCGGATGGTGCTCCTCGCCAACGTCCTCTCCGGGCTGTTCGCGTCCCTGGCCGCCGTGCTCTGGGTGTCGCGCATGGGGACGGCCCAGCCCGCCACCGGGGGAGACTGGCTCATCGTCTCCTTCGCGGTGACCGTCATCGGGGGGACGGCGCTCTCGGGCGGCACCATCAGCGCCCCCGGGTTCCTCTTCGCTGGCCTGCTCATGGCGCTCATCCGCAACGGGCTCATCATGCTGGGCGTGAACGTGTACTTCGAGCAGACCTACCTCGGCTGCATCATCATGCTGGCGGTGATGGTGGAGTACTTCCGCACCACCGTGACCGGCAAGGCCCGGAAGCTCTGAGGACAGGGGTCGGCCCGGTGCTCGAGATCCAATCGATCAGCAAGTCCTTCCCCGGGGTGGCGGCCCTGACCGACGTCTCGGTCGACGTTCGGCCCGGGGAGATCCACGCCTTGCTGGGCGAGAATGGCGCGGGGAAGTCGACGCTCATGCGGATCATGTGCGGCCTCCTGAAGCCCGACTCCGGGCGGATGGCCCTCGGGGGCCGGCCGCTCTTCTTCGAGGACGCCCACGACGCGATCGAGAGCCGGATCAGCATCGTCCACCAGGAGATCCAGGTGGTCCCGCTGGCTTCGGTGGCCGAAAACATCATGCTGGACAAGCTCTCCGCCTTCCGCCGGGGTCCGTTCCTCGACTGGCGCAGGCTGGAGGAGGAAGCCCGCCGCTACATGGGGATGGTGGGGCTCACCGTGCCCTGCCAGACGGCGGCGGGCACGCTCTCCGCCGCCCAGAAGCAGCTCGCCTCCATCGCCCGGGCCCTCTCCTCCGGCGCCCGGGTCCTGCTCCTCGACGAGCCGACCTCCTCGCTCACCCTCCACGAGGCCCGGACCCTCTTCGCCCTCCTCCGCCGGCTCAAGGCCGAGGGGGTGGCGATCGTCTTCGTCTCGCACAAGCTGGAGGAGGTCCTCGAGCTCTGCGACGTCGTGACCGTGCTCCGGGACGGGCGGCTCATCGGCACCCGACCCCGCCAGGAGCTCAACCGCGACGCCATCGTCGAGATGATGATCGGCCGCTCGATGCGCGATGCCCACCGCGGGTTTCTCCCCGTCCGCGGGGGGGCGCCGGTCCTCGAGGTCCGAAAACTCAAGAGCGAGTTCTTCGACGGCCTCGACCTCGCGCTTTGGCCCGGCGAGATCCTCGGCCTCTACGGGCTCGTCGGCTCGGGACGCACCGAGCTCGCCCGGACCCTCATCGGGGAGTACCCCTACTCGGGCGGCGAGATCCGGGTCCGGGGAGAGCGGACGCGCATCCGCTCCGTCCACGACGCCCTCCACCGCTACCGGATCGGCTACGTGAGCGAGAACCGCAAGGAGGACGGCCTCATCCTCGGCGCCTCGGTGACCACCAACATCGCCATCACCATCTGGCCCAAGCTCTCCGGGCTCTTGCCCGGGTTCTTGAGCCCCCGGCGCGAGCTGGAGAAGAGCCGGGAGATGATCGCCCGGCTCGAGATCCGCACCCCCAGCCCCGCCCAGACGGTCGCGAACCTCTCCGGCGGCAACCAGCAGAAGGTGTCGATCGCCAAGTGGCTCGTGGCCGGCTGCGACATCCTCATCATCGACGAGCCCACGGTCGGGGTGGACGTGGGCGCCAAGGCCTACATCCACGAGCTCATCTGGAGGATGGCGAGCGAGGAAGGGAAGAGCGTCTTGCTCATCTCCTCCGACATGCCCGAGATGGTCGCCCTGGCCCGCCGCATCCTCGTGTTCAAGCAGTTCCGCATCGTGGCGGAGCTCGCCGATCTCAACCGGGCCCAGGTCGCGAACGAGGAGGTCGGGCGGCGGATCGGCGCCTGCCTCGCCTAGCCCAAGGAGGAGCCCGTGCCGCGCTACGGTTCGGTCATCAAGGTCAGGCCCGAGAAGGAAGAGGAGTACCGCCGGCTCCATGCCGCCCCCTGGCCCGGCGTTTTGGCCATGATCCGCGAGTGCAACATCCGGAACTACTCCATCTACCTGAAGGACGGATACCTCTTCAGCTACTTCGAGTACCTGGGGACGGACTTCGCGGCGGACATGGCCCGAATGGCCAAGGACCCCACCACCCGCGAGTGGTGGACCCACACCGACCCATGCCAGGAGCCGCTCGAGAGCCGCAAGCCGGGGGAGTGGTGGGCCTCGATGGAAGAGGTCTTCCACTCCGACTAGGACGCCCGGCGAGGAACGCCCCGCGGCGGAATGTGCTGCCGGGGGCGACCGGGCCGGATAGGAAGAGGCGAGGAGGAGGCTCGCCATGGCCCCCAGCGCAGGTCCTGCCCTTCCCGCCCAGACCGCCGAGATCCGCGGCCTCCGGGGAGAGTGGCGTCCCGCCCGGCCGGTGGCGATGGCGCCCCTTTTCGCCTGGCCGTGGCGGCCCGGGGCGGTGCTCAGGTGGCTCTTCGGCTACCCCGGCTTCCTCGCGCCCAGTAACGCCCTCCTCCTCGCCATCTCCACCGCCTCCTACTTCCTCACCCAGCCGGCCCTGGAGAGGTGCCGGACCTTCCAGGCCGGTTGGATGGCGCAGATCTACCTCCGCAACCAGGCTCTCATCTGGATCTACTACGGCGCGTTCTACCTCTGGCTCTACCGCCTAAGGGGCGAGGGCACCCGGACCAAGTACGACGGGCGCTGGCCGTCGCGCGACAGCGGGCTCTTCCTCTTCCGCGACCAGGTCAAGGACAACGTCTTCTGGACGGCGGGCGTCGCCGGGCTCGTCTGGACGGCCTACGAATGGGCGACGATGTGGATGTACGCCAACGGGCGGATCCCGTTCCTCCGCTTTGGGGACCACCCGGTCTGGTTCGTGGGCTGCTTCCTCCTCATCCCCCTCTGGCGCGAGTTCCACTTCTACTGGGTTCACCGCCTCATTCACCTCGGGCCCCTCTTTCGCGCCGTGCACTACCTCCACCACAAGAACGTGAACCCCAACCCCTGGTCCGGGATGGCGATGCATCCGGTGGAGACCGTCCTCTACCTCAGCGTGTGCCTCATCCACTGGGTTGTGCCCTCCCACCCGTTCCACTTCCTCTTCGACCTGCAGCACGCAGGGCTCGCCCCCGCGGCCGGGCACGACGGCTTCGATGGCCCCCTCCTCCGCGGCACGCTCCCCGTCGGCTCCTACTTCCACTACCTGCACCACCGCTACTTCGAGTGCAACTACGGCGAGTCCACCCTCCCCCTGGATCGGTGGTTCGGCACCTTCCGCGACGGCCGGGCCGAGAGCGTCCCCCCAAGGCGCCTCGACCCCCGGTGACCGCCCTCGCCACGCCCGAAGGGCTCTTCCGCCACGACCGATAGCTCCTCGAGCGGCGGTCCCAGCGGCCCAAAAACCGCGTGGACCTCCGGCAGCCGTGGCCGCAGCCGGAGGCTCTTGCGTTCCTCGGCCGCTCCCTCACACGGCGCCCGTCACGGAGGGCCGCGGTTCCGGTAATCTTGACCCATGCCCCGAATCGCCTCGATCGGACTCGCTGCGATGGCCGCCGGGCTCGCCCCGGCCCTGGCCCTGGGACAGGCCGGGCCTCTGCAGATGCCCGCGAGCCTCGTCGCCCCCAACTTCGATCGGGTCTTCGTCGGTCTCTCCGAGGCGCACGAAGCCGGTGCCTACCTCGCCCGGACGAGCGGTGCGGCAGCGACCTGGTACAACCCGGCCGGCTTCGCCAGCCTGCCGGCGACGGAGGTCTCCCTCACGGTTCGTGGCCTGAACGTGGGCACCCTGTCGCTCACCGGGCCCCTCCCCAACAGCACCCAGATCACCTCGTTCAGCGTCCTGCCGATGTTCGCCGCCGTCGCCTTCGGGCCGGAGGCGACAGGCTGGCAGGACGTCCGCCTCGCCCTGTCGGCCACCGAGCAGACCTCCTGGAGCGCCCTGGCCTGGTGGGGCAGCACCGACGCCTCCGGGCACTGGACCTACGTGTCCGACTCGAGCTTTTCGAGCTACCTCGCCGCGGTGAGCGTCGCCTGGTCGGTCTCGCCCCAGCTTCGCCTGGGGGGAAGCCTCGGCGGTTCGTGGACGCAGCTCTACGAGAACGATCGACTCTCCGCCCTCTCCTCGGCCGCGCAGACGTACGGCACGATCCGCACGCGCCTCCTGAACGGAATCGTCCTCCACCTCATCCCCTCGCTCGCCGCCCAGTTCGAACCGGACGCGGGGATCGTGGTGGGAGCGGTGGTCCGCGCGCCCGGGATCAAGGTGTGGGGCCGAGCGACCCTGCAGGGAGAGCAACAGGACACAACCCCGAGTTTCACCCGGGACGCCTTCCTCCAGACCGGTCAGGCGGACTTCGACTACCGATTCCCGCTCGAGCTCGATTCCGGGATCGCCCTGCGCAGGGAGACCTGGGAGCTAGAGCTCGACGCCCGCTACCACGCCAATAGCGGTACCTACGAGCTCGTCGGCACGGGTGCGCCCATCCAGACCGTGACCGTGCCGCCTGGGGGGGCCCCGGTCCTGTCGGCGTTCACGTCGGTCCACTACCAGGGGCAGGCGGTCCTGGACCTGGCGATCGGGGGCAGCCTCGCGTTGGGTGGCGGGTGGAGGCTGCACGCCGGCGCGTATGACAGTCCTTCTCCCGTGGGGTCGGGGTCGGTCCAGTTCCGGCGCACCGACCTCTACGGGGGGCGTGCCGGGGTCTCCTTTAAGGGAAAGCTGCTCTCGGGCTCGGTGGGGCTCGGCTACGAGACGGGCCGGTCGAGCGCCTCGCCCAGCCTCGGTGGCGTGGCAGACACCCCCGTCGACGACCCGGTCCGCGTTCGGCAAGCCTCGCTCGTCTTCTCGCTCGATTGGCAATGAGCCTCACCGCAACGCGAGCTCGGGCTTCTTGAGGAAGTCCACCAGGAAGACGGCCACGAGGAGCGAGGAGCCGATCACGATCGCCTCCCAGTCCGGATACGATGTTCGTGCCCCCCAGGACCACGGCGGTGATCACCGTAGCTCGGAGCTGATCCCGTACGAGTTGCCAGAGCGAGCGACCTCGATGCCCGGCCCGGCTCATGGGTTCAGGAGCTCCGTGCGAGCTGGGCTCAAAGCATCTCGGGATCGCCTCGGCAGAGACGAACCCCGGGGCACGCCTCAGCACTCGTCCGGGCGCTACTCCAGGTTGGCGTGGCGCGCGAACATCTCCTCGAACGAGGCGCCCCGTTCCCTCGCCAGCCGGAGCACGACCGCGTCGAGCAGGATGAACAGGGCCTGCTCGAACAGCGAGCCCATCGGCTGGATCGAGCTCCGCGCCCTCGCCTCCGGGCGAACCGCCTTGGGCGTGGGCGCGTCGAGCGGAAGGAGCACCTGGGCCAGCTGCCCGATGCTCGAGGCGGGGCGGGTGGTGAGCAAGGCTAGCCCGGCACCGATGGCGCGGGCCCGCTGCGCCATGGCGACGAGGCTCGGGGTCTCGCCCGAACCCGAGCCGATGATGAGGAGGTCGTCGCCCTCAATCGCGGGAGTGGTGACCTCGCCCACCACGTGGACCTCGAGGCCCAGGTGCATGAGGCGCATCGCGAAGGCGCGCATCACGAACCCGGTGCGGCCCGCCCCGGCGGCATAGATGCGGCTGGCCCCCGAGATCCGGTCCTCCAGGGCAAGGACCTTGGTCTCCTCGACCTCCCGAAGCACTCCCTCCAGCTCCCCCAGGATGGCCGGGAACTCCGGGACGGTCATGGCTCACCTCCGCTGTGAAGCGCCGCTCGAAGGGCTGCCGCGGCGGCGCGAGGATCGGGGGCGCGAGCGATGCCCGAACCGACCACCACGATGTCGGGGCTTAGCCGAGCCAGGGACCGGGCTTCGACCGGGGTGATCCCCCCGGCGACCGCGGTGCCCGCCCGGCGCAGCACCGCCTTCACCGCCTGGAGCCCGGCCCCCACGGCGCCGGACGGGTCGTCCACCTCGCCGAGCACGTCCACGGCGATGTGGAGGCAGAGGTAGTTCGCCCCGAGCGACTCGACCTCGCGGGCCCGCCCTGGGAGATCCTCGATTCCCAGCAGGTCGACCATCACCTCGCCCCCCTGCTCTCGGGCCGCACGCACCACCTCCCGGATCGTTGCGTCGGCGGCGGTGGCGAGAGCGGTGACCATTCGTGCCCCGGCCTCAAACCCGAGCGACGCCTCCAGGTAGCCTCCGTCCACGATCTTGAGATCGGCCAGGACGGGCACCTCCGGGAAGGCCTGGTGGAACCGCCGCACCGACGCCACTCCCTCGCGGATGACGAGGGGTGTGCCCACCTCGATGATGTCGACGAGGTCCCGCACCCTCGAAACGAGGGTCACGCCCTCCTCCAGACGGAGGGAATCTATGGCGAGCTGGATCCTCACGACATCCCGGGCCGGCCCCATCGTGTTTCAGGGCGAGGCGGACGGCAAGCAGCGTTGCCGGGCCACCCGCTTTTTTCTAGCGGCCGGGACGCCGGTACCGGAGCCTCACGAGGCCCCTCGGATAGCCCTTTGTTTCCTCCAGGACGAGCGGCCGCTCCGGAAGAGGGGCGTGGAAGAGCCGGATCCCTTCGCCCAGCACCACGGGGAGAACCGAGATGGTGAGCTCGTCGACGAGATCGGCGGCCCAGAAAGCCGAGATCGTCCTTCCGCCGTCCAGGTAGACCCGCCTCGCCCCGTCGGCTTCCAGCCGCAAGGCGACGGCGAGCGGCGGGCCGGCCAGGAACACCGCACCGTGCCGGGGCTCGCCGCCCCGGGTCGTGTAGACGGCTATTCGCTTCCCTGGATAGGGCCACTCCGGGAGCCTCAGCACCTCCTCGTAGGTGTTCCGGCCCAGGAGAAGGGTGTCCATTCCAGCGAGGAAGGCCGCGTACCCGTAGTCCTCCCCCGGGCACTCGACCGCCTCGAGCCAGTCGAGGCCGCCGTCGGCCCGGGCGATGAAGCCGTCGAGGCTCGTGGCGACGAAGACCGAGAAAGTCGGAAGAGGCATGAGCTCTTTCTTGCGCTCCCGCGAAGAGATCCACCAGGGTCCCGGGGGGAGCGGGCCGCGCCTTGTTCGCCCCCTCGCCCGGTAGCCGCTAGAATCTGCCCCCAGAGGTCCCATGCTCACCGATAGCGTTCCCCGCGTTCGTCTCGGCCACCTCCCCACTCCTCTCGAGGATCTCCCGCGGCTCACGGAAGCGCTCGGCGGTCCCCGCCTGCTCGTCAAGCGCGACGACCTGACCGGGCTGGCCGGCGGAGGCAACAAGGTTCGCAAGCTGGAGTTCAGCGTGGGTGAGGCGCTTCGGCGCAGCGCCGACACCCTCGTCACCCTCGGGGCGGTGCAGTCCAACCACGCGCGCCAGACCGCGGCGGCCGCGGCTCGATGCGGAATGCGCTGCGTCCTCGTTCTGGCGGGGAACCCTCCTCAGGCGGAGACCGGCAACCTCCTCCTCGATCGCCTCCTCGGGGCCGAGGTGGTGTTCGCGGGGGACCGGACCCGAGAACAGGCGGCTGCACAGCGCGTCGCGGAGCTCGAGGCCGCCGGGAGACGCCCCTTCTTCATTCCGCTCGGCGCATCCGACGAGGTGGGAGCGGTCGGGTTCGTCACGGCCCTCGAGGAGCTGCGCCAGCAGCTCCTCGAGCGACAGCTCACAGTCGATCGGGTGGTGGTGGCGAGCAGCTCTTTCGGAACGCAAGCCGGGCTCGTCGTCGGGGCCAGGGCGGTCGGCTTTCGGCCCCAAATCGTCGGCATCGCCATCGACGCACGGCTCGCCGAGCTCCAGGCGAGCGTCGCGGGACTTGCGCTCCGAACGGCTCGGCGACTCGGCCTCGAGATCGCCGTCGACCCCAAGGAGGTCGTCGCCTTCGACGGCTACCTCGGCGGCGGCTACGCGGTCATGGGCGAGCCCGAGCGGGAGGCCATCCTCCTCGCTGCGCGTCGCGAGGGGTTGCTCCTCGACCCTGTGTACACCGGTCGCGCGATGGCCGGCCTCGTCGACCTCGTCCGCAAGGGCGAGTTCTCCAAGCGGGAGACCGTCCTCTTCTGGCACACCGGTGGGACTCCCGCGCTCCACGCCTACGCCGGACAGCTCCTTCAGCGCGTCTGAAGCGGGGCTCCCGCGGCCGTCCTCTCGGGATCGGCTCCGCTCGGGATGCGCCCCGGCTTGCCCGCCGTTTCCCGCGGCGACCCGACAGGAAGAATGCTCCAGAACGCGGTCCAGTCGCAGGGGACGAGCGGGCCGGTCGAGAGCGTCGAGCACTGCTCGTAGCAGTCGTCGTCGATCGCCGCTCGACCGTCCCATCGCTCCGGGCGCCGACACGCGCCGCGCCCTCCCCCTAGCCGTTCAGCAGCCCAGCCGGGAGGCAGGCGATTCAGCCCTGCAGCTGCTCCAGCACCACATCGAACACGAACGTCTCGATCCGTTCGACCTCCGCCTCGGACAAGGCGAGCCAGGCGAACGAGACGTGCGCGCTCCCCGTCTGGGACTTCACCTCCACGACGCGCGCCGCGGCTTGCATCACCTCGCCCCCTGGCATGCGGAGCGTCACCTTGCCTTCCTCGCCCGTCTTGGGAGGCAGCGCCAGGAGGGCGGCGAACCCTCCTGAGGACACGCTCCGCGTGGCGACCTTGACGGTTCGGTCGGAGAACGCGATCTCCGCCGCGAGCGCGTGAGAGACCCGCAGGGCGCGGCGCGGTTTCTGGCCAGGCTCGAGGGCCACGTGCTGGGCGCTGAGGAGCGCTCGGGCCAGCTCGTCGCGGGCGGCCTGGTATTCGCCGAGGCGCTCGGCGTCGAGACCGCTGCGCTTCGCCTCGGCGTGCACTGCGCGGAACTCCTTCAGCCAGTCGCTCAGAGCCATGGCCTCGGCCTCACCGGGGGAGTGGCGTTAAGGCCGGCCGGCGAGGGGAGGCGACGTAGGACGCGATGCGCGGCCGAGCCCCGACGCGCCCGAAGAACGCCGAAAGCGCGGGGCAGCCCTGGAACGCCACTCCCATCCCGTTGTCCCGGACCATCTCGAGGAGGTACCAGAGCGCGAGGTCCGCGAGGCCGAGCGAGCCTCCCACCGCAAACCCGGTGGCGTCGAGGCGCGACTTCAGGTGCCGCTCGAGATCGCCGAACCAGCGCGGCAGGACGCGCTCCTCGAGCGTGCTCCGGACGAGGGGGCGCTCCTCCAGAGCGGCGACCTGGATCTTTCGCAGCTCGCCCCGTACGTCGTCGACGCAGCCCAACAGCTCGTCGCAGCGGGCCTCCTCGATCGGGCTTCGGCCCCGCAAGCCGTGCAGGCGCGCCAGGTGGTTGGCGATGGCGGCGCTCTGGGCGAGCCTCAGGCCGCCGGGCTCCTCCCAGACGGGCACGGCACCGAAGGGGAGCACCCCCAGCGCCTTGAGCTCGGCGATGTCGGTGGGGCGCCCGTTCGCGGGCGGCGTGCCGTGCCCCACCTGGTGCTCGTCGTAATCGACCGCTGCCTCGGCCAGGACCAGCCGGATGAGCTCGGCTCGGCCGCGGCCGGCGAAGTAGATGAGGGTGGGCTTGGTCATGCCATCCGTCTAGCGCACGAAGAGCCCGCGGTAAATCCCCGCGCCCCTCGACGGGGAAGAGTCGGACCCCCTCCATCGGAGCTACTCGGGCAGGACCCACCCGGCTCCCTCGACCGCGGGCCAGGACTTCGCCACGAACCTCCGACCGGTCACGCCGTCCGACCGCGCCGATGCCAGGTAGAGGAGCGGCGGGACGACGATCGCCGGGTCGAGCAGCGAAGAGGCGAGCTGGGCCGGCATTTCCTTCGGGATCATGCCGGTCCGGGTCGCTCCTCCGGGGAGGAGCACGTTCACGGTGACACCGGTGCCTGCCAAATCCTGCGCCCAGATGACCGAGGCGGACTCGAGCGCCGCCTTCGAGGGCCCGTAGGGTGAGAATCCGGAACGGCGCATGGTCTCGTGGCTGATCGAGATGTTCACGATGCGGCCCCAGCCGGCCTTGAGCATCGGAGGAACCGCCGCCCGTGCCATGTAGAACGGCCCGTTCACGTTGGTGTCGACGATGGTCCTCCAGGCGTTGATGTCCGCGTGCCAGAACCGGGCCGGCTCGACCAAGAAACGCTCCGAGATCGTGCGCATGCCGCGGCCGGCGTTGTTGACGAGAATGTCGAGCCGCCCGAAGCGGGAGAGCGCGGCCTCCACCAACCGCTCGCAGTCCCCGGGATCGGACACGTCGGCGCGCAGGGTGAGGACGCGATCCGGTGCGAAGGCGGCCAGGGCGAGGAGCTCGGAGGGGTTTCTCGCCTGGGTCCCCACCACGCGACACCCGGCCAGGGCGAGGCCGCTCGCCATGGCCAACCCGAGCCCTCGCCCCGCCCCGGTGACGATCGCCACTCGGCCCACCAGATCCGGGTCCCCCTCCACGGCATCTCCGCCCATCGTCGATCTCCCCTCCCCGTCGAACCAGGGCCCGGTCAGCCGAAGCCGAGAACCGGGTGCGGGAGGTACGGCTTCTCGAGCGCCTCGACCTCCTCGGGCGTGAGCTTGAGCGACAGCGCTGCGACGGCGTCGGAGAGGTGGTCCGGCCGGGTGGCCCCCACGATGGGGGCGGTGATGAAGGGCTTGGCCAGCATCCAGGCCAGGGCCACCTGGGCCCGGGGAACCCCTCGCCTCTCCGCCACGACCCCCAGTTCCTCCACGACCGGCCGGTCGATCTCCTCCGTCCCCCCGTACATGATCTTCCCGAAGCGATCGGTCTGGGCGCGCTTGGTGCCGTCGGACTTCCAGGGTCGGGTCAGCCGTCCCCGGGCCAGGGGGCTCCAGGGGATGATCCCGATCCCCTCCGCCTGGCAGAGCCCGATCATCTCGCGCTCCTCTTCGCGATAGAGCAGGTTGTAGTGGTTCTGCATCGAGACGAACCGGCTGAGGCGGCGCAGGTCGGCGAGGTAGAGCGCCTTCGCGAACTGCCACGCGTGCATCGAGGAAGCCCCCAGGTAGCGAACCTTGCCTCCCCTCACGGCGTCGTTCAGGGCCTCGAGCGTCTCCTCGATCGGCGTCTCCCGATCCCAGCGGTGAATCTGGTAGAGGTCGACGTAGTCCGTCCCCAGCCGCCGGAGGCTCTCGTCCAACTCGTGGAGGATGGCCTTGCGCGAGAGACCGCGCCCGTTGGGCTCCTCGCGCATGACCCCACACACCTTGGTCGCCACGACCACAGACTCGCGGCGAACGTTGCGCCTGAGAAAGCGACCGAGCACCTCCTCGCTCGCTCCTCCGGAGTACACGTTGGCGCTGTCGAAGAAGTTGATGCCCAGATCCAGAGCCTGGCGCAGGAACGGCACGCTCGCCTCCTCGTCGAGGCTCCAGGCGTGCCGTCCGGCGAGGGGCTCCCCGGTGGCAGGGGCACCATAGGTCATGCAGCCGAGGCAGATGCGCGAGACCTTGAGGCCCGTCCCCCCGAGATTGACGTAGTCCATGGTCCGTTCCGTGATCGAGTGGCGCCTGTTGCCGTGGGTCGCGCCGGTCCCCCGAGCCCTCATCTCTCCCTTGCCGATGGAGCCATTCCTACGGGTGATGCCCCACCGGCAGGACGCCCAGCACCTCCTCCCCCTCGGGGAGCTCGAGCGCCTCTCGCGCCTCGGCCGGTCGGAAACCGCCGACGAAGGTGCTGCCCAACCCGAGCGCCTCGGCCTGCAGGAAGAAGCCCTGTGCGGCGAGGCCCGCCTCGATGGCCATGAACTGGGGGCCGCGGTCCCCCATCCCGCTCATCTTCGAAAGGGTTCCGGTCAAGACGAAGATGACCGGTGCCTTCTCGACCCACCCCTGCCCCACCCCCCGCCGCACGAACTCGGCCCGGCGGTCGCCAGCCGACACCGGCTCGAGCGCGTGCGAGGGGGGGAGATACCGATACACGCCCGCGGGCAAATCGCGGACGTCGCCGGCGAGGACATAGACCTCAAGGGGGTAGGCCGCGCGAGCGGAGGGCGCGGTGCGGTGGCCCTTCTCGTCGGTCACCCCCTGGGCGGCCCAGCATAATTGACCGACCTCGGCGAGCAGGAGGGGCTTCGCGGTCGGGTTTCGAAGCGAGCGTCGCTGACTGAGCGCCGTCTCGACCGAGACCGCACCCCGGGTCTTCGCCTTGGGGAGGGAGACCGGTCCAGCCGGATCGGCGGGAGCGGCCACCGAGGCGGCGGCGATGGCGACGAGAACGAGAGCGAGGCGAGTCCTCATCCGGCACCTCCCAGGAAGATATGGTGGACTTTCGCTTGGGATGAGATCCTTTCTCGTCCCCCGGGTCGATGCGGTACCGCGACGCACGCCGGGCCTCCTCGGCCCGGGGGCCCGTTCCCCTTGCGGACCCCCATTGTGGCGAGCGTTCCGGTTCCCTCCTAGCGCTCGGACGATGCAGCGGCGGGCCCCTCGCCCTCTCCCGGCGGAACGAGGGGGGCCCGAGCGAGGAGCGAGACCTTCTCGATGAGGCAACGCTCGGCGGAGCAGACGCTGAAGGCGAGCGCACCGGCGACGCGCGATTCGCCCTCCTGCGGAGCGGTGAATGGGACTTCGAGGGAGACCGCGCAGCTCTCCTTTGGCCCCGCGGCGCAGGGCGACGTCGAGATGGGGCGCAGGCCGATGCGCGACTGGGGCAACGCCACGGTGCCCTCCGCCGAGGGGCGGAAGGACATCGGGTAGTCGAGGTTCACGTGGTACCCCGCGCGCGAGGTCACCTCGAGGCGGGCCTTGGAGGTCGCCCCGGGGGCGACCGGGGGAACGCTCATGGCCACCGCCCACTCCGCGGCCTCGGCCCGATCCCGCGGGTCGCTGGCCGCCCCGGTCGAGGCGGCGAGAAGCGCGACGAGCGCGAGGAACCCTCCCCTTCCGCTCATGACCGGTACTTGACGGTGCAGCCGTACTGCTTCGTCTCGGGGTAGCGGACCGGCCTTCCCGCTGCGAGATCGGCAAGGGCCGATGAAACGTAGTCCACGAGGGTGCCTCCCTGCGGAGCCTCCCCCTCGCCGTCGGGCGAGTTGTCGATGGCCCCGCGGTACACGAGCCGCCCGTCCCGGTCGATGACCATCATGCCGGGGGTGTTGGTGGCCCCGTAGGCATGCCCGACCTGGCCGGACTCGTCGAGGAGCACCGGGTAGCCCATCCCGAACTGCTTCGTCGCGGCGCGGTTCACCTCCACCCCGTAGCCCTGCTTCCCGGGAGCGGACGAGTTGACGGCGAGCCAGACCACTCCGGTCTTCATGTGGCGTGACGCATCCCCGACGAGCGTGCCGCGCGTGTGCGAGGCTTTCACGAACGGGCATCCGGGGTTGAACCACTCCAGCACGACGACCTGGCCCTTGAGGTCGGAGAGCTTCACCACCTTGCCGTCGAGATCGGGCAACTGGAACCCGGGAGCGGGCTGCCCAACTTCCGCAGCGACCGCGGGGAGGGAAACGAGTCCAGCCAAAAGGAGGAGGGAGCGCATATGCCTCTGATAACCCGCGAGCTCCCACAACGCGAACTCCTGTACCCTTTCGGATGGCTCGCGGGTCACGCCTGGGCTCGGGCCCGGGCCGCGCGCTGCTCGAGGAGGCCGCGGTACCGCTCGGCGAAGGCGGCCGGCTCGGCCGCCCGCACGCTCGGGCGGGCGGCGAGGGCCTCGGCCCAGGCCGCGACCCCGGGCTGCCTTGCGAGCAGCTTGGACCCGGGGCGGCCCAAGCTTTCGACCACGCGCCAGCGGCGGAAGAAGGGGGCGTAGGCCGCGTCGGCCAGGGAGAACCGTCCCCCGGAGAAGAACGGCCCTCCCCCGCGGCTGACCTGCGCCTCGAGCTTGGCAAGCGCCTCCTTGAGGGCGGTCAGGGACTCTTCGAGGGCGGACCCGGCGTCGGGCGTCGAAAGGGCGAGGGCGGCGGAGTGCGAGGCCGGCATGACCACCTCGTTCGCGTAGACGATCCAGCCGCGCGCCTCGGCCCGGGCGATGGGCTCCCCCGGCATGAGCGGCGGGTCGGGGTGGAGCTCGTCGAGGAGCTCGTTGATGATCATCGACTCGAAGACCGGGCGATCACCGATGAGGAGGACGGGGACCCGGCCCATGGGCGAGACCCGCAGGAACCAGTCCGGCTTGTTCGCGAGGTCGATGAACTCGACCCGATGGGGCAAGCCCTTTTCCAGAAGGACGATGCGGCTCCGCTCGACGTACGGGCAGAGCTCGAAGGAGACGAGCTTCAGCGCCTCGCTCACCATGGCCTCTCCGTTGGAAAGAGCGCAACCGGAATCCTTCATAGCCGCCGTGCCGGGGCGGGACAACCCCGTCCCGAGTGCGCCCGTTCGTCGCCCCCTCGGGAAGCCCACCTCCCGAAAAGGCCTTTCCGTCCCAGGGGAACGCTGGTAAAAGGTTAGTGGAGCTAACGATGAGACCCGATCCGCTTCGAGCCGCGCGCCTCGAGGGAGACTCGACCGAGCGGTGCGCCCGCCAAATCCTCGAGGTCGTGCCCCGAGCGATGCGGTTCCTTCGGGAAGAGATGCGACAGGGCGCCGGTACCGCGCTCTCCATCCCGCAGTTCCGGGTGCTCGCCTACCTGGGGCGCAGCCCGGGCTCCTCGCTCTCGGCCGTGGCGAGGACCGTCGGCGTCACCGATCCCACCGCCTCGCTGATGGTGAACCGTCTCGTGAAGCGGGGGCTCGTCACCCGGGCGGGAGACCCGGCCGAGCGGAGGCGGGTGATGCTGGCCCTCACGAACCGCGGGGCGGCGCGGCTCGAGCGGGCCCGATCGCACGCGCGGGCGCGGGTCTCGAAGCGCCTGGAGGCTCTCGACCGCTCCGAGCTCTCTCTTTTGGAACGGGGCCTCACGATGCTGGACCGGGCCCTCGAACCGGCGGGGCCGGTGGGAGCGCGTCCATGACCGGGGAAGGCGTACCGGAGACGGCCGGCGACCCTGGCGCCATCGAGACCATCGGCCTGACCCGCCGCTTCGGCTCGCTCACGGCCGTCGACGGCCTCACCCTCTCCATCTCCCGCGGAGTGATCTTCGGGCTCCTCGGGCCCAACGGCGCAGGCAAGAGCACCACCATCAAGATGCTCACCACCCTCTTGCCCCCGAGTGCCGGCTCGGCCCGGGTGGCCGGGCTCGACGTCATCCACCGGGCCCGGGAGGTCCGGCGCCGGATCGGCTACGTTCCCCAGCTCGTCTCCGTGGACGGATCGTTGACCGCCTACGAGAACCTGCAGGTGTTCGCCCAGCTGTACGGCGTACTCCGGGGCGAGCGCCGGGACCGCATCCGGCAGGCGCTCGTGCTCATCGGCCTCGAGAGCTCGGCCCATGTCCTCGTCAGGCAGTTCTCGGGAGGCATGATTCGCAGGCTGGAGATCGCTCAGGCGGTCCTCCACCACCCCCGGATCCTCTTCCTCGACGAGCCGACCGTGGGGCTCGATCCCATCGCCCGGCGCACGGTCTGGGAGCACGTGCGCGACCTGCGGGCCCGGTCCGGAACCACCGTTCTCCTCACCACCCACTACATGGAGGAGGCGGACGAGCTCTGCGACCGGGTGGCGATCCTCCACCGGGGCAAGGTGGCCGCCCAGGGCACGCCCGCCGAGCTCAAGGCCAGGGTGAGCGAGACCGCCTCCCTGGACGACGTCTTCGCCCACTTCACCGGCAACACCCTGGAGACGGGAGGAACCTACCGTGACGCCGCGCGAACTCGCCGGACGGCCCGACGCCTGGGATGACCGGGCCGGGGGGCTCCCTCCTCCCGCCCCCGACGAGCTGCCGCAGGGCGTGACCCGGGCCGTGGCGGCGTTCTGCGAGCAGCTTCTCACCATCGCCTGGGCCGAAACGCGCAAGCTGCGCCGAGACCCGACCGAGGTCTTCACCCGCGCGGTCCAGCCGGTGCTGTGGCTGGGCATCTTCGGGGTGATCATGAACCGGGCCCAGGCCATCCCCACCGGCTCGATCGGCTACCTCGACTTCCTCGTGCCCGGGATCCTCGCCCAGAGCGTCCTCTTCGTGGCCATCTTCTACGGCATCTCGCTCATCTGGGAGCGGGACTTGGGCATCCTCCACAAGTACCTCGCCAGCCCCGCCTATCGCAGCGCCCTGGTCGCGGGCAAGGCGGTCTCGGCCGGGATTCGGGCGCTCCTCCAGGGAGTGATCGTCGGCGCGGTGGCCTTCCTCATGGGTGCCCACCTGCGCCTCGACCCGGGATCGGTCCTGGCAGCGCTCCTCTTCGTCGTGCTCGGCGCGGCCGTGTTCTCGACCTTCTCCCTCACCATCGCCTGCCTGGTGAAGACCCGCGAGCGCTTCATGGGCATCGGCCAGGTGCTCACCATGCCGCTCTTCTTCGCGAGCAACGCCATCTACCCCTTGAGCCTCATGCCCAAGGGGCTCCGCCTCTTCTCCCGGGGGAACCCCCTCACCTACCAGGTGGACGCGCTCCGCGGCCTCATGATCCAGGGGGGCCAGAGCGCCATGGGCTACGGCGTCGATGCCGCCGTCGAGATCGTCGCGCTCCTCGTCCTCATCGCCATCGCGGCACGCCTCTACCCCACCACCGCCCACTGACGAGCGGTCCCCGGCGGGAAGGGCGCGGGTTCCCGATGGGCTCCTCCGCCCTAGCGCACGAACACGGTGACGTCGGCGGAGAGGCCCGCGGCGAGGACGACGTCGGGGGACGTCCTCCAGGCGATCCGGATGGGCACCCGCTGCACCACCTTCACGAAGTTGCCGGACGCGTTGTCGGGCGGAACGAGGGCGAAGCGGGCCCCGGTCCCTCCCGACCGGCTCTCCACCGTCCCCTCGAAGACCCGACCCGGGAAGGCATCGAGCCGGATGGCGGCGCGCTGGCCGGCGCGCATGGCTCCGATCTGGGTCTCCTTGAAGTTCGCCACCACGTAGGTGCGGGAGGGGACCAACTCCGCGAGCGGCTGACCCGCCTGGACGATCTGCCCCTCGTGGGCGCCGAGCTTGGAGATCACGCCCTCCTCCGGGGCGGTCACCTTCGAGTACGAGAGCTGGAGGCTCGCGAGGCGAAGGGAGGCCTCGACGCTCCGCACCCGGGCGCGCGCCAGCTCGGTCGCGGCCTGCGCCGCGGCGAGCTGCGCCGCGACCGGCGACGACTGTTTCAGCCGTCCCCGCGCCTCCAGCACCCGCGACGCCGCCGCCCGCCGGGCGACCTGCGCTGCGGCCAGGAGCGCCTCCGCCTGGGCCACCGCAGCGCTCGCGGAAGCGGCCCCCGCCTCCGCGTGCTCCAGGTTCTCCCGGGCGATGGCGCTCTCGTCCTCCAGCTGACGGGCCCGTGAGAGGTCGAGGTCGGCCCGGTGCGAGTCCACCCGCGCCCGGTCCAGGGCGGCCTCCGCCGCCGCCACCTGGGCGTCGGCGTTCGCCACCCCCACCGTCGATCCGGACACGGCAGCCTCCGCCGAGGCGAGCCCTCCCTTGGCAGACGCCTCCACCACCCGCTCCTGCGCCTCGGCCGCCGCCGCCTGGGCCTCCGCCGTCGCGAGCTCCGCCTCCGCCTGCGCCACCCGCGCCTGGAAGTCGGCGGGGTCGATCTCGAACAGCGTCTCGCCCCGGCGCACCATCTGGTTCTCGATGGCGCTCACCCGGAGGAGCTGTCCTCCCACCCGCGGTCCCAGCGGAACGACATCCGCCTCGACCTGGGCGTCGTCGGTCTCTTCCTCGCCTGCCGTGAGGAGGAGGTGCACCACGATCCCCAGAACCGCCAGCGCCAGCAGGATTCCCAGGACCAGGAACGGCCGTGGCCCCCGGCGCCGCGCCGCCGGGGGCGGTTCCACCGCGACCGCGGCCGGCTGAGCGCTTCGGCTGTCCTTCATGATCGTTTCCATGAGCTCACTCTCCATGGAGGGAGGCCGGGGAATGCCCGTGATGGGCGGAGCGGAGGAACACGAGCAGGGGGAGGACCGCCAGGAACATGAGCGCCGCCAGCAAGAACACCTTCTCGAAGGCGAGGACCATCGCCTGGCGCTCCACGAGGCCGTACAGCACCGCCCGGGCGCCGGCGTGGGCGCCCGCCGGATGGTAGCCGCGGCGGATCATCCCCTCGGCGATCTGGGCCAGGCGGGTCGAGACGATGGGGTCGGTCTCGACCAGGTGGGAGGCGATCGAGGTGCGGGCGGGGGCGGCGGAGCGGGTGAGGAGGGTCGCGAACACCGCCAGCCCGATCGAGCCCCCTACCTGCCGGAAGAGCGAGTTGAGCCCGGTGGCGTCCGAGAGCTGGTGCCGGCGGATGCCCGACAGGGCCGCGGTCGCGAGGGGGACGAACAAGCACGAGAAGCCCACTCCCTGGATCGAAGTGCAACCCACGATCGCCAGGTGGGAGGTGTCGAGGGTGAAGCGGGACTGGAGGATGGCGCCCAAGGAGACGAGCACGATCCCGATTCCCACCACCAGCCGCGGCGAGACCGCGTTGTAGATCCGGCCCACGATGGGCGTGATCACGAGCGAAACCAGGGCGCGGGGCATGAGCGCAAACCCCGACTGCGTGGCGGTGAAGCCGAGCATCTCCTGCATGAAGAGGGGGAGGAGGAACATGCTCGCCATGAGCATGGCGAACATGACCGAGCCGATGAGGGTGCCGGACAGGAAGGTCTGGTCCCGGAAGAGCCGGAGGTTCACGACCGGCACCGCCGCGGTCAGCTCGCGCCAGACGAACGCGGCGATGGCCCCGAGCGCCACCCAGAAGCAGGTCGCGATGGCGCGGTCCTCGAACCAGTCGTACCGGGTGCCCTCCTCGAGGAAGTACTGGAGGGAGGCCAGCCCCACGATCATGAGCAGGATGCCGGGGTAGTCCACGTTGTGCCGCTGGGCCACCGCCAGGGTATGGCTCTGCCGGATGAGGTCCTGGTCCTCGTGGACGAACGAAGCCACCATGGACATCCCCAGGACCCCCACCGGCACGTTGATGTAGAAGATCCAGGGCCAGGAATAACTGTCGGTGATGTATCCGCCCAGCGTCGGCCCCAGCGCCGGCCCGAGGATCACCGCCATGGAGAACACCGCCATCGCCATGCCCTGCTCCTCCGGCGGGAACGTGGTCCGGAGGATGGCCTGCTCGGTGGGCTGAAGCGCGCCCGCGCCGAGGCCCTGAAGGACGCGCCAGGCGACCAAAGCGCCCAGCGAGCGCGCCGTCCCGCACAGCGCCGAGCCGACGATGAAGAGACCGAGGGCGACCAGGTAGACGCGCTTCTGCCCGAAGAGCCGCCCCAAGAAGCCCGTGAGCGGCATGACGATCACGTTCGCGATCACGAAGCCGGTGGTGATCCAGGTGATCTCCTCCACCGTCGCCCCCACCGAGCCGCGGATGTGCGGGAGCGCGACGTTCACGATGGAGGCGTCGATCGTGCCCATGAGCGTGCCGAAGGTGACCGACACGGTCACGAGCCACTTGTTGGTCCTCGGAGGTGCCCAGGGCACGTCCGCGGCGATCGTCCTCACGAGCGCCTCCCTGACGTCCTGCGCAGCGACCTCACGAGGACTATCGCACCACGCCGAGCGGGGCACAAACGCGGCTCGATGCGACGAGTCGCATTTCAACCGGCGCTCGCGCCCGGAGCGGGAAGGAAGGCGAGTTTCGGAAGCGGGCGGTAACGCGTCCTTTGGTCGCGCCCGCGTCCGTTTGCCGAACGATTGGACCGGGGCCGGAAACCTTCTTCCCCCCGAGGGAAGGCGACGCCCATCGAGAAACGCTACCCCTCCTCACCTGCCCGCCACCCCAAGACCCCAGGTGCGGGAGCCGGCGCGGGCGGGACCCCGGAACCCCGGCTCCGATTTTCCCCGGCACCCCGCCTGGAAGGCGAGACACCGGGGGGTGTCGGACGTGAGCTACCCCGGGGCCGCGCGCCCTCCAAGAATCTCCCGGGTCCCGCGGCGGCGCGAGGAGGCGGCTAAAGGCCCCCACCCTCGCGCCGGGAGCGGGAGCCTCCCCGGCGGTGAGGCCCGGGCGCGGACCGGGCCCGAGCACGCTCCCGGCTCAGTATCCTCCGCCGCTCATTCCGTATCCTCCGCCGCCCATTCCGCCCGAGCCCGCGGTGCTGGGCGGGAGAGCGGGCTGCGCGGTCGAGTCGACCCGGATGCTCCCGTCGGGCGTGGCCATGAGGCTCTTGTGGACGGTGCAGTAGTACGGGATCACCGCGCCCTCGACCGCGTTCGCCGGGATCGTGAAGCTCCGCTGGCCGGTGAACACGCCGGTGTCGAACTGCACCCCACCCACGGCACCGGGAGTGAATGCCCCGTCGGCGGTCTCGCTGGTCACCGAGTGGGGCATGGCGTCCTGGTTCAGGACCGTCACGGTACCTCCCGGTGGAACGGCGAGGGGGATGGGCGAGAAGGCCATGTTCCTGATGGCGATGTAGAAGCCCGGCGTGCCGCCCGTGCTCCCGCCGCCCCCTCCTCCCCCGCCGTAGCCTGTGCTGCCGCAGGCCGAAAGCAGTAGGGCGGCACCGATCGCCGCCTTTGCGCTCAGAGACGTGCTCTTCATCTTCTTCCTCTCTCACGGGTGGTCACCACCCGACTCGATACTGGCTGCGCGCCCCTCGGGGCGCGTCTCTCAGTGCGTCGCCTCCGATGGCGACTTTCCGGCCGGCACCACGTCGCCGCCCTGGGCCAACCGGAGAGCGGTGGGCGCCCGCGGTTACGCGCCCGGAAGGGAGGCCCCTCGCCGGGCGGTGGCGCCCCATCAGGCCTGTCCCACCGGGCGCGGTGGCGGTGTCAGCAACGGCATGAAGCGTTGCGCGCCGATCCTGGTCGCGATCGGCCTGGGCGGCACCGTCCACGCCCAGGATGCCAGCGGGCAGCAGGGGCGACTCATCGAGATCCACTCCCTCTTGCTCGATCTCCCCCCGCTTCAGTCGCCCGCCGCGCTGTCCGCGGGCACGCTCGATGCCTCGGTGGAAGCCGTGACCATTCCCCCCATCGACGGGACCGTGGGCGACAAGCAGGAGCTCACCGCCTCGGATCACACGAGGGTCTTCCCTCGGCCCCGCTTCATGCTCGGCCTGCCTGCCCCGCCCGGCGCACGCGCCTTCGTCGGCCTCGCGTACATCCCGCCCCTCCGTATCCGGCAGGTGAGCACGAACTATGGTGCGGTCGAAGGCGGAGTGGGAATCGCGCCGGGCGCGTTTCGCCTCGGACCGCGGCTGTACGCCGTCTACGCCACCTCGAGCGCACCGGTCACCGAGCCACAGACGCGCGACGTGCTCAGGACCTGGGTCTACGGGGCGGATCTCTCCGCGGGCCTGCGGCTCGGACAGGGGGCGTTCCACCTCGAGCCCTACGCCGCCCTGGGGATCGTCTCCCTCCGCGGCGACTTCCGAGTCACCGTCGACGGCACGACCCTGAAGAGCGCGTACACCGGCCCCGCGCTGCACGCGGGGCTGCGCCTAGCCCTGGGCCGGCCATTCGAGGTCGTGGCGGAGACCGTCGCCTACCCCGGCAGGCTCATCCACACCGACGTGCGGGTTGGCTATCTTTTCGGCGGGTGATCGCGGCCATGGCTCGCCGGTTCCCAAAGCCGAGGGCCCCGGCGATGAAGGAGTCGAGATGAAGGTGCACACGGTGGCCGTGGGACTCCTCCTGGCAATAAGCCCGGCCTCGTCCGTCCCCGCCGCCGAGTTGGAGGTGGTTCCCTCCGGCGACGGCATCCGGGTCCACGTCGCCAAGCAGGGGCTCTTCGCCGGGTTCGCCCACGATCACGACTTCGAGGTGACCCACTGGAGAGGAACGGCGAACGTCCCGGAGGACGATCCGGGGAGGGTCTCGGTCGAGCTCGTCCTCGACGCCGACTCGCTGCGCGACCGCGAGAAGGGGCTCTCGGAGAGCGATCGGCGCAAGGTCGAGGCGCAGTCGTCCGGTGCCGAGGTCCTCGACGCCGCGCATCATCCCACCATCACCTTTCGTTCGGAGAGCACGAGCCTTCTCGCCTCGGGTGCAGAAGGTCTCGAGCGGGGGACGATGCACGGCACGCTGACCCTCCGTGATCAGGAGCACCCGGTGGACGCGACGTTCGAGGCGGTGCACGAGGGGGACCGCTGGCACGTCCGAGGACGAGCGCGGTTCCTCCAGTCCCAGTTCGGGATCAAGCCATTCAGCGGGTTCGGGGGGACGGTGGGG
The DNA here is from genome assembly GCA_035686075.1 of Anaeromyxobacter sp. Lineage (GTDB taxonomy): Bacteria > Myxococcota > Myxococcia > Myxococcales > Anaeromyxobacteraceae > Anaeromyxobacter. Next base: position 79,401 of record DASRZU010000039.1, read on the forward strand.
GTGAAGGACGAGGTGGAGGTGACCTTCGCGCTCACCGTGCAGCCGGGCGCAAAGAACGAGGAGGAGGAGGCCGCCGGGCAGGGCTCCTCCCCGTAGACATCCCACCCCGGAGCGAACGGTCCTCCTCGTCGGAGGCGCCTTCGAGTCGGTCCCCGCGGATTTCCTCCCGGGGAGGACTGGGGCAGCGTCCGACGCCAGGCCCGCAGAAGTCTCCCGGACGAACGCCCACGGGCCCGCCCCTCCCTCCAGAAGACCCGGGCGGTGAAACATAGTAGATCCCTCGATTCATGGACGCGAAGACCTTCGACGCAGCGCGCGGGCTGGTGCAGAGGCACCACGTCCACTTCGACGTGCGCGAGGAGTTGGTGGTCGACGGAGAGCAGCGGCGCAAGATCGGCTACTGCGTGCGCCTCTGGGCGGTGGTCTCGGGCGCGCGCATCTTGCCGGGCAACGCGGCGGCGAGCCTCTTCGGGGCCGCCCTGCGGGAGTTGGCGAAGGTCGTGCTCCCGGAAGACCCGGGCGCCACCATGGTCTCGATCGAGGCGACGGAACCGATGCTCTACGACTCGCGGGTCGTCCCCGGTGCGGACGAGATTGCCCTCGACATCCTGCTGGTGCGCGGCGGCGAGGGGAGCCACCCCGCCGGCGAGAGCGAGGACCGCTGCCTGAAAGCGATCCGGGGAACGCTCGAGTCCCTCGGCGCGCACCAGCGCGACTGACCGTCCCGCTCGACCGGTCCCTCCCAGGCTCTGGGCTAGACGCCTCCCGTCCAGGGTCGGCCCGCTCGAGCTCTCCCCCTCCTTCGCCGGAGAGCTCTCGCCCCCTCCCCCTCTCCCTTGCCATCCCGCCAAATCCGCGGGAATTGTTAGTCGATCCGTGGGCCGCCCGTGGGAGCGAGCTCCTCTTGGCCCGGGGAGCCCCTCTGGCCCAAGGGCGCGGCCAGGGCGCCCAGAGCCGCATCCACGGTGTGATAAACGGGCAGCCCTCCCTCGCCCCCCACGAGCCCGAATCGCTCCAGCACGTTCACGATCGCGTGGAAGGAGACGACGAAGGCGATCGCCACGCCGCGCCGCTCCAGGCTGCGACGCACCTGGACCAACATCTTCGCCGCCGAGTAGTCGATGTCGTCGATCCCCGTGGTGTCGAGGACCACCGCGCGGACCGGTTCCGGGGCGGCCGAAACGAGCTCGATGAGCTCGTCCATGAAGAGACCCGAGTTGGCGTAGAAGAGGTTCGCCTCGAACCGGTAGGCCAGCACTCCCGGCGCCGCCAGTCGGCCGGGGGCGAGCGGCATCGAATCCCATCCGCCCCTCCCGTTGCGCACGAGCACCCGGGTGCGCGGCCGGTAGGTGTGGCGGACCTGCTCGATGAGCGACAGGACGACCGCCACCGCGATGCCATCCATCACGTTGAACACCACGACCGTCATCGCTGCGACCGTCGCGATCCAGAACTCGGCGCGTTGCAATCGCCACAGCTCGGACATTCCCTTCAGGTCGACGAGCTTCAGGCCGACCAGGAACACGATCGCCGAGAGGGCGGCGGCGGGTAAGAGCTCCAGCGGCCGGGTGAGAAAGAGGAGAACCGCCAGCACGACCGCCGCCGCGGTCAGGTGAGCGACTTGGGAGCGGCCTCCCGCCTCGTCGAGCATCTCCGTCTTGGTAGGGCTTCCGTTGACCACGAAGGTCCCGGTGAACGCGGCGGCCGCGTTCGCGCCGGCGAGACCTATTAGGTCGCGACCGGCGGCCCACGGTTCCTCGTAGCGGAGGGCGTAGGCCCGGGCGGTCGCCGCGCTCTGGGCCAAGATCACGATGAAGCAGGAGGCGGCGCAGGTCAGCACCGGGAACACTTCCCCCGCCCGTGAAAGCGGCCACCCCAGGGACGGGAACCCGTTCGGAACGCTTCCCACCGTGGCGATCCCTCGCCCGGGGAAGTCGAGCGCGATACTCGCCGCGATCGCTCCGATGACCGCGATGAGGGCGCTCGGGGTCCTCGGGGCCAGGCGTCGGCCCCCCACGATGACCACGAGGACCGCTGCGGAGATCGCGAACGTCGCGGGATTCGCCGAACCCAGCCTCTCGATCACCGAGAGGAACTGCGGCAAGGACCCGTGTCCGACCTTGGGCAGCCCCAAAAGGCCCGGCAGCTCGCCGCACGCCACCTGGATGCCGACGCCCGTCAGGAAACCGATGAGCGCACTCCGCGACAGGAAGTCGGCCAAGAACCCAAGCCGGAAGGCGCGAGCGACGAGGAGGAGCCCGGCCACGGTGAGGGCGGCGACGCTCGTCAACCTTAGGTACTCGGGCGTGCCGATCGCGGCCAGCGGGGCGAGCATCGAGGCCAGGATCGCCGCGGTGGCGGAGTCGGCGGCGACTACCAGGTGGCGGGATCCGCCCAAGACCGCAAAGACGGCCACGGGCAGCAGCATCGTGTACAAGCCGGTGACCACCGGCGTCCCGGCGATCTTCGTGTAGCCCATCACCTCGGGAATCCCCAGCGCTGCGACCGTGATTCCCGCGACGATGTCCGCCGGCACCCTGCGGCGGTCGAGCGGCAGAAGGCCTCCGAATAGCCCAAACCATCCGGGGGCGGGGTTGGGACGAGGGTAGCTCATCGATTCCCTCTAGAGGTCGCTTCCCAGGGTCTTCTATCTTCATCTTAGCCCGCGCCTCTGGGCCGTCCCACATTCCCCTCGGTCCCCTGGGAGAAAGGCCCGTCGCCGAGGCCGCCAGGGGCGCTCGAGAACCCCACTGTCCGATTGCTCACCCCGAAAGCTCGAGTCGCTCGTCGCGCGGCCGAACCGACGGACCCCGTCGGCGTTCCTCCGGCAGGGAGGCCCCGATGCTTCGCCTGTCAGTGAACCCAAGAACGCCCAACCGACCGGCCGCTGGTCGCCACCTCACCGACGCCGCCGCTCCGGTCCCCGCCACGCGGCGCGCGCATCGCCGCGCCGGGCGGTCCGGGCGGCGACCTCCTCGCCGCTAAAGGTGCCCTCGTAGATGGGGCGAAACGCGATCGTCCGCGCCACGGCCGCGGCCGTGTGGCCGCGACCGGTCGCGAGCGATCGTCACCCAGCGGAGGAGCCCTCCTCCGCCGGAAGGAGGGCTCGAACTCTTGAGGGCGATTCCGAGAGTAGCCCCTTCGAGCGCGATCGCTTCACCTGCCGTGCTGCTCATGCCGGTATGCAGGCCGAGCAGGGGCGGGGCGCATCACGTATCCCGGGTGCGGACCTCCGACGCCGGTCCGGTAGTAGACCGGTGCTCCCCCCCAACCATGAGCGCCCCAGTAATGGGGCCCGATCCACCCATGGTAATACCCCCACCCGTGGTATCCGCCCCAACCCCAGTAACCGCCGACCCTGAACCAGGGGTGCGAGTACCAGACGAAGTAGTGAGGACCCCAGGTACCCCAGTAAGGCGCCGGCCCGTAGCCGTACACCCAAGGTGCAACCACCCAGCGCCAGCCGTAGACGGGGTAGTAGACGTACATGTCCGGATACACCTGGGGGTCGCTGGGGACGTACGTGTACTGCTCGGCGTACGGCATCCAGAGCCAGCCGTACTGACTCGTGTAGACCCACTGACCAGAAGGGGAAGCGCTCTGCGCATCGCCAGCGGGCGGAGCGACCGTGGGCTGGCCCTGCGGAGGGGGAGGCGGAGCTTCCGACGGCTGGGCCTCGGACGGGCTCACGCCCTGTGCGGGTGCTGCCTTGGGCGGAGGCGGAGGAAACGCGTTGTCGCTTTGAGCCGCCTGTGCGGTGACAAGCGCCGGAGCAGCGGCGAGTAAGACAGCAAAACAGGCAAGACGTGCCACGGGGAGCCTCCTTGCTCAAATAGTCTAAACACCGAAGGCCACACTTCGTTTCGGTCATGCCTCGAACAGGACGTGCGCCGCGAAATACCCCAGAGGGTGCGCTCGACGTGATGCCCCCATTAGGGTTCAGGTGGTTGGTATCGACGTCGAACGCGGCTGCACTTTCTCGGACGACCCCTCTACGAGAAGGGCGCAAGCCGGTCAAGGAAGCGCGCCTCCCCGCCCACCCGCGCTAGACCTGCCGTGGCCCGGGCACACGAGGTTACATAGCCTCCCCCCGTCACCGGCGGCGGCGAGATGGTGAGGCCCAGCTCGATTCCGCGTCCGCTCCGATCTAGTCCCGAGCGTGCCGGGCCGACGTCGAGCCCGTCTCTTCGGAGATCCCGCCGGTCGAGGGCCGAACCGATGCAGACCTCGACTTAGCGCCAAGGTGTGTTGCGCCGCCGGGGAAGGCAGCGGAAGCTCGGAACCATGCCTGCGCAGGAGTTCTTGCAGCGCGAGTTTCCCGCGATCCGCAAGACGGTGTTCCGCCTCGGTCTCTCGGCCACCTTCGGGCTCGACGGGATCGGCGTTCGAGAGGCCCTGGAGCGCATGCAGTACGTATTCCTCACGTCCAGGATGCCGTGGGAGGCGGTCCGCGAGGCGCTCGCGCGCGATCGAGAGCGGTACGCCATCGTGGCCGGGCCGCCGCTGGGGTACTTCCCGGGGGCGTGTCGTCGCGCTGTGGAAAGGATTCTGAGACGCCTCCACACCGACTATCTCGACGTCCTGCAGCTCTATTGGCTCGGGAAGATGTCGGCCTTCTCTGGCCCGGTGCAGGAGGAGATGGCGCGCTTGCGGAGCGAGGGAAAGGTCCGCGCCCTGGGCGCTTCCGTCCACGATCGGCCCCGGGCAGGCCGGCTGGCGGCCGACTCGATCCTCGATGTGCTCATGATCCGCTACAACGCCGCCCATCCCGGTGCGGAGCGAGACGTCTTCCCTCATCTCGCGATGCGGAACCCCTGGGTCGTGGCCTACACCGCCACCTCGCACCGCAAGCTCCTGAAGCCGGTGAAGGGTCATTCCGGGAGGGTCCCCACCGCCGGCGACTGCTACCGGTTCTGCCTCACCAGCCCGCACGTGGACGTGGTGCTCACGGGGCCGCGCACCGTGGCCGAGCTGCGCGAGAACCTCGCGGCGATCGAGAAGGGGCCCCTGGACCCGGCCGAGCTGGATTGGATGCGCGGCTTCGGCAAGCTCGTCCACGGTTGATCTTTAGCACCTTGACTCGCGTTTCATCGGCCGGGGTCCGTCCCTTGAAGGGCGACGGACCTGTTAGCCGCGGGCGAAGACCCCGTCGCACGGGTGAACCGGATTGCTCCTCGACGGTCAGGGCTTTCGCGCCCAGACGAGGTACAGGACCGACCCACCCCCGCAGTGGAACGTGCCCGCCTCGATGGCGGCCACCACCTCGCCCAGGTCGGCCAGGGCGGCGTTCCAACCCTCCTCGAAACGGTCCCCATCGCCTCCGCCCGCGGTGAAGTATCGTCGCGTCGTCTCGCGGTCCGAGATGAAGATCCCCCGAGCGACCCGGCCCCGGAGATCGGCGATGATCGCCCGCTGCTCGGGGCCAGGGTAGGGAGGGAACAGCGCTGCCGCGTGCTCCCACTGCCCGACGCGGACCTCTCCCAGTCCGAGCGCGGCGATCATGCCGGGGAGCCGATCGCCGATCGAGAGATCCCCGTCACCGCAGGCCACTCTTCCCCGCTCACAGGTGAGGTAGAACCGGACGCGTTCCGCGACGCGTTCCGGCGACCGGTGAAGCGAGCCGTACAGCATCTGCGCGGCTCGGTTCGCCGGCTCCGCGGCCACGAGGAGCCCCCCGGGACGCAGGACCCGGGCCATCTCGCGGAGGGCCAGAACGGGGTCAGCGAGGTGGATGAGCAGCGTTTGGCAGGTGACGAGGTCGAAGGACTCGTCGGCGAACGGCAGCCGCTCCACCGTCCCCTCTTCGAAGTGGAACCGGTCGGTGAGCCCGCGTTCACTTGCCGCCTGCGCCACCCGGCGTACCCACTCTGGTTCGCGATCGACCCCCGTCAGTCGGGCGGTGAGGGGCAGCACCTCGGCGAGCGCGAACGACCAGTGCCCCAGGCCGCAGCCGACATCGAGGGCCTCGCGGACCTCGCCCAGGTTCCACCGCCTGGCCATGAGCCGCAGGTACTCCAAATCCCAGAGAAACGATCGAGAGCGCGCGCCGAGCCACTCGCGCGAGTGGGGGGCGCTCGGCCGGGAACCGTCGGGCCCGGGCGCCTCGCCTGCGACCGCGGCGCTCAAAGGGCCCTTGAGGCCACTCGGTAGCTTCTTCCCGAAGGAGAGGAGATTCTCGTCGTGGGCGTATCCCAGCCTGCGCCAGAACCGCTGTGCGGCCGTGCTGGAGGCGAACGCCTGGAGGTTCACCTTTGGGCACCCGCGCAATTGCAAGGCGCGCTCCGCCTCGGCCACGAGCCTCCGTCCCAGCCCACCGCCGCGCGCCTCCGGGTGGACTCCGACGGAGTAGAGCCAGCCGCGATGCCCGTCGTAACCGGCCATGGCGGTTCCCATGACCCGACCCTCTCGCTCGGCCAGCCAGAATAACCCGTCTCCCTCGGCGAGCTTGCGGGCGACCGAAGCCGCAGCGTCACGGTGCGGGTGCGACGGGTCGACGTATTCGGGGAAGACGATCCGCCAGAGCGACACGACCGCCTCGCTGTCGGCCGGGGCGACAGGGCGGATGTGAAAAGCGTCGGTCCGGTCGCCGGGCATGCGGTCCAAAGCGATCGAGGACGCGAATGTACCAGGGGCCGAGGGAATCCGCTGTTCGTAAGAGCGAGTCTCCCGCCCGCGGACCGCTCGCCATGCGAGCCATCGTCCCGGACGCCCAGGCGAGGACGCGATTCGGAGGGTGAGAGCCCCACCGTTCACCGCCTTCGATGGAGCCCATCGCCGGCTCCGTGCCCGGGGCCCGGCCCACCCCTTCCCCCGAACCTTCCTGCCCCGGGTGCTCTCTCGCGCGGGAGGGGCCTGCGCGGGACGAGGGTCGAGTGAAAGGGTTCCTTCAGCCGCTGCGAATCTCGCCGTCCGGTTTCGATCGGGAAGCCGCCCCCGAGCTCCTCGCGCCGGGTCGGGGGATGGCTCCTGCTCGCGGGGCGCCGACCGGTGCCGGGCCTTTCCTGGTAAGGCGATGTGTGGTTCATCCGACCCCGCGCTCGTCCCGTCTCTTGGGGTCGCTAGAACTCCCCGAGCGCTACACTTGTCTCATCTCCGGCGGAGGTCTGCGTTCCATGAGGTGGCTTGCGTGGTCCCTCGCGCTTCTCACGCTCACCGGCTGCGCAGGCGGCTCGGGAAACCAGCCGGGCGGAGGTGGATCGAGTGGAGCCAAGGTGACGTCCATCGCCAAGGATGGCGTCACCTGGACCTTCAGTCAGCCGGTGGTCGCTGGCCAGTTCGTCAACGGCGACTGGTACGTCGTCGGCCCCGTCACGGTGACGAGTATCGATCCCGCGCCCATGACGGCGTCGCCTTACGAGAATGGATCGGTCCTCAACCTCCCCACGTCGAATGGCAAGAGCGGTTTCGATCAGCGGCTCAATGACGGCACCGACGAGTCCTGGTGGTTCGACCCTTCGCTGCGTGCTTACCCACCGCTTCTCCTCAAGGCGGGCGACGCCCTGGTCTCGACCATCAGCCTGGCACAGATCCACTCGGTCCCCGAGGTCATGCGGGCGGGAGACATGAACGCCAGCCCGGTGGCGAGCGCCTCCGTCCTGACGGTGCTGGGCGCCGTGGCGCCTCCCGATGCCTTCCGCCCCTCCTATTGCGATCGCGCCCAGGCGCTGTATCGCGCCGGGAGCCTGCAGCGGAACCTGCTCCCCTCCCTGCCGGCGCCCAATCCTTCCGCGACGCCTTCGCTGTCGGTGTTCGAGGACTGGTTCCGGCGACCGTGGATCGACACCAATCCGTTCCTCTTCGATGTGCCCGCCCAGTACATGCCCAGCTACGGGCAGCACATCGCCTTCGCGGACTCCTACGTGGGGCTCCTCCTCGCACTCGACTTCCCCGCCGATCGCAAGGTCCCCCTCACCAACTACTTCGTCCAGTACGGGATCGATCTCTACGGGTGCCTGAAGAGCGGATACGGATGGCCCGCCTTCGGTGGGCACCGCAGCGGGCGGAAGATGCCCATCCTCTTCGCCGGCATCCTCTTGAACGACGAGGCCATGAGGAACGTGTCCACCACCGATCCGAACCAGTTCGGCGAGGACATGCAGACCGTTTACGTCGACGAGATCCCCGGCGGCTACACACTCGCCTGGCAGGGCGCCACCGTGATCTACGGCGGGCACTACGGAGTCCTGGCCGACGGGACCCCGGTGAGCCCTGGCCTCTACGGACCCTACGAGCAGCTCCCTCCCCCTCAGTGGCCGCTCCTCACACCGACCGAGCAGCTGGGCGAGGCGTACCGACGCTGCTGTACTTCCGTGTCCTGGGTGGGCGAGGCGCTCGCGATCCGGATCCTCGGTGGAATGGACCTCTGGAACCACCCGGCCTTCTTCGACTACGTGGACCGCTGGATGACCGAGGACGACACCCAAGCGGTCGCGGACATTACCGCCCAGACCGGCTTCGACTACAGCGCCAATTGGGAACGGCAGCGCCAGACCCGGTATTGGCTGGAAGGGGAGTTCCCTCAATACACATTCATCGACGATATGTGGAACACCTACCGAAGCCAGTACTGAGCTCGCAGTAACAACTTGATCTCACGCGTTCTTCTCCCGGCAGGCGCCGCGGCCGCCGCGGTGGCGGCGCGAGAGAAGCACCTCGAGAGAGCCGTCTTCCGCGATCGGCCGGCGAATGAGGCGCAGGGACGCGCAAGCATGTCCCTCCCGGGGTCGCAGCGGATCGCGGGGTCAAGCGGGGCCGCTCGTTCGTCGCGTCGCCCTCTACTGGCCAATGGGCGGTGGCTGCGGAAAGCGCCGGGTCTGCGGGTAGGCGTCTCTCGGCAAGTTCTGAGTGTCCCCGACGGCCGTGCAGACGCACACCTCGCAGCCCCGCGCCTTGTCGAAGGTGCATTCCCGCACCGAAAGGCAGCGCTCCGGCGACCCGGGACAGAGGGGGCCTGCGGGGGGAGCCTGTTTGCTTGTGGCACAGGCGATACTAGCTGCCAGTCCCATCGCAAGAAGGCAACGCATGCCCAGAGGAAAGCACGGCATCACTCGAGGGGGCTAGGGGCTTCGTGGGTCGGTGACCGGCCGCTCTTCGAGATCGAGGTCACGCCTCTCATCGAGCTAGACCGGGAATCGCCTCCCCGCACGAGGATCCCGCTCGTAGCGAGGCTGGGCGTCCGAGGTGGCGCGAGGATATCGACCGTTCGCGGGGTCCGCCTCCGGCCGTTCCCTCAGGCGATGCGGAGCTCGGTCTCGGCGTCGAAGAGGTGCAACCGGTCGAGGTCGAGATGGACCTTCGCGGTTGTGCCCGGTGCGGGGGCGCGGTGGGGGTCCTCCTGGTAGACCAGAGCGTCCTCGCCGAGACGAGCGTGGACCACGATCTCGTTCCCGAGGGTCTCGACGATCTCCACCGAGGCCTCCACGGGAAGGGTCCGACGCGAGCCCCCCTCGGAGAGGACATGTTCCGGCCGTATGCCGGCGATCACGCGGCGGCCGGAGCGAGAGGCGGCGCTTTCCCGGAGGGCGGGAGGCAAGGGGAGGACGAGCGACCCGACGGCGACCGCCCCGTTCGTCAGCGTGCCACGCAAGAAGTTCATGGGCGGCGTTCCGATGAACTGGGCCACGAAGGCCGAGGCGGGACGCTCGTAGACCTCCAGGGGGGAGCCGACCTGTTGCAGGATTCCCTTGTTGAGCACGCAGATGCGGGTGCCCATGGTCATGGCCTCCACCTGGTCGTGGGTGACGTAGATGGAGGTCGTGCCAAGGCGGGCCTGGAGCTTCTTGATCTCGGCGCGCATCTGGACCCGAAGCTTGGCATCGAGGTTGGAGAGGGGCTCGTCAAAGAGGAAGACCGCGGGCTGGCGCACGATGGCCCGACCGACCGCCACACGCTGGCGCTGCCCCCCGGAGAGCTGCCGGGGCTTTCGATCGAGGAGGGCCTGGATGCCGAGGACCGCCGCCGCCTCCGCGACCAGCCGGTCGATCTCTTGATGCCCGAGCTTCCGGATCTTGAGACCGAACTCGATGTTCTGCCGCACGGTCATGTGGGGATAGAGGGCGTAGCTCTGGAACACCATGGCGACGTCGCGGTCCTTGGGCGCGACGTCGTTCACCACCCGGTCGCCGATGGAGATGCTCCCTCCGGAGATCCCCTCCAGCCCGGCGATCATGCGCAGGACGGTGGACTTGCCACACCCGGACGGACCTACGAGGACCATGAACTCGTGGTCGACGATGTCGAGGTCCAGGTGCTCGATGATGGATACCTCCCCGAAGCGCTTCTGCAGCGACGAGAGCCGTACCCTTGCCATGCGACACCTCCGACCGGCCCGCCCCCGGATTGGCTCGGCGGCACGGGCCGTTCACCTGCTCACGACGCAATAGGCCCTGCGCCCGGTCGATCGCAAGCCGTTTCAACGGGCGGTCCCGCCCGGCGCGCCTGATGGGGTGACCGGCCCACGGCTTCCCCCGGCGAGAGCGAGCCGGCCAGGGTGCCGAGGAGCCTCATACCGTCTCGGGCCCCTCCTTCACCCGAGCCCGTACGAACCGTCCGGATTCCCCGCCGACGCCCATGTCTACCCTTGCCCCGCGGGCCTTTGGTTGCTACGCGTAACTGACACTTGGGGCTCGCACCGATTGGAAATCGATGGATGTCCGGGCCCCGGACTCGCTGTCTCGGCGACGGAGGAGGTCACCGGCCATGAAGAGGCTTTTCGTCACGGCTGCGCTGCTGACGCCGCTGTTCGCGCTAGCGGCCGGCAAGTTGGGCGGCAAGGTCACCGTCCTCGGAGTTTGGGGCGGGACCGAACTCGACACCTTCAACGCGATGGTGAAACCATTCCAGGAGAGGACCGGTGTCCAGGTCGAGTTCGAGGCCACCCGCGATCTCGACGCGGTGCTCACCACCCGGGTCGCGGCCGGCAACCCGCCCGACCTGGCGGTCCTCCCCAGCCCGGGCAAGATGGCCGACCTCGCCCGTCAGGGGAAGCTCGTGGACCTGGGGGGGGTGCTCGACGTGGGCGCGATGAAGAAGTCCTACGCCCAGGGCTGGCTCGACCTCGGCAGCGTGGACGGCAAGCTCGTCGGCATCTTCCCCAAGGCCGACCTGAAGGGGCTCATCTGGTATGACCCCAAGGTCCTCAAGGCGGCCGGCCTGAGCGCGTCCCCCAAGACCTTCGCCGACCTCATGTCCGAGGCGAGCGCCGCCGCCGCCAAGGGCGTCACCCCCTTCGCGATCGGGATCGAGAGCGGCGCGGCGAGCGGGTGGGTGGGGACCGACTGGCTTGAGAGCATCTTCCTCAAGACCTACGGCCCGGTGAAATACAAGCAGTGGTACGAGGGGAAGCTTTCCTGGACCTCGCCCGAGCTGAAGTCGGTCTTCCAGACCTGGGGGCAGATCGTGGGTAACCCCAAGCTCTGCTACGGCGGGAGCCAGTACATCCTCTCCACCAACTTCGGCACCGCCTTCACGCCCCTCTTCGAGAATCCCCCCAAGGCGTACTTCCATTTCCAGGCGACGTTCATCCAGGGCTTCATCGCCAAGCAATTCCCCGCCCTGAAGGCGGGCGAGGATTTCAATTTCTTCCCGTTCCCACCGATCAAAGCGGACTACACCAAGTCGGCCGAGATCTCGGGCGACCTCGTGGGGATGTTCCGAAAGACCCCGCAGTCGGCGGCCTTCATCGAATACCTCACCTCCCCGGAGGCGCAGAGCTTCTGGGTCAAGGGGGGAAACGGCCTGTCCCCGAACCGGAACGTGCCCTTGACCGACTACCCGAATGCCCTCAGCAAAGACGCGGCGCAGATCCTCACCGCCGCGGAGTACACCGTGTTCGATGCCTCCGACATGATGCCGAGCAAGATGAACACCGCGTTCTGGTCGGGGATCGTGAGCTTCGTCTCGAACCCCGGGGACCTCGACCGGATCCTGTCCGAGCTCGATTCGGTCCGGGAAGAGGCCTACATGAAGTAACGGGCGAGGCGGTTCGGTTCCCCGGGCCGCCCGGCGGGAGGTTGAGAGGATGGCCTGGACGAGGGTGCTCTGGGCACTCGTGGCGGTGCTGGGCGTGCCGCTCGTGCTCTGCACCTACCTGTTCGCGGTGGAACGGACCATCGATCGCCTCCCGCCGCGCCGGCGCAACGGGACTCGGCCCTGGCTGTGGCTCTTGCCCGGGTTCCTGCTCCTCTGCGTCTTCCTCGTCTACCCGGTCTTCCACACCCTGGTCCTGAGCCTCATGAACGCGGACTCGACCCGCTTCGTGGGGCTCGCCAACTTCGTCCACATCTTCACGGCCCGCAGCATGCTGACGGTGCTCCGGAACAACCTGCTCTGGCTGCTCCTCTTTCCGAGCGTGACGGTGGTGTTCGGCCTCATCATCGCGGTCCTCACCGACCGGGTCCGCTACGAGTGGGCCGTCAAGGCCTCCATCTTCGTCCCCATGGCCATCTCCCTCGTGGCGGCCGGCGTCATCTGGAAGTTCATGTACCAGTACCAGCCCCCGGGCGAGCCGCAGACGGGGACCGTCAACTCCCTGCTCTCGTTGGCGATCCCCGCCTTCCGGCCGCGGGCCTGGCTCTTCGACCGGTCCCTCAACAACTTCGCCCTCATCCTCGTGCTGGTGTGGATGTGGGTCGGCTTCGCCATGGTCATCCTTTACGCAGCGCTGAAGGGCATCGACGAGGCGCTGCTCGAGGCAGCCCGCCTCGAGGGAGCGAGCGAGTTCCAGATCTTCTTCCGGATCACGCTCCCGCTCATGATGCCCACGGTGATCGTGGTGACCACCACACTCGTGATCAGCGTTCTCAAGGTCTTCGACGTCGTCTACGTGATGACGAACGGCGCCCTCGACACCGACGTGGTCGCGAACCGGATGTACAAGGAGATGTTCAACTACAACGACTTCGGGCGGGCGAGCGCCTTCGCCATGCTCTTGTTGCTCGCGGTCGTCCTCGTCATGTTCATCAACATCCGGCGTTTCGGCCGCCGGGCGGGGGAAATGTGAGCACCGAGCGCGCCCAGCCGGTCCAGGGGCTCGACCGGGCCGTCCGCCTCGCCTCCCGCGGCGTGCTCCACCTGGTGTTGATCGGCCTGAGCCTCATGTGGCTTCTGCCCACGGTCGGCCTCTTCGTCTCCTCCCTCCGGCCCGCTCAACTCATCGCCACGACCGGCTGGTGGAAGGCCTTCGCCCCGCCCTTCGCCTTCACCCTGGAGAACTACGCCCACGTCCTGTCGCAGTCCAACATGGCGCGGAGCTTCTTCAACAGCCTCCTCATCGCCATCCCCGCCACGGTGATGCCCGTCCTCGTGGCCGCCTTCGCCGCCTACGCCTTCTCCTGGATGCGCTTCCCCGGTCGAAACCTGCTCTTCCTCGTGATCGTCGGGCTCCTCGTGGTCCCGATCCAGGTGACGCTCATCCCCGTGCTCCGGATGTTCGTCGCCACCGGCCTGTCGGGCACCATGCCGGCGGTCTGGGTCGCGCACACGGCCTACGGCCTGCCCTTCGCCATCTACCTTCTGCGGAGCTTCATGGACGAGCTCCCCCCCGAGATGATGGAATCGGCCGCGCTCGAGGGTGCGTCGCACGCCCAGATCTTCTTCCGTCTCGTCCTCCCCACCTCCGTTCCCGCCCTCGCCTCCCTCGTCATCTTCCAGTTCATGTGGGTCTGGAACGACCTCCTCGTCTCCCTCATCTACCTGGCCGGGTCGCCCGCGGTGCAGCCCATGACCGTCACCATCAGCAGCATGGTGAACTCCTACGGGGGCGGCTGGGAGTACCTCACCGCCGCCGCATTCGTCTCGATGATCCTGCCCCTATTTGTGTTCTTCGGCCTGCAGCGCTACTTCGTGCGCGGCATCCTCGCTGGTTCGGTCAAGGGATGAGCCGACGTCACGGAGGCCCCCGATCGCTCCTCCGAGGTAACGAGCCGACACCCGCCTGAGGCTCCGGGCGCCCAGCGCCGAGGCAAACCGGACTCGAGGAATTCGAGAGGCGGTGTTCGGATCTGAGGCCGCGGACCAGGGCGGCGGCTTCGGACCCGGTCTTCTCAGAGGAGGGATGGCCCCCAGTCTTAGGCCCCGCCCGGGCCCGCCACCGTGTCTCGCGGCCCCCGGGCCCCGAGCCGGCCTTCGCGACTAAAGCGCGGTTGGGCGGAGCCAGGTTAGTATCGGCACAGGGAATCACCACGATCGTCGGGTTGCATGGCAGGGGCATCGGGAGACGGGATGCAGCTCGAGCGCGACCCCCTCTGGTACAAGGACGCCATCGTCTACGAGACCCACGTCAAGGCGTTCTACGACGGCAACGGGGACGGTACCGGGGACCTCGAGGGGATCATAGAGAAGATCGACTACCTGGAGCGGCTGGGGGTGACGTGCCTGTGGCTATTGCCCTTCTTCCCCTCCCCCCTGCGCGACGATGGTTACGACGTTGCCGACTACCGGGCGATCCACCCGGCTTACGGGACGCTCGAGCAATTCCGGCGGCTCGTCGAGGAGGCGCACCGGCGGGAGATCGCGGTCCTCGTCGAGCTGGTGGTGAACCATACCTCGGAGAAGCACCCCTGGTTCCAGCGCGCCCGCCACGCGCCGCGGGGCTCGCCGGAGCGCGACTACTACGTCTGGAGCGACACCGATCAACGCTTCGCGCAGGCGCGGATCATCTTCACCGACACGGAGCGTTCGAACTGGACCTGGGACGAGGTCGCGGGGGCGTTCTACTGGCATCGGTTCTTCTCCCATCAGCCGGATCTCAACTACGACAACCCCCGGGTGTTGGAGGAGGTTCTCGACATCCTGCGGTTCTGGGCGGTGATGGGGGTGGACGGGTTCCGACTCGACGCTGTGCCCTACCTCGTCGAGCGGGAGGGTACGAACTGCGAGAACCTCCCCGAGACCCACGCGGTGATCCGCCAGATCCGGGCCGCGCTGGACCGGGAGTTCCCCGGCCGCCTGCTCTTGGCGGAGGCGAATCAGTGGCCATGGGACGTTCTCCCCTACTTCGGGCAGGGCGACGAGTGTCACATGGCCTTCCACTTTCCGCTCATGCCGCGCATCTTCATGGCGCTCCGGCAGGAGGCCGCCGAGCCCATCGTCGATATCCTGCGCCGCACGCCTTCCATCCCGGAGCGCTGCCAGTGGGCCTTGTTCCTGCGCAACCATGACGAGCTCACCCTGGAGATGGTCACGGAGGAGGAGCGCGACTACATGGTGCTCGCCTACGCCCGCGATCCGCAGACGCGACTGAACGTCGGGATCCGGAGACGGCTGGCCCCGCTCGTGGACAACGGCCGGCGGCGGATCGAGCTATTGAACAGCCTCCTCTTCTCCATGCCCGGCACCCCCTTCATCTACTACGGGGACGAGATCGGGATGGGCGATGACGTGCTCCGCCCCGATCGCGACGGGGTGCGCACCCCCATGCAGTGGACCGGCGGGCCCAGCGCCGGGTTCTCCCGCGCCCCCCCGTCCCAACTCTACTCGGCCCCCATCTCCGATCCCGTCTACGGGCATGCCGCGGTGAACGTGGAGGCGCAAGTCCGGGATCCTTCGTCGCTTCTCCGGTGGATGCAGAACCTGATCCGCCTTCGCAAGCAGTTCAAGGTGTTCGGCCGAGGCACGCTCGAGTTCGTGGAAAGCTCGAATCCACGCACCCTGGCCTATCTGAGGCGGTGGGGCGAGGACACCATCCTGTGCGTGGCCAACCTGTCCCGACGCATTCAGCCCACCACCCTGGCCCTCGCTCCCTACGAGGGGGCGAGGCCCTGGGAGATGTTGGGCTACACCGAGTTCCCCCGGATCGGGCCCGACCCCTGGTTCCTGAGCCTCGGGGGGTACGATTTCGCCTGGTTCGAGCTCCGCGGTGCCCAGCCGCGGAAGGCGCCCTGACCGAGGTGGCCGGTCAGAAGTGCTGCATCCCGTCCTCGCCGCTCACCGCCGTGGGGTGCTCGCCTTCCTGCGGGGGCTCCTGCTCGAAGCGCCGCCCGAGCGAGCGCGCCACGAGGTCCTTCGTCCCCAGGCCGATGGCGATGGCCAGCGCCAGGACGATCCCACCGAAGAGAATACCGAAGGCCAACATGACCACGGTCGATCCCACACCCGCTTGCTCCAGCGCCACGGCGGCGACGAACACCAGGATGAGCCAGCGAGCGGCCAGAGCGGCCATCCCCGCCGACTGGAACCCAACGTTGACCGCGCCGATGAGCACGCTACGCTCGACGTACTTGGCGCCGGCCAGGCCGATCCCGAGGATCACGAGCGCGACCAGGGCCCGAGGCAGGTACCCCTCGATCTGCGCCGCACCCGCTGCCAGTACGGGAGCGTTCACGATCGTGAGCGCGAAGAGAGTGCCAGCGACCAGGACGGCCCAGAACGCGAGCAACGCCACGAGCCGCGAGGGGCTGAGCCGCCCGGGGGCGCTCGGGGCAGTCACTCCCCACTCCCGCAGGCGCCGGTCGAGCCCCAACCGCTGGCAGAGCCGGCCCACGAACCAGCGCACGAAGAATGCCGCCACGACTGTGATCACGAAGAAGAGCAGCATGGCGAACACACTGGGAAGGACTCGGGCGGCGGCGCGCAGGACGTCGGCCACCGACTCCAGGAAGATGGTCCTCGTCTCCTGCCACATACGACCCTCCTTCACGGGTTGAACGAGTCCGGCCAACGCCAGCGGCTGATGAGGTAGCGCTTCTCGCTCTCGAAGGCGGCGCAGAGGACCTCGACCCGCGCCTCGGATGCGGGGCCATCGAGCTTGCGCACCTCGTTCGCGAAACCCGCGACCCAGCCCAGGTAGAGGGGAGTCATCGAACGGAGGAGCTGACCTCGCTCCACCACCCGCATGGCGTGGGCCACCGCGAAGTCGTAGACGACCCGGGCCCAGAGCGCGTCGTCGATGCGTATGGCCTCGGGACTGGCAGCGGCCGCTCGCCGGAGCGCGAGGAGAGTGATCGGCGGAAGCACCAGACCCCAGATGGCATCCAACTCGCGCAAGCCGAGCTGGAACCTCGCCACCAGCTTCCCCACGTCCACGTGCGCCGAGTCCTCGATCGCTCCCGGCTCCCCCACGGTCGGCACCCGCACCGATCCCTCGACACGCTGCCAGCGGTCCACGTGGCGCTCCATCTCCAGGAAGACGGGGCCGACCAGCCGAGCGAGTGCGTGGCTGGCATCCCCGGACCCGGAGGGATCACCCGGCCAATGGCCCAGCCACGCCTGGCTCACCCGCCTTCCCTGGGCGAGCACCTTCGCAACCAGCCAGGCGTCCGACCCCGCATGCTGGGGGTCGCGTTGCCAGTCAGGATCGGCGAGCAGGTGTCGAGCCAACTCGAGCGAGACGGCCGTCTCTCCACCCGCCGGTTGACGCAGGCGCTGCCCGTAGAGCGCGCGGGTGAGCGGGTACAGTATCGCCGTCCCGACAAGCCCCTCGAGGCGCGCGCGCCGATAGGTCGGGCAGACAAACTCGGCTCCATTCTCCAGAATGGGAGAGAGGAACAGACGGAGCCAATCGACTCCCTTGTCGTGCCCCGCCCCCATGACCAACGCCCCAGCCGCGGCCCCCCTTCCGTCTACCTCCCGTAGGAACGCTCCCAGGGCGCTGCGGTCCCCCGCTACCCCACCGCCGGCCAGGTTACCTTCGGGGACTCGCCGGGCCGCTTGAAGATTCTGGTCGGGATCGGCGAGCACCATCTCGGGCGTCGCCACCGCCTGCAGTACGGTCACGGCACGACCATCGAGGCCGTCGGCGAATCCCTCGCGCAGCGCAGCGGCGAAGTTCCCCGGGCTCGAGGCCCCACCACCATCGACCACAACCAAGATTCCCGCTCCATCCTGAACGGCCTGTGGGCTCTGCAACGCCTGCGAGGGGGGGACGGCCATGCCAGAGGATGTTACCCGCCGCCGGGCAGAAGGGCGCCTCGAGCTAGCAGCGCGACACCCAAAAGGCCAGCGGGGCGATCGAAGAGATAAGAGATGGGGTCCTTCGTCCCTTCACCTCCCCTGGGACAGCGCCGCCACCTCGTCCACGCTTACTCGGGCCGGGTTCGTTCCCGGGAAGGACGCGGAGCCCGCCCCGCGACCCATTGGCCCACTCCGAGTCGTTCGCAGCCGTGCTCACTCCTCTACCCTCCCTCCCTCAGTTCCTGGGCCCACCCCTCGCCGAGCCGCAGATGAACGTACGCGAACGCGCGCTCCTTCATCAGATCCACCCGGCCAAGCTCATTGTCGACGTCTCCGGCGGACTGGCTTCGACCTGGCTCATGTGGCGGCACGACCTCGCCCTTGCTCTCGCCTTCGGCCTTCTCCCCTCCGTGGCCCTTTCGGGCGCGATGCTTCGGTGGATGCGGTTCGAGGCCGAGCGGGATTCCAGGCTGGGCCGCTACATCGTGCGGTGGATGACACCCGCGATGCAGTGGGCACGGCTCATCGGCCAAGCTGCCGTGTGGGTCGCAGCATGGGCGCACTCCCCACTGGGGATCGGTGCGGGTTTGCTGACCATCCTCTTTGCCTGGACGTATGGGCTCTTGCCGCCTTGGAACAGCCGCGGCGATGTCTGACTCGCGAGCTCCTGCCGTTTCCCTGGCCTTCCTCCACGAGCACGCACTCCTTCGATCGAGCCTCGCCCCGGGCCGACATCAACCTCGCCCCCCGCTGGTGCACCAGTTGTGGGGAAGCGATCTTGGGACCGTGTCAACCGTCCGAGGGCGATCGCACCTCCCGCTCCTCCTCGGTCGAACCGACCACCCGGCTTGCCGGCCGGCGCTTTCGGCCCGCGAGCGCGACCACGACCCCGGCGGCCACCCCCGAGGTGACGATCCCCTGCGGGCAACCCGTCCGGCCGCAGAACGGACAGTTCGACGCGCTGACGATGAACCCGAAGAACGCGGCCCACCTTATGAGGAACCCGGCCCACGCCGGCCCGAGCGCGCCCCAAAGGCCCCGGGGCGGAACAGGCGTCATTCCCGGCTGCGCGGAACTCGGGGTCCGAGGAGTTCCACCCTTGCGCATCACCTTGCCCTCCTGTCCCCGCGCGCGATGAACACCCTCTACGAGAGCACTGCGGCGGAGAACACCCGTCGGAGGCCTCCTCCTCCCCGCTCTCGACGCCAGGGCCTTGGCCATCCCGCCGGGGAGAAGAACGAGAGGTGAACCCCTGGCGGTCTCCTGGCTATTCCACGGCGGCCTCCCGGCGATGCTCACACACCCGGCTGCTCAAGACCCCGGCGACTGCCTCGCGCCGAGGTCGAAAGCCCCCCGCTCACCGCGATCGAGACCAGATCGTGGTGGAGCGCGAGCTCCCGCCGGTGACCGATTGAGAGGAGGGTGGTCTTGGCAACCGTTACCGAGGGACACAGAAGCCGCTCCCCCAGAGCCGGCTCGACCGCCGAGGTCGCTTCGTTGAGAAAGAGCCAGGTCGGGCGGTGGAGGAGGCACGCGCGCCACGGCAATGCGCCGCTGCTAGAGAGCTCGAGCGCCCAATTCCGGGAATCCTCCAATCGCTCGGTCAGGTGCTCGAGGACGCAGGCATCGAGGGCTTCCCGGATCTCCTGGTCTCCGAACCGGCCCTGCCCGCGATAGCAGACGAGTTCTCGGATGGTCCAACGGGAAGGTACGGACGCTGCGGCAAGGACACGGGCGCGAACCGTCGGGGTCGGCGAACGGTCCCGGTGCCGAACGGCCAGGTCCCGCCGATCGCCTGGAAAAGCAGCGACTCGCCGGCCCCGATCGAGAGGTCGGTAGGGCCACGGAGCTCGCGGCCGTCCGAGAGGCGGAGCGCCAGGCGCTCGAGAGCGAGCCGTCACCTTCCCCTCGCATGACCCGGATGCCCCGGCCCCGACCGTCGCACCGAACGTGTTCCATCGCCTCCTGGGGACCGAGCTGACGACCCCGACCCCAATGAGGTAGCCGCCGAGCTCAACGGCCTTAACAGGGCCCGCCTTGACGTGGGCCGGTCACAAGACCAATTCCAAATGAGTCCAAGAAGGGCATGGCGAACCCCGAGGAGCGAACGTGGACGACGACGCGATGAAGCAGCGTGTCGCAGCTGCCCAGGGCGGTGACCGCCACGCTCTGTCGGAGCTGTTGCGAGACATTCAAGACGACGTCTTCGACCTCGCTCTCCGGATGCTGGGTGACGCGGACGACGCCCGGGATGCGACCCAGGAGGTCCTCGTCCGGGTGATCACCAAGCTGAGTACCTTTCGGGGGGAAAGTCGATTTCGAACGTGGGTTTATCGGGTCGCAGCGAACGCGCTGCTCGATGCCCGGGGTCCCCGGAGGAGGCGCGCGGCCTCCTTCGCCGAGACGGGGCACCTGCTCGAGGCGGCCCTCGACGAAGGCGCGGGAGGGGACCCGCCCACGGACGCCGCCCATGAGGCCCTCGCGAACGAGGTGAAGCTCTTCTGTACTCATGGGATGCTCCTCTGCCTCGACCGCCCGCATCGGCTCGCGTACATCCTGGGCAAGATCCTGGAGTTGCCCGGGGAGGAGGCGGCCGCCGTCCTTGGGACGAGCCCCGCGGCGTATCGCAAGCGCCTTTCGCGCGCCCGGCGGGAGATGGAGGAGTTCTTGAGTCGGCACTGCGGCCTCGCCAACCCCGAGCACCGCTGCCGCTGCGTGAAGCTCGTGCCCGCGGCCCACCGCGCCGGTGTGTTCCTCCCGTCCCGCACGCGCCTCGAGCACCTACCGGCTCGGCGGGCCGACCGACTGCGTCTCGACGTGGAGCGCGTCCGCGGCGCGGCCGAGATCTATCGCAGCCTTCCGAGCTTCGCGTCGCCGGACGACTTCGCCGCCGGGCTCCGGGCGCTGCTCGACGGGATCGAGGAGGAGCGCTCGGGCGGAGCCGACATTCACAAGGAGGCGTCATGAGCAAGGAGATGGGCAGTGGTCCGAGCGCCCCCGAGAACCACCGGGTGGTCCCACACGCCGATTGGCTGCGAGCCAGGACCGAGCTCCTCGCCCGGGAGAAGGAGTTCACCCGTCAACGGGACGAGCTGAACCGGCAGCGTCGCGAACTTCCCTGGGAGAGCGTGGAGAAGAGCTACGCCTTCGAGGGCCCGCGCGGGAAAGAGACTCTCTCCGACCTCTTCGACGGACGGAGTCAGTTGCTCGTCTACCACTTCATGTTCAGCCCGGAGTGGGATGAGGGATGCCCGCACTGCTCGTTCTGGGCGGATAGCTTTGACGGGACGGACGTCCACCTTGCGCAGCGCGACGTGACGTTCCTCGTGGTCTCCCGGGCCCCGCTCGCCAAGCTCGAGGCGTTTCGGCGGCGGATGGGCTGGCGGTTCAAGTGGGTTTCCTCGACCGGCTCGGACTTCAACTTCGACTACCAGGCCTCCTTCAGCCCCGACCAGCTTGCGCACGGGTCGGTCTATTACAACTTCCGGGAGGAGGAGATGGACATGGCCGACCGGGAGGGCTTGAGCGCCTTCTACCGGGACCCGAAGGGCGCCGTCTTTCACACTTATTCGACCTATGCAAGGGGCATCGACCTATTGAACTGCGCCTACAACCTCCTCGATCTCGCGCCCAAAGGTCGGGACGAGGATGGACTCGAGTTCACGCAGGCTTGGGTCCGACACCACGATCGGTACCCCTCCAGGTGACGGCGCAGGGGCCGCGGATCCGAGCGGGCCATCTTCGAACGAGGGGACGGTGCGTCTCTGGATTGCTACGGCGACCGAGCGGGCCACGGGACTCCGTGAGCCGCTAAGCCGCCGTCCGGAGACGGGGGATGGACCCGCTCTTCTCTTGGACCGGCGAGTCCTCGCCGGAAGCCTGGGGCGATGGCTCTGCATGCCTGCGATGGTCGGCGTTTCACGAACTGAGGTGGCCCGGAGCCTCCTATCGGGTACGCCGACAACAAACCCCCAACGCCCCCACCTGACTTCATTTCTCGCGCCCGGACACATGCGCTCCCGGGCTATGAGGCGCACCCACCCCCGTGGCGCAAGGACAGAAACTGGACTGAGCCTTCACCTACTGTACCTAGGTCTTCCATCAGGAACCCGAGGGGCTCGACATGGCACCGCCAGACCGAAGCACTCATCCGCGGACCAAGAACGCGAAGGCCGCCGCGGGCAAAGCGGCACCGCGCGAGGCTTGGTCGGCTTCCTCACTCCACGAGATCCCTACGACTGTTCCCATCGCGGCCCCGGTCGACGCCAGCGGACAAAGCCTGGATCTCTGCGACGGTGGCCTCGCTGTCACCTCTCTCCTCCGGCCATAGCGGCGCCGCGATGTGCGCCCTCCCAGCCGAGGGTCCGCCGCCCTCGCCCGACCCAGAGGTCGGAGCGCTGGCGCCGCGCGGGAAGAGCTGACCGCGCAGCTCGGCCCTCGGAGCCGTCGCGAAGTGGGCAACTGGGTGCACCCTCGACTCGACCGGGACAAGGTCAGGATCCGCTCCCGGATAAGCTCTCGGCCAAACGCGAGCCCGAGAGACAGGCTCCTAGCCCTCCCACTGGAAAGCAACCTGCCGCCCAGGAATGCCGGCCGGTGGTCCTCTCCCGCCGTGGGCCGCTCCTCGGCGATCCGCTGCGGTCCACCGGGAGCGCCTCTTCCCCCGGCCTGGACAGGCCAGCGCTCGACCCTGCTGAACGGTGAAACGTTCCGCGGTCCTTCTCCCGCGCGCGCGCCGCCTCGTTCCCTTCAACTCCCCCGGCGCGCCGGGATCGGCCCAATCGCCAAGACGAGCCGGTGCGCGGCATACGCGAAAGCCGGGGCCGCCAGGACGTCTACGGTGTAGTGGACCGCCTGCCACACCACACAACTCGCGACGCCGATGGTGCACGCGAGGAGCACCCACCTCAGCCGGGGATGGCGAACGCTCAGGGTGACGATGCACATCGTCGCAGTGTGCCCGGAAAAGAAGAGATCGCGCGTGAGCACCTGCCCATGCGTGCCCAAGTGCTCGACGAAGGGATCCTGCAGGGGGATCATCCCCGCGGGGGGATCGAGCGGCATCACCGCGAGCATGACCATCCGGAACAGGACCATCACCGCGTAGCTTCGTACACCCGCCGCCAGCGCACGCGGATGTCGAACGAGCGAGATCACCCCCAGCGCGAGCCCCGCGTAGATGAGGCTGAAGGTGATCCAGGTGAGATCGCGCGGCTCGAGCCGCGCCAAGATCGGGTCGGGGAGGACGGCCCCCGGCCGCGCCTCCACCCAGGCGACGAAGCGCGTAAATACGGCCAGCACCACGACGAGCGCCGCCACGCTCAGGGCAAGCTCGATGGCCGCATCACGAGTCCAGCCCTCGCCGCCCTCCTGCTGCTCGGTGTCCGTCACCATCAGAGCCCCCTCCACGCCTGCCCGTCGGCACGATCTTCCCCGACTGCGCTGCCCCATTCAACGGGCCGATGCCTTCGACGGCCCTATCCCGCTTCGCGGTCTACCGGGTCAGGCGACGCGGCCCCCCCTGGATCGCGAGCCGGGTGCTCTTTTTGTCCTCGCGAGGCATCCTCCGGGGCTGGGATCGCAGCCTCGCATCCTCCGTCCGTTCGCCCCCGCCCAACGCGCCTGCGACCGTCCCCTGTGGTTTCGGGGCCTTGCCTCGGCGAACCGGTGCCGGTTCGGCCCGCGATTGACGCTGCGCCTCGATTGCTGTATTCAGGCCATGTAAACGTGTTCGCATACGTTTACATGACTTCGAAGCCGGGAGCCGGAATGCCCGCATCGATCCGCGAGGTGGCGAGGATGGCCGGGGTCTCCACCGCTACGGTCTCACGGGTGGTGACCGGGGCGGCCTTCGTCGAGAAGGGCACGCAGGAGAAGGTCCTCGAAGCGATCCGGGTGCTGAACTACGTCCCCAACCTCCTCGCCAAGGGGCTGAAGAGCCGGAGCGGCGGGTTCATCGGGCTCGTGCTCACCGAGATCTCCCACGAGTATTTCTCCGCCGTCATCAGCTATATCGAGGACGCGGTCTCCGCCCGCGGCTACACCCTCATCCTCGCGAACGCCAAGGGGCAAGACCGGACCGGCGAGACCGAGGTCCTGCACAAGCTCCTTGGCCGCGAGGTGGACGGGATCATCCTCATGACGCCGTCGCTCGCCCCGGAAATGCTCCAGGCGTTGCGCCGGGGGGCTCGCCCGGTCGTGGCCTTCGACTGCTACCACGACGCCGCGGACACCCACCGGGTGCTCCTCGACGAGTACCGGGCCGGGCGGCTGGCCGCTGACCACCTGGCCGACCTCGGTCACCGGGACCTGTATTGCATCACCGGACCGCGGCAAGGCCACATCAGCGGAGAGCGCCTGCGCGGCTTCCGCGAGGGGCTGGTGGCCCGCGGGATCGAGCTGGGGGAGGAGCGCGTCTTCCCCGGCGACTTCGAGTACCAGAGCGGGCTCGAGGCGGCGCGCCGCATCCTCCGCGGCCGGCAGCGGGTGACCGCGGTCTGGGCGCAGAACGACGTCATGGCCCTCGCGGCCATGGCCGAGCTGCAGCGCGCCGGGCGGTCGATCCCTGGCGACCACTCGGTGCTGGGCATGGACGACGTGCCTTTGGCGGACTTCTCCCACCCGAGGCTCAGCACCATCCGGCAGCCGCTCAAGGACATGTGCCGGAAGGCCGTCCACCTCCTCATCAAGCTGCGCGAGGGCGGGCGCGCGAGCCGGAAGGTCTTCTTCGAGCCGACGCTGTTGGTGCGGGAGTCCACCGAGCGTCGGGAGTGAGGGTCGCCTGATGTAAACGATTGCAGCCGTGTGAGAGCGGGCCAACTGTGGATGGTTTCTCGACAAGGAGCGTTCCAATGAAGACGGTTCTGCGGATCTCGATGCTGTGCTTCCTCGGCGGGGCGGCGCTCGCCTTCCCCGCCGTGGCCACCGCCAAGCAGACCCTGGTGGTCTACGCCTGCTCGCCCGAGCAGACCACCCCCCTGCAGAAGATCATGAACGACTTCGGCGCCACCAACGACGTCGAGGTCAAGCTGCAGGTCTACCCCTCCGACGAATACATGCAGGTCCTCACCGCCGCCATGAATGCCGGGTCGCAGATCGACGTGGTGTTCGCCAACGGCCAGGACCTGCGCTTCATGGCCCAGAAGGGGATCGTCCGGGACCTGACACAAAAGGTGAACTACAAGGACCGGTTCCACCCGGCGATGCTCGTTCCCTTCACCTTCTCGGACCACGTCTACGGCCTGCCCACCGGCTCCTTGGTGACGAGCGGGGTCTATTACAACAAGGAGATCTTCGCCAAGGTCGGCATCACCAGGGTCCCGGAGAACTACGAGCAGTTCCTCGACGCCGCCAAGAAGATCCGGGCGGCCGGGATCTCCCCCATCGCCATGGGCGGCGGGGACGTCTACATGTGGCCCATGTGGTTCTTCGAGACCTTCGCCCAGACCACCAAGAACCACTCCTTCGAGCGGACCGTCGACACTCTCCTCGGCAAGGCCAAGTTCACCGACAAGGACTACCTCGACTCGTTCACCTGGCTAGGCCGGTTCGGCAAGGACGCGCTCTTTGTGAAGGGCGTGAACGGGACCAGCATGGACAGCGCCCGGTCGCTGTTCCTATCCGGGAAGGCGGCGATGTTCTACGGCGGGACCTGGGAGCTGAACGGCTTCTACCAGGGCGGCATGAGCGCCGAGAAGATGGGCATCCTCAGGTTCCCGGTGCTGGTCCCCGGCTCCTATCCCGAGTCCACCGGCGGCCCGGGCACGGCCTGGGTGGTCTACTCCAAGATCGACTCGAGCCGCGCCGACTTGGCCTACAAGCTCATCGACTACGCCACGAGCGACACGGTGAACGCCTGGTTCCTCGAGCAGATGAAGGCGAGCAACAGCGTGAACCGGAACGTCATGGCCTCCTACTCCGACGACCTGGTGAAGTCGATCGCCACCGAGTTCGCTCCCCACACCACCACCTTCCTCGACTGGATTTGGCCCCCGGAGATCACCAAGGCCTTCCAGCAGCAGATCCAGGCGGTCATCGGTGGGCAGACCACCCCGGAGAAGGCGACCGAGGCGATCCAGAAGACGTACGACGACCTTTCGAAGGGCGGCTACAAGTTCTACAACTAGTGACACCGATGGCGGGCGAGCGGGCCGCCTCCGGCCCACCCGCTCGCCCCCCTTTCTGGGAGCGGCGCCTCATGAAGCGACGTGGCGAGAGCGCGGCGGCCGCCTGGCTTCTCCTCCCCGCCCTGTCGTTCTTCGGGCTCTTCATCGTCTACCCGTTTCTGGACGTCATCTACACCTCCTTCACCTCCTGGGACGGCTTCTCCCGACCGGTCTTCGTCGGGCTCAAGAACTACCGTACCCTGGCCCAGCCGGATGGGCTGTTCCTCAAGGCCCTGGGGAACACCACCCTCTTCGCCGTCTACACGGTGGTGGGCAAGAACGTGCTCGCCCTGCTCTTGGCCGTGCTCCTCAGCTCCCGGCTCAGGCTTCGCACCTTCTATCGGACGGCGCTGTTCTTGCCGGTGTGCCTGTCCTTCGTGGCCGTGGGGGTGATCTGGGCCTACGTCTTCGACCCCAGCTTCGGGCTCGTCAACGCCATCCTCTTCGCCCTGGGAAAGGCCGAGCCCATCTCCTGGCTGGGCGAGCCCGGGCTCGCCCTAGTGTGCGTGGCGTTCGTCGACGTCTGGAAGTGGACCGGCTACCACGTGGTCCTCTACCTCGCGGGCCTGCAGACCATCCCCGCCGAACTGTACGAGGCCTCGGCCCTCGACGGCGCCTCGGCGGCGCAGAACTTCGCCTACATCACCCTCCCTCAGCTCGTCCCCGTCGTCCTCATCAACGTGATCATCTCGCTCATGGGAGCGTACAGCGTCTTCGACGTGATCTTCGTGATGACCCGCGGCGGGCCGTACAACTCCACCCAGACGCTGCTGACCTATATGTTCGACGTGACCTTCCGTGAATACCACATCGGCCTGGGCGCGACGGTGGTGGTGGTTCTGTTCGTTCTGGTCATCGCCATGACCGCGATCCAGAACCGGCTGGCGCGCCGGGCGGAGGCGTGAGGCACCCCATGACCGCGCGGACCTGGCAGCGCCCCCGTCTCGCCTCCCACCTCGTCCTGGGCTTCTCGACCGTGGTCATGATCTACCCGGTCATGTGGGTGGTCATGAGCTCACTCAAGACTCCCCGCGATCTGTACGGGGATCCCTGGGGTCTCCCGAGAACACCGCGGCTGGCCAACTACTCCGAGGCCTGGAAGATCGGCCGCATCGGCGAGTCCTACCTCAACTCCATCCTCGTGGCGGTGGCCTCGCTGGCGCTCATCCTCGTGGTCTCGTACCTGGCCGCCTACGCGCTGGCGCGCCTGAGGTTCCGGGGACGCAACCTGGTCATGGTTCTGTTCGTCTCCACCATGCTGCTCCCGGTCCAGGCGACCATCATCCCCATCTACAAGATCGAGCAATCGCTAAACCTCATCGACACCCTGCCGGGGCTGGTCCTGCCCTACGTGGCCAAGGCCCTGCCCTTCACCGTCTTCGTGCTCACCGCCTTCATCAAGACCATTCCGACCGAGTTCGACGAAGCGGCCCGGCTCGACGGCGCCGGCCGGCTCCGGATCCTGTGGAGCGTGCTCGTCCCCCTCACCCGGCCGGCGCTCGCCTCGGTGGTGATCCTCGACTTCATGACCATCTGGAACGACTTCTACCTGCCGCTCGTCCTCATCCACGACCCGGCGCGGCGTACCCTCAACCTGGGCTTGGTCAACTTCCAGCAACTGTGGGGCCGCACCGACTTCACCCGCCTGTTCGCGGCGCTCGTGCTCATCAACGTCCCACTCATCGTCGTCTACGTCGTCTTCCAGCGGCAGTTCATCAACGGCATGACCTCCGGCGGCCTCAAGGCCTGACCGGCACCGCCACGCCCCAAGGCAACCCGCCATGAGCGACCTGACCCTCCAGAACGAGACCCTCTCCCTCACATTCTCCGGCGAAACCGGCGCCCTGACCGGCCTCGCTTCCGCCCTGACAGGCTGGAGGGTCCTCGATCGCCAGGAGCTTGGGCTCTCCTTCCGGTTGCTCGTCCCGCTCTCCGAGGAGCGCCGCAATAACCAGGTGCTCGGCGAGCGGCAGCGCCCGGCCGCGATCGAGCCGGGCCGCGACGGGCGCTCCTTGCGCATCGCCTGGAAGGGTGTCGTCTCCGAGCTGGGAGCGGAACTCGACATCGACCTCGAGCTGACCGTCCGGCTCGAGGAAAGGCGCGCGGTGTTCGCGCTCTTTATCGAGAACCGATCCCCGTGCACGGTCGAGAACGTCTACTGCCCCTACCTGGGCGACGTCCGCCCGCCGGCCGGGGCGGAGTGGCTCAAGACCTTCCTCTACCACTACGGGTCGGCGCAGGAGTGGGGGCTCTGGCCCACCTACCAGAACCTGCGCGGGTACTACGGCTCCGATTACCCGGTGCAGTTCTCGCCGGTGAGCGCCGCCTCGGCCACGCCCATGGTGCCCTTCATGCTGGTCCGCAGCCCGGAGGAGGGTCTGTACCTCGGGGGGGCCGAGGACACCACCGAGCTCGTCGCCTGGCACACCGAGCTCCGCCCCGGCTACAGCGACTCCATCGACTGCCGCGTGCCCGAGCCGGGGAGCATCCCCGGGGCGGTGACGTCCATCCGGGTCGCGGCGGTGGCCCTCCCGTACATTCGTCCCGGCGAGCGACGACAGGTTCCGCCGATGGCGCTGGAGTGCTATCGCGGCGACTGGCAGGCGGGTGCGGAGTTGTACCGGACCGAGCTGCGGCGCCGCGGGTTCTCGCCGGCGCGGCCCCCGGCTTGGGTTCGCGAGCCGCACGCCTGGCAACAGGTACACATGAACTCGCCCGAGGACGAGCTGCGCCTGCGCTACCTCGAGCTCCCCCGCATCGGCGAGGAGTGCGCTCGCCATGGGGTGCGCGCCCTCCAGCTCGTGGGCTGGAACGAGGGAGGCCAGGATCAGGGGAACCCGTCGCACGACGTCGACCCGCGCCTCGGCACCTTCGAGGAGCTCCGCCGGGCCATCGCCGAGATCCAGGCCATGGGGGTGAAGGTGGTCCTCTTCGCCAAGTTCACCTGGGCGGACCGGGCCACCCCTTCCTTCCGCGAGCGGCTCCACCGCCACGCCGTCCGCGACCCCTACGGCGACTACTACGTCTATGCCGGATACCAGTACCAGACCGCCACCCAGTTCCTGGACGTGAACACCAAACGGCTCGTCCCCATGTGCTTCTTGGACGAGGACTACCTTCGCCTGTGCGAGGCCGAGTTCCGGAAGATCCTCGACCTGGGCGCGGCCGGCTTCCTCTTCGACGAGTGCCTGCACCACACACCCGCTCTGCTCTGCTTCGACGAGCGGCACGGCCACCGGGCGGGGGCACCGGTCTATGCCAACGACAACCTGCTCATCGAGCGCTTCACCCCGATGGCCGCGGCGTACAACCCGGAGTTCCTCTTCGCCGGCGAGGCTTGCTACGACCGGGAAATGGCGGTCTACCAACTCTCGTACCACCGCAGCGAGAACAAGCAGCACGTCCCCCTGCCGCGGTTCGTCTTGCCCGGCGCGCAGTACATGACCGCGGTCACCGGGTTCGACGACCGGAGCATGGTGAACCAGAGTCTGCTCTACCGGTACGTGGTGAGCTACGAGCCATTCAACTTCAAGGGGCGGCTCGCTGACTTCCCCCTCACGCTCGCCTACGGGAAGCGGATGGACGCGCTGCGGACCGAGCTTCGGGAGTGGTTCTGGGACGGCGAGTTCCGCGGCGGCCTCGGCGCTCGGGTGACCACCGAAGGCCGTCCCCATCACCCCTACGCCGTGTACCTGGGGGCCCGGAGCCGGACGCCGGGCCTTGTGGTGGTGAACTACGAGCCCTCCGCGGTCGCCCTCGACCTCGCCCTCGACGGCGCCGGCCCGCTGCGCTGGCGGACCATCGACGACCCTGCCTGGCGGCCCCTCGCCGGAGCCCTTCCCCTCCCCCCGCGCTCCGCCGCGGTGGTGCTGCCGGCGTAAGGCAGGGGCGACCTCGGGCAAGCCCGATCGCCCTCGTCCAAGGCCCGAGCGGTCGACGACCCACTCCCGTTCCCGGCACCCCAGGCCCCGGATGCGCCGAGCCCAGAGCCCTCATCCGCGGGTGTCGGGGGAAGCGTTCCGAAGACACGGGGTATGATGCGCCAATGACGAGCACCCTCGGGACCCCGAAGCGGAAGTTCATCGGATGCGAGGTCCTCTACCGTGAGGCCTGTCACCTCGCGGCCACCTCCGCTGCGCAGGTCGATGTAGAGTTCCTGCGCAAGGGGCTGCACGACCTCGATCGGCAGGAAATGCTCTCGCGCGTTCAGGCAGCCATCGACGCGGTCGATCCCGAGGCGGGGTACGAGGCGATCCTCCTCGGGTACGCCCGCTGTAGCGACGGGGTCGTGGGCCTAAGGGCGCGCACCGTGCCGCTCGTGATCCCACGCGGTCACGACTGCATGACGCTCTTCTTCGGGTCGCGCGCGGCTTACCGATCCTACTTCGACAACCACCCCGGCACGTACTACCTCACCACCGGCTGGCTGGAGCGAAACTTCGGCAAGTCGGGGAACCGCCCCGCCGACCTCGTCGCCTACGACCGCCCCGCGTACGGGATGCAGGGGGTGATGAGCAAGCTCGGCCTCACCGACAGCTACGAGCAGATGGTGGAGATGTACGGTCGCGAGGCGGCGGAGTACCTCATGGCCACCGTGGGCGACTGGATGAAGAACTACGACCGGTTCACCTACCTCCGCATGGGCGTGTGCCAGGAGGAGCCGTACCTGAAGCGAGCTCAGCGAGAGGCCGAGGAACGCGGCTGGCGTCTCGAGGTCCGCGACGGGGATCTCTCCCTCCTCCGAAGACTGTTCGAGGGCCCCTGGGACGAGGACTTCGTGGTGGTCCCTCCCGGCGGGCAGCTCCTGGCACTTGACGATGAGCGCGTGCTCGGCGCCGGCGCCTAGCCGCGCGCCCTCCTCGTCCTCGAGGGAAGAAGGACAAAACGAAACCGAGAAACGGACCGGAGGGCCCTGAGACCTTGCCCGCCGACGGCCTCCGGGGACGGTGCCCCTTTGCCCTCGATCCCCCGCCCGCCCGAACCAGGGGTGCCCGGGGCGTGCCCGGGGAACGCGCCGCGTGTGGCGCCCTCGCCCCGGCCGCGCTCGTCGCCCTCCCCGCCCCAGTTCCTCGGCTCGCTCGAGGTTCTCCCGAGTTCCTTGCACGGGCGGTGGAGGGCGCGCCCCGCGGTGCTTCTTGATTCAGGTCAATAATTCTCGTTTGCGCCAATGTGTTGGTTGGGCCTGATGACGCCGTTCACTAAAGGCCGAAACGGCGGTGGGACTTCCCGGCGGCCCGGCCCTCGCGGGCGAGGCTGCGGGGATCACGGGGCATTTCTCGGAGACCGTTCTCCCCGTCCAGCGATCGCGCTCGTCCCCTGCCTTGACAAGGGCAAAGCGGAGGGCCAGCATCCCCTGCAATCGTTGTCATGCAGGGAATCGCCGGCAAGAAGCCTCTGCCCGGCGCTGCGCCGTAGAAACCCGTCAATCGAGACGCTCTTCTGAAGGAGACGTGGTGATGACACGCTTCGTGAGGGTGGCAACTCTCGTTTTCGCGTTCCTCGCAGTCGCTCAGGTTTCCCGGGCGGCGGAGAAGAAGGATGCGGGCTACAAGTTCGCTTTCCTTATCTACGACTCCGTGGGCAATCCGTTCTGGAAGCCGCTCGTCAACGGCGCCAACGAGATGGCCGACCGGCTGGGTGTGAAGGTCGACATCCAGTTCGCGGAGAACCAGCCCGACAAGCAGAACGACCTCCTGGAAACGGCCATCACCAACAAGGTGGACGGGATCGTGGTCGCCCTCAACGTGACCGACGCCTACAACAAGAACGTGGCCAAGGCTCGGGCGGCAGGGATCCCGGTGGTCTCCTTCAACATCGACGATCCCAAGGGGGCCGAGGGCGTGGAGCGGATGGCGTTCATGGGGCAGGACTTCAGGGTGGCCGGCTACCTCATCGGCAAGCGGCTCGTGAGGGACGGGCACCTCAAGGCCGGCGACTTCGTCGTCTGCCCGGTCGAGCATCCCGAGGCGACCTATGCCAAGCAGCGGTATGACGGGGTGAAGAAGGCGTTCGATGAGGCGGGGGTCAAGTCGGAGGTGCTCGACACCGGCGCCGTGTCCCTGGAGGACACGCTCACCAAGCTGAGCCAGTACCTGGTCGGCCACAAGCAGACCGCCGGGATCCTCGCCATGGGCGGCATGCCCATGACCGTGGCCGCCAAGGCGATCGCCGACACCGGGATGAAGATTCCCGCTGCCGGGTTCGACCTCAGCAAGCCCATCGTCCAGGACATCATCGATGGAAAGGTCATCGCCGCCGTCGATCAGCAGCCCTACTATCAGGGCGCCTTCCCGGTGATGCAGCTCTTCTTCTTCAAGAAGTACAGCCTGCTCCCCTGCGACATCAACACGGGCGGCGCCATCGTGGACAAGGCGACGGCCCAGGCGGTGCTGAGCCTGTCCGGTAGCTATCGCTAGGGTCTCGCCGGCCGGTTTCCGGCCCTCGGGATTCCTTCGGTCGACGCCGTCGGGGCCTGCGGGCGTGCCCCAGCGGCCGTCGGCCGGAGGCTTGATCGCCTTCGTACGGCCAGCTGGATTTGACGGGAGCTCTTGAAGATGACTGTCTCAGCCGAGGTGCCCCGCCTGGCAGCCGGGAGCTGGCTCAAGGAGCTCCAGCGCCGGAGGTCCGGCAACATCGTCCTCCTTTTCGTCGCCATCCAGGTGGTGGCGATCGTCTTCGCCCTCATCTTCCCGGACGAGTTTCGCTACGTGAGCCTGGGCAACGTCCAGCTCATGCTGAAGTCGATCCCCTCCTTGGTGATCGTGGTCCTCGGGGTCAACCTCCTCATGATCGCGGGCGAGTTCGACCTCACGGTCGGCGCCACCTTCACCCTCACCGCGCTCATCATGGCCAAGCTCTTCAACGCCGGGATCCCCTTGGGGATCGCGGTGCTGGCCGCGCTGGTGGCCGGGGCAGTCATCGGCTTCGTTAACGGGTGGATCGTCGTGATGTCCAATGTCCCCTCGTTCATCATCACCCTGGGGGCGATGTGGTTCTGGCGCGGGGTGATCCTCATCCTGTCCGGCTCCGTGACCGAGAGCTTCTACCCCAGCCAGTTCTTCGAGAAGTTGTTCACCATGAACCTGGGCCCGATCCAGGTCCAGTTCGTCTGGGCACTGGCGATCGCGACCCTCTGCTGGCTCCTCCTCGAGCGGCACCAGTACGGCAACTACTTGTTCGGCGTGGGGGGCAACCGCAAGGCCGCCGCCGCCCTGGGGGTGAACACCAATCGCGTGAAGATCATCGCCTTCGGGATCACCGGGCTCCTGGCGGCGCTCTCCGGGGTCATGAGCACGGTCCGCATCAATTCCATCTCGCCCATCCAGGGGCAGGGCCTGGAGCTGCAGGCGATCGCCGCCTGCGTCATCGGGGGGACCGCCCTCACCGGCGGGAAGGGAACGATCCTGGGCGCGTTCCTCGGGGCGGCCCTGATGTACACCATCCAGGACGTGCTCTTGCTGCTCCGCGCCCCCGGCCACTACCTCCAGATGTTCGTCGGTGTGATCATCGTGATCGCCGCGGTTCTCAACGAGGCCATCAAGTCGGAATAGAGGACCGGACCATGATCCAGCCAGCGGATGCGGCCTCGCAGGCAAGCGCTCCCGGAACGCCGTACATCGAGCTGCGGGGTATCACCCACTCGTACGGTCCGGTCCTCGCGCTTGACGGCGTCGATTTCAAGGTTCACCGCCGGGAGATCGTCGGCCTCGTTGGAGACAACGGGGCCGGCAAGTCCACCCTCATCAAGATCCTGTCCGGCGTCCTTCAGCCGACGCGGGGCGAGATCTTCGTCGACGGCCGGAGGACGACCTTCAACTCCGCCCGGGTGGCGATGAACTGCGGGATGGAGACCATCTACCAGGACATGAACCTCATCGATGGCATGGACATCATGAGGAACATCTTCTTCGGCCGGGAAGCCACCCACCCCCTCGGCTTCCTCAAGATCGGGGAAATGAAGCGGACCGCGATGGAGATCCTGGAGAAGGAGATCACCATCGAGGGCATCCGCTCCCCTCACCAGCTGGTCGGGAACCTCTCCGGGGGACAGAAGCAGGCGGTCTCCATCGCCCGGGCGATGTTCTTCAAGAACCAGGTCCTTCTGCTCGACGAGCCCACCAGCGCTCTCTCGGTCCGGGAGACCCAGGCCTTCCTCGATCACATCACTCGGCTGCGCGACGAGGGGCTGTCGGTGGTGATCGTGACCCACAACCTGTTCCACGCGTACCAGGTCGCCGATCGCTTCGTGGTCCTGTCCCACGGGAAGAAGGTCGAAGACACGCTCCGGGACCGGACCAGTGCAGAGGAGCTCACCCGAATCGTGGTCGGGAAACAAGTCGGAGGTCCGGGATGAACGCCAGGGAGCGGTTCCTCGAGGTGGGCAAGCAGAACCGCAGCGTGCGGAGCCTGAAGTGGGAGTTCGGGTACTGGGGCGCGACCATGGACAACTGGTACGCCCACGGCCTTCCCCTCGAGCACTACCCCCGCCTCCCCGGCCGGAGCGACGAGGGCCGAACCCCCACCTCCCATCTCTACATGGACGCCTGGAACAGCGTGCGGAGCGGCAAGTTGCCGAGCGGCATTGCCATCATGGCCGGGGGGCTGTACTGGCCCACCCAGGGCTTCCCCCTGGACCACGACGTGCGGAAGCACTTCGGGATGGACCCGACCCAGCGGCTCGTCAACGTCAACCTGCTCCTCTGCCCGGAGTTCACTCCCCAGGTCCTGAAGGAGAGCGAGGAAAAGCTCGAGTACGTCGATGTCGACGGGGTGCGGCGGCTATTTCTGAAGGAGTCGGCCACTATCCCCACGGCCATGGGGTACCCGGTGAAGGATCGGGAGAGCTGGACCCGTCTCAAGGAGGAGCGGTTCAACCTTGGGAACGTGAAGGAGCGGCTCCCGAGCAACTGGGAGGCGCTCGTGAAGGAGTACCGGCACCGCGACTACCCCCTCGCCCTGGGGGGGTATCCGCACGGGTTCTTCGGGACGCTCGTCCACCTCATGGGATACGAGACCACCTTCCTCCAGTACTACGACGACCCCGACCTCATCCACGACATGGTGAAGACCTTCACCGACGTGTGGATCGCCACCTACGAGGAGGTGCTCTCCCACACCGACATCGATCACGTCCAGATCTGGGAGGACATCTCGGCGGGCACGGGCTCCATGGTGAACCCGGAGGTCATCCGGGAGTTCATGATCCCCTACTACAAGCGATTCACCTCCTTCCTCCGCGGAAAGGGCGTGGATCTCATCTTCGTCGACACCGACGGCGACTGCTACGACCTCATCCCCCTCTTCCTGGAAGGCGGGATGACGGGCATGTACCCGATGGAGGCGAGCTGCGGGATGGACATCGTGAAGGTGCGGAAGAACTTCCCCGACCTCATCATGATGGGGGGAATCCAGAAATCCGAGCTGGTGCACGGGCCGCGGAGGATCGACGAGTTGCTCGAGCCCGTGAAGGTGGTGCTGGGCACCGGCGGCTACATCCCCTACTGCGATCATTTCATCCCCCCCGATGTCGACTTCGAGAACTTCTCCTACTACCGCCGGGCTCTGAACGCGCTCATCGACGCCGCCGGGAAAAGGTGAGCCCCGGCGGACGACCACTGGGCGAAGGAGGCGCGCGATCCACGCCTCGCAACGCCGGGAGGGAACATCGGTTGGCCTCGCTCAAAGACGTGTCCAGACTGGCAGGCGTGTCCCCGTCCACCGCGTCCCGGGTGATGACGGGGAGCGTGCGCGTCGACGAGCGGACCCGTAGCCGCGTCCTGGCGGCGGTGGAGCAGCTTCAGTACAAACCCAACCTTCTGGCCCGGGGCCTGCGCAAGCAGAGCGGACGGCTCATCGGCTTGATGGTCCCCGAGATCCTCCACGAGACCTTCGCCATTTTCATCTCCCTGGTGGAGGAGGCCTGCGTCGAGCGGGGCTTCACGATGATCCTCGGCAACACCCGCGACGACCTGGTGGTCGAGGAACGGGTGCTCGACAACCTCATCGGCCTGAAGGTAGACGGGATCATCGTGTCGCTCGTCTCGGACCGCAGCGCGGTTATGAGCAGCCTGCGCAAGTCGGACATCGCGGTGGTGGGCATCGATCGCGCGGTGGAGGACGAGCACGTCGATCGGGTGCAGATCGACAACCGCGAGGCCGGCCGGATCGCCGCGCGCTACCTCCATTCGATGGGCCACCGCCGCATCGCCTGCATCGCCGGCCCCCAGTCGGTCGCCCTGAGCCGGGAGCGCTCCGCCGGGTTTCAGGAATACCTGATCCAACGGGGGATAGAGCCCATCTCCATCGCCGGGGCCGATTTCGAGTTCGAGACCGGGATGACCTGCCTGCGGGCCCTGCTGGAGCGCGGGGAGGAGTTCACGGCCGTATGGGCGCAGAACGACCTGTTGGCCATCGGGGCGATGCGAGAGCTCGACCGCCTCGGCATCCGCGTACCCGAGGATGTGTCCATCATGGGCATGGACGACATCAAGACCACTCGGATGGTCTTGCCCGCCCTCACCACTGTCCGCCAGCCCTTCCGGGCGATCTGCCAGAAGGCGGTCGAGCTCCTCCTCCGGCGGATGGAGAACCCCGGCAGCCCCCCCCGCTCCACGGTCCTCGCTCCCGAGCTCGTGATCCGCGGCTCGGTCCGGAGACAGCAAGATCCCCCGAGCGCCTTCCCGGGAAGAGCATCGGGTAAACGTAGTCCGCAGAGCCGTCGAACCACTTAGGTGACGATGGAGGGAACCCATGGCAGCGAGAATCACCCCGCGTTCAGCCTATGAGCAGGGAGCCGGCGTGCTCCGCTTGGCTCCCACCTTCGTCCCCCGACGGTTCTCGTCAGCCGGTCGTCGGCTTCGGCTTCACCCGGACGAGTACTTCGCCCTCGGAACCGCCCGGGGATCCATCAAGGAGCGGTGGTTCTCGTCGGTCATCCCGGCCATGAACGGACCGCTGGCCAAGCCCGACGAGGGGATGAGCTACGTGGACCCCACCAGCCGGGCCGAGGACCGATTCCTGTTCAGGGACGCCGTGGCCGAGCTCGGTGTCGATGCCATCGGGCCGGAGCTGTGGCGGACGCACAAGACCTGGCCCATGTACTCCAAGTTCTTCGACTACCAAGCGCCCCTCTTCCACCACCTCCACCTGCGGGAGGAGGATGCCCAGCGCGTCGGGAGAAAGGGCAAGCCCGAGGCCTACTACTACCCGCCGCAGCTCAACAACCATCCGGGGACCTTCCCCCATACCTACTTCGGGTTCGATCCGGACGTGACCAAGGACGAGGTGAAGGCGCGCCTCCTGGCCTACGAGAAGGGCGACAATCGCATCACCGAACTGTCCCGGGCCTACCGCATCGAGCTGGGCACCGGCTGGTACACCCCCACCGGTGTGGTGCACGCTCCCGGCTCCTACCTGACCTATGAGCCGCAGTGGAATTCCGACGTCAACTCGGTCTACGAGAACGTGGTCGCGGGCGAGGTCTTTCCCTACGACTTCTTGGTCGAGAATTGTCCCGCCGAACGCAAGCAGGACGTCGACTACGTCCTCAGCCTCATGGACTGGGAGAAGAACGTCGATCCCCACTATCGCCAGCACTACTTTCGACCTCCGGTCGTGGCGAGCGCCGACGAAACCCACGTCGAGAAGTGGGTGGTGTACGCGACCGGCTTCATCGCCGCGAAGGAGCTGTCGGTGGCGCCGGGAGCGAGCGTGGTCATCCGCGATCGGGCAGCCTACGGCTGCATTCTCGTCCAGGGGCACGGCACCTTTGGCCACTGGGAGGCGGAGGCGGCCGGGATGCTTCGCTTCGGCGGGGCGAGCGCAGACGAGTACTTCGTCTGCCACCGGGCGGCCGCGGAGGGCATAAGGATCGTCAACCGGAGCCGAACCGAACCCCTCGTCATCCTGAAGCACTTCGGGCCCGACGCCCAAGACCCCGGGAAGGATCCGCTCGGCTGAAGGGTTCAGCGTTCGACCCCGGCAGAGGGTGACCCGGCCGGACTCCAAAGGAACAGCTCTCCGGGGTGGAACACCAGGCTCCCTGCGAGGAAATCATGAGCGACGTTCTCGAGCAGCTCTCGGTGTGCGTGGAGAGCGGGAAGATCAACCAGGCCGCGCCCTACCCGCCCAAGCTCAAAGGGCAACCGGGCGCGGATGAACTGTGCCGCGAGGCCGTCGCCGCCGGCCTGCCGCCGGCCCGCATCCTCGAGGAGGGGCTCGTCTCGGGGATGGCCCGGATCGGCGAGAAGTTCAGCCAGGGCAAGGCATTCGTCCCGGAGATGCTCCTCGCCGCCCGGGCCATGACCGCGGCCATGGCCCACCTGAAGCCCTTCTTCACCTCCGGGGCGGTGAAGCGCAAGGGGGTGTTCGTGGTGGGGACCGTGGCCGGCGACCTCCACGACATCGGCAAGAACATCGTCGCCATGATGGTCGAGGGGGCCGGCTGGGAGGTGGTCGATCTGGGCGTTGACGTGAAGGTCGAGCGCTTCCTGAGCGAGATCGAGAAGCATCCGAAGTGCGTGGTGGGCCTCTCGGCCCTGCTCACCACCACCATGGTGAACATGGAGAAGATCGTGGCCGAGATCCACGCGAAGAACCCCGGCCACCTCGTGTTCGTGGGCGGCGCCCCGGTGAATCAGGCCTTCTGCAGCAAGATCGGCGCGAGCTTCTACGCCCCCGACCCGCAGGGAGTGGTCGAACGCCTCAAGTCTCTCGCCGGCTGACGCCGCCTCGCCCCCTCGCGACGGAGAACCTTGCCGCCAGCAGGGGATCAGGGCGAGAAAGCCGCGGCTTCCCTGCCTCGAGCTACGACCGCAGGAACCGGCTGTATTGGAAGCCCTGGACCGCTCCAGCGGGTGTCCGGTGCTCTTCTCGAGCGCTCTCCACGAGTCGAAACGCCGGCCCGAGTTCGCTCGCCAGCGACTCCGGCTCGTACCTCCTCACCGGAAGCCCGCTGCAGCGCTCCGGGCCGGCGAGCGAGAACGTCGCGATGATGGCCTGCCCCCCGGGGCGAAGCACCCGGTTCATGGTGACGAGGTAGGCCGCCCGATCTTCCGGTTGCGTCATGAAGTGGAAGAGGGCTCGGTCGTGCCAGAGGTCGAACGCGACGCTCGGGCTAAGGGAGGCCACGTCCGCCCGGACCCAGGTGACGGCCGAGGCCCTCGGCCCGAGACGCCTCTTCGCCTTGTCGAGCGCAGCCTCGGCAAGGTCGAGAACCGTGACCTGCCGGTAGCCGGCATCGAGAAGGGCATCCACGAAGCGCGACGCGCCGCCACCGACGTCCACGATCCGCGCCTCCGGCCCCAGTCCAGTTGCCGCGACGAGCCTCAGCGACGCGCTCGGATGGGCCTGGAACCATGACACCTCGTCCTCGGCCGTGGCGCCGTAGATATGCTGCCAGTGGTCATGGGCGACCACACCCTTGTTCTGCTTCTCGGCCACGGTCGCTCGCCGTTCCAGCTGCGCCCTATGCAGCCACACCCTCGACCCGCTTCCCTAGCGCGAACGCTGCCTTCGCGTCCAGATTTCCAGCCGACCCTGAGCAGATGTGGATGCAGCTCGACGGCAACTCTCGGAAGGCGCCTCCATGCCTTGGGTTCCTTCGAGTGGGCTCGTAGGACGGGCCGCGACGAGGCCGAATCAGCAGCCGGAACGGACCGGAGCGAGAAGAGGGGCGGCAGGCTTAGCGGCCAAAAGGAGCCCTCCCGGGGCTCGCTCTCGGAGACCCTGGTTTCCACCACTGGGCCTTCGGGCCCTGCCGGACGCCGAACGCGTCCCGCTCGTGGTCTTGCGGTCTGTCAAGGCTCGTCCCTATACTGAACATGTGTTCGGTATACGCGGAGCCTCGTCCCCCTGGGTCTCTCGCCGGCGCGGCGGCCCACACCCGTTCGCCAGGGTTTGGGCCCTCATGCAGGACGACCTCGGTCCCCCCTCCCCTCGCGGAGGGCGATCCGGGCCACCCCAAGGCGCCCCTCCACCACCCCGGACCCACGTCTTCAGCCCTGCTCCCGGAGGCTGCCTGAGCTGGAGGACATCGTGACCGACGAGGCACTGCTGGGTGAGCTGGAGCGCCTCCGAGCGGAGAACCTGGCTCTCAAGGAGCGCCGGGGCGGGGGCGTCTCGATGAAGGTGAGCGAGAAGGGCGGGTGTCTGTCTACGGGCTCGGCCGGTTCCCGGTGACGCTCTACCGGGAGCAATGGAGCAAGCTCCTCGATATGGCCGACGACATCCGGGCCTTCATCCGGGAGAACGAGGGCCGTCTCAAGAAGAAGGAGCGAGCGGCAGAGATCGGGTGACCCCTCCAAGCCGAGTCCTTCTGGGTGTGGAGTGGGCCTGCATGCAGATTGCACAAGAAGGCATTGAAGTCTCTGACGGCTCCGGTGGCGGCTCCCCCACCCTGACCGGCAGGACCGATTCATATGCTGGCAGAAGCCCGCGCCTTTCGGGCCGCGGAAATAGATCCCTCCTGGGCCCACAGGCCCTCCGCCCGTTCACGGGCCGGGGGAGCCTTTCCCATCGCGGTGGCGATCGTCTCGACCCTCTGCCCGTAGCCGCCTCGATAACATCCGCGGTGCCGAGCGAGGACAAGAAGGCGGCGAGGGGGCGCTCCTACCTCGCACCCGCGCCCGCCACCAGGAACCGCTCGACGATCTCGGCGACCTCGGGGTGCCGAACGATGGCCAAGTGATCCGTGTCGGGGAGGATGCAGAGGCTCGCGTCCGGGAGCCATCGGTACATGGCTACCCCATGCTCGGGGCGCACGACGTCCCGGTCGCCCAGGAGGACGAGAGCGGGGGAGCGGATCCGCCCGAGCTCGTCGGGCGACCAGCCCCGGAACTCGGCCATGCGCTTCACCGACTTCGCGAAGAAGGTGGGGAGCTCTTCGGGGTGGGGTGCGGTGGCAAGGTAGGCCTCCCGCAGTTCTCGGGGCATTTGATCGATCGTGGCACGACCGAACCCTTCCCAGAATGCTCTGTCCGAGCCGTCCCGGCTCGCCATCGCGGACTCGATGACGATCCGATTCACGATCTCCGGGTGGTCGAGGGCCAATTGGATCGCGATGTGGCCGCCGTTGCTGTAGCCGAGCACGTCGGCGCAGTCGACGTGGAGGTGCCGAAGCAGCGCGACAGCATCCTTCGCGGACTGCTCGAACGAAAACGGGCGATCGGGGATGTCCGATGTGTGCCCGTGTCCTTGCTGCTCGAAAGCGATCACTCGACGCGTGCGCGCGAGAAGCGGCAGGATGGGGCCGAACGACGTCTGGATGGTCGAGCCGCCCCCGTGCAGGAGGAGGAGCGGGGGCGAGCCGGCCCGGGCCACCCCGTGGATTTCATAATATAGATGCAGACCGTAGAGGTGGGCATAGGCCCCGGCCACCTCCCC
Organism: Anaeromyxobacter sp.; assembly: GCA_035686075.1. Taxonomy (GTDB): domain Bacteria; phylum Myxococcota; class Myxococcia; order Myxococcales; family Anaeromyxobacteraceae; genus Anaeromyxobacter. The sequence continues at coordinate 120,836 of DASRZU010000039.1, forward strand.
CGGCGCGCCGCCGGAGCTCTCGGGCGCGGCGAGCCCGGCGACCGTAAGGGGAGCCGGCAGGGTCGTCATGGCGACCTCCGGGGCGGCTCACGCGGAAGAGCTCGCCCGATCGAGCAGTGGACCACCCGCGAGTAGCGATAGCCGTTGGAGCGGAAGGGCACGGTGAGCTCCCTAGAAGCCTCCGCGAGGCGCGGCGCGGATGGGGTCCTGTTTGCGGGTCGCAGAGTCGCCATGGCCCTTAGGACCGAGGTGGAGGCCCAAAGGATAGCGGCGGCGGTCGCGGCGCGCGCGGCTCACCGCCTCGGGCGGGACCCGTTGCGCCGAGGCCTCGCATGCTTCCTCGCCGCCTTGGCATTCCTCCCCAAACGCAGGCTCGGCTTCGACCGCGCGTGTGGAACGCCCAGCGGTGGGCTCAGGTGGCGCGGCTCGTAGATCCCGAGCTTGCCCCCGCCGGGGAGCGTCACGCGCACGAGCAGGCCCCAGCCCTGCGGCGAAACCGGCGTCGTCTCGATCCCTCGCGCCCGCATCGACTCGACCAGCGCCTCGACGTCGTCCGTCATGAGGTAAAGCTCGTGCACGTCGTTCTCGTCGAACGGGTGCACCGCCATTTCCGCCGGCGGAAGCCGGAAGATGAGCCAGCCGTCGCCCGAGTCCACGTACGGAAACCCGAGCACGTCCCTCAGGAATGCCCGATCGGCATCGGCGTCCTTGCTGTAGACGATCGCGTGCGCGCCGGTGACCATCTTCGAGATCCTAGACGCTCCTTGTAGAAGGTGAGAGCACTTCCTGGGCACCCGGAAGGGATCGAGCGTTCCAAGGCGTTGACGGCCGCACAGGAGCGATGCGAGACGGAATCCTCCGCTCGACTCCCGCCACTAGACGAGCCCGAAGGGATCCTCACGCAGACGGGGCTCGGGGTCCAAGAGCCCCGTCGGGGCGAGCGCGGCGTCGCCTCCCGTGGTGCCGCGCGTCGGCGAACTCGCGGATGAGCGAGTGCTCGTCATGCAGCGCGATCGCGTCCCGAGGCCAGGGGAGCAGGTCTTCTTCCCCGCCGGCTTCGTGTCCAAGTCCTTCCAATGCGCCCATGGCGATCGGCTATGCTTCCCCCATGATCTTCTCCGCCTCCACGACCCACGCCCTCCGCGCCGTCGCGTGGCTGGCCGAACGTGATGGGAGCAAGGCTGTCATGGCTCGCGAGCTCGCGCGGACCCTGAAGCTCCCGGCGGACTACCTGACGAAGGTGCTGGGGACGCTCGCGCGAACCGGCGTCCTCACCGCCACTCGTGGAGTGAAGGGCGGGTACAAGCTGGCGCGTTCCCCAAACGCCATCTCGCTCATCGAGGTGGTCGAGCCCTTCGAGGGGAAGCGGACCCGGCCGGGCTGCCTGCTACACCCCGATCGCCCTTGCCGCGATTCGGGAGCGTGCTCTGCACACGCCTCATGGGCGAAGGTGAAACGCACCTACCTGGAATTCCTCGAGAAGCGCACGGTCGCCGATATCCGGGGTGGGGCCTAGTTCGCCCGTCCGTCCAAAAACCCAAGCCGGAGGAAGAACCAGGGGCCTTGAGGTGACCCGCGAGCGGGACCGTGTTCGCGAGCGAGGTGCTCGACCTGGACCCTCCTCGCCTTGGCCGAGCACCGCATCGCAATCCCGATCCTCCTAAGGTCCTCGGGGTCAGCGTCACCTTCTTCGCCTGGGCTCTAAGAGGTGGACTAGCTTCGAGTTCCCTCGGGCAATCGCCCTCTCGGCGTGGCCGAGCGAAGACGGCGTCAGCCGCGCAGGTGGTTCGCCCCCGATACCACCACGGCCACGCGCTCGCCTGGAGCCGGCCGATAGACGCCCGAGAGGAGCGCCGCCAGCGCCGTCGCTCCGCCGGGCTCGGCGTCCACGCGGCAGGCCTCCCACAACTCCCGCTGGGCGGCCCGGACGGCCTCATCGGTCACCACCGCCGAGCCCGCCCTCGCCGCAGCCAGCACGGCGAATGGCACCGCGCCCACCCGGCGCGCCCCCAGCGAGTCCACCGCCAGGCCCGAGACCTCGACGTCCACCGGCTCCCCCCGCGCGCAGGCGGCGCGAAACGAGGAGGTCTTCTCCGTCTCCACCCCCACCAGGCGGATGCCGCGGGGAGCGAGCGCTGCAGCGCAACCTGCCGCGAGGCCTCCGCCGCCCACCGCCACCAGCACGGTATCCACCGCTGCGTCCTCGAGGAGCTCCAGCGCCACCGTGCCCTGGCCCGCCACCACCCGCGGGTCTTCGAATGCCGGTACGTCGAGAGCGCCGCTCGCCCGCACCCACTCCAGCGCGGCAGCGCGGGCGTCGGCGTAGACCGCGCCGGCCAGCACGACTTCGGCGCCGTACCCCCGGATGCGCCCCACCTTGCTCGCGGGGCTGGTCGCGGGCACGAAGATCCGCGCGCGAACCCCCAGCACGCGGGCGGCCAGCGCCACCGCCCCGCCGTGGTTCCCGCCGGACGCCGCCGCCACTCCGGCCGGCGGCACCACCGCGGTGAGGAGGTGGTGAAAGGCGCCACGGGCCTTGAACGAGCCAGAACGCTGGAGGAACTCCAGCTTCAGCACCAACGGAACGTCGAGCCCGGGCAGCGCACCGGGCTCGAGCTCCAGGACCGGGGTGCGCCGCACGTACGGCGCGATGCGGCGGCGAGCCTCTAGGACGTCGTGCTCGGTCACCATGAGTTCCCTTATAGACCTCGGCCGTGGGACCGCACGGAACGTTCGGGCTGCGTGGGAAGCGTCTCCGAAGAGGCCGACCATCCCGGAGTTCATGGGGCAGGAACTCCGACCTCCAGGAGTTCCCAGAGTATGTGCCTCCCCCTCCCCCTGCCCATCGGCAAGGTCGAAGGGGAAACGCCGGAGGGTGGACCGAGCCCAGCCCCCCTTGCGAACGGCCTGGGTGTGCCTTAGGCCTCCTGAACGCCAGGCCCCGAACGGCGGTGAGCAGGGGCGATGGCCGGTTGGCCGTGCCCGGGGAGCGGTTCTGTTATGGTGCGAGGGATGAAGTACGTGGCGCTAGTGCGCGCTCCCGGAGCGCCGGAGGAGGCAGCGAGAGCGTTCGCTCTCGCCTCGGGGCTCACCCTGGCCGAGGCACGAATGCGGCTCGCGCCCGAGCCCCCCGCCGTCCTGGCTCGGGTCGAAGCGGACAAGGCTGAAGCCCTCGTTGGCGCCCTTCGAAAGGTCGGGGCACCTTCCGTCGCTCTCGACGCCTCGTGTCCGACAGACCGAGACCGCTTGTTGGTTCACCGGTTCTCCCTCACAGCCGTCGAGGTGACCTTCACCTCTCGCCCCGGTGATTCGTTTCGGTTCGCCTGGCCGGAGGTGATGGCCATCCTCCGGGGTCTCCGCGCCTCGCGCACCGAAGTCGAGCGAACCGAGAAGTCGAGGAGCTTCTCCGTCGGGCGGGCGGTCATGACGGGCGGCCTGCTCTTGTCTCGGACGTCCACGAAGACCGTCCGCTCCTCCAGCGAGGAGACGGAGCAGGTCCTCCTCGTGTACCTGCGCGACGGCCGGGCTGCCAGCCTCGCCGAGAATGAACTTGAGTTCTCCAGTCTCGGGAAGGGGATGCAGCCCTCCAGCACCGGCAACATGGGCGAGGTGGCGCGCCGGCTCCGCGAGAATGCCAAGACGGCCTTCTACGATGAGCGGCTACTGCGGCTGGGCCGGCGGCCGCTCCCGTTCCTCTTGGGGAACGACTCCCGTACCGAGACCAGAGCCGCCGTCACGACCCGCTCGGACACGAGCGAGTCGCTCGACGTGCTGGCGGAGGCGATGCGGCAGGCGCTGGCGGAGGGCCTCCTCCCCTGACGACGGCAGGGGGGCGTGCCCGAGAGAGTGCTGCTCGCAGTGTGGGCACTCGGATGCCGGGCGCAGTGAGTTCCTCGGGGGACGGTCGTCAGAGCCTGGCCGGCAGACAGGCGGCAAGGGCGCCGGGAAAGGCCCACGAGAGCTCGCCCCGACGAGAGGCGATCTCGGACGGGAGAAGCATCACGTTTCTCGACCACGCACCACCCGACGCTAGACAACCGCCGCCGTGACCCTCGGGGACCCTACCGACCCAGCCCCGGCGACGCTGGGCGAGCCGAGACTCGGCGGTACCGAGTCGCAATCGGACCCGCCAACGAGCGCAAACGGTACCGACGTCCCGGCTCCCTTCCGCGGACGATCCCCCTCGCCCGACCCGCCCGGGACGCAGCCCTGCAGGGGTGGGCGAAGAACTCTGCACGCCTCGTCCCGCCTCGGTGCTTAGCGGCACTCCACCGCTCATCGGCCTGATGGCGCGCTGCGAGCAGCGCGCCGGTCCAGGCTTTGGGCACCGCTTGCCTCAGTTCCAGGCACCCGGACAGTGGAGGGGTCCTGGTGCGGGCCGAGAGCCGCCGGGCGAGGATATCGATAGGACGTACGGTGAAGAACGTGGAGGCGCAACCGTCACCTCGGCAGAAGAAGCCGGAGCTCCGAGGAGGTAGCCCTAGGGCAATTGCGGGAGGCGCGCGCACGCGGCGTGCCCGACGCGGGAACCCGCATTGAGGTGCCACGGCACCTCCGAGGGCTCTCGCCCCGCCCGAGCCGAAGGCGGCCGCTGCTCGATTCCAGGGCAGCGGCCGTCTGCAGCGCAGGACCCGGTAGGGGATAGAGCTCTCGGCTCAAGGAGGTGACCGTTCGGGGACGCCCCCCAGCCCCTCGTTCTCCCGGAAGAAGACCTTGAACCTCGCCTTCATGACCTCCCCATCGCCCGGTCCCCCGGCCAAGGGTTCTCCGCTAAACGCCTCGACTTCGACGGCGCCGGGTTTGCTTGTCCACACCGGAGAGCTTCACGGGGCTTCGAGCCGACACGACTCAAGAAGCAACTCAGGTCACCGGCCAGCCTGTTTTCGTGATTGCCCCGATCGCCGCTCAATCCCGGAGCCGCTCGGGACGCCCACTGCCGGTCGGACTACCGCAACTTCGCCCCAGCCGCGACCGCCGCAGCGGCCACCACCTCGTAGGGCTGGCAGCCGACCACCCGCTCTCCGCCGCCGACGAGAAAGGTGGGAATGCCGGTCACGCCAGCGCGGGCCGCCTCTAGCCCCATGGCGTCGACCCGCTCCGCGATCGCTGGGTCCTCTATTGCCGCCAGGGCCGCGGCCGGATCGAGCCCCGCGGCGGCAGCGCAGTGCGCCAGCACCTCCCGGCTCTCCAAGTCTTCCCCGCGCCGCCAGAAGGCATCCATGAGGGCCCGCCGCGCCTCGTGGAGACGCCCAGCGTCGCGGGCGTGCTCGGCGAGCGCAAGCGCGGACCGCGTGTTGGGCGAGCGCTCGGGGACCCGCATCTCTTGAATCCCGAAGCCGGCTGCGAAGCGCCGGAGGTACGCCGCCATGGCGGCGTACCGCTCCTCCCCGAACCGGTCGGCAAGCCTCTCGCCGCCGCGCGGGGTGTCCGGGTGCAGTTCGAAACCGCGCCAGTCGAGGGAGACGTCGAACTCTTCTTGCAGCCTGACCAGGCTGCTCGCCTCGGCGACGAAGCAGAAGGGTCAGACGAAGTCGGAGTAGAGCGTGACCGTAAGCGCCATGCTCGAAGTGTAGCACGGCCGGGCCGGGGGACCCGGCGTTCACAGGGTCGAGGAGAGCGAGGGCTTCGACCTCCCAGGATCCCCCTCGGCGGCGCGACAGGGATCGGGAGCCCAACGTTCAATCGGGCGCTCGCGAGGGCTAAGGGCCGAGCCAGAGGCCCCCGCTCCCGTGTGCGGCGATCCCCCGGTACGCTATCATCGCCACCCTGTCCTCCCTTTGAGGGTCACATGAAGCGCACCGTGAAGTCGCATTCGTCGCTCGCTTACCTGAACGAGGACTTCCTGGAGAGCGACGCGGCGCGGCCAGTGCGAATCCTGGCCGAGTACCTGGCGCCGCTCGAGACCTTCCGCCGCGAGCAGATCTACGACACCATCGTGTTCTTCGGGTCGGCGCGGATCGCCGCCGATGGTCCCCTCGGGCGCTACTACGAGGACGCGAGGACGCTCGCCCGCCTCGCGACCACGTGGTCGAAGGGGCTCCCGACCGGCTCGAAGCGCTACGTCGTCTGCTCGGGAGGGGGCCCGGGGATCATGGAGGCCGCCAACCGGGGCGCCTCGGAGGCGGCCGGGATCACCATCGGGTTGAATATCGGGCTCCCCCACGAGCAACGCCCCAACCCCTGGGTCACCCGCGAGCTGAGCTTCGAATTCCGCTACTTCTTCATGCGCAAGCTCTGGTTCGCGTACCTGGCACGCGCGCTCGTGGCCTTCCCCGGCGGGTTCGGTACCCTCGACGAACTCATGGAGATGCTGACTCTCCAGCAGACCGGAAAGCTCAACCGCAAGACGCGCGTCCTGCTCTTCGGCTCTAGCTACTGGAAGGAGATCATCAACTTCGACGCGCTGGTCAGGCACGGTATGATCAGCCCCGAGGACCTCGACCTGTTCACGTTCGCGGACGATCCCGAGACTGCAATGTCGCTCCTGAAGGGCTGGCTGAAGCCGGAGCCGGAGGCGGAGGCACCCGAACTTCCCAGGTCGCGAGCACCGGATACGGACGAGTAGAGCGACAAGTGGTTCCCGCTCGAGGGAGACGGTGCACGACCTCCCGGCGGCCGCGAACCAGGCTCGCGACCCCCGCCCGGTCCGTCTCGGCCTCCCCGCCCGACCGTGTTCGGCTTCTCGGCTCCATGGCAACGGGCGCGTTGCGCTGTGCTCCCCCCTCGCCACCCCGGCGGGCACGCAACCGTGGCGCTGCGCCCCCCCGTAGGTGGAGCCCGGCCGCAGCGATTCCCGCTCGCCGGCCCCCTCGCGGTGGGCCTATCCTTTTCTTGGGGTTCGCCCGGCGCGGCGAGGTATTCTCCGGCTTCACGGGTCGACGGCAACGGAGGGTCGCCGCGATGGGGTACGTCCTGGCCTGGGTCATCCGGGGCGAGGAGCGGGACGGTGGCTTGGTGGCCCCTGGGTCTCTTGAGAGCCCGGAGGCGCCCGCAGGGCGATCTGCCGGGTCGATCACGGTGACGAAGACCCGCGGGCGTGCGTCTCGGCCTTTGCGCGCGACGGCGAACGGCCCTTCAGCCCATCCTCCGCCCCGGAACGCGCGACGGTGTACGAGTCGAGGGCGCTGTTCGTGACGGACCTCCACGCCAGGGGCCCGTTCGGGATCCCGCGGGAGGAACTCGTCCCCTTCCCCGAGGCGAGCGCCGCTCGATACTGTGTGGCGACAAACCTCTCCGGCGCCATCGGGGGAATCGGCCTCGCGAAGCCGTGGTCCGAGTCGAACCGGGCGGAAGGTCTCTGCGGGGATCCGGGGGGAACCTCGATTCCCAGGAGGGCAATCTTTGGCTGAATCGAATCCGCCCACCGCGTTGCGCATGATCGACATCGCGAAGTACTTCGGATCGGTGTGTGCCCTGAGGGACATCAACTTCGAGGTGGGCCGCAACGAAATCGTGGGCCTCATCGGGGACAACGGGGCGGGCAAGTCGACGCTGGTGAAGATCCTCACGGGCGTCTTCCCGCCCACCAGCGGTCAGCTCTTCATCGCCGACCGCCGGGTCGATCCTGGCTCGTACTCCGTGAAGACGGCGCATTCGCTCGGAATCGAGACCGTGTACCAGGACAAGTCCCTGGGCGAAAAGCAGGCCATGTGGAGGAACTTCTTCATCGGCCGGGAGCTGACCTACCCCATGGGATTCTTGAGGGTCCGCGAGCAGAAGAAGATCGCCCACGAGATCATGGTGAACACGATCGGCTTCCGAGGCAGGGGAATCGGGGTGGAATCGAAGGCGAGCAAGCTCTCGGGAGGAGAGAGGCAGGGAGTGGCGATCGGGAGGGCGATGCATTTCGAGGCGGATCTCATCATCCTCGACGAGCCGACCGTTGCCCTCTCCCTGAAGGAGGTCCGCAAGGTCCTCAACTTCGTGCACAAGATCAAGGAGGGCGGGAAGGCCTGCATCTACATCAGCCACAACATCGCCGACGTCTACGAGATCGCCGACCGCTTCGTCGTGATCGACCGGGGCGAGATCGTGGCCGGCATCGAGAAGGGGAAGATCTCCCTGAAGGAGCTGGACGAGTTCCTCCTCGAGTACTCCCACGGCCTCAAGGATAGGGGTCGGCAATGAGCAGGAGAGCGTCGCTTCTCGGGGTTCTGGGGCGTCTCGAGGGCCTGCCGGTCGCGGTCGTGCTCGCCTTGCTCTACGCCGCCTTCATCTTTGCCGCCCCCACGGTCTTCACTGGTTACCGCATCTACATGTCGTTCTTCCAGACCGTGCCGCCGATGCTCGTCTTGGCCATCGGGCTCACGTTCGTGATCACCGCGGGGGAGATCGACCTGAGCTTTCCCGCGGTCGTCGCGCTGTCGGGGTTCGTCTTCACCTGGTGCTTCCAGACCTTCGGCGTCGGGTGGCCGGGGTTCCTCCTCGCGCTCCTCGCCGGGGCGCTCGTCGGGTGGGTGAACGGGTTCCTCGTCGCCCGGCTCCGGGTGCCCTCCATCATGGCGACCCTAGCCGCCCAATTCTTCTGGTACGGGTTCACGATCCTGATCGCGGGCGGGCTGCAGATCGATATTGCCTCGGTGATCTCCACGCCGGTCCACACGATCTTCGTGGGACGGGTGTTCCAAGTCTTTCCCTTGCAGGCCCTCTGGTCGCTCGGGCTCGTCGTCTTCTTCTGGTTCATCCTGAACCGCCACCGCTTCGGCCAGGCCATCATGTTCATCGGCGACAACGCGGAAGTGGCGCGGGTCATGGGGATCGGGGTGGAGGCGACCCGCATCCGCCTCTTCACCCTGAACGGGGCGCTCGCGGCGTTCGCCGGGCTCTTGCTCACGCTGGAGATCAACGTCTTCTACCCCACCCAGGGGCAGGGCATGCTCCTCCCGGTGATGGCAGCGGTCTTCATCGGGGGGACGTCGATCGCGGGAGGCCAGGGCGCTCTCGTGGGTACGCTCTTCGGCATGTACATCATCGGCTCCCTGGAGGCCGGCGTTGTCGCGACGGGGATCGGGGGTTACTGGGTCCAGCTCGTGGAAGGGCTGGTCATGGCCGCCTCGGTGATCCTCAACATCGTGATCGGCGACGAGGGCCTTTCCGCACTCGCCTGGACTGCGCGGCGGTGGGCGGTGCCGTCGCCTTCCCCGAAGAAGGAGGGCCGCGGCGGCGGATAGGAGATCGGTGCTGCCGCGGAGCCGATAGGAAGGAGGTGAACGATCTGTCGGTCTTCCAGGACTCAGCGGCCGGCCGGGATGACGGCCGGCCGGCAACATCACGCAAGGGGAGGATCTCATGCGGAAGGTGACGCGGTTGGCACTCGCGGTGGGACTGTCCGGGGCCTTGTTCGGGACCGAGGCCCGGGCCGCGGATAAAGAGATCGTGATCTACATGCAGATGGGCGGCACGCCGGGCGACGCCTCCACCCTGGCACGCACGAACGGCGCGCGGGCGGCGGCCGCGGCGAACAACGTAAAGCTGATCGAGCAGTACTCGAAGTGGGACCAGCAGACCATGATCGATCAGTTCAAACAGGCGCTCGCGGCCAAGCCCGACGGCATCGAGATCATGGGGCACCCGGGTGAATCGGCCTTCGCTCCCCTGGTCGACCAGGCCGAGGCGCAGGGCATCATCGTCACGAGCGGAAACAACCCGTTGCCGAACATCGAGGCCAAGTACCAGACCAAGGGCTTCGGCTACGCCGGCGCCGACCTCTACGCAGGCGGATTCCTGACCGGAGAGGCCATGGTCAAAGCGGGCCTCAAGGCCGGCGACGAGGCGCTCGTCTACGACATCTGGCACCAGGAGGGCCGGAGCCGCAGCAGCCAGGGGGTGTACGATGCCCTGGCGAAGGCCGGCCTCAAGGTGGAGAAGCTCGACGTCTCCGCACAGGTGGACAGCGACACCTCCCTCGCCATCCCGATCCTCACCGCTTACCTCCAGGCCCACCCGAACCTCAAGGCCATCGGCACCCAGCACGGCAACGTCACCGCAGTCCTGCCGAAGGTTCTCCAGGCGGCGGGCAAGAAGCCGGGCGACATCATCTGCGGCGGCATCGACCTCTCCCCCGCCACGGTGAGCGCCATCGAGGGCGGCTGGATCAGCGCCAGCTTCGACCAGGTCCTCTACCTGCAGGGGTACCTCCCGGTCATGCAAATCGTCTGGACGAAGCGGTACCTCATTCCCGGCCTCCACATGGACACCGGGGTCGGGACGGTGACCCCGCAGAACGTTGCTTCGGTTAAGCCCCTCATAAAGGCAGGCATCCGGTAGCGATTCC
>DASRZU010000040.1:0-26860 GCA_035686075.1 Anaeromyxobacter sp.
GAGCGCCAGGTGGACACGTCGACGCCGTTCGTGACGTGGCCCACGGGAACCTCGGCTTCGGGCCAACCGGGGAAGAGAACCTGGAAGAGGCGGCGGCTGACCCGCCCGTGAAGCCGGGCCACGCCGTTGGCGTGGCAGCTCCCCCGCATGGCCAGGTAGGCCATGTTGAAGGGCTCGCTCGGGTCCCGCCTTCCCAGCGCCAAGAACTCGTGGACGGTCAGGCCGCACTCGCGGATGAAGGGCCCGGCGAACTCTGCGATCAGGCCCGGGTCGAAACGGTCGAAGGCGGCCTCGACCGGCGTGTGAGTGGTGAACACATTTCCGGCCCGGGTGGCGCGCAGCGCCGTCGCGAACGGTACCCCCCGCCGCTCGGCGAAGCTGGCCGCCCGGGCCAGCACGGCAAAGGCGGCGTGACCCTCGTTCAAGTGGCACACGTCCACCTCGATGCCCAGCTTCTCCAATAGCCGCCAGCCGCCCACGCCCAGCACCAGCTCCTGGAGGAGCCGCGTCTCCTTCACCGCGGAGTAGAGGCTCGCGGTGATGCCCCGATCCCAGGGAGCGTTCAAGGGGTGATTGCTGTCCAGGAGGTACAGGCTCACCGTTCCGATCCGCGCTCGCCAGACCCGAAGGAGCAAGGTCCGGCCCGGGAGCTCGAGCCGCACCCGAGGCCAGCGTCCCTCGGCGTCGAGCACCGGAGTGACCGGGAGGGAGCTCGGGTCGTTGAAGGGCAGCGCCTCGAGCTGTTGCCCGTCCACGCCCAGGACCTGTCGGAAGTAGCCTTGCTGGTACAGGAGCCCGACGCCGACCACCGGAACGTGCAGATGGCTGGCGGCCTTGAGATGGTCGCCGGCCAGGATCCCCAGACCGCCCGAGTAGGTGGGCAAGGCCTCGCTCAGACCGAACTCCATGCTGAAGTAGGCGACCCCGGCGAGCTCGTTCCGGTGCCGTTCCCCGAACCAGCCGGCGCTCTTCTCCACGGCGTCCCGTCGTGCCAGCCAGCGCTCGAGCCGGGCGACGAGCTCGGTGTCGGCCGCCACCTCCTCCAGCTGCTCTCGGGTCGCGTGCTGGAGGATCATGCACGGATTGGCGGAGGCCTCCCAGGCTTCGGGATCGATCCGCCGCCAGACGCGCTGGAGGGTCATGCTGCTCGCCAGGCGGAGGTCGTAGGCGACCTCGGAGAGCCGTTCGAGTCGCTGGGGGAGGGCGCGGGACTGCTCGGATGTCATTCGAGACCTCGGGGCTGTAGCATATCGATTCCCATGGTCGCGCTCGCTTCGACGATCGCCAGCAATTCTTCCGTGACGCGGTATCGCCGATCGGGGCGCCTCCCTCCTCGCATGACCCGAGCGTGACATCATCGTGACATCCTCCATGACCCTCCGCTGGCCAGGCAGGCGAGGGCCATCGGGCGCCCCGGGCGGACTAGGTGCTGGGTGCCGAGCCGCGTCAGAAGAACCGCCTCGCGGCGCCACCGGGCGGGGACGAGAAGAGCCTCTAGCGGTCCCTGATTCCGAAAGAGCCCCAAACCCTGGCAGTCTCGCGCACGGGTGACTCACGTCCCTTCGTGGTGGCGGACTCCGCAACGCTTCACGGGGCGAAGGTCGCTTCGGATAGGGCTGCCGCGGGCGCGATTCGGAGGGAAACCCCGCGGCGTCGACTCCTCGGCGGGGGGGCGAGAACGAAAGCCCCGCCGCCGGTCCGTCGAGACCGATGTCCTCTTGTGCTACGCCACCTTGGCAGCCACGTCGCGTTGCCCCGCTGCGGGGGCGCCCGACCCTGCGCCGCGGATCCCGCAATCGGACGCGCCCTCCACGCGCCTCAGCAAGACATCGATGTCCGGAGGCTTGGGGATGTGGAAGTCGAATCCGGCGCGGAGGGCCCGGCCGACGTCGTCGGCCGAGGAATAGCCGGTGAGCGCGATCAGCCGGGCTTGCGTGGTCGCGCCGTCCCCTCGGATGCGCCGGGCGACCTCGTACCCGTCGACGAGGGGGAGACCGAGGTCGCAGATGATGACGTCGGGTCGGCCCGCCCGAGCCGCCCTGAGCCCCGCCTCGCCGTCGCTTGCGACCTCCACCTCGTGACCGCCGATGAGCGTAAGAACCGACCGGAGGGACTCGGCCGCATCCGGGTTGTCCTCGATGAGGAGCACGCGGTGTCTCGTGTGGCCCCGGGGCACGAGCGTCTCCTCCCGAGGGACCAGCGAGGGCTCGGCGGTGGGAAGTGTCACAATGAACTCGGCACCGTGCCCCACGCCTTCACTCCGCGCCTCGACCGAGCCGCCATGGAGCTCCGCCACGCCCCGGACCAAGGAAAGCCCCAGCCCGAGACCGCCCGTGGTCCGGTGGAGGGTGGTGTCGCTCTGGACGAAGGGCTCGAAGAGCGTCCCCAGCATCTCAGGCGCAACGCCGACCCCGTCGTCCCTCACGGCCAGGCGAGCCTGACCCGCCAGCACCTCCACGCTCACCTGGACGTGCCCCCCCGCGTCGGTGAACTTCGCCGCGTTGTGGAGTAGGTTGATCACGAGCTGCGCCAGGCGAGTGCGGTCGCCGTTCACAAAGACCGGGCCGTCCAGCAACCTCAGCTCCAGGCCCACGGATCGCTCCCCGAACAGCGGGCGAGCGTCCTCGACGCACTGTCGCACCGACTCCGTCAGGTCCACGAGGCTCCTCTGGAGCCGCAACTTCCCGGTGGCGATGCGCCGCACGTCCAAGAGATCGTCCACCAGGCGGGCCAGGTGGTCCACCTGTCTCGCGATGATCGCCTGCGCCCGAGTGGCCTCCTCGTCTCCCAGGCCGGCATGGGCAAGGACGTGGACCGCGTTGCGGAGGGGAGCGAGGGGATTGCGGAGCTCGTGCGAGAGCATCCCCAAGAACTCGTTCTTGCGCCGGTCGGCCTCCCGCAGCCTGTCGTTGGCGTCGCGCAGGGACTCCTCGGCGCGCTTGCGATCGGTGACGTCGACGTTGAGACCGACCAGCCGAGTCGGACGGCCGGTCCGATCGAAGGAGACCTGACCACGACCGTCCATCCAGCGGATCTCCCCGGTGTCCCGGCGCCGGATGCGGAACTCCAGGGCGAACTCCCCGCTCTCCATCGACCGCCGGACCGCCACCCGACCGGCCTCGCGGTCGTCCGGGACGAGGCAGCCCAGCCAGTCCTCGTAGCGGTCGCCCAGCTCCGATGGGCGCACGCCGTACAACCCGAGCAACTCGTCCGACCAGCTGATGGTCTCCGCGGCGAGGTCCCAGTCGAAGGTCCCGGAGTGGCTGCCCGAAAGGGCGAGCCGCAGCTTCTCCTCGCTCTCCCGCAGGAAGCGGGCGGTACGCCCCTGGGCCTCCAGGGCCTCCGAATACCGGAGCCGGGCGCGGCGCATCTGCGTGGCGGTGAACCAGCCGACCACCGGTCCGAGCAGGAGGGCCACCGTGAGGCCCGAGATAAGAGCCCACCGGGTCAGGACGTCGACCACGGCCAACAGGCCCACTCTCTTCGTCTCCTCGAACTCGATGAACATGTGCAGACGCGATCGGATATCCCTCGTGAAGTTCTCCCCTTCCGCCGCCTGGTGGAAGCTCCTGGGGCCGGGGGGCACCTCGCCGGACCGCTCAAGCTGCTCGAGGGCGTTCTGGTGCCAGAGGCCGACGAGCGCGCGAATCGAGGCGAGGCTCTCCTTCTGCGGTCCGTCGCCGACCAGATGCCGCTCGAGCTGTTGGACCTCGGAGGAGACACGCTGTTCCGTGTCCCCGTACGAGGTGAGCAGCTCCGGATTGCCCGACAAGAGGTAGCCGCGCAGAGCCAGTTGCGCGTCCGCCACTGACCTCTCCAGGGCATGGGCTCGCGCGACGATCAGGTCCGCACGCTCCACCCTCCGGTTCAGCTCCTGCAGGAGCACGACGGAACCGACGAGGAGGGCGGCTGCAAGGCCGAGGGCCACGATGGGCGCCACCGCCGCGCGATAGAGACAGCGACGGAACTCGTGTTCGACCCGAGCCGGGTGACTCGTAGGGGTGGAGCTCTCGGTCGCGTGCCGGTCTAGCAGATGATCGCTTGTCGTATGGCCGAAAAACCCGCGCATCCCACCGAGTTGTTCCCAGGGCCGCAGAGAGCCTCGAGGGAGGAGAGGGGCGAGCGTGCGGCCGCTTGTTGCCCGCGAGGGACGGGCTCCAGGAGGCACTCCACCTGTGGTGCGTCCTCGGGCACACTCCTACGGTTCCCGCCTCTCGGCTGCCAGAGCGGCAAACACATCCGCTCCGGAGGCGGGCGAACGCTCGAAGGTCTTGGGGTCGACGCGGTAGAGACCGAAGCGCGGCTCGAAGCCTTGCTCCCACTCGAAGTTGTCGAGGAGCGACCAGTGGAAGTACCCGAGCACCGGAACGCCCTCTCGGGCGGCCTCTGCCAGGGCATGGGCGTGGGCGCGAAGGTAGGTGGGGCGAAGCGTGCCCCGGGCATCGGCGATCCCGTTTTCGGTGACGTGGATGGGGAGGCGGTAGCGCGCATGGGCAGCGCGGAGCAAGCGCAGGAGCCCCTCGGGATAGATCTCCCAGCCGAGGTCGGTTTTCGGCCCTGGGCCAACCACTCGCTCGATGTTCCCCGGTGCGCCCGGCGCGAAGCGGACGAGGTCGCGGGTGTAGTAGTTGAGCCCGAACCAGTCCGCCGATCCCTTCAGCTCCGCGAAGGGCTCGTCCAGCTTCGGAAAGCCCGGCACCGTGAACCGCAAGCGTCCGGCGGCGATCGAATCGTAGAACGCCCAGTTGAAGGCGAGGGCGGTGGCGCGGGCGGCGACCCAGTCGAGGAGGTTCGATCGCCGGGCCGGATCGAAGACCCTGAGGTGGTTGGCGACGCCGACGCGGGCCTCGGGAAGCACCTCGCGAAGGGCCGCGGCCGCGAAGGCGTGAGCCCGGAGCAGGTTCGCGAGGGCGGCGACGGCCCTTTCCGGATCCCGCTCCGCCGGGGGCCAGCTCCCCTCGACGAACGACTTGAACATGAGCACGTTGGGCTCGTTGATGGTGCAAAAGAGCCTCACGTCACCTCCGAGCCGTCGGGCAGCCTCGCGGGCGAGGCGCGCCAGGCCTGCGGGGAACCCGGGATCGAGCACCCCGCCCGCTAGCCAGCGGGGCACGGTGAAGTGGTGCAGGGTGACGAGGGGCTCGATGCCCGCCCCCCGGAGCCGTTGGGCCTCGTCGGCGTAGTGCTCCCAGGCCGCGCCGTCGAATCGGCCCGCCGCGGGCTCGACCCGGCTCCAGCCGATCGAGAACCGGTAAGCGTTGGCCCCGAGCCGGCGCATGAGCTCGACGTCCTCCGCCACCCGGTTCCAGGCGTCCGCGGCCCGCCCACTCCGCTCGCCCCGTGCGATGCGACCGGGTTCTTGCTCGAAGGCCCACCAATCCTCGCCCTCGCTTCCGCCCTCGACCTGATAGGCGGCCGTGGCGGTACCCCAGAGGAAGCCCTCCGGGAGTGCTGTGCCCACGGGGGCGGCGAGGTCCGCGGGGGTGAAGGAGGCGGGTGAGCCTTCACGCGCTGCGAACCAGAGCCACCCGGCGGCGTAGGCCGCGAGGAGCGCGGCGAGGACGATCCCCAGGATCACGGTGTCGCTCCGGAGGGACCGCGGCGTTCCCGCGGGCCGATCCCTACGGCCGCTGGGCGTCGGACCGGGGGGCGAGCGGCCACGGCGGCGCCGTCACCCCGTTCACCGTCAGTCCACCGTGCATGAACATGGGGGCGTTCTGGAGAAAGCCGGCCGGGAAGTTCAGGCTAGGCCGGGAGACCTCGTCGAGGGTGGCCGCCTGCTCGGGGGAGAGCTGCACCTTCAGGGCCCCCAAGTTGTCCTCGAGCTGCTCCAGGGTCCGGGCCCCGAGGATCGGGGAGGACACGCCCGGGCGGCTCTTCACCCAGGCGAGCGACACTTGGGCGGGCGTGGCGCCGAGCTCCCGGGCGATGCGCTTCACCGCGTCGATGACGGAGTAGGCTCGATCGTTCAGGCTGCTCTCTACCCAGGCGCCGCGATCGGCCTTCACCTTGCCGGCGTTCTCGCGCCCGTACTTGCCGCTCAGCACCCCGCTCTTGAGGGGCGACCAGGGGGTGATCCCGAGCCCCAATTCCTGGGCCATGGGAACGAGCTCCCCCTCGACCGTGCGCTCGAGGAGCGAGTACTCGATCTGCAGGGCCACCAGCGGAGCCAGGCCGCGGAAGCTCGCCATCACCTGGGCCTGCGCCACCTTCCAGGCCGGGGTGTCCGAGAACCCGATGTACCGGACCTTGCCCCCGCGAACGAGATCGTCCAGGGCCCGCATCGTCTCCTCGATGGGCGTGTTCCGGTCCCAGGCGTGCATCCACAACAGGTCGACGTAGTCCGTCTGTAGGCGGCGCAGCGATTCATGGGCGGCGGCGATGAGTGACTTCGCGCCGGCCCCACCGCCGTTCGGATCCCTCGAGAAGGCGTTCCCGAAGAACTTGGTCGCGATCACCATCCGGTCGCGCTTCGATGGGATGCGTCCGATGTGGTCGCCGATGATCTTCTCGGAATGGCCGTGGGTGTAGACGTTGGCGGTGTCGATGAAGTTCCCGCCCAGAGCGAGGAAGTGGTCCATGACGGCGTTCGAGGTCTCGACGCTGGATCCCCAGCCGAGGTCCTCGCCGAAGGTCATGGCCCCCAGGCAGAAGGGGCTTACGCGGAGCCCAGACCGACCCAGCGTCACGTAATGGTCGAGGGACATGGCGGTGCACTCCTTCCTGAAATCGGCGTTGTCATAATCGAAGCCACCGCTCCTTCGCACCCCCATCGAAAACGCCCGCCTCGCCGGGCCCGAGGAGACCTCGACCAAGGAGTTCGGTGAGCCTGGGCGCCCCATCGCCCCGCCTCCCTCGCGCGGGGCACCGGACCGTGAAGGGAGACCGGCGGGTCAGGGCACGAGCAGCACCTTGCCGACGTTTCGGCGCTCCTCCACCCTCCGATGGGCCTCGGCCGCTTGCTCGAACGAGAAGGTCGAGTCGATGTGCGGCTTGATGGCGCCCCTCGCGAACAGGCCGAGCACGGCGGCCATCTCCTCGGCGAGCATCGCGTCCGGGAGATGCGCCACGTTCACCCCCGCGACCGAGCGATTGTCGTTCATGGCCTCCATCGGGGAGAACCGGGGAAGCACCACTCTTATCCCGTGGACAACGAGATTCCCGAGGCTCCTGCGACCTCCACTCAGGAGGTTCGCCACGCCGTACATGACGAGGCGCCCCGCCGGACGAAGCAGCCGGTACCCTTTTCGCGTGTCCCGCCCCCCGAGCGGATCGAGGACCACGTCGACGCCCTCTCCTCCCGTAAGGCGCCGGACCTCCGTCTCCCAGTCGGCCGAGCGGTAATCGACGGGGTGCTGGCATCCCTCGGCCTCGATGGCTTCGTGCTTGGCGGCCGAAGCGGTCCCGTAGGTGACCACGCCCTCGATCGTCCGGCAGAGCTGCAGGGCGGCGATCCCCACTCCGCCGGCCGCCATGTGGACGAGGACGCGCTCGCCTGGGCGAACCGCAGCCACGCGGAACAGCACGTGGTAGGCCGTCAGGTAATTGAGGGGGATGGCGGCTGCCGCTTCGAAGGTCATGCCCTCGGCCATAAGAAAGGCGGCCTTCCCGGGGACGCAGACCAGCTCCGAGTGCCCGCCGAACCGGGTGAGTCCGACCACCCGGGCCCCGGTCGGCGGGCCCGCGGTGCCGGGGCCGAGTGCATCGACCTCACCGGCGAACTCATATCCCACGACGCACGGAGGCTTCGGCGCATCGGGATACAGACCGGTGCGGGCCATGATGTCGGCGAAGTTGAGCCCCGCGGCCCGGACCCGCACCCGCACCTCTCCGGGCCCAGGCTCGGGGTCCGCCGTGGTCCGGACCTCGAGAACCTCCGGGCCACCGTGTCGGCTGATCCACACTGCGCGCATCTTGCCCCTCCCCTTCCCGGGCGTCGGCGAGCCCGGCACCCGCGAGGTCGCCTACGCCCCGAGTCGCCCCACCGCCTCGTCGAGCCGCATGCCGTCCTCCGGCACGAATCGCCTCCAGTACGCCACGCTCTTCCCGTAGTCGTCGAGCAGATCGTGCGGGATCGACGTCGTCGACGAGAAGATCTCCAGGGTCAGGTAGATCTCACCGCATCGCGAGGGCATCCCCTCGGGCTCGGGCCGATCGTACGAGCGCTTGAGCGCCCGGAGCACCTTCTCCCCTGCGATCTTCCCCTTCCGGTTCTCCTCCTCGGTGAAGGGGAGGTGCGCGGACGTGCACCCGTCCGTCTGCTGGAGGTGGATGATGGGGCTGTAGCAGCCGAGCCTCTGCAGCCAGGCGTAGCAGTCCCCGTCCTCTTCGGTCGAGAAGAGCTGCGGGTTCGCGTCCATCTCGGCCGAGATCAGTTCCCAGGCCGAGACCCCGATCCGGTCGGCGAGGGAGAACGCGCGATCGGTTCCGAGCCAGACGCCCCGCACACCGCCAAGGAGCGCGCTGCGCTCCGGGCGCTGGTACTTCAGGTGGTGGTGGCCCACGTCCTCTGTGAGGTAGAAGTCCCGGCCGCTGAGACGCGTCACCTTCCGCAGGAGGTCCTCCGTATCCCTCAGCGTGAAGGGGTAAAGGTGCGGTGCGTACATCTGCTCAAGGCCGAGATTGCCGCAGCCCACCTCGCCGGCATAGCGGTTCAGGCGCGAGAGCGACTCCTCGAGGACAGCCACGCTCCGCCCGTACGCCGCACGGTCCTGCAGTACCGCATGCTCGAAGGCGTGGGCGAAGAAACCCATGCCGGCGCCGAGCTCCCCCGCCATCCGGATCATGGGAAAGAACCAGTCGACGATCATGTGCTCGCGCACGGCCTCGTCGGTATGGGCGAGCCCGAGGGTAGTGTACGTCCCGTGTCCCGAGTAGAGGTTGCAGACGCGGACACCGCGTTCCTGCTCCGCCCGCCTCACCTCGGCCAGCCAGCGCTCGAGGTACGGCAGCCCGACGTAGAGGGGATCGAGTTCGTTATCCGCGCTGGCCTCGACGAAGCGCACGCCCAAGGCGCGCACGACCCTGGCCCAGTCGTCCGGACGGGTCCAGCGCTTGTAGGCGAAGCAGTTATCGATGGCGAGGGAGATCCTCGGGTACATGCGCGTCCTCCTTCGCCTTACGGGTCTTCGAGGGCTGGCGCGAGAAGCTAGCACGCCCACCGGGGACTCGCGTACGACTCCGATCGCCGGGGGGAGGGAGCGCCGCTCGGCGCCCTGGGGCCCGTGGCGGGCTTCCCTGAGCAACGCCCCCGAGCGGGCCGGCGCGCTCGGCCGAACCGGTACGGCTCCACGATGACATGGTCGAGGCTCACGGGGAGGAGAAGCATCTCGCGCGTCGACCAGGCCATCGACCTGGCCGGGCATGAAGGTGATGCCACCCCTGCCAGGCAGAGCGTGAGACCGAACGACGTCTACGGGCCATGAGGCGCGGATGTCGAAGCTCCCGGCGGAGGTGAAGAGCGCGATCCCGGTGGCTCGCTCGAGCCGGCGCGGGGCCCTCTACTACGCGCAAGAGAGGTCGCAGAAGCGACAAGGGAGAAGGGATCTCGCGTTCGTCACCGCCGAGGTTCGATCTTCCCCGGTCGAACTTTCTGGCCCCCCTGGGCCGGGTTTCGAAAGGCCGGCCCCCATAGGGCGCGTACCGACCCTCCCAAACCCGTGAACCCGACCGCCTCTCCCCTCTCGAGGGGCCTCCACACCCTCGCTCCTGGGTGTGCAGGGGTCGCCGGCCGACCAGGGCCAAGCGGGCTCTTCTACTGCGGCTCGTAAGAGAACTGCTGACCCCCCACGGCGGCCTCCAGCATCGCGCCGCCGATGGGCTTCACGAAGACTGCCACGCCGTCGGTGTACCGGGTCGACGCGGCAGCCCCCGACTTCAGGATCACGGCCGAGGCGTTGGCCGTGAGGCTCAGCCGCCCCGCGGTGAACCGCTCCAAGTCGCCCTCGCTCTCGAAGGCGAGCACCTCTCTGAATGCCTGGCCGCCGAACTGGAGACCCAGCGTGGCCTGGGTAATGTCCGCGTACCCGATGGGAGCACCGCGGCGGTAGACGATCCCGCGCCCATAGCCGCCGCCCACGATCCAGGCTCCCTTGCCCACGTTGGCGAAGACCACGTATCCGTGCGAGCGCTCCAGGAACGGATGGAGGCCCGGGTCCTCCGCCTCCATCTCCGTGAGGGCGTGCGCGACGCTCTCCTTGAGCTCCTGACGGCCACCGGCGCTGGTGGGCGCTGTCGCACACCCCGAAAGTGCCCCGATGAGCACGAGCAGCCGACCGTGAGGCGTTCCGTTTCTCGTTCTCACGTCTCTCCCTCCTTTCTGCCCCTGAGCGCGGTCCCGCCGAAGCCGGTCTTGTCACTATTCCACGGCGTCTCTCGGGGAAGAGCGGATTCGGTCGGGCGCGAACCCGCGACATCCTGTCGCAGAAACCTGCGCTTTTCGGGCGCGCGTTGTCCGCATGGAGGAGTGAACTTGATCGGCGCCTACGAGATCTCCCTGCGGATGTGGCAAATTTAGAGCGTTGTGCGTGAGTCCATGCGAGCGGTGCTCGATCTGGATGGACGGCGGATCGCGAGCGGTGCCTCCCCACCCCAGGCAAAGCCCCCGGACACGAGCCCCCGGCTCTCGACTGGGGCCTTCCCCCGGCTGGCCGTCGAGGATGCGACCCCGCTCGATCCAGCGCTGCCCGAGCGGGATCTACGCCAGCTCCTCGGGTGGTTCATCCGGGTCCGCTGGGTTTTCGTGAGCGGGCTCGTCCTCGCCATCGCCGCGGGGACCTTCTTGCTGCGGCTCGACTTCCCCGTGCAGAAGACCCTGGCGGTGGCGGGCTGGATCTCGATCTACAACGTCCTCTTCGCGGCATACCACCAGGTGCGCGGCCGATGGGCGGTGGCGGTGTCCGCATCTGGAACGGTCGAGGCCGGCTTCCAGATCGGGCTCGACCTCCTCGCCCTGACGGCCCTCATCCACATCCTGGGTGGGGCCACGAGCCCGCTCGTGTGCCTCTACCTCATCCACGCCATTGCCGGGGTCATGTTGCTCCCGCGACGCATCGCCTGGCTCATCGGAGCCGGGGCGTTCGGGCTCTTCCTCGCCCTCCTCGTGCTCGAGTCCGGGACCCCACACGCTCCCAACCATCTCGCCGGCCTGACGGGCCTCTCCGGCCGGCAGGTCACCTTCGAGGTTGTTCTGTCGGTGATGATCCTCGTCACCCTCTCGGCCTCGATGGCCATCACCTCCACGATCATGAACGGCTTGCAGTTGAGGGAGCGGCAGCTCCAGCAGGCTTACGCCAGCCTGAGCGAGAAGCAGGCGCAGCTCCTCCAGACCGAGAAGCACGCTTCACTGGGGCGGCTCGTGGCCGGCATCGCCCACGAGATCAACAACCCCATCCAGTTCATCAACGGGAACATGTCGCTCCTGAGCGAGGCCTTTTCCGACGCGCTGCCGCTGCTCGACGCGGAGAGCGACAGGCGTCCGGGGCTGCGCATCGCCCGACTTGACTATCCCTTCTTCCGCAAGCAGGTTCCGGTCCTGCTCCAGGACATGGCGGACGGGGCCGAGCGAATCGGGGCGATCGTTCGCGAGCTCAGGACCTTCGCTCGGCACGACGAGGGGCGTCTCGACGAGGAGGTCGACCTGGTGGCGGTCGTGCGGACGGCCCTCCGGCTCTTGCACAACCAGTTGAAGCACGTGCAGGTGGAGGAGGAGTTCGACCCCTCCCCCCCCAGGCTCAGCGGGAACCTGGCGCTGCTCCAGCAGGTGATGGTGAATGCGCTCCAGAACGCCTACCAGGCCCTTCCTCCCGATGGGAGCGGCCGCATCGCAGTGCGGGTGCGGACCGTTCAGGAGGGCGCCGCGGTGAAGCTTTCCGTCGAGGACAACGGCTGCGGCATCGCGCCGGAGATCCGCGACCGCATCTTCGATCCCTTCTTCACCACCCGGCAGGCGGCCGGGGGAACCGGCCTCGGCCTGGCCATCATCGAGGGGATCGTCCAGCAGCACCGGGGCCAGATCCAGCTGGAGAGCAAGGTGGGCCAGGGGACGACGTTTCACTTCACCTTCCCCGTGAAAGGGCGAGACGCAGCATGAGCCGGATCCTCATCCTCGACGACGACCGGGCGGTCCTGAACTGCTTCGAGACCTTGCTCGCGCAGACGGGAAGGTACGAGATCGAGGTGCTGGCCGACAGTACCCGGGCCATCGAGACCATCGCCACCGCGCGTTTCGACCTGCTCCTTTTGGACATGGACATGCCGGTGGTGGGGGGGATGGAGGTGCTCCGCTGGGTGCGCCGCGAGCGCCCCGGGCTGGCGGTGGTGGTGATCACCGGGGTGGGCGACGTGGAACTGGCGGTGGAGTCGATGAAGCTCGGGGCCTTCGACTATCTCTGCAAGCCCGTCGCCAACGAGCGGCTCGTGACCTGCCTGGACCGTGCCCTGGAGGGGACCCGCCGGCGGGAGGAGCTGCAGGTCATCCAGGAGCGCGGGGGCCAGCAGGGCCCCCGCTTCAAGGAGGCCTTCAAGGACTTCGTCACCCAGGACAAGGCCCTGATGCGCACCCTGGGCGAGGTGGAGCGGATTGCGCTCAGCAACAACAGCGTCCTCATCTGGGGTGAGAGCGGAACGGGCAAGGAGCTCGTGGCCCGCGCCATCCACCAGCTCGGCACCCGCGCCGGCAAGCCCTTCGTGGCCGTGAACTCTGCTGCCTTCGCCTCCTCCCTCTTCGAGTCCCAGTTCTTCGGCCACGAGCGGGGGGCCTTCACCGGGGCCGACGGCCTGCGGGTGGGCGTCTTCGAGGAGGCCGACGGGGGAACCCTCTTCCTCGACGAGATCGGCGACGTGGACGTCTCGGTCCAGTCGAAGTTGCTCCGGGTGTTGCAGAGCGGCGAGTACTACCGGCTTGGATCCTCCAAGAAGCGCGAGGCCGACGTGCGCATCATCGCCGCCACCAAC
Source organism: Anaeromyxobacter sp. (assembly GCA_035686075.1). Classification (GTDB taxonomy): domain Bacteria; phylum Myxococcota; class Myxococcia; order Myxococcales; family Anaeromyxobacteraceae; genus Anaeromyxobacter. Next base: position 12,955 of record DASRZU010000040.1, read on the forward strand.
AAGGACCTGGAACGCGAGATCGAGGCGGGCCGGTTCCGCCGCGACCTCTACTACCGCCTCTCCATCAGCTCCATCTACGTTCCGCCCCTGCGCGAGCGCAAGGGCGACATCGAGCTGCTCGCCTACTACTTCCTCGACCGGTACTGCCGGCAGAACGGGAAGTCCATCCAGTCCATCGCCGAGCCGGTCATGGAGGTGCTCGAGGCGCACGACTTCCCCGGCAACCTGCGCGAGCTCGAGAACGTCATCGCCAGCGCCGTGGTCCTCGAGACGAGCGAGGTTCTCACCCTGTCGTCGCTTCCCTTCCCGCTCCGGGCGGCGGGTGCGCGGAGCGAGGCGCACGTGCCGCGGGAGGTCCGCAAGACGCTCGCCGACCTCGAGGAGGAACACATCCGCGCGGTCATCAGCTACACGAGCGGCAACCGCAGCGCCGCGGCGCGGATCCTGGGGATCTCCAGGGTGGGCCTGCTCGCCAAGCTGAAGCGGCTCGGCATCGAGGTCGAGCCGGCCGGCCGCAGCGCCCGGGCTGCGCCGGAGCCCGAGAGCTGACCGTTCCGCTCCACGACATCCCCCGGGCGGGTGACAACGTCGCTGATATCCAGAACAGCCCTGTTCACGGGGAGTTCCACCAACTGTCAACTCCGTTGACGGATGCGACCGAATTGCCGCACCCCCCGCGCCTCGGATTCTAAGGGGCTTGCGTGGGCCAGTGACGGCCCGGGTCTTGCTCACTCCCCCTCGGCGCACGGACGCGCCTCGGGGAGGGCACATGTACGCGAGTCAGGTCCGGGTCGGGGAGGTGGTGGCGCGGTCGGCACCGCCGACCTGGGCGATCGTCACCGTGAAGTGCTGCGTCATCGGGCTCCTCACTTTGCCGCTGGCCATGCCCATCCTCCTGGGGGCGAGCATGGCGCTCGAGACCGGGACCGACCTGTTCCGCAAGGTGGCCCTCATCTCCTCGGTGCTGGTCTGGGTAGGGATGTTCGCCTGCGCCCAGGTCCTCACCACGGTCTACCCGCCGGTCCGAAGGCGGTGAGCCGTGCGCCCCTCGCGTCGTTCGTTCTTGAAGGGCGCGCTCCTGGCGGGCACCGCCGCCGCGCTCCCCCACCCCGCTCTCGGTCGCGAAGAGAAGGAGCCGGAGCCCGAGGCGGTGGGGATGCTGTACGACTCGACCCTGTGCCTGGGTTGCGGCGGCTGCGTGGCCGCCTGCAAAGAGAGCAACAGCCTCCCCTACGAGGGCGAGCCGAAGGAGCTCGACTGCACCGCCAAGAACGTGGTGAAGACGCGCCACCTCTCGAAGCCCGCGGCCGACGGCGCCACCCAAGCCTTCGTCAAGCGGCAGTGCATGCACTGCGTCGACCCGTCCTGCGTCTCGGTCTGCATGCTGGGCGCGCTCCACAAGGAGGGCGAGGGGAAGCGCGACAGCGGCGGCGAACGGCGGGGGACCGGCATCGTCCTCTGGGACAAGGAGCTCTGCCTGGGGTGCCGCTACTGCCAGATCGCCTGCGCCTACAGCATTCCCAAGTTCGAGTGGAAGAAGGCGGTACCGCGGATCGTGAAGTGCGAGCTCTGCCGGCACCGCGCCGTCGAGGGGGCGAGCGGGCCGCAGCGGGTGGCCAACCCTGCCTGCTGCGAGGTCTGCCCGACCGGCGCCGTGATCTACGGGCGGCGAGCCGACCTCCTCGCCGAGGCCCGCCGACGGCGAGCGGGCGACCCGGCCCGCTACGATGCCAAGATCTTCGGCGAAACCGACGCCGGCGGTACGCAGGTCCTCTACCTGGCAGCGGCGGGGGTCTCGTTCAGGGACTTGGGATTCCCCACCATGCCCCCAAAGGCCCCGGCCCACCTCTCCGAGACGGTCTCACACGCGCCCTACCTCCATGGACTCACGCCCATCGCACTCTACGCTGCCGCGGCGGCGATCATCCGCCGCAACCGGCGGAAGGCGGATGAGCACGCCCGACGCTCGAAGGATCCAAGATGAGCGCACACCTGAGGCCGAGACCCATCGGCGGCCCCCTCCTCGACCGGGCGATGATCACGCTGCTCGCGCTCTTCGGCATCGCCGAGGGGGTCATCACCTGGCGGTTCATCGCCGGCATCGGGGCTGTCAGCAACATGAACGACGGCTATGCCTGGGGCATCTGGGAGCCTGTCAACGTGGTCGTGTTCACCGGCATCGGCGCGGGCGCATACTCGGTCGGGCTCCTGTGCTACCTGCTCAACCGGGGGCAGTACCATCCCTTGGTCCGCCCGGCTGTCTTGCTCGGCGCCATCTCCTACTCGCTGGGCGGCGCCTCCATCATCGTGGCCCTGGGCCGGCCCTGGAACATGTTCTGGCTGGCCCTTCCTCCCATGTGGAACCTGTCCTCGGTCCTGCTCGAGGTGGCGGTCTGCGTGATCGCCTACGTCCTCGTTCTCTGGGTCGAGATGCTTCCGGCGGTGCTGGATGGCGCTGCCGAAAGCCCTTCCCCCATCCGGTCGGCGTGGGGAAAGCGGTGGGGCGCGCGCCTGGCCCGCGCCATGCCCTACATCATCGCCCTCGCCATGCTCTTGCCCACCATGCACCAGAGCTCGCTCGGCGGCCTCATGATCGTGGCGGGCCCCAAGCTCCATCCTCTCTGGCACACGCCGCTCCTGCCGCTTCTGGCCCTCGTCTCTTGCCTCTCCATGGGGCTCGGGGCGGTGGTGGTCCTCACCGCCCTCATGCGGCACGCCTGGAACGCGAAGCACGATCACGACCTCTTGGTCGACGTGTGCCGGGTGAACGGCGGGCTCCTCATCCTCTTCGCCGGCCTCCGCTTCGCGGATCTGGCCTCCTCGGGAAAGCTCGAGCTCCTCACGGTGCCAGACTTCTTCCTCATCTTCTTCGTGCTCGAGATGGCGCTCTTCCTCGTCCCGGCCTTCATGTTCCTCACCCGTCGGGTCGAGGACCAACGGGTTCGGGTGCTAGGCGGGGCCCTGGCGGTGCTTTCCGGTGCCCTGTGGCGGGTCGACGCCTTCTTGACCTGCTACAACGCGGGCGAGTCCTTCCGGTACTGGCCGTCCTGGGGCGAGATCTCGGTCACCGTGGGGATGGTCGCGATCGGGGTGGCGCTCTTCATCACCGTCTCGAGGCTCCTCCCGGTGGTGGTGGTCCAGGACACCCCTGTGCCCGCCTCCCTGGCGGCCTTCGTTCTCTCCGGGATGCCGCGGCGAGACCGAGCCGAGCCGGGAAAGAAGGGTCGCTCCGTGGAGCCGACCGGCTAGCGCCACCGTGAGAGCGTAACCGACGAGCGTTTCCCTCGAAAGACTTCTGGAGGCAGACGCTAGCGTTACGCTAGCGTCACCGAGCTTCCCTAGGGTCGACTACAGGGCGACCTCGCGAGGAACGGCCGAAAGCGCGCCCTCCTCTTCTCGGGCGGCGTGCGATCGAGCTCCGCTGCCGCATGAGATCCCGCGACCGTCCGCCGACACCCCGTCGCGGTGCGGCGGGCGGCGCCCGCGCCGGTCAAGCTATCGATATGTGCCGAAACATCCACGTCCTCTACAACTTCGACCCGCCCACGACGCCCGACGAGATCCGTTCTGCGGCGCTCCAGTACGTGCGCAAGGTGAGCGGGCTCCCCCATCCCTCGATGACCGACGAGGAGGCCTTCGAGAGGGCGGTCGGCGAGATCGCCGCGGCGACCGCGCGGCTTCTGTCGTCCTTGCGGGCCCGCACCGCCGTGCGCACGCGCGAGGGCGAGCGCAAGAGGGCGCGACGACGGGGGCTCCGCCGGTTCGAGAGGCAGTCCTGAGCTCCTGGCCGGGTGGGGCCCCGCATTAAGACTAAGGCATACGGGGGTACCGGGAGGGACCGCTGCTCTCCCTCCGTGTGGACGCCAAAGTCGCCGAGGGCAACCATCACCGCATGAGCGAGCCGCCGCGCGAGCGTGGGCGAGGACCGCCCGTGCTCGAGCCGATCCAGCCCGGGACACTCTCCGCGCTCCTGCGCGAGATGGTGGCCATCCCGGAGGACTCGCTCGGGGTTGCCTGGCAGGGATGGCTCGTACCCGGAGCGGTCATCGGCCGCTTCGAGTTGGTGCGAGAGATCGGCCGGGGCGGTTTCGGCGTCGTCTGGGAGGCCCGGGACCGAGAGCTGAACCGGAGCGTGGCCTTCAAGGCGGTGCGAGCCGGGATGCGGCGGGCCATCCGAGAGGAGCGGCTGCTCGCGGAGGCGGAGGCGGCCGCGCGCCTTTCGCACCCGAACCTCGTGACCCTGTACGACGTGGGCCGGACCGAGCACGGCCCGTACCTGGTCCTCGAGCTCCTCGAGGGACAGACGCTCGCGGAGCGGCTGCGGCGGGGCGCGGTCCCGCTGCGCGAAGCCCTGCGGATCGCGATCGAGGTCGCGAGGGGCGTCGCGCACGCTCACGCGCATGGCGTCTTCCACCGCGATCTCAAGCCCGGGAACGTCATGCTCTGCCGGGACGGCCGAGTGAAGGTGCTGGACTTCGGCCTGGCACACGCCTTCGGCTGGCGCTACCAGCCGGGCGGCACACCCGCCTACATGGCGCCGGAGCAAGCGGAGGGCGCCCCCGAGGACGAGCGGGCCGACGTGTATGCCCTGGGTGCGATCCTGCACGGGATGCTCTCGGGAGAACAGCCCGAGGCGAGCTCGGGCAAGAGGACCGGCCGGCGTCGCCGGTTCTCACCGCTCGACCTGCCGGACGCCCCCGAACTGACGGACCTCGTGGCGCGAATGCTGGACCAGGAGGCGGTCCGGCGACCCCGCGACGGCGCCGCGGTGCTTTCGAAGCTGGAAGGGATCGCGAGGGGGCTCGATCCCTCGGAGCCCCGACCGGTGACCTCGTCGCGCGCGCGGCGACGCCCTTGGGTCATCGTACTCGGAGCAATCGGCGGAATCGTGCTCGGGGCCGTCGGGACCGGGATCGTCGTGTATCGCTCCACGCCCCACGAGGTGGGGGAGGAGGACCGCCTCCTCGTGGCCGTGGCCGACTTCGCCAACGAGACGCGCGACCCGGACCTCGACGGCCTCTCCGGCTTGCTCATCACCTCGCTCGAGCAATCCCACAAGCTCCGCGTGCTCACGCGCGCCCGGCTCATGGACCTCGTGCGGGAGACGAGGGGCGGAGAGGTGGACCGCGTCGATGAGTCCTTGGCGCGCATGGTCGGCCGGAAGGCCGGCGTGCGCGCCCTGTTCCTGGCGTCGATCCGCAAGCTGGGCGACACCTACGCGGCCGACCTCAGAGCCCTCGATCCTCAGTCGGACGAGTACCTCTTCACCCTGCGGGAGGTGGCGGGGACGAAGAACGATCTGCTCCCCCTGATCGACCGAATTTCCGACCGCGCCCGGATCGCGCTCCGCGAGCCCTCCGCCGAGGTGCGGGCCTCCGAGCTCAGCATCGCCGAGGCGGTGACGCCCAGCCTGGAAGCATACCGGCACTACTTCCGCGGCAAGGAGCTCGCCGCGCGCGGCTCCTTGACCGAGGCGGTTCCCGAGTACGAGCGTGCAGTGGCGATCGCACCGCGGTTCGCGATGGCGAAGCTTGAGATCGCCTGGGTGGGGTACCTCTCCGGCTGGTCCCGGGCGGCCTCCCACGCGCTCGTCCAGCAAGCGTCGAGCGATGTGTCACGGCTACCTGACAAGGAGGCCGGGCTCCTCCGGGGGCTCGACGCCTTCTTCAGCGGCCGCTTCGCTCGAAGCCGCGCGGAACTGCATGCGCTCTTCGACCGCTACACCGAGGATCAGGACGTGGCCCTGGCCGCGGCCGAGGTTCTCACCTGGTGCGGCGAGGTCGAGGGGGTGCTGCCCGCCTACGAGCGCGCCCTCGAACTCGCGCCCGAGTGGGACGTGCTCCGCATCGACCAAGTCCAGGTCCTCTATTACGCGGGCCGAGGAGGAGAGGCTCTGGCCCGCGCCGACGAGGCGGCGACGAGGCGGCGCACGCCGTTCGCCCTCGCGGCCGCGGGGCTGGCGCGGTACCTGGCCGGTGACATCGAAGGAGGGGTCGAGAAGCTGAGGGCCGCGGGGAACGAGCCGCTCGTGCGGATGTTCTTGGCCCAGGGGCTCGCTGCGCGGGGGAGCGTTCCCGAGGCGCTCGCCTCGCTGGAGGGGCTCGACGGTGCGTTGCCCAGTCTGGCGCGCGCCCAGGTCCTATCCTATGCCGGACGCCTCCGCGAAGGCGCGGCGGAGATGGATCGTGCCTCGCAGCAGGGAGGGGACATCCCGTTCAACCGCCAGACGACCTCGTGGTATCTCGCCGCTGCCGGAGACGTGGAGGGAGCCCGGCGCATGGCGAGCCAGGGAGACCTGTTCACGTACCTCGACGGCATCATGCTCTTCACCATCGGCGACCGCGACCGGCTCTCGGCGATCGCCCGGGAGCTCGGCTCCGATGAGTTGCACGGTCGCTTCCTCCGGGCGCTGTCCCTGGCGGCGGCGGGCGATCGCGCCGGCGCCCTCGGCGAGCTGCGCTCCATCGATCGCGGCGGCGCCTCCTTCATCCCCTTCGTGCGGGGGCAACTCGCGGCGGAGGAGGGACTGGACCAGGAAGCCGTCGATTGCCTCTCGCGCTTCGACGGACCGTTGCTCTACGCCCAAGACGCTTACCAAGCCGGTTGGCTCCTCGCTCGCGCCCGCTACCTCGGGGCCCGTTCGCTCGAGCGCCTGGGGCGCCGCGAGGAGGCTCGCAAGATCGTCGATCTCCAGCTCGAGCGTTACAGGGGGGCAGACCCGGACCTCCCGCTCGTCGGCGAGCTGCGGGCTCTTCGCTCGAAGCTCGACGAGCCTCCGCCCAAGGGCGGCTAGGGGGCCGCACCGTGGATCGAAGGTGAGACCGCGCGGACCGCTCTACTTGGGGTAGACCTTGACGTCGACGGTGACCGATGGTGCTGCAGAAAGGATCGGGTTGCCAAGCGCTTCCTTGAACTTCTCTTCCAACCCCTTGAGGTCATTCTTGAAATCTTCGGATAGGGTGCTCTTGGGCACGATCACTATGACGTGATTTCCACCGTTTTCGGCTTCACTGACCCTCACGTTTACGGGCATGAACCCCTCCTCCCTCGAGACCCGCCTCCAAAGGAGACGGGTTCCTCACATCTCGCTCTCGTTGACACTGTCCGTCAATCCCATTCGGCACTAAGTCACGAGAGGCAGACAAGACCGACATCGTGGTCTTTCGCGCGATATTGGCTCGCCGGTCTCGTCCTAGGGCGACCCAAGGCCTAGCCAGCGATTAGGCCCCTTTTCACCATCACCGAAAGCCCCACGGCGCAGGCCTCTTCGCCCTCAACCCCCCCCACCTCCGGGTGGCACTGCGCAAAGGCGCGGGCGACGGCCTCCTCGTCGCGGGTCCCGTCGCAGAGCGCGAGCAGGTCCGACGCGATACCTTCGGGGTGCAGGACCTCGAGCCGGCCCCGCCTCCTTCGGGCCACGAGCAGAGAGTCGCGCCTCGGGACGTGAGACAGGTCGGCTCCCCGGCGCGCGCCGAGAATGAGGGCCGCGCCATCGAACCCGACGCGGAAGAGAACAACTCCAGGGGCAAGCCGCGGGCGCCGGGGAAAGCCCCGAGCGGGGGACTCCACCCGGAGGCCTCGCTCTCGATCGCGCTCCGCGCGCTGCACCTCCGCGAAGAGCGACGCCAAGGCGGAGAGGGGCGGCCCCTCGTCGCTGGCGCGCAAAGCGACGTCCTCGCGGACGAACTGGGTGAACTCCTCACAGAATCGAGGTCCTCGGTAATACGCGTCGAGCTCGGGAAGTGTCCACTCGCGGGATTGAGCCGTACGCCAGCGCCGAAAGGCATCGAAAAGCTTCATGCCTCCCCCCGCCAATCGCGCGGCGAGCACCGCCAGCCACCGGATGTCCCCGCGGAATGCGAGCAGGAACGAGCGGAGCTCGTAGGTGTCCCGCCGATCGAGCCAACGTGCCGGCACCGCGTAAAAGCTGGAGAAGATCTCGGGGTGGCGCGCCACCAGCACCCGGTCGGCGTCATCCTGCTCGCCGTGCCAGGCCATGTCGGGGAGGACCTCGTCGAGGAAGAGCTCCTCGCGGTGCTGCCGGTACAGGGGTGTGCCGGAGAGGGGGGAGAGGATCCCGAGCTGGGGCTCGAGCGACTCGAACCGAAGCGCCTCGACGAAGAGGTCGACGGTGGCCCCGAGGTCCTCGGCCGTTTCCTCGGGAAAGCCGGCGATGAAGGAGACCACCGCGTGAATCCGCCGCCGCCCCGCGATCCCCAAGAGCTCGCGCGTTCTGGGAAGGTCGAGCCGCTTGCCGATGCTGCGCTGGACGGTCGCCGACCCGCTTTCCACCCCGAAGAACACGCCGCGGCACCCCGCCCTTCGCATCTCTGAGAGGAGCTCCGCGTCGACCGAGTCGGTCCTCGAGCTGCACGTCCAACGAAGCCGCAGGCCGCACGAGGACACGGCCCCGCAGAAGTCGCGCACCCAACGCACGTCGACCGTGAAGTTGTCGTGGACGAGCTCGAACCGGCGAACGCCGTAGGCGCGATGGAGCGAGACCATGTCCTCGACGATCCGTCCCGGTGACCTCGTGCGGAACCGCCGTCCGAAGAAGCGGCTCGTCGAGCAGAACGTGCAGCCGAACGGGCATCCCCGACCGGCTTCAACCGGTAGGGAATGCCTGTGGCGGATGCCGTCGCTGAGGTGGTACGCAGCGGGCCGGAGAGTGTCCAGATCCTCGACGAGCGGCGAATCCGGGGTGCGCTCCACGGTGCCGTCACGCCGGAGGGTGAGACCGCGCACCCCTCGAAGATCCTGGCCCGCCTCGAGGGTCGAGATGAGCTGCGGAAGCACTCCGTCCGCCTCGCCCCGGACCACGAGATCCACTGCCGGGAACGCCCGGAGGGTCTCCACGTCGGTCGGCGTGGCCTGGGGGCCCCCGAGGACGATCGTGCTCGAGGGAACGCGTCGCTTGAGCGCGCTGGCGATCCGGAGCGTGAGCGGGTAGCTGCTGCAGATCGTACTCAGGCCATACACGTCGGCGCCGTGTCCGGCCAAGTCGTCGGCGGCGCGGTCCACGAACCCCTCGCGCGTGCCACCCCGCTCGATCCAGGCCACGTAGTGCGCGTCCAGGTCGAGCACCCGCGGCTCGAATCCAGCGCCCTCCAGCGCTGACGCAAGGACGAGGACTGTGAGGGGGACTCGCCGGTTCTCGTCGTCCCAAACACCGGTGAGATCCCGGTACTCGGTGATCGTGGGGGCGCTCGCCAGGGTAACGCGGACCACGCCGTCCCTCCGCCTCAGCCTGGCCCGCGGCCCATCGCGGGGGCCTGGCGCGTGGTCCTCCTCCACCGACGCGCGCAGCCCGCTCCGAATGCTCGTCTCACAGCCAGCTCCTCGCGCCCTCTCGGCCCGCACCGACGGAAGCCCTCCGTTCCGCGGAGGGCGCCAAGCCGCTTCCGCCTCTCGATGGCCCGAACCACCGGTCCGACATCCTACCCGCGGCGAGTGTCACCGTCCTCGCGGCCAAAAGATAGCATGCGCTGACGAGGAGATTGCCTCGCGTCGAGCCCGCTCGGCCCATGCGCCAGCCCCCCCTGCAATGCTTTCCGTTCTCGCGCCGAAGGAAGCTGCACTACACTCCCGGGCGGGAGGATTCGCCCATGCCCGGCGCGCCCGGCGTGTCCATGTCGGCCCGGATCGAGGGCCTCACCTGTGAGCTCACCCACGGACCCTCGGGGACCACCCTCACCACCGTGCCGCCCCTCGACAACGGCGGCACGGGGGAGAGCTTCTCCCCGACCGACGTCGTGGGTGGGCCCTCGCGTCGTGCGCGCTCTCGACCATGGCGCTCGCAGCGAAGGACGAGGGGCTGTCGTGGGGTGCAGCTCGCGCGGAGGTTGAGAAGCGGATGACCCCGCCGCCGCGGCGGATCGCCGAGCTGGTGCTCGTCGTCGAGATGCCGCGCGAGGTGAGGCCCGGAGACCGGGTCCGCCTCGAGGAGGTGGCGCAGAACTGCCCGGTGGCCCTGAGCCTCCACCCGGACGTCTCCCTCCCCATGGAGTTCCGCTACCCCGCGCCCAGCTGAGTGAAGCCGAACGGTCCGCGGCGCGCGCCGGGCGGCGGGGCCCACTTTTTGGACCCGGCCCGCGCCTAGAGCAGCCCCCGCTTTCCTTCCTTCCACCGCTCGTGCTCGGTGGTGAGCAGGGCCACGTGTTCCTCTTCCTCGGCAGCGAGCTCCTGGTAGAGCTTGCGTTCGGGCGAGCCCTCCGGGGTCGCGGCCATGCGTTCCATGAACCACGCGGCGGCGCGGCGCTCGAAGGCGATGGCGAGGCGGAACAGGTTGGCGGGGTCGGCGGGCTGGCTCGGGACGCCCGTGTAGACGGCGGCGCGGTCCACGGGGAACGGCCCTGACGGGGCCGGGGGGTCCACGTGATAGCGCCGCGAGAGGGTCGACATGTGCTCCCGCTCCATCGCCTGGAACCTCTCGAAGAGCTCGCGCATGACCGGCTCGGCGGCGTCGCGCGCCGCCTGGCCGTAGAATGCCATCCCGCCCAGCTCGATCTCGAACGCCCGCCGGACGGCCTCCAGCGAGGCTGCGCCTTCGACGGCGGTCGCCTCGGCCACCTCCAGGGTGCCGCCGCATGCCGGGCACAAGCCATAGGGAAATGCGAACCCTTCGCTCACCTTCCCGCAGGCCTGGCAGCGCCAGCGCAGTTCCTGCCCGCCGCAGCAGAGATACTCCTCGCCCTCCTCGACCGGGCGGTGGCACTTCGGGCAGGTGCGGCCAAGCGAGGAGGGGCGAGGGAGCCCGGTCTCGACCTCGGGAGGGCCCTTTGGGCCCGGGCCCTCTTCGAGCGCTGGCGCCTCCGCCGGCAAAAGCGAGACCCGGGCCACCTCCTCGGCGGTGAGGGGCCACTTCTTCCCTCCCGCGAGGTAGGCCGCGATCGCCCGTGCCGCGCGGCGCCCGGCCCCCATCGCCAGGATGACCGTCGCGCCGCCGGTCACGATGTCCCCGCCGGCGAACACCCCGGGAAGGCTGGTCGCCTGGGTGGACTCCTCCCGCCCGTCGTCGGCCAGGATGTTGCCCCAGCGGTTCAGCGCGAGCCCGGGGGTGGAGCGGGTGACGATGGGGTTGGCTTTGGTGCCGAGCGCGTAGATGACGGTATCGCACTCCAGGTCCTTCGTTCGCCCGGTGGGGACCGGCCGGCGCCTCCCCTTCTCGTCCGGATCCCCGAGCTGCATCTCCTCGACCCGCATTCCGCGCACGCTGCCCTCGGGGTCGGTGAAGATCTCGACCGGCGCGTGGAGGAAGAAGAACTCGATCCCCTCTTCCTTGGCGTGGCGGATCTCCTCCACCCGGGCGGGCGCCTCGGCCTCGCTGCGCCTGTACACGCAGCGCACGAGCGGCGCCCCGAGCCGCCTCGACACCCGGAGGCAATCCATGGCGGTGTTGCCCGCCCCGATCACCACGACGCTCTGGCCCAGCGAAATGGGCGTGTCCCGGTACGGGAACTGGTCGCCGCCCATGAGGTTCACGCGCGTGAGGAACTCGTTGGCCGAGTACACCTGGCCGGCGAATTCCCCGGGGATGCCGAGGAAGGCCGGCGCCCCGGCACCCACCCCGACGAAGACGGCGTCGAACCCCTTCTCCGCAAGGAGCTGGGGGATGGTGAACGTCTTCCCGATCACCCGGTTCGTCTCGAAGCGGACGCCCATGTCGGCGAGCCGCCGCACTTCGCGGTCGATGATGTCGCGGGGGAGGCGGAAGGCCGGAATCCCGTACTGGAGCACGCCCCCCACCACGTGGAGCGCCTCGTAGACGGTCACCTCGCACCCGTACCGGACCAGGTCGGCGGCGGCGGCGAGGCCGGCGGGCCCGGAACCGCACACTGCCACCTTGCCGAGCCTCCCCCGACGGCGTGCCAGGGCCACGGGGCGCGGGCGGGCGTGGTCGCCCACGTACCGCTCGAGCCGCCCGATGCCCACCGGCTCCACCTTCTTGGCGATCACGCACTGCACCTCGCACTGGGTCTCCTGCGGGCACACCCGGCCACAGATGGAGGGGAAGATCGAGGCCTCGTTGATGACGGCGAGGGCGCCGTCGAGATCGCGGACGAGGACGTGGCGGATGAAGCGGGGGATGTCTATCTGGACGGGACAGCCGGCGATGCAGGTGGGCTTGGCGCACTGGATGCAGCGCTCCGCCTCGGAGAGCGCGTCGGCAAGGGAGTAGCCGAGGTTCACCTCGTCGAAGGTTCGGGACCGCTCGCGCGCGTCGCGCTCCGGCATGCGTGTCTGGTGCGGCGCGAGATCCTTGATCTTCTTGTAGTTGTGCTTCTGCTCCTCGAAGAGCTGGCGCTCGAGGTTGCAGAGGTGGGTGTAATCCAGGGCGGCGCGCGCCTCCTTGTCGCGAAAGCGCTTCTGCCGCGTCATGAGCTCTTTGAAATCCACCTCGTGGCCGTCAAAGTCGGGCCCGTCGACGCAGGCGAACCGGACCTCCTTTCCCACCGTGACCCGGCAGGATCCGCACATTCCGGTCCCGTCCACCATGATGGCGTTGAGCGACACCATCGTGCGGACGCCGAAGGGACGGGTCGTCTGGGCGCAGGCGCTCATCATGGGCAAGGGCCCGATGGCCACGACCAGATCGGGCCGGTCTCGCTCGCACAGCTCCTGCAGGGCCGCCGTCACGAAACCCGGCCTGCCGTAGGAGCCGTCATCGGTGCAGACCACGAGGTCGTGGCAGTGGCGGCGGAAGCGATCCTCCCAGAAGACGAGCCCCTTCGTGCGGAAGCCGATGACTCCGGTGACCCGGTTCCCGGCCTCCCGAAACGCCCGCAGCTGGGGATAGACCGGCGCCACGCCCAGCCCGCCGCCCACGAGCGCCACGTGTCCCACCCGCTCCACGTGCTGGGGCTGGCCGAGTGGGCCCACGAAATCTGCGAACTCGTCGCCCTCCCGGTAGGCGTCCATCATCTCCCGCGAGGTCTTGCCCAGGGCCTGGACCACCATGGTGACGGTGCCGCGGTCGCGGTCGAAGTCTGCGACGGTGAGGGGGATCCGTTCCGAGCCTTCATGGAGACGGACCATCACGAAGTGCCCGGGCTTTGCGGCAAGGGCGATGTCGGGGGCCTCGACCTCCCAGAGGAAGGTCGAGTCGGAGAAGGCTTCTCGGCGAACGATGCGGTACATCAGGTTTCCCGGTGAGAGCCCGCGCCCGGCCGCGGGGTGCATCCGGGTGGTACCAGCGGGGGGTCGAGCGCGTCAAGACGAGGGCCTCGTCGCGCACTCATCCGCCAGGCCTCCGTTCGCGGGCTCTTCCCGACCTCCTGCCGCCCCGCGGCCTCTGCCGGCCAGGTATCCCGGCCTTCCTCGAAGTGGCTTCCCCGGGGAGCCGAGGCCTTTGGGGGCGAGGCGGGGGGGAGGGCCGTGCCTTACAGCGAGTGACCGCGGCGGCGCCGGTACGCCTCCCGGTAGAGCTCGTCGTAGGCGGCCGCAGCCCGTCCCCAGGAGAAGTCCTGGCGCAGGGCCCGCCGGCGCATGGCCTCGAAATGGGCCGGGCGGTTGTAGTAGGTGGACAGCGCCCAGCCGATGGTGTTGGCCAGGGCATCGGGGGTGAGGTCCCGGAACGCGAACCCCGTCCCCTCCCCGGTCTTCTCCTCGTAACACTGGACCGTGTCCACGAGCCCACCCGTGGCCCGCACCACCGGGAGCGCGCCGTAGCGTAGCCCGTAGAGCTGTGTGAGCCCGCAGGGCTCGAACCTCGAGGGCACGAGGACGAAGTCGGCGCCGGCGTACAATCGGTGCGACAGAGCGGCGTCGAACCTCAGCCAGGCCCGGAAGCGATCGGGGTGGCGCGAGGCCAGCGTGGCGAAGTAGTGCTCGGCCTCGCGCTCCCCGTTGGCGAGCAGGACGAGCTGCATCCGCCAGGAGAGGAGCTGGTCCATGGCGTGGGCCAGGA
>DASRZU010000041.1:0-106930 GCA_035686075.1 Anaeromyxobacter sp.
CTGGTCCTGGCGGCCACCCTGCCCCTGGTGGGGGCGCTGGTGCTGGCCGACCGGGTGGCCGCCGAGAACCTGGCCCTCGGGCTCGACCCCCGGGTGGTGCAGCGGCTGCAGGCCGTGCCGACGCTGTACGGCGACCTCTTCCAGGCGCGCAAGCAGCTCTATGCGGCGCAGCCTCGGGGTCCGCGCCAGCGCGCCGGCCAGATAGGCGCGGGCCGCCTCGGCGCTGTGCCGCGCCGGCAGGCCGCGGGCCAGCTCCCGGGTCTGGGCGGCGTAGAGCTGCTTGCGCGCCTGGAACAGGTCGCCGTACAGGGCCGGCACCGCCTGGAGCCGCTGCACCACCCGCGGGTCGAGCCCCAGGGCCAGGTTCTCCGCCGCCACGCGGTCGGCGAGGAGGAGCGCCCCCACGAGCGGCAGGGTGGCGGCCACCACCAGGGCGGCGGCGATCCGGATCTCGAACCGGGAGATCCGGAGCGCTCCGCGGAGCTCCGCGAGGAGGCGAGCGCGCGGCAGGGCGGGCGCGTCCGGGCGGTTCATCGGGCTGGCACCCCACCGCGGGTGAAGGGGCCGGAACGCAGCACGTGGACGTCGGTCCCCGCGGCCGGCTCTCGAAGGAGGAAGCTCGCCACGGCCCCGAGCACGCTCCGCGACCCGTTCGACCGGACGCCGGCCCCGGCGGCGATGTACTCGCGGGTGCGCTGGAGCTGCTCCTTGGAGATGGGGTTCACCTCCACCCGGACCTCCACGGTGAAGGCGTCGGGCAAGGCCTCGACCGGTCCCAGGTCGACGCCGCGCTGATCGGAGAGGAACGACCGGAGCGAGGAGAAGCTGGGCAGGACCACCCGGGAGCCGGCGGGGTGTTCGGGGTCCTTGATCGTGACCGTGTAGGTCTCCTCCCAGACGTCGAACAGGATCTCGAGGAGCCGGCCATGGATGGTGACCGGCGCGGTCGCCTCCTCGGGGAGGACGGCGGTGTAGATCTCGATGACGTTCGTGAGCCCGTTGCCGAACTCCTGCTGGCGGTTCGGGCCGAAGAGGGAGGAGAGGTCGAGGGTCGCCACCGCGCGCCCCCGGACCGCGGCGAGCTGGATGGTGCCCGCCGGTTCCGAAACGCCCGGCGAGGCCCTGGCCGCCTGCCCCGCCAGAAGGAGCCAAAGGACACCGGCGCGGGCAAGGAGCGTGGCGCGGGCAGCGATCACAGGGCGTTGTCCAGCGCGTAGCCGAGGGAGAGGTTGAAGGAGCCGATGACCGTGTCGAGCCTTAGGGCGAGGTCGAACGAGAAGGGAATGGTGGAGAAGGTGGTCCGCCCCCCGCCCAGGGTGGCCGAGGACCACACGTACCGAGATCCCAGGGCCACGTAGGCGCGGTGGAAGGGGGCCGCCCCGCCGGTCCAGAGCGGGATCGCGTACTCGAGCCCTCCCATGAAGAGGAAGGCGTCGTAGCGGGAGTCGGTGGAGAAGTTCAGCTCCATGGCCCGCCCCAGGGCGGGGCCGATGGCGAAGTAGGAGTAGTCCGCCCCGTAGAACCGGTCGAAGAAGGGCGCGTTCCCCTGCACCGCGCCCAGGGCGGTCTGGAGCCGGAGCGGGATCCGGAAGAGCTCGTAGGCGGTCTCCGCCTGGAGGAGGTACCGGCTGAACTCGTAGTCGCTGCCCACGAGCTTGGAGGCGAAGGTCACCTGGCCGATCGCCCGAAACCCGTAGGTCGGGTAGAAGAAGTCGTCCCGGGTCTCGACCTCGTAGCTTCCGGTGATCCCCGCCAGGGTCGACGGGCCCACGAGGATGTAGGGGCCGACGCCGGGGGCGAGGCCGTTGTCGAGGGTGGCGTGCAGTTTCTCGAGGGTGTAGGTCCCGGTGAGCCGCTCGAAGGGGCCCGGCCGGATCCCGAACTGGAAATCGCCGCCCTGGCGCGAGTAGTGAGTGCGGGGGGCATTCACGTAGCTCCCCACGAACTGCGAGCACTTCACGTCGCTGCAGGTGAGCTCGTCGCCCTGGATGGAGATGACCTGGAAGCCCAGGACCAGGCGGAGGTCCTTGACCCGCAGGTCGGGAGCGTAGAACCCCGCCCGCAGGGAGTAGCGGCTATCGGTGCTGCGGCCGTCGGGCGAGCCGCCGTAGAGCGCTCCCCCGGAGAGCCCGAGCCCCTGGCCGGTGAAGTTCTGCTCCGAGAGCGCCAGCCCGCCGTAGAGGGGCTGGGGCTTGGTCGAGCCGAAGATCAGGTCCGTGACGACGAGGGTGTTCCGCTCGACCACCTCGAACACCACCTTGACCTTGCCGCGTTCGCTGCCGCGCTCGACCCGGGGCTCCACGCTCGAGAACCAGCCCAGCTGCAAGAGCCCGAGCCGCGAGAGGAGCACTCGCTCGGGGTCGAGGATCTCCCCCTCCTCGATGAAGATGTGGCGGCGGAGGGCCTCGGGGCGGGTCTTGACGAGGCCGCGGAACTCGATGCTCTCGATGAGGTAGCGGCGGGTGGGAACGCCCCCCGCCTCCTCCGACGCGGGGGGAGAGGGAAGGGGCTGTTCCAGGGCGGCGGGGGGTGGAGGCTCGGGGGGCGCGGCCTGGGACAGGGCGAGGGCGACGAGGGCGGGCAGGCAGGGCAGCATCGGCGGCCGAAGTCTAGCGAGAAGAGGCGCCGGCAGTCCCGTTTTCGGGCCGGGTCTCGGGCACGCCCGCTCGCTTCGTCGTTGCCGAAGGCGCCCGCCTCGTGGGCCCTTCGCCCTGCGAAATCACCTCCGGCCCTCCTCGAACGCCTGGAAGGCCTCGTGCGCCGCCACGTCGAGGGGGTCGGCGCGAAGGGCGGCCTCGAACGCGGCGGCGGCCGCCTCGGCGTTCCCGAGCTTGTGCGCCACCCGGGCCCGCGCCAGCTGGCGTTCCGCCTCCGCCCGCCGGGCCGGATCCCCTTCCAGCAGGGACTCGCGCCGGGCGCGGACCAGGGGGTCGGGGACCCCGGCCTTGAGGCAGCGCCTCACCCCCCTCCAGTTCCCGGCCTGGGCGTCGTGCGAGAGCCGAGGCGCGGGGCTACCGACCGAGGCCACCGCCGCCTCGAGCCGGGACAAAAGGGAGACCGCCCGGCTGGGATGGGCGGGGGAGAGCGGGTGGGTGCGGATCGACTCGAGCTCCTCGCGCAGGGCGCCGGCCGCCCGTCGGATAGCCGAGAAATCCACGTCCGGAGCCACCGCGAGGAGCGCGTAGCAGTCGGCGCGCGCCCGGGCCTCGAGGGCGTCGAGGCGAGCATCCACCTCCTCGGCGCTCGGCAGCCGCGCCGGGGCGGGAGAGGCGCGAGCCTGGTCGGCGAGCTGGGCCAGCGCGGCCCGCACCTCCGGGGCGAGCTCCATGGCCTGGACCGCGAAGCCGGGGGACATCCGCACCGCCTGGGCCTCGGCGGGGGAGACGTGGCGGACGACCTCGACCGCGAAGGTGAGGTTCCCGCGCAGCGAGCGATGGGAGAGCGTCACCTTGCCCCGGGAGAGGAGGGGAGGAAGGCCGGACTCGGCCTGCAAGAAGAGGCCGCCCCGGGTGAGCTCGAGGACCGGGAGGCGCCGGGCCGCCCCGACCTCGCCCTTGAACGTCGCCTCGACCTCGGAGAGCACCCCGGAGGCGGGGGCCGGTGGCGGAGCGGTTGCCGGCTTCTGAGCGGGCGAAGGAGGCGGAGCGGGGGCGGGTTCCTTTGGAGGGGCGGCCTTGGGAGGCGACGGCTGCGGGGCGGGTGCGGAGAGGAGGCTCTTCTGGACGGGGCGGAGCGCATCGGCGAACTCCGCCATGTCCTGGAAGCGGGTCCTCGGGTCCTTCTCCAGGGCCCGGAGGATGGCCGCCTCGAGCTGCGGATCGACCGGAGCGATGCTCGATGGGCGGGGGGGGGGCTTTCCCAGGTGAGCGAGCAGGAGCTGGGTGGTGGAGTGGGTGGTGAAGGGGAGCTGGCCGGTGAACAGCTCGAACGCCATGACGCCCAGGGCGTAGACGTCGGTCCGGGCGTCGATGGGGCCGTCGTCGCACTGTTCCGGGGCCATGTACTCGGGCGTGCCCACGAGCACGCCGGCCTGGGTCCGCCCCTGCCCCGCGCCCCGGAGCTTGGCGATGCCGAAGTCGACGAGCTTCACGAAGTGCGGTTGGCCCCGGCGCGAGACCAGGAACACGTTCTCGGGCTTCAGGTCCCGGTGGACCACCCCCTGCTCGTGGGCCGCGGAGAGGGCGTCACACAGCTGCAGGAGGACGGCGAGCCCGGCCAGGGTCGGGACCCGGCCGCGCCTCTCCAGCGCGGCGAGGGTCTCGCCGTCGAGGTACTCCATCACGTAGTAGTAGCGATCGGGCGGGAGCAAGGAGAGGTCGTAGACCCCGACGATGTTCTCGTGGCCGATGAGGTTCACGGCCCGCGCCTCGTCGTAGAAGCGCGCCACCACCTCGGGCTCGTGCGCCATCGAGGCGTGGAGGAACTTGACGGCGACCTTGCTCCCGATGACCGGGTGCTCGCCCAGGTAGACCGTCCCCATCCCCCCGCGCCCCAGCATGCGGACGATCTGGAAGCTGCCGACGCGGGTCCCGATGAGGGGGTCACCCTGCGCCGGCTTGACCTGCACCTCCTCCTCGCCGAACCCGAGGGTTTTCCCGGGGCCGAACTGCGCCGGGCAAAGCTCCCCTTCGCCGTGGGCCGGCCCCTTGCAATTCGGGCACTGGGGCCCTGTCGGCGCGGGACTCGTCGGATCCGCCACGTTCACCCCACCGTGAACCCTAAGGAAGCGTAACAGACGGCCACGACTTCTCGTGCCCCGCACAGGGGGTACGCCGCGAACCCCTGTCGCCCCACGGCAATTCCCTTGGCCCGACCATCGAGAAGCCGAATCTAGCGCACTGCGCGTGGCACGAGCGAGCGAGGGCCGACCTTTGGAAATTGACCGTGGAGCGGCTGCGCGCTTTCGCCCCGCGATCTCCTTGGGAGGCCGCGAGAGTTGCGCCCATCGAGGCGGCCGGGGTTCTTCCTCGCGCGCCTGAGCAGGTCGGTCGCGCCCTCGAAAGGGCAGGTCCGGCGTCTCGCGAGCCGGACGGGCGGCGTCCCGCCCGTGTGGTCTTCAAAGAGGACGGCGCCGAGCCGTTCGGACGGTTCTGGGCGGCGCGCAAGGTTTCCCCTAGGCCGTCGGGCCCCCGACCGGCCCGCGCCGAAAGCTAGAGCTTCTGCACCTCTCGGGCTCGTCCCTTCGTCAAGAAGACGGGGACGATGGCGGACTCCGCGGTCCCTCGCACCAGGGAGCACATCCGCGGGCCCACGCGCCGGCCGGCGGCGAAGGGCGGAGGCGACGCGAACCCCGTTCTCGGAGATCGAGGACTTGGCGAACGACTCGGCGCGCGCCGCGTTCTTCTGGCCCGATGACGGGGCGAACTCGACCCAGTCCATCCTCCTTATTAGGTGGGCTTCGCGAGGGAGTCCGCGACCTTTCCCTGGGTGAGGTCCCAAAGCTTCCGCGGTGAGAGGGGGCCTTGAGGGGTTTCGGGGGAGGGGTGAAGGGAGGGGGGGAGACGCGAGCGGGATGAGCTCTCCCTTTCTCCCCTCGGGGTCGGCAGAGGGGGAGGGTCTTTGGCTCGGTCGCCTTGGGCGGGAAGCGACTGGGCATCTCTCGCGTTCTCGCGTTGACGGCCCCGTCGCGCCCGACTAGCCTCGCGGCAACTTTTCCCTAGAGATCCCGCAGGATCCGACACGATGGCCGAAGACCTGGGTACCACAGAACGAGAGATCCTGGCGCAGCGGCTCAAGAAGGCCGAGGCCCTCCGGGCGCTGGGCGTGAACCCCTATGGGAACGGGTATGCGCCCCGCCACCTCGCCGCCGATCTCAACGCCCGCTACGGAAACGATCCGGCCGAGCGGATCGCCTCCGATCCGGGACGCTGGTCTTTGGCGGGGCGGGTCTTGGCCATCCGCTCGTTCGGCAAGGCCGCGTTCCTGCGCGTCCGCGACCGGTCGGGGGAGATCCAGGTGTGGGTGAAGAAGGACCGGCTCTCCGAGCGGGAGTTCGAGGTCTTTCGGCTCCTCGACGTGGGGGACATCGTCGCGGCAGAGGGGCCGGCCACGCGGACCCGGACCGGTGAGCTCACGGTGGAGGCGAGGGCCTTCACCATCCTCACCAAGGCGGTCCGGCCCTTGCCGGAGAAGTGGCACGGGCTGTCCGACGTGGAGCAGCGTTACCGGCAGCGCTACCTCGACCTCCTCGTCACCCCCGGGGTGGGAGAGGTGTTCGTCAAGCGGGCCCGGATCATCACCACCATCCGGCGGTTCTTGGACGAGCGCGGGTACCTGGAGGTCGAGACCCCCACCCTGCACAAGCCCGAGGAGGCCGGCGGCGCAGCGGCCCGGCCCTTCGAGACCCATCACAACGCCCTCGACTTGGACCTGAAGCTCCGCATCGCCACCGAGCTGCACCTGAAGCGCCTGGTGGTGGGGGGATTCGACCGGGTCTACGAGATCGGGCGCATCTTCCGCAACGAGGGGATCGACCGGCGCCACAACCCGGAGTTCACCACCATCGAGTTCTACCAGGCCTACGCGACGCACGAGGACCTCATGCGGCTCACCGAGGAGCTCGTGCACGAGCTGGCCTTTTCGGTGGCGGGGGGAGCCCTGGTGACCTTCCAGGGCCAGGCGATCGACTTCACCCCGCCCTACCCGAGAGTCTCGCTCCTCGAGGTGGGAGCGCGGGCGCTCGGCCTCTCCCCCGAGGAGGCGCTCTCCGGGCGCGGCCTGGCCGAGGCGCTGGGGGCGGCCGCGGCCCGGGAGAACGACTCGGAGGGCGCCTGGAAGCTGGAGCAGGCGGCGTCGAAGGCGCCGGGCGAGGCCATCGCCCTCGCCTTCGAGGTCTTCGGCGAGCGGAAGCTGCCGAAGGATCGCCCCGCCTTTGTGGTGGACTTCCCTCTCGAGACGAGCCCGCTCTCGCGGCGGCGCGACGCCGACCCGCGCCTCGTGGACCGGTTCGAGCTGTTCGTGGCGGGGATGGAGGTGGCGAACGCCTTCTCCGAGCTGAACGACCCGGTCGACCAGCGCGCCCGCTTCGAGGCGCAGGTGAGGGCCCGGGCGGCGGGGAACCAGGAGGCCATGCCCTACGACGAGGACTTCGTCCGCGCCCTGGAGCAGGGCATGCCGCCCACCGCCGGCGAGGGGATCGGCATCGACCGGCTCACGATGCTGCTCACCGACTCGGTCTCCATCCGGGACGTGATCCTCTTCCCGCTGCTCAAGAGCCGCGAGCCGTGAGCGATCCCACCGCCATCCCCCCGGAGGGAGCCTTTGCGGCCCCGGGGCCGGCCGAGGGGCAGCCGCTCCCCGTCGGCCACCCCGCCCCGGCGGTCTTCGACGTGGGCGCCTTCGTGGTGTGTGCCTTGGGGCTCCTCGGGGCGGTGGCCCTGGTCCCGGTCGCCCGCGCCTTCTTCGGCGACCGGCTGGCCCTCGCCACTCCGCTCGCCAACGGGCTCAGCGCGCTCGCCACCGCCTCTCTGGCGGTCGTGGCGGGGGCGCTCGCCGGGTGGCTCTTCCGCCGGCTGGCGTTCTACGAGATCTTCGCCGCCTCGCTCGTCTGGGTGGCGATCGTCGTCGCCCTGGTGGGCCGCGGGCACCACGGGCCCGCCGCCTTGGCGGGCCTCGCCGCCCAGGGCGCGCTCGTGCTGGTCCTGGCGCTTCTCGGGGTGGGTGGGCTCGCGGCCACGGCGGTGTTCGTCGGCTCCTCGCTCGGATTCCTCCTCGCCGGCACGGGGAGGCTCGACCCCTCCTTCACCTACGAGCTCTACGTGGCCCGCAGCCACCTGAGGCTCACCCCGCGCACGCTGGCCGCGCTCTTCGGGATGGTGCTCGTCGGGCTTCTGCCGGGGGTGCTCGTGGTGGTGGTCTTCTCCTACCTCCGGGACGCCGCCGAGCGGCGGGCCTACCGGCGCGGCGAGCTCGTGAGCTATCCCCGCATGCCGGCCACCATGCTCATGACCCTCATCTCCATCTCCGCGGTGGCGATCGGGGTCTGGGCGCTCATCGTGGTGCTCTCGGTGATGAGCGGCTTCTCCGCCGACCTGAAGCACAAGATCCTGGGCCAGACCGCCCACGGCATGGTGCTCACCTACGGGCAGGACGACTTCGGGGACTGGCGGGCGGCGAGGAAGAAGACGCTCTCGGTCCGCGGGGTCGTGGGGGCCACCCCCTTCCTCTACAACGAGGTGATGCTCTCCTCCGGCCAGAACCTGACCGGCGCGATCGTGAAGGGCATCGACGTGGACACGGTGGGCACGGTCATCGACCTTCCCCAGAGTGTGCACAGCGGGGAGCTCGACTTTCTCGTGCACCCGGAGCGGATCCCGGTGGCCGGGCTCGGGGGGGAGAACGGCCCCCTCCCGCCTCCCAAGGAGGGCAAGACGCTCCCCGGGGTGGTGATCGGGAGGGAGCTCGCGCACGCGCTCCGGGTCCAGGTGGGGGACGAGGTCAACGTGGTCTCGCCCCTCGGGGACCTGGGGCCGGCCGGACCGCAGCCCAAGAGCCGCCCGTTCCGGGTGGCGGGGATCTTCTTCAGCGGGATGTACGAGTACGACTCCAAGTTCGCCTACATCGACCTCGCCGAGGCGCAGAGGTTCTTCGGAGCCGAGACCGTGACCGGCCTGGAGGTGAAGGTGGAGAACGTGGATGCCGCCCGGGCGGTGATGGACCGGGTGGTCTTCGCCCTGGGGGGCTGGCCCTATCGCGCCAAGGACTGGGGGGAGCTGAACCGCAGCCTCTTCGCCGCCCTCCAGCAGGAGAAGGTGGTGATGGCGGTGATCCTGGGGTTCATCGTGCTCGTGGCCACCTTCACCATCCTCGCCACCCTGATCATGATGGTGCTGGAAAAGAGGCGCGAGATCGCAGTCCTGAAGTCGATGGGGGCGGGGGTGCCCAGCATCATGCGCATCTTCGTCCTCGAGGGGGTGGTGATCGGC
The DNA here is from genome assembly GCA_035686075.1 of Anaeromyxobacter sp. Lineage (GTDB taxonomy): Bacteria > Myxococcota > Myxococcia > Myxococcales > Anaeromyxobacteraceae > Anaeromyxobacter. The sequence continues at coordinate 8,925 of DASRZU010000041.1, forward strand.
GGGGTGGGGGCGCTCTTCGGCCTCCTCCTCGGCCTCGGGACCTGTCTCCTCATCGACAAGGTCGGCATCCCGCTCAACCCGGAGATCTACTACATCAACAACCTCCCGGTGGTGATGGACGGCTCCCAGTTCACCCTGGTGGCGCTCGCCGCCCTGGTGCTCTCCTACCTCGCCACCCTCTACCCGGCCACCAAGGCGGCCCGCCTCCACCCCGTGGACGGCCTCCGGAGCGAGTGATGGCCGACCCGTTCGTCCGGATCGAGGGGCTCAGGAAGACCTACCTGCTCGGCGACAAGAGGCTCGAGGTGCTGCGCGGGCTCGACCTCGAGATCGCCGCCGGGGAGCTCGTGGCCCTGACCGGCCCGTCGGGCGCGGGGAAGAGCACCTTCCTGCACCTACTGGGAACCCTCGACCTCCCCACCGGCGGCCGGATCCTGTTCGAGGGGGCCGACGTGTTCGAGCGAGACGAGGACGAGCGGGCGGTGTTCCGGGCCGACACCATCGGGTTCGTGTTCCAGAGTCACCACCTGCTCCCCGAGTTCACCGCCCTCGAGAACACCATGATGCCGGCGCTCATCCGGCGGGTGGGCCGGGAGGAGGCGCGGCGCCGCGCCTTTCTGGTGCTCGGGCTCGTGGGCCTGGGGGAGAGGGTCGATCATCGCCCCGGGGAGCTCTCCGGGGGGGAGCAGCAGCGGGTGGCCATCGCCCGGGCGCTGTGCCTCTCCCCCCGGCTCCTCCTCGCGGACGAGCCCACCGGCAACCTGGACCCGCAGACGGCCGAGGGCATCCACCGGCTCCTCATCGACCTCAACGTGCGCACGGGCATCACCGCGGTGGTGGTGACGCACAACGAGCGGCTCGCCTCCGCCCTCCCCCGGCGCCTTCGGCTCTTCGAGGGCCGGCTCGCGTGAATTCCGCCGGGCGCGGCGGCGCGGCGAGCGGGCCCGGCTCTCCCCGCGGGCGGAAGCGCGGCGGCGCGCCTTCGCGTTTGAGCTTTTTGGGGCCCCGGTCTAGATTCCGCGCCTCCGTGGCGCTCGTCCGACAGTCGCTCCTGGGGGTGCTCTCGACAGTCCTCCTCGTGGCCCCCGCCGCCCGGGCCGCCGACGTGGTGGTGAAGGAGGTCAAGATCGAGGGGAACCGTCGAACCGACCCGGCCGCCATCCGCGCCGCCATCGGGACCAAGGCCGGACAGCCCCTCAGCCTCGACCAGGTCGACGCGGACATCCGGGCGGTGATGAAGCTTGGGAGCTTCGCGGACGTGGTGGCGGAGGAGGAGGGCCCCCCGGAGAACCCGGACCTCATCTACCGGGTGGTGGAGCGGCCCACCGTGCATTCCCTCCAGACCGTGGGCAACGAGGAGATCAAGAAGGACGACCTCAAGGATGCGGTCTCGCTCAAGACGAACGACTTCTTCGACCCGGCCCGGGCGGACGCCGACGTCCAGAGGATCCAGAAGAAATACGTGGAGAAGGGCTTCTTCCTCACCGAGGTGACGGTCAAGGTGGTCGACGCTCCGGACAACCAGGTCGACGTCACCTATCAGATCAACGAGCATGCCAAGGTGCAGGTGAAGGAGATCCGGTTCGTGGGAAATGCCCACGTCCCGGCGGACGACATCCTCCCCTACCTGCAGAGCAAGCAAGGCGGGCTCTTGCCCTGGGCGGTGGAGGGGACCTTCCGCGAGGACGCCTTCGACACCGACGTCCAGGCGGTCCAGGCGGTCTACCTGGAGAAGGGCTTCGTCGAGGTGAAGGTCCGGCACCCCTCGGTCCAGCTCTCCCCCGACCGGCGCATGCTCTTCATCACCATCCCGCTGGTGGAGGGGGAGCAGTACGACCTCGGGGCGATCGGCTTCTCCGGGGAGCTCCTCGGCCAGGAGGCCAAGCTCAAGAAGGTGACCCACATCCACACCGGGGAACGCTTCGCCCGGTCGCGGGTGGCCGCGGACCTGGCCGCCATCCAGGACGTCTACCGCGACTTGGGGTATGCCTACGTGAACGTGGAGCCGAAGACCCAGCCCCACCCCGACACCCGGCGGGTGGACATCTCCTTCGACATCCAGCCGGGGGAGCCGGTGACCATCGGGCGGATCGAGATCGTGGGGAACGACAAGACGCGGGAGAAGATCATCCGCCGGGAGCTCCGGGTATACGAGGGGCAGCTCTTCAGCGGGACCGGGTACCGGGTGTCCAAGAACCGGGTCCAGGCCCTCGGCTACTTCGAGACGGTGGACATCGCCCAGACGAAGCGCTCCCCCACCACCATGGACCTCGTGGTCACGGTGAAGGAGCGCGCCACCGGGACCTTCTCCCTCGGGGCGGGCTACTCCTCCTACGAGCAGTTCATCTTGAACGCGCAGATCTCGCAGCAGAACTTCCTGGGATGGGGCCAGAGCCTCTCCCTGCAGCTCCAGTGGTCCAGCGTCCGGCAGCTCGGCGAGATCAGCTACGCCGACCCCTACTTCCTGGACACCCGCTGGACCTTCTCGTTCAGCCTCTACGCCAACGAGGTGGCCTACCCGGCCTTCACCCGGCGGGCCCTGGGCGGGTCTCTGACCTGGGGCTACGAGCTGGTCGGGCTCGCCGACTGGTTCAAGCCGGCGGCGGCCCTCGAGGACGTCCGTCTCTTCGCCACCCTCACGCACGAGCAGGTCGACGTCTCGAGCGCCAGCGCCGTCCCGCTCGCTCGCGCCACGGGATCGGGGAGCACCACCTCCCTGCGCCTCGCGCTCCAGGCCGACAAGCGCGACAACCGGCTCACCCCCTCCGACGGCTGGTACGGGAACGTGAGCTTCGAGACCGCGCCCGAGTGGCTCGTGCCCCGGCGCTTCACCGGTTCGGAGGTGAACCTCTTCAACCGCTACGGGCTGGACATGCGGGTCTACCACCCCCTGGCCCTGGGGGTGGTGGGGAGGGCGCGGCTCCTCGCCGGCTGGCTCCAGTCGCTCTCCCCCCAGGGCGTCCCCCTCTCCGAGCTCTACTACATCGGCGGGGTGAACACGATCCGCGGGTACCGCTTCCAGTCGGTCGGTCCCCAGGGGTTCCAGGCCTGCAGCTACTCGCCCTACGCCGAGATCTGCCGGCTCGCGGAGGGCGGCTACCAGGAGCTCGTCCTGAACCTCGAGGCGGAGTTCCCGGTCTTCGAGAAGGCGGGGATCCGGGGGGTGGTGTTCTTCGACGCGGGCAACGCCTTCCCCGCCGGGACCTGGCACGATCCCTCCGTCCCCCTCTCCCTGTACAAGTCCATCGGCTTCGGGATCCGCTGGTTCAGCCCCATGGGGCCGCTCCGCTTCGAATGGGGGTTCCCCCTCAACCGGCGCAAGGACATTTTGGGCAACTACATCGACAACCCCGTTGACTTCCAGTTCACGATCGGCAGCTTCTTCTAGACGTTCGAGGACCCGTTCATGCGTACGCTCACCCGTCTAACCCTCATCGCCCTGGCGGTCGGGCTCGCCCCCGCGGCCCGGGCGGAGACCAAGATCGGCATCGTCGACTACCAGCGCGCCGGCATGGAGTGCGACGAGGGCAAGGCCATCACCGCCGCCCTCAAGAAGGAGATGGAGGAGAAGCAGAAGCAACTCGACGCCAAGCAGACCGAGTTCCAGACGCTCCGGGCCGACTTCGACAAGCAGCAGGCCCTCCTCAACGACCAGGCCAAGCAGGCCAAGGTGGCCGAGCTCGACAAGCGTGCCGGGGAGCTGCAGCAGATGTACGTCCAGCTGCAGCAGGAGCTGGCCGCCCGCGAGCAGGAGGCCTCCCGGGGCATGTCCGACCGGCTCAACGCCACCGTCAAGGAGATCGCCGACAGCGAGGGGATCCAGGTGGTGGTGAACAAGGCCGCGGTGGTGTACTCCCCGCCCTCCCTGGACATCACCAACGAGGTGATCCGCAAGTACAATGTCAAGTACCCGAAGAAGGCCGACGCGGACCAGGCCAAGCCCGCCTCCGCAGCGACGCCCGCCTCGGCGGCGCCGAAGCCTCAGGCCAAGTAGGAGGCCCCCGTGACCTTTCCGCTTTCGGAGCTCGCCGGGCGCGTGGGCGGCGAGGTGGTGGGCGACGGGGAGCTGCGGCTCGAGGGGGTGGCGGCGCTCGAGAACGCCGGACCGGCGGAGATCTCGTTCTTCTCCAACCGAAAGTACCGCCGGGCCTTCGAGGCATCGCGGGCCGGGGCGGTCGTGGTCGAGCCGGACGAGCCCGCCCCCTCGGGGCGGACGGTCCTGCGGGTGAAGAACGCCTACCTCGCCTTCGCCAAGATCACGACCCTCTTCCACCCTCCCCGCGAGGCCTTGCCGGAGATCGCCCCCGCGGCGGTGGTCCACCCCTCGGCCCGGGTCCACCCCTCGGCCCAGGTCATGCCCCTCGCCTCCATCGGGGCTCTGGCCGAGATCGGGGCCCGGACCATCGTCCACCCCGGCGTCCAGATCGCCGAGGGCGTCCGGGTGGGGGAGGACTGCCTGCTCTACGCCAACGTGGTGGTCCGCGAAGGGTGCCGGCTGGGCGACCGGGTCATCGTGCAGCCCGGGGCGGTGATCGGCTCGGACGGGTTCGGGTTCGCCTTCGACCCGGAGGGCGAAGGAGCGGGGCCACGGCACTTCAAGTTCCCGCAGGTGGGGATCGTGGTGGTGGAGGACGACGTCGAGATCGGGGCCTGCACCTGCGTCGACCGGGCCGCCCTGGGCGTCACCCGGATCGGCCGGGGGACGAAGATCGACAACCTGGTCCAGATCGGCCACAACGTGGAGGTGGGCCCCCTCTCCCTCCTCGTCGCCCAGGTGGGCGTCTCGGGATCTACCAAGCTGGGCATGGGGGTGGTGGCGGCCGGCCAGGTGGGCATCGTGGGGCACCTTTCGATCGGCGACGGCGCCCGCATCGGGGCGCAGTCGGGGGTGATGCACGACGTCGAGCCGGGGGCCTCGGTCAGCGGCTCGCCCGCGATCTCACACGCGACCTACCTCCGGCAGGTGGGGGTGCTGAGCAAGCTGCCGGAGATGCGGCGCGAGCTCGCCCAGCTCCGCAAGGAGGTCGAGCGGCTCCGGTCGGCGTCCCCGGGGGAGGGGCCATGAGCGTTTTACCGGGCGAATCGGCGGGGCGGGCCGCCGTCCTCGACGTGGAAGGCATCCAGAGGCTTTTGCCCCACCGGCCGCCGTTCCTCCTCGTGGACCGGGTGGTCCTGTACGAGCCGGGGAAGCGGCTCGTCGCCCTGAAGTCCGTGACCATGGGGGAGCCCTTCTTCGCCGGCCACTTCCCCGGACATCCGGTCATGCCCGGGGTCCTGGTGCTCGAGGCCCTGGCCCAGGCGGCGGCCCTGCTCGCCTACCTCGATCTCAAGGACACGGCCCGGCGGAAGGTCACCTATCTCATGGGGATCGACGCCGCCCGGTTTCGGCGGACGGTGGTCCCCGGGGACCAGCTCGAGCTCGAGGTCGAGGCGGTGCGGCACAAGGGGGCGGTGTGGAAGACCGGGGGGACGGCCCGAGTGGACGGCCAGGTGGCTGCCGAGGCAGAGTACCTCGCCATGCTGGTCGAGCCGGAGCAGTAGGAGGGGTCCGATGGCCATCCACCCCACCGCGGTGCTGGAGCTCGGCGCCCAGGTCGACCCGGCCTGCGAGGTCGGGCCCTACGCCGTCATCGGTGCAGGGGTGCGGATGGGTCCGGGGAACTCCGTGGGCCCGCACGCGGTCATCTTTGGGCAGACCACGGTCGGCGCCCAGAACCGCATCTTCCCCCATGCGGTCCTGGGTGGCGTCCCCCAGGACCTCAAGTACCGCGGCGAGCCGACTGCGCTCGTCATCGGCGACCGGAACACCTTCCGCGAGTTCACCACCGTGAGCCTCGGGACCGCCGGGGGGGGCGGGGTGACCCGCATCGGCAACGGCGGCCTGTTCATGGCGAACAGCCACGTGGGGCACGACTGCCAGGTGGGCGACGGCGCGATCATCGCCAACTCCGTGGCCGTCGCCGGCCACGTGCTCATCGAGGACCACGTGCACATCGGGGGCGTCTCGGCCGTCCACCAGTTCTGCCGGATCGGGCGGTTCGCCTTCGTGGGGGGGATGACGGGGGTGGCGATGGACGTGGCCCCCTTCTGCACGGTGGCCGGGGCGCGGGCCGAAATGGCGGGCGTGAACGTCGTCGGGATGCAGCGCGCCGGCCTGGCGGAGGAGGCGATCGGCCGCATCAAGCAGGCCTACAAGGTCGTGTTCCGCTCGAACCTCGGGCTCCAGGAAGCGATCGCCGAGCTCTCCGACGAGCTTTCCGGCTACCCCGAGATCGACCACTTCATCGAGTTCTTGAAGGGCTCCCAGCGGGGCATCACCCGCTGAAGGGGCCCGAGCGAGGATCGCCGAGATGGCGACGGACCTCCCCTCCTCTTACGCGCCTCGGGCGTGGGGCGGGAGCGCGGGAGGAAGAGCCCGAGGGCCCGGGGCTCCTCTCGGCCGTCCCTCCGAAGGTTCGGCCTTTGCGCCTTGCGCGGCCCTCCCTTTCGGGAGGGAGGGGGGCGGCGGGTGATGTCCACCATCGGTCTCATCGCCGGGGGGGGAAATTTCCCGCTCCTCTTCGCCGAGAGCGCCCGCCGGGCCGGGCACCGGGTGGTGGCGGTGGCCCACCGCTCGGAGACCGACCCGGCCCTGGGGGAGAGGGTGGACCAGATCACCTGGGTGAAGCTGGGCCAGCTCGGCCACGTGCTCGAGGCGCTGCGAGAGGGGGGGGCCACCGAGAGCGTCTTGCTCGGCGCCATCACCAAGCGCCGCTTCTTCGCCGACGCCATGCCCGACGCGGCCGGCCTGAAGGTGCTCGCCCGGGTCGCCATACGGTCGGACGACAACGTGCTCCGGGCCCTGGCCCGGTTCCTGGAGGAGGAGGGAGTCCCCGTCACCGACCCCACTCCGTTCCTGGCCGACCGGCTGGCGCCCGAGGGGGTCTTGGGCAAGCACCGGCCGAGCGAGGAGGAGCTCGCCGACGCGCACTACGGCATGGAGCTCGCTCGCGGCATCGGCCGGCTCGACCTCGGTCAGACGGTGGTGGTGAAGGATCGGGTGGCGCTGGCGGTGGAGGCCCTGGAGGGCACCGACGCCTGCATCCGGCGGGGGGGGGGGCTGGCCGCCTCGGGGGGCTTCACGGTGGTGAAGGCGGTGAAGCCGAATCAGGACCGCCGCTTCGACCTCCCGGCGGTGGGGCTGGACACGGTGGAGGTGTTGGTGGAGTCGCGGGGGCGGGTCCTGGCAGTGGAGGCGGGGGCGACGCTCGTCATGGACCAGACGGCGATGGTCGAGAGGGCCGATCGCGCCGGGGTGGTCCTGCTCGGGGTGAAGTGAGTGTCGTTCGTGCGCGACGAGCCGGGGGGGGCGGTGCTCGAGGTGCTGGTCACGCCCCGCGCCTCGCGCACCCGGGTCGCGGGCGAGCACGGGGGCCGGCTGAAGCTCCTCCTCGCCGCCCCGCCGGTGGAAGGCGAGGCCAACCGGGCGCTGGTCGAGTTCCTCTCGAGCGCCCTCGGGGTACGGAGGGCCGAGGTGGTGATCGTCTCGGGAAAGAGCGGGCGGCGAAAGACCGTGCGGGTCTCGGGCGTGACCGCGGCAGGGGTGCGGGCGGCGCTGTAGAATCGAGAGGCGATGACCCACCCCTTCCTCGCCGCCTGCCGCCGCGAGCCCGTGGACCGGGTCCCGGTGTGGATGATGCGCCAGGCCGGGCGGTACCAGCCCTCCTACCGGGCGGTCCGGGAGAAGGTGAGCTTCCTCGAGCTCTGCCGTTCCCCCGAGCTCATCGCCCAGGTGACCACGGCACCCATCGAGGAGCTCGGCTTCGACGCGGCCATCCTCTTCTCCGACATCCTCTTGGCGCTCCCGGCCATGGGGCTCGAGCTCTCGTTCGAGAGCGGGGAGAAGGGGAAGGGGAACGGCGGTCCCCGCATCGCCAACCCGGTGCGGACCGGGGTGGACGTCCGCGCCTTGCGGATCCCCGACCCGCTCCGCGATCTCCCCTTCGTGCTGGAGGGGATCCGCCTCACCCGGAGGGCTCTCCGCGGCCGGGTGCCGCTCATCGGGTTCGTGGGGGGGCCCTTCACGGTGGGGAGCTATGCGGTGGAGGGGAAGGGGGGCGGGTTCGAGCGCCTGAAGGCCCTTCTCTACGGCGATCCGCCCGCGGCGCACGAGCTGTTCGAGAAGCTGACCCGGTCGGCGCTGGTCCAACTCGAGGCGCAGGTCTCGGCCGGGGTGGAGGCGGCGCAGGTCTTCGAGAGCTGGCTCGGGGAGCTGGCCCGCGAGGATCTCGAGGAGTTCAGCTTCCCCTACCTCGCCCGCATCGCCGCGGCCATCCGCCGGATGGGCGTTCCCTCGATCCTCTTCTCCACCGGGACGACGAGCCACCTGGAGCGGCTCGCCGCGCTCGGATACGACGTCCTCTCAGTCGACTGGCGTATCCCCATCGCCGAGGCGCGGGCCCGCGCCCTGGGCGTGGCCGTCCAGGGCAACCTCGACGCCGCCCTCCTTCTCGGACCCAAAGGGAACGCGGTGGCCCGGGCGGTGGAGATGGTGCGGGCGGCCGGCCCCGAGCCCGGTTACATCTTCAACCTCGGCCATGGTGTCCAGGTCGGCACCCCGCCGGAAACGGTGAGGGCGGTGGTCGAGGCGGTCCACGCGTTCACCTGGGGCTAGCGTGATCCAGATCCCTTCCGGCGACCTCCTCCGCAAGTACGACCGCCCCGGGCCTAGGTACACGAGCTACCCCACCGCGCCGGAGTGGTCCTCGGACTTCGGGGCCGCCCCCTACGCCCTGCACCTCGCCCGGGCCGAACGGCAGGGGGGGCCGCTGTCGCTCTACGTCCATCTGCCCTTCTGCCGGGAGATGTGCCGCTTCTGCGGCTGCAACGTCATCGCCACCCACGACCGCACCCGGGCCGACGCCTATCTGGAGGTGCTGGAAGAGGAGGTGGCGCTCGTGGCGGCCCACCTGCCCACCCGCCGGAAGGTCTCGCAGCTCCACTGGGGAGGGGGGACGCCCACCTTCCTCGACGAGAAGCAGCTCGTCCGCTGCCACGAGACCCTCACTCGGCATTTCGCCCTGGCGAAGGATGCGGAGCAGGCGATCGAGGTCGACCCGGCCGTCACCACTCGTTCCCAGATCGAGACTTTGGCCCGGCTCGGCTTCAACCGCATCTCGATGGGCGTGCAGGATTTCGATCCCCGGGTGCAGGAGGTGGTGGGGCGCATCCAGGGCGAGGCGGAGACGGCCGAGCTGGTGCGTGCGGCCCGGGAGAACGGGTTTTTGGGCGTGAACCTCGACCTCATCTACGGACTCCCCTACCAGACGAAGGAGAGCTGGGGGCGGACCCTGGAACGCATCCTCGCCATCGGCCCCGACCGGATGGCGGTGTTCGGGTTCGCCTACGTCCCCTGGGCGAAGCCCCATCAGCGCCTGCTCCCCAAGGAGGCGCTCCCCGGGGCCGAAGAGCGGGTGGAGCTCTTCCTCGCGGCGGTGGAGGCGTTCACGGCCAAGGGGTACCGGCTCATCGGCCTCGATCACTTCGCCACCGAGAGCGACGAGCTCGCGAGGGCCCTCGAGGCCGGGACCCTCTTCCGGAACTTCCAGGGGTATACCGTCCGTCCGGCCGACGACACCGTCGCCTTCGGGATCACCGCGATCTCCGATGTGGGGGGGGCCTACGCCCAGAACGTCCACAAGCTCCGAGACTGGACCGCCCTGGTCCTCGAGAGGAAGCTGCCGGTGGAGCGCGGGGCGGCGCTCTCGAACGACGATCTCCTGCGCCGCCACGCCATCAACCAGGTGATGTGCCAGCTCAGGCTCGACCTCCGGCAGATCGAGTCCCGCTTCGGGGAGGACGCCCGGGCCGCGCTCCAGGCCGACCTCGACGGCTCCCGGGAGGAGCTCGAGGGCGACGGGCTCGTCACCTTCGACGGCGACGTCCTGCGCGTCACCCCCCTCGGCCAGCTCCTCGTGCGAAACGTGGCCATGATCTTCGACGCCTACCTGAAGCGGGCGAGCGGCGAGAGACAGTTCTCCCGCACCGTCTGACCCAGGGCGCGAGGCGTCTCCATGTCCCACCGCGCGGTCTTCCTCATGAACTTGGGTGGCCCCCGGAGCCTCGAGGAGGTGGAGCCGTACCTCTACGAGCTCTTCTCCGATCCCCTGGTGGTGAGCGCGCCGCTCGGGCCGTTCCGGCCGCTCTTCGCCCGGCTGGTGAGCCATTTTCGGGCCCCGTCCTCGGCGCAGAAGTACGCGCTCATCGGCGGCCGCTCGCCCCTCGTGGAGGGAACGAGGGCCCAGGCGATAGCGCTCGAGAAGGCGCTCGGGGAGGGCTACACCTGTCACCTCGCCATGCGCTGCGGCCACCCCAACACCGAGGAGGCCGTCCGCGAGGCGTTGTCCGCGGGAGCGACCGAGGCGGTGGCCCTCCCCCTCTACCCTCAATACGCGAATGCCACCACCCGCAGCTCGCTCGGGGAGCTGCGCCGGCGCTGGCCCAAGGCCCGCGGGCCCATCGTCGAGATCTGCACCTGGCACGACCACCCCGGGTACCTCGACGCCTCGGCCGCCGCGCTCAAGGAGACCGTGGCGAGGGTGCCGCCGGCGCACAGGGATCGCCTGCTCGTCGTGTTCAGCGCCCACGGCCTGCCCCTCTCCCAGGTGCGCAGGGGCGATCCCTACCCAAGGTACGTGGAGCACTCCGCCCGCGAGACCGCGCGGCGGGCGGGGGTGTCGGACTACGCGGTGACCTACCAGAGCCGGGTCGGGCCAGCGAAGTGGCTGGGGCCCGACACGAACGAGTACCTCGCCCAGCATTCGCGGGGGCGGGCGGTGGTCGCCGTCCCCATCGCCTTCGTCTCCGAGCACCTCGAGACCCTCTACGACATGGACATCCTGGCCAAAGAGGCCGCCGACAAGGGCGGCGCGGCGGCGTATCTGCGGGTTCCCGCGCTCGGGATCCGCCCCGACTTCATCGCCGCCCTTTCGGACGTGGTGCGGCGCGGCGAGGCGTTGCAGGCGGAAGGGGCGGCACGGGCGGCCGGGGCGTGAGGGCAGCCCGAAGCGTGGCGGAGGGTCGGCGAGGGCGTTCTACCGGACCCGGTTCACCCGAAAGAGCACGCGCTTCAGGACCTCGCTCCCCGGGTGAGCTCGGAGGGCGGAGAGGAGCACCCGCCGCGCCTCGGCCGGATCGCCGAGCGCCTCCTCGGCCAAGGCCAGGGCGGCGGCGGCCCGCGGGTGACCCTCGGTGAGGCCCAGGGCCCGGCGTGCCAGCCTCCGGGCCTCGGCGGCGGGCTCTGCGCCGGGGGCGGCGGGCTCCCTGAGGAGTGCGAAGGCGAGGAGGGCCAGGTACTCGGGCTCGCGCGGGTTTCTTTCCACGGCCTCCCGCAGGGCGAGGACGGCCTCGGCGGGCCGTCGCCGCCTCAGGGCCCGCTCGCCCTTCTTGAGCGCCATCTCCGCGAAAAGGTCCACGCCGGGCCTTCGGGCGCCGGTCTGCTCCAGCCGGGCGAGGAGGTACTCGAGGTAGGCGCGCCGACGCCCATCGTCCGAGAGGACCCGGTAGGCGGCGGAGAGCTTGTCCTGCAGGGCCGAGAGCAGGTCGGCGAGGTCGCCCACCTCGTACTCGGCGAAGCCGTCGGGGTGGAAGCGGCTCGCCACCGTCCGGTAGGCCTCTTCGACCGCGGCGCCGTCGGCATCGAGGTCGACTCCGAGGGCATGCAGGTAGGTGCCGGGCAGGATCTGGAGGGCGGCCTGGCGGAGGGCCTCGCCGCGCTCCGGGGGCAAGGGCCGCCTGGGGCGGAGCGGCGCGGCCCCGGGAACGGTCTCGCCCGCCGGCGCGTCCCGGAACACCACCGCCCCCACGAGGGAGAGGAACCAGAGCAAGGAGAGCGCGCCCTTCATCTGTTTGGACCGCTCCTCGAGCCAGGCCCGGGTGGTGAGCCGCCCGTCGAGCGAGAGCGCGAGCCGGAGGTCGGAGCTCGAGAGGCCCGCGGCGGGCAAGAGCGCCTGGAAGTCGCCGGAGCGCGCGGGGTAGGCCGTCCTCACCGCCCGCAGGGCGTCGGAGAAGTCCTTGGCGAGCATGCCCTGCCGCGCGCCCTCGAGGATCACCCCGAGCGGCAAGAGCTCCACGCCCGGCGCGTCCTCGGCGAATTCTCCCCCGGGGTGGAATCGCCAGTGCCCTTCCCGGGCTGCCACCGCCCGGACCACGAGCGCGCGGAGGTGCTCGAGGAGAAGCGCCTGGACGGACTCTCCCGGCTCGGCCACGCCGGTCGCGATCAGCGCCGCCCCGGGGGAGAGCCCCCCGGCCATCGCCGAGAGCGCCGCGTCGTGGCCGGCCGCATCGAGGCGGCCGGCCTGCCGGAGAAAGCGGAGGAGCGACTCGTCGGGGTCCTCGGAGCGGGCGAAGACCGGCACGCCCCGGGCGAAGCAGACGGAGCGGATCGCGGCGGCGCTCTCCACCACCAGGATCCCCTCGGAGAGGGATCGCCACACCTTGTGGAAGAGCTTGGGAACGACCCCGGGTCTCACCTCGCCGCGGGAGGTGGGCTCGCGGGCCAAGACGCGCGCCGCCCCAAGGAGGCGGACGGGGGCGCGCTGGGCCACGAGCTTCTGGACCCGCTCGACCAGCTCGCGCCTCGTCGGGTCGGCCACGTAGGCGTTGGCCTTCAGGGGAAGCATCGCCCCCATCCCCAGGGCCCGGCCCAGGTGTTCCCGGTCGGCGACGACGAGCAGCACCCGCGGGTCGGCCTCGCGCAGCCGGCGGGCCAGAAGGGCGAGGTCGCCCGAGAGGTCCACCCCGAGGACCACCGCGTCCGGCCTTTGGGCGGCATAGATCTCGTACACGCGTTCCGGATCCTCGGCGCTCACGACCTCGAACCCGGCCTGGGACAAGGACGCCGCGACGAACTCGCGCGTGGGGGCGTGGGCCTCGGCCAGCAGGATGCGTGGCAAGCGGCGCCATTGTAGACGACCGACCCCGGGAGAGCGCTCGCCTGGCGAACGCCCTGTCCCTCGGGCGGTGTACACTCCCTTGGCCTAGACCCCACATGAAGGATCTTCTCCTCCCCCGCAATCTCCCCGTGCTCGCCCGCCTGGTCGATGGGGGGGGACACCCACCCCTGCTCGCCTTCGACTACGACGGGGTGCTTGCCCCCCTGGTCCCCGACCCGGACGGAACCTCGATGTCCCGCCGCACCCGGTCCTTGCTCACCGCCCTGGCGGCGAGGTTTCCTCTGGCGATCGTCTCGGGCCGTTCCTTCGCCCGGCTCCACCGGGTGGCGGGGAGGGCGGCGCCCTTCCTCGTGGGCAACCACGGCGCCGAGTACCTGCATCGGACACCCGTCCCCGAGGCGATCCTCCTCCGGGTGCGTCGCTGGGAGGCCCGCGTGCTCGAGGCCCTCACGGGCGTGCCCGGGGCTCGCCTCGAGCACAAGCACTCCACCTTCTCCGTGCACTACTCGCAGAGCGACCGGCGGGCCGCCCGGGCGGTGCTGGGCGCCGTTCGGGCGCTCCCCGGGGCCCGGATCGTGCCGGGGAAGAACATCGTGAACGTCCTCCCGAGCGCCTTCCCGAGCAAGGGCGACGCGGTGAGGAAGCTCCTCCGCCACCTGGGGTGCCAGAGGGCGCTGTTCGTGGGCGACGACGTGACCGACGAGGACGTCTTCGCCCTCCCGCGCCGCCTCGTCCTCGGGGTCCACGTTGGCCCGGGGCCCTCGCGCGCGCCCTATCGCCTCAAGGGACGGGAGGAGGTCGACGGGCTGCTCGAGGCCCTGCTCCGCCTGGCCCGCGAGCGCGAGGGGGCCGCCCGGCGGGCCCGCCGCGCGGCGGCGCGGCGGCTCAGCCGGCTCGCCGCGCCGCGGGCGGCGGGGGAAGGCCCGTGAGCTCGCCGCGATCGCCCGCACCGGGGGAGACGGGGGATCTCTTCGAGCGGGTGCGGCCCGAGCGGTCCGGGGAGGTGGAGAGGCCGGCGCCGGCGGTCCCCGCCTTGCCCCGACCTTACTCCGTGGGGGAGCTCACCCGGGCCCTGCGCAACGCCATCGAGCCTCGCTTCCGGGACGTGTGGGTGGCCGGCGAGGTCGCGAACCTCCGCAAGCAGGCGAGCGGCCACGTGTACTTCTCGCTCAAGGACGACGAGGCGGTCCTGTCCGCGGTGCTCTGGGCCTCGCAGGCGAGGCGGCTCGCCTTCGAGCTCGCCGAGGGTCAGGAGGTCCTGGCCCGGGGGTTCGTGGAGATCTACCCACCCCACGGCAAGTACCAGCTCATCGCCCAGGAGGTCGAGCCCCGGGGCGCCGGCGCGCTGGCCCTCTTGCTCCAGCAGGTGAAGGAGCGGCTCCAGGCCGATGGGCTCCTCGACCCCTCTCGCAAGCGGGCCCTCCCCTTCTTGCCCCGGCGGATCGGGGTGGCGACGAGCCCTACCGGTGCCGCGCTCCGCGACTTCCTGCGCGTCCTCCACGGCCGCTTTCCCTCCCTGCCGGTGCTCATCGCCCCCTGCCGCGTCCAGGGCGAGGGGGCGGCCGCCACGGTCTCCTCGGCGGTGCGGGCGCTCTGCCGCGCCGGGGTCGACCTCGTGGTGGTGACCCGGGGCGGCGGCTCGCAGGAGGAGCTCGCCCCTTTCAACGACGAGCGGCTGGCCCGGACCCTGGCCGCCTGTCCGGTGCCGGTGGTGTCGGCGGTCGGCCACGAGGTGGACGTCTCGATCGCGGACCTGGTGGCCGACGTCCGGGCGGCGACGCCCACCCACGCCGCCCAGCTCGTCGCCCCGGTCCGCGACGAGCTCTTGGCGGCGCTCTCGGCTCAAAGGGCACGCCTCGACCGGGCCGTCTCGGCGGCGGTGGGACGAAGGCGGCACGAGCTCAGGGCGTTCCGGGCGCAGCTGCAGGACCCGGCGTACCTCGTCTCCAAGGGACGGCACCGGGTCGAGGACCTCCTGCACCGTGCGGCCGAGGCGGTGCGCAGCCCGGTGAGAAGGCGGCGCGCCGCCCTCGACGCAGAGCGGGTGCGGCTCATGCGCCGGGAGCCTCGGGCCCGCCTGCGCTCTCTGCGGGCGCGGGCCGAGGCGGCGGCCCGGCGGCTCGGAGCCTGGCAGGCCGCCACCTTCCGGCGGGAGGGGATCCGGCTCGAGCGGCTCGCCGCCCGCCTCGAGCCGGCCAACGTGGCGAAGCTCTTGTCGCGCGGGTTCGCGCTGGTCCTCCGGGGCGCGCGCCTCGTCACAAAAAGCGCCGCGGTCGAGCCGGGCGAGCCGGTGCGGGTGGCGCTGGGGGAGGGATGGCTCGACGCGCGCGTCCTCTCCCGCGACCAGGGGGCCGATCCGCTTCCGGGGCGCGGCCAGCCGGCGGGCCGGCCCGAGGGACCCGCCTCCTCCGGGTCGCCCGTTGACCCCCCCCGACGGCCTGGATAGAAGGGAGAGGGGCGGAGGACTCGTGGGAGAGCCGAGCGAACGCGGGGTGACTGCGGGCGGTGGGGAGGAGACCTACGACGGTCTCGTCTCCCGGCTCGAGCGCGTCGTGGGGGAGCTCGAGTCCGGGCAGCTCACCCTGGAAGAGTCGGTCGAGCGATTCGCCGAGGGCGTTCGCCTGGCCCGGGAGGCCTCCCGGAAGCTCGACGAGGCGGAGCGGAAGGTCGAGCTCCTCGTCCGGAGCGCCGACGGCGAGGACGAGGCGGTGCCCTTCGACCCGGACTCCGGCCGCACTGCTTAAAGGGAAGAAGCCCAAGATGGCCCCCGACCCGCCTGCCCGTAAGCCCAAGGTCATCATCGTCGACGACGATCGCGACACGCGCGAGATGCTGACCTTGGCCCTGGAGCTCGAGGGCTTCGAGGTGGGGCAGGCCGCGAACGGACTCCGCCTCATCTCGGCCATGCACGTGGATCGCCCCGACGTCATCCTGCTCGACGTGATGATGAGCTGGATCGACGGCTTCGAGCTCTGCCGCGCCGTGAAGAAGAACCCGACCTTCGGGGACATCCCGGTCATCTTCATCTCCGCCCGCAAGAGCGCCGAGGACGAGCGCGCGGGGCTAGAGGCCGGAGCGGTGGACTACTTTCCCAAGCCGCTCGACATGGATCGGCTCCTCTTTCGCATCCGGGAGATCCTGGGCCAGCGGGAGTCGGTGCCCCGGCCGGCCTGAGAGTCCCTCCCTTTTGGTGGGGGGTGACGGATCCCCCCGGGGCCCAGGCGGTGCCGGACGGGCCACGGTCGGGGGGCGTGGCCGGGGCGGGCGTGGTAAGAGTCCCCCACCTTGTCCGGTTCCATGAACGTCGACGCCTACCTCGCGTCGGTCGCCGGCCGCGTCGAGGGCTTCCTCGCGGAGCTCCTGTCCGCCCGTTCCCAATCCGGCCCGGGAGAGCTGTGGGAGGCCGTTCGCCACGCCCTGCTGGGCGGGGGGAAGCGGCTAAGGCCGGCGCTCGTCCTCGCGAGTGCCGAGGCGCGGGGAGGGGACGTCTCCGACGGCTCTCTCGCCACCCGCTTCGCCGTGGCCCTCGAGCTCGTCCACACCTACTCGCTCGTGCACGACGACCTGCCCAGCATGGACGACGACGACCTTCGCCGGGGGCGCCCCACGGTGCACAAGGTCTACGGAGAGGCCACCGCGATCCTGGCCGGCGACCTCCTCCAGTCGCTGGCGTTCGCGCATCTGCTCGCCGCCGCCGATCCCCGGGCGGCGCAGCTCGCCCGCCTGCTCGCCGAGGGCGCGATCCGGATGGCGGAGGGGCAGGCCCGGGACCTCGCGGGCGAGCACGCGTCCCTCGAGGAGCCCGAGGTGATGGCGCTCATGCGGGACAAGACCGGGGCGCTCGTGGCCTCTGCGGTCGCGGGGGGGGCGATCTGTGCGGGCGCCGATCCGGCCGAGGGCTACTCGGTGGGCCTCATGCTCGGCCTGGCGTTCCAGATCACCGACGACCTCCTCGACCTCACCGGGGAGGCGGCCGCGCTCGGCAAGAGGACCGGGAAGGATGCGGCCGCGGGGAAGTCGACCCTGCCCGCCCTGCTCGGCGAGGAGGGGGCCCGCAGGCGCGCAGAGGCGTTCTTGGAAGAGGCGCTCTCCTTGCTCGCGCCCTTGGGGCCGGGGGCGGAGGCCTTGCGGGCCCTGGCCCGGTTCGTGGTGGCGCGAGGCCGGTAGGGGGAGGCATGTCCACGCTGACCGAGCGGATCGATGGCCGGCCGACCTTTGAGAGGCTCTTTCGGGCGGACCCACCGGCGGCGGTGATGAAGCCCGGGCTCCCCGACCGGTTTGGGCCGAAGGGCGCCCCGGTCCGTCAGCGGGCGGAGCTCTCTCCCTTCGCGGAGGGCGTATCCGCCGCCTGGCCGGCCCTGTTGTGCGAGCGAGCGGCGCGCGGCGCGGCATGAGCCGAGCCCCCCGCCGGCAAAGGCTCGACCTCCTCCTCGTCGAGCGCGGCCTGGCCGAGTCGCGCACCCGGGCCCAGGCGCTCGTCCTCTCGGGGGCGGTGGTGGTGGGGGAGGCGCGGGTGGACAAGCCGGGGACGCTCGTCGCGGTGGGGCAGAAGATCCGCGTCAAGGAAGACGCTGCCCCGAGGCGGTGGGCATCGCGCGGGGCGGAGAAGCTCCTCGAGGCTCTGAGGGCGTTCCCGGTCGATCCCCGGGGCCAGACCTGCGCCGACCTGGGGGCCTCCACCGGAGGATTCACGGACGTCTTGCTTGCGCGCGGCGCCGCCCGGGTCTACGCGGTCGACGTCGGGTACGGGCAGCTCCACTCCCGACTGCGCGCCGATCCCCGGGTGGTGGTCAAAGACCGCCAGAACGCCCGGGCCCTCACCGCCGAGTCGCTGGGGGAGAGGGTGGACCTCGCGGTGGGCGATCTCTCCTTCATCTCCCTGAAGCTCGTACTGCCGGCGGTGAAGGCGTTGCTCAGGCCGGGCGGGAAGGCCATCCTCCTCGTGAAGCCGCAGTTCGAGGTGGGCAAGGGCGAGGTGGGGAAGGGGGGAGTGGTGCGGGACGAGGCCAAGCGGACGGCGGCCGTCGAGGGCGTGGCCCAGGCGGCCCGCTCCCTCGGGTTCACGGTGCTGGGGCGGACCCCATCCCCCATCGAAGGGCCGGCGGGCAACCGCGAGTGGCTCCTCGCCCTCTCGGTCCCCGCCGAGCGGGGCGACGGCCCCTGATCCTTCGTCACCAAAGGCGAATGTAGGGGGCGGGGGGCGGGACCATCGACGCCTCCGGGAACTACACCGCCCCGGCCGCCGGGGGGACCGAAGACGTCGTGGCCCAGAGCGAGGCCTCGCCCTCTTCCACTGCCCAGGCGGCGGTCGTCGTGACCGAGCGGGTCCTCAAGGTGGCGGTGAGACCGGCCTCGGCCACGGTTTCGCCGAGCGGCGAGGTTCAGTTCACGGCCACCGTGAACACGAGTTGCGGCACCTTCGCCGCGACCTCGCAGTGACGGCCGGCAGAAGAGGCATCCTTTCCCTATAGATGAGGTCGTGGGCTGAACGCGCCGGCTGGCCTCCGCATTGGGGGATCTTCCATCCCCCGTAGGGGGTATCGCCCCTTGACGTACCAGGGGGCTTCTGCTAGTAAGCCCGGGACATTTTCGCGCCCGGGCGACTCCGGGTTCCGAAAGTGGGCCTCCGTTGCCCACTTTTCGTTTTTTGAGGGGTCATGGCGGCCATCGGGGAAGAGCCCATCGCGGCGAGGGTGCGAAGGCTGCTCGAGCCCGTCTTGGAGCGCGACGGCTTCGAGCTCGTCGAGGTGGAGTGGCTCCGGGTCGCGGGCCGCTGGACGCTTCGGCTCTTCGTGGACCGGCCGGGGGGGGTGGGGATCGACGAGTGCCAGGAGGTGAGCCGGACGGTGGAGCCGATCCTCGACGTCGAGGACCTCATCGAGCCGGCCTACGACCTGGAGGTCTCCTCGCCCGGTGTCGAGCGCCCGCTCCGCAAGCCGAGCGACTTCGAGCGCTTCGCGGGAGAGCGGGTCGAGGTGAGGGCCTTTTCCCCCGTGCCGGACACCGCCCCGGGGCAGCCGCCCCGAAAGCGCTTCACCGGCGTTCTTCGCGGCGCCGGCGATGGGGCGGTCCTGGTCGAGGTCGACGGCGTCTTGCACCGGATCCCTCTCGATCGGATCGCCAAGGCCCACCTCGAATACGACGCGGTCCAAGACCTTCGGAGGAAGGACTGACCATGCAGCAGAACGTGAACCTGAACCTCATCCTGGACCAGGTCGCGAAGGACAAGGGGATCGATCGCCCCAAGCTCATCGAGATCCTGGAGGAGGCGATCGGGAGCGCCGCCAAGCGCCACTTCGGGATGGAGCGCGCCCTGAAGGCCCGCTACGACGAGGAGAAGGGCCAGGTGGATCTGTTCCAGGTCCTCACCATCGTGGACGATCCCACCGAGGCGAACCCCATCCCCGACCCGGTGAACATGATCCCGGTCCGGGTGGCCCACGACAAGGGCATCGAGGTGGAGCCGGGCGACGAGCTCGACTTCCCCATCTACTACCGGCCCGAGGACGAGGCCGAGGCGCGCGCCCAGGACGACCAATGGGGCGACCTCTTGAAGCTCAAGACCTATCGCCGCTCCTTCGGCCGCATCGCCGCCCAGACCGCCAAGCAGGTGATGATCCAGGGCACCCGCGACGCCGAGCGCGAGAACGTGTTCAACGAGTACAAGGATCGCAAGAACGAGGTGATCACCGGCATCGTCCGCCGCTTCGAGCGGGGGAACGTGATCGTCGATCTGGGCCGGGCCGAGGCGGTCTTGCCGGTGAGGGAGCAGGTCCCCCGCGAGAGCTACCGCGCCGGCGACCGGATCCAGGCCTTCGTGATGGACGTCTTGCGGGAGTCGAAGGGGCCGCAGATCATCCTCTCCCGCGCCTCGGTCGATCTCTTGAAGCGCCTCTTCGAGATGGAGGTGCCGGAGATCGCCGAGGGGGTGGTGGTGATCGAGGCGGCCGCCCGGGAGCCGGGAGGGCGCGCCAAGATTGCGGTCAGCTCCCGAGACTCCGACGTCGACCCGGTGGGCGCCTGCGTGGGCATGAAGGGCAGCCGGGTCCAGGCGGTGGTCCAGGAGCTGCGCGGCGAGAAGATCGACATCGTCCCCTGGGACGAGGACCCGGCCCGCTTCGTCTGCAACGCCTTGGCCCCGGCCGAGGTCTCCCGGGTCCTGCTCGACGAGCAGAACCGGGCCATGGAGATCATCGTCCCCGACGACCAGCTCTCCCTCGCCATCGGCCGCCGCGGACAGAACGTCCGCCTCGCCTCCCAGCTCACCAACTGGAAGCTCGACATCAACTCCGAGACAAGGGTCAAGGAGATGCACGAGTTCGCGAAGGAGAGCTTCTCCGCCATCGCCATCCCGGAGGGCACCCAGGAGATGCTCTACGCCCACGGGTTCCGCAAGGCCCAGGACGTCGCCAATGCCGCGCCCGAGATGCTGACCCAGTTCCCCGGCTTCAACATGGACATGATCCCCGATCTCCAGAAGCGCGCCCGGGAGCAGTCGATCACCGACGCGGAGAAGGAGATCCAGCTCGAGCAGGAGCGGGAGGCGGCCCGCCTGGCGGAGGCCCGCCGGCACCCCGATGGGCTCACCCAGGAGGAGCGGTTCGCCCGGGTCCGCGGGGTGGGGGAGAAGACCGTCGAGCAGTTGAAGCTCGCGGGCTACCCGACCGTCGAAGCAGTGCATGGCGAGGGCGACGTGAACAAGCTGGCCGACTCCACGGGCCTCGGCATCAAGAAGGCCCGTCAGATCAAGCACGCCGTGGGGGTGTACCTCGAGGAGGAGGCGAAGCTCAGGGCGGAGCTCGAGGCGGAGAAGGCTCGAGCCGCGGGGACGGAAGGGACGGGCACTTGACCTTGGCTCGCAGACAGACCGTTCGGACCTGCATCGGCTGCGGCCAGAAGGCTGCGCCCGCGATGCTCCTGCGCTTCGCCGAAAGCGGGGGGCTCGTGGTCACGGCCAAGGCCGGGGGGCGAGGGGCCTGGCTTCATCCCTCCCGTTCCTGCCTCGATCGCGCCCTCGTGCGAAGGTCCTTCCCCCGGGCGCTCAGGGCCAAGGCGGTGGTCGCGGACGCGCGAGCGCTCGCGGCCGTGTTGACGGAAAGCGCCCGGAAGAATTAGGAGTCTAGGCAATGACGAAGAAGCGGGTCCACGAGCTCGGCAAGCAGCTCAAGGAGCACGGGATCGAGCTCTCCAACCAGGAGCTCGTCGAGAAGCTCCACGCTCTCGGCTACCTCGAGGTGAAGAGCCACTCCTCGTCTTTGGAGGACGATCAGGCGTCCTCGGCCTTCGACCGGATCCTGGCCGAGCGAAAGCCGAAGCCGGCCCCGGCCCGACCTTCGGGCCCGGGGTTCGTGGTGAGGCGCAGGGCGCACCACGACGGCGCCGCGGCGGCCCATCTCCCCGAGTCCGCCCACGAGACGCCTCTCCCCTCGGCGCTCGAGCCGGAGCTGGCGGCGCCTCCCCCGGAAGCTCCCGCCCTTTCCGCCGCGCCCGCAGCCGCCCCGGGCGAGCTCTCGCCCGCCCCGGCGCAGGTGGCCGAGCTGCCGCTCGCGGCCCAGGCTCCGGCCACCCTGGCCGATGAACCAGCTCCCCGGGTCGAGGACCCCCCCCTGCAGGCGAACCCACCAGGGGCCCAGGTCTCTCTCTCGGCCGCCGCTCCTCTCGCCCCCTCCGCGCCCTTGCCGCCCGCTCCCCACAAGCCTCTCGCTGCACCCGTCCGTTCCGCCGGTGGCGTCCCGGTCCGCTCGAGCGTCCCTTCGGCCGGGCAGGCCGCCCGCACCGAGGCGCGGCCCCAGGTCGACCCGCGCGCGATACGGCCGACCTCCACCCAGGCGGTCGTGATCTCCCGCCCGCTCGTGCCCGTGCGGCGGGTGACGCCGCCCACTCCGCGGCAGTCGTTCCCGCAGGCGCCCGGCCCACGGGCCCTGGGCGAGGTGCGAGAGCTGAAGGTGGTGCCGGGATCGCTCGGACGCGACCGCGAGTTCATCGACGTCTCCCGCGACAAGCGCCGCGGGCGGGGCGGCGGCCGCCCCGCCTCGGAGGAGGCGGCCAAGAGCTTCTCCGGGAAGGAGCTGCTCCAGGCCGCCATGAGCGACCGGGCGTACGTGCCCATCCGGGGGAAGAAGAAGAAGCCCACCAAGAAGGGGGCCAAGACCCAGATCACCGAGCGGGCCGAGCACAAGAAGGTCATCCGGATCGAGGAGACCATCTCGATCTCGGAGCTGTCCCAGGCCATGGGGGTGAAGGCCGCCGACCTCATCCGCAAGCTCATGCAGGGCGGCAAGATGGTGACCATCAACGCCCAGATCGACGCGGACACGGCGGCGGTGCTGGCCATCGAGAACGGCTTCTCCGTCGAGAAGAAGGGCTTCGAGGTCGAGGAGTACATCCCCGAGGTCCCCGAGGACGAGTCGAAGCTCGTCATCCGGCCGCCCGTGGTCACGGTGATGGGGCACGTCGACCACGGAAAGACCTCCCTGCTCGACGCCATCCGCCAAGCCGACGTGGCGGCGGGGGAGGCGGGCGGCATCACCCAGCACATCGGGGCCTACTCGGTCACCACGCCCCACGGGCCCATCACCTTCCTCGACACCCCCGGGCACGAGGCCTTCACCTCCATGCGCCAGCGCGGGGCGCAGGTGACGGACCTCGTCGTCCTCGTGGTGGCGGCGGACGACGGGGTGATGCCGCAGACGGTGGAGTCGATCCGGGCCGCCAAGGCGGCCGGGGTGACGGTCCTCGTCGCCATCAACAAAGTCGACAAGCCCACCGCCTCGCCCGAGCGGGTCATGCAGCAGCTCACCGAGTACGAGCTCGTGTCCGAGAAGTGGGGCGGCACCACCATCATGCTCCCCGTCTCCGCCCGGACGAAGCAGGGCATCCCCGAGCTGCTCGAGTACATCGCCCTGCAGGCCGAGGTCCTGGAGCTCAAGGCCAACCCGGAGAAGCTCGCGGCGGGCCACGTGATCGAGGCCAAGCTCGAGAAGGGCCGCGGCCCGGTGGCCACCGTGCTCGTGGAGGAGGGGACCCTGCGGGTGGGCGACGCGCTCGTCACCGGCGCCCACTACGGGCGGGTCCGGGCCCTCATGAACGAGCGGGGGGAGCAGGTGGACGACGTCGGGCCGGGCTACCCGGTGGAGGTGCTCGGGCTCTCGGGCGTCCCCACCGCCGGCGACGAGTTCAACGTGGTGCAGGACGAGAAGGCCGCGAAGGAGGTGGCCGAGCACCGCGGGGAGCGCCAGCGCCGGGAGGAGCTCGCCGCCACGAGCGGCAAGGCCACCCTCGAGGACCTCTTCGCGAAGTCGAAGTCGAGCGGCCAGAAGGTGCTCAACGTGGTCGTCAAGGCCGACGTCCAGGGCTCCGCCGAGGCCGTCACCCAGGCCCTGGAGAAGGCCGCCACCAAGAAGGTGGGGGTGAAGATCCTCGACTCGGGCGTGGGCGCGATCACCGAGTCCGACGTCCTCACGGCGGTGGCCGGGACCGCCGTCATCGTGGGGTTCTCGACCAAGCCCGAGGCCAAGGTGGCCCAGATCGCCGCCCAGCAGGGGGTGAAGATCCTCCTCTTCGACATCATCTACGAGGCGATCGACAAGATCCGGGAGGAGATGGCCGGGCTGCTCGAGCCCATCATCAAGGAGAAGCCGCTCGGCAAGGTCGAGGTCCGCCAGCTCTTCAACATCCCCAAGATCGGGGCGGTGGCCGGCTCGGCCGTGACCGAGGGGGTGGTGAAGCGCACCGGGACGGTTCGCGTCCTGCGCGACCGTAAGGTCATCCACACCGGCAAGATCGCCTCGCTGAAGAGGCTCAAGGACGACGTTCGCGAGGTGGCCTCCGGGTTCGAGTGCGGCATCGCCATCGAGGGCTACAACGACGTGAAGCCGGGGGACACCTTGGAGGTGTTCGAGCTGGAGGAGATCCGGCCCTCCTTGGACTAGAAGGGCCGCTTCTGCCCCTGCCGGCGGGGGGATCGCTCCATCCGCCGGCTTCGCCGAGGGTCCTTCGCCTCTCGCCTTCCCGGGGAGGAGCCCCCGGGCACTCTGGGCACGCGCCATGTTCGTCGGAGTCCTTCGCCTCACCCTCCACCTTCCCGACCCCGGGTCCCTGAAATCGAAGCGCCACCTGGTCCGGTCGGCCCTGGACCGCGTCCGGGCTCGTTTCAACGTCTCCATCGCCGAGGTGGGGGAGAACGACCTGTGGCAGCGGAGCGTCCTGGGGGTGGCGGCGGTGGGAAACGACCACGCCTTCGTGAACGAGGCGCTCGACAAGGTGGCCAACTTTGTGGCCGCCATGCACGGCGGGCAGATCCAGATCACCGAACGGGAGCTGGAGATCGTGCCCTACGGGGACGGCATGGGCGAGGGGGAGATGCGCACGCTTGCCGAGGCGGAGGGAGCGCCGGGGTGGGGGTCGAAGGAGGCGACCCGGCCGGCTCCCCGGCAAAGGCCCCGGGGCGGGCCCGGCAAAGGGGAGGAATGAACCGCCATGCCCGCCCACGACCGCCCGGTCCGCGTGGCCGAAGAGTTCCGCCGCGAGCTGTCGGCGCTCCTCGCCCGGGGACTCAAGGATCCCCGGGTGACGGGCTTCATCACCGTGACCGGAGCGAAGATGTCCCCCGACCTCAGGGAGGCCACCGCCTACGTCTCGGTGCACGCCGACGGGCCGGTCCGGGACCGGACCATGGAGGGCCTGCGCGCCGCTGCCGCCTTCCTGCAGCGGGAGGTCTCCCGGGCCCTGGGGCTCCGCTACACGCCCCACCTCAGGTTCGTCTACGACGAGTCGGTGGAGCGAGGCGACCGGATCGACCGCCTCCTCCGCGAGGTGCGGGCCCGGGACGGGGGGCCCGCCCTCCCCGGAGGAGCGGCCGGGGCGACCCCGGGCGCGAGCGAGGACGACGAGCCCTGACCACCGCCCCTTCTCCCTCGGGCGTCCTCGTCGTCGACAAGCCGGCGGGTCCGACCTCGTTCGACGTGGTGGCCCGGGTCAAGGGGGCGCTCCGCGCTCGCAAGGCCGGCCACGCCGGCACGCTCGACCCTCTGGCCACGGGCGTCCTCGTCGTCTGCCTCGGGGACGCGGTCCGACTCCAGCAGTTCCTCGCCGAGGGGGACAAGTCCTACGAGGCGACCGTGGTCTTCGGGGCGGGGACCTTGACCGAGGACGGCGAGGGAGAGGTGGTGGCGCGGGCCGACGCCTCCGCCCTCTCCGAGCAGGAGCTCCTCGCGGCGCTCCCCTCGCTCAGGGGCGAGATCCTCCAGCTCCCTCCCATGTTCTCGGCGGTGCGGGTCGGGGGGAGGCGGCTCTTCGAGGCGGCGCGGGCCGGGGAGGTGGTCGCGCGCTCGCCCCGCAAGGTCCGGGTCGATTCGCTCGAGCTCCTCGAGCTCGGACCTGCCGCGGGGGGAATTCGGCCGGCGCGGCTCGCCGTCTCCTGTGGCAAGGGGACCTACGTGCGGACCCTGGCCTCGGACCTGGGGCGAGCCCTGGGGTTGCCGGCGCACCTCGCGGCGCTTCGGCGAACCCGGTCGAGCGGTTTCGAGCTTCGGGAGGCGGTCGCGCTCGAGTCCCTGGAGGCGCTGGCCAAAGAGGGCGGGCCCGAGGCGGTCCAAGGGCTCCTCGTTCCGCCCGCCGCGGCGCTTAGGGCCCTGCCCGAGGCGAGGGTCTTGCCCCGGGAGGCGGCGGATCTCTCCTTTGGACGGTCGGTCGCCGCCTTGGGGTGCGAGGGCGGGCTCTTCCGCGCCGTGGACGAGGCGGGCCGGCTGGTCGCGGTCTGCCGGGCATCTTCGGGGCGGCTCAAACCTGTGCGGGTCTTCCTCTCCGCCGCCGAGCTCGGGCGGTAAAAGAGCGTAATCCGTTGACTCTCAAGCGTTCTTGGCTTAAGACCCCGTTTTCACTCGCGCCCACTGCCGCCCGCGGCGCGCGCCTTCGCCCCCGCGGCGGTGAGGACAACGTTAACGAGGAGCAAGGGACCGCTATGGCGCTCGTCCAGGAGAAAAAGCAGCAGCTCGTCCAGAAATACAAGCGGCACGACAAGGACACCGGGTCGCCCGAGGTACAGGTCGCGCTCCTTTCCGAGCGGATCGCCTACCTCACCGAGCACTTCAAGACCCACAAGAAGGACCACCACAGCCGCCGCGGCCTGCTCAAGCTGGTCGGGCAGCGGCGCCGCCTTCTCGACTACCTGAGAACGGTGGACCAGGGCCGGTACAAGGCCCTCATCGAGCAGCTCGGCATCCGCAAGTAGCGGTGCCGAGAACGGCGCCCCGGCCTTGGTCGGGGCGCTCGCGCTCCGGGAGCTTCGGGGCGCGGTCTAGAAGAGGACCCGCGTCCGAGCGGGCCCGACGAGGGGCGCAGCTGACGCTTCCGTTTCCGATTCGACCGCCCCTCGGGAGAGGGGCCGCGGAATGAGGAACAGAAGCGCCTTCCAGCGTTCCCTGGCCGGGCCGGGCCGCGGTGAACCAGGCGCCGGGGAAGAACCCCGCGCCCGCCAGGAAGGCACACATGAATCCCATAAGGAAGTCCGCAAAGGTCGGGTCGAGCGAGATCGTGCTCGAGACCGGCAAGATCGCCAAGCAGGCCCACGGAGCGGCGTGGGTGCGTCAGGGCGACTCGATGGTCCTCGTCACGGTGGTGTCCGCCCCAGAGAAGCGCGAGGGCATCGACTTCTTCCCCTTGACGGTCGACTACCAGGAGAAGCTCTCCGCCGCGGGCCGCGTTCCGGGCAGCTACTTTAGGCGCGAGGGGCGGGCCACCGAGAAGGAGACCCTCACCTCGCGCATCGTGGACCGTTCCCTCCGGCCGCTCTTTGCCGAGGGCTACGCCTACGAGACCCAGATCGTCGCCACGGTCTACTCGTTCGACCAGGAGCACGACCCCGACGTCCTCGCCCTGACCGGGGCCTCGGCCGCTCTGCACGTCTCGGACGTCCCCTTCAACGGCCCCATCGCCGGGGTCCGGGTGGGGCGCATCGGCGGCCAGTTCGTGGCGAACCCCACCCTGGCCCAGCGAGCCGAGGCCGACCTCGACGTGATCATGGCCGCCTCCCGCGACGCCATCGTCATGGTCGAGGGCGGGGCCCGCGAGGTGTCCGAGGCGGTGATGGTAGACGCGCTCCTCTTCGGGCAGGAGGCGGTGCGAGACCTGCTCGACGCCCAGGATGCGCTCCGGGAGGCCTCCGGGGCGGGCCCGCGCCGCCCCTTCGAGGCCCCGCCCAACGACGCCGCCCTGAAGGCCCGGGTGAGGGCCCTCACCTTCGAGAAGGTGAGGGAGGCCTACGGCCGGCACGAGAAGCACGACCGCTACGGTCGGCTCTCGGAGGTGAAGAAGGAGCTCCTCGAGGACCTGAGGGCCGAGGCGGCCGGCGATCCGGCGAAGCTCGCTGCCCTCTCGGTCCGGGAGAAGGAGGTGAAGGCCTACTACGAGGAGGTCAAGTACGAGTACATGCGCCGGATGATCACGGACGAGGGGCGCCGGATCGGGGGCCGGACCACCACCGACATCCGCTCCATCAGCTGCGAGGTGGGGCTCCTTCCCCGGGCGCACGGCTCGGCGCTGTTCACCCGGGGCGAGACGCAGGCCCTGGTGACCACCACCCTGGGCACGAGCGAGGACGAGCAGCGGGTGGAGCAGCTCACCGGGATGACCTTCAAGAAGTTCATGCTGCACTACAACTTCCCGCCCTTCTCGGTGGGCGAGGTCAAGTTTCTGCGCGGCCCGGGCCGGCGCGAGGTCGGCCACGGAGCCCTGGCGGAGCGGGCCCTCCGCTACGTGATGCCCGCGGAGGACAAGTTCCCTTACACGGTCCGGATCGTCTCCGACATCATGGAGTCGAACGGCTCCTCCTCGATGGCCTCGGTGTGCGGAGGGTGCCTGTCCCTCCTCGACGCCGGCGTGCCCATCAGCGCCCCGGTGGCCGGCATCGCCATGGGCCTCATCAAGGAGGGGGACAAGATCGCCATCCTCTCCGACATCCTGGGCGACGAGGATCACCTCGGGGACATGGACTTCAAGGTCTGCGGCACCGCCCAGGGCATCACCTCGATCCAGATGGACATCAAGATCGGCGGCGTGACCAGGGAGATCCTGGAGCGGGCCCTCGCCCAGGCGGCCCAGGGGCGGCGCCACATCCTCTCGGAGATGGCCAAGGCGCTCGCAGCCCCGCGCCCCTCGATCTCGGCCTACGCCCCAAGGATCACCACCATCCGGGTCCGGCCGGAACGCATCAAGGACATCATCGGCCCCGGCGGCAAGACCATCAAGGACATCACCGCCCGGACCGGCACCTCGATCAACATCGAGGACGACGGCTCGGTCTCGATCGCCAGCCCCAACAGCGAGAAGGTCGACGAGGCCATCAAGATGATCCGCGGCCTCACCCAGGAGGCGGAGGTGGGGAAGACCTATCTCGGCACGGTGCGCAAGATCGCCGAGTTCGGCGCCTTCGTGGAGATCTTCCCGGGCACCGACGGCCTCATCCACATCTCCGAGCTCTCGGACAAGCGGGTGAAGAGCGTCTCCGACGTCCTCTCCGAGGGCGAGGAGGTCCTCGTCAAGGTGATCTCCGTCGACCGCCAGGGCAAGGTCCGGCTCTCCCGCAAGGAGGCCTTGGCGGAGGCGGCCGGGAAGAGGGCGGAGCCGGCCAAGTAGAGGCCAGGGGTCCCGGGCCCGGCCTCACACGGGGACGTCCGCTCGCCGCCGTTTTCCTCGGGAGGCGGCGGGCGGCCCGGCGTCATGGGGAGGATGGGCATGCCCGTCACGCTTTGGGTCCGCCGGGTGGGGAACCGGGGCCCGCCGCTCGAGCTCCCGCGCTACGAGACCGAGGGCGCGGCGGGCCTGGACTTGCGCGCCGACGAACCGTTCTCCCTCGCGCCCGGGGAGCGCCGGCTCGTCCCCACCGGGCTTTCGGTGGAGATCCCCCAAGGCTACGAGGGCTCGGTCCGCCCGCGCTCCGGGCTCGCCCTCCGCCACGGGGTGGGGATGGTGAATGCACCCGGGACGGTCGACTCCGACTACCGCGGCGAGCTCTCCGTCGTCCTCGTGAACCACGGAAGGGAGGCGGTCTCGTTCGGGCGCGGCGAGCGGATCGCCCAGCTGGTGATCGCCCCGGTAGTCCGGGCCGACCTCGTCCTGGTCGAGGCGCTCGGGGGTACGGCCCGTGGCAGCGGCGGCTTCGGCTCGACCGGAAGGTAGGAGGAGAAGGGCATGATCCCCCGCTACACCCGGCCCGAGATGAGCAGACTGTGGTCCCCGGAGCACCGATTTCGCATCTGGCTCGACATCGAGCTCTCCGCCTGCGAGGCCATGGCCGAGGGGGGAATGGTCCCGCTCGCCGACCGGGAAGCGCTCGAGCGCACCTTCCAGGGCTTCGTCTTCGGACCGGCGGAGGTGGCCCGGATCGAGGAGATCGAGCGGACCGTGAAGCACGACGTCATCGCCTTCCTCACCTTCCTCGAGGAGCGGGGGGGGCCAGCGGCGCGCCATCTGCACCGGGGCATGACCTCCTCGGACGTGCTCGACACCTGCCTCGCGGTCCAGCTCAAGGAAGCCTCCTCGATCCTCGTCGCCGACCTGGACCGGGTCATGGCGGCGGTGAAGAGGCGGGCGCTGGAGCACCGGCGCACCCCCATGATCGGTCGCAGCCACGGGATCCACGCGGAGCCCACCACCTTCGGGCTGAAGCTCTGCGGCTTTTACGCGGCCTGGGCCCGGAGGCGCGAGGCGCTCTTGCGCGCCCAAGGGGCGGTGGCGGTGGGCAAGATCTCCGGGGCGGTGGGCACCTACGCGGCCCTCGACCCGAGGGTGGAGGCCCAGGTCATGAAGAAGCTCGGGCTCTCGGGCGCCGAGCCGGCCGCCACCCAGGTGGTGGCGCGCGACCGCCACGCCGAGTTCTTCTGCGCGCTGGCCGTGACGGGGGCGGTGCTGGAGCAGCAGGCCACCGAGGTACGACACCTGCAGCGGACCGAGGTGCGCGAGGTGGAGGAACCCTTCACGCCCGGCCAGAAGGGCTCCTCGGCCATGCCCCACAAGCGCAACCCCATCCTCTCCGAGAACCTCACCGGGCTCTCCCGGCTGCTCCGGGGGTACGCCGTGGCGGCCCTGGAGGACGTCGCCCTCTGGCACGAGCGCGACATCAGCCACTCGTCGGTGGAGCGGGTCATCGCTCCGGACGCGACGAGCGCCCTCGACTTCGCCCTCTCCCGCTTCGCGGGGCTCATCGAGGACCTGCGGGTCTACCCGGAGCGGATGCGCGAGAACCTGGAGCTGACCGGAGGGCTCTACGACGCCGGCCGGGTGCTCCTCGCCCTGGTGGAGAAGGGCCTGCCGCGACAGGAGGGGTACGTCCTCGTGCAGCGAAACGCCATGAAGGTCTGGGAGGAGAAGGTCGACTTCCGCACCGCCTTGAAGCGGGACCGGGAAGTGGGAAAAGTCCTCTCCCCGGAGGAGATCGACGCCTGCTTCGACCTCGGGCACCACCTCCGCGAGGTGGACACCATCTTCCGGCGGGTCCTGGGGGAGTGAGCGGGAGGGAAGGCGTGCCCGAGTACGCGCTCCTCGTCTCTCCCTCCGCGAACCGCGTCTACGCCGACGCGGCCGCCGGGCTCACCCTGGCCGAGCTGGCGGTCTTCGGGGAGGGAGTCCTTCGGGGGGCGATCGACGCCCCCCGGGTGGAAACGCTGGGCTCGGTCCGGTACCTGGTGTTCTCCGCCGAGGAGCTTTCGGGGCGGGCTCTCTCGGTGCTCTCCAACCTCTCCTCGACCTTCGCCCTCTTCGCTCTGTCCGGCGGGCGCCTCGAGCCCCTCGATCTGAGGCGCCTCGACCGGTTCGACTCCGACCTCGTCTCGATCCAGCGGTACGCGGGGAAGACCAACGAGACCTTCACGAAGCTCCTCCTCAACGTGACCCTGGCCTCCTCGGCCTTCGCCCGGGAGCTTTCCGAGCGCACCTTCACCGTGCTCGATCCCCTCTGCGGGCGGGGGACGACGCTCAACCAGGCGCTCCTGTACGGGTTCGACGCCGCGGGCGTCGAGATCGATCGCCGGGACTTCGACGCCTACGCCCTCTTCATCCAGCGCTGGGTGAAGGACAAGCGTCTCAAGCACCGCGTCCACCTGGGGCAGGTGAAGGGCCACCCCCGGATCGCCCTCGACATCGGCCTCGACAAGGCCGGTTTCCGGGAGGGCCGGGCGCTCCACCTCGCGGTGGTGAACGCCAGCACCCTGGAGAGCGCCGTGGTGTACCCGCCCCGCTCCTTCGACCTGGTGGTGGCCGATGCGCCCTACGGCGTCCAGCACGGCAGCAGCGGACCGCGGGGCGAATTGTCCCGGAGCCCCCTCGACCTCCTCCGGGAGGCGGCGCCCGTCTGGCGAGAGGCGCTCCGGCCGGGAGGAGCGCTCGGGATCGCCTGGAACGTCCGGGTGGCGAAGCGGGAGGTGGTGGCCGAGACATTGGCGAAGAGCGGCCTCGAGCCCTGCGACTCCCCCCCCTACCACCGGTTCCAGCACCGGGTGGACCAGGCCATCCTCCGCGACGTGGTGGTGGCCCGGCGCCCCGAGGCCTGAAGCGGGCCTAGGAGTCGACCGGGTAGCCCGCGGCCGCGAGGTTCCGCTTGATCCGCTCCTCGACCGAGCCGACCTCGGAGCGGAACGTCTCCCCGGTGAGACGCTCGAAGAGGTTCAGATAGGTCCGGGAGAGGGAGACCCGCACCTCGTCGGTGAGGGGCGGCGGGGTTCCCTGGCCCGAGAACCCGTGCTTCTGGATGAGCCACTGGCGGATGTTCTCCTTGTCGAGCATCCGCTGCTCCTCCCCCCGCTCGAACCGCTCTTCGCTCCCCTCCGCCATCCAGTACCGCGAGCTGTCCGGGGTATGGATCTCGTCGATGACGAGGAGGCGTCCCTCGCTCGTCCCCATCTCGTACTTCGTGTCGACGAGAATGAGCCCCCGGGAGCGGGCCCACTCTTGACCGCGCTCAAAGAGCGAGAGGGCCACCTTCTTGGCTTCTCCCCAGACCGCCGGGGCGACGAGCCCCTGGCGGAGGATCTCCCCCTCGCTGATGGGCTCGTCGTGGCGGCCGTACTCGGCCTTGGTCGAGGGGGTGACGACGGACTGGTCGAGGCGCTGGTCCTTGCGGAGGCCGGCGGGCCAGGCGATGCCGTAGGCCCCGGCCTTCCCCGCCTGGTAGTCGCGCCACAAAGAGCCGGTGATGTAGCCGCGGACGATGATCTCCACCGGGAACGGTGTCGCCCGCTTCACCACCATGACGCTCGGGTCGGGGACCTCGAGGAGGTGGACTGGGGCGAGGTCCTTCACCCTCTCGAACCAGAAGGCGGTGAGCCGGGAAAGGACCTCGCCCTTGAACGGGATCGTGCCGAGGACGTGGTCGAAGGCCGAGATCCGGTCGGTGGTGACCATCACGATCCGGTCGCCCCGGGAGTAGTTGTCCCGGACCTTTCCGCGGTAGAGCTGTCCCAGGGCGGGGAGGTCGAGCTGCCGGAGCGTGTGGGGGAGCTGCGCCCGGAGCAGGTCGTCGGTCATCATGGCGAGGATGTTATACGGTCAAAAGCGATGGGGGGTACACGGGGTGGATGAGGCCCCCGGGAGGGCGAGCGTGCCGATGATCCGCGTGGTCTTGCACCGGCCGCAGAGCGCGGAGAACCTGGGGGCGGTGGCCCGGGCCATGAAGAACTTCGGCCTCAAGGAGCTTTCGGTGGTCCCGCCCGCCTCCTGGGGGGGCGGGCCTCGGGGAGGGGGGTCGGGGTCGGCGATTGACGACGTGCTCTCCCGGGCGGCCCGGCTGGCGCGGCACGCGGAGGACCTCCTCGGCCGGATGACCTTCCACGCCGATCTTCGGGAAGCGCTCGGCTCCGCCACGTGGGCCTGCGGGACCACCTCGCGGGCGGTCGCGGGACGGCCGCGGCTATTTCCCCGGGAGCTGGCCGCGGAGCTCAAGAACCGGGTGGGGGAGGTGGCGGTGGTCTTCGGGGAGGAGCGCCGGGGGCTCTCGGACCGGGACCTTTCGTTTTGCCAGGCGGTCTGCACCATCCCCACCGACCCCGGCTACGACTCCATGAACCTGGCCCAGGCGGCGGCGGTGATCTGCTACGAGATCGGCCTCGCGGTCCGGGCCCCCCCGCCCTGCCAATATGCCGCTCCCGCGGCGGAGCCCGCCCGGCAGGCCACGGTCGAGGCGCTCTTTGATCTGGCGCGAGGGCTGCTCGGCCGGACCGGCTTCTTGAACCCACAAAACCCGGAACACATCCTCGCCGAGATGCGCCTGCTCTTCTCCCGGGCCGATCCCACCCAGCGCGAGGTGGAGCTCCTCGCCGCCGCGCTGCGCGCCGTGGAGAGGCAGCTCCCCTCCCGGGGAGGATTGGGCTCTTGAGGTCCCGGCCCCGGGGGGAACGCCCTAGGCGGCGGCCGCGGAGCCCTGGTTCTTCTTGCGGGCCTTCTTCCAGGCGGTGAAGTGCTCCTCGCACAGGCCGTGCTCCTTCACCCGCTTCTCGCAGTCGGGCCTGGAGCAGACGGTGTAGCGGGGCGGCTTCGACTCGAGCTCGCCGCGCCGCCACTTCCGGTAGTGGAAAAAGCACAATCCCTTGGCGCGGTAGCCGCGCGTGCAGCCCGCGATGGTGCAGGCCTTCTTCCCGTCGCCCTTGGGGCGCGGTGCCGTCTTCTTCTTCGGGGTGGTCTCGGCCATAGAAGGGCGCTCGATAGCAAAAAAGCCGCCCCCGATCAACCGGAACGCGCTCCCACTTCTTCCAAAGAGAGAGCCCGAGGCGCACTCTCCCCACGGGCGAGCCGGGCTCGACCGAAAGGGTCGCCGCCCGGGGTGGACCACCTCTACGGCGGTCACCGATCTTCGAGGCGGCTCGTGAGGATGCGGTTCAGGGCCTTTTGGTCCGAGGCTCTGTAGTCCTCGGACGGATGGGCGACCGCGCTCCCTGAGCGAGCCTGGCCGCGGGGGACCCTCGGCTTCGGCTTCTGTTCCCGGCGCTCCACCGCGACGCGGAGCTCCTCGAAGGTTCGCTCGGCGAAGGCGGCCGCGCCTCCGGCCCGGTGAAAGCGCTCGGCGAGGGTCTGCCCGCCGATGGGGACGAAGGCCCAGACGGCAGCCAGGGCCGCGGCGGCGAGGAGGATCTTGAGCGCCACGCGCAGCATGTCGCCTCGGTACCACGGGCTCTTGCGCCGATCGAGTTTTTGCCCCCGGGAAAGGAGGAGGCCGAGGGCCCCCGCCCTGGCGTTTCGCGAAGATGAAGAGGATCCGCTCCTTCGGGGAGCTTCCCCTAGGACAAGAAGGCGGCCAGCTCTTCCGGCCGATCCACGAGGTTCTGGGCGCCGGCACGGACCAGCTCCTCCCGGGGGACGATCCCCCAGCTCACGCCCACGAATGCGACCCCGGCGTTCCTCGCCGTGGCGAAGTCGACCGCGGTGTCGCCCACGAGCACCGCGTTCTCGGCGCGTGCGCCCACCTTCTCGAGGATCGCCCGTACCCCCCCCGGATCCGGCTTGGGCGGCGCCTCGCCGCCGCCCAAGACCACCGCGAAGCGGGTGAGGAGGCCCAGGCCCTCGAGAATCCGCCGCGCCATGGCCCCGGGCTTGTTGGTTTGGACGGCGAGCGGGCAGCGGGCCCGGGAGAGGACCTCGACCATCCCCGGGTAGGGCCGGGTCTGGTCGAGCAGGTGCTCCTCGTAGTAGACGCGCCAGGTGGCGAGCACCTCCTCCATCCGCTCGCGGTGATCCCCCACCGAGCGAGCGATGAGCGGTCGGGCGCCGTC
Organism: Anaeromyxobacter sp.; assembly: GCA_035686075.1. Lineage (GTDB taxonomy): Bacteria > Myxococcota > Myxococcia > Myxococcales > Anaeromyxobacteraceae > Anaeromyxobacter. Next base: position 43,612 of record DASRZU010000041.1, read on the forward strand.
GCCCACGAAGGTCCTCACCTCGTCGCGGCTGCGCAGGGGCAGCCCGGCCAGCCGAAGCGCGTGGTTCACGGAGGTGGTGAGGTCGTCGAGGGAATCGACGAGCGTCCCGTCGAGGTCGAAGATGGCGAGCCGGAGGGTCAAGGAGTCTCCTCGAGGATGGCGAAGAAGGGCCTTCGCCGGAAGGGCGAAGGCTTTGGGGGAGAGTGTGGCCCCAACCGTGGGGCAGCCGCAACAGGGTTCGAGGGAGGAGCCACCGTCTAGGCTGCGGGCGCGGACCGGGCCGACGAGCGCCCCCGGATCACCCGCACCAGGGCGTCGTGGACCGCCGGATCGAGCTGCGTCCCGCGGAGCGTGGCCATGATGGCGAGGACCTCCTCGGGGTTGAAGGCCTTCTGGTAGGGGCGGGTGGAGGTGCAGGCGTCCCAGGTGTCGGCGGCGTTGACGATGCGGGCCACGAGGGGGATGGCCTCTCCCGAAAGGCCGTCCGGATACCCGGTCCCGTCCCATCGCTCGTGGTGGTTGCGGATGGCGGGCGCGGCCGCGGAGAGGAAGGCGACGCCCGAGACGATCTCGGCTCCCACCCGCGGGTGCGATCGGGCGAGGTCGCGTTCCCGGGCGGTGAGGGGCTCGGACTTCGCCAGGATGGCGTCGGGCATCCCGATCTTGCCGATATCGTGAAGCACCCCCCCGTACTCCAGCGACTTTTGGGCCTCGGGAGAGAGCCCCATCTCTCGGCCGATCTCCACCGCCAGATCCGCCACCCGTTGCGAGTGCCCCCGGGTGTACGGGTCCTTGGCGTCGATGGCCGAGGCGAGGCTGCGGATGGTGTCGAGGTAGCCGCGTTCCAGGGCCTCGATGAGGCGCCGGTTCTCGACGTCGTAGGAGGCGAGCTCGCGCGACATGTGGTTGAAGGTGTAGGCCAGGTCGCCGATCTCGTTATGGGTCCTCACCGAGACCTGGCGTCCGAAGCGGCCGCGGGCGATCTCCAGCGCCCCCCGCACGCACTCGGCGATGGGCCTCGTGACGCTCCGGGCGAGGAGCTCCGCCGCCAGCGCGGCCAGGCCCAGGCTCAGGATCACCGCCGCGGTGGCCGCCCCGTCGATCCCGCCGCGAGAGCGCACCACCATGAGGCCCAGAAGGCCGATGGGGGCGGCGCTCGCCAGAAGGACGAGCAGGAGCAGGGCGCGGGAGAGCCTCATCGATCGCCCATGGCCCGAGCCAGGGCCCGCTCCAGCGACCGGCGGGTCACCGGTTTCTCGAGCCGGACCCGGACCTCGTCCGCCCCTTCCATCTCCCGGACGCTGGGGTCGCTGATGGCCGTGAGGAGGATGGCGGGGGCGGAGCACCCCGCCTGGCGCATGGCCCTCAGGGCATCGAGCCCGGAGAGGCGGGGCATGAGCAGGTCGAGCACGAGGAGCTCCCCCCCCTCCCGCTTCCAGAGCGCCACCGCCTCGACGCCGTTCTCGGCCGCGATCACCTCGTGCCCGAGCTGGCCGAGGAGGTCGGCGAGCATGGTACGGACCAGGCGGTCGTCGTCGGCGATGAGGATCTTCACGGCCGCGGGGAAAGATACCACGCGGGCGGACCGCGCGGAGAGCGGCGGCCGCGCGGCGCCAAGGGTCCGGCGCGACCCGACCCCTCGCCTAAGGTCCCGCGCCCACCCACTCGGAGCCGTCTTCGAACACCTCTCGTTTCCAGATAGGTACCTCCCGCTTGAGTCGCTCCAGGCACTCCTGGCAGGCCCGGAAGGCCGGCTCGCGGTGCGGGGCGGCCGCGGCGATCACCACCGCGGCGTCGCCGGGCACGAGGACCCCGACGCGGTGGACCGCGGAAAGCGTGGCGCCATGTGCCGCTCCCACCTCCTCGCCGATCCGGGCCAGGACCCGCTCGGCCATCGGGCGGTAGGCCTCGTACTCGAGCCGCACCACCCGCCGGCCGCGCGTCTCCCCCCGGACGGTCCCGGTGAAGGTGACGACCCCCCCGGCGGACGTCCCCCCCACCGCCTCGACCACCTCGTCGAGCGAGAGCGGCCGGTCCACCACCGCGAACGGGGGCGCCCCGCCGGCCACCGGGGGGACGACGGCCACCTCGGACCCGTCGGGCACGGGTGCGTGGTCGGGGGCGAGCTCCTCGTCCACGGCGATCCGGCAGCGGGGCAAAAGCCGGGCCAGGGCGGGGTGGCGGGCCGCGAGCGCCGCGCGCAGGTCGGCCACGGTGGCCGGCGACTGGGCGAGGTCCTCCCGGGAGGTGCCGGCCGCCTCCCGGGCGGCCGCGAAGTAGAGGACCCGGACCGACACGGTCAACGACCCAAGAGATGGGAGAGGCGCCCGCCCAGCCCCAGGTCGCCGAGCACCGTCACCCCGACGAGGAGGGCGATGAGCGCGGCGAAGCCCACGAGGTGGACCGCGTTCTCGACCCGCGCGTTCACCCGCCGGCGGGTCACCACCTCGTAGGCGAGGAACAAGAGCCGGCCCCCGTCGAGGGCGGGGATGGGGAAGAGGTTCAAGACCGCGAGCACCACCGAGATGATCCAGAGCAGGTTCAAGAAGGCCGCCGGCCCCTCCTGCGCGGCGTGGAGGAGCTGCTGGATGATGCCGATGGGCCCGGAGAGCTTCGTGCCCCGGCCCCCGGAGAAGAGCTTCCCGAACACGGTCACCTGGCTCTTGGCGATCTCGTTCGTCCGCCGGAGGGCGTCCCGGAGGGCGGCCCCAAGGCTCGCTTCTCGAACGAGGAGCAGGTGTTGCTCGAACCCGGCGCGGCCCAGGCCGCCCTCGTCGCGCGGGGTGAGCGAGAGGGTGAGCTGCTGGGCGGAGGTTCCCTCGCCCCGCTCGATCGCGACCTCGATCTCTTGCCCGGGATGGGCCTGGAGTGCGGCCACGAGCTCCCCCCAGGTCGCGACCTTCTGGCCCGCGACGCTCTCCACCCGGTCGCCGGGGGAGAGCCCAGCCCTCTGTGCGGGGGTTCCCTCGAGGACCCTGCCCACCGCCGGCCCGGGGTCGGGCAGGCCGAGCCCGGGCCCGAGGAGGAGGGCGGTCCCGAGGACCACCGCCGACAGGTAGTTCGACGCCGGGCCGGAGAGGATGGCGAGGAACCGCCGGTAGGGGGCCTGGTTCGAGTAGAGCGACGGGTCGGAGGGGTCCACCTCCTCTCCGGGGGCCATGCCGGTGATCTTGACGTACCCACCGAGCGGCAGGGCCGAGACCGCGAATTCGGTGCCGACGCGGCGGAAGGAGAAGAGCACCGGCCCGAAGCCGACGCTGAAGCGTTCCACCTTCATGCCCAGGGCGCGGGCGGCGCAGAGGTGGCCGGCCTCGTGGACCACGATGAGGAGGGAGACGCCCAGGACGGCGGCGACGACGCCGAGGAGGGTGGCGATCACGGTGCAGGCTCCTCCCCGAACTCGTCGGCCGCAAACACCTCCAGCTCCGTGCCCGGCTCCCGCCAGGCGCGGGGGGGGAGGCCGGCCTTCAGGCAGGCATGTTTCAAGAAGTCCTCCGCCGCCCAGCCGTTCTCCACCGCCACCTTGGGGAGGAGGGCGCCTCGGTGCCACCCCCGGCGGACGATGAGCCCGTCCACCCCCACCCGCACCGCCCGCGGGTCGAGGAGCGGCTGCCGGGGTCCGAGCGCCGAGATCGAGAGATCGAGGTCGGCGACCTCTCCCGGCCCGAGCGGCGAAAAGCGAGGGTCGTCGCTCGCCGCCGCGACTGCCATCTTGGCCACGGTCCGGGCCAAGGACTCGGTGGGCTGGAACGTCCCCACGCAGCCGCGCAGCTCGCCGCGCACGTGCAGGGTGACGAACGCGCCGCGCACCTCGGCGAGGGCGCCCTGGGCGGAGGGGTCCTTGAAGGGCTTGCCCTCCAGGTGGGCCAGGATGGCGGCGCGGGCGATGCCGAGGAGGGCGGCGCGGTCGGTGGCCGAGAGCGGGGTCATGGTCGGCGGCGGACGCCGGTGAGGAGGAACCGGCGCGCGTCGGCGAGGATCTGGGCGTGGTCGAAGGCGATGGGGGAGGGGAGCTCGTCGAAGGAGAAGGCGCGCGCCTCGGCGGCGTCGTCGGCGCCCGAGGGATCTCCCGCGGCGCGCCCCAAGAACACCGCCGCCGCGGTGTGCTGCCGCGGGTCCCGCCCCGGCTCGGAATAGATGTGGAGGAGGTGATCCAGGGTCACAGCGAGCCCGGTCTCCTCCTTCGCCTCGCGGACCGCGGCCTCCTCGACCCTCTCGCCCACCTCGACGAACCCGCCCGGGAGCGCCCAACCCGGGGGTGGGTACTTGCGCCGCACCAGGACGACGCGCCCGTCGGGCAAGAGGATCACGACGTCGGTCGTGAGCGAAGGGGTTTTGGGGGCAGGCACGCGAGGGGAGAGGTAGCGCAGGCTGCGCCGGGGGTCAACGTGTGCGGGCGGGGGGGCGAGGGGCCCTTGGCGGCGGCCGGGGAGAGGTGCCCGAGGTGCGATGCTTCCTTTCGAAGGGGACCTCTGGGAGAGGGACCGGCGTCGCGCCGCCTTACTCGCTCCGCGCCCCGAGCGCCTCGAACGCCGCGAGCTGGATCCGCGCCGCGTGCTCGTAGACCCGGGCGCGTCCGGGATCGGGGCGAACCCGTCCGGTCTCGCGGACCACGCCCACCGCCTCGTCGAGGTGGCGAAAGGTTCCTGCGCCGACGGCGGCGACGAGAGCGGCCCCGTAAGCGCCGCCCTCGGAGGCCCCGGTGATGGTCACGAGGTCCTGTCCCAGGCCGTCGGCAAGCAAGGAGAGCCACAAGGGCGAGGCGGTGCTCCCGCCCGAGACGCGGATCTCGTCGCACCGGCTTCCGCTCCGCAGGAAGAGCTCCAGGATGGCGCGGAGGTTCAAGACGATGCCCTCCATCACGCTCCGGACGAGCTGGCTGAGCCCGTGGGCACGGGTCAATCCCAAGAGGGCGCCGCGCGCGCCGGGCGCGACCTTCGGGCACCGCTCGCCCATGAGGTGGGGGAGGAAGAGGAGGCCCAGGCTCCCCGCGCCCGCGCCCTGGGCGAGATGCGCGAGCGTGTCGAAGTCGAGCTCCGCCCCCGGGACCTCCCGGAGGGTCTCGAGGAGCCAGTGGAACGAGCCGCCGCCGTTCAGGCTGACTCCCATCGTGTGCCAGCGATCGGGCGAGTTCCCGCAGGAGACCTGCAAGAGGCCACCAGGGTTGTTGGGGCATGCGCTCGACGCCCCGGCGACCACGCCTGCGGTCCCGAGGATCACACCCAAGGGCCCCTCCTTGACCACGCCCATGGCCGTGGTCTGCACGACCGAGTCCCCGCCTCCGCCCACGACCGGCACGCCGGGGGAGAGCCCCCAGCCCTCGGCCACGAGGGGGCGCAGCCGCCCGGTCGTGGCCGTCGATTCGTATGCCGCGGGGGCCTCGTCCGGCGGGAGCCCGACGGCCTCGAGGAGCGCCTTCGACCACTGCCTCTGCCTCACGTCGAACATCCCCGTTCCGGAGGCGTCCGAGACGTCGGTGGCATGTTCGCCGGTGAGGAGGAGCCGCAGGTAATCCTTGGGGGTGAGAAAGCGATGCATGCGCTCGTAGGCCGCGGGCTCCTCGTCCTTCAGCCAGAGGATCTTCCCCACCGTGTCGCAGGGCCACAGCCGGTTCGAGATGAGCTCGAGGAGGCGATCGACCCCGCCCATCTTCGCGGTGAGCGCTTCCGCCTGGTCGGCGCCGCGCTGGTCGCACCAGAGCAGGGCCGGGCGAATGACGCGGTCGGCCCGGTCGAGAGGGACGAGGCCGTGCATCTGGCCGCTCAGGCCGATGGCCTTCACCGCCTCTTTTCGAGGGAGCTTTGCCCTGAGGGTCCTCATGGCGGAGTCCAGGGCCCTCCACCAGGAGGAGGGCTCCTGCTCCGCACAGCCCGGCCCAGGGGTCTTGAGCGGGTACTCCCCGCCGGCCCGGGCGACGATCGCGCCCCGGGCGTCGACCGCGATGGCCTTGCAGGCTGAGGTCCCGAGATCGAGGCCGACGAAGCACTCTCGTTCGCCGTTCCGCGCGCCCACGAGGCCGTCCCGCTCACCCCTCGTCGCTCGGGGGCGGGTAGATCTTCTCGGGCGTGACCCGGCGCTTGGGGCGCTCGACGAGCTCGAAGGTGGTGCCCAGCTCGTCCTCGGTGTCGAGGTAGGCATAGGCGCCATCGCCGTCCAGCCCGAAGCCCGCTCCGCTCATGGTCACGTGGTACCCGGCCGCCTCGGCCTCCCGGATGGCCGCCTCGATGTCGTCCACCAAGAGGCCGATGTGCTGGACGCCGTACCCGTGGGCCCGGATGAACTCGGCGTAGACCGTGTCTCCCGCCTTCTGCTCGATGAGCTCGATCCGGGTGGACCCGAGGTTGGCGAGCGCCACCCGCATGGCGTAGCTGGCGGGGGCGCCGTTTCGCGTCATCCGGCGGACGAGGGGCTTCTCGTAGGTGTAGAAGTGCCAGGGCCCGATCCCGAACCTCTTCCAGTACGCCTCCACCGTCCGTTCCAGGTTCTCGACCACCAGGGCCACCTGTCCCACCCCTCGTTGGAGGAAGGAGAGCTTCTTCTGCGCGTCGGTCACGAAGGACCTCCCCTAGAGAGAGGACGGACTCCCCCTCGCCGCCGCTCGGCCTCTTGCCGGCGAGGGGCCCAAAGGCGCGGCTCCTAAAAGCGCGGCGCCGGTCACCAGAGCGTGTAGCCTCCGTCGACGGTGACGATGCTGCCGGTGACGTTGCTGGCGGCGTCGGAGGCGAGGAACAGCACCACCGCCGCCACCTCGGAGGGCTCAGCCAGCCGCCCGGTCGGGGTCATGTCCATCCACACCTTGAACGACGGGCCCCCCTTGGCGAAGGAGAGGAGGGGGGTGTCCGTGTAGCCCGGGGCGACGGCGTTGACCCGGACGCCGCGGGTGGCCCACTCGGCGGCCATGGACTTCGTGAGCTGGTGGACGCCGGCCTTGGCCGCGTTGTAGTTACACTGCTCCTGGGGCCGATTGACGATATAGGCGGAGATCGAGCCGATGTTGACGATGGCGCCGCGCCGACGCTCGAGCATGCCCCTCGCCACCGCCCGGGAGCAGTAGAAGACCCCGTGCAGGTTGACGTCCATGACCTTGTGCCACTGATCGTTGGTCATCGACTCGGCCGGGACCTCGCTGATGGCGATGCCCGCGTTGTTGACGAGGACGTCGATGCGCCCGTGGCGCTTCTCCGCCTGGGCGATGACGAGGTCGACCTCCTTGAAGGAGGTGACGTCGAGGACCGCGGACTCGGCCGACAGGCCGCGGGCCCGGAACCGGGCCGCGGTGGCCTCGGCCCTGGGCCCGATGATGTCGGTGACGACCACCGTGGCCCCCGCTTCGGCGAGCGCCTCGGCACAGGCGGCGCCGATGCCCTGGCCGGCGCCGGTCACGAACGCGATCCGGTCCTTCAGGGAAAACTTGTCGAGAATCATACCCGTTCCCTTCCCCCGCGCGGCGTCGCCGCGGAATAGTGATCGGCGGTTCCCGGAGCGGCGCCTGCCGTCCCGGGAACCACCGACCCGCCTACTGCTGCCCCTGCGCCGCGTTCATGAAGCGGCGCTGATACGCGACCACCTGGTTCGTGGTGGTGAACTTGGCGAGGTACCCCGGCTCGGCGGTGATGACCACCCGGTCCGCCATGTCCGCGATCTCGGGACGGGCGAGCAGCGCGTCGAGGTCGGGGTACATCGTCTCCCCTTCCATGCTGCAGACGATGAGGCGGGTGTCGGGCAGGTTGCAGGTCCGGAGGAGGTTCAGGTTGTGGCGCACGGCATCGAGCCCGTCCATGTCCTCCTCGTACTTCCGGTACCGGAGGATTCGGTCGGCCATGGCGAGCAGGGCGCCCTTATCGATGTCCTTCTCCTCGGGGGGGAGGTAGTCCTTCTCCACGAAGAAGGCGCGGAGCTTCGCGAGGTACTGCTCGTCCTTGGTGGACCGGTAGCGTTCGGAGAGCTCCGCCACGGCCGCGGTCTGGAGGAGCCGCATCCGGACGAAGCTGTTGATGAAGTAGGGCTTGGCCTGCAGCGCCAGGGCGCTCTGGTAGGGCTCGAACATGAGGGTGAAGTTCACCCGGAACCCGTGCTCCCGAAGGAGGAGGGCGAGGTTGTGCCCGCGGAGCATGTCCCCGGTCGTCCCCGCGTCGAACCGCCGGTGGAAGGTCTTGTCCCCGGTGAGGAGCTCGCTCACGTTCCTCGCGTTCACCGGACCGGTGTGCGGGACCTTGATCACCACCCGGTAGGGCGTGAGCATCTCCCGGAACTTCTCCGCCTCCTCGAGGATCTTCTGCTCCGACTCCTCGAAGGGGTTGTTGAGCTCGACGCTGATGTCGACGCCGGGCCCGACGATCCGTCCGATCTCCAGCATCACCTCGTCCCGGGTCTTGAACTTCTTGCCCACGTTGGCCTTGGGGTTGTTGATGAAGAGGTCGTAGACGATCCCCGGGTTGCAGGTGAGGTTCGCGAGGAGCCCGGAGATGGGGGCGATCTCGTAGGGGTTGGCGCTGTCGGCGCTGAACAGCACCCGGGTCGGGCGCTTCTGGCCGTTCCGGTCGTAGGAGATGTCTCGTACCAGGTCGGCGCGGACCACCGCGTCCGCCTCGAGGGCGAACTCGATCCGGAACCCGGCCGGCGTCTGGCCCGCCGGCACCTTGAAGGCGTCGATGACCGACCGAAAGCCCTTCGTCACCCCGAACGCGCGGCCGAGGCCCTTGAGCTTCCCGTACACCTCGAGGGAGAGGGGCAGGTCGAGGACGTGCTCGACGTATCGCTCCTCCTCCGGGACGATGGGCAAGGGGGCGTCCCGTCCCTGCACCAGGGAACGCACCGATGCGCGGATGATGCTGTCAAGTGGCCGCAACCGGCCGAGCCTCTGGTCGCTGTCCATTATGCACCTCGTTTCGTCGCGTTCGTGCTTCTCATCGAGACTGAAAGGACGGGCCCTCGCTCGAGGGCCCAAGGCGTTGCGTCATGACTTCGGGCCGCTCATCGCGCGGATGGGCTCGAGGGCCGAGAAGAGCGCGCCGTGCGGCGCGAGCAGCCGCTCGTACAGCTCGGCCCGGGAGGCGTCGACCTTCGTTCGCTGGGTCTCCTTGATGAGGGACACGGCCCGGTCGAGGTCCCTCCACGCCCCCACGCCCACCCCGGCGATGAGGGCAGCGCCGTAAGCCCCGCCCTCGGAAGCGCCGGTCACCGTCACGACGTCTCGGCCCAGGCCGTCGGCGAGCAGAGACATCCAGAAGGGGGAGGCGGTCGCGCCTCCCGAGGCCCGGATCTCGGTGCAGGCGACGCCGCCCCGAACGATGAGCTCCAAGACCGCCCGGATGTTGAGGACGATGCCCTCCATGACGCTGCGGACCAGGTGGCCGAGGCGGTGGGAGCGGGTGAGGCCCACGAGGGCGGCGCGCGCGTCGGGCGCCACCCAGGGACATCGCTCGCCCATGAGATACGGCTCGAAGAGGAGGCCGTCGCTCCCCGGGGGCGCCGACTCGGCCAATCGGACGAGGGCGTCGAAGTCGAGCTTCGCCCCTGGCACCTCGGCCAGCACTTCGAAGAGCCACTGGAAGGACCCGGCGCCGTTGAGGGTGCAGCCCATGGGGTTCCAACGATCCGGCGAGTTCCCGCAGAACACCTGGAGGAGGCCCTCCTCGTTCTCCGGGCAACGGTTGGCCGCGCCCCCCACCACCCCGGCGGTCCCGAAGATGACGCCCACCGGTCCCTCGGAGACGATCCCCATGGAGGTGATCTGGGTGACCCCGTCGCCTCCCCCCCCCACCACCGGGAGCCCGGGGGAAAGGCCCCAGCTCTTTGCCACCTCCGCCCGGAGGCGGCCGCTCGTCACCTGCGACTCGTAGGCGGGGGGGACCTGATCGGCGGAGAGCCCGACCGCCTCGAGGACCGGGGAGGACCAGCGACGGTTTCGGACATCGAACAGGGCCGTGCCGGAGGCGTCGGCCACCTCGGTGGCATGGGTCCCGGTCATGAGGAGGCGGATGTAGTCCTTGGGGTTTAGGAACCGTCGCATCTGCTCGAAGGCGCGCGGCTCGTGCTTGCGCAGCCAGACGATCTTGCCGGCGGTGTACCCGGGCAAGAAGCGGTTGTTGATCTTGGCCACCACGCCTGTTAACCCGCCCAGCTGCTCGGTGAGCTCGTCGCACTCCGCCCCGGTCCGGTTGTCGCACCAGAGGATAGCGGGACGGATCACCTTGTCGCTGCGGTCGAGGGGGACGAGGCCGTGCATCTGGCCGCAGAGGCCGATCGCCTGAACGTCGCACCCGGCGGGGAGGGCGGTGCGGAGCGCCTTCATGGCCTCGTCGGTGCCCTTCCACCAGTCGGCCGGGTTCTGCTCCGCCCAGCCGGGCCGGGGGGTAGAGAGGGGGTAGTCCCGCACCGCCCGGGCCAATACTTCCCCCGCCTCGTCCACCGCGATCACCTTGCAGGCGCTCGTCCCCACGTCGACACCGACAAAGCAGGCCTGGCTTCCACCGGTTTTGCTCATGGCGTCCTCCGTCGGGAGATGCGGTGTGATCCTTCGCTCCTTCACCCTAGCTGTGCAGCGTCCGACGCAGCACGGGGCGGTCCTTGTCGAAAAGGTGGATGCTCTCGGGCCGGACCTCGAGCCAGAGGCGCTCGCCCACGGCGCACCGATCGCCGGCGGCGACCGCCACCTTCGCCGAGTGCTTGGCCGGGCCCTCCATGGTCACGGTGACGACGGTGATCTCTCCCTGGAACTCGAGCAGCCGCACGGTGCAGGGCAGGGTGTTGGCGCGGCCGGCGGTCCGAACGAGGCGGAGCTCCTGGGGCCGGATGCCCATGGCCACCTCCGGGCCGCAGCCTTCGAGGAGCTCCCCGTCGAAGGACAGAACCGCCTCGTGGTCCACCTCGGGCAGGGTCACCGATACTCGATCCCGGAGCCGGGCCGGCAAGAAGTTCATGGCGGGCTCGCCCACGAAGGAGGCCACGAACCGGTTGGCGGGGCGGTTCCAGATCTCCTCCACCGTTCCGATCTGCTGGAGCAGGGCCTGGTGCAAGATCACCATCCGGTCGCAGAGCGAGACCGCCTCCGCCTGATCGTGGGTCACGTAGACGGTGGTGTTGTGCATCTCCTCGTGCAGGTGGCGGATGCGCGCGCGGATCTCGGCGCGGAGGCGCTGGTCCATGTGAGAGATGGGCTCGTCGAGCAGGGTCAGGTTCGGCCGCCGCACGAAGGCACGCGCCAGGGAGACGCGCTGCTGCTGCCCCCCGGCCAAGGACCCCGGATACTTGTCCAAGAGCGGCTTCAGGTCTAGCAGCTCGGCGATCCAGCGCACCTTCTCCTCGACCGCGGCGTGCCGCATCCCCCTCGCCCGCAAGGGGAAGGCGATGTTCTCGTAGACGTTGAGGCGCTGGTAGAGCGCATAGGACTCGAAGGCGAGCGCCACATTCCGCTCGGCGGGGCCGAGGTGGTTCACCACCTCGCCGTCGAAGGCCAGCTCCCCTCGGCTGATCTCCTCGAGCCCGGCCAGCATCCGGAGGGTCGAGCTCTTCCCCCCGCCCGAGGGGCCGAGGATGGCCAAGAACTCCTCGTTTTGGATGGTGAAGGAGAGCTCCTTCACCCCCACCACGTTCCCGCGAGGGTAGATCTTCCACATGGAGCGGAGTTCGACTTGGCTCATGGCTAAGCCTTGGACGAGAGAGAGAGGGTCTTGGGGAAGAAGAAGATCTTCTCGGGGTCCAGGTCGACAAAGAGCGGCTCGCCCACCCGATAGTCGGCGGAGCCGATCTCCTGCCGGGTACGGACGTGGAAGAAGGTCTCCGGGAGCTCGAAAGTGATGACCGTGCTCTGCGCCTCCTGAACGACGGCATAGACCGGGAGCTGGAAAGCGGTGGGGCTGGGCCGCGCGCGGGAGACCCGGATGTTCTCGGCCCGGATCCCGAGCCGGGCCACCGAACGGCCCCTTTCGGTCCGGGCGCAGGCGCGCATGGCCTCCGCGCGCGCTCCCCCAATCGCCAGGCCGAAGCGGTCCCCCACCTTGAACCAGGCCTGCCCGTCGCGCGATCCGGCCTCTCCGTCGATGAGGTTCATGGGCGGCTCGCCAATGAGCCGCCCGACGAAGTCCGTCTTCGGGGTGTGGAACACCTCCTCCGGGGTCCCCTCCTGCTCGATGGTCCCGCGGCGGAGCACCACGATCCGGTGCGAGAGGGCCAGCGCCTCCCGGTAGTCGTGGGTGACGTAGATGATGGTGCTGCCGTACTTCGAGGCGAACTCCTTGAGGAGCGACTGGGTCGAGAACTTGAGCCGGGCGTCGAGGTGGGCGATGGGCTCGTCGAGGAGGTAGACCTCCGGTCGCCGCACGAGCGCTCGGGCCAGGGAGACGCGCTGCTTCTGGCCGCCGCTCAGGTGCTGCGGGAGCCGATCCAAGAGCTCGCCGATCCCCAGGAAATCAGCGGTCTCCTTCACCCGCCGCCGCTCCTCGGCCGCATCGAGCCTGAGCCCCCAGCGGGGCGCCCGCAGGGGGAACGCCACGTTGTCGTAGACCTTCATGTGCGGGTATAGGTTGTAGCTCTCGAAGGCCATCGAAACGTTCCGCTCCTGCGGCGGCAGGTCGTTCACGACGCGCCCGTTGAAGCGAATCGTCCCGGCGGTGATCTCCTCGATCCCCGCGATCATCTTGAGGATGGTGCTCTTTCCGGCACCGGTCGGGCCGAAGATGGAGAGGAACTCGCCCTCCTTGCAGGTGACGCTCACCTGGTCGACGGCCTTCTTGCGCCCGTACAGCTTGGTGACGCTCTCGAGCTTTACCTCGGCCACGGCTACTCCCTCCTCTCGCCCGCGATACCTTCGGCTTGCCCGTCCGCGGGCACCGCCTCCTCCTCCTCCCCTTGGTCGAGCGGCCGCGGCCAGAACCACACCATGGCAACGGCGCCGATGGTGGCGAAAAGCGCGCCCACGCCTTGCGGGAGGGCCTTCTCCAGAAACCTCAGCCAGAGCAGGTTGAAGAAGATCCAGCACAGCACCGCCCAGGTGATCCGGTCCGAGAGCTTCATGCGCGGCAGCACCATGCCCGTCACCCCTTCACCGCGCCGAAGGTGAGGCCGCGGATGATGTAGCGCTGCATGAACCAGGCGGCGACGAGCGTGGGCAGGATGGTGATGGCCGCACCGGCGGTCATGAGCCCGTACTGCACCTGCAGGCCACCCCAGAACGAGGAGAGAAGCACGTTCACGGTCCGTGCATCATCGCGGGTGAAGAGGAAGGCGAAGAAGAACTCGTTCCACATCCAGATGAGGCAGAAGACGGAGGTCACCGCCAGCCCCGGCCCGATGAGCGGGAAGACGATCTTGCGGAACACCTCCATCCGGCCGTAGCCGTCGATCATGGCCGCCTGCTCCACCTCCTTCGGCACCTCGTTGAAGAAGCCGTAGAGCAGGAAGGTGGCGAAAGAGATGTTGAAGAAGACGTAGAGCAGGATAAGCCCGAAGTGCGTGTCGAGTAGCCCCAGCATCTTGAAGAAGACGAAGTGGGGGACCGCCGCCACCGCCATGGGGAACATGCGGGTGGAGACGGTCATGAAAAGGATGTCGCCGCCGCCGGTGTTCCACCGCGCAAAGCTGTAGGCGGCCATGAGCGAGCAGGCCATCGTGACCAGGGTCCCGACGACGCTCACGATGAGGGTGTTGAGCAGGTTCGGCCAGAAGTCGTAATCGCGGAAGAGCACCACGAAGTTCTCGAGTGTGGGCTTGAAGAACACGAAGCGCCGGAGGTCGGCGGCGAAGAGGTCGGCCTGCCCCTTGAAGGCGGTGAGGTAGATCCAGGCCAGCGGCGCGACGATGATGACGAGGACCAGAACCGTGATCACCCAGAAGAAGAGCTTTTTCAGCATGGCGGTGGTCTCTCCTAGGTCCTGGGCGCCATCTGCTTCATCAGTTGCCGGAACATCACCAGGCAGAGCGCCATGGTGACGGCCCAGGAGACGATGGCCATGGCCGAGCCGTAGCCGATGTCGAACATGACGAAGGAGGTGCGGTAGGTGATCCAGTCCAGGAGCTCGGTGTTCACGCCGCCGCGCGTCGTGCCGAAGAGCGGGTCGAAGAGCCGGATGAGCCACATCGACCGGAGCACCACGATGATCATGATGAGCGGAGTGAGCATGGGGAGCGTCAACCGGCGGAAGGTATACCACCTCGACGCTCCATCGACCCGAGCCGCCTCGAAGACATCGCGAGGCAGGCTCTTCAACCCGGCCAAGAGAACGAAGGTGGAGAAGGGCAGCCACTGCCAGATGGTCATGCCACAAATGGTGAAAAGGGCGATGCTCGGCTTCCAGAGGTTTAACTTCGGGAGCCCGATGGCCTGCAAGACGTGGTTCAGAGCGCCGAAGTTGAAGTCGAGGATGAAGTTCCAGAGCAGGGAGAGGATGAGCGGCGCCACGAGGAGCGGGAGCAGAGACAGCCCTCGCACCACGTTTTGCCCCCTGAAGTCGCGGTTCCACAGGAGCGCCAACCCCAGTCCGACGCCGAGCTCCACGACGATGCAGATGACCAGCACCTCCAGGGTCCGCCTGAAGGCCATGAGGAAGTTCTCGTCGAACACGAGCTGCCGGTAGTTGTGGAGTCCGGTGAAGGTCGGGTCGCCCTGCATGCCCCAGTCGTGGAACGAGAAGTAGATGCTGTAGATGAGCGGGTACAGCATGAAGATGGCGAGAAGCACGAGGAGCGGGATGAGGAGCGTCCACCGGAAGTAGCGCTCGCTGGTGAGCGTCTCCCAGATGGTCGGCTTTCGGGCCTCGCGTTCGGCAAGCGGCCCGGTCAATGGCGGACTGTTGCTCAGCATGGATTGTCCTCGTGCCAATGTGGTGTCGGCTGGCCATGGGCCGCGCCGGGATCCGCGCGGCTCCGGTGAGCCGCACGGATCCCGGGCTGGTGCGCCCTATTTCTCCTCGACGCAGGATGCCGTCTTGTCGAACTTGTTCTGCAGGTCGATGGTCTGCTTGGTCAGGTCCTCGACCACCTCGTCGACAGTCTTCTGCCCGGTGAGCGCTGGGGCGAGGACATAGATCTGATTGTCGTAGACCTTACCGCCTGCCTTGGTGTTGTAATAGTAGTAATTGGGAATGTTCGCGCCCGTCGCCTTCCAGATGTTGATGTGGTACTTGGCGAGCATTCCGAGCGGGTATTCGGGCCCGTCCTTGGCCACCGTCTCCATCACGTCGATGCGGCCGGGGATGAGGCCTGCCTCCTTGAACATCCGCACGCCCGCCTCGTAGGAGGTGAGATAGCGCACCAGCCAGTACGCCGCCTCGGGGTTCTTGGTGGACTTGGCGACGCCGTAGGACCAGGCCCCGGTGTACGGGTGCCCGCCGGGCGTCGGGTAGGCGCCGATCTTCCCACCCGGCACCTTCTCCTTCAGGATTCCGTCCGCCCAAGTCGTGCAGTTGGCCCAAATGGTCGGGGCGATGATGGCGTTGCCGTTCCCGATCTGCGCCACCACGAAGTCGAAGTTGGCGGTCAAGGCGCCAGGCGAATCCCACTGCAGGTCTCCCTTGTACTCCGTCAGGGCCGCCTTGAGCGCCTCCTTGTCCTTCTTGGTGATGACGAACTTGGTGATCTTCCCGGAGGAGTCCTTCTGCACGGTGACCCAATCCGCGTCCATGGACCACAGGCGCGCGGTGGTCTCGTCGTTGTCCTGGTAAGCGCCGGCCTGCATGCTGAGGCCGAAGAGGTCGTGATCGAGCGGCTGGCCCTTCAGCATCTCCCCCTTCTTGCGCGTGAAGAAGGCCGCCTGATCGTGGAGCTGATCCCAGGTCTTCGCCGCCGCCAGTTCGTAGCCATACTTGGCCTTGAAGTTCGCCTTCTCGGTGGGATCGTCGAAGACGTCCTGGCGGACCCACATCGTCATGTCGAAGGTGTAGAAGGGCAGGACCATCTGGTTGCCGTAGGCCTGGCCGGTGGCGAGGATGGAGGGCGACATGTTCGCCATATCCTTCTCCAGCGAGGCGTACTTGCCGGGGTCGACCTTGTTGGCCAGGTCCTTCAGCTTGAACAGGTAATCCGACCATTCCGTGGTCCAGGAGGTCTCGACGTAGACGACGTCGTAGTGGCCCGTCCCGGCCATGAGCTCCACGTTCTCCTTGCCGTAAACGCCTGACGAGGCTACCCGCTCAACCTGCACCGGGACTCCCGTCTTCTTGGTGAAAGCCTCGATCACGGGTATCGCCTTCCCGTGTGCCTCGCCCGTCTCCAGGATCAAGTGGATGGCCCGCTTGTTCTTGAGCTCGGGGACGTCGTTCAGGCTGAAGTTGGACTGCGCGTAGGTTCTGGACGCGAAGCCGAGCATGAGCAATAGGCCCCACATCGCGTGAATCGACCGAAGCTTCATGATGCACTCCTCCTGTTGGCCCTCCGGGTGGAGGGAGGGGACGGGGCGCTCACCTTGCGTCGCCCCAGGGGCTACGACTGCGATCAGGGCTCCTCCACTTCATCGTGCGTGCTGCTCCTCTCGAACCGCGGGTGAATGTCGTGGGATGAGGTGCCGCCAGCGCTCGGCGGTGAGCACCTCGGGGTTCGCGACATCGTCCGGAACGAAGCCGTCGAGGACGTCGAGGACCCGCCGGGCGGCGAGGACCGCCATCCGCGTCACGCAGGCGCGGGTCAGGGCGGCCGCGTGGGGGGTTAAGATCACGTTGTCCTGTTTGAGCAGCGGGTTGTCCGCGGAGGGAGGCTCGCGCGCGAAGACGTCGAGGGCGGCACCGGAGAGCGGGCCCTGGCGGAGAGCTTCGACCAGGGCCGCCTCGTCGACCACCCCTCCCCGGGCGGTGTTGAGGAGCAGGGCCCCGGGCTTCATCGAGGAGAGCAGCTCGCGCCCCACGAGTCCCCGGGTGGCGCTGGAGAGGGGGAGGTGCAGCGTCACCACATCGGCCCGCCGGAAGAGCTCCTTAAGGTCGGTGAACTCCACCCAACCCGCGAAGTCGGATCGCGCCGCCTCGGGCAAGAGGGTGTCGTGAGCGAGGACCGACATGCCGAGGATCCTCTGGCAGGCCCGGGCCACCTCCGCGCCGATCTTGCCGAAGCCCACCACCCCGAGGACCTGGCCGCGCAGGTCGCGCGGTAGGTAGGCGTAGCGGAGCTTGAAGTCGCCGCGCCGGACCGCCCGATCGAGGTCGAGGACCCTCTTCGAGAGGGCCAGGAGGAGGGCGAGGGTGTGCTCCACCACGGTGGAGGTGTTCGCCCCGATGCTGGAGGTGACGATGACGTCGTGCGCGGTGGCCGCGGCCACGTCGACGTTGTCGTAGCCGGCGCCGGTGCGGGACACGGTGCCGAGCCTTGGGGCGGCGGCGAAAAGACGGGCGTCGAGCGAGAGCCCGGTCCGTAGGACCACCGCGTCCGCGCCGGCGAGGAGCGGCGCCACCGTCTCGGGACTCGGATCGGGGGCGCGGACGAGTTCGACGCCGCCCTCTACGAGCAGGCGCACCGCCTCTTCCTCCACCGGCTCGGGGAGGAGGACCGTCGCTTTGGAAGCGTTCCTCTCTTCACCCCGCTCTGCCATGCCACGCCTCCCAATCGGTCTCACCTCGAGAGGAGCCCGCTTTTCTGAAGCGCAACCGGCACGCAGTCCACCTCCTGCTTGCATCGCCGGGCGAAGCCCCGGTATGGCGGTCCGGAGCGCCTACCGCGCCGTTCGGCCTCACAGTTATCAAACACGGCGACGTTTCGCGGGTAATCGAGCCACACCGTGCCATGCCGACCGGTCCTTCATCGCTTGCCGGGGAAGGAAGATCCGTCCGCGGTCCGAGAACTCTGCTTGACGAACCTGGCAACACTCGGATTTTTAGCTTGGCCATGTCAACCGGTCCGTTTGTATCCGGGCGGGGGCCAACGGACGGATGAGAGTCGATTGACGGAAAGCAAGCGGCGCTTAAAGACCGGGCGAAAGGGCCAGTAATCGCGTGCCCTAGGCGAACCTCAAAGGCCTGCGCGCCACTTTTCGTTGTGGAAACCGACCCTCCGGCGTTCACCCCGGCCCAAAAGCGCTTGGGAAAGCGGCCCGCAAGGTCCCTCCCGCTATGGCACAGGGATCGGGATGGCCGGGCGAGGCGGGGGACGAGCCCCTCGGCCGCTTCGCGTTCCTCGCTCGATCGCGCCCTCATCGAACTTCCCTCGTCCCCTTTCACTCCCGGCGCACCGTTCTCTCCGGCGAGCCGAAAACCCCTGTTCACCGCCGTCCCGGACCCCTCGCCTTGCGGGGCGGCGGGGCCGGCGTCACCCCGGGCGAGGGGGCCGGGGAGCCCTCTCCTCGAAATCCGGGGGACAAGGGCCGGCCCCCCGCCGCGGTGGGGGAAGCGAGAGCGGGCTGAAGGCCCGACGGCGGGCGGTGGCTTTTCGCGCGCATCTCTCTAGCGACCGAGCCGAGCGGTGAGGGCCCGAGCCGCCTCGAAGTCCGCCCCGACCCCCACTTTCTGGTGGGCCCGGGAACCCTTCAGCACCATGGCTCCCCGGTCGGCCTCGATCGCCGTGATGTCCTCCCGGACCAGGGCGTCGCTGAGCGAAACGAGCGCCGTCCCGTAGGCCAGGGTGCGAGATCCGTGGGAGGGGATCTCGATCAGGGTCGGCCGACCCAATAACCGGGGGTTCGCCCGGGCATAGCCGAGCCCACCCGGGAAGCTCGAGGTGCCGTTCTCGGTCCCGAGGCAGAAGGTCCGATCGGCGCCCCCCTCGTCGAAAGACCAGGGAGGGAAGGGTCGTCCGCCGTACTGGAACCACAGCTCGTTGAAGCCGGCGGCGATCTCGGCCTCCGGGAGCCCAACGAGGCCGGGGAAGAAGCAGACGTAGGCGAGCTTCAGATAGGGGTTCACGACGCAGCTCCAACCGAGCGCGAGGCGCTCCGGGACCGCACCGACGATCATGTCGGTGTAGCCGATCATCCCCGGCACCTCGCGGAGGTCGGCGGTCCCGCCGCCGCGCAGCGGAGCGGCGGAGAGGCTCTTGAACTCGCCGCCCTGGAGCAGCCGTCCGGTGGGATCGAACTCCAAGCCCTTGGGCGCGACCATGAAGCGGTCCGCGCTTTCGCTGATCCGGCAGCCGGGGGCGAGGAAGGGGGCCCCCAGGGTGTTGTGGCGAACGAGGTTGATGGTGATGGGCGAGGCGCCGGCGTTGTGGACCCGGATGAGGGAGAAGTAGGCCGGCTGTCCGGGGAGAACGAGGTCGGTCTTCTCCCAGGTGAGGGGCATGGCCTCGGTCGGGCTCCGGAGCGAGCTGCGGGCAAAGGCCGCTCCGGATGCCTCGTCGACGCCCACTCCGAGGATGGTCCACTCCTCGTTCGCCGCCCAGCCGTGGGCCGGGTGGGCGATCCCGTCGAGCTCGCAGGGCGGACCGAAGCTGGGGGAGCAGGGGAAGTCGCCCGCCAGCGTGTAGAGGAGCTTCACCTTCCAGTAGGGGCCGTGCCGATTCTCGGAGAAGGGCGTCCCCGAGTTATCCCGGAAGTCCGGGATCCAGTGGGCGTTGAGGACGGCCGTGCCTCGGCGGACGCCGAACTCGGGGACCATCCCCCCGGCCGCCTCGATCACGGTTCGGACCTGTTCGTTGCCGAGGACCACCGCCCGCTTGCCCATGTACTCGACCCGCTTCGCCTCGCTCCCCGTCATGGCCGAGCCTCCCGTGGCGCCCCGCGGCGCCACCTTTCTTCTTCTGTGAGGGTCACCAGCACGAGAACCCGCCGTCGACGAAGAGGTTCACGCCGGTGACGAACGACGCGGCCCGGCTGGACAAGAAGACCGCCGCGCCCACCATCTCGTCCGGCGTCGCCATCCGTTTCATGGGAGTCTCGGCGGCGAACTTCTTCGTCTGCTCGGCCACGTCCGGCCGGAGGTTCATGGGGGTGAGGGTGTATCCGGGGCTGATGCAGTTCACGCGCACCCCCCGCTCCGCCCATTCCATGGCGACGCTCTTGGAGTAGTGGATGACCCCCGCCTTGGAGGCGTTGTAGTGGGCCTGGCACAGGCCCCGGTTGACCAGGGCCCCTGACATCGAGGCGATGTTCACGATCGAGCCGCGCTTGCGGGGGAGCATCACCCGCCCCTCGGCCTGGCAGCTGTGGAAGATGCCGGTGAGGTTCACGTCCATCACCTTCTGCCACTGCTCGAGGGGCATCTCCTCGGCGGCCCCGCCGTTGGCGATCCCGGCGCAGTTCACCGCGGCCACGAGCGGTCCGAGTTCCCGCTCGGTCCGGGCGACGGCCGCGGTGAGATCGGCGGCGCTGACGACGTTGCCGCGAAGGTCCAAGGCGCGCCGGCCCAGCTTCCCGATGCGGGCCAGGGTCTCGGGTTGGGTGGCGCTCCCCGGAAGATCGAAGCAGGCGACGTTCGCGCCCGCCTCGGCGAGGCCGACGGCGATGGCCTGACCGATCCCACTCCCGGCGCCCGTCACGAAGACAACCTCGTCGTCCAAGCGGAACAGCTTCATGGGTCGCTCCTCATTTCGCGTTGCGCGATTTGGTGTCCGCCTCGCGGCGGCCCGGCTCCCCCTTCGCTCTCCTCACGTCTCTCCGCAGATCGAGACCTTGAGGCCCATGGCATTGAAGGCCGCGGCCTTGGCCCAGAGCGCCGTTCGGGCGCCGGCCGGGTCGGGCGCGTAGGCCACCTGGATGTGGTTGGCCTTGTGGCGGCCCATGAACTGGTCCCGGCTGACCCCCTTCATGACGAGGTTCATGAAGGGCCACTGCGGGGTGGTGAGCCGGGAGCGCTCCTCGTTCTCCCCCGGGGGCAGGGCCAAGGAGCGGCCCAGGCCCATGTCGCAGGCGAGGCGCCCCTTCTCCACGTACACCCGGCTCCACACCACCTCGCCGGGCCGGGAGACGCCCTTGATCGTCCCGCCGCCCATGGGGAAGTACACGGCCGGCTGCCGCTCGGAACGGGCTCCCCGGTACCCGCCCTCCAGGTGGGCGGGCGGCACCGCCCCAGAGATCTGCAGCACCCAGACGAATTCGTCCAAGCCGTCGCTTTGGTAGCGGCGACCCCAGCGGACGTCGTGGAGGGTGGTCTCGGGCGAGAACCCGAGCCTCTTCCACAGGCCGCTCGTGACGAGGGCATCGACCCCGGCGCACTCGTCGACCTCGTTGAAGTGGGGCAAGGCCTCGCCGGCATAGAGCTCTTTCTCGGTCCCCTCGGCGTAGACCGGCGGCCGGTCCACGTTGTTGAGCAGGCCCTCCGCCAGATCGGAGGCGGGCATGAGGTCCTTGAGCCCCTGCTGGTACTGGATGCCGATGAGGGCGCAGCCGAATTCGTCGGCGATGCGCATGGCGGCCACGTACATCTTGCACTGCTCCAGCACCTGGCGCTCGGTGAGCTCGGTCTTCTCGTCCTGGCCCAGGGCGAAGGTCATGCCCCGATCGAGCAGCCACTGGTAGACGGCGCGCGCCTCGGCCTCGGTGACCGTGCGGCTCTTGGCGTACAGGGCGGACTGGCTGAGCCGCTCCTTGTAGATCCCCAGGGGGAAGAGCAGCTCGTCGGGAATGATGGCGTTGTACATGCCCATGCACCCCTCGTCGAAGATGCCCATGATGGACTTCCGCCGGGCGAGCTCCTCCCCGAACTTCTCCCCCAGCCGCCCCGCCTTGGCCGGGGCATCGCCCGCCTGGTAGGCAGCGACGTGGCTTTGGTCGTGCCGGACGGCCCCGCGCTCGAACCAGGCCCTGAGCCCCTTCACGAAGAAGGGGTCGGTGAAGTCCTCGCTCCACAGGGTGCTGTACTTCTTGTCCGCCTTGGTCAGGCAGCCGTTCAGGTTGAGCATGCCCACGAGGCCGGGCCACTCCCCGCTCCAGTTGCAGGCGGTGAGGATGGGCGCCTCCCGGTCGAGGAGGCCGGGGAGGACGTGGTGGCTGTACTGCCAGACCGCCTCCGCCACCACCACCGGCGCGTCCCGGGGGATCTCGCGGAACACCTTGATCCCCATCTTCTGGCTGTCGATGAACCCGTGCCCCTTCTCCGGGTCGTAGGGATGGGCGCGCTTCACCTTCACGCCCTCCCGGGCGCAGGCGGCCACGAACTTCTCCTCCAGCGCCGCCTGGGCGGCCTGGCAGGCCCGGTTGGCCGACAGGCGCAGGTCCCCGCTCGCGACGAGATAGACCGTCTTCATGTGCTCGCCTCCCTCAGGTGAAAAAGGTCGTGCCCGCCTACTCCACTCCTGACGCCCGCTTCCGCGAGGCGTCCTCCTTTTGGTCCAGGCCCCGGGAGGTGATCTGGAACTCGGAGATGCAGTTCCCGATCCGGGTGCTCGTCTCCCGGTAGTCTCTGGAGCTGTTGTCGATCTCCCCGACGATCCGGTTGCCGGAGAAGACCAGGATCCGGTCGGCGAGCTTGATGATCTCGGGCATGTCGGAGGAGATGAGGATGATGCTCCTCCCCTTGTCCGCTAGGTTCCAGATGAGATGGGCGAAGTACTCCTTGGCCCCGACGTCGACCCCCACCGTCGGCTCGTCGATGATGAGGATGCGGCTCTCGGCCGCGAGCCACTTGCCCAGGTTCACCTTCTGCTGGTTGCCCCCGGAGAGCGTCCCCACCTTCTGCCTGGGACCGAAGGTCTTGATCTCGAGATCGTCGATCTGCTTCCAGGCGGCGGCCGCTTCCTTCTTGCCGGAGACGTAGCCCAGCCAGCCGGCGATGCGGTCCCAGATGGTGATGGTGAGATTGGTCTGGACGTCGAAGGAGAGGATGAGCCCATCCTTGCGCCGGTCCTCCGTCATGTAGCCGAGCCCGTAGGTCGACATGGCGTCGTAGATGGAGTGGATGCGCGCCTCCCGCCCGTCGATGAGGACCTCCCCGCGGTCCTTCCGGTCGGCCCCGATGAGGATCCGGGCGAGCTCCGTCCTCCCCGCCCCGACGAGGCCGTAGAAGCCGAGGATCTCCCCCTGGTGCAGGGAGAAGGAGACGTCGTAGGCCTTCTTCTCCCGGGTGAGGTTCTTCACCTCGAGGACCCGCTGGGCCCGGTCGATGGCCCGGGCTCCGAACCCGTTGGTCTCCTCGTCCCGGCCGATCATGCTGTTCACGATGCGCTTGCGGTCCATGTTCGCCTTGTCGTCGGTGACCACGCAACGTCCGTCCCGCAGGATGCTGACGCGGTCGGCGACCCGGAGGACCTCCTCCAGCACGTGGGACACGAAGATGACGAGCACTCCGGTCCCCTTCAGCTTCTCCATCACCCGGAACAGGTACTCGGCATCGTTGCGGGTGAGGGACGAGGTGGGCTCGTCCAGCATCAGGATCTTGAGGTCGGAGGAGAGGGACTTGGCGATGACGACGAGCTGCCTTTGGGCCAGGCTGAGGCGGTTCATCCGGGCCATGGGGTCGATGTCGAGCCCCACCACGTCCAGGTACTTCTCCGCCTGCCGGACGATCTCCTTCCAGTCGAGGACCCCCGTCCCCCCGTGGCTGGGCAGCTTGTCGAGCATGATGTTCTCGGCGACGCTGGCCATGGGGATGACGTGCAGGTCCTGGTAGACGGTGTGGATCCCCCGCTTGATCGCCTCGAGCGTGTTCCGGACGCTGTAGGGCTCTCCCTCGAGGAACATCTGGCTGCCCTTGTCGGGCTGCTGGTACCCGGAGACGATCTTGATGAGGGTGCTCTTCCCCGCCCCGTTCTCTCCGAGCAGGGCGTGGATCTCCCCGGGGCGGAAGGCGATGGACACGTCCTGGAGGGCGATCAACCCGGGATACGTCTTGCGCATCTTCACGAGTTGAAGCACGGGCTCTTGCCTCCCTCTCGCTCCCCCAGGCGGTGAGCTCCTCGGCCTTCGAGGCGCTCACCGCCCGGATTGGGGAAAAGGCCGAAATGCCTACTTCATCGCGTTCTTGGGCGGGTCGAAGAACTCGGTCTTGAAGGTCTTCGCGATCCGGGCCGTGTCCGCCTTGATCTGGTCCTTGTAGGTGTCGGCGTTCTTGGCGTCGATGAGGAAGGACCCGGAGTCGATGAAGTACTTGCCGCTCTTCACGGTGTAGCCTTCCCGGAGGAGGGCCAGGCCGGTGAGGGCCAGGTAGGCCTGCCCATAGGGCGCCTGGGACATGGTCCCGGTGACGTACCCCGCCTTGATCGCCGTGAGGACCTTCGGGTCGTCGTCGATGGCGATGAACTTGATCCTCTTGTCACCGATCTCCGTCAAGAGTCCGGAGTTCACCACCGAGGCGACGTAGGCGGTGGAGATCATGCCGTCGACCTCCTTCCCCCGAGCGGAGAGGAAGGACCCGATCTTCGACTCGGCGGCTTCGAACGAGTCGACGCTGGAGATCTCCTGGAGGAGCTTCACCTTGGGGTACTTGGCGATCACCGCTTCGATCGCCGCCTTGCGCAGGAGGGTGTTGGGATCGGACAGCTCCCCGAGCAGGTTCACGATGTTGCCCTTCTCGCCCATCGCCTTGATGAGGAGCTCGGTTCCCTTGGCCGCGGACTTGGCGACATCGGTGGCGATGCAGAGGGCGGCATCGGTGGGCAGCTTCGCCTGCCCGCCCACCAGGATCACCGGTATCCCCGCGCCCTTGAGCTCGGTGATGGTGGCATTGACGGAGTTCGGGTGCCCGGGCCAGAGCGCGAACGCGTTGTAGCCAAGCGCCTTCATCCCGTCGATGATGGCGTTCTCCTCCTCCATGTCGAAGTGCTGGGTGGCGCGGTACTCGGTGGGGACGCCTGTCGCCGCCATGTAGTCCTTGGCCGCCACTCCCATGGGGTCGAAGAACGGGTGGAGAACGCCCACCACTGCGAACTTGTTGTCCTTCTTTTGGGCTCCGCTCGCGAGCATGGGAACGACCGCGATCAAAGCCAACAGGGCCAGTCTCCTCATTTTGACTCCTCCTCGTTGTGCTACCAGGTCCCTGCCAATCCCATCCGTCGCGACCCGTGTTCAACCCTTCCTCGATGGTTGACAGAGATGCACCGCCCGCCTCGTCTCCCTCCTCCGCCACACCTCCTCTTCCCTAGAAGTACCTCCGCTCCGCGTACACGGCCCGGCCCCGGTCGACCACCACCGCGATCAGGACCAGGATGCCCATGAACAGCGACTCCAAGTAAATGTTGACCCTCAGCAACACGAGGCCGTTCGAGAGGAGGGTCATGAGGAAGCCGCCCAGAAGCACGCCCAGGATCGAGGTGTAGCCGCCGTTGAGAGCGGTTCCGCCGATGACCGGCACCGCGAACGACATGAGCAGCCAGTTCTGGCCGATGGTCGGGTGGGCGGCCCCCAGGCGCCCGACGAACAGCACCCCGCCCAGGCCGGCGATCAGGCCGGAGAGGGTGTGCACCAGGACGATCACCTGCTTGGTGTTGATGCCGGAGAGCACCGCCGCCTCCTGGTTGCCGCCGATGGCCAGGATCCGTCGCCCCAGGACGGTGTGCTGGAAGAGGAAGTAGAGGAGGCAGGCCACCGCCAGCATCACGATGCACAGGAAGGGGATCACCTGGACCAGCCGCCCTCGCCCGATGAAGTCGAAGGCCGGCGGGACGCGGGAGAAGGGGAGCGCCTTCGTGAGTCCGTAGTTGATGCCGAGATAGATGCTGCTCGTCCCCAGGGTCACCACGAAGGCGTTGATCCCGGTGCGGACGATGAACAACCCGTTGAACAGCCCGCAGGCCATCCCCACCGCGATGCCCGCGGGGATCACCACCCAGGCGGAGGCGCCGAAGCTCTGGAAGAGCCATCCCACCGTCACCCCCGCCAGCCCGCCGATCGCTCCCGCCGACAGGTTCATGTGTCCGATGGTCAAGACCAGCATCTGCGAGAAGCCGACGATGATCCAGAGCGAGGCGGTCCGGGTGGTGGAGAAGATGTTCTCCCGGGTGAGGAAGCCGTCGGTGAAGATCGTCAGGACGACGCTGAAGATGAACACGGCCATGAACACCCCGAAGCTCCCCTCGAGCATCAGGCGACTGAAGGTGAACATCGGGGCCTTGGTGTGCTTCATGTCCGCTCCCGCGTTGTGTGAAACGTCGCTCCCGCTCCGCCCGTTAGCGGCCCGAAAGCCCGCTCTGCTGCAGCGCACCGCGCAACGCCTTCACGTCCTCGGGGCCCAAGGGGAGGAAGGGGCGGCGCGGCACCCCTCCCACGAAGCCGCAGACCGTCATGGCCGCCTTCACCCCCGCCACCCCGTAGCTGCCCGAGACCTTCTGGTTCAGGTCCACGAGGAGTTTGTCGAGCCGCGCCCCCTCGTCCGTTCGCCCCGCCCGGAAGGCGTCGTAGAGCGCCACGCAGGCATCGGGCAGCACGTTGGCGAGGGAGAGGACTCCGCCCGTTCCGCCCCGCCGCAATAGGTCCAAGAAGTAGGCGGCCGACCCCGCCAGGACGCTGAAGCGCGGGGAGGAGGCTTTGAGGCTCTCCTGGTAGGTGTCCTTGGAGCTGTCCTTGATGCCGACCAGGTTCGGGTGGCCGGCCACCTTCTCCAAGACCTCGAACCGGATGGTCACCCCCGCGGCCACGGAGGGGTTGTTGTAGAGCACCACCGGGATGGGAGAGGCGTCGGCGACCGCCAGGGCGTGGCGGACCATCACCTCGGGGGTCATCTTCTTGGCGAAGAAAGAGGGCATGAGCACGCTGGCGAAGTCCGCCCCGTGGTCGGCCACCCGCCGGGCCAGGTCGATGGTCTCCTTGGTGCTCTCCGCCCCGCAGCCGGCCATGACCACCTTGCCTGGGGCGCGGTGCTGCACCACCACGTCGAGCACCTGCAGGCGCTCCTCGGTGGTGAGCGCCTTGTACTCGCCGTTGGTGCCGAGGGCGAAGTAGCCCTTGAGCCCGGTGGCGTTGAGCCGGCGCACGTTCTCCGCCACCCCGGAGAGGAGGACGGCGTCGTCGGCGCCGAAGGGGGTGACCATGGGGGCGAAGACGCCGGAAAGGTCGTCGGGCTGCATCTGGTTGTCCTCCGAGAAAAAAGCACCACCACTCAGAGCAACACTACGTCCGCCTTGCCGTCGGAATGGCCGAAGACGATGGCGTCGGCCACGTCGACGAAGATCCCGTTCTCGACCACGCCGGGGATGACGTTGAGACGCCGGGAAAGCTCCTCCGCCTCGGGGATCCGCTTCAGGGCGCAATCGAGGAGGTAGTGACCGCTGTCCGTCAAAACCGGCGTCTTCTCTCCGCCCCGCAGCACGATGGGCACGTCCCGGTGGCCGTAGGAGGCGAAGAGCTCGCGCATGAGCCGCTCGGTGCTCTTCCAGCCGAAGGGGACCACCTCGACCGGGAGGGGGAACCGGCCGATCTGGTCGACGAGCTTCTTGTCGTCGGCGATGACCACGTAGGTGCGGGTGGCGGCGGCCACGATCTTCTCCCAGAGGAGGCAGGCGCCGCCCCCCTTGATCATTCGCCCGGCCCGATCGACCTCGTCGGGCCCATCGAGGGTGACGTCGAGCTCCAGGTGGTCGTTCAGGTCGGCGAGGGGGATGCCCAGGCCTTGGGCGAGGTCGCGGGTCGCCTTCGAGGTCGGAACCCCGATCACCTTGAGACCGGCCTTCACCTTGGGGGCGAGGGCGCGCACCATCCAATGGGAGGTGGTGCCGGAGCCGAGCCCCACCACCATCCCGTCGCGAAAGTACCTCTCGATGGCCAGAAGACCGGCGGCGTACTTGGCCCGGTCGCGTTCCTCGGTGGGCATCATGGGTGCTTGGCCTTTCCCCGGTGTGGCTCGATTCCCGCGGCGCCGAGTCGGGCCCCGTCGGCGGGTCCGGCTGGCCCGGGCAGTGCGTCGTCGAAGATCTTCTCCGTCCAGGGGTCGAGGGCAGCCAGGTTGTCAGGTCGGGGCTGCCCCTGCTTCACGCCGATGACCGCCACGAGCATGTTCGTGACGATGAAGTGGTTGAGGCGGGCGGTGAGGGGCGTGTACACCTCGCTGTGCTCGTAGCGCGGCACCCCGATCACGAGCTCGCAGGTCCGGGCCAGGTGGGAGTGCGGGGCGGTGACGGCGATGGTGTGGGCGCGCCGGGCTCGGGCGGCGGCGGCGGACTCGACCAGGGCCCGGGTCTCGCCGGAGTGGGAGAGAAACAGCACCGCGTCGTCCTTCTGGACGGTGGTGACGAGCAGCGCCTGCCGCTGCTGGCCCTCGATGAGGCGGGCGCGAAGGCCGATGCGCAGGAACTTGTGCTCGGCGTCGTAGGCGATGGTCTGGGAGATCCCCAGGCTGAAGAGGAACACCTCGTGGGCGAGGAGCATCAGGTCCGCCGCCCGCCCGATGGCGGCCGGGTCGCAGTCCTGCTCGAAGCGGCGCAGGGCGTTGATGGAGTTGCGGAGGGTCTTGCGCACCGCCCCGTCGACGCTCTCGGCGGGGAGGATCTCCTCGTGGGAGAAGGGCGCCTCGGGGGCGAGGCTCTGGGCGAGCCGGACCTTGAGCTCCGGGTAGCCCCGGCAGCCGAACCGGCGCGCGAACCGGATGATGGTGGGATCGCTGACCCGGGCGACGGCCTTCAGGTCCGCCATGTTCATGGTGATGACGCTCTCGGGATGATGGACTACGAACTCGGCGATGCGCAGCTCGGCCTTGGTGAGCCGAGCTCGCTCGCGGGCGATCACCTGGAGGAGCATGGTCGAGGTGCTCCCCTCGGGGGCGCCGGAGCGCGTCCCTCCCTCCCTGCCGCTCTGCCTCGGTTCCTCCATGCTCTCCCCGAAAGAGAAGGCTGCCCGCCGACGAAGGGGGCGCGGCCCTCCGCCCCCTATCCGGCGACGCCGTGACGGATGCGGACGTGCTTCAGGACCAGGTAGCCCTCCATGCCCTCCCGACCGTGCTCGTACCCGAGGCCGCTCTTTCGCCGCCCCCCGTAGGGCGCCCCGATGATGCCGGCGTCCACGCAGTTCACCCCGACGCTGCCGAAGGAGAGTTGTTTCCCGAGGGTCATGACCTCGCCCAGGTCCTCGCTGTAGGCATAGGCGACGAGCCCCATGGGTGAGTCGTTGGCGAGCCGGATGGCCTCCTCCAGAGAGTCGAAGGGGGAGACGCCGATGACCGGACCGAAGGTCTCGGAGTTCATGACCAGCATCTTCGGGGTGCAGTCGGCGAGGACCGTCGGCTGGAAGAAGTGGCCCTTGCGGAACCCGTCGGGCCTACGCCCCCCGCAGACCAACCGCGCCCCCTTCGCGATCGCGTCCTCGATGTGCTGGCGGGTCTTTTCGACGCCCCCGGAGTCCGCCATGGGCCCGAGGTCGACCGAGGGGTGCTCCAGGCCATCGCCGATGGTGAGGGCCTGGGCCCCCCGGCTCACCCGCTCCAAGAACTCCCCGTAGAGGGGGCGGTGGACGTAGACCCGGTTGATGGCTACGCAGATCTGGCCCATGTTGCGGAAGCTGCGCCGGACGGCCCCCTTGACCGCAGCGGGGAGGTTCGCGTGGGGGGCCACGATCAAGGGGCAGTTTCCGCCCAGCTCGAGGGCCACCGCCTTGATCCCCCCCATCGTCCGGAAGATGTGCTCGCCCACCTCCTGCGAGCCGGTGAAGGCGATCTTGTCCACGTCGGGATGGGAGATGAGCGCCTCGCCCATGCGGCTATCGCCGGTGAGCAGGTTCACGACCCCGGGCGGGAGGCGGGCCTGGTCGAAGCACTCGACCAGGGCCACCGCCGACATGGGGGTCTTGCTGGCCGGCTTCATGACCAGGGTGCACCCCGCGGCGAGTCCTCCCCCGAGCTTCCAGCCCAAGAGCTCGACCGGATAGTTCCAGGGCGCGATGGCGGCGGCCACGCCGATGGGCTCCTTCTCGACCAGGCTCAAGAACCCGGGCTCGTCGTTGGGAATGGTCTGTCCCAGGACCCGCACCGCCTCCTCGGCGTAGAAGAAGAAGGTGCGCACCACCTTGTCGACCTCGCCGCGCGCCTCGTCGAGCGGCTTGCCCATTTCGGAAGTGACGGTCCGGGCGACCTCGTCGCGCCTTTTTTGGAGCTCCGAGCCGGCGGCGCGGAGGAACTCCGCACGGCGCTGGGGAGTGAGCGCGCGCCAGCCGGGGAAGGCGCGCCGGGCCGCCTTCACCGCCCGGTCCACCTCGGCGGGCCCGCAGCGCGGTACGCGGCCGATGACCATCTCGGTGGCGGGGTTCTCGACGTCGATGAAGCCTCCGCCGGAGGCCGAGTGCTCCCAAGCGCCATCGAGGTAGTACGGACGGTCTCGCAGGTCGGCCATCGAGCGCCTCGCTTTGGGGAGCGCCTTTTCTCGGTAGGGACCTCGGCGGGCGCCGCTCCTAGTGGCCGCCGGGACCGCGCTCCGGGGTACTACCGTTACCCAAACGGTGCGGACTCTCTGAAGTCCATCTACAGAAGTCAAATCGGAGGGGTGTTAGTCAGATAGCGGATCCACCCCCGTAGGAAGGAGGAGTAAAACTATCCAACTCAGAATCAATACTGATGGTAATTCATCGTAATGGTTAGTTATTTCGTGTTGTCGCAGCGAGTTCACCTACACCAACAAGGAGGCACCCCTAATTTTCGGCACGGAAAGCCCCCCGGCCATTCCCGGGCCTGCCCAGAGGTAGATGAACTACGCGATCCAGATCAAGACCTGGACCTGCGCTCCGTATGGACGCCCAATCCCGGAAGGGACCCCGGTCGTTCAGCGGAGCATCTGCTGGCCCCCGGTCACCGGGAGCGCTTGTCCGGTCTCGTACTGCTGCTCGAGGAGGTAGTAGAGGGCGCGGGCCACGTCGGCGCCGGTGCAGCCGCGCCCCATGGGGATCTTGGCCTCGTAGAAGCGTTTCACCTCGAGGGCGGTCTTCGCGCCCTTCACCTTGCCCGCCTCGAGGAACTGAACGAAGAGCCCGGTCTTCGGGTCCGACCAGAGTGGGCCCTCGAAGAAGTTCCCCGGGCAGATGGAGTTCACCTTGATCCCGTCCTCCAAGAGTTCGAGGGCGTAGCTCTGGGTGAGCCCAATCCCTGCGAACTTCGAGCCGGCGTAGGCGCCGTTCCGGCTCGAGCCGGCGAGTCCCGACTTCGAGTTTACCTGGACGATGTCCGACCAGTACTCGGGCCGGGCGGCGTGCTGGCGGGAGAGCACCGGCGCGGCGTTTTGCACGCACAGGAAGTAGCCCTTGTAGTTGACGGAGGTGACGAGGTCGAAGTCCTCCTCGCTCTGGGTCTTCACCGATCCCGCCCGGAGCACTCCGGCGTTGGCGACGAGCAGATCGAATCCGCCGTAGGTGCGGACCACCCGCTCGATCATCCCCGCCAAGGAGCTCGCGTCGGTCACGTCCACCGAGAGGCCGAGGGCGCGCCCCGGAAGATCTCCCGAGAGAGAGGCGGCCGCCGCGGTCACCCGTGGCAGGTCCACGTCGGCGAGGACCGCCACGCCGCCCTCGGACACGAACGACCTCGCGATCTCGAGCCCCAGCCCCTGGGCCGCGCCGGTGATGACCGCGATCCGCCCGGCGGCGCGCCCCGCCGATCCGGCCCGGGCGACCCCTTTCCGGTAGGCCTCG
Source organism: Anaeromyxobacter sp. (assembly GCA_035686075.1). Classification (GTDB taxonomy): domain Bacteria; phylum Myxococcota; class Myxococcia; order Myxococcales; family Anaeromyxobacteraceae; genus Anaeromyxobacter. Next base: position 74,996 of record DASRZU010000041.1, read on the forward strand.
ACCTCCCAGTTCTCGATGAAGCGACGGTGCCCTTCGCTGAGGGCGTGCACCCCGCCGAGCCGGGCCGCGCCGACCATCACCTCCACGGCGTCCCTGAACAGGTGGCGGCAGTTCTGGGCTCCGGTCGCTCCTTCGCCCGCGCAGAAGATCCCCACCCCGGGGACGATTACCACCTTGGGGAGAAACCCGGTCCTGGCCCGGTGGTCGCTCACCGCGGCCCTGAGGCGGCCGAGCAGGGCCTCCTCGTCCTCCGCCTCGAGGGCCTCGAACCACAGGGGGAAGGAGTTGCAGTAGACGATCTGGTCGGGAGAGAGGGGGCCCAGGGCGGTGGCGGCCCGGGCCGCATCGGAGGCAGCGAACGAGAGCGCCTCGTCGCCGTCCTCGAGGGCGAGGGCCGGCAGCCGCGGGCCCTCGGCCAACAGGCCCCGCAAGGTCGGGGCGATCTTGAGGATCTGCCCCTTCCCGTCGGCGCGCCGCGGGGGCGCCCCTTCGCGAAAGGGTGCCCTCGGTGCGGCGGCGATCCGCCGGGCGACGGTCTCGAGGAGCCACTCGGTGGTCTGTCGCAGGGCCTGAGGATCGTCGCCCCCGACGATCAACCCGTGGTTCTCGAGGAGCACCGCCCGCGGCCTGCGGCCGTGGGCCTGCTCATGGGCGGCGAGGCGTTTGGCGAGCGTTTGGGCGAGAAGGAAGCCCGGGTCGACGAACGGAACCCAGAGCACCTCGCCCCCAAAAAGTTCCGAGGCGATCTCTTCCCCGCGGGTGCAGCAGGTCACTTCGTTCGCCAGGGTCGCATGGGTGTGGACCACGTACTGCCCGGGCATGAGGTGGTGGAGGAGGGCCTCGACCGAGGGCCGCTGATTCCGCTCCGGCTCGAGCCGGGAGGCGTACAGGGCCCGCTTGTAGGCGATCTCGCGGGCGTCGCGCTCGGCCGGAAGGTCGGCCTTCGCGAGCGCCTCGAGGTCTCGGCGATCCAGGGCGACGAAGCCCTCGCGGTCGATGGTCGAGAGGGCCGAGCCGCTCGCCTTCACGAAGAGGACGTCTCGGACCTTGACCGAGGTGTTGCCCCCTCCCGCCAGGACCAGGCTCGGATCGGAGCCGAAGTACCGGGAGAGGAGGACGAGCCGATCGAGGGGCTCGGCGACATCGGCGAATGAAGGAAAGGAGAGGGCGGAGGTCATGGCGAGGGGATCTGTCGAGCGAGGGGGCGGATGCTGTCAAGTCGGTCAACGGGGGGTGACGATGAGGGAGGGAACCTGTTCCTCCTCCGGGCCGCGGCTTCCGGGGGCTTGTCCCCGGCGCGAGAAGGCCTTCTCCACGAGCCTCCTCGCGAAGGGGATCGAGGCGCCAGGAAGCCCGGCGGCGACGGCGCGCCCCGCCGCCGCCGCCGCCCGCGCCCAGGCCACCTCGCCCCGTTCCTGGAGGTGGTCCGCCAGGGCGAAAAGGCGCGATGAGAGCCTGTTCCGCCGGGCCGGGTCGAGGTACTCCTCGACCGCGTCCGCGAGGACGCGATCGAGCTGCGCGGCGCGCTGTCGCTCGTCCAGGTAGAGGGGCGAGACCTGCACCTCGTCGAAGCGGGCGGCCAGCCGGCGCAGAAAGTCCTCTGCCGGCAGCCAGCTCAAGAAGACCTTGAGCTCGTGCAGCCCACCGGAGGCGGCGAGGGCCTCCCGTTCCTCCTGGTCGGTGAGGGGGGGCACGAGGGCGCCCGGGGCGGGGGCCTGGGTGGCCGGGCCGAGCTTTTGGAGCCACAGGTCGGCCCCCTCCGGCACGTGCTGTCCGGTGCGCTCGTTCGCGGCTCGGGCTTCCGCGATCCAGGCGTGGACCCGGTCGCGCGGGGCCTCGGACACCCCCACCTCCGCACCGCGCTCCAGGATGTCCTTCGCGAAGGCGCGCCACTCCTTGCGGCCCACGAGCCCCACCCGCAAGGAGAGGAGGCCGCGCTCGTCGGACAGCACCGCCTGGCCGACCTCGATGCCCCGCCCGGGCAAATTGCGGGGCAACCAGACGGCCCGCTCGCCGTGGCCGTCCGGGGCGGAGGCGAGGGCGGGGAGGGCCGGCTCGGGGGGGGGCGGGGCGGGGACCAAGGGAGGGGGCCTCGGAGCCTCCGGGACCTCCACCCCACGGGTGCGCAGGACGTGCAGGCAGCGCTTCGCCTCCTTGGCCACCTCCCTTCCCGCGTGGAGGGCGAGCGCCGAGAGCAGGTCCACCCGGGAGGAAGCGAGCGCGGCCCGGGTCAGGGCCAGCGCCAGGGGAGCGGGCAGGCTCACCACCTCCTCCGGCTTCGCCCGGGCGAGCACCATGAGGATCCGGGCCGCCCGGCCGGCTTCCTCCCGCGGGACCCCGGCCCGGGTGGCGATCTCTTGGCTCTCGACGTTCGGGTCGCGCAAGAGCGCGAGGAGCTCTTCTGGATCGAGGTTCGGCATGTGCGCGGAATCTACCTTGCCGGCCGGCCCGAGGCGACCGCCTCGTCTCCCAAGGCCACCTTCCCCTTAGGCGGTCCGGGTCAGCTGCGGGCGCACCGGCGGGCGGTGCCGGGAGGCCTGGGCGCCGAGGACCTTCGCCAGGTACTGACCGGTGAAGCTGTGGCGGCAGCGGGAGAGGTCCTCCGGGGTTCCCTCCGCGAGGATCCGCCCCCCCTCGTCGCCGCCCTCGGGGCCGAGATCGAGGATCCAGTCAGCGCACTTGATGACGTCGAGGTTGTGTTCGATCACCACCACCGTGTTGCCGGCGTCGACCAGCCGGTCGAGCACGTGAAGGAGCCGTTTCACGTCCTCGAAGTGGAGGCCGGTGGTGGGTTCGTCGAGGATGTAGAGGGTCCGGCCGGTGCCCACCCGGGCGAGCTCGCGCGACAGCTTGATCCGCTGCGCCTCGCCGCCGGAGAGGGTGGGCGAGGGCTGCCCGAGCTTGATGTAGCCGAGCCCCACGTCCTCGAGGGTGCGCAGCACCCGGGCGATCTCGCGGTGGTGCTCGAAGAGCTCCAAGGCCTCGGACACCGAGAGGTCGAGGACCTCGGCGATGTTCTTCCCCTTGAAGGTGACGCGCAGGGTGGCCTCGTTGAACCGCTTCCCCCCGCAGACCTCGCAGGGCACGAGCACGTCGGCGAGAAAGTGCATCTCCACGAGCTTCATGCCGTCGCCCTGGCACGCCTCGCACCGGCCCCCCTTCACGTTGAAGCTGAAGCGGCCGGGCTGGTATCCGAAGGCCCGGGCCTCGGGGACCTGGGCGAACACCTCCCGGACCCCGTCGAAGAGCTTGGTGTAGGTGGCCGGGTTACTGCGGGGGGTGCGGCCGATGGGTTGCTGGTTGATGTCGATCACCTTGTCGACCAGCTCGGCCCCCACGAGCCGGTCGTGCTTGCCCGGGACCTCCCGCGTCCCGTAGTGGTGCCGCATCAGGGCCGGGCGCAAGACGGCGTTCACCAGGGTCGACTTTCCCGCCCCGGACACCCCGGTCACCGCCACGAGCCGCCCCAGCGGGAAGGAGGCGGTGACCTCCTTCAGGTTGTTCTCGCGGGCGCCCACCACGGTGACAGCGCCCTTGTCCCCGGTGCGCCGGCGCGCCGGGACCGGGATCTCGAGGCGGCCGGAGAGGTAGGCGCCGGTGAGCGAGGCCGGGTTCTCCTTCACCGCCGCGGGAGGCCCCTCGGCCACGATCTCGCCTCCGTGGGCGCCCGCCCCGGGGCCGAAGTCCACGATCCAGTCGGCCTCGTTCATGGTCTCCTCGTCGTGCTCGACCACGATGACCGAGTTGCCCACGTCGCGGAGCCGCTTCAGGGTGGCGAGCAGCTTGCCGTTGTCGCGCTGGTGGAGCCCGATGGAGGGCTCGTCGAGGATGTAGATGACGCCGGTCAGCTCCGATCCCATCTGCGAGGCGAGCCGGATGCGTTGGCTCTCGCCGCCGGAGAGAGACGGCCCGGGCCGGTCCAGGGTCAGGTAGCCGAGGCCGACGTCGAGCAGGAACTTGAGCCGGTTGCGGATCTCCTTCAAGAGCTCCTCGGCGATCCGGGCCTCGTTCCCCTTGAGCGAAAGCTCGGAGAGCCAGCGATGGGCCTCGACGATGGTGAGGCCCGAGAGCTCCACGATTCCCTTGCCCAGGATCCGGACGGCGCGACTCTCGGGCCTGAGCCGCTCCCCCCGGCAAGTCTGGCAGGGCTTATCCGAGAAGTAGCGCATGTAGTAGCGCCGCATGGTCTCGGAGGTGGTCTGCTTGAAGCGGCGCAAGAGTTGGTTGACCACGCCCTCCCACTCGATGCGCAGGCGGGCGCCGTTCTCTACCGCCTCGCTCCCCAAGAGGACCAGGTCGCGGTCCCTCTTGGAGAGCTTGGCCCAGGGGGTGTCGAGATCCAGCCGGAGCGAGCGGGCCAGGTGCTCCACGAACTCGAAGGTCCAGCCCTCGCCCCGTTCCATGCCGCTCGCCCAGGGCTCCACCGCCCCCTCGCGGACGGTGAGGGAGGGATCGGGAACGATGAGGTCGGGATCCATCTCCGCCCGGGTCCCGAGCCCCTGGCAATCGGGGCAGGACCCGAGGGGCGAGTTGAACGAGAAGGCCTGGGGGGTGAGCTCCCCGAAGGAGAGGCCGCAGGCGTGGCAGGCGTTCTGCTCCGAGTAGAACCGGTCGTGCCGCTTGTACTCCTCCGGGTCGATCCCCGGCCCCACCCGCTGCTCCTTGTCTGCGTCGGCGACGACCAGGGTCCCCTGGCCCTCGCGCAGGGCCGTCTCGACCGAGTCGGTCAGGCGGGAGCGGATTCCCCCCTTCACCACCAGGCGATCGACCACCAGCTCGACGTCGTGCTTGAGCTTCTTGTCGAGGGCTAGGCGGTCGGTGAGTGCGTGGACCACCCCGTCGACGCGCACCCGCGAGAAGCCCCGCTTCTGCACGTCGCCGAGCAGGTCCCGGTACTCGCCCTTGCGGTTCTGGACGAGGGGCGAAAGCACCAGGATGCGGGACCCCTCGGGGAGCTCCAGGATGGAGTCGACGATCTCCTGCGCGGTCTGCTTGCCCACCGGGCGGCCGCAGGAGGGGCAGTGCTGGACGCCGATGGAGGCGTAGAGCACGCGGAGGTAGTCGTGCACCTCGGTGATGGTTCCCACCGTGGAACGCGGGTTGTTGGAGGCGGCCTTCTGCTCGATGGAGATGGTGGGCGAGAGCCCCCGGATGGTGTCGTACCGGGGCTTCTCCATCTGGCCTAGGAACTGCCGGGCGTAGCTGGAGAGCGACTCGACGTAGCGGCGTTGTCCCTCGGCGTAGACCGTGTCGAAGGCGAGCGACGACTTTCCCGACCCAGAGACCCCGGTGAAGACCACCAGCTTCTTCTTGGGGATCTCGAGGGTGACGGACTTGAGGTTGTGCTCGCGGGCCCCCTTGACGGTGATGAACTCGGGCTCGCTCATGGGACCCTCCTTCATAACGGAAGGGTCCGACGTTAGCCAGGCGCGACCCGCGCTTTGGAAAAGGCGCCCCGGCGTTCCGCGCCCGGGGGGGAGGTGGTACATCCCTCGGGTGAGCCGACCCACGGTCGCCTGCGCCCGGGAGGCGGGTCCTTCTGCCGAGGGGTGCGCTTCCCCGCCCGCTTCCACGCCCACCGGTCGGGGCCGCGGCCGCGCCCTCCTCTTCGCCTCGGCGGTCCTCTTCGGCCTGGCCGCGATGCTCGCCAAGCTGGCCGCCAACGCCGGCATGAACGGAGGCCAGACCACGCTCGTGCGCTTTGGGCTGGGCCTTTCGGCAGCGGTGGCCGTCCTCCGCCTGCGGGGGGGGTTCCGGCCGGCACCCCTCGGCCTCCTCGCCACCCGCGGGTTCTTCGGCGGCATCTCGGCGCTCCTCTACTACCTCTCCCTCGCCCACATCCCCGCGGGCGAGGCCACCCTCCTCAACAACCTCTTCGCCATCTTCTCCGTGGTCTTCTCCCTCGTTGCCCTGCGTGAACGGCCCACCGTCCACCTGGCGGGGGCGCTCGTCTTGGCGAGCGCCGGTGTCTACTTGGTGCTGGGCGGGGGCGCCCTCCGCTTCTCGGCCGGGCCGTGGGAGACCCTGGCGATCGCCTCGGCGGTGGCGGGGGGGGTGGCGGTCACCGCCATCCGCGCCCTGCGCGCCAGGGTGAATGCCCTCACCATCTTCTCGAGCTTCGCCTTGGGCGGGATCCTGGTCTCCCTCCCGTTTGCGGGCGGGCCCTGGCCGGCGGGCCCGGTCGCCTGGGGGGCGGCGGCGGCCGCGGGAGCGGCTGCGTTTCTCGCCCAGGTGGCGATGACCGAGGCCTACGGCATCCTGTCCATCCCCGAGGCGGCGGTCTGGCAGCAGCTCACCCCCATTGCCGGCTACCTCTGGGCGCTCCTTCTGGGCGAGCGGTTCGGCGCCGCGACGGCGCTCGGGGTGCTGCTCGGGGTGGGGGGGGTCGCCTACGGAAGCCTGCTCGGCCACCGCCCCGGCCCCGGCGCCCGTCCCGGCGCGCGCGTCCCGGTCCTGCCGGCCGAGGAGCCGTGAGCCGGAGGACTTGGGACCCTTCTTTGACCGGAAGACAAAAGGGGCTTTGCGCTACGAACGCGTCATGAGCGAGCGCCCCACGATCGCCTTCGAGCCGTTCTCCGAGGATCACCAGGCCTTTCGCCGCTCGGTGCGGGCCTTCTGCGAGGGGGAGCTCTTCCCTCACGCCAAGGCCTGGGACGACGCCGGGGCCTTCCCGCTCGAGCTCTTCAAGAGGTTCGGCGAGCTGGGCTACTTCGGCATCCGACACGAGCCGGCCGACGGCGGCTCCGGCCTCGACTTCTGGTACGTCGTGGCCTACGCCGAGGAGCTGGCCCGCTCCGGAAACTCGGGCCTCAACATGGCCATGCTGGTGCAGGGCGAGGCGGCCACCCCGGTCATCGGCGAACTCGGGACCGAGGAGCAGCGGCGCGAGTTCCTCTCCCCCGCCCTCCTCGGCGAGAAGGTGGCCGCTCTCGCCGTCTCCGAGCCGGATGCGGGCTCGGACGTGGCGGCGATCCGCACGAGCGCCCGACGGGTGGGCGGGGACTACGTGGTGAACGGCTCCAAGACGTGGATCACGAACGGCGCCCGCGCCCACTTCCTCACCCTCCTCGTGCGCACCGGGGAGCCCGGGCCCAAGGGGCTCTCCCTGCTCCTCTTCCCCACCGACGCGAGGGGGTACGAGGTCTCCCGGGTGCTCGAGAAGGTGGGGAACCCGTCCTCCGACACGGCGCTGCTCTTCTTCGAGGAGTGCCGCGTCCCGGCGCGCTGCCTCCTGGGGGAAGAGAACGAGGGCTTCCGGTACCTCATGGCGAACTTCCAGGGCGAGCGGCTCGTGGCCGCGGTCGAGGCGGTCGCCACGATGCAGCTCGTGCTCGAGGACGCCCTGCGGTACGCCGGGGAGCGGACCGTCTTCGGCAGCCCCCTGGCGCGCATGCAGGTGTGGCGGCACAGGCTGGCCGACCACCTCACCTCCCTGGAGGCGGCCCGCTGGCTCACCTACCGGGCCTGCGACCTCTTCGCCCGCGGCGTGCCGGCCTTGCGGGAGATCTCCATGGCCAAGCTCCACGCCTGCGAGCTGGCCCAGCGGGTGGCCTACGATTGCATGCAGCTCTTCGGGGGGATGGGGTACGTCCTCGAGACCCCGGTGGCCCGGGCCTGGCGGGACTTGCGGATGACGACCATCGCCGGCGGGACCTCGGAGATCATGAGGGAGATCGTGGCCCGGGAGGCGGGGCTATGAGCGGCGGCGAAGAGGCGCTCGTGGTCTTCGTCACCTCGCCCAGCGCCGAAAAGGCGCTCGAGCTCGGCCGGACGCTCGTGGAGGAGCGCCTCGCCGCCTGCGCGAGCCTCTTGCCGGCGATCCGCTCGGTCTACTGGTGGGAGGGCAAGGTGCAGGAGGAAGGGGAGGCCCTCGTCCTCTTGAAGACCACCCGGGCCCGCTTCGGGGCCCTGCGAGATCGCGTCCTCACCCTCCACCCGTACCAGGTCCCGGAGGTCGTGGCGGTCGAGGTGGCGGCGGGCAACCCCGCGTACCTCGAGTGGATCGTTGGGGAGACGAGGTAGGAGCCCTTTGAGTGGGGAGGGTCCCCGGAAGAGCCGTCCCCCTCTTAAGAACGGCGGGGGCGGCAGGGGAAACTTGGGGGAGAGACCTCGGGGCTCTCCCCTTCACTTCTTCCGGAAGAGCGCCTCGAGGGCGTCCCGCGGATCGTCGTCGGCCGGTCCGGGCGCATCGCCGAACAGGGCCCTGAGCCGGTCCTTCGCCGCCCGGGCGCTCCCCCGCCGCCGCGAGGCGCCATCGCCGAGCTGGAACAGATCGCAAGCGTTGGACGACTCCTTGTCGACGAAGTGCTCGGCGTGAGGCTCGCGGCACTCGTGGGCGCTGGCCGGATCGTAGTGCCGGCAGTTGATGCAGGCGTGCAGGTCCGCATCGCACTCCGGGCAGGTGGTACGGCGACCCACCGGTCCGTCGATCCGCAGCTCCCCGCCGCATGCGTAGCAGCTCGTGGCCATGCGCGGGCTATCATATCGCGTCCGCCCGTTCGCCCATGCGCAAGCCCGTCCCTTTCGGCCCCTGGCTGCTCCTCGACCGCATCGCGATGGGGGGCATGGCCGAGGTCTTCCTCGCCCTGCGGGCGGGTGAGCGCCCGCCCCGCCCCTTCGCGCTCAAGCGGATGCTCGCTCCCCTTTCGGACGACGTGGAGCTCGTCACCATGTTCCTCGACGAGGCTCGGGTGTGGGCCCAGCTCGCCCACCCCTCGATCCTCCCCGTCCGCGAGCTCGGGCGCGAGGACGGCGTGTACTACATCGCCTACGACTATCTACCGGGGAAGGACCTGCGAGCGGTGGAGGAGCGGCTCCGAGCCCGCCGAGCCCTGTTCCCCGTGGGGCTGGCCGCCCACGTGGCCTTGCGGGTGGCCGATGCGCTCGACCACGCTCACCGGCGTCGCGGGGCGGGGGGGGAAGCCCTGCGGGTAGTGCACAACGACGTCTCGCCGGCCAACGTGCTCCTCGGTTTCGACGGCTCCGTGCGGGTCATCGATTTCGGGATCGCCCAGGCGGCCATCCGGGTCGCCCCGTCGCGTTCGACGAGGCTACGGGGCAAGTTCGCGTACCTGTCCCCGGAGGCGGTCCGAGGGCTCCCGGTGGATCGGCGCGCCGACGTGTACTCGCTCGGGGTGGTGCTTCACGAGATGCTGACCGGCGAGCGGCTCTTCGGGGCCCGCTCCGAACTCGCCACTCTCGTGGAGGTGCGGAGCGCAAGGGTCCGGCCGCCCTCGGTGCGCCGCGAAGAGGTGCCGGCCGGGCTGGACGCGGCGGTCCTGCGGGCCCTGGCCCCCAGGCCCGAGGATCGGTTCCGTTGGGCGAGCGACCTGCGGGACGCGCTCTCGCCGTACGCGGAGCTGGACGGGGGCCCGGCCCTGGCGCGCCTGCTGGCCGAGATGTTTCCCTCCGAGCTCAGCGCCGAGCTGTCGCGGCTCGGGCGGCTCTAGGTCCGCGCGGGGTCCCGGTGAAAAGAAGCTGCCTGGGAGAGCGCGGACGAGATCACCTGTTCGAGCTGCTCCTCGGTGTAGGGCTTATCCAGAAGGAAGATGCCCGGCTCGGAGTGAAGGAGGTCGAGGTCCTTCGCGCCGCTGTATCCAGACGAGATGATGACCGGCAGCCGAGGGAAGGAGGCGCGCAGCTCGGCCACGACCTCGCGGCCAGTCATCTCGGGCATGACCATGTCGACGATGGCGAGGCTCAAGGAGTCGCCTCCGCCGGCGATGCGTTTCAGGACCTCTCGCCCTCCGGAGCACTCGACCACCTCGCAGCCGCGCGAACGGAGGAGCGCGCCCACCGATCGAAGCACGTTCGGCTCGTCGTCCACCACGAGCACGCGGAGATGACCATCGATTGGCCTCATCCCTTGGGCGAGTGGGCGGTCGGTCGAGGCGCTCTCCGTGGCAGGCAAGAGGATCGACACGGTGGTGCCCTCTCCCGGCGCGCTCGCGACCGACACCGCCCCGCGATGCGCCCTCGCCGTCCCGTAGACCTCCGCTAACCCGAGCCCGGAGCCCTTCCCCGGAGGCTTGGTAGTGTAGAACGGCTCGAACAGGTGGGAGCGGGTTTCCTCGCTCATCCCCTCCCCGGTGTCGGCGACGGACACCTCCACGTACGGCCCCGGAGCAACGCCGAGCGCGGCCCCACCCTCCTCGTTGAGCCGCAGGCTCCTCGTCGACAAGGTGAGTGTTCCACCCTCGGGCATCGCGTCGCGCGCGTTGAGGGCCAGGTTGAGAACCGCCGCGTGCAGGCGATCCGGGTCGCCGAGCGTCCTCGTCGACGCGCCCTCGGTCCGAGAGACGACCGCAATGCGCTTGTCGATGCTACGCGTGAGGAGCGCCACCGCGCCCTCGACGATCTGCGCGAGGTCGATGCTGCAATGCCGGGAGGGCTGCTTGCGGGAGAAGGCGAGGAGCTGACGGGTCAGCCCGGCAGACCGGAGCGCTGCCTCGCGAATCGTGTCGACCGTGTCCAGGACCTCGTCCGAGAGCGGCGAGGAAGCCAGGAACTCCGTGCTCGCAACGATGGCCGTGAGCTGATTGTTGAAGTCGTGGGCGACGCCTCCGGCCAGCCGGCCGATGGCTTCGAGCTTTTCCGCCTGCCGGAGGTGATCCTCGACCTGGCGCCGATCGGTGATGTCCCGGCCCACACCCACGACGGCCCCGACGACTCCCATGGCGTCGAGGATGGCGGTGTGCACCCAGGCGAGCCAGCGCCAACCGGAGACGGTGAGCGCGCGCTGCTCCACGTAGGCGGAGTAGGGGGGATGCAGGACCGCGTCCATGGCTCGGGCAGTGCTCTCCCGGTCGTCCTCGTGCACCGGGGGCAGATAGTGCCGGCCGAGCAGCTCCGACTCGGTCTTGCCGAAAGTCCGACAGTAGCTCGGGCTCACGAACAGGAGGTGCCCGGCGGCATCCACCTTCACCACGAGGTCCGTCTGGTTCTCGACGAGCAGACGATACTTTTCCTCGCTCGTGCGCAGGGCCTGGGCCGCCCGAGATTGGTCCTCGACGACGCTCGCCAGAAAGAGGCTCGTGAGGATCACCACGAAGCAGAAGACCTGCGCGCCCACGAAGCTGTTGGGCCGGAGCTCGGCGGTCGCCGCGAAGACGCCGATGCCAGCCACGGTGGCCGCGAGGGCCAGGACCACGAAAGCAAAGCCGACCGCTGTGCTCCCCCGAAGTCCGTATCGCAACGCTGCCCAGACAAGCGGTGGCAGGACGAGCACCTCGTAGGGGCGCGCGTCTTGCTCGGGACGGAGGAACACCAGGTAGGCGACCGCCAGGGAGACCAAGAGCAGCGCGATCCCCTCGAGGGGGGCTCGTTGCAGCCTCTCCGCCCGCAGGGTCTGGGGCTCGCTCCAGGCCAGGACGAGCGTGCCTACGACGAGCATGCCTAGCCCCGAACCAGCCCAGAGGTGCCCCCAGCTGCTCAGCAAGGGCCGGCCGTAGACGCTCGACAGGACCGCGGCGGACAAGAAGGCACAGGAGCCGTTCGCCACGAGTGGACCGGCAAACACCAACGCCAGAACGTGGATTCCTTTCGCGAGCTGCGGTCGTCCACCGCACAGGTGGAGCACGATCAAGGTCGCGAGGGCGGCCTCGAGCGCGTTCAGGGCGGCGAAGGCGAGCACCAGTACCTGGGGCTGTCCGGCGAGAGCGTTGAACAGGGCGATCGGCAGGCCGGCGGCGACGAGGAGCCCCGGCCAGAGGCGCCGCCTCGTCACGAGCAACGTCCCGAAGACGAGGCCAGCGGCCGGCCAGAACACAGCGACGCTCGCTGGAGCCGGCGTGAGAGCGAGACCGAGCCTGCACAGCCCGAACTCCAGGCATCCGAATGCCACCAAGAAGAGGAGGGTTCGAAAGGCTACAGGGAGCCGACTCCACCGCTCGATGGCGTGGACGCGGAGGTTCCCGGCCACTCGCGCGAAGAGCGGAGCACTCATGGTTTCAGCCTGCTGCGGAGGGGTAGCGACTCGAGCCAACACCCATATAGTGGCAGCTGTGGGCCCACGCGGCAACGACGCCAGGGGACTGAGCTCGCGAGTCAACGTCGCCGTCGGCAGGTGCGCCTACCTGCGTACACCGTGAACGAACGAATACACCTGGTCGCGGCCTGGGTTGAACGCCTCCTGTGACGGCGACGAGTCAGGCTGGTCTCGTGAAGCGGAGGAGGTTCCAAGATGCGCACTCGCACCGGCTCCGCCGCCGGTGGTCATCGCGTTGGAGGGCGAGCTCCCGCCGAAACCCGTGGAGAGCTGTGTCCAGAGGAACCGATCGGCGAGCTGGGCGCGAGCTCGCAGATGGTGTGGCATCTCGCTCCCCGACCGCTGCTTCGCACGGTCGACGGGTAGTCGAAGCCGCCGGGACTTCATACGCCTGGCGGACAAAAGGGGTGCGATCGGCACTCGCAAGAGCACGGAGAGCGCAAGGAGCAGCTCGTCAGCCGCCCGCGCCAACGACCGCCGATCGATGGTGCGATAGGAGGCCAGGCCCCGGCTAAGGTTCCCAGGAGCGAAAAGCCCGGCCGGTGGAGCGAAAGGGAAGGGGGCCTATCCCGAGCCCAGCTCGAGCACGTTCACGAGCTCGGTCACCCCGGGCGACTCGGCCAGGTCGGCGGAGAGGACGGCCACGGTCTCGACGTCGAGACGGATCCGTTCCCAGTCCTCGGGCGGCACGGCCAGGAAGGCGTCGACCACCGTGGGGTCGAACTGCGTTCCGCGGCAGCGCACGATCTCCTCGCGGGCCTCCACGAACGGGCGCGATCGCCGGTAAGGCCGGTCGCTGGTGATGGCATCGAGGGTGTCCACCACGTGGAAGATGCGGGCCCCGATCACGATCTCCTCGCCCTTGAGCCGCTTCGGGTACCCGGAGCCGTCCCACTTCTCCTGGTGCTGGAGGACGATGGCGGAGGCGGGCCGGAGATAGTCGACCCGCTGGAGCAGGGCCCAGCCCAGCTCGGGGTGGCGCCGCATCTCGGTCCACTCCTCGTTGGTGAGGGGCCCGGGCTTCAAGAGCACGAGGTCGCGGACGCCGATCTTGCCAATGTCGTGGAGCAGCGCCCCGTGCTCGATCACCGTGAGCTCGGGCTCGACGAGCCCGAGGGCCTCGGCCAGGCGGCGGGCGTAGAGCGAGACCCGGCGGGAGTGCCACTGGGTCTCGGCGTCGCGGTAGTCGAGGGCGGCGATGAGGCCCTCGAGGAGGGCCTGGGTCCGTTGCTGGACCATGTCCTCGAGCCGGGTGTTGACCTCGCGGAGCTGGTCGTTCTGCCGCTGGACCTCGGCGGTGAGCCTCTCGTTCTCGCTGCGGAGGCGCGCCGCCTCGGCCGCCTGCTGGACCGTGCCCACGAGCTCCTGCTGGTGCCAGGGCTTGGAGATGATGCGAAAGACCTCTCCCGCGTTCACCGCCTGCAGGGCCACCCGGAAGTCCTCGGCGGCGGTGCACAGGATCCGGACCGCGCCGGGGAGGCGAGTGCGGGCCGCCTTCAGGAAGGCGACCCCGTCCATGGTGGGCATCATGTAGTCGGAGATGATGACCACCGGGTTCTCGGCGTGGATGGCCTCGAGCGCCTCCTCGGGGGCCAGGTAGCAGCGGGGCGTGAACCCGGCCGATTCGAGGATGCGGGAGAGGGCCTTCAGGATCAGCTCGTCGTCGTCGACGATGAGCACCCGATCCCCGGACATGGCCCGAGTAGAGCAGGGGCTTTTGCCGGGCGCAAGGCGCGGGGTCATGGAGGGTCAGAGTCTAACCAGGGGGCCTATCGGCCCGCGCCCCCAAGGACCTTGGACACCCGAACTCGGGACGGTGAGGGGGAATCCCACCGCCGCCCCGGGGCAAGGGCGAAGGCGCGAGGGCGCGCCAAAGGGGGGCGACTAGAAGCTCTGCAGGAACTCGTCGTTCGTGTCGAACTCCGAAAGCTTCTTCAGGAGCCGCTCCATGGCCTCGACCGGTTTCAGCGAGGCGAGGGCGCCGCGCAGGCGCCGGATCTTCTCGATCTCCTTCTGCGAGAAGAGCTTCTCCTCCTTGCGCGTACCGGTGGCGCCGATGTCGATGGCGGGGAAGATGCGCCGCTCCGCGAGCTGGCGGGAGAGCACCACCTCCATGTTGCCCGTCCCCTTGAACTCCTCGAAGATCACCTCGTCCATCCGCGACCCGGTGTCGATGAGAGCCGTGGCGAGGATGGTGAGCGAGCCGCCCTCTTCCGCCTTGCGGGCCGAGCCGAAGAGCCGCTTGGGGCGCTCTAGGGCACGGCTGTCGACCCCGCCGGTGAGGGTCCGCCCCGAGGACTCGACCTCCTTGTTGTAGGCGCGGGAGAGCCGGGTGATGGAGTCGAGGAGGATGACGACGTCCTTACCCCCCTCGACCAGCCGCTTGGAGCGCTCGAGGACCATCTCGGCCACGTGGATGTGCTCCTCGGTGGGTCGATCGTTGGAGGACCCGACCACCTCCCCCTTGATGTTGCGCTTCATGTCGGTGACCTCCTCGGGACGTTCGTCCACGAGGAGGACGGTGAGGTGCACGTCCGGGCGGTTGGCGGTGATCGCCTGGGCGATCCGCATGAGCATGATGGTCTTGCCGGCCTTGGGGGGGGAGGTGAGAAGGCCGCGGGCGCCCAGGCCGATGGGGGAGATGAGGTCCAGGACCCGGCCGATCATCTCTTCGGGCCGGGTCTCCATGACCAGCTTCTCGGTGGGGTCGGTGGCGGTGAGGTTGTGGAAATGGGTCCGGCGCGCCACCGCGACCGGATCCGCCCCCTCGAGCGTGTCGATCCGGGTCATGACCCGCTTCATGTTCCGAGCCGCGGCGAGGCCCTTCACGAGGAGGCCCGGCTGCAGATGGTTACGCTCCACCATCCAGCGCGGCACCTCGACGTCGAAGGGCTGGGGGAGGTAGCTGCGCTTCGCCTCGCGCAGGTACCCGTTCCCCTTGCCCTCGAACTGGAGGACGCCCTCGACCTCCTCGGTCACCTCGGGTTGGGGGACGACGGCGCCGGGCTGCACGACCGGGGCCGGGGCGCCGTTTGGGGTGAGGGCGCCCTGGCCGTTCTGGCCCGGGGCGGGTGGGCCGCCCGCCTGAGCGGGATTTCGGCCGCGCCGTCCCCGGCGGCGCCGCCTCCGCCGCGCCTGGCCTTGGCCGGGGGCTCCCGGCTGCGCCGGCTGGCCGTTCGGGCCGGGAACCGTCTCCACCTGCTCAGCTGCCGCCACCGGAACCGGGGCGGCCTGCGGGGCCCCGCCCTCTCCCGGGGCCGGGGTCTCTTCGTGGTCGCTCATGCTGTCGTCTGCTCCGACCGCGGGACGCTCTTTCGTCCCCCTTCGGTCCGCTTCTTCGCGTCTGGACGGCGCCTTTCGCGGAACTGTGAACCGTCTCAGTTCCGTGGAGCGCCTCGCCTGCGGCCCGACTCTGGCGCACCGCGCGCAAGCCGCGCGGCGTCTCCTTCACATGAGTGCCAAGAGCCGATCAACCGAGGTCGATCCCCTCGCCCCTTCCTACCTACGTCGAGGCAGGGCGCGAGACAACTCGATTTCTAGCAAAAAAGCCGGGGGAGCGAAAGAGAATGTGTGACCCGGGTGGGTGGGACACGGGGTGGTATCACTGGGCCGGGGGAGCCATCCATTCCTCGGGAAGCGCGAGCAGGGGACCCAACGACCCGTCCGAGAGGAGCGCGATGGCCTCGATCTCGGGTGTGGCGCGAGCGAGGCGGGCGAGTGCCGGTTCTCGGGCGGGGGTCCCAAGCTCGCTCGAGAAAGTGGTCCACCATCCGCCGTCGGCGCTGGCCCGGCGCACGACGGCCCCGTCTTCCTCGAAGATCCCCGCCATGGCCCGGGCCATCGCGACCGCGTCGGCGAGGGTCCCGATCCGGTCGACGAGGTGCCGGTCCAGGGCCTGGCGGCCGGTCCAGACCCGTCCGGACGCGACCGCCTCGACCGCTGCCCTTGGGAGCTTCCTTCCCTCCGCCACCCGGTCGAGGAAGAGCGCGTAGAACGCGTCCACCTGGTGCTGGACGGCCGCCTCTTCCGCCTCGCTCCACGGGCGCAGGATGGACAGGACCTGGGCCTTGTCGCCGCGGGTCGCGGCATCGCGATGCACCGAGAGCTTCTCCAAGAGCCCGCCCAGGTCGGGCTTGGCCGCGAAGACGCCGATGGAGCCGGTCAGGGTGGTGGGCTCGGCCACGATCGCGTCCGCGCCGGCGGCCACGAGGTACCCGCCGCTCGCCGCCAGGTCCCCCATGGAGGCGACGACCGGCTTGCCCTTCCGCCGCGTCCGGACCACCTCGCGCCAGACGAGGTCCGAGGCGAGGCCGTCGCCGCCGGGCGAGTCGATGCGGAGCACGACGGCTCGCACCTCGGCGTCGTCCGCCGCCCGGTGGAGCAGGGCGGCGACCGCGTCGGCGCTCGCGAGGACGTCCTCTCCCAAGAAATCGGATCCCCCGGGGCCGCGGGCGATGATCCCCGAAAGGCGGATCACCTCGATGACGGGAGGGATCCCCCACCGCTGGGCCTCGCGTAGGGGCTCGGGGCGGTAGGCCCCCGCGTTCGGGAGGTGGCGCCCGGCCACCCGGCTCGCCCATTGCGCCACCTCGTCGGGCCAGACCGTGGCGTCGAGGAGACCGGCGGCCCGCGCTTCGTCGCTCGTGAAGAGGCCCTGGTCGACGAGGGAACGGACGCGCTCGGGCGCGAGCCGCCGCGCCTCGGCCACGTCCGAGACGAACCTTCCGTACACCTCGTCGAGGATCGAGTCGGTCATCTCTCGCGCCTCGGGAGAGGGGCCGGAGCGGACCAAGGGCTCGGTGGCGGTCTTGTAGGCTCCGGCCCGCACCACCTGAACCCCCACGCCGATCCTGGAAAGGAGGTCGCGGAAGTAGAGCTCGGAGCTCGAGAAGCCGTTCAGGAAGAGAGGGGCACCGGGCGGGGCGGCCAGCGCCGTCGCGGCGCTCGCCAGCCAGTACTCGCGCGTGCCGCCGCCGGTGAGGTAAGCGAGCACCGGCTTTCGTTGCCGCACCGCGGCGAGGAGGGTGCGCAGCTCTTCGACCCGGCCCGGGCCGAGGGGGGTCGCGTCGATGCGGACGAGCACCGCACCCACCGCCTTGTCGTCGCGGGCCATGACGAGCCGCTCGACGAGCAGCGTGTAGGGGTCGCGATCTCCCACGGTGAGCCAGAGGAACCGCTCCGGCTCGAGGGCCCGCGGAAGGCTCACCGAGGCGAGCTGCGCGCCCAGGCCCAGGGCGCGATATCGATCGGTGGAGAGCCGCGCCCCGGCGATCCAGCCGGTCCGGCTCGCGAAGCGCTCCACGCCGACGGTGGCGCCGGCATGGGGGACGTTCAGGGTGAGGGTCAACAGGCCGCTCGTCCCCCGCCCGACCACGGGGAGCTCGCGAAGAGGGAAGTAAAGCTCGACCCCGGCAAGGACCCCCGGCCACACCTCCACCGAGGCGCCGGCCCGGGCGAGGGTGGCGCGGAACGGCTCTCCGTCGTCGTCGGCGAGGAGGTCGCCCGACACGGTGACCCGGTCCTCCCACTGGCGAGTGGCGAGGCCCAGGTCGTAGCGGGCGGGGAGCCGGGAGTCTCCGAGGTGGGCGCCGTTGTCCAGGGCGGCGGCGGAGAGGGAGAGGAAGCGGAAGGGCCGGGCGGTCGCTCCGATGTCCCACCCCCGATCGCGCTCCAGCGCCGGGTCGCCCGACGAGACCCAGGACCAGCCCAGGCCGAGCGACGCGCACCGTCCGTCGGAGAGGGCGAGCGCCGCCTGTGAGCGCTGGTACGGGGCCAAGGGGGCGAGGCCGGGGTGAAGCCACTCGTGGCTGTAGCCCAGGGCGAGGGGCCCGAGGCGGCCGGCGAGGTAGAGTCCGTCGCCGGAGGTCTCGCGGCTCTCCACGCCCTCGTGGAAGTACTCTAGGGAGAGGCCCCCCACGAACCCGATGCCGGCCGGGTTCACGGAGAGGGCGATGGGCTCGTCGGCCACGGCCGCACCTTGGGTGGGGAGGGTGAGGCCAGCCGGGATCCCCGACTCGCGGTCCACCGCGGCGAGCTGTGCCGAGGCGGGGAGGGCGAGGCCGAGGAGCGACGCGGCGGCGATGGGCGGGAGGAGCCGGCTCATGTGGGCATGGTACGGGAGGCGGCCTCGCCAAGGCTCTAAACCAAGGGGCCACCCCGGCTCGGGGCCACCCGCTATTCCCCTTCCGCGTCCTCCACCGCTCTCAGGTGCTCTTCGCCCAAGGGGACGAGGTTCCCGGCCCGGAACTCCTTGAACACCTCCAGGAGTTGCTCCTTGTGCGGCCGGACCTTGCCCAGGGGGCACTTCTCCCATTCCAGCCGCGGCTCGTCGCAGTAGCCGGTCCGTTTGTCGCCGCACTTCGGCTGCAGGTGCCCCCCGAGCTCGGGAACCGCGCGCACCACCTCGCGGCGCATGAGGGCCACCATGTGGCGGATCTCCCACTGCGCCCGCCAGCACAGCCTGAGGTCGGCGATGTGGAGCAGCTCCGTGAAGTTCACCATCACCTGGAAGTTCGTGGGGGTGGCGTTGGGGAGGACGAAGCGCGCGTCCTCCGCCGGAACGCCCGTCCGCAGCGCGTTCTCGTAGACCCGGGTGATCTCGCGCATGAGCCGGTCGTACTCGTCCGCGAGCCCGGCCTTCTCCCAGGTCTTCGGCATGACGTAGTCGAGCCGCTCCTCCCGGTAGCGGACGTAGCGCTGGGACTGCTGTTCGAAGGAGATGCCCACCCGGTGGCGCACGAACTGGTGGGAGAGGGCGCGCGAGACGCCCGAGATCCCGAACCAGAAGACCACCTGCTCGAGGGGCGAGGAGTGGCCGGTCTTGAGCCGCTCGCCCACGAAGTCCCGGATGGTGAGGGGCGTGATCCTTCCGTCCCGGATCTCCTCCCACACCTCGGCCGGCGTCTTGGGGGTGTAGCAGGTGCGGTAGGCGCCGTAGAGCTTCTGCAGGGGATCCCGGGCGAAATCGATGAGGGTGACCTCGAGCGGCATGGCGCCGGAATATATCCGGGCGCCCCACACGCGGCGAGGCCGGGCCCGCCGGGGCCGTGCTAAGCGGTACCCATGAGCGAGCCCAAGCCCCCCCAGGCCTCTCGGATCGAGACCACGCACCTCGTCATGCCTCCCGACGCGAACGCCCACGGGACGGCCTTCGGCGGGATCGTGATGCAATGGATCGACGTGGCCGCCAGCATGGCGGCCATGCGTCACGCGCGGCTGCCGGTGGTGACCGCCTCGGTCGACCAGTTGAACTTCCTCGCCCCCCTGAAGATCGGAGACATGGCCATCCTCTTCGCCCGGGTGAACGCGACCTTCGGGAGCTCCCTCGAGGTGGAGGTGGAGGTCTTGTCCGAGGACCCGCGGAGCGGAGCCCGTCGACGCTGCTGCGATGCCTTCGTCACCATCGTGGCGCTCGGGCCGGGCGGCCGGCCCACCCGGGTCCCGGACCTTCTCTGCCAGACCGACGAGGAGAAAAGCCGCGCCGACGGCGCCCGGGCTCGCCGGGAGGCGCGGCTCGCGAAGAGGGGCAAGGAAGGCACGATAACTCCTTGAGCGCCGCGCTTCTTGCGGTCCATCATCTGGCTCCTCGTGAGGCGACTTTTCCCCGAGCCCTCGCCGCTGCGCCGGGTTGCCCACCTGGGGATCGCCGCCCTGGCTCTCTCGGCCTGCCACCACGCTCGGGTCGTTTCCGGAGACGAGTCCCCCTACCCGGCGCTCGATCCGGCGGCCCTCGATCGCTCGACCCCGCCGTGCCAGGACTTCTACCAGTTCGCCTGCGGCGGCTGGATCGCTGCGAACCCCGTTCCTCCCGACCGGATCGAGTGGGTGCGCGGTACGGGCGAGCTCGAGGAGAGGAACGAGCGCCTGCTGCGGCGCATCCTCGACGACGCAGCGTCCGGAAAGGTCGATGCGCGGGACCGGTTCGGCCGCAAGGCGGGTGACTTCTATGCGACGTGCATGGACGAGGCCGGCGTCGAGGCCAGCGGGTTGGCGAACCTCCAGGCCGAGTGGTCGCGGCTCGACGCGGCCCAGGACCGGGCGGAGGTGGCGAGCGAGCTCGCGCGGCTGGAAGCTTTGGGGCTTCACGTCCCCTTCGCCCTGTCCGCCCGCCCCGACCCGGCCGACCGCGAGCGGGCTCTGCTCGTGCTCGGGGTGGACGGCGCGGGCCCGGCCGGGGGTGAGGTCGTCCCCCTCGGGCCGGCTTCGCTCGAGGCGTACGGTGCCCACGCCCGAGCGGCGCTCCGGCTAGGGGGTCTTCCCCCGGACGAGGCCGACCGGGAGGCGGAGGCGGCGCTCGAGGTGGAGCGGGCCCTCCTCCTCGCGCCCGAGGAGGATCCCGGCGCGCCGGCCAGGGAGCCGGTGCGGGTGGACCGGTCTGGGCTCGAAGGCCTCGCTCCGGGCTTCCCCTGGGAGCGGCTCTTCGAGTCGATCGGCGCGGAGCACCTCCCGGTCTTGGGTGTCGCCGATGTCGGCGCCGCGGCCCGGGCCGGACGGGTCTTCGCGGAGGCGCCCATCGACGGCTGGAAGGCGTACCTGCGCCTCCACCTCTCGGACGCGCTTTCGGCGGATCGCGCCCTGCCCACGGCGCTCGAGGCCGAGTGGCTCGGGTTTCGAAGGGCGCTTCTGCCGGCGCCCTTGGAGCCGCGTGCGCGCTGGAAGCACTGCGTGGAGGTGACCGCGCGGGTCTTCGCCTTCGCCACGGGCGAGACGTTCGCCTGGAGGCATCTCGGGGTGTCCGGTCGGGAGCGCGCCGAGGCGCTCGTGAGGCAGGTCCTCCGCGGCGCGCGCAGGGCGATCTGGTTCGCGCCCTGGATGGACGGGCCGACGCGCACGCGCGCGGCGGACAAGCTCGAGGGGATGGCCGGCCAGGTGGGGTTCCCGGATGCCGGGATCCCCGACTACAACGACCTCAAGGTGGGACGGGACTCGTACTTCCGCAACCTCCTGTCGGCGGGGCGCTTCGCGGTGGCGAGGGAGGTGGGGCGGGCGGGCTTGCCCCTGGGCCCTTCCGACTGGCTCATCGGGCCTTTCTCGGCTCTGCCTGCCTACTCGCCGGGGCGGAACATCCTCACCGTCCCGGCCGGTGCGCTCCAGCCCCCCCTCTACATCGCAGACGCGCCCGCCGCGGTGATCCTCGGGGCGGCGGGGACGGCCGTCGCCCGGCCGCTCATCGAGGCGATCGTGGGAGAGGGGCGTCACCGGGGGCCGAACGGGAGCTTGGACGACTGGTGGACCCCCGAGACCCAGGACTCGTTTTCCACCCGGCTCTCGTGCCTGGCGGACGAGTACGCCTCTTACGAGCCGGGGCGCGGCCAGGGGCTCGAGAGGAACTGGACCGCGGCCGAGGCGTTCTCGGAGGAGGCCGCGGTCCGGGTGGCCTACGAGGCCCTGCAGGCCGAGCGGGTGGCCCGGCCCGCGCCCGAAAAGAGGCTCCTCGGATTCACCGCCGACCAGCAGTTCTTCCTGGGGTACGCGCAGTCGCTCTGCACGGCGGTCGGCGCCGTGGTCACCGAGCCGGGAAGGGGGCGTGAGGGCCCGCTCGCGCGTCTAGCGGTGAACGGAGTGCTCTCCAACATCCTCGAGTTCGCAAAGGCGTTCCGCTGCGAGAGCGGGAGCCCGATGGCGCGTCCGCTCGCGGCGCGCTGTGAGGTCTGGTGAGCGACGAGGAGCCGCTAGGCCACCCCGTGCCTCAGCCTGAGCCAGAGCCCCCGAGCGTCATAGAAGGTGAGGTGAACCGCTCCGGCCTCGATTTGGGCTCCCGGCTCCAGGGACAGGGCCCTGCCCTCGAGTGGCGCTCCGTTCAGCCGAGTGCCGTTCAGGGAGCGCAGGTCCTCGACGGTCCATCCCTCCTCCTCGGAGCGGAAGAGGAGGTGGGCGCGGGAGAGGGTGCCGTCGTCCACCACGAGGTCATTCTCCGGCCCGCGCCCGAGCCGCACGCCCTCGAACCGGGTCCGACCCGGCCGTGGCGCGAGGAGGAGAGCCAGGGCGTCACCCGAGGAATCGCGAGACCTGCGGTCATCCGCGGCGAGGGTACCTCGGTCTCGGGGAGGGGGTCTCCACGGGCCGGCCTCCCAGACGAGCCACGGACCTTCATGGTCCCGCTCGAAGGCCTCCATCGCACCGGCGGGGAGCTGCCGGGCAAGCCAGGAGATGAGATAGCACTTCACTCCTTCCCTCCGTGGATGCGCCGAGAACATCATTGGGCGGGCCCTTTGGGGAAGTCGTATGAGGGTGTGGCAGGGGGAAGCCCGGGGGAAGAGTGTGCGCGACCCTCTCACCCCCGGATTCCCGCGGCCACCACGCCGGGCATGGCGACAACACCTCGCGTCTCCAGCTTGAAGAGCGCCCGTCCCAGCTTCTGGGCGGTCCGGTGGCTGGGGAAGTAGGGCGGCTTCAGCAAGGCGCGGACGGGATGGCGGAGGACGGTCTTCTCCACCTGCTCGAGCATGAGGGTGTTGTGGACGAATCCGCGGCCGCTCTGGATGTCGGTGAGGGTGGAGCCGGGGAAGGCGCCCCAGGGGGTGGTTCCGAGGGCAAAACCGTAGCCCGCCCAGACGTTGACCGCGACCGTCCCGTAGCGGAGGCGCCGGATGGCCTCCTCCACCGCCCGCCCGAGGTGCGGGTCGGCGAGGGTCAGAGGGTGGACGACCAGGTGGGCCGAGAGGGTGCCCCACACGCGCCGGTTCACGAAGGTGACGGCCTCGGCCAGGTACTGGTCCGGCTCGTCCGATCCGATCGAGGTCTCGGAGAGAAGAGCGCAGAAGGGTTCGGTGGTGTAAGCCGGGTCCTCCGCCGATGGGTCGAGCCCGGCGACGATGGTCCAGGGGAGCGTCCCGTCCCGGTGGCCCGTGCGTCGCACGTCCCTTCGACCCTCGGTGAGGGCGCGGTAGCGGCTCGTCGCCCCGGGGTAGAAGGCGACCCGGGGCGGGACGAGCGCCATGAAGCGCTCGATGGCGGCGAGGAAGGCGTCCCGCATCGGCCAGCCGCCCGGGAGCACGAGGAGCTTTGCGGCATTGCAGTTGAAGGAGGCGTTGTGCGTCACCGCCCCGGCGATGCTCTCGGCCTGAGCCCAAAGGCTGGCCGTGTCCCATGGTCCGGGCACAACCAGAACCGGGGAAACGCATCCCAGCTCGCTCGTGATCTCCTTTTCGAGGAGCGGTCGATTGCGGGCCATCCGCTCGGTCCGTTCCGGCCCGGGGGGCCCCCAGACGAGAGCCT
This sequence comes from Anaeromyxobacter sp., assembly GCA_035686075.1. Taxonomy (GTDB): domain Bacteria; phylum Myxococcota; class Myxococcia; order Myxococcales; family Anaeromyxobacteraceae; genus Anaeromyxobacter. The sequence continues at coordinate 98,199 of DASRZU010000041.1, forward strand.
CGTGCGTCCGGTCGGAGCCGGTGACGTGGACCTCGTCGACGGCCGGGTGGTGAGCGAGGTAGGCGCCCTCGGCGGCGCCGCCGTGGACGATAGCGAGCACCCCTCGGGCAATGGCCTTTGCGAATGCCTCCTCGAGCAGGGGGCCGAGGTACCCGTTCACCGGGTTCAGCTTCAAGAGGCAGGCCTTGCCCTCGTTGAACAGCTTGTAGAGCACGTCGGTCGCCGGGATGGAGTTGATGTTCCCCGCCCCCAGCACCAGGCACACCTTTCCGGCGTGGTCGGGTGACTTGTAGAACCGCGCTCGGCTCTCGTGAAGGGTGCGCTCGTCCACGCCCTCCTGAAGGTGGACGTCGGACCGGACCCCAAGGCTCACCAGGGCGTCGCGGAGCACTGCGGGGACGACCCGCACCGCCAGCCGGCCGTCCACCGTCTCGGAGAGCGCCCCGACGGGCGTGTTGCCGTTGCGCTCGAGGAGACGCAAGGACCGGATCAGCTGGCGCAGGATGCGGGCGGTGACCCAGGGGCCGCTGGTCCATTCCTCTCCGGCTTGTGGGGAGTCGAGGTCGATGTCCTTCGCGGCGCAGGCCGCCTCGACGGCGCGCCCGCCGGTCCGGTCGATGCCCTCGAGCATCGCCCGGGCGAGGGCGATGCGATCCGGGAGCGTCGCCTGGGCCCAGCCCGGCGCGCCCTCGCGCAGCCGAGAGAGGGCCTCGTCGAGGTGGCGCTGGTCGGTCGGTGCCGGCACGGGCACGGGCATGTGCGTCCCTCTTTATCGAAAAGCGAGGGAGGCCGCAGCGCGGGCCCCGATCTCGGTCGGGTTCTCCCGCCCCAGGGCAGGGCTTGGGCCCTTCGAGACGAGGGTGCGAGCGGAGGAGAGCGCGAGGAGGGCCGCCCACCCTGGGCGGCGGGGTCCCGTGGTTCACGTACAGCTAAAGGCGGCCACGGCCTCTCGCCTCGCCGGGTGGCCCGGTGCAGGGCCAGCGGGAAGACCAGCGGGTTCACGTCCGGAGAACGGACCCGATCGACTCGGCAGAGGCCGTACATTCGTTCGGGCGGGCGCAGCCGCGAGGGGAGGGCGGCTTCGAAGGCCGTCGGCGGGTCGTTCCTTCCCGTGAAACGACAGCTCCCGCCGCCCCGTAGGCACACGGAGTATCCCCTGGCGACCCGGATTGACCGGTCCCGGGTCTCCTCGGGGAATAAACCCGCGGGTTCGCCGTCGGCGGTTGCTACCGGCCGCCCAGCAGCGCCGCAGGGGGGACGCCCAGCGCCTTGGCCATCTTCTCGATGGTCTCGAGCGGCGGCGACCGTTGCCCGCGCTCGAGCATCGAGACGTAGGAGACGGAGATCCCCACCTTGTCCGCGAGCGCCTTCTGCGACAGCTTCTTCTTGGACCGGAGGCGCCGCACGTTGCCTGCGAAACGCGTCAGGAGATCCATGGCGGCACTATTAGCAAAGGGGCCAAACGGGGGCAGCGTCCTTTTCGGGTCCTCCCCGCATCGTGCTCTACCCAGAGTGACATCCGACGCCGTGCGGCGCGTCGGGTTTGACACAAGGTGACGCCCCCCCTGCCCTGGCCCAACCACGCGTTTCACGGACCGGAATGGACGGTCCCGCCCAATGGACCGGCTTCGAACTCCTCTGGCTGGGCGGGGCATCCGATCCGGAATCCGAACGCCGCACACCGCATTCGACGCAAGACGGCGGGGGGTTACGGGGCACGAGCGAACCCCCTGCTTCGGACTGTCGAAGCCGCCCGGGGCCCGACCACCCAGATGAAGCTCACGAGGTACACGCCGCCGAACTCGAATGCTCCGGGCACTTCTCGATGAGGGTCGGCGCTCCGCGCCCAGGGGGGCGGGGTCGGGGCGGCTTTGCCGGCTATCGAGGTGGGGTACCTTGCGACCGGGTTCAGCCGAAGCTGAGCCTTCCCTTGGGCTCTGCGTCCTAGAGAACCCTGGGTGAGGCGGACTCTCTTGACCCGAGCCCTTCCCCGGCATGGCGGTGGGCTGTGAATTCCGTCGTTTTCCGCGCGCACGCCGCCCCGTCTTCGGCGGCGAGGCACTCACTCCGGCGAGGATCTCCTTTTCCCGCGGGGAGAGGTTCGACCCGCTCGGTCGCAGCGCGCCGGGCCACTCTCGCGAGAGTGGCGCAGGGGAGGCAAGCCTCGGCGAGCGGAAGCCTGCCTGGCCCCTCGCTCCTTCCGCCGCTGTCGGCCCCCGGTCGGCGGCAGCTTCGGGTGCACCCTTGGCCGCCGGGGTCCGGACCCGTTCAAGGCCGTGCCGGGGGGCGTTGGGACCTTGCCTACCGGTTGACTTCACCCCTCCGCCCCCGCTCGAGGGTACAATCGCACCGGTGCTACAGGGCGACCTCGCCACTTTCCCCTTGCCCGACCTCTTCCAATGGCTCGACCAGGGGCGGCGGGCTGGGGTCGTGGAGATCGACACCGGGGAAGGTGCGCCCTTCTGGATCGAGGTTCGCGATCGACGGATCGTGGCGGCCTCCCGCCCGAGCCCGGTCCAGGCTGGCCTGGGGCGGCTCGCGGGCTGGGTTCCGGGCGTGAGCCCCGAGACCCTCTGGCCCGAGGCGAGCGCGGACCGGATCATCGATCTCTTCCTCGGGCCTCCCAGCGGGCGGTTCGCGCTGGCGGACGACCCGGCCGGCTATGAGGAGGGGGTCCCTCTCGACCTGCCGGTGGGGCAGATGACCCTGGAGGCCATGCGGCGCTTGGACGAGTGGCCCGATCTCGATCGCCGCTATCCGTCGGAGGCGGCCCTGCTTTGCGCGGATGGATCCGGCTCGGCCCGCACTCCGGCCCAGAACGCGCTCCTCGAGGCCGCCCGCCGAAGACTCTCGATCGCCGAGGCCCGGCTGGCCCTTCGGCTCTCGCGCCCGGCCACCCTCCGGCGCGTCGAGGTACTCCGGGAGCTGGGTCTCGCGCACGTGGAGGGGGTGGCGGCGCGCGCCGATCCCGTTTCGGCGCTCGTGGACCAGGCCCAGGCCCTGGTCGCTCAGCGCCAGTTCGAGGAGGCGGCGATCGTGTTCAAGAGCCTGCTCGCGGCCGACCCCTCCGACCGAAGGGTGAGGAACCTGCTCCGGGAAGCGGAGCGGGAGCAGGTCGCCACGCTCTACGAGGAGCTGTCGCCGGTGGCGGTCCCGTTGCTCCTCGGAGGGGCCGCATCGCTGGAGTCGCCTGCCGGCCGGCGGCTCACGTTCACGGACCGCGAGGTGGTCTCGCGGGTGAACGGCACCTGGGACGTGGCCAGCATCGCCCTCTCCTGCCCCCTGCGCGAGGTCGAGACGCTCAAATCGATCCGGAAGCTCGCCCGGCTCGGACTCATCGATCTGGTCGATCGCAAGTGACCGCCGGGCCGAGGGGGAGCCGGCCCGGCTAGATCGCCTCGGCCTTCACCATCGCCGACAGGAGGAGGTGAAGGGCGAACAGCGCGTTCCGCTCGCTCTGGACGCCGTCGGGCTGGGCGGCGAGCCGAAAGAGGCGGAGGAGCTCACGCCCGTCGAGCCCGAGGAGGAGCGCCCGTCCGGCGATCCCCTGATCCGGGCACACGAGCCCCGACAGGAGCTCGGCCACCCCCTCCGCGGCCCGCCGAACGGCGAGGCCATAGGAGTGCTCGCACACGAGCAGCTCGACCTCGGCCACCCGGCCGCCCTTGTCGCCGAAGAGCCGCGCGAAGGAGAGGCCGGGCGAGGGCCTTCCCCCCGCCTGCGGTGGGGGAGTGGCGGCCGGGCCTTGCGATGCCGGGGCTCGCCCGCCGGCCTCGGGGCCGGGCGCGTGAGCCTCGGCGGGCGAGGCCGGTGCGCGGGGGCGAAGGGGAGACCGGTGCGGCTGGCGCGACCTCAAGTCCTTCACCACGAGCCGGGTGATCTCGCGCAGGGCCGTGAGGATGCCCTCGCCGCGGTTCGCCACCGTCTCGAACTCGGGAGCCGCGAACCGGTTGAGCCGCCGGCGCAGCTCCGCGACCGGAAGGGCGCCGGGCAGGTCGCGCTTGTTGTACTGCAGGACCATGGGGAAGCTGGCGAGGTCGATCCCCATCTCGGCTAGGTTCGCCTCGAGGTTCGACATCGACTCGAGGTTTGCGTCGGTCGCGGTCGGCTGCGAGTCCGCCACGAACACGACGCCGTCGGCACCGTTCAGGACGAGCTTTCGGGTGGCGTCGTAGAAGACCTGCCCCGGCACGGTATAGAGCTGGAGCCGCAGCCCGAGCCCGCCCACCGGCTCGATCTTCACTGGCAGGAAATCGAAGAAGAGGGTCCGATCGCCCTCGGTGGAGAGGCTGATGAGCTGGCCCCGGGTCTCGGGGCGAATGCCGGCATAGACCTGCTTGAGGCTCGTCGTCTTTCCGGAGAGGCCGGGGCCGTAGTAGACGACCTTGGCGGTGATCTCCCGGGCCGAGGGGTTGACGATCGACACGGCCGCATTGTATCCCGCCCGGGCAGGGGTGGTCGCCGGACGTTGACGGGTCGAGCGCGGGCGCGGTACAGGGCGCGCCATGGCCAGCACCAACCTCCGGTTCCTGAGCCGGGCCGAGCACCGGGCCTGGCTAGAGACGCAGGCCCGCCTTCCCGCCGGGTTCCGGGTCGGCACGAGCCGGTTCGCGTTCGCGCCCCGGGAGCTGCCCCGGCCGGTGAGCATGAACCTCGTCCTCCTCTCGCTGGACCGGCCGACGCCGGCCTTCGCCGCTCGCTACACGAAGAACGCCTTTGCCGGGGCGCCGGTGCTCCTCGGCCGACGCCGCCTCGACGGTCCCGCCGTGGGGGCGGTGGTCGTGAACAACAAGGTGGCGAACGTGTGCGCCCCGGGCGGAGTGGAGGCGGCGGAGCGGGTGTGCGCGGGGGCGGCCGGGCTCTTGGGCCTCTCTCCGGAAGAGGTCCTGCCCGCCTCGACCGGCGTCATCGGCTGGCGGCTGCCCGTCGACGAGATGCTCGGGGCGCTCCCCGCTGCGGCGGGTGCGCTAAAGGAGGGGAGTGTCCTGCCCGCGGCCGAGGCCATCCTCACGACCGATCTCTACCCCAAGGTGCGCAGGGCGGAGGTGGGAGAGGGGGGCATCGTCGGCTTCGCCAAGGGCGCGGGGATGATCGAGCCGAACCTCGCGACCATGCTCGTGTTCCTGCTCACCGACCTGGACGTGCCCCGGGCCGCGCTCCGCACCGCCCTGGGAGCGGCGGTGGAGGAGAGCTTCAACCGGATCTCGGTCGACACCGACACGAGTACCTCGGACACCGTCCTCCTCCTCTCGTCGAGGCACCTCCCGGCGCCGCCGCCCGGTGCGTTCGAGGCGGCGCTGGCGCGCGTCTGCGCCGACCTCGCCGAGGACGTGGTGCGGAACGGCGAGGGGGTGCACCACGTCATCCGGGCGTGCGTGGCCGGGGCCCCCGACGAGCGAGTGGCGCGGCTCGTGGGAAAGTCGGTCGTGAACTCTCCCCTTCTCAAGGCGGCGGTGAACGGGAATGACCCTAACGTCGGCCGCCTCCTTTGCGCCGTGGGAAAGATCGCCGGCGCCTTGGGGATGGCGCTCGACCCATCCCGCGCCGTCATGAGCGTCGGGGGAGAGGTGGTGCTCGAGGGCGGTGCCATGCGGCTCGACCCCGCTCGCGAGGGGCGGCTCGTCCGTCACCTGAAGGAGGCCGAGCTGTACGCAAGCGCCGCGCCGGTGAACGGGGTCTACCGGCCCCCCATCGACTTTCCCCCCCATGAGAAGTGCGTGGAGATCGTCATCGACCTCGGGATGGGCGCTGCGACCGCGACCGTCTTGGGTGCCGACCTCAGCCACGAGTACGTGAGCGAGAACGCGGATTACCGGAGCTAGAGGGTCATTGCTCGGGGTCGCCGCAGAGCGCCCGGACCCGGGCCGCTCGCGGTGGCGAGAGGGGAAGGTCCCTCAGGGCTCGTCGTGTCCGGATGCGCCGGGGGCGTATGGCGCCGTCACCCCGCAGGACCAGGACCGCCTTCCCTCAAGCGAGGAGCGAAGCGCCCTGCGACGGCGATCGGTGCGCACCCGCGAGGCGAGGAAGAACGGCTATCCCCTTGGATTCCTTCGGCTGGAACTTGAGCACCTCATCCGCGCTGGTTCAGAGGAAGAGTCGTTGTTCTCGCCCCGGATTCTGATGACGCCGTCCTTCCCGACCTCGTCGCGACGTGTGCGGAGACCCTGTCTAGACCCGTACGGGACGAGGCGCGGTTAGAGGAATCGTGGGGCGAAGGTTTTTTCGTGCCGGGCGTGCAAAGTCGCGACGACGTTCAGCGACCTTTCCTGAAACAATTTGGCAACTCCGGGCCAGCGGTAAGACTTTGCCCGATACCCGAGGCACGCGGGTCGATATCATCGGCAGACTTGGCGCTGCCCGTGGAGCTTGAGAGATCGACGGCTGGCGCTTGCCTCTTGGCCGAGGCGCCCAGGGGCTTACTCGTGCCGGGCCGCTGGCTGACGCGACCGGGAGCTGCAGGAACAGCCCGCGGTCGCTCGGCGGGTGACTGGAGGAGAAGCGGACGCACGTCTTGTCGGGCCACTGAGACCGGAGGGCCAAAGGGCCCGCGGAGGAGGAAACGATCGATGAAGACCACCATGGTTCGCAGCGCCCTCGCGCTCGTCCTTGCAATGCCGCTCGCCGCGGCGGCTCAGGCCGCGGCGAACACCAGCGCCCCGGCAGCGGCGCCGGAGGGCTTCAAGCTACCGTTCACGATCTACGGAACACTTAACCTGAACTTCCAGGACTCGAAGATGCAGGGGGCGGCCAACCCGGCCCTGAACGTGAACCCGCGGACCCTGGTCTCCACCGACTCGTCCAACATCGGCATCAGGGGGACCTTCGACGTGGCGGGCGGCCTGCAGGTCGTCTACCAGTGCGAGACCAGCGCAGCCATAAACGGAGTCTCCGTGTCCGGCATCTGCAACCGCAACAGCCGGGTCGGCCTGGGGAGCCCCGTCTACGGCACCCTCTTCTACGGAAACTGGGACACGCCCTACAAGGCGACCACCTTCGGGACCAAGGCCGACGATCCCTTCTATGCCACGGACGTGTGGGACTTCGAGTCGATCCTGACGAGCCCGGGCTTCAACACGAAGACGAGCGGCTGGGTCACCGGGTCGGCCACTCCCGTCACCAGCTTCGCCGTGCGCCTCAACAACACCGTCGCCTACCACTCTCCGAAATGGTCGGGGGTGAGCTTCAGGCTGGCGTACGGAGCCTCCTACTTCAAGAACGCGACCGGTACCCAGAACCCATACCTCTACTCGGCGTGTGCGAACTACGATAACGGCCCCATCTCGGTGGGCGCCGGCTGGGAGCAGCACCACGATGGCTTCGCGCTCGTCGCCGCCAACCCAGCGGCCGCGCTCGCCTTCGGGGCGACCGCCGCCAACACGGCCGGAGCGGCCAACGTCCCCATGCACTCCTCCGATTCCGCCTGGCACGTCGCCGCGGGCTACGAGCTCGGCTGGGCTGCGGGTGCGACCACGCTCGGTGGGATGTACGAGCAGATCATGCTGGACCAGTCGGACACTCCCACCGGCTCGGTGAAGAGCTACAACCGCGCCGCCTGGCAGCTGACCCTCAAGCACCGCGTCGGTAGCCACGAGCTCCGTGGGCGGTACTCGATGGCCGACCAGGGCTCGGCCGATCTAGTCGGGGGCGCGGCCTCCACGACCTCGGGATACGGCGCCTCGGGTTACGCGGTGGGCTACGGCTATTTCCTGGCCCCGACCGCCCAGGTCTACCTGCACTACACGATCATCCAGAACGCGCACAGGGCGCAGTACACGTTCGGAACCGCCGGCTCTCCCACCATCGCGGGGGCGACCCCGGCCGGTGCGGATCCCCAGGCGATTGGCCTTGGCATCCGCTACTCCTTCTAGGGCGCTAGCTACAGGAAGAGCGAGGCGCGCGCCAGAAGCCGATCCCGCGCTTTGGTCCGGCGCCGCACGGCAAGTGTCCGTGGGCGCCGGTCCAGCGCGGGGGCCCGTGACTGACGTTCTACTTTCTCGTCCGAGGTGGCTGGCACTCGCCGAGGGGGCACGCCCGAGCCGGATGCTCCCTGGCGCTCCGACCTGCCTCCTTGCTTCGGCCTCGAGCCGCCGAGCACGCCGTCCCCCCTGCGGAATCCTTCGACCGGACGATCGACACCGAGACGACCACGAGGGTCTCATCCCGGGAACTGTTTCGCGCTCGTTCCCGAGGTGAGGGCCAAAGGGCTCGAGTTCCCGCTGTCCCGAGATGAGGAGCGATGAACGGGAAGCGGTAGGAACGCGCAAGCTCTGGAGGGGAGAGGAGTGAGCCGGCGGTTCGGTTGGCCATCCCTCCCTGGTGATCGTCTCGGCCTTGCAGACGCACTCGCCGGTGGCTCTTTCAGGCACCGGTCTCGGGTCTGCGGTGCGCTCCCAGGTCAAGGGTCTCTAGCCCGAAGTTATTTTCACGATAAGTACGTATAAGTGAACGAATCCACTGCGGCTCAGGCTATCCGAGCTGCGGTGGTTCCATTTCGGGTGCCGAAATGTTCCCATGTAAGACAAGTTATTGGTGTTGCAGTGATGAAGTAGATGCTGTATATAGAACCCATGCACATCGACGTGGTGCCCAACCGCGGCTCCCGCCCTGCCTACCTGCTCCGGGAAGCGTGGCGCGAGGGCAAGAAGATTCGCAAACGCACCCTGGCGAACCTCTCCTCGCTCCCCAACGACCAGATCGAGGCCATCCGGAGGGTGCTGCGGGGTGAAAAGCTC
>DASRZU010000042.1:0-23351 GCA_035686075.1 Anaeromyxobacter sp.
CTTCACCCGGTTTCTCTCGAGTGGCCCGGTTGTCGGGATGGTTCGGCGGCGCTAAGGGGTGAGAGTGAACGTCCACCTCGTCGATGGGACCTACGAGCTCTTTCGCGCCTACTTCGGCGCGCCGCGGGCGAGCGCCCCGGACGGACGGGAGGTGGGCGCGATCCGGGGGCTCTTGCGTTCGCTCTCCTCCCTGCTCCGCGAGGACGGTGTCACGCACCTCGCGGTGGCCTTCGACCACGTCATCGAGTCGTTCCGGAATGACCTCTTTCCCCTCTACAAGACCTCGGCGGGCGTGCCAAAGGACCTCCTCGACCAGTTCCAGCCTGCCGAGGTGGCGGTCCGGGCGCTCGGCGTCGTGGTCTGGCCGATGGTGGAGTTCGAGGCCGACGACGCGCTCGCCACCGCGGCAGCTCGGCTCGCCGGGGAAGAGGAGGTGGAGCGCGTCCTCATCTGTACCCCGGACAAGGACCTCGCCCAGTGCGTCCGCGGGCGGCGGGTGGTCGGGTTCGATCGGATGCGCCGCCGGATGCTGGACGAGGAGGGGGTGAAGGAGCGGTTCGGCGTCGGCCCGGGGTCGATCCCGGACTTCCTCGCGCTCGTGGGCGACGATGCGGACGGGATCCCCGGTCTGCCGCGGTGGGGCGCGCGCTCGGCCGGGGCGGTCCTTGGCCGGTACGGTCATCTCGAGGCCATCCCCGAGGAGGACACCGGATGGGATGTGCCGGTGCGCGGCGCGCGAGCCCTGGCGGAGAGCCTCCGCGCCCACCGGAAGGAGGCCCTCCTCTACCGGACCCTGGCTACGCTCCGGACCGACGTGCCCCTCCTAGAGGACCTCGAGGCCCTCCGCTGGCGCGGGCCCGACCGGCCAGCCCTCGAGGCCGTCCTGGCCGAGCTCGGCCTTCCCGGGCTCGCCGAGCGCCTCGAGGGCGAACCACATTGACTCGACTGGCATCCTCCGTCGGACGTGGAGCCTCGAGGCCTTGCTCGTAGTCCCAGCAAGAATGTTCGCAAAAAAGGTTCCGCACACCCGATAGGCAACCAATCTTAGCGTCCCACAAATGAGGAAAGGGAGCCAATGAGCGAGGCGAGAGAACTAGCCGACAAGACGGCCATCATCACCGGCGCCGCACGTAACCAGGGCCGCGCGTTTGCGTAGGCCCTGGCGCGAAAAGGGGCGAACATCGCGGTGCACTAACACGCCGCCGCTTCAAGAGCCGATGCCCAGAAGACAGCCCGGCTGGTGACGGCCCAAGGAGCGAAGGCTCTGCTCGTGGAAGGTGATTTGGCGAACATCGCGACCGTGAAGCGCCTGTTCGCTGAGGCCAGAGAGGTATCCCAGTCTATCGACATCGTGATCAACAATGCCGGAGTCGTCATCAAGAAGGCCTTCGTGGAGATCACCGAGGAAGAATTTGACCGGGCGTTTGACGTCAACGCCAAGGCGGCGTTCTTCGTGATGCAGGAAGCCGCGAAGAACATCGCCGACAATGGGCGTATCATCAACATCGGAACCACGATATTGGGTGCGACAATTCCCTATTATTCGGTCTACGCTGGCTCAAAAGCGCCGCTGGAGGACTTCACCCGTGCCCTGGCCAGGGAGATCGGCGAGCGCGGTGTGACGGTGAATGTCATTGCCCCCGGGCCGCTCGACGATTCGTTCTACCGCGATGCCGAAACGCCTGAATCGGTTGCGAGAGCGACGCAGGCGAGCGTGCTGCATCGGCTGGGAAAGGTGGAAGACATCGTGCCACTGGTGGAATTCTTGGCATCGCCTGGTTCGCAATGGATCACTGCGCAGACGCTGTTCATCAATGGTGGCTATTTGGCGCGCTGAGCCGCTCGTGCGCGTGGCCTTCCGCAACAATGGGTACCGGTACCGGGGACCCACCTCACCTCACCACTCGTAAGGAGACACACCATGTCCAAGGTTCGCGTGAGCTGCTTTTCTCTGTCGATCGACGGATACGGCGCCGGACCTCAGCAGGACCTGAAGAACCCGATCGGCGTGGGCGGGATGGAGATGCATGCCTGGATGCTCGGCACCCGCACCTTCCGGGCATTGCACGGAGGAAGCGGCGGAGAGACCGGCGTGAACGACGATTTCGCGGCGAGAAGCTTTGCCAACGTTGGTGCCTGGATCCTGGGCCGCAACATGTTCGGGCCCGTGCGCGGCTCCTGGCGCGACAACGAGTGGAAGGGCTGGTGGGGACCGAACCCGCCCTATCACACGCCGGTGTTCGTGCTGACCCACCACGCGCGCGCCTCGGTCCCGATGGAAGGGGGAACCACGTTCCACTTCGTCACCGAAGGCATCCGCGCGGCCCTCGAGCTGGCGAAAGAGGCGGCGGGCGGCAAAGACATCCGGATCGGCGGCGGCGTGGCGACGATCCGGCAGTACCTCGAGGCGGGCCTCGTCGACGACATGCACCTGGCGGTCACGCCCGTGGTGCTAGGCACCGGAGAGCACCTCTTGTCGGGCATCGACTTGAGGGGGCTCGGCTTCACCTGCACCGAGCACGTCTGTGCGCCGAAAGCCCTGCACGTCGTGTTGACGAAGGGGAGCTAAACGGCAGTTCGGTGCGATCGGTCGTTTAGAGCGGGATCAGGATCGACAGGTCCTGTCCGGCCATGCTCTTCTGCGCTCCGCGCGGGTTGGTGCTCGCCACGGAGGTGGCGATGGAGCGGTGGCGGCCGAGCGTGAGCGTGACGAAGCTTTAGGAGGCTCTCCAAAAGCGCCTTGAAAGAAGCGGAAGCTGTTTGGCTTCTTGCGCCGGCACCGACGCGAGAGCTCCGACGACGAGTCCCAGGAAGAACTCGAAACGATGTACCGGGACACCGGAGCCGGGAAGGTCTCCCGGCCCTCCTGATCGGTGGAGTTCGCACCACCGAGGGACCGCGGCGTTAGAGGTTAAAAAATCGATCACCTACGGCGCCGCCCAAGCCGTACCTCGCGATCCCCCGGAACGCCTCTAGCCTTAGCCCTTCAGTTCCGGGCCAGCTGGCGATCGATGACCGCCTTGATCGTATCGAACGGTACCGCACCCACCACGCGCTCGCCGTTCACGAACAGGGTGGGGGTGCCGTTCACGCCGATTCGGCCGGCGACGGCCTCGTCCTCCTGGATGCGCGCCTTGCCGCGCCCCGATTGCAGGGAGGCCTCGAACTTCTGCATGTCGAGCCCGATCTCCTTCGCGAACTGGGCGTAGACCTGGGGCGAGAGGGCCTGCTGGTTCTGGAAGAGCTTGTCGTGCATCTCCCAGAACTTGCCCTGCTCCCGGGCGGCCTCGGCCGCGACCGCCGCCGGCTCGGCCTGCGGGTGCATGGGGAGGGGCTGGTGCTTCCAGACGAGCTTCACCTTGTCCCCGTATGCCTTCTGGACCTCCACGAGGGTGGGCTCGATGCGCCCGCAGAAGGGGCACTGGAAATCGGAGAAGAGCACCACCGTCACCGGCGCCCGGACGTTCCCGCGGACGGGGTCGTCGCCGCGCAAGCCCAGGGCGTCCGCCGCCACGACCTGGGCGGGGGCGGGAGGGGGGGCCTCTGCGGCCGGGGCCGGAGCCGGAGCGGGGAGGGAGAGGTTGGCCTTGCAGGCCTTGGCGTAGAAGTCGGAGCCCGCCGTGCCCCCGCCCAGGAGCGCATCCGCCTTCTTGAGCTCCTCGTCCATGACCTGCTTCAACATCTCGTAGGGGAGCGCCCCCACCACCTCGCGGCAGTTGAAGAACATGGTCGGCGTGCCGGTCACGCCGAGCTTCGCGGCGAGGGCCTGGTCGGCGGCGATGTGGTCCTGGCCGTGCTTTTCCAGAAGAGCGGCCTTGAACTTCGGTAGGTCTAGGCCCAGCTCGCCCGCGTACCGCTCGAAGGCTGCCGGGGTGAGGTCCTGCTGTGCGGCGAAGAGCTTGTCGTGCATCTCCCAGAACTTCCCTTGGTCGCGGGCCGCCTCGGCGGCGATGGCCGCCGGCACCGCGTTCGGGTGCATGGGGAGAGGCTGGTGCTTCCAGACGAAACGGATCTTCCCGGGATAGGCCTGCTGGAGCTGTGCCAGGGTCGGCTCGAGGCGCCCGCAGAAGGGGCACTGGAAGTCGGAGAAGACGACGACGGTGACCGGCGCCTCTGCCGGGCCGCGGAGGGGATCGCCGGGCTCAACCGGGACGTCGCGGTAGGCGGTGGGGGGGGGGGCGGCGGGGCGGGGCCGCGGGGCGGGGGCGGCCTGGGGCGGGGGGGGCGCGGTCGGGCGCCGACCGCCGAGGCCGAGAGAGCCGGCGGTGACGAGACCGAGACCGAACCCGACCACCAACGCGACGATCCAGCTCACGTGCTTCTGCATGCGTCATCACTCCGGGGGAAAAAGACGGCGAAGCGGCTACATGAAGCACCGACGCGGCCCCCCGTCAACGAGCGACCGCCATTCGAGGGCGGGCCCGCTGCCCGTCCCATCGCAGGTTCTCTCCATTCCCCGGCGCGCGGTCAAGGTACCGACCGCGAATGGTCGTTTGCTGCCTGCTCGGCTGGTGCAAGGACGGCCCCCGGGGGGCCGCCGTTGCCCCTTCACGAGGGAGCGGATAATGGAGGGCGCGGTGCCACAGAGCTTTCCCCTACCCGAGCCCACACGGACCATCGACACGTCCGGGAGACTTTGTCCCTACCCCATCGTGGAGACGGCGCGGGCGGTGAAGGCCCTCGAGGCCGGGGCGGTCCTGTGCGTCGTCTCGACCGACCCGGGCATCGAGCTCGACATGCCCATGTGGTGCAAGGCCACCCGGAACGAGCACCTCGGCACCTTCCGGGAGGGCGGGGCGTTTTTCTCCTACGTCCGGAAAGGGCGGTAGAGGGATGCCACGAACGGTGAAGGCGATCGGCCTCGTCTCGGGGGGTCTCGATTCCACCCTGGCCGTGGCGCTCCTTCGCCGCCAGGGGGTGCAGGTCAAGGCGGTCAACTTCTACACCGGCCTCTGCATCACCGAGACCCAGCGCCGCAAGGGGGGCCGTGCCGACGGGACGATCCCCCAGAACGAGGCGCTCCGCGCCGCCGCCGACCTCGAGGTCGACATCGAGTACGTCGACATCTCGGGCAAGGACTACTTCGGCATGCTGGTGAACCCGCGCTTCGGGTACGGCGCGAACGCCAATCCCTGCGTCGACTGTCGGGTGTTCATGATGAGCAAGGCGAAGGAGATCATGGAGGGAGAGGGCGCCGACTTCGTCTTCACCGGCGAGGTGCTCGGCCAGCGGCCCAAGAGCCAGAGGCGCGACACCCTGCGGACGATCGAGCGCGAGTCGGGGCTCTTGGGGCGCCTGCTCCGCCCGCTCAGCGCGCGGCTCCTCGAGCCCACCCTCCCCGAGCGCGAGGGGCTCGTCGATCGGGAGAAGCTCCTCGACATCAGCGGGCGCTCTCGCCACAGGCAGATGGCCCTCGCGGCCGAGCTCGGGCTCACGGGCTGGCCCCAGCCCGCCGGGGGCTGCTGCTACCTCACCGACGAGAGCTTCGCCCGGAAGTTCTTCGACATCCTCGACGCCCGGGAGGCGATCGGCGCGGAGCGCGCCATCGACCAGGAGGACGTCATCCTGCTCACCACCGGGCGGCACTTCCGGCTCTCGTCTCGGGCGAAGCTCGTCGTCTCGCGCTCGGAGGTGGAGAACGCGGTCTTGGAGCACCACGTGGCGGGGCGCGCCCGGGTGGAGGCGAGGGACAGGGTCGGTCCAGTGGCGCTGGTGGAGGGGACCCCGACGTGGGAGGAGCGGCTTCTCGCCGCACGAATCGTGGCTCGGTACGGCAAGGGCAAGGATGACCCCAAGGTGGCAGTGAGCTGGAGGGAGGGAGAACTCGAGGAAATCTACGAAGTTGAGCCGGAGCGCGACGAGGCGCGCCTGGAGGCGCTGCGCATCTAGAGCCCTCCTGAGCCGGGTCGTCCTTCTCGAGGGGCAGAGGCGACTGGGCCGGGCCTAGGGGCGTCGGCTCGCGCATTGACGTTGTGGCGGTGAGGGGGTAGGCAACTGCGGCGCGTTTTGCGCGGGGTTCACCTCGCGCGCGACCAGCGGCAGGCCCGGATCGCCGCAGACCTTCTTAGCCCTGGGCGAAGAAAGCCCGGGTACTCGAGCACGGCGAGGTCAAAGGGACATGGCGACGAAGCGCATCTACTCGTTCGGTGGGGGCAAGGCCGACGGCGACAAGGACATGAAGGAGCTGCTCGGCGGCAAGGGGGCCGGGCTGGCGGAGATGTCCAGCATCGGGATCCCGGTCCCCCCGGGCTTCACCATCACCACCGACGTCTGCACCGAGTACTACAAGAGCGGCAAGAAGCTGCCCAAGGGGCTCGAGGCGGACATCCGGGGGGCCTTGAAGAAGGTCGAGGCGCTCACCGGCAAGAAGTTCGGGGACGAGAAGGACCCGCTGCTCGTCTCGGTCCGCTCCGGCGCCCGGGTGTCGATGCCGGGGATGATGGACACCGTCCTGAACCTGGGCCTCAACGACGCGACGGTCGAGGCCCTGGCGGAGAGGTCGGGGAACCCCCGCTTCGCCTGGGATAGCTACCGGCGCTTCGTGGCGATGTTCGGCGACGTGGTCCTGGGGATGAAGCCGGAGAGGAAGGAGGACCGCGACCCCTTCGACACCATCCTCGAGCACAAGAAACAGGCCCGGGGGGTGAAGTACGACCCCGAGCTGCCGGTCGAGGCGCTGAAGGAGCTCGTGGCCGAGTTCAAGGCGGAGATCAAGAGCCGCAAGGGCATCGACTTCCCCAACGATCCCCACGGCCAGCTGCTCGAGGCGGTGGCCGCGGTGTTCCGCTCCTGGGAGAACGAGCGGGCCATCACCTACCGGCGCACCTACGGCTACCCGGCGGACTGGGGCACGGCCGTGAACGTGCAGGCCATGGTCTTCGGCAACATGGGCGAGGACTCCGGCACCGGGGTGGCCTTCACCCGCAACCCCGCCACCGGCGACAACGAGTTCTTCGGCGAGTTCCTGGTGAACGCCCAGGGCGAGGACGTGGTGGCCGGCATCCGCACCCCCCAGAAGATGGGCGAGATGGAGCGGATGTGGCCGGACATCGCGAAACAGCTCCTCGCTGTCCGGTCGAAGCTCGAGAAGCACTACCGCGACATGCAGGACATCGAGTTCACCATCGAGCGGGGCAAGCTCTACGTCCTGCAAACCCGGAGCGGGAAGCGGACCGGTCTCGCCGCGGTGCGGATCGCCGTGGACCTGTGCGCGGGGAGGGTGATCTCGAGGGACGAGGCGCTCCTCCGCCTCGAGCCGGAGGCCTTGAACCACCTGCTCCGCCCCATCTTCAACGTCGAGGCGAAGCGGGCGGCCCTGAAGGGGGACCGGCTCCTCGCCCGGGGGCTCCCCGCGGGCCCGGGCGCGGCCAGCGGCCGGCTGGTCTTCTTCGCCGAGGACGCCGAGGCCTGGAAGGCGCGGGGCGATCAGGTGCTCCTCGCCCGCCACGAGACCTCCCCCGAGGACATCCGGGGCATGGTCGCCTCCGAGGGCTTCCTCACCGCCTTCGGCGGCATGACCTCCCACGCCGCCCTGGTGGCCCGGCAGATGGGCAAGGTGGCCATCGTCGGGTGCGAGGCCCTCTCCTTCGACTACCACGCCCGGACGATGACGGTTTCCGGCGAGCGCGGGGACCGGGTCTTCCGGGAGGGGGACTGGATCTCCATCGACGGCTCGGCCGGCGAGGTGATCGAGGGCCGCCTGGAGACGAGCCCGTCCGAGGTGGTCCAGGTGCTGGTGGAGAAGAGCCGCAGCCCCGAGGACGCTCCCATCTACCGGGAGTTCGCGGCGGTGATGGGCTGGGCGGACGCGGCTCGACGCCTCGGGGTCCAGGCCAACGCCGACCAGCCCGACCAGGCCACCACCGCGGTCGCCTTCGGCGCCCAGGGCATCGGCCTGTGCCGCACCGAGCACATGTTCTTCGGCGAGGGCAAGATCGGCCCGATGCGGGAGATGATCGTCGCCGACAACACCGAGGACCGGCGGCGGGCGCTCGACAAGCTCCTCCCCCTCCAGCGCGGGGACTTCCGCGGCATCTTCGAGGCGATGAAGGGGCTCCCGGTCACCATCCGCACCATCGACCCGCCCCTCCACGAGTTCTTGCCCCACGACAAGGCCGGGATCGAGGAGCTGGCCCGGGCCACGGGGAAGAGCGTGGAGTTCGTAGAGGGCCGGGTCGAGGAGCTGCACGAGTCGAACCCCATGCTCGGCCACCGCGGCTGCCGCCTGGGCATCGCCTACCCCGAGATCACCGAGATGCAGGCCCGGGCCATCTTCGAGGCCGCCGCCGACATGGCCGAGAAGGGCCAGAAGGTCGAACCGGAGGTGATGATCCCGCTCGTCGGTTCGCGCAAGGAGATGGAGGACCAGGCCGCCATCGTGAGGCGGGTGGCGGAGGAGGTCTTTGACGAGCGCAAGGTCAAGGTGAAGTACAAGGTCGGCACGATGATCGAGATCCCCCGGGGTGCGCTCCAGGCGGGCGAGATCGCCAAGGTGGCGGAGTTCTTCTCCTTCGGCACGAACGATCTCACCCAGACCACCTTCGGCCTGTCCCGCGACGACACCGCCGCGGTCCTGGCCGCCTATCTCAAGAGGGACATCTTCCCCATCGACCCCTTCGTCTCCATCGACCGGGACGGCGTGGGCGAGCTCATGAAGATCGCGGTGGAGCGCGGCCGGGCCGCCCGGCACGGGCTCAAGGTCGGCATCTGCGGCGAGCACGGCGGCGACCCGAGCTCGGTCGAGTTCTGCGACTCGATCGGACTCGACTA
Organism: Anaeromyxobacter sp.; assembly: GCA_035686075.1. GTDB lineage: Bacteria > Myxococcota > Myxococcia > Myxococcales > Anaeromyxobacteraceae > Anaeromyxobacter. The sequence continues at coordinate 8,770 of DASRZU010000042.1, forward strand.
CGTCTCCTGCTCGCCCTACCGGCTGCCCATCGCACGGCTCGCGGCGGCGCAGGCGGTCTTGAAGTCGAGGAAGGCGCAAGCTTCGAAGAAGGCGTCCCCGAGAGCCCTGAAGAACGGGAAGGCGGCGAAAAAGGCCGCGCCGGCCAAGAAGAAAGTGGCCCGGGCACGGGCCTAAGGGCGGGTGGGGTCGCGCCCCTAGCGATATCGCGTGCGAGCGGGGGGCCGGTCCGCCGGCCCCTTGCTCGTTCTTGAGGCGGTAGCCGATCGCGGCGCGCCCTTGCGGTAGGGTCCCTTCCAACAGCTCCGCACATGGGCCGACCCCGGGGCAAGGAAGAGGGGCCCTCTGCCCTGCGGCGACGACTTTGACCCGCTCACGGGCGTCGGGCAAACTGCTCGCCAGAGTCCTGGCCGGTCGCGGTCTCCCGCTCCATGAAACCAACGAGAGCTCTTCACTTCCTTGTTCCCGTCCTCGTGCTCCTCCTCTCCGCGGTGGCCGTCTCCCGGGCCGCGGAGACGTTGCCGGAGCTCCTAGACCGGCCCGAGTCGAAGGCCGCGCCCGATTCGCCCTCCGTGAAGGAGGCCCTCGCTCCGGGCGCCCCGGCGCCACATCTCGGCCTTGTCCGCCTCGATCCCGGCCTGGGACGGTACGTGGCGCCGTACGGTTCCGGTCGGGCCATCCTCACCCTCTCGAGCGGGCTGCAGGAGCGGCTCACCCGGACGCTCTCGCAGTATGCGGTGCCCTGGGGGGCGACCGTCCTCCTCGAGCCCGCCACCGGCCGGATCCTGGCCATGGCCGAGTACTCCCGCGCCGAGCCGGGCGCGACCGGGCTGGCGCTCAGGGCGATCGCGCCGGCGGCGAGCGTGTTCAAGCTCGTCACCGCCGCCGCCCTGCTCGAGCAGGGAATCTCGCCGGGGGAAGAGGTCTGCTTCCACGGCGGGCGGCGGCACCTCGATCCCCGCCTCCTCGCGGACGACCCGCGCCGGGACCGGCGCTGCATCACGCTCGAGAGCGCCTTCGGGCGGAGCACCAACGTGGTCTTCGCGAAGCTCGCCGACCGCGGCCTCGACGCCGCCGGCCTGCGGGACGCCGCCGACCGCTTCCTCTTCAACACCCCCATCGCCTTCCCTCTCGCCCTCGAGCCCTCGAGCGCCCTCATCGAGGGCGATGCCTTTCAGCTCGCGAGCACCGCGGCGGGCTTCGGCCCGGTCAGGCTCTCGCCCCTCCACGCGGCTCTGCTCGCCGCCATCGTGGCGAACGGCGGCGTGTTCGTCCCGCCGGTGCTCCTCGACGAGGTGGAGGGCGCGCCCGCACCCTTGGCCCCCGAGCCCTGGCGGGTGATCGACGGCGAGGTGGCCTCGAGGCTCGCGGAGATGATGCGGACCACGGTCACCGAGGGCACGGCGCGCAAGGCCTTCCGGCGAGTGGCCTCGTCGCTCAGGAAAGTGCCGGTGGCGGGCAAGACCGGGACGCTCTCCGATCGGGACCCCTACCGCGACTACTCCTGGTTCGTGGGCTTCGCCCCTGCCGACGACCCCGAGGTGGCGGTGGCGACGGTCATCGTGAACCAGCGCTCCTGGAGGGTGCGCGCCCCGGCGGTCGCGCGGGACGCGCTGGAGGCCTACTTCCAGAGCCGGCTCGCGCAAGGGGGCTCGGGCCCGCCGGGCAAGGTGCGGACGACCCGGGTGAGCCTCAGGTAGGCTCGCTCCATCAGATGGCGAGGAGCCCGGAGTCCGCGAAGCGGCGGATGGCCTTCAGGACGTCGAGCTCGCGGAGCGGGGCGAGCTTGACCAATTCGGAGACGCTCCGCCGGCCGTCGCAGCGGGAGAGGAGATAGCGATCCGCCGAGGGGAGGCGGAGCTTCGAGAGCTCCCCGGCGGCGACGACGAGCCGCGGGACCCTCGCCGCGTCGAGGAGCTCCTTCCGCAGCCGCTCCGAGAGCGTGTGCTCGGCCTCGAGGAGAAGCTTCTTGGCCGCCTCCGATCCCGGGTTCATCTCCACCGCTCGGGCGGCGGCGAGTTCGGCCTCGTCCGCGTTTCCGTCGGCGAGCAGCCCCCGGGCTCGGTCGACGAGCCGTGCCGCCCCGTCGTCCCCCGAGGGGCCCGCCGCCGGCTCGCTCGAGGTCCCGCGCAGCCAGCCCTGCCGGGAGAGCGCGTACAGCCGCTGGTACAGGTGGAAGTCGGTGGCGCGCAGGACGAGCCCGATCTCGTCGATGCTCTTCCCCTCCCGGGCGAGGGCCAAAAGGCGCCCGTCCACCGTGGAGGCCGAGAGATCGGGAGGGACCTTCTCCTCGACGATGGTGAGGGCCGCGGCCCCGGAGGGGAACTCGCCGCGGAAGGCGCTCCAGGCGGTGGCGCGGAACTCGGCCTCCCGGGCGATCTCCGGGAGGGGAACCCGGGCGTCGAGCTCGTCGACCTTCTCCACCGGGCCGTCGTCGAAGGTGAACACGCCCGAGTCCCACAAGAAGACGTCGAGGAGCGTTTCGCGGATCTTGATCGCCAGGACCTCCCGGATGATGTCCGAAGCGACGAGCCCCACCATGGTGAGCACCTTGCCGAGGCGGACCTTGGTCTCCTCCTGGACCTGGAAAGCCTTGGAGAGCTGTTCCTCGGTGAGGTGGCCGTAATTGATGAGGAGCTGGCCCAAGTACTCGCGGGGGTCGTTCGAGGCCGCGGCGACCGCCGCGCCGCCCTTCAGGCTCACGGTCTTTCGCACGGTCCCTCGCTCGCAGGAGAGCGTCCCCGTCTTCTCGAGCCGGGCGAGCAACTCGACGAGCTCGCCGAGCGGCAGGACCCCGAAGCTACCCATGAGCCCGCGCATTTTCGGGCGAGTGTCATACGCCGCCGCCGTGGCGGCAAGGCGGGGGGGTGGTGTAGAAAGGCGTCTCGTGGTCCCGACTCGAAAGGTCACCCTCCTCGCCGCGCTGGCGCTCTTCGTTTTCGGTTGCCGGCGGGAAGGCCCTCCTCCGCCCTTCGCGGCGGAGTTCGGGATCGACGCGGCCCGGGGCGAGGACGCCCCCGCCTTCGAGCTCGCCGCCCAGGACGGCACGAAGGTCTCGCTCTCGAGTTGCCGCGGACAGGTGGTCTTCGTGAACTTCTGGGCCACCTGGTGCCCGCCCTGCCGCGAGGAGATGCCGAGCATGATGGCCCTCGGGAGGGAGCTCGAGGCGCGGCATCCCGGAAAGTTCCGGATGGTGGCCATCTCGGTGGACGAGGGCTGGGACCCGGTGAGGGCCTTCTTCGCCGGCCCGCCCTATGGCGGCTCGACCTCCCCCTTGACCGTCGTCCTCGACCGCCCCGATCAGGGCACCACTCTCGCATACTACTGTGCGGCCCGGGGGGGGTGCCCAGGCGAGTACAAGTTCCCCGAGAGCTACATCGTCGACCGCCGCGGGAGGCTCGTCGCCTACGTGGTGGGACCCCGAGACTGGTCCGACCCGAGGCCGCGTGCGTACCTCGAGGATCTCCTGCGCTAAGTAAAGCGACGGCCCGGGTAGCTCTGCTAACCGCTCGTGGTGAATGGCTTGACGCGTCGCGTTATGCCATCCCTCGAGCGATCTTTGCGGGCACGCCGTGGGGGCGTGCGGCCCGGATTCCTTGATGGAGGCGCAACTGCTGCACTATAAGGGCCCGTGAAATCACGGGATCCGGGACCGTACCTCCCCTGCGAGGGTCGAGTTGCCGGCCCGCGGAGGGCGCGTGGCCTCGAGCGGTATCCCCGTCGTGGTGATGGGCCTCGGAGACATCGGTAAGGCGATCGTCCGGGGCGTGCTCCTGCGCCCCGAGATGGAGCTCGTCGGCGCCGCCGACCCGAGGCCGGACCTCGCCGGCAGGCCGCTCTCCGAGGTTCTCGGCGCAAAGGCGCCCGGGTTAGTCGTCGTCGCCGACGTGAGCGAGCTCCTAGGCGCCGCGCGGGGGGGAGTCCTCCTGCAGGCCACGCGGAGCCACTTCAAGGACGTCTTTTCGGAGCTCACGCAGGCGGTGCGAGCCGGCACCTCGGTCGTCTCCACCTGCGAGGAGCTGGCCTGGCCCTGGCTCCGCAGCGAGGAGGCGGCGGACGAGCTCGACCGGCTCTGCGAGGAGCGGAACGTGGCCGTGCTCGGCACCGGGGTGAATCCGGGGTTCGTCCTGGACCGGCTGCCCGCCTTTCTCGGCCAGGTGACCGCGGGGGTGCGGCACGTGCGCGGGCTGCGGGTGGTGGACGCCTCGAGGAGACGCCCGGCCCTATTGAAGAAGATCGGCGCCGGCCTCGGCGAGGACGAGTTCCACGAGGCCGCGGAGCGCGGCCTGGTCGGCCACGTGGGGCTCTCCGAGTCCGCCGCCCTGGTCGCGGCCGCCTTGGGCCTTGCTCTGGACGAGGTCGAGGAGGAGCTCGTGCCGCTCGTCGCGCAGGAGGGCGAGCGGGGTGACCGGTTCGGGTCGGAGGTGGAATCCGGGAAGGTGGCAGGCCTCACGCAGACGGCGCGCGTCTTCGCGGACGAGCGCGAGGTGGTCAGGCTCGAGCTCACCCTGGCGATCGGGGCGGAGAACCCGCGGGACGAGGTGGAGCTCGATGCGGACCCTCCCCTAAAAGTGATCGTGCCCGGGGGCGTGCCGGGCGAGCCGGCGACGGTGGCGGCGGTGCTCAATGCGGTGGCGGCGGTGACGGAGCTGCGCGGGCTCGTGACGGTGCTCGACCTGCCGGCGGGCCGGTAGAGGGGAGGAGCGGGATCGCATGCTCGAGAGGACGCTCATCGGCCGGGAGAGCGAGCCGGTCGTCCACGAGGTGGAGAAGGGCCAGATCCGGCACTTCGCCGACGCCCTCGGGGATCCGAGCGTGCTCGCGCAGGACGAAGCCGCCGCCCGCGCCGCCGGATATGCGGGGCTCGTCGCCCCGCCCACCTTCGCGGTCTCGCTCACCGCCAACGAGCGCTTCCGCCACTCCCTCGACCTCGGCACCCGGTCGATCCTCCACGGCGAGCAGCAGATCGAGCTCATGCGGCCCATCCTCTCGGGCGACCGCCTCACGGTGGTGACGCGCGTGGCCGACGTGCAGGAGCGAGCAGGTGCGAGCGGCCCCTCCGACGTGCTCGTGCTGGAAGACGAGGGCAAGGACGACAAGGGCGAGCTGGTGTTCCGCACGCGCGCGACGCTCATCCTGCGCCGCGGATAGGACCGTCGAGATGCTCACGGCACGGCAGCTCTACTTCGAGGCGGTCAAGGTGGGTGACGAGCTGCCCCCCCTGGTGAAGCCTCCCGTGGACCGGTTCCAGATCGCCCGCTATGCCGGGGCGGCCCAGGACTTCAATCCCCTCTCGGTCGACGAGCAGTTTGCGCGCAACGCGGGGTTCCCGAGCGCCCTCGTCCCGGCGATGATCTCGATGGCGTTCTTGGGGGAGCTGGTGGTGGACTGGGTGCGGGGAGCCCGGCTCCGGAAGTTCCAGGCGCGCTTCGTCAAGATCGTCTGGCCGGGCGACGTCCTCACCTCGCGCGGCCGGGTGGTGGACCGGCGCTTCGAGGCGCCCGGGCGCTATGCCATCGACGTCGAGGCCTGGGCCGAGAACCAGCGGGGCGAGCTGGTGGTCCGGGGGCTCGCCACCTTCCAGCTCTACTACAGCCAGGAGGACGATGCCCGACAGAGGGCGGGGCAGCCGCCCCTCGTGGTGACGAAGGAGGAGGAGGAGGCACGGCTCGCGAAGCTCTCCCGGGCCCAGCCGCCCCGGCCCTCGCCCCTGGGCGGACGATCCCTCGCCCCCCCGAAGCCCCTGCCCGCGCCCCCGCCGAAGAGCCCCGCGCCCGAGGCCGGTCTGGCTCGTCCGCCGGTCCTTTCTCCGGCCCCGGTCCGCCCGACCCCCGCCCCGCCGCCCCCTGTTCGTCCGCCCTCCCGCCCGGCGATTGTGAAATCGCGCGAGCGGGTGCGCCCCTCCTCGCGCTCCGGCCGCAAGCATGGCGGCTCCGCGAAGCACAAGGGGGTCGCCCGGCCGCACGGGGCCAAGCGGTCGGCGCACAAGGAGGCGGCCCGCTCGCGCTCGAGGACCCCGGCGAAGAAGCCGAGCGGGAAGAAGAGGCGGTAGGCCGGCCACGCTCGTCATGCCGCAAAGGTCCGGCGCCTTCGCCCTCCTGGCCCTCCTCCTCGCCGCGCCCGCCTGCCGGCGGCCCGCCCAAGCGGCCGCCCCGGCCCCCCCGGCGAACGCGGCCGCCGTTCCGGCCTTCGAGGCGGCGCTCCAGGAGGGGGACAAAGCCTACGCGGACCGGGGCGACCCGGCGCGCCTCGCCCAGGCGCTCGCCGCCTACGGCAGAGCCGAGGCGGAGCGGCCCAAGGATCCCCAGGCGGAGGTCCGGCTCGCTCGGGCCGAGGCATTCGAGGCCCTCTTGGAACCGGACCCCTCCCGCGCCCGGGAGAGCTGGCTCGCCTCGGCCCGGGCCGCCGAGCGCGCGCTGCGCGCGCTCGAGCCCTCGTTCGCCCAGGCCACGGACCGGGGCGACGATCCGGCGGCGGCGGTCTTTGGGGTGAGCGCGTCAGGGGCGGAGCCCCTGTACTACCTGGCCCATGGGACCATGCGCGCCGCCCAGGCGACCGGGTACGCGGCGGTGCTCGCGGTGAAGGACGCGGTCCTGGCGATGATGTCCCGCGCGGCCGAGCTCGACGAGCGGGTCGACGGGGCCGGGCCGCACCGGGCCCTGGGCGCCTGGCTCGCGGCGCTCCCCATCGCCGCCGGAGGGGGCGCCACCGCCTCCCGCGCCCACTTCGACCGGGCCCGGGCCCTCTGCCCCGACGACCTCCTCTCCCGCGTGGCCGAGGCGGAGACGCTCGCGGTGCTCCTCCAGGACTCCGCCCTCTTCGACTCGCTCCTCTCCGAGGTGGAGCGCTACGACCTCTCCCGGGATCCCGAGCGCGCGCCCGAGAACCGCATCGCGAAGAGGCGGGCCCAAGACCTCTCGAGGCGAAGGGCGAGCCTCTTCTAGAGAGCGGTCGGGGCCGGCGCCTTTGGTTCCCGAACGGCAGGGGTTGAACCTCCCGCCAAAGGCCACGCCTGTCGCGCACTTAAGGCGACCTCGGTCGGCCACAGGGGACGGTTCCGACCCGCGGCGCGCGGTCGCGACCCCGGCCGGGGAGTTCCTGCCACCTTCACAATTCCCTCACGGTGCGGCCCAAGCATTGGGCTGCAAAGCTTCCGGATCTCAGGTAATCACTGTCGCTCTCATCAGAGGCCTTTGGGCAAAAGTGAAGCGATGAAGACCAAGACCAAGCTCTGGATCGCCATCCCTTTGGGGCTACTGCTCGTGGTGGCGGCGCTCGGGTTCGTGAAGGCGCGTCAGTTCGGGACCATGATGAAGGCGGGGGAGCACTTCGCTCCGCCGCCCGAGGCGGTGAGCAGCGCGCCGGTGGAGGAGGCGCGCTGGACGGCCACCCGGATGGCGATCGGGACCCTGGTGGCGGTCCGGGGCGTCACCATGGGCTCCGAGTTGCCCGGGCTCATCACCGAGATCCACTTCGATTCGGGCTCGAGCGTGAAGCAGGGCTCGCTCATGGTGAAGCTCGACACCTCGACGGAGGAGGCCCAGCTGGAATCGGCGAAGGCCGACGACGCCCTGGCGAAGCTCAGCCTGGAGCGCGCCCAACGCCTCCGCAAGGAGGAGTCCAACTCCGCGGCGGACCTCGACGCGGCCGTGGCCCGGGCCAAGCAGACGGGCGCCGCGGTGGCGAACCTCGAGGCGCTCATCGCCAAGAAGTACATCCGCGCCCCGTTCGACGGGCGGGTGGCCATCCGGCAGGTGGAGCTCGGTCAGGTGCTCGCCGCCGGGGCCCCGGTGGCCTCCATCCAGTCGGTCACCCCCATCTATGCCGACTTCTGGTTCCCGCAGCAGGCCCTCGCCGATCTGCGGCTCGGGCAGAAGGCGCGGCTTCGGACGGACACCTTTCCCAAGGACTCCTGGAATGGGCAGATCAGCGCCATCAACCCCGAGGTGGATCCGGCCACCCGCAACGTGAAGGTGCGGGCCATCTTCGGAAACCCGGATGGCCGCCTGCGCCCCGGGATGTACGCCAACGTCGAGGTCCTGTCCTCCGAACAGCGAAAGGTGCTCTGCGTCCCGGTCACCGCGGTCCTGTTCGCTCCCTACGGCGACACGGTGTTCGTGGTGGAGAAGAAGGCGGGAGCGGAGGGGAAGGAGTCCCTCATCGCGAAGCAGGAGTTCGTGCGGCTGGGGGAGAAGCGGGGCGACTTCGTGGAGGTCCTCTCCGGGCTCGAGGCGGGGCAGACGGTGGTGACGAGCGGGGCGTTCAAGCTCCGGAACGGGGCGGTGCTCCTCGTGAACAACGCCCTCGCCCCGGACGCGAAGCTCGAGCCCGCCCCATCGGAGCGGTGAGGCGAGCCCGCCCATGTCCTTCACCGACATCTTCATCCGTCGGCCGGTCATCGCCATCGTCGCGAACCTCCTCATCGTGATCGCCGGGGTGCAGGCGATCCGGACCCTGAACGTCCGCCAGTACCCGAGGAGCGAGAACGCCGCCGTCACGGTCAACACGGTCTACGTGGGCGCCAACCCCGAGCTGGTGCGTGGCTTCATCACCGCCCCCCTCGAGCGGGTGATCGCCGCCGCCGACGGGATCGACTACCTCGAGTCGGAGAGCCACGAGGGCAGCTCGATCATCCGCGCCCACCTGCGGCTCAACGTCGATGCCACCAAGGCGCTGGCGGAGATCGCCTCCAAGGTGGACCAGGTGCGGCGAGACCTGCCGCCCGAGGCCGAGGTCCCCATCTTGAACGTGGAGTCGGTGGACAGCCAGTTCGCCTCGGCCTACCTCTCGTTCTCCTCCGAGCTCCTCCAGCAGAACGAGATCACCGACTACCTGGTCCGGGTGGTGCAGCCGAGGCTCTCGGCCATCCCCGGGGTGCAGCGGGCCGACATCCTGGGGGCGCGCACCTTCGCCATGCGCATCTGGCTCAAGCCCGACCGGATGGCGGCCCTCAACATCTCGCCCGCCCAGGTGCGGCAGGCGCTCGCCACCCAGAACTACCTCTCCGCCGTGGGGCAGACCAAGGGCTCGCTCGTCCAGGTGAACCTCACCGCCAACACCGACCTCCGCTCCCCCAAGGAGTTCGAGCAGCTTGTGGTTCGGGAGCGGGAGGGAGCGGTGGTGCGGCTCGGCGACATCGCCAACGTGGTCCTCGGGGCGGAGGACTACGACGCCGTCGTGAACTTCAAGGGAGAGACGGCGGTCTTCATGGGCATCTTCCCCCTGCCCAACGCCAACGCCCTCGACGTCATCGAGCGGGTCCAGAGGGAGATGGCCTCCCTGCAGAAGGAGATCCCCGAGCAGATCAAGGGCCTCGTCGCCTACGACGCCACCAAGTACATCCGCAACGCGGTCCGCGAGGTGGAGGAGACCCTGGGTGAAACCCTCCTCATCGTGGTGGTGGTGATCTTCCTCTTCTTGGGAAGTTTCCGGTCGGTGCTCGTGCCGGTGGTGGCCATCCCGGTCTCGCTCGTGGGCGGGGTCTTCCTCATGCAGGTGTTCGGCTTCACCGTGAACCTGCTCACCCTGCTCGCCATCGTGCTCTCGGTGGGGCTCGTGGTCGACGACGCCATCGTGGTGGTGGAGAACGTGGAGCGGCACATCTCCGAGGGGCTCGCCCCGGTCGAGGCGGCGCTCATCGGAGCCCGGGAGCTCGTCGGCCCCATCATCGCCATGACCGTCACCCTGGCGGCGGTCTACACCCCCATCGCCTTCCAGGGAGGGCTCACCGGCTCACTCTTCCGCGAGTTCGCTCTCACCCTGGCGGGCGCGGTCACCATCTCCGGGGTGGTGGCGCTCACCCTCTCGCCGGTGATGTCGGCGGTGCTCCTAAAGCGGGGCGTCGAGGAGCACGGGCTGCCCGGCCTCATCGCCCGCGGCTTCGAGCGCCTGAAGGCCCTGTACGGCCGCCACCTTTCCGCCGCGCTCAACGCCCCCGGAGCCATCTACCTCGCCTGGGCGGTGGTGAGCCTCATCGCCCTCGCCATGTTCCAGCTCTCCCCGCGGGAGCTCGCGCCCACCGAGGACCAGGGGGTGATCTTCGGGGTGGTGAACACCCCCGCCAACTCCACCGTCGAGCAGCTACTCCCCAACGTCCGGGCGGTAAACGACAAGCTCATGTCCCTGCCCGAGTCGGACTTCACCTTCCAGATCACCTTCCCCACCGGGGGGTTCTGGGGGGTGGCGCTGAAGCCCTGGGCGGAACGCAAGAAGAACGCTTTCCAGGTGCTGCCCGAGGTGCAGCAGCTCGTCATGGACCTCCCCGTCATCCAGACCTTCCCCATCCTCCCGCCGGCGCTCCCGGGAGGCGGCAATTTCCCGGTGGAGTTCATCCTCGCCTCCACCGCCGAGCCCTCGGAGATCCTGGTCTTCGCCCAGCAGCTCCAGCAGAAGGCGGCCCAGAGCGGCATCTTCGCCTTCCCGCCGCTCATCGACGTGAAGTACGACCAGCCCGAGTCGGAGGTGGTGCTCGACCGCGACAAGGTGGCGGAGATGGGCCTGAACCTCCAGTCGGTGGGCCAGGACCTGTCGGCGGCCGTGGGCGGCAACTTCGTGAACCGCTTCAGCGTCGCCGGCCGGAGCTACAAAGTCATTCCCCAGGTCTCCCGGGTGGAGCGGCTCAACCCGGAGCAGCTGAAAGACATCTACGTGACCGGGCCGAACGGCCAGCTCGTAGCCCTCTCGTCGATCGCCACCATCAAGGACAAGGTCACCGCCCGCTCGCTGAACCGCTTCCAGCAGCTCAACGCCGTGAAGCTCTCCGGCGTGTCCATCCGCCCGCTCGACCAGGCCCTCACCTATCTCGAGGACCAGGCGGCAGCGATCCTGCCTCAGGGCTACACCATCGACTACACCGGCGAGTCGCGGCAGCTTCGGACCGAAGGGAACAAGTTCTTGCCCGCCTTCGGGCTCGCCATCGTCCTCATCTTCCTCGTCCTGGCTGCGCAGTTCGACAGCTTCCGCGACCCGTTCGTGATCCTGGCGGGCTCGGTGCCCCTGGGCCTGTTCGGGGCCCTGGTGACCACCTTCCTCAAGATGCCGAACCCCAACATCCCCTTCTTCACGAACGGGGTGACCACCACCCTGAACGTCTACTCGCAGGTGGGGCTCGTGACGCTCGTGGGCCTCGTCTCGAAGAACGGCATCCTCATCGTCGACTTCGCCAACCGCCTCCAGCGGGAGGGGCGCACCAAGGTGGAGGCGGTGAAGGAGGCGGCCATGACCCGGCTACGCCCCATCCTCATGACGAGCATGGCCACGGTGTGCGGCCACTTCCCCCTGACCCTCGTCACCGGGCCGGGCGCGAAGGCCCGCAACAGCATCGGGCTCGTCCTCGTGACGGGGATGACCATCGGCACGGCCTTCACGCTGTTCTTCGTGCCCGCCATCTACCTGCTCATCGCCAAGGACCACCAGGCGGGCGAGGAGGCGAGGGCGAAGGTGCCGAGCAAACCGGCGGACGAGGCGGCCTAGCCTTTCGACCCTGCTTTTCTACGAGGTAGAGGCGAGACGCGCCGGAGGCTCTTGTCTCCGCACAGGGTCCTTGCCTTCTCACGCGAGGGCTAGCGAGCGGCCGGAACCGGTGCGCTTGTCTTTCCGACCCCCGGGGGGGGAAAGGGTGCGTTCCTGCCCCCCGGAACCGGGGAGAGTGGATCGGGCGTGACTGCCACTTGGGGCTCCGTACGGGCCGAGTAGCGCGGTGAGCGGGGGGCGAGCTAAGAGCAGGCAGGGCCGCCCCGAGAACGACCGGTCTCGCGGCGTGCCTCACCGGGGCCCGCGGCGTCCGGTCGGCTCACAAGGGGTGTCCCTCGGGGCTTCACCGGTGGTCCCGGGGGCGCTTTCAATCGAAGATGACGCCCGACCCGCTCACGGACGTGTTCGCCTCGGTACGGCTCACCGGGGCGGTGTTCTTCGCCGTCGAAGGGGCCGCGCCGTGGGTGGCCGAGTCCCCACCCGCAAGTGCGATCTTGAGCCGGGTCATGCCCGAGATGGACCACCTCCTCGAGTTCCACGCGGTGACGCGGGGCCACTGCCTCGGCGGGATCCTGGGCGAGGAGCCCATGCGCCTCGAGGCAGGCGACGTGATCTGCTTTCCCCATGGCGATCCGCACGTGTTGTCGAGCTCCCGCGGGATGCGAGCCCCGCCGGATGACCTCTCCCTTTTTGAGCGGGACCCCGGGACCCGGCTTCCGTTCTCCCTGAAGCTCGGCAAGGGTCCGGTTGAAGCGCACATCCTGTGCGGGTTCCTCGGCTGTGACGCCCGCCCGTTCAATCCCCTCCTCAAGACCCTGCCGCGTGTGCTCTCCGCGAGCGACCGCGATGGACCAGAGGGCGGCTGGCTCTCCCTTTTCCTGAAGGTGGCGGAGTCGGAAGCGCGTCGCCCGCGCCCGGGAGGGGAAGCGGTGCTGGCTCGTCTCTCGGAGCTCATGTTCGTGGAGATCGTTCGCCGTCATCTCGAGTCGCTTCCTGTGGACCGGAGCGGCTGGCTTTCGGGCCTGCGCGATCCCCATGTCGGCAAGGTACTCGCGGTACTGCACGCGCGCCCAGGATACCCGTGGACCATCGACGCGCTCGGTCGCGAGGCCGGAATCTCCCGTTCGACCTTGACGGAGCGCTTCACCGCCATGGTGGGCGAGCCGCCCATGAGGTACCTCACCCGCTGGCGCATGCAGGTGGCGGCGGGCCTCCTCGCTCAGACCCACGACGGGATCGCGGCCATTGGCGCGCGCGTCGGCTATGCTTCGGAAGCGGCCTTCAACCGCGCCTTCAAGAAGATGGTCGGGGTTCCGCCCGCGATCTGGCGTCGGCGCCGAACCCGCCTTGCCGCACCCCGCGGCGACCCGGGGCCCCCTTCGGGGATGCCCTCTCCTCGACGGTCACGCCTCGCCTCGCAGGTGTCCCTCCAAAGGGGGTGACGACCGCTGGTCCTCGCCTCGCGGAGGCGGCACCTCCTCCTGCTCTCTTTCGCTTTTGTGCGGGCTGGCTTGGGCCAGCGGCCGCAAGATGAGTTCGGGTGGCATGGAGCCGAGGTCATCATCAGGAGGCGGGGGGTGTGCCCCGGTGCTGAGCGAGGAAGCCGTCGATCTCACTCAGGGCGAAGCGCTTCAGGGCCACGACCCTCGCCCGCGCGCGGTGGGCCGGGGGAACGATGGCTCGCGCCAGCTCCCGGTTCTCCACCTCCGCGATGAGCCAGGCGGTGTGCACGCCGTCCATGCAACCGAAGTCCGCGTGCGTCAGGTAGTGCGAGCCGCTCGTGAGGAGCACCTTCGCCGCCTGGGCGCAGGCGCCCGCCTCGGGATCGTGGTCCACCTGGATGAGAAACCTTGGCATAGATTCACTCCGCGTCTTGTCGGGTAGCGTCGTCACCCTGAATAGGACGCGAAGGACGGCCGGACCTTGCCCGTCCGTCCGTTTTCCTTGCTCGACGATCCGCGGCTTCCGACCGTATCGCCTCCAAAAAGGGGACGGTCGCTTGTCTCGAAGGGATGCGGGGCAAACGTCCCGCCTGGGATCAAACCCAATCGCCTCGGCCAGGGAGGCGCCTTGCCCGAGTTCGAAGCTAGGCCTTCCTCGCGAACTCGTCCATGAACGAGGCCAGGGCATCCACCCACCAGGGCTCGACGGCGTTGTAGATCGACGCCCGGATCCCGCCCACGGAGCGGTGGCCCTTTAAGCCCACCATCCCCTTCGACTTGGCCTCGGCGAGGAAGCGTTCCTCGTCGGCCTCGGTGGGGAGCCGGAACACCACGTTCATGACCGAGCGGCTCTGCCGCTCCACCGGGCAGCGGTAGTACGAGGCGTGGCGATCGATGGCCGCGTACAGCCGGGCCGCCTTCTGGCGGTTGCGGGCCTCCATGGTGGGGAGGCCTCCGAGCTCCTTCAGCCACAGGAGCACGTTGCGGACGAGGTAGATGGCGAAGGTCGGGGGGGTGTTGTAGAGGGACTTGTTCTCGAGGACGGTCCTGAGCTGGAAGATCTTGGGGATGTCCTTGCGGCCTGCCTCGACGAGGGCCCGCGAGACCACCACCACCACCACCCCCGAGGGCCCGAGGTTCTTCTGGGCCCCGGCGTAGACGAGGCCGAAGCGCGAGAGGTCGAGCGGACGCCACAAGAAGTCGCTCGACATGTCGGCGATGACCGGGACCTTCCCCCCCTCGGGGAAGGGGCGACCCGGGTCGACCTCGTACTCGAGGCCGTGGATGGTCTCGTTGGAGGTGATGTGGAGGTAGGCGGCCGCGGGGTCGGCTTTCACTTCCGCGGGGAGGGGCACGCGGACGTAGGCCTTCTCCTTACCCTCGCCCTGGCCGGTCGAGCCGGCGACCCGCACCGCGGCCCCGAGGAGCGCCGCCGTCTGTTTGCCCTCTCCGACCGCCTTCTCCCCCCAGGCGCCCGAGACCACGTAGTCGGCGCTCTTCCCCGGGCCGATGAGGTTCATGGGCACCTGGGCGAACAGCTGGGAGGCGCCGCCCTGCACGAAGAGGATCTCGTGGGTGTCGGGGATGCGGGCCACCTCGCGCAGGAGCGCCATGGCCTCGTCGTGCACCGCCTCGTACTGCTTGCCGCGGTGGCTGTGCTCCATCACCGA
>DASRZU010000043.1:0-70670 GCA_035686075.1 Anaeromyxobacter sp.
CCAGGCCGCCTCGTCAACCGCAGCGGCGCTCAGATCCTCAAACTCTGCAACAACGCGCGCCGCCGTGAGCGCTTCGAGACCATCGCCTACAACCTCGACCGCCTTGCCGCCTAAGCGCCCAGTTTGTCGCGTTTAGGCTAGTAACACGGGCCGATCCAGGCAAATCTCTGCAACCCCTCGCAATCACTGACGGATGTGTGCCTTTCCACCTTCCAGGCTCGTCAAAGTCGGGTGTAACTAACGCTCTCGGGGTCACCTCGAGGTTCCGAACCCTGCGGCCAAGCACGCGTTCCACTCCGAGAGGCGAACGATCAAGGAACGCCGTGAAGACGGACTCCAAGAGGTCGTCCAGCGAGCTCGCTCCACGCGCCGGACGAGCGACCCCCCTGGTGCGATGCGCGCTCACGCCGTGCTGGAAGGGTGGTCGGAGCTGGGAATCTGGCTCGGTGACGCGGGTCCGCCCACTTGCATGAGCCAGTATCCCGTGCTCTGCCACCACTGGAAGGCGAGTCCCACCATCAGGAAGAGCAGCGTCACGGTGACGAAGAGCTTGAGCCGCCGCGGTCGAGAGTGATTCTCGGGCATCGCCGGAGGGTCGAGGACTAGGAACGTGGACACGTCGCGCGCAGCATTGGCCTTGGCGCCCTCTAGGCGCTGAAGCGCGAACACGAGAGTCGCCTCCGCAACCTTTCGGTCCCGAAAGATGCCTTCGTACTCCGCGCGCAGCTTTGGGACCGCCAGGGCCGCGGGGAATATGCCGGTCGCGTCCTTGCCGCCCTTCACTCCACGTTGTTCCTGGGCCGGCGTCACGCTCTCGTCCGAAGGCTGCTCGAGGTCGTGAAACTTCTCTCCCATGACGGAGAGCTGGGACCGGAGCTGCTGGGTCATGGCCTCATCGCGCGAAGAGAAGGTGCGTGCATAGTCGAGCTCCAGCTCCTTAGCAATGCGCTGGCTGTGCAGCGTGGCGAGCGAGGAAACCACCGCGCGCGCCTGCGTATCCAGGTCGACGATGCGGTGCTTCTCCTGGAACTCGCGCATCCGCTGCGATGTCTGCTCGGCCTCCTGCCGCAGCTCGGCCACGCGCCCCTCCAGGAAACGGACCTCCTCGGAGGCGCCACTCACGCCCACGCGCCGAAAGACCTGGTTCCCGTACTCCGCAAAGTAATTGAGCATGTCCCGGACGAACTGCGGATCCTTGTCCTCGCAGGAGAGGCGGACGATGTTGGGTTTCGGCAACGTCTTGATGTCGCAGTGTTTCCAGAGGGCCTCGCGCGCGTCCTCCTGATGCTTCTCGCGATACCGCGTCCGGAGATCGAACTTCGCGATCACGGCGTCGGTCACCGCGTTGCTCTCCAAAACAGCACTGATGCGCGCCGTGTCCGCGCCGCCGAGCGCACCTTCAAACCCTGCGGCGAGCCCCGCCAGATCGCTTCCTCCGAGCAGGGTCGACAACCCCCCGGCCTTGGGCGCGCTGGCCGGCACGACCGACAGCGTGGACCGGTACCAGTTCGGCGCCAGAAGATCGTAGAGCCCCGTCAGAGCCGCGCCGACCGCTACGACGAGCAGGATGCGTCGGCGGGCTGCCCGGTCCGTGAGGAATGCGAGCGCCGGGAATTGCTGGGCGAGAGCCATCATCGAGTGCACGTGTGTCTTCTCGGGATTCGACGAGACGCGCAGGGAACCACACCGCTACGGCCGATCGCACCGATCATTTAGAGGTAGATGGCACCATACCCCAGCGGAGGCCCGCGATCTACCCCGCCCCGAGCACGCCTCGCCGGGAAAGCCGAGGCGGGTTGCCCGCTTGCCGCTGTCCGGACTTGCGGGAGGGAGCTGACCGTGCGACGATTCATGGCCATAATGGGGTGTGTAGCCTAGTCGCGTGAGGCCATGGGATCGCGAAGTGGTTCCTATCGCCCTCCGCCACGCCCCCGGCCCGTGACCTTGTCCTTCCGATGAACGCGCTCGAGTTGTGGGTATACCGCCGTCTCAAGAACAACCCGGCGGCGAAGAAGCTTGTCGTCGACGCCTACCGTGCGCTGCTCAGCCTCATGCCACAGCGCGCGATCGTCACCTCCTTTCCGTACAAGGAGCGGCGCGGATTCTTCTACGGTTTCCACGACAAGAGCCCGTTCTCTCGAGATGGTGAGCGGCTGCTGGCGCATCGCAACTTGATCGGCGATCGCATCGTCCGCGCTGGCGATCCCGCGGAGGTGGGGTTCTTCGAGGGCGCCGACTGGAGTGAGTACCACCCAATCGGTCGCACACAAGGATGGAACTGGCAACTCGGGTCGATGCTGCAGTGGATGGGCGGCCGCGGTGATCGGATCGTCCACAACGACATCCGGAATGGCCGACAGGTGTCGATCGTCCGGGACCTGAGCGGCCGTCAGTGCGCCGAGTTGCTTCATCCCGTCGTCCACGTGACGAGCGACGGCGCGCTGGCTTTAAGCTACGACTTCTTCCGGGTAGAGACCGCTATGCCGGGCTATGGTGCCGTCGTCGAAACCGCTACACCCGGCGCCGGGGCGGATGGTGACTTCATCATCTTCGATTGCGCTTCCGGAACCACGCGGTTCCAGTTTTCGCTGGCCGAGGCGGCCAGCATCCGGCCCCACGCTTCGATGGACGGCGCATTCCACTTCTTCCACCACGCGCTCTTCAATCCGTCCAACACCCGCACGTTCGTCTTGCACCGATGGCTCGACCGGAAGAAGCGACTCTGGACGCGGATGTTCTCGGTTGGAACCCGAGGGGAGGATCTCTACCTGTTCCCGATGGACGAGATGATCTCACACGTCACTTGGGTCTCGGAATCGGAGATCTTCGGTTACCTCCGTTATCCGGCAAGCGGTGACGGCTACTACCAGTTGACGGACCGGACCGGCGGATGCCGTCGGTTCTTTGCCGGCGTCCTCAACTCCGATGGCCATCCCACCTTCGACGTGCGGCGGTCGATTGTGGTCACGGATACCTATCCCAACGGATTCGGGAATCAGTTTCTAATCCTGGGCCTGCCCGAGCACGATCGAACGATCCACCTCTGCAGGACTCATCTTCCCGGCTTCCTGCGCGAGGAACTCAGGGTCGATCTCCACCCTCGCCTTCATCCAGAGCGGTACATCGTGTGCTTCGACGCCGGGCACCGCCGCACGCGGTCCCTCTTGACGCTCGACTTCTCGGAGGCGATACGGTGAAAGTTCTTGTCTTTGTTGTGAACTACCGCGCGGACGACTGCCTCCTGCGCCTCATCGCGTCGCTCCAGACGGCGATGGCTCAGTGCCCGGAAGTCAAGTTGCGACTTCACGTTCACGACAACTCCGAGAAGAACATCGACGAGCAACGGCGCCAGATCGAGGCCATGGCCGAAGTGGCCTGCTGGGTAGACGTCCATTTCTCTCCCAAGAACACTGGCTACTTCGGAAGCCTCGGACTCGCCCAGGCGCTGGCCGGGCCCGACACCGATTGCGTCATCTACTGCAATCCAGATCTCACATTGGCTCCTGACTTCTTCTCAGTCCTGGCGACGATTGCTGGCGGGTCGGCCGGAGTTCTGGCGCCGTCGATCATTTCCGAGAGCGACGGGTTCGATCAGAATCCAAAGTACATTCTGCGACCGACTCGACGCAAGCTTGCCAGGCTGCGTCTGATCTACTCCAACGCAGGGACGTTCTGGATGTTCCACGTCCTCACGCTGCTGAAGGAGCGCCTTGCGCGCGACCGTACGCCGCCATCCCGGTCAGCCATGCCCATCTTCGCCGCACACGGCTCGGTGATGCTCTTCACGGACGTCGGATTCTTCAAATCCCTGCCCCCATTCCCGTGCTTCCTGTTCGGCGAGGAGTTGTTCGTCGCGGAGGAGGCCAAGCGCCGTGGCGTACCGACCTATTACGAGCCACGGCTGCGTGTGCACGACGTCCGACACGCGTCCATCCGCCTCCTGCCCAAGCGGGCACGTCGCGAGATGCTGCATGAAAGCATCCGCTTCTTGCTCGGGACGTATTATCGGTGAACGGCGGGCGGTCCTTGAGAGACGTGGGTTGCCGGCGCGGAGCAGTCCGTTACGGACTACAGGAGCGTGGGTCGGGAGCCGGCGCAACGGCGGTCCCCTTCGAGGCCGGACGCGCGGCGAGGTGCAGGACGAGGCCGAACACGACGTACGAGAACAGCAGGGTGTTGTAGGTCATGAACGAGCCGAACGGCGACCAGAGCAGCACGCAGTACACGAGCGCCAGCGCGGCAACGGCAGCGAGCCGCTTGCGGAGGGCAGCAACGTACAGCGTACCCGCGCCCCAGCCGAGCGCAATGAGCAGCATTACCGAGCCAGCGAGGCCGAAGTCCTCCAGCAGCCCCCGGAAGATCGTGTAGACGTTGGTGACTTCGCCTGCTCCGATGCTGTGGTAGTCGACGAACACCCCTCGCCTCCGCTCCATGAGGCCTAACAGTTGGAAGAGGCCCCCAAGCGTGCGCTCGCCGCCGTGCAGAGGCTCATCCACCAGCACATACTCCCGATACCAGGCTGAGAATCCCGAAATGTGCCCGCAGAACCACACACGGATGTGATTGATAGTGTCAGCCATCTGGTCGAGGGTGTCGTAGCCGGCGCGCGAGGTCTGCAGAAGCGCGACGAGGATGACGAGGAAGGCGAGGCCCAGCCCGACGGCGAGGATGAGGCGACCGTGGAGCAGCCTTCTCATGTGTTGGCCGTCGTATACCCGCATGGCGAACTGGACGGCTCCGAACATCATGACCGCGTAAAGGAACACTGCGCGCGTCGTCAAAACCGACGCGTAGAGGAGGGCGGTTACCAGGGGCGCGAGCGCCAGGATACGGTCTAGGCGTGAGCATGCGCGCACCCACAGCACACCGCCGATGAGCGACCCGGAGAAAAACCCGATCGACAGCAACCGCGCCAACAGGGGTTCATCGACGTCGTCGATGTAGCGGGATATCGAGAACTGCGCTCCCAGTTCGATCCAGGTCGCGAGGTCGAGCAGATCCCGCAACGACTTGCCATGTACCGCCACCAGCGCCTGAATCGACACGACTCCGAGCACAGCACCGGCCGCGACCGTCGCCCTGAGGACCCGCATGGACAGTCTGCGCGGAGGTTGCTCGCCACCCCAAGCGACGCGCGCACTTCGCTCGCCAGCGATCGCGGCCAGGGAGAACAGGGCCACGAAGATCACGGCGACCAGCACGGCCGGCAACCAGACGTCGAAATCGGGGGCCGCGATGAGGGGGCCTCCCATGGCCACGCTCCACCATGCTGCGAACAGCGCTGCCGGCGAGAACCAGCTCTCCGTTCGCTGACGCAGCCACCAGGCCAGGACAGGGAGCGGAGCCACGAAAAGCGCTCGGATGAGGGCCTCAATCATCGGTCGGCCTGTGAGTGAGCAGCGGTGCGGAATCCGGAATGACGGGCGAAACGCGCCTGTCCATTCGGGGTACGAGGAGCGCTGCCAGCCACGCTAGGATGCCCAAACCGCACGTTGAGGCGGCGAGTGTGGCGAGAATGCCACCGAATGCACCCAGAATGAGCGTGGCCAGTGCGGCAACGAGGGCGGCCACGAACACGCCCCAGCGCGCCGAGCCGGGGAGCGCCGCGCGACTCGCGACGCACAACAGCACCAAGTCGAGGAGCACGCGCAATGCGGATGCTACCGCGACTCCCTCTACCCCGAGCCCGCGAGCAAGAGCATACAGGGCGGCCAGGTAGAGCGGCAACTCGATGACGTGGAGCTTCGCCGTGAGGTCGGGACGACCAACCGCCTGGATGAAGGCCGCTGGCACGTAGGCCAGCGAGTTGCAGAACACCCCGATGGCGAGGACTTTGAGAAGCGGGGCAGCGTGTACGGCGAAGTCACTCCCGAGCCAGAGCGCGAGCAGCGGCCGGGCGAATAGCACGACCACCAGGGCGATAGGGAATACGGCCACGAACACGTATCGCAAGCCTCGCTCCAGCAGCGCCCAGGCTTCCTGGGGCCTCCCCCTCCCGCCCGCGCTGGCGAAGGCAGGAAACAGCGTCGTCACCAGCGCGCCCGGAAGGATCGTGATCTTCGTGACGATTTCGAAGGGGGTGGCGTAGTAGCTCACCGCCGCCATCGAGATGATGGCCCCGATGAACAAGCGGTCGATGTTCACCATCACCGGGCTGATCACGTTGCTCACCGTGATCCAGCCACCGAAGCGGAACAGCCCGCGCGCTTCTCGCCCGTCGACACGAAAGCGCCGGAGTTGCGGGAGAGCTCTCAGGCATAGCGGTACGAAGGCGAGGGTGGTGAGGTATCGGCTCACGACCAGTACCACCGCCACGGAAACGAGCGTGGGCCGGAGAGGCACCAGCGCCAGCGGCCCGAGAAATGTTGCGAGCCCTGTTGCGCAGCGCACAAGGTTGACGCCGCGGAAGAGCTGGCGCGCCTCGAGGACCCCGCGCAAGCCTGTGGAAACGATGACGGCCGGGACCGCCAGGGCGATGACGCGGAAGGACAGTTCGGCCTCGGCCTGGAGGGCTGGGGGGACCTTGAGCAGGTGTCGCGCCAGGAGAGGCGCCACTAGGGCGAGCACACAGCCGCCCACCACGCCCAGACCCGCCATCAGCATCTGGGCGGTCCAGATGACCGGCCCGATACTGCGCTCGTCGCCGGTGCCCATCCGATGGGCCACCAGCTGCGTCACGGCGCGGCCAAGTCCCAGATCGAAGAGGCTGAAGTACCCGACGATCAGCCAGAAGAGTGTTAGCACGCCGAAGCGAGCGGTGCCGAGGCTGTGAAGCACGGGCGGAAGCGCGACCAGCGCAGCCATCATGGGCGCAGCCTGGCCGACCAGGTTCCACAACGTGTTGCGCGCGAGGGCTCGCGTGGGGGTCATGCGATCCGCGTACCCAGGACACCGGGATACATGCTTCTACCTCGGTTGCCCTGGTGCCGTCGAGGCCGGGCGGCGGGCGAAGGCGTGCAGGGTAGAACCTGCCGGGAGTCTCGGACCGATCAAACAGGGCCGCGGATCGAGGAGTCCCTCGGTGCCATGTCTCGCCTCATTTGCACGCCACCATCAATACGGCGACCCCCCTCAACGCCATGCCTGCCACGGCGATGAGGATCTGTATAATCTCCGGCCACCACTGGTCGGCCGGGAGCCGTTCACGCTTCGGTCGCGAAGCTCGGCGTTCTCGGTCTCCAGCTTGGCGACACACCCCATCAGCCGGGCGACCTTCGCCTCTAAGTCGGCCACGAGCGCGTCACATGGATCCAGCTCCGGCACAGGAAGCGTAGGTTACATCCTTCACCGTCTGTCCGTTCACGCCCAAAGTCCCCTGAGATCGATCCCTTGGGCGAGGGGGGATACTCGGCATCCTCTTGCTTCGAAGGCTGAGGCGAGGGGGGCGACGACTGCCGAACATACACCCCGGCAGGGTGCTCGAGATGACGTGGGGTGATCTTGCTCCCGGCCAGGCGGCCCGTTCCAGCGCATTCACCGGAGCTCCTCCACCACTCATCGAGCCTGCGCAGCAGTTGGTGCGTCACCAGGAGTCAACGAGGTTGCAGTATGGCCTGGTGGAGCGGGCAGTAGGCTTGAGAGCGGCGGAGGATCACGCCCTCGAACTACTCGTGCCAGCCTTGGTTCCCCAGCCGGTTACCGATCGCACCATGTTCTTCGCGAACCGACTGGTAGCGACTGCACTGTCACCTGCGGGTGGCGAGGAGCACGGCCACGCCGCTCACGACCATGGTCGCTATACTGATTGCGATCTGCACCACTTCCGGACGTGAGAAGTCGCGCTCGGGCACCACGAGCGATGATCCGGGCTCGATCTTGATCCCGGGTTTGTATTCGCTGGTCTCGCCGTTGGGCGTGATGATCCGGGTGTACTCGAGTTCCCGCGCGAACCGATTTCTCCCTCCGGCGAGGGCCAAGTACTGCTCCACTCCGAAGTTTGGGTTGAACGGGTAGGAACCGGGTGTGAACACGGCGCCTTGGACAACTATGTTGCGTTGTTTGAACGGCACAACAAGCGTGTCGCCGAGCTGAACGGGAACGTCGGCCTTGAGATCACGCAGTACTAAGAGCGAATAGAGATCGACCGGGATTGTCTTACCCTCGCGGAGGACATACGAACCTTTGAGATCGGCGAGCGGCCCTACGCCGTTGACCCGCACGAGCAGGGTTCTGACCGTGTCGCCCTCCACGAATGGGAGTCGGCGAGTTGCCGACGCTTCATCTAGCTTCACTCCACCAGCGGCCATAGGTGCCGGGACTCCAAAGAGCGCACCCACGACCACCACCGATCGCTGAAGCTCAATTAAGTCGGGGATCCGGACCGAATCTTCTTTCTGGAGGGGTAGTTCCGGCAGAGCGCCCCCGGAGGCGAACGGGACGAGCTCTTGGTTCTGGCGATCGTCCGGCAGCCGCCTGACCAGGCTCACCGGGAGCTCGCGGGTGGCCGATGGGGCAAGGCCGCCGGCCAACTCCACGAGCTCCGCGAGATCGCGGTTGCCAGTCAACTCGTACCGCCCAGGGCGATTGACCGCGCCCGAGATTGTTGCGGCGAGATCCTCGAAAGGTACACGGACAACATCGCCATCGAGAAGGAATGGGTTGTATCTGACGTCACCAGTGGTCTGGAACAACAGAAGGTCCACTTGAAGCTGCGAGCCATCGCGCCGCAGGATCTCGATGCGCCTCTTCGACGCGTTCGCACCGAGACCACCCTCCCTCGCGATGAGAGTCGCAACGCGGTCGACAGCACGCGCCGCGTGAGACCCCGGACGTGCGACGTCGTCGACGAGCTGTACAAGGAACGTGCGCGGCTCGGTCAAGGCGACGTCAAACTGGAGGCGTGGGAAGTACCGAGCGACCGACTGGCGCATCAGCAGCCGCACTTCGGCAAGGGTCTTCCCGGCCACTTCCTGGTAACCAATCTTCGGGACGAAGGCGCGCCCCTCCATGTCGACGGTCACCCGTAGCCGGAAGTTCTGCAGCCCCCAGAAGTTCAGCTCGAGAATGTCACCGGGGCCGCAAATGTAGGTCTTGGGATCTACTGGTTCGTCCAGCGGGGGCAACCGTTCTGGTGACGTAACGACGGCGCGAGTGGCGGCTGGCGGGCCCGCCTGACCGCTCACCTCTGGCGCCGCCATTGTACTGGGTGTTTCCACTGTGATCGGCGGCGAAGCAGCTTCGTCCAACGAGCGCTCCGGCGAAGCCTGACCCAGAGATTGCACCGACTGTGCCAGGACGGTAGTGTTCATCCAGAACACCGGTTGGCAGCACAGAAAAAGGGCCATCGCGCGAGTGAAGGGCCTCATGCCATTCGGATCCAATCTGGGCGGCAAGAGAAACTGACCATGCACCAGTCGCCCATCGTGAGGGCCGCGGATCGCGAGGATGCGATAACTCAGTATGCTACCTCCGGGTGGGAGACCGATCCAGACCATCTCAGATCGGCACGGCAGCTGGGGGCGCGTTTCAAGTCTAGCAAGCGCGCGGTGCCGTCCCGACGACCCAGGCCTCCTCGGCTGACGTGCGATTCACCCTGAGAAGATTTTGTCTACCGGCGAGGCCGAGCCTAGGCGACTCGGACTCGCTCCGAAGAACCGCAGCTCGCGACTTGGGCCTGCACAGTTAGGCAGGAGCCACTGGAATCGAGGCCGCGCAGGTGCTAGCTACTAGCTGGATCGATATCGGATTTTGACCTTCCTAAATAGAGCCTCCCCGCCCCCCGCAAGGGTGCTGCGCGCCAGCACATAACATTCTTCGACCACCTTCGAGGCGATCCGGTAGGCTACCGTGAGTCAGGGGTGCACACGCCGTTTGGGGGGCTCGGTGATGCGCAGCGGCTGGTTTCCAAGGGGAACGAGCACCTTGCGATACCTGGTCGTTATTCTTGCGCACCTTGTGCTGTGGACCGCGTCGTTCGTGGGCGCGGTCCTGCTTCGTTTCGAGTTCTCGCTGCCGAGCGGTTACGGGCAAGACCTGCTGGTGTGCTTACCGATCGTCCTCGCTAGTCGGACCCTGGTCTTCTTCGCGCTCAACCTTTACCACGACGTGTGGCGTTACTCCGGTGCTCGCGCGTTACTTGCCATCTTGAGGGCCACCGTTCTTTCCTCGGCCCTCTATGCGACCGTGATCTTGGCAGGAGTTCACCCGCACCACCCGCGCTCGCTCCTCCTGCTCGACGCGGGAATGGCATTCGTCTTGGTGGCCGGCGCTCGGTTCTGCTGGCGGATAGCCTACGGGTACCGGCTGGCGCCTTCTCGCGCGATCCGCTCAAGCAGACGGCAAGTTCGTCGCCTTCTCATCCTGGGTGCCGGCGACGCCGGCGAGATGCTCCTTCGCGAGATCCTTTGGCGACATCGCTCGAGATACGAGCCCGTTGGCTTCCTCGACGATGACCGCCGGAAGCACGGAGATCGGATTCACGGAGTGACTGTCCTGGGGGCGATCGGAGATCTCGCGAGGATCGCCAGCAGCCGCGAAGTGCGCGACGTAATCATCGCCATCCCTTCGGCGAGTGGCACAGAGATGCGCCGCATCGTCGACTTCTGTAAGGCTGCGGAGGTCTCCTTCAAGACCATTCCCGGTGTCGAGGACCTGATTGACGGACGGGTCACCCTCAACCAGGTGCGCGATGTGGCCATCGAGGATCTCCTAGGGCGCGATCCCGTAACGCTTGACACAGGCGCCATCGCGCAGGTCGTGGGCGGAAGGGTGGTCCTCGTGTCCGGCGCAGGCGGATCCATCGGCTCGGAGATCTGTCGCCAAGTTTGCCGCTTTGGTCCGTCCATGTTGGTCCTAGTCGAACGGGCGGAAAACAACCTCTTCAAAACTCACCACGAGTTGATCCGGCTCTTTCCCCAAGTGGCGATCGTGCCGCGGCTGGCTGACGTTCGCGACCTACCGCGCATGCGAGCGATCTTTCAGGATGCCAGACCCGCCGTCGTATACCACACTGCCGCCCACAAACACGTGCCCATGCTCGAGTTGAATCCGAGCGAGGGAATCCAGAACAACGTGTTCGGCACCAAGGCGCTCGCGGACCTATCCGATCACTACCGAGTTCGGCGATTCGTGATGGTCTCGACGGACAAGGCCGTCAACCCCACCTCGGTCATGGGCACGACGAAGCGCATCGCCGAGATGTACGTTCAGGCGCTGGCGCAACGCTCGAGGACACGGTTCGTCACCGTCCGGTTCGGAAACGTGATGGGTTCCTCGGGCAGCGTCATCCCGGTGTTCCGGGAACAGATCGCGCGCGGCGGACCGATCACAGTCACGCACCCGGAGATGAAACGCTACTTCATGACCATCCCAGAGGCGAGCCAGCTCGTGCTCGAGGCGGGAGCCATGGGCAAGGGAGGCGAGATCTTCATCCTCGACATGGGTGAGCCGGTGAAGATCGTCGATCTGGCAAGGTGTCTGGTGGAACTTTCCGGCCTGACCCTCGGCGCGGATATCGCCATCCAGTTCACCGGACTTCGTCCTGGGGAAAAGCTCTTCGAGGAGATCGCGGTCGACGAGGAGCATGCGGACAAGACCACGCATCCCAAGATCTTCGTTGGGCGCTCCAGGCCTATCTCCTGGAACGATCTCAGTGGGCGACTGGAAGCGCTCAAGTCGCTACACGGACTTCCGCTCGAGCGCATCCGAGCCGCGCTCATCGATATCGTACCCGAGTACTGCCCGACGCCGGTCCCCGAGGGCCGATTGGGCCTTGCGGTGGCGTCGGGAGGGACGCAGCAAGCGGCGGCAACGGGGTAAGGCGAGACCAACCCGACGGGCGTGTGCTTGACGCCTCCGGGTGGTCGGGCTCGGTGACGAACCTGCCAATCAACCCCGCCCCACCACGGCAGCTCTGTGCGCCCACCTGGATCGGTTTCGAGGGCACGCGCCGGAGCCCTTGCGTGGAGACGGCCGAGCGCGAAGTGCACCGAGGAAGGGAAAGCGGGCCGCCACCTCTTGAGCTCGACGTGATCGCGCCAAGAACCGCTCCACCGGCCCTGGCGCCCGTCAGAGCGGGCTGCTAGATCCCAAGGCCGATGTCCGACTTCGTCCACCTGCACCTGCACACGCTCTACTCGCTCCTCGACGGCGCCATCCGCATCAAGGACCTCGTCAAGACCGTCCCGGCGAAAGGGATGAACGCGGTGGCCGTGACCGATCACGGCAACCTCTTCGGCGCCGTGGACTTCTACCGCAAGGCGCGCGAGGCCGGGGTGAAGCCCATCCTGGGGATGGAAGCCTACGTGGCCGGCGAGAAGGGCCGCCTCGACCGGACGGAGCGGGTGGGGCGGCACCTCATCCTCCTCGCCCGGAACGCCGAGGGCTGGAAGAACCTCCGCTACCTCTCCTCCAAGGCATTCACCGAGGGGTTCTACTACGACCCCCGCATCGACAAGCCGCTCCTCAAGGAGCACGCAAAGGGGCTCGTGGGCCTCACTGCCTGCCTGGGAGGTGAGGTCCCGCGGCTCGCCCGCCAGGGCGACATGGACGGGGCCCGCCGGGCGGCCCGGGAGTACCGGGACATCTTCGAGCCGGGCGCCTTCTTCCTGGAAGTCCAGTCGAACGGGCTCCCCGAGCAGGTGGAGGTGAACGCACAGTTGGCCCAGCTCGGGCGCGACGAGGGCATCCCCCTCGTCGCCACCGCCGACGCCCACTACGTGCGCCGGGAGGACGCGAAGGCGCACGAGGTGCTCATGTGCATCGCGTCCAACAAGACCTTCCAGGACCCGAAGCGGCTCCGCCACGACACCGATGGCCTCTTCATCACCTCCGCCGAGGAGATGCGGGCCGCGCTCCCCGGCTTCGGCGAGGCGATCGAGAACTCGGTCCGCATCGCCGAGATGTGCGCGGTCGAGCTCACGTTGGGGAAGACGTTCCTCCCCCGGTTTGCCCTGCCGGAGGGGACGAGCGAGGAGGAGTACATCCGGACCCTTTCCCGGGACGGGCTCGACGCCCGGTTCCGGGAGATCGCCGGCAAGTACCCCCACGACCGCGACGCCTACCGGCAGCGCCTGGAGATGGAGCTGTCGGTCATCCAGAGGATGGGGTTCAGCGGCTACTTCCTCATCGTCCAGGACTTCATCAACTGGGCGAAGAGGCACGCCGTGCCGGTGGGCCCCGGTCGCGGCTCGGGTGCTGGGTCGATCGTCTCCTGGTCCTTGCGCATCACCGACCTCGACCCCATCCGCTGGAATCTGCTCTTCGAGCGCTTCCTGAACCCGGAGCGGGTGTCGATGCCGGACTTCGACGTCGACTTCTGCCAGAACCGGCGCGACGAGGTGATCGGCTACGTCCGGGAGAAGTACGGGCGGGACAACGTCGGCCAGATCATCACCTTCGGCTCGCTCAAGGCGCGCTCGGTGATCCGGGACGTCGTCCGGGTCATGGGGCTGCCCTTCGCCGAGGGGGACCGGATCGCCAAGCTCGTCCCCGATCCGGTGCAGGGGAAGACACCGCCCTTGCGGGAGCTCGTGTTCGGGAGCGAGAAGGCCTCCCCCGAACCGCGCCTCGAGGAGCTCTACAAGAAGCCCTCGGTCATCTCGCAGTGGGTGGACGACAAGGGCCAGCAAAGAACCGTCACCACCAGGGACCTCCTCGACATCGGCATGGCCCTCGAGGGCCTGAACCGTCAGGCGGGCCTCCACGCCGCCGGCGTGGTCATCGCCGACAAGCCACTCTGGGAATACGTCCCGGCCTATCAGGACGACAAGTCCGACATGCTCGTCTCGCAGTTCGCCAAGGACGAGGTGGAGGCGGCCGGGCTCGTCAAGTTCGACTTCCTCGGGCTCAAGACCCTTACAGTCATCGACGACGCGCTCAGGCTCGTCCGGCGGAACCACCCCGACCGCCGGGATTTTCAGGCCTCCGACATCCCGCTCGACGACCCGGCCGTTTACGAGCTCATCGGCCGGGGCGACACCGCGGGCGTGTTCCAGATGGAGTCGTCCGGATTCACCGAGATGGTGGTGAAGATGAAGCCCTCGAGGTTCGAGGACATCATCGCCGCCGGCGCGCTCTACCGGCCCGGCCCGCTCGACCAGCGGCTCGAGGACGGGCGGACCATGGTCGACGTCTACATCGACCGAAAGCTCGGCCGCGAGCGGGTGCAGTACCCCCACCCCCTGCTCGAGCCGGTGCTGGAGCCGACCTACGGCGTCATCGTCTACCAGGAGCAGGTGATGCAGATCGCCCAGGTGCTGGGGGGCTACTCCCTGGGGGGGGCCGACCTGCTCCGGCGCGCCATGGGCAAGAAGAAGGCGGAGGAGATGGCCAAGCAGAGGGCCGTCTTCGTCACGGGCGCGCTCCGCGAGGGAGTGGACGAGAAGCTCGCCACCTACGTCTTCGACCTAATGGAGAAGTTCGCGGCTTACGGGTTCAACAAGTCGCACTCCGCCGCGTACGGCCTCCTCACCGTCCAGACCGCCTGGCTCAAGGCCCACTACCCGGTCGAGTTCATGGCCGCGCTCATCTCCAGCGAGGCCTCGAACACCGACAAGGTCGTGATCCACGTCTCCGAGGCGCGCGCCGGAGGGATCGAGGTGCTCCCCCCGGACGTGAACGAGTCGGGGAAGGACTTCGGGGCGTTCCCTGGCCGGATCCGGTTCGGCCTGGGAGCGATCCGCGGTGTAGGGGAGGCCGCCGTCGAGACCATCCTCCAGGCGCGCGAGGAGGGCGGTCCCTTCAAGAGCCTCTACGACTTCGCGGCCCGCGTGGACGCCCGGCGCATCAACAAGAAGGTGGTCGAGGCGCTGGTCAAGGGCGGCGCCTTCGACTTCGAGGGCCTCCCCCGCTGGCAGCTCTTCTTCGGGATCGACGCGGCCTTCGCGGCCGGTGCCTCGGCCCAGGCGGACCGAGCGAGCGGCCAGGGGAGCCTGTTCGGCGGGTCGACCGCCGCGGCCGTCGCCTCCCGGCCCAGCTATCCGCGCCCGGGCGACCTCCTGGGCGAGCTCACGGTGGAGGAGTGGCCCGAGCGTGTCCGCTTGGCGCTCGAGAAGGAAGCGCTCGGGTTCTATCTCACGGGCCATCCGCTCCAGGGCCACGAGCGCGAGGTGAAGCGCTACGCCTCCACCACCTGCTCCGGCGTGGCCCAGAAGCGGCTCGGAGACAAGGTCACGGTGGTTGGGATCGTGGCCAGCGTGCGCGAGCGGATGAACAAGGAGAAGGGGACGCGCTTCGGTTTCGTGACCCTGGAGGACCTCACCGGAACGGTCGACGTCATCTGCTGGGCCTCGCGCGCCTCCCAGAACGGCCGCCCTGCGCAGAAGGGCTGGGCCGACTGGGAACACCTCTTCAAGGGCGACGAGCCGGTCGTGGTCCAGGGCGAGGTGAAGATCAACAGTCGGGAGGAGGAGAACCCGCGGGCCGAGATCACCGCAGTCGAGGTCCTCCCCCTGTCCGCGGTCCGCAACCAAAAGACCTCCGAGGTCGCCCTGCGCATCGACGCCGATCGCCTCACCCGGGACCGGGCCGGCGACCTCCGCGCGCTCCTCGGCAAGCACCCGGGTAGCTCTGCGGTCACCGTGCGCGCGGTCATCCCCCAGCAATCGGAGTCCCGGCTGTCCTTGCCGCTCAAGGTTCAGCCCACCGACGAGCTCATCGAGTCGGCACGGCGGCTCGGTTTCGAGGTGGAGCTGCGGTGACGAGACCGAGGATCCTGTCCCGACGAGGCAGTCTCCCAGCGTCTCTCTGACGGGCGCTCTCTGCCGCGCGCGGGCTGGGAGGCTCCCTTGCTGTAGTCGCCCCCGGGGGGCAGTGTCTTTTCGAGGACGAGGAGCGCTCGCGCCCGTCGTCCTGCTGCAGCGTCTCGACCGCGTTGAAACACGCCCGGGCTCTTCCCCTGGCCCCTGCGGGCCAGAGCAGGTCCTCCCGGGCCCCACGGTCCGTTCCAGCTTGGGCGACACCTCGGGGCGGGCTCCTCCTCGCTCAAAGGGCCCGCGGCCACTCGCTGCGGATAGAGAGCGAATCCGATCTCGTGTTTCTCCTAGGACCAACGCACCTCGCCAAGGCCATGTGGCGGCCCACCGCGCAGGGGCGACACGCCAAGACCGGGTCGCCGCTGCGATGGCGGATTACCCCCCCTTGCGAAGGTACGTGCATGTATGTCGCGATCGGCCCCCGTGCTGTGGGCAAGAGCGGCTGCGCATGAGGGAATGGGCGCGCGATTCGTGCCGCATCCCGGGCACTTCAGGGGACCTTTGAAGAGCCATTCCGGCGCCGGCGAGGCGAACCCCTTGTACGTGGGACAGAGGAACCATTAGGGCCCCAAAAGAGTTAGCCTGAAGATGCACGTCCGGTGACCACTCGCTCGCCGGCCTGTAGTATGTGGGCCTCGTCTACACACGCGAGGCTGCACGCGAGAGACGAACCGGGGGTGAGCACATGATGCGTGCGAACGTTCGGGTCCCGGCACCCCGAGGGGCCGCGGCGCACTGTGAGGTGGGGGGCATCCTCCGCTGCGACCGCCAGGCAGAGGAGATGCTGCGCGTGTTCTTCAGCGACGCGGCGGACGGGCAGGCGCTCCCTGCCGAGCTCCGCGGGCTCTCGGACGCCGCACAGAACGGCTCGCCGGGCATCCGGCGCACCCTCGTGCTCGAGGGGCAGGGCGAGCGGCTGCGCATCGAGGTGACCGCCGTCGGCAAGGGGCGAACCCAGCTCCACCTGTGGAGGGAGCCATTGCCGGAGCCGGTGCCGCTCGGCGCCGAGCCTCAGGCGGCTCCCGCCGACGGCCTGACCCAGCGCGAGCGCGAGGTGGCGCTGCTCGTTGCAGACGGGCTCCGCTCCCGCGAGGTGGCGGAGCGGCTGGGGATCGCCTCCCAGACGGTGAAGAGCCACCTGAAGACCATTTTCGACAAGCTCGGGGTGCGAAACCGCGTTGAGCTGGCGCGCCGCCTGGTCCAGCACTGACGCCCCCGCTCTTTGCCCTTCGCTTGCCGGCCGCGGCGCGCGCGGGGTAGGCTCGTCCCCCCCCGATGGTGGAGCTCTCCGACGTCGAGGCCGCCCAGGCGCGCATCCGCGATCGCGTGTACCTCTCGCCCTGCGCCCGCAGCGAAACGCTCTCGCGGCTCAGCGGAACCGAGGCGTACCTGAAGCTCGAGAACCTGCAGATGACCGGTTCCTTCAAGGAGCGGGGAGCGCTCAACCGGCTCCTCATCCTGGAGCCGGCCGCCCGAGAGAGAGGGCTCATCGCCGCCAGCGCCGGCAACCACGCCCAGGGCGTCGCGTACCACGCCGGGCGCCTCGGGATTCCCACCACCATCGTCATGCCCGAGACCACGCCCATCATCAAGGTGGCGAGCACGCGCGGGCACGGGGCGCGGGTGATCCTCCACGGTGGAGGCTATGACGAGGCCTACTCCGAGGCCCGACGGATCGAGCAGGCGGAGGGGCTCTCTTTCATCCACCCATTCGACGACCCCGGCGTCATCGCCGGACAGGGCACCGTCGGGCTCGAGCTCTTCGAGCAGGTTCCGGAGCTCGAGGCGGTGGTGGTCCCGATCGGGGGCGGCGGCCTCGTCGCCGGGATCGGCGTGGCCCTGAAGGCGCGCCGCCCTGGCCTCCGCGTGATCGGGGTCCAGACCGAGTTGCTCCCGAGCATGCAGGCCGCGCTCGAGGCCGGGAAGCCCGTGACCTTGGACGCGGCCCAGACCCTCGCCGACGGCATCGCCGTGAAACGGGCAGGAGACCTGACCCTCGCCCTCGCAAAGCGGGTGGTGGACGAGGTGGTCACCGTCTCCGAGGAGGAGATCGCGAGCGCCATCCTCTACCTGCTCGAGAAGGAAAAGACGGTGGTCGAGGGGGCGGGAGCGGTCGCGGTCGCCGCCCTCATGCACCACCGGCCGAGCGGCCTCTCCGGGAAACGGGTCGTGTCCGTCATCTCGGGAGGCAACATCGACGTGAACCTCGTGGCCCGGGTCATCGAGCGGGGACTCGTCAAGGACGGCCGCCTGGTGCGCATTCGCGTGGCGCTCCTCGACAAGCCCGGCCAGCTGGCCCGCGTCTCCTCCATCGTGGCCACCCATCGCGCCAACGTGATCGAGGTCCACCACACCCGTGCGTTCGCCACCCGCTTCGGCGACACCACCCTCCAGCTCACCCTCGAGACCCGCGGTCCGGAGCACGTCCAGGAGATCCTCCAGGCCCTGCGGGAGCGCGGCTACGTGGTCGAACAGATAGGGATCTGACCGTGACCCGCGGGCGCCTCGCGCTCCTCCTCTCCCTCCTCGCGGCCGCGCTCTTCGGGCTCGCGGCCGGCTGGGCGCTCGGGGTCCGGCTCGAGGACCCGACCGAGCAGCGGGCCCACCGGGCGATCGAGCGGATGAGGGAGACGTTCCGCTCGCTTACGCGGTAGGGGTAGAGCAATGGACGCACCGGACCGGGCCGCGCTCCTCCTGCGAGCGGGAAACCACCGGGGAGCCGCCGAGGCCATCCTGCGCGACCACGGACCCGGCATCATGGGGTACTTGCTCTCCGTGCTCCGGAACGAGGCCGACGCGAGCGAGGTCTTCTCCCAGTTCAGCCTGGACCTGTGGCGTGGCCTCCCCGGGTTCCGCGGCGACTGCCTGCTGCGGGTCTGGGCCTACCGCCTGGCCTGGCACGCCGCCGCCCGACACCTCCGGGACCCGTTCCGGCAGCGCGGGCGGCGCCTCGAGACCAACGAGATCTCCCGCATCGCCGACGAGGTCCGATCGTCGGTCCTCCTGGGCCGGCGCGAGGCCCAGCAGAGGGGCATCGAGCGGCTCCGGGACCGGCTGACGCCTGAGGAGCGGGCGCTGCTCGTCCTCCGCCTGGACCGGGACCTCTCCTGGCGCGAGGTGGCGACGGTGCTCTCCAAGGACGGCGAGCCCGTGGACGAGCCCGCTCTCCGCAAGCGCTTCGAGCGGCTCAAGTCGAAGCTCGCCCATCTGGCGCGGGAGGAGGGGCTGCTGGAGTAAGATCGGCACGTGTCCGAGCCGGACAGCGTTCTAGGCGCGGCCTGCGCCGGCGAGTCGCCCGATCTGGATGAGGTCCTGCGTGAGGTGGCGCGCGCTCCCCCCGCCGACCCGGGGAGCCCCTTCGCCCCCCTTGCCCCCGGGGCCGTGATCGGGCGGTTCGAGCTCGTGCGCGAGCTCGGGCGGGGTGGCTTCGGCGTGGTCTACGAGGCGCGCGATCGCGAGCTGGGGAGGCTCGTGGCGTTCAAGGCCATGCGCCCAGCCCGGACCGAGCCCGATGCGCTCGTGGCTCCCCTCCACGAGGAGGCGGAGGCCGCCGCTCGCCTCAACCACCCCAATGTCGTCACCCTGCACGACTTCGGGATCCACCAGGGCACCCCGTACCTCATCCTCGAGCTCTTGCGGGGCGAAACGCTCCAGGACAAGCTCCGGCGCGGCCCGTTGCCCGCGGGGGAGGCGATCCGCATCGGGCTCGACGTGGCCCGCGGGCTGGTCCACGCCCACGCCCAGGACGTGCTCCACCGAGACCTCAAGCCGGGCAACGTGTTCTTGACCGCAGGCGGCGGGGCCAAGATCCTCGACTTCGGCCTGGCCCGCCTCCTCAACCGCGCCGCCTTGAAGGGCGGCACTCCCGCCTACATGGCCCCCGAACAGCTCCGGGGGGAGCCCGGCGACGCCCGGACGGACGTGTTCGCGCTGGGGGTGATCCTGTACCAGGCGCTCTCCGGCTCTCTCCCCTACCCCACCTCGGCCGGCCAGGGCTCGGTCCTCGACCCTGGCCCTCCGCCGCCCCTTCCGGTCGAGGACGCTCCACCGGAGCTCGCCGCCTTTCTGGCGGGTGCGCTTTCCAAGGACCCGGCCGGCCGTCCCCAGAGCGCCCAGGCGGTGCTGGAGTCGCTCGCCGAGGTGGAGCGGGCCTTGGAGACCCGCGCCGAAAAGGCTGCGCGCGCGGCCCGCAGGCGGCGCCTCCGCCGCCTCCTGGCGGCAGCCGCGGCGATCCTCCTCCTCGCGGCCTATGGCGTCGCGGTGGCCGCGGTGAAGGCCCGAGCCCGAGCCGAGCGCGCGCTCCTCGCGAGCCGAGTGGCCAGCGCCGCGGAGGGTGCCTTCGACCCGCTCCTCGCCACCCTGCTCATGGCGGAGCTCCCCGACGACCCGCCACCCCGGGCGGTGGAGATCGCGCAGCGTATCCTGGCGGAGCCCATCCCCGTGGCCGAGCTGGAGCTGCCAGGAGGAGGTAGTGGCCTCGCGGTGAGCCCGGACGGTGCCTGGCTCGCTGCTGGGGCGGGCGATGGCGGCGCGACCCTCTGGCGTACGGACGGGACGGCGTCCTCGATCCTGGCCGGAGGGGGCAGCGAAACCGTGGCGGTGCGCTTCACCCCGGATGGGGAGCGGATCCTGTGCGCCGGACGCGACGGCATGGTCCGGGTATTCCGCAGAGACGGAAGCGAGCCGCCCCGCTCCTTCTCTGCGAGCGGTGCGCCCTTGCTCTCGCTCGACGTCGACCGCTCCGGGCGTTTTGTGGCTGCGGCCGGCGTGGACGGCCGGCTCTGGCTGTTCGACCTCACCGGACGAAGGCTGCCCCGCGTCCTACTGCATGACGGAGCCGTGTTTGCGGTGGCCTGGTCGCCCGACGGTTCGCGGATCGCGACCGGCTCGGCTGACGGCCTGGTCCGGACATTCGACGCCGCCGGGTCGCCCATCGCTCGCGTCGACCTCCGGGGGGGAGCGGTGTTCGGGCTGGCGTGGTCGCCGGACGGGCGCCTCGCCACCGCCGCCGAGGACGGCGCCCTCCGAGTGCTCTCGCAAAAGGGACAGCTCTTGGAGGTGCACGGCGGGGGGCCACCGGCCAATGCGGTGGACGTCGACCCCGCCGGCTCGCAGGTGATCGTGGCCCTGGCCGACGGCACTGCCCGGATCCTCCCCTTGGGCGCCGCCGGGCCGGAGGTGGTGCTCCGCGGGCACCGGGGCCCGATCTTGAGGGCCACCTTCCTGCGCGGAGGGCGCAGGGTCCTCACCGTGGGGACCGACGGGACGGCCCGGATCTGGCGCGCCGACGGCGCGGGAACCCCCATCGTCTTGCGGGGCCAAGCCGCCCAGGAGGCGGCGATGGCGACCGACGGCGCGCGCGTCTTCACGCGCGGACCGCAGGCGGTGCGCGTCTGGGACAGCGACGATCCTCGGGAGCGCGACGTCTTGCGGGGCCACGAGCTGGCCGTCGCCTCGGTGCGCTGGACTCGCGACGGCCAGCGGGTGCTCACCGCCGGCCACGATGGAACGGCCCGGTTCTGGGCCGTGCACGGGGGCGAGCCGCTCGTCATGCACGACCCGGGGAACACCCTGCACTCCGCCGACGTCGACCCGGCCGAGACGTTGCTCCTCACTGCCTCGGAGGATGGGGTGGTCCGGATCTGGGAGGCGTCGAGCGGAGCTCTGGAGCACGAGCTGCGCGGGCACGAGGGGCCGGTGCTGTCGGCGGCCTTTTCCCCCGACGGGCGTTCCCTCGCCTCGGGGTCCCTGGACCGCACCGTTCGCATCTGGCGCACCGACGGCTCGGGCGAACCGCTCGTCTTGCGCGGTCACGCCGGCGGGGTGACCGGGGTGGCCTTTTCGCCGGACGGCGAGAGGATCGTGTCCGCCTCCTCCTACGACGCCACCGTCCGGGTCTGGCTCCGTTCCGGGGCGGTGGACCAGGTGATCCACGCGGAACACCCGGTGGAGCGCCCGGCGTTCGCACCCGACGGGACCCTGCTCGTGGCCGAGGAGGGTGGGCCCTTGCGGCGCTTCCGCCCGGACGGCGTCGAGCTGCCGCCGATGGCCTCGCCCCCGGAGGGCCTCTTGGCCGCCGCAGCCAGCGCGGACGGCGCGAGGGTCGCCCTCACCTCCATCGACGGAACGGTCCGGGTCTACGCCGCTGGCGGGGACGGGGAGCCGCTGCTCCTGCGAGCGCACGAGGGTCCGGTGAACGCGGCCGCGTTCAGCCCGGATGGCGCCGAGCTCGCCACCGCCTCGGAGGATGGAACCGCCCGGGTGTTCACGGTGGATTGGATGCGCCTGCGGGCGCGCCTGCGCCGCAGCACCACGATCTGTCTCAAGACCGAGGCCCGGGTGCAGTTATTGGCCGAGGACCGGGTCCGGGCCGCCGCCCGGGCGGAGGCCTGCGTCCGCGAGCGGGGCCATTCCCCCACGGTCGATGCCCCTCAGGGAGGCGAGCGATGACCTTTGCCCTCGCCGCCGCCCTGGTGCTCGCCCTAGGCGCCGAACCCTCCCCTCCGCAAGCGCCCGGCGCCGCTGCCCCCACCCGCCCCCTCCGCCGCGAGCGGATCGAGTTCCGAGTCACCTTTCGCCCCTGGGAGTATGGCGGCACCTTCCGCATGGAGACCTCTACCGGTCGGACGGACCAGGGGGTGGTGCACGATCTGGGGGGCTTCTCGGCCACTGGGGGCTCGGTTCGGCGCCTCCTCGAGGGCGAGAAGGGCACGCTGGTGCTCCGTCTCCAGGGGCAGACCCGGGCTGGCATGCCGCCCATCTTCGGCCGCTGGACCCTCTTCAGCGGCACCGGTGCCTACGCAGGAGTGAGCGGCAGCGGGACCTTCACCGCCATGGGGAGCGGCGATCGCCGGGGCGGAAGCCCGTACGAATTGCAATTCTTGGTCGGCCACGTCGTGCACGGCTGGTGATCGTCGGTCACCGGCGGCGGCCCAACAGCCACAGCACGAGCGAGAGCACCACCGAGAGCAAGATGGAAGTGCCGAGCGGGAGGTAGAGCCGGAAACCGGGCCGCTCCACAGAGATGTCGCCCGGCAGGCGCCCAAGCCGCAGGCCGGGGAAGCGGCTCGCGAGGAGGACCAGGGCCCCTACTGCCGCGGTAGAGAGCCCCACGGCGACAAGCCACTTCCCCAGCGCGCCGAGCCCTTCGTTCACCTTCACATGATAACCCTGGCCGGGCCGGTAGGCGGCACCCTGGAAAGGCCCGGCGGGGACCGCCGGGACCCACTCGAGCGAGCGGCCGGATCGCCGATGGCCGCCTTCACCCTTCGAGAGAACACGAGGCTCACTTGCGGTTCTGTTCGCTATTGGCTCGTGATGCGTAGGGTCGGGGTGCGCTCGGATGTGCGCTCCGTGGGTGCAGTTCCCTCGAGCAACCTCGCCCTCGTGGTCTTGGGACAGGCCCGGGCGAGCTTTGAAGGCCCCCCGTCGCGAAGGGCGGGGCCGTCATTCGGCTTGGCGGTAAGCCATCTGCCCGTCAGGGCGCCGTGCTAGGCAATGGAGCGGATGACGCGCAGCGCCGCCAAGGTTCGAACCGTTTTTGCCTGCTCGGAGTGTGGCCACCAGAGCGCGAAGTGGCTGGGTCAGTGCCCCGCCTGCCGCCGCTGGAACACCCTCCAGGAGGAGGTGGTGGCCCCCGCGTCTCGCGACGGCGCACCGGCACGGGGTTTGGGCGGTGGGGCCCTGGCCCGGCCCGTTCCCCTGCTGGGAGTCGAGGCTCGTGATGAGGAGAGGCGGCGGACCGGCATCGGGGAGCTGGACCGAGTCCTCGGGGGCGGCGTCGTACCGGGAGGTCTGGTGCTGCTCGGCGGCGACCCGGGGATCGGCAAGTCCACCTTGATCCTCTCCGCGCTCGACCGGCTCGCCGTGTCTCTGCCCGAGCGTCCGGTCCTGTACGTGTCGGGCGAGGAGTCGGCCCGGCAACTCAAGCTACGTGCCGACCGCCTCCGGGTCGCGGCCCAGAACCTCCGGGTGCTGGCGGAGACCGATGCCCAGGCGGTACTCCGGGTTGCCGAGGGGCTGTCGCCGTCCGCGGTGGCGGTCGATTCCATCCAGACGCAGTACCTGCCCGAGCTCCCGAGCTCGCCGGGCACGGTGACACAGATCCGCGAGACGGCGGCGCGGCTCATGGCCTTCGCCAAGACCACCGAGACCCCCGTCTTCTTGGTCGGCCACGTCACCAAGGACGGGGCCATCGCCGGCCCGCGGGTTCTCGAGCACATGGTGGACACGGTGCTCTACTTCGAGGGTGGGGGGGCCCACCCCTACCGCGTCCTGCGAGCCCACAAGAACCGGTTCGGCTCGGCCAGCGAGATCGGCGTCTTCGAGATGAAGGCCGGGGGCCTCGTGGAGGTGAAGAATCCCTCGGCGCTCTTCCTCTCCGAGCGCCCCGAGGATGCTGCGGGGAGCGCCGTGACCGCGGTCCTCTCGGGCACGCGCACCGTCTTGGTCGAGGTCCAGGCCCTGGTGGCCCCGACCGGCTACGGGACTCCGCGGCGCACCGCCCTGGGCATCGACTCGAACCGGGTGGCGCTACTCGCGGCCGTTCTGGAGAAGAAGGTCGGGATGGAGATCCTCTCCTGCGACGTCTTCGTGAACGTTGCCGGGGGGCTCACCGTGGAGGACCCCGCCGCCGACCTCGCGACCGTTCTGGCCCTCGCTTCGAGCTTTAGGGAGCGGGCGCTCCCTCCTCAGACGTTGTTTGTGGGAGAGGTGGGCCTGGCGGGCGAAGTGCGGGCGGTCTCGCAGCCCGAGGCCCGGCTCCTCGAGGCGGCGCGGCTCGGCTTCACCCGGGCCCTGTTGCCCGCGGCGAGCGCCCGCCACTGCCAGGCGCCCTCCGGGCTCGCGCTCGAGGGCATCGGCACGGTGGCCGAGGCGCTCGACCGTATCGGCTAAAGCCGGTACTCCGAACGTGGGCGGGCGCGCGCCTCGGCCTTTCCTCCCGACGAGAAGTGGTCGGTGACCTATCGCCTGCCCTTCCCCATCGCCCCCTTGCGCGCTCGCCCTGTGAATCCATGGTAGGTGTGGGCGCGCGTGTGACCCCACTGGCTGCACGCCTTTGCGGAACGTCCCACGGCGGGGTCGGGGCCTGCCTGGATGGTCTCCGCGGTCAGTGGGCCCTGTCGGGTCGAGGAGGCGACGGATGAGCAACGAGGCGTTCATGCGGCGGGCCATCGCCCTCGCAAAGGAGGGCATGGATGGGGGCCGGGGTGGACCGTTTGGAGCGTTGGTCGTAGAGGCCGGAGAGATCGTGGGTGAGGGTTGCAACCAGGTCACCTCCACTTGCGATCCCACCGCCCATGCCGAGATGGTGGCTATCCGGGCTGCCTGTGCCGCGCTTGGCCGGTTCGACCTGTGCGGGTGCGAGGTCTACACGAGTTGCGAGCCGTGCCCGATGTGCCTCTCTGCGCTCTACTGGGCGCGGGTCGACCGCGTCTATTTCGCCAACGACCGGTCCGACGCGGCGCGGATCGGATTCGACGACGCGCTCATCTACCGCGAGGTCTCACTGCCCCGGGAGGCGCGGAGCCTGCCGCTCATCCGGATGCTGGAGGCCGAGGCGCGACCCGCCTTCGACGCCTGGCTGCGCAAGGCGGACCGGGTGGAGTACTGATCGTTGCGACGTCGAACTCGTGACGGCCTTCAGGCCGCCTGGACGGCCCGACGCCACTTGGCGAGGAAGGCTTCCCGATCGGTCGGCTTCATCCGGGGCTCGAACCGCTTTCCCACCTTCCAGGTGCGGCGGATCTCGTCCCGCCCCTTCCAGAAGCCCACGGCCAGGCCTGCCAGGAAGGCGGCCCCGAGCGCGGTGGTCTCGATCATCCGGGGTCGCACCACCGGCACGTCGAGCAGGTCGGCCTGGAACTGCATGAGCAGGTCGTTCTGCGAGGCCCCCCCGTCCACCTTGAAAGCGGGAAACGGCTTGCCCGCCTCGGCGCGCATCGCCTCGGCCAGGTCGAAGATGAGGAAGGCGATCCCCTCGAGCGTGGCCCGGGCCAGGTGGGCCGCGGTGGTGCCCCGGTCGATGCCGCGGAGCACCCCTCGCGCCTCGGGGCGCCAATGGGGGGCGCCCAGCCCAGCGAGCGCCGGGACGAAGACCACCTCCTCCGAGGATTTCACCTGGCGCGCAAGGTCCTCCACGTCGCTCGCCTTGCGAATGAGCCCAAGCCCGTCGCGCAGCCACTGAACCGCGGCCCCGGCGATGAACGACGAGCCCTCGAGCGCGTAGCTCGTCTCCCCGCCCACCGTCCAGGCGACGGTAGAGAGGAGCCCCCGCGAGGAGGCGACCGGCTCCCGCCCCACGTTCTGGAGGAGGAAGGCGCCGGTCCCGTAGGTGCACTTCGCCTCGCCCGGCTGGAAGCACGCCTGGCCGAAGAGCGCCGCCTGCTGGTCCCCGGCGATTCCGGCCACGGGGATGCCGTCGGGCAAGAGGCGCAACCCCTTCGTCTGGCCGTACACCTCCGAGGAGGCCCGGATGGCCGGGAGGACGCTCCCCGGCACATCGAAGAGGGTGAGCAGCTCCGGGTCCCAGGTGCGGGTACGAAGATCCATGAGGAGGGTGCGGCTGGCGTTGGAGACGTCGGTGACGTGCGCCGCGCCGCCAGTCAGCTTCCAGACGAGCCAGGTGTCGATGGTGCCGAAGGCGGCCGAGCCCGAGTCGGCTCGCTCGCGCGCACCGCGCACGTTCCGGAGCAACCAGGCGAGCTTGGTCGCCGAGAAGTAGGGATCGAGGACGAGGCCCGTCTTCTCCCGGACCCGAGCCTCGTGGCCCGCGGCCTTGAGCCGGGCGCACTCCTCGGTGGTGCGGCGGTCCTGCCAGACGATGGCGTGGTGGAGCGGGCGGGAGGACCGGCGGTCCCACAGTCCGGTCGTCTCCCGCTGGTTCGTGATCCCCACCGCCGCCACGTCTTTGCCCCTCAGACCGGCCTCCCTGAGTGCCCGCTGTACGGTGGCCAGGGTGGTGTTCCAGATTTCCTCGAGGTCGTGCTCGACCCATCCCGGCCGCGGGAAGACCTGCCGGAACTCCTGGTTGACCTTGGCTCGGACCGCGAGTCGCCGGTCGAGGACGAGCACGGTGGTGCCGGTGGTGCCCTGATCGATTGCGAGGACGCACGACGCCATTTCGGTCACCACCCTTTCGTGTCCGGGGAGAGTGGGAGCTGTTCGAGAAACCGGAGCGCAAGGTCGGCGCAGCGTTCGCGCTCGACGTCGATGCCGAGGAGGTGCTGGCTTTCTGGAAGGACGAGGAGCTCGGCGCGGCCGGAGAGCGCCTCGACCAGGCGGCGGGCTCCGCGTAGGGTCACGGTGTGATCCCGCGCGCCCACGAGCACCAGTGCCGGAGCAGAGACCTCGGGCAAGATCTGCTTCACCGCCCGGGAAAGCGCCCTGAGCTCGGCCACCGCCGAGAGCGGCACGGCCGCGAGCGCGCTCCGGCCGTTCCGGCGCCCCATCTCCACGTCGCGCACGTCGAATCCGCCCTTCCGGAGGACGAGACGGCGCAGCGGACCGAGACCGCCGAGCACCGCCGCCACCTTGCCCGGGAGCTTCAGCTCGAACGCCGGCGCGAGCAAGAGGAGCCCGGCCACGTCCGCAGGATGACGGTAGGCGAGCGCGCAGGCCACGAGGCCCCCCATCGAGCCACCCACGACGAGCGTGCGCCGGCTCCCGCGCAGCCGGGAAAGATGTTGGGCGGCGCGGGTCACCCACTCGCAGAAGGGCACCCCCCGCAGCGCCTCCGGCTCGCCGCCGTGTCCGGCCATCACCGGGGCCAGTACGCGCACCCCGGCGGCGTGGAGCCGCGCCGCAAGCGGGTGAAGCTCGAAGGTCGACCCGGTCAGCCCGTGGAGGAGGAGAGCCGCGTCCGGGCCCCCCGGCAGGTCGATCTCGCGGCCCTGGTCCAGGCCTCCGCCCCGAGGGACGGCGGGCGAAGGGGCGGCGGGAGGTCCGGGCACGGACCAACGGTTACCCCTCCCCGCGGTCCCTTTCAACCTTGCCGTCTCACATCGGGGACGAACCGGTACCCGCGGGCTCTCGATCCTGCTATGGCACGGGCCATGTCCGACCAGCCCCAGTCGCCCATCCACCTGCAGATCGAACTCGACCCCCAGATCGCGCAAGGGGTGTTCGTGAACATGGCCATGGTGAACCACACCGAGACCGAGTTCACGCTCGACCTCATCTACGTCCAGCCGCAGGCCCCCAAGGCCACGGTGCGGGCCCGCATCATCACCACGCCCAAGCACATGAAGCGGCTTCTCTTCGCCATCGAGGACAACCTGGAGAAGTACGAGGCGCGCTTCGGAGCCGTCGACGTTGGCGAGGTGAAGGGGTTCCCCGCTCCGGGGCAGGCGAATTGAGGGCATGCGCCCTTGGGGCTCGCTTCGCGGGCGCCCGAGGCCGCCGGCCCGGCCCATCCGCTCACGGGCGACCCCGGGCAAGAGGTCTCGAGGGTCTCCAGGGAAGCTTTGAACCGGCGGACTTTGCCCGGGTTTCCGGACCTTTGAGGCTGCGGCTGCGGCCCGGTCCGATCAGCGCATCCCGGCGCAGGCGAGAAAGGCGGTCTCGGCGAGCTCCATCGCCGCGCCGTACACGTCCCCGGTGAGCCCGCCGAGCCGGTGGCGGATCGCGAGCGCCAAGACGAGCGCCACCCCGAGCGCGACGGCGGTCGGGAACAGCGCTCGCTTCCCGGCCACGGCCAGGATCGCGGCGGTGATCACCGCCGCGACGGCGAGCTCGCGGGGCCCTCCTCCCGCGTGGAAGGGACGGCCCAGCCCCTCGGGGCGAGCATAAGGGAAGAGCACCACGAGCGGGACGGCGGTGAAGCGGGCCAAGGCCGGGGCGCACAAGAGCGCCCAGGCGCCGCCTCCCTTGACGAGCTCCGCCACCGACGCGGTCTTCACGAGGAGGAGAAGGATGACCGCCACGGCTCCGAAAGCGCCGATTCGGCTGTCGCGCATGATGGAGAGCGTGCGGGCCGGGTCGCGGTGGCCGCCGCCGAGCCCATCGGCGAGGTCGGCGAGGCCGTCGAGGTGCAAGGCCCCGGAGAGCCAGGCGAGCGCCGCCACGAGGAGCGGGGCCACGACGGCCGGCGCAAGGTGGTCGCCGACGAGGCGCGCGGCGCCCGCGAGGAGCGCCCCGAGAACGACCCCCGGCACCGGGAAGAAGGCGAGGGAGCGACCCAGGTCTGCCTCCTGCGGGGCCGGCCCGGGCACGGGGAATCGCGTCAGGAAGTGGAAGGCCGCGAGAAGGTGGCGCAGGGGTGCCGGGGCTCCGCTCATGGCCCCCGGCCGCTCACGCCGGCCTCCGCGAAGGTGGCCATCTCGTGCAGGATCCGGATCGCCGCCTCGACCAGCGTCATGGCGAGCGCCGCCCCCGTGCCCTCCCCGAGCCGCATGCCGAGGTCGAG
This sequence comes from Anaeromyxobacter sp., assembly GCA_035686075.1. Taxonomy (GTDB): domain Bacteria; phylum Myxococcota; class Myxococcia; order Myxococcales; family Anaeromyxobacteraceae; genus Anaeromyxobacter. The sequence continues at coordinate 29,098 of DASRZU010000043.1, forward strand.
GAGCGGGGGCATCCCGAGCGCCTCGAGCACCGGCCGGTGACCGGGCTCGGCCGACCGGTGCGCCACGAGGAGGTAGCCTTTAGCGGCCGGGGCGAGACGCACCGCCCCGAGCGCGGCGGCGCTGGAGATGAACCCATCCACCACTACCGGGATCCGCCGGGCCGCCGCCCCCAGCACCACCCCCGCCATCCCCGCGATCTCGAACCCCCCGAGGCGGGCCAAGGCGTCGAGCGGCTCGGGGGGCGTGGGCGCGTGGAGCGCCAGGGCCCGCCGGATCACCTCCACCTTCCGCGAAAGCGCGGCGTCGTCGAGCCCCGTTCCTCTGCCGGCCATCGCCTCGGGCGTGGTCCCGAGAAGACACGCCGCGAGCGCGCTCGCGGCGGTGGTGTTGGCGATCCCCATCTCCCCCACGCCCAGGAGGGCCACCCCGCGTCCGGAGAGGTCGTCCGCCAGCCCGATGCCTGCCTCGAGCGCGGCGACCGCCCGTTCCCGGGTCATGGCCGGCTCGACCGAGAGATCGCGAGTCCCCGGACCCATCCAGCGGTCGAGCACGCCTGGCAACCGGACCGGCGTCTTGACGCCCATGTCCACCACCACCACTTCGATTTCCGCAAGGCGCGCCAAGACGTTGATGGCCGCGCCGCCGCGGACGAAGTTGGCCACCATCTGGGCGGTCACCTCCTGCGGGTAGGCGCTCACGCCCTGGGCCGCGACGCCGTGATCCCCGGCCATGACCACGATGGCCTTCCGGGGGAGCTCCGGCACCTCGAGGCCGCGCGCGGAAGCGACCCGGACCGCCAGCTCCTCGAGCCGTCCCAGGCTCCCGGGGGGCTTGGTCTTCGCATCCAGCCTCGCCTGGGTGCGACGTCCGATCTCCGGGTCGGTGGGGCGAATGGCGGCGCAGGTCTCGTTCAAGGTCTTCACCGAGCATCTCCAGGGAAATGGGCCTCGACCGGCCCTGGCTTGAGGCGCAGCAGGGTTCCGAGGATCGCGAGGTGCACCTCGTCGGCGGCCCGGGAGAGCGCCTGGTGGGCGCGTCCGGCGAGATCGCGGAAGAGCCGGCCGAGGGGCGTCTCCGGGTGCACACCCATCCCGACCTCGTTCGTCACCACCACCACGTGGCAGGGAGCGCGGCCGAGCGCGGAGGTGAGCTCCGCCACCCGGCGCTCGATCTCGTCCGCCGCGATCCCGTCGAGGAGAAGGTTCGAGAGCCAGAGCGTGATGCAGTCGATCACGGCCACGTCGAACCCGTCGAGCCGCAAAAGCGCCTCGGTCAGGGCGACCGGCTCCTCGATGGTGGTGAAGTCGTTGACGCGCTCGATCTGGTGGCGCCGGATCCGCTCGGCCATCTCGGCATCGTAGGCTCGGGCGGTGGCAAGAAACGCCCGGCGCACACCCAAAGAGCGCGCCCGTGCCACCGCGTAAGCGCTCTTTCCCGATCGCACTCCTCCTCCCACGAGCACGAACCGCCGCTCCGTCATTCACCGTCCCCCCCTGCCTCGAGCGCCTCCCGGCGGAGCCCCTTCAGGACCTCGAGCGAGTCCAGGAGATCGTCCTCTCGGAAGACCTCGAGCGTCAGGGTCCCGGCAAAGCCGGTGCTTTCCAGCGCGCGCAGGAGCCTTGAGCCCTCGGCCCGTGGGAAGTGGCGCAGGGAGCGGTGGTCTCGTCCCCCCGGCTCGGTCCCGTGCCAGTGGACGAGCCGCGCTCGATGGAGATGCCGCGCGAGGAGCGCCTCGATCGGGACGCCGTCCCGGGCCAGGTGGCCGACATCGAGCGCGACCGAGAGGCCGAGCTCCTCGACGAGAGGCTCGGCCGGGCCGAGGCCCGCCCCCAGGTTCTCGATGCAGACGACCCCCGGTGGGAGCCCATCCGCGGCGAGCGCACTCAGTGAGGACCGGGCTCGGTCGCGCCATCCCTTGAGGTCCGCTCCCGCTTCCGGTGCTCCCCCCGGTGCGGGAGTATCGAGGTGCACGACCAGCGCGCGCGGGGAGAGCGGGGCGGTGAGACGCACCGTGTGAAGCACGGCCTCGACGCTTTCGGCGCGGCGCGTCCGATCCGGGCTCGCAAGCTCGAGGTCGAGCGGTGCGTGCACGGAGAAGGTGAGCCCCTGCGCCCGACCGAGCGCCGCGACCTCCTCCACTTCGGCGGGCGAGGGTCCGGCCTTTCCGGGTCGCTCGAACACCAGGATCTCGACATCCTCCACCCGCCCGGCCAGCCAACGCACGTTCTCGACCCAGCCGGCCGGGATCACGAACGAGGTGGCACCGGTGCGATATTGGGGTCCTGGCACGGCGGCCATCCCAACCACAGCGGAAGAGCGGGCGCAAGCGGCCCCTTGACTTCGCCCTTGGGAACGCGTACCTCGCGGGCTGCAGCATCCGCTCGGAGGAACAGGGAAGCCGGTCCAAAGTCCGGCGCGGTCCCGCCACTGTAGCCGGGTGAGAGCCGTGCAGCGCTCGCCACTCTCGCGCGAGGCGAGGGGAAGGCGGCACGGCCCGGGAGGGCAAGGAGCCCTCCACCCGGGAGCCAGGAGACCTCCCTCTCGAGCGATGGGGTCGCGAATGGTTCGCGACCAGAGTTCGCGCGTCCGAAGGAGACGCGGCGAAACATGTCGCGTTCCGGCTTCCCCCTCCTCGCGGTACTCGCCCTCGCCCCCGCGGCGCGGCTGGCGCGCGCCCAGGAGCCGCCGCCCCCGGGCGCGGAGGGCGTGCAGGAGGGGTCGGCCGAGGAGCCGATGGAACTCGAGCCCCTGGAGGTACGACTCCCGGCGCCCTCGCTCGGTTCCGGCGCGGCGCGCGCCCCCGGGGCGGCTGTCACGACCGTGGACGCCTCGCGCTTCGCCGGCGAGTCCAAGGGCGCAGCCGAGCTGGTGGCCACAGCGCCCGGGGTGGCGGTCTCCGAGCACGGCGGCCCCGGTCAGCCCGCGGACGTCTCGATCCGGGGCTCGAGCGCCGAGCAGGTGAAGGTCCTGGTCGACGGCCTCCCGCTGAACGGCCCCGCCGGCGGGGCCGTGGACCTCTCGACCATCCCATCGCAGTGGATCTCGCGCATCGAGGTTGTCCGCGGCACCGAGGGGATCTTCCACGGTTCGGGCGCGCTGGGCGGGGTCGTGAACGTCCTCACCACCCCTGCCGCGGCCGGCACGTGGGGCGCGAGCGCCACGGCCGGCTCCTTCGGTTCCTTCGCCGGCGACCTGCACCTCGGCCTGGGCGACGGAGGGTGGGGCCTGCTCGGGGCGATCTCCGGCTCGACCACCGAGGGCGACTTCCCGTACGAGAACCCGTACCTCCACGAGTCCGAGGTGCGCGAGAACGCCGCTGCGACCCTGGGAGGCGGGCTCTTGAAGGGGTTCTGGCTGGGTGGGGGTGGCCGCCTCGACGCTGCGGCAGAGGTCTCGGGCGGTCACCGGGGGTTGCCGGGCACGCTTGGGAACCCGACCCCGCACGACTGGCAGGACGAAGGCCGCGGGCTCCTCGCCGCGCGCTTCCGGCGGGCGCTGGGCGGCGGCCCGGTGGCCTCGGCTGGGGGCTGGCTCCGGCTCGACCAGCTCGACGTGAGCCTGCAGGAGCTCGACGGCGGAGTCCTGCAGCGCCAGCACGGCGTCGCCGGCATGGGGAACGTGGGTCTTTCCTGGTCCGGCGAGCGCGGCGACCTCTCCGCCGTCGCCGAGGCTGGCGGTGAGCGGCTCGTCGCCGACGGGATGGGCGAGTGGGCGCGGGCCACGGTCGCGGCCGCGCTCTCGGGCGAGCTCATCGGCCTCGGTGGAAGGGGCCGGCTCGGGCCGGGGGTTCGGTTCGAACGCTCCGGTCCGTTCTCCGGCATCTCCGCCAAGCTGGGCGGGAGTCTCGGGCTTTGGGGGCCGCTGGCCCTGCGCGCCAGCGCCGGGCGCACCTACCGGATCCCGAGCTTTGCGGAGCTCTATCTGCAGCAGGGCGTGGTGTCACCGAACCCCACCCTCCGCCCCGAGGTGGGGGTGGGGGCCGACGCGGCCCTCACCGCCGCCGGCCCGCTGGGCTCGGCCTCCGCGGGCGTGTTCGCCACGCTCTACGACGACCTGGTGATCTACGAAGCGGTCTCGTTTCGTCGCTTCGTCCCCTTGAACGACGCCCGTTCCCTCGCCCGGGGCCTCGAGGCCGAAGCGGCCCTGGCGCCGGTCTCGCGCCTCCTCGACCTGAACGGCGGCCTCGCCTACACGTACCTAAAGACCGAGACGCTCCGCGGTGTCGAGACCGTGGTGGGGAAGGAGCTTCCCCAGAAGCCGCGCCACCGGCTGTACGCGAGGCTCGGCGCCGGGCAGGGGCCGGTCGAGGTCCATGGCGAGTGCCAGTGGCTGTCGAGCCAGTGGGTGGACCTCGCCAACACCGCCAGCATCCCCGGGAGCTTCACCCTCGGCGCGGGCGGCTCCGTGCGCCTCTTCCGCGGCCCGGACGTCCACCTGAACCTCGAGGTCCGAAACCTCCTCGACGACCAAACCCTGCAGGACGGCTTCATGAACCCCCTGCCCGGACGCACGGTTCTCCTCACCCTGCGGGCCGGGAGCCCGGAAAGGTAGCCATGACCCGACACCTCACCTTCCCGATCTCCCTCGCGCTTCTTCTCTTCGGGCTGGCCGGCTGCAGCAAGGAGACCCTCTGCCCCTCGGACGAGACCCTGTGCGACGGAGCGTGCAAGGCGCTCGCCTTCGATCCGCAGAACTGCGGCGCGTGCGGCACCGCCTGCGCGGCCTATCAGATCTGCTCCACGGGCCAGTGCCAGGAGGGGAGCGCCGTGGCCGACCTGTTCCTCGCCTGCTTCAACACCAACGAGGTGCGCGCGGCCACCCGCGACCTCGCCCCCTCCTCCGGCGCGCCGGTGAAGCTCACGGCGGGGCCGGCGGCCCTGGCCTGGCTGGACGGCGCGCTCTTCGTGGCGAGCGCGAGTTACGAGGGCGGCGAGGCCGTGACCCGCATCGCTGGCACCTTCCCCTCGCTCATGGGGCAGCAGGTGTGGGCACCCAACCCGGCACCGGTCCCCGGCGACATCGAGGGCCTGGCCGGGCACGGCGGGTACCTGTACGTCGCGCACACATCGGTTGGTTCCCTGCTCGTGCTCTCCCCGGATGGCCAGGTCATCGTGGAGCACCCTTTCGCCGGCGCCAACGAGCCCAACCCGGACCCGCAGGGCATCGCCTTCTCCGCCGATCGCGCCTACGTCGCCTTGAACGCGAGCAACGAGGTGGCGGTGATGGACGTCTCCTCGGTGGGCCAGTGCGGACCGCTCGGCGCCTGCGAGATCACCCGCGTCGACGTCCACGGGTTGGCGAGCCCAGAGGCCACCGCCATGCCGTCGCGCATCGCCGTGGTGGGCGGACGCGCCTACGTGACGCTCTGGAACCTGGACCCGAACTTCAATCCGCCCCCGGGAAGCACGGGCCGGCTCGCCGTCGTCGACCTCGCCTCGAACGCCCTCGACCCATCGGTCGACCCGGGTGGTCCCGCCGGGCTCGTGGACCTGGGCCCGTCCTGCCTCGACCCGGCCGACCTGGCGGTGCTCGGATCGACCCTGTACGTGACATGCGGCGCGTTCGACTACGGCTCGGGAGCGACCCCGACGATCGTCGCCGGCGGCATCGTGCCGGTCGACCTCTCGGGCCCGACCCCCGAGGTGGGCGCCATCTTGCCCGCGCCGGCCGACGCGGCGCCCGGCCAACTCGCCTTCTGCTCCGGGGCGGGCTACCTTGCCGATCGCAACTCCGGCCGGGTGTTCCTCCTCGACCCCGTGTTGGGCGCGATGGATGGGGTCGAGCTGTGCCCGAAGAACACCGACACGGGGTTCGCATACGTATCCGACCTGGCATGCGGCTTCTAGTCGTCCCCCTCTCCCTGCTCCTCGCCTCCGTCGCCGCGAGGGGCCTGGCGCAGTGGCCGGACGGCGGGCCGACCGCCGGGGCGGGGGGGATTCGCCGGCTCGGCCCGCCCGCCCCAGCCGAGCCCCGACGGGTCGTGTCCATCGGCCCGAGCATGACCGACATCGTGGTCGCGCTCGGGAGGGCCGACCGGCTCGTGGGGGTGACTCGCTTCGACGATGCTCCCGAGGTTCGAGGGGCGGAGCGGGTGGGTGGCTTTCTCGACCCGAGCGTCGAGGCGGTGGTCGCCCTTCGGCCCGATCTCGTCCTGTGGCTCACGGATGGAGGCGCGATGCCGGCCGTGTCGAAGATCGCCGAGCTGGGGGTCCCGGTCCTGGCCATCCCGGTGGTGGGCCTTTCCGACACGCTCGCCGCCTGCCGTGCGGTCGGCCAGGCGCTCGGAGACCCACAGGGCGGCGAGCGGCTCGCGTCGGGCCTCGAGGCGTTCATCGCCCGCACGCGGACCCGGGCCCAGGCGTTGCCCACCCGGCGGGTCCTCTTCATCGTGGGGCGCGAGCCGCTGGTGGTGGCCGGGCCGGGCAGCTACCCGGACGAGCTGTTGCGGGTGGTGGGGGCGAGGAACGTGGTGGAGGGTACGGTCGCCTGGCCGGTGTTCCCGGTCGAGCGGGCGGCCGCGCTCGATCCGGACGTGGTGGTGGACGCGGCCATCAACGAGCGCGGGAGCGGGAACGATCGGGGGCTTTCCGCCATCCCGGCGGTCCGGCGCGGGGCCATCCGCCTCCTCCCGAACGACGACGCGCTCAGGCCTGGTCCTCGGCTGACGAGCGCCCTCAACGCGCTCCTCGCTGCCCTTCACCCCGAGGCGTTCCGGTGACCTCCCTCCGCGGACGCCTGGTGGTCCTCCTCGTCGCGGGCGCGGCCACCGTCCTCGCGGCTGTCGCCTTCTCGAGCGCCGTCGGTCCGCAGCCCATCTCCTTTCAGGCCGCCTTCTCCGGGGTGGAACCGGACCACGCCATCCTGCTCGAGCTCCGTTTTCCCCGCGCCCTCCTCGCGGCGGTGGTGGGCGCGGCGCTGGCCGGTGCCGGCGTGGCGCTGCAAGCCTTGCTCCGGAACGCGCTTGCCGAGCCGTTCGTGCTGGGCGTCTCGGGAGGGGCGGCGCTCGGCGGCACGCTCGTCATCCTGGCCGCCACCCTCGCGGTGCGCGCGTTCGGGCCGGGAGCGGCCCTCTTCTTCGAGGGAGCTCCGGTGGCGCTCGGCGCCGTCGCCGGCGCGGCGGCCTCGGCGGTGCTGGTCTTCGGGCTGGCCCGGATCCAGGGCCACCCGGTGCCCGAGACCGCCCTCCTCGTCGGGGTGGTGTTCAACGCCTTTGCCTCGGGCCTCATCACCGTACTCCGGCTGCTCGTCCCACCGGAGCAGGCCGCCCGGCTCCTCTACTGGCTCCTCGGGACCGTTGCCTACCAGGGAGCGGGGACCATCCTGGCCGGCGCCGTGGGCGTGGCCTTGACCCTCGCCCTGCTCGTCCTCTTCTCGGGACGGCTCAACCTCCTCACCCTCGCCGACGAGGAGGCCGCCTCCCTCGGGGTGGACGTCCGGCGGACGCGCGCCGTGATCTTCTTCGCCGCCAGCGCCGCCACCGGGGCGGCGGTGGCGCTCTCGGGGATGGTGGGGTTCGTCGGGCTCATCGTGCCGCACCTCGTGCGCCGGGTGGTGGGGCCGGATCACCGCCTGCTCGTCCCCACCTCGGCGCTCTTCGGGGCCGCATTCCTGGTCATGGCCGACGCGCTGGCCCGGCTCCTGTTCCTGCCGCTCGGCACGGAGCCGCCGGTGGGCGCCGTGACCGCCTTCTTGGGCGGCCCCTTCTTCCTCTGGCTCCTCCGCCGGTCGGGCCGCCCCCAGGCCGGGGGGTTCGCATGAGCCCTTCGCCCGCTCTCGGCTGGCCGGAGCCGATCGTGGACGTGCGTCTCGTCTCCTTTCGGTACGGGGGAACGCCGGCGCTCGAGGACGTATCCCTCTCCGCCCGCTCCGGTGAGTTCGTGGGCCTGGTCGGCCCGAACGGCGCCGGCAAGTCGACGCTGGTTCGCCTCCTGGCGGGGCTCCTCGCTCCCGGGCGGGGACGGGTCCGTCTGGCCGGGCTCGACCCCTCGAGCGCCCCCCGCCGTCAGGTGGCCCGCCTCTGCGCTCTGGTCCCCCAGGAGCCGCGGCTCACCTGGCCCTTCACCGTGCGCGAGGTGGTGATGATGGGCCGGGCCCCGCGGCAGGGGTTCTTGGCCCTCCCCGGACCGTTGGACCACGGAGCGGTCGAGGGGGCTCTTAGGGCCTGCGATCTCGTGCACCTGGCCGATCGCCGCATCGATGCGCTCTCGGGCGGGGAGCGCCGGCGGGTCTTCTTCGCCCGCGCCCTTTCGCAGGAGCCGCGCGTGCTTCTCTTCGACGAGCCCACCGCCTTCCTCGACCTGGGCCACCAGGTCGCCGCCATGCGGATGGCCCAGGCGGCGGCCCGCGGCGGCCTGTGCGTCTTGGCGGTGCTCCACGATCTCAACCTGGCGGCGGCGGCCTGCGACCGGCTCGTAGTCATGTCCCGGGGGCGGGTAGTGGCCGACGGGGGGCCTGCAGAGGTGCTCACCGCCGAGCGGGTCCGCGAGGTGTGGGAGGTCCCCGTCTGGCGCGGCGAAAACGCCCGCAGCGGCGCCCCGGTGGTGTTGCCCGAGCTCTAGAGACGGCGGGTGGGTCGAGCGCCTCACTCGCTCGGCACGAACAGCCTCACCGCAATCGCGAAGGTCCGGGCGGAAGGCTCGGTCGTGCTCTGGCGGAACCCCGCATCGAGCGCGAACCGGGTGGAGACGAAGCCCAGCCCCGCGGACCACCAGCGGGTGTTCGCCGTCGCGGCCACCGAGGAGGAGGGAGAGCTGCTCTGGCATGCCGACTGGCTGGCCGACGCGCCCGAACACATGAAGCCGGCGATGTCATCGACTCCGAATCCGGCCCGGACGGGCACGGAGTTGGCAAGGAGATACTCCGCGCCGACGGTATAGCGGTTGCTCGGCTTGGAGCTCCCGTTCGCCTCCTTCACCCGATCGAGATCGAGGTGCCAGTCGGCGACCACCTGGAGCGATGTCTCCGAGCCGACCGTGAACCCGGCCGCGTAGCCGCGGGGGAGCACCTCCCGGTCGTGGGTGAAGATGAAGTTGTACGCCGCCCCGCCGATCGAGACCATGCTCGTGACCTGCCAGTAGAGTCCCCCGTCCATGTTGAGGGTGGAGGCGACCGGGTTCGAACCCTGCAGGTCGAAGTAGTTGCCCTGCGCGCCCAAGAAGATCCCCCGGCCGAGCGGGGCGGCCAGGGCGAGGCGAACGAGGTTGCCCGTGTTCACCCCCTGCAGGACCCGCACGTACGAGAGGCCCGCCGCCACCGCGGTCGTGGCCGAGTCCGCCACCGTGAAGCCGAAGTAGTCCTGGCGGCGGAGGTCGCTTTGGCCGGGGGGACCGAGGTCGGGGCGCCGGTCCGTCAAGTAGAACGTGTCCACCGTGTACCGCTTGCGAGCGGCGATGGCCGCGGGGTTCAGGAACATGGCCTCGTTCCCGGACGCCGAGCCCACGCCCGCCTGCAGGGCCAGGGTCCGGGGACCCACCAGATCCGGGACGGTCAGGGGCGAGGGCGGTTCGGAGGCGACCGCTGCACGAGCGACGAGGAGCGCGGCAATGAGGGGCAGCGAGCGGGTGCGCACCCGCCGAGGATACGAACACCGCGCGACCCCGGCAAGGTTGCTTGTGGTTGCGGCCGCGAACGCGCTAGCGTTTCTCCAGTGAACGCGAGCCTTGGGCTCGGCCCAGGGCCTAGGCGGAGTGGGCGTTTGCCTCGCCGCGAGAGGAGGGCGGGCCATGCGCAGGCGCGAGGTCGAACGCTACCGCGAGGTCCTCCAGGGACAGCTCGATGCGCTCATCGGCCACGGCAGCCAGGCGGTGCACGAGATGGCAGGCGAGGAGGGGGAGGAGCTCCCCGACCCGAGCGATCGGGCGACCGTCGAGGAGGAGCGCAACTGGTCCCTGAGGCTCCGGGATCGCGACCGCAAGCTCATCGGAAAGCTCCAGGACGCGCTGGCACGGCTCGACGCCGGGACGTTCGGGCAGTGCACCCGCTGCGGTCGCCCCATCGGCAGCGCGCGTCTGCGCGCTCGTCCCATGACCGACCTCTGCATCGACTGCAAGACGGAGGCGGAGCGGCTGGAACGCTGACCTCGGGGCCCGGGTGGGCCCGCCCGCCGCCTTTCCCTCGCGCGATCCCGGAAGTGGGCTACATTCGGGGGCGCATGGCGACCAGCAAAGTGCGCAAGGCGGTCATCCCCGCCGCCGGCCTGGGGACGCGGTTTTTGCCCGCCACCAAGGCGGTCCCCAAGGAACTGCTCCCCATCGTCGACACCCCCACCATCCAGTACGTCGTGGCCGAGGCGGTGGCCTCCGGGGTGCGAGACATCGTGCTCATCTGTGCCCGGGGCAAGGACTCGATCGTCGACCACTTCGACATCTCCGGCGAGCTGGAGGCCCACCTCGAGCGCACGGGCAAGCTCGAGCTGCGCCAGCAGATGAGGGACATCGCCGCGATGGCCCGCGTTATCGCGGTCCGGCAGCAGGAGCCGCTCGGGCTGGGCCACGCGGTGCTCTGCGCCCGAGAGGTGGTGGGCGACGAGCCCTTCGTGGTGATGCTGGGCGACGACATCATCGATGCCGCGGTCCCCGGCGCCCAGCAACTCATCGACTGCCACGAGCGTCACGGGCTCGCCACCATCGCCCTCATGGAGGTCCCACCCGAGGAGACCGCGCTCTACGGGATCGCCGCCGGCCGCCCGGTCGACGCCCGGACCTTGCGCATCGATCGCCTGGTGGAGAAGCCCAAGCGAGACCCTCCCTCGAGGCTCGCCGTCATCGGACGGTACGTGCTCACGCCGCGCATCTTCGACATCCTGAAGTGCCTCCCCACCGGGGTGGGGGGCGAGATCCAGCTCACCGACGCCCTCGCCGTGCTGGCGCAGGAGGAAGGGCTCTTGGGCTACCGATTCGAGGGGAATCGCTACGACGCGGGCGACCGGCTCGGCTACCTTCGTGCCAACATCATGTACGCGTTGAAGAGGCCGGAGCTGGCCGGCCCGCTCCAAGAGCTCCTGCGGGAGATCGTCGGCTGATGGACCGCGTCCGTCGCAAGGCCCGCCTTCTCTCCGCGGCCCTGGGCGCGGCCCTGGCCGTGCCTGCCCTGGGGTACTTGCTCCCGACCCAGGCCGTGCTCCGCCACCTCGGCTTGCGGCGGGAAGCCCTCGAGCTATCCGCCCTGGAGATCACGGGGACGCTCCAGGCCGAGGGACAGAGCGCCGAGCGGCTCAACGCCGCGACGGCGCGACCCCCGGGGGGGCGTGCCTTCGCCCCAGCCCGGATCCTGCTCAAGATCCCCGGCCGGTGCCGGCTCGAGGTCATGGGGGCCACGCCCTCCGAAAGCCCCTACCTCGTGCTCCGGGACACGCGGCTCACGGCCGGGGGAGGCCTCGACGCGGACCCCTCGGCGGTGGCCCTCCTGCGGGCGGTGTGCACGCTGCTCGCCACCTCCAACGCGGGCGACGCATCCGCCGCCTACTCGATCGCCCTGGCCCGCCGCGGCGTCGACCTCTCCGACGAGAGCCTGGGCCGGTTCGATGGCCGGCTCGCCTACGTCATCGGCGGTCATCCCCTGGAGGCGAAACCTCTCCTCTACGTCGACAAGGATGCCTTTCAGCCTCTCCGGCTCGTGGCGGCCGAGGGCGGGCACTTCGAGGACGTGCGGCTGTTGGGCTGGGGATCCCCCACGGGCGGCGACTGGTTCCCGCGGGCGGTGGAGGTGGTGGAGGGATCCGAGCTGCGCCTACGTTTCACGACCGAGAGAGCCAACGCCAACCCCCGGATTCCCGAGGGCCTCCTCTAGCGGTGGCGGCCGGGCGACCGTCCTTGCCTTGCCTCGGCGCTCGCGGAAGAATCGCGCATGCCCGTCGACAAACCTCTTGGGCCAGGCATCCGGGGAAGCGTGCTCGCCTCGCGGCTCAAGTTCCTGCGCGAGAAGGGCGGAGCGGAGGCGCGGGAGCGCGTTCTCGGCTCGCTTCCCCCCGAGGACCAGGAGGTCCTCCGGGGATGGCTGCAGGGGACGGCCTGGTACTCGTTCGAGCTCAACCGGCGGCTCGACGACGCCATCGCCCGGGAGCTCTCGCCCGACGACCGGAGGCGGGTGTTTCTCGAGATGGGGCGCGCCTCCGCGGAGGCGAACCTCCTCGCCGGACAGCGTGCCTTCGTGCGGCCCGGGGACCCGCAGTTCCTCCTTCAGGGTGCGCCGGAGATCTATGCCGCCTACTACGCGAAGGGGCGCAGGGTCTACGAGAAGACCGGCGACTGCTCTGCCATCCTGCGGACCTACGATGCGGAGAGCGTCACCGCGGAGGACTGCCTGACGGTGGTGGGCTGGCACGTCCGCGCCATCGAGCTGTGCGGAGGCCGCAACGTGGAGGTGGTCGAGACGCTCTGCCGCGCGCGGGGCGCTCCCCTCTGCGAGTACCGTTGCACCTGGCTCGTCTAGGAGGGCGTCCCAAGGCCTGCGGTGCGCGGCCGGTGATTCCCCTGGTATCCTGTGAGCCGCTCCGGCCCGCAGCCTCCCTTTGCCCTGACGGAGGTCCCCCCATGAAGATCCTCGTCGCAGATGCCTTCCCCCGCGAGCGACTCGCCGACCTTGAGTCGCTCGGGTTGGCGGTCGACCACCGCCCCGACGTGCCCGCCCAGGAGCTGGCCCTGGCGGCGCAGGACGCTACCGTGCTCGTGGTGCGGTCGAAGCAGGTGGGGGCCGAGGTGTTCGAGGCGGCGGAGGCGCTCTCCCTGGTGGTCCGGGCCGGGGCGGGGGTGAACACCATCGACGTCCCGGCGGCCTCGCGCCGCGGCATCTATGTGGCCAACTGTCCGGGGCAGAACTCGATCGCGGTGGCCGAGCTGGCCATCGGCCTCCTCCTCTCGCTCGATCGCCGGATCCCCGACAACGTGGCCATGCTCCGGGCCGGTAAGTGGGACAAGAAGCGGTTCTCGGAGGCGGAGGGGCTGTTCGGGAGGACCCTGGGCGTCCTGGGCCTGGGCGCGATCGGCCGCGAGGTCGCGAGGCGGGCGCAGGCCTTGGGGATGCACGTTTCGGCCTTCTCCCGGTCCCTGCGCGAGGAGGAGGCTCGGGCGCTGGGCGTGGAGCGTCTCGGAGACCTTCCCTCGGTGGTCCGGACCGCCGACTACGTGAGCCTGCACCTCCCGCTCACCCCCCAAACGCGGGGCATCGTCTCCCGCGAGCTTCTCGCCGCCATGAAGCCCGGCGCCGGTCTCATCAACACCGCGCGCGCCGAGCTCGTGGACGGCGACGCGCTCCTCGCCGCGGCGCGCGAGGGGCGGATCCGCCTGGCCACGGACGTCTTCGGGGGCGAGCCGGAGAAAGGCAAGGCCGACTTCGCGAGCGAGCTGGCCCAGCTCCCGGGCGTCTACGGCACCCACCACATCGGCGCCTCGACCGCGCAGGCGCAGGACGCGATCGCCCGGGAGACGATCCGCATCGTGGCGGCCTTCGTCCGCACCGGGGAGGTGCCGAATTGCGTCAACGTGGCCAAGAAGACCCCGGCGCGCGCCCGCCTGGTGGTGCGCCACCACGACAAGGTGGGCGTCTTGGCCAATGTCCTCGCGCTCGTCCGCGAGGCCGGGATCAACGTGGAGGGAATGCGGAACATCGTCTTCGAGAGCGCCGCGGCCGCCTCGGCCTCGATCGACCTGGGCTCGCCTCCGGACGAGTCGCTCCTCGCCCGGATCCGCGCCCGGACCGAGGAGGTGCTCTTCGTGGAGAGCTTCGACCTGTAAGGGACCCCTCGGGGGAGGCCGCGCGAGGCCGGGATCAGGCGGTGGCCATCTCGCCGTTCGAGCCGTTCTCGTCGCCCGAGTCTGGCTCCACGTCGGTGCGGTACTTCCGCAGGACCCGCTTGAAGTTGGAGCGGTCCATCCCCGCCTTGCGGGCCGCGGCCGAGATGTTGTTGTCGCACGCCCGCATGAGAGCCTCGACGTAGCTCTTCTCGAACCGCCGCAGGGCTTGCTCCTTGGCGGCCGCGTAGGAGAGGGTGAGCCAGGCGGACTCCTCCCCGTTCACGGGCGTCTCCCGCACCAGGGGCGCCGTGCGGCCGGTCACGGCCGGGGGCAGATCGGCGGGAGTGATCACCTCGCCGCGGCACAGCACCACCGCCCGTTCCACTGCGTTCTCGAGCTCTCGCACGTTCCCTGGCCAGCGGTACCCGCACAAGAGCTCGATGGCCTCCGGCGAGAGGGCGCGGACCTTCTTGGCCAAGCGCTCGGCATAGCGGCGGAGAAAGTGGTGGGCGAGCAGGGGGATGTCCTCCACGCGCTCCCGGAGCGCGGGCAGAGGGATGTTGATGACGTTCAGGCGGTAGAAGAGATCCTCCCGGAACTTCCCCGACTTGACCAGCTTGGGCAGGTCGCGGTGGGTGGCGGCGATGATGCGCACGTCCACCTTGACCGAGTCGGCCGAGCCGACGCGCTTGATCTCGCCCTCCTGGAGCACGCGGAGCAGGCGAACCTGGGTGGGGATGGGGATGTCGCCGATCTCGTCGAGGAAGATCGTGCCGCCATCGGCGGCGTCGAAGAGCCCCTTCTGGTCGCGCTGCGCGCCGGTGAAGGCGCCCTTCACGTGGCCGAAGAGCTCCGACTCGAGCAGGGTCTCGGTGAGGGCGCCGCAGTTCAGCGCCACGAAGGGCTGGCCCTTGCGCGGGCTGCGGCCGTGGAGAGCGCGCGCCACGAGCTCCTTGCCGGTGCCGCTCTCGCCCGTCACGAGCACCGTGGCCGCGCTGTAGGCCACCGCCTCGATCATCCGGGTGACCTCGCGCATGGGGGCCGAGTTTCCCACCAGTCCCTCGCCCGGGACCCCCTCGCGCTCGCGCAGGGCGGTCTCCAGCTGCCGGTTCCGGTCGAAGAGCATCTTGCGCTCGGCCGCCTTGGCGACCGCGCGGGCCACGAGCTCCACGTCGTCGAAGGGCTTCGTGAGGTAGTCGTAGGCCCCGGACCGGACCGCGGAGAGCGCCGTCTCCACGGTGGCGTGGCCGGTCATCATGATGACCTCGACCTCGGGCCGCCGGTGCTTCACCGCGGAGAGGAGCTCCAGGCCGGAGAGCTGGGGCATCTTGATGTCGAGGAGGGCGACGTCGAAGTCCTCCTGCGCCAGCTTCTGGGTGGCCACGATGGGCGAGTCGAGGCCGGTGACCTCGTACCCCTTCTTCCGGAGCAGCGCCTCGAGCGCCCGCAGCAAGGTGGGCTCGTCGTCCACCACCAGCACGCGGATGGGGTTGCCCTCGGTCGTGTCAGCCATGGTGCATCTCCTCCTGCAGGGGGGCCCGCGGCTGGGCCGCGGGCAGCTCGAGCACGAAGCGGGCGCCGCGCTCGGCGCCCGCTTCCACCCGGATGTTGCCGCCGTGCTCCTCGGCGATCTGGTAGCAGATGGACAGGCCCAGGCCCGTCCCCTGCCCCTCCGGCTTGGTGGTGAAGAATGGTTCGAAGATCCGCTTGGCGATCTCCGGCCGCACGCCCGGGCCCGTGTCGGTGACCGACAGCTGCACCCGTCCCGGTCCGACCTCTCCGGTGGCGATGGTCACCGTCCCCTCACCGTTCATGGCCTGCAGGGCGTTGACGAGCAGGTTCACCACGATCTGCTGGAGCTGGTTCGCGTTGCCCACGGCCAGGGCCGGTTCGCAGCGGCGGATGACCTCGGCCCGGCCGTCCTTGAGCTGGGAGGAGAGGAGAAAGAGAGCGTCCTCCACCACCTGGGGCAGCGGCACCGGCCCCTTCTCTTCCGAGCGCGGCCGCCGCGAGAACCGGAGCAACGATTCGACGATCCGCTTGGCCCGGTTGGCGGCGTCTTGGATGAGCCGAAGGTTCTCCATGTCCTCGACCGAGCGCTCCTCGCGGCTCATGAGCTGGGCGAAGGCGAGGATCCCGCCCAAGGGGTTGTTGATCTCGTGCGCCACTCCGCCCGCCAGCTGGCCCACGGCGGACATCTTCTCCGCGTGGAAGAGGCGCCGGCTCACCTCGCGCTCGTCGGTGACGTCCTTGAAGACGACCACCTGGCCCGTCCCCGGCTCGAAGGGGAAGGAACGGAGCAGCCAGATCCGGTCGCCGAAGGACACCTCGCGCTCGGTGACCGAGGCCGCGGGCATGGCACAGCGGGCCGGGCAGGGCAAGGAACCGTACGCGTGATCGGTGCAGCAGAGCCCCCCGAGCAGGTTGGGCGTCACCCCGGCGGCGCGGGCGAAGGCCGTATTGGCGCGGATCACCCCGCATCCGCCCCCCCTCATGATGGCGAGGGGGTCGCCCAGCGCGTCGAAGCAGGCGCGCCACTCCTGGGCGGCGCGTACCAGGGCGGCGGACCGGGCCGAGAGCTGACCGTCCAGGTCGCGGTTGAGCTGCTCCAGCTGCCGGTTGCGCTCCTCGATGAGCTTCTGGAGCCGGACGTTGTCCTCCACGATCCAGAACTGGTCGACAGCGCTCTGGATGGTGATGAGGAGGTGACCATCGTCCCAGGGCTTCCAGATGAAGCGGAAGATCTCCGACTGGTTGACCGCCTCCTCGATGGCGGTCGAGTCCGCCTGGCCGGTGAGGAGCACCCTCTGGATGCGCGGCCAGCGTTCCTTCACCGCCCTCAAAAACTCCACCCCCGACATGCCGGGCATCCGGTAGTCGGACACGACCACCTGGACGGGCTCGCGCGCCAGGATCTCGAGCGCCGTCTGGGCTTCCGGGGCGTCGAGGACCCGGCAGCGGGCCCGCCGAAGGACCCGGCGCAGCGCTCGGCGAACGTGCTCGTCGTCGTCCACGAGCAGAAGCGTGGACTCGAGGACGGGTTCCGGAGCGACGTCACCACCGAGATGGGCGAGCTGAAGGTCCATCGGGCGGCCCCTATTGGTGCATGCCTTGATCCAGTCCAAACTGACCCGGGTGCCCGTGTTTCCAGGGGGTTGCCCTGACCATGGCCCGGGTCTCGCACATCTCCGGGTCATGCTACACCCGTGACCCCATCCGGAGTCCAGCGCCCAAGGATTTTCACGGGACTTCGGTCGCTAACCGGCGCGCTTTGAGGCAGGGCGCCCCAGGTGACGGGGAGAAGGACCCGCAAGCGGCCCTTCGCAGCCGGGGGGGCTAGTCCTCTAGCGGTACGCCTGGGCCTGGTAGAGGCAGATGGTGTTCCGCCCCGCTCGTTTGGCCTGGTAGAGCGCCTCGTCGGCGAAGCGCAGCAAGAGATCGGGCGAGGTGATGTCCTTCGAGGGGTAGTAGGCGATCCCCAGCGAGGCGGTGACGTGGACGGGTGCAGCGGAGGGTCCGTCGGCCGCCGACCTGTACTCCCGCTCTCCGAGCTGCTTCCAGATGCGCTCGGCCACGGTGAGCGCGCCGGAGAGGTGGGTCTTGGGCAAGATGACGGCGAACTCCTCCCCCCCGTAGCGGGCGCAGATGTCCGGATCGCGCGTCGAGGCGCGGATCTGCTCGGCGGCCCCCCGCAGGACCGCATCGCCGAAGGGGTGGCCGTGTCGGTCGTTCACGAGCTTGAAGTGGTCGAGGTCGATCATGATGAGCGACACCGGGTCGGTGTAGCGCTGGGCGCGCCGGAACTCCTCCTGGAGCCGCTCGTCGAAGGCGCGCCGGTTCTTGAGGCCAGTGAGTTCGTCGGTGATGGCCTGCTCGGCGAGCTTCTTCTGGGTCCGCCAGAGCTGGTCCTGGAGACTCTTGATCCGCAGCATGGCGGCGCAGCGGGCCAGGATCTCCGCCTCGGCGAACGGCTTTGCCAAGAAGTCGTCGGCGCCGATGCGCAGGCCGGTCACCTTCGAATCCAGGTCGGACTTCACGGACAGGATGATGACCGGGATGAACTGGTCATCGGGGAGCGCCTTCACGATCCGGAGCACCTCGAGACCGTCCATGTCCGGGAGGATCATGTCGAGCAGGACCAGGTCGGGCGGGTCGCCGCGAACCTTGCGGATCGCCTCCTTGCCCTCGAGCGCGGTCCCGACGGCGTATCCCTCGCGCTTCAGGACCTGGACGAGCCAGTCGAGCTGCGTCCTCGAGTCGTCGACCACCAGGATCTTGGCGAGCTCGGCCACCCACCGGGAAGATAGCCGAGATCGGCGCACCGCAGGAAATGCGTCCCCCGGACCCCGCCCGCGCCCGCACCAGGGCAGCGCTCCCACATCGGGAGCCCACCGGGCGGTCCGAGCCGGGTTATACAACCCGTCCCGTGACCGGGAGAGCCCGCCCCGAGGAGCAGGAGGCCATCCTCGCCGCCGCCCTCAGGCGGGCGCAGGAGGCCTCGCCCCTGGGCCTCGTGGTCTGTGACCTCGACTCGACCCTGCTCGACAACCGGCCCCGGCTGGCCCGCATCCTCCAGGACTACGGCCGTGTCGCGGGCCTGCCCGAGTTGCTCGGGGCGCGCCCCGAGTACTGGCAGGGCTGGTCGCTCGAGGGGGCGTTGCGGGACGCGGGGCTCTCGCCGGCCCTGGTGGCGGCCCACACCCCCCCGGCGCGCCGGTACTTCGGGGAGTGGTTCTTCACGAACGCCTACTGCCGCCTGGACGTGCCCGTCGCGGGCGCGCCCGACTACGTCCGCGCGCTCGTCGCGGCGGGCGGGCGCGTGGCCTACGTGAGCGGGCGACCGCGCTCCATGGAGGAGGGCACGCGCGAGGCGTTCCACCGCTACGGCTTCCCCCTTCCGGATGGGCAGGTCGTGCACCTCTTCCTGAAGCCGCGCCGCGACCTGCCCGACGACGCCTGGAAGGCGGAGGCCTCCCGGCTCGTCGACCGGCTCGGGCCGGTGGTGGCCGCCTTCGACAACGAACCCGCCCACGTCAACGCCTACCGCGAGGTCTGGCCCGCGGCTCTCACGGTCCACCTCGACACCGATCACTCCGGACGCCCGATTGTGGTCCACCCCTGCATCCCCTCGGTGAGGGACTTCCGGCGGGGAGAGCGTCCCGAGCACCTCCAACCGCTCAGGACAGCGCGGTCATGACGTCGAGCGGCACGAGTGGCGCGAGCCCTCCCCCGCCCAGGATGTTCACGATGGGAGAGGCCGCTGCCCGGACGACCGAGCCGCTCGGCCGGGAGGGCCCCAGTCCGCAGTAGGTCGAGAGGTCGCGGTAGAGCTCGCCGCGGGTCACGCCGTCGGGGGTGATCCGAGTGCCCGGGCGGAGCGCGGCGAAGACCCGTTCCTGCACCACGAAGCCACCGCCCCGCTCGTCGCGAACGGCCGCCTCGACCGCCTCGGCCCAGGCCTGCGGATCGGTCTCCGCCCCGAGCTTTACGCTCTTCCCCCCGTAGTCCCAGCTCCGCTTCATGACGAATCGGGTCCGACCCTCGATCACTTCCCGCGAGAGCTCGGGCCCCAGCCGGCGCGTGAAGGGGAGGCGGCGCGCGGCCTCCCGCTCCTCCTCGTCGAGACCGGCCCGCTCGGCCAGAGCGGCGTCGGTCCCGCACTCCGAGAGGCGGGCGAAAAGCGCCTTCGCCTCGAGCAGCCCATTCACCGGGTTGGCGAGGACGTACCGGACCGGGTCCCTTAGGGCGCGGGCGAAGGGTGCGGAGGGGTGGACGCGGTGCGCCCACACGTGCCGGTAGAGCACCTCCCACCGGTCGGGATCGCATGCCTCCGGGGTGAGCGTCTCGCAAACGTGGCCCATCTGCCGGAAGTGCTCCGCCAGCCGGCGCAGCTCGCCGAGCTGGGCATCGCCCGGACGGGCCACGAGGGCGACCGATGGGCGGGCCCCCGTCCCCCCGCGCAGGCGGTAGTACGTGAGGAGCGCCTGTCGCAGCCGCTCCATGTGGCTCCCACAGGCGGCCACGAGGGCATTCGCCTGCCGGGCGGACAAGCCGCGCGACCGGGCTGCGGCGCGGATCCAGGAAAACGCCGCCAGATCGGCGTAGGCGGGCATGGCCGGGATGGTGGCATTGAGCTCGAGGGCCCGCGGCTCGCCTCCGTCCGCGGGGACGAGGAAGTCGACGCGGGCCACGAGCACCGGCAGCGGCGCCTCGAAGAGCCGCGCCATCGCCTCTGCCTCGAGCCCCGAGAACGGCTCCTCGAGCGCCGCCCGATCGCGCGCGTCTCCCGAGGCGAGGAGCGCCCGCGCTAGCTTCACGGAACCCGTGAGGATCCGCTCCGCCTCGCGGGCCTCCCGGGTGAGGGCCTCCCGGGAGAGCACCTCGGGCTCGGCGAGCAGCGGGATGGGGACCACGCTCCCGTCGGGGCGCAAGACCGTCAGGCCCTCCGCCCAGGCCCGTGCGGCGGCGTCCCGGGCCACGGCGACGAGCTCCTCCGCGTCGAACGGGGACGTCACCGAGTCCGCCTTCCCGGCGGCACCGGATCCGGTCCCCTGGCCCGGCCCGGCACGACGGCCTCCCTTCCCCCGGGCAAGAGGCGGCCAGTAGCCATCGACGTCCTCCTCTGATAGGCAGCGTCCGTGAAGATCTACACGAAGACGGGCGATGGCGGGGAAACCGGCCTCTTCGGGGGCCCGCGAGTGAGGAAGAGCGATCCGCGTGTGTCCGCCTACGGCGAGGTGGACGAGCTCAACGCCGCCATCGGCGTCGTCCGGGCCGGGGTCGAGGATCCGGAGATCGAGGCGTCCCTGGGCCGCATCCAGGCGGAGCTCTTCTCGGTGGGCGCGGAGCTGGCGAGCCCCCACGGCACGAGGGCCCATTCCGCCGTTCCGCCCGTCGACCCGCAGTGGATCGCGCTCTTGGAGGCCGCCATCGACGCCTTTGAAACGGAGCTCGCGCCGCTCGGGCACTTCGTGCTCCCCGGGGGGACCCGCAGCGCGGCGGCGCTCCACCTCGCCCGCTGCGTCTGTCGGCGCGCCGAGCGCGGCGTGGTGGCCCTCGCGGCCCAGGCAGGGGTGGCCCCGGTCGTGCTCGCCTACCTGAACCGGCTCTCCGACTTCCTCTTCGTAGCCGCGCGCGTCGCGAACCACCGGGCCGGGCGGCGGGAGGTGCTCTGGGAGCCGGGTCGGGACCGCTAGAGCGGTGGAGAGGAATCCATGCCGAGGCGAGGAGGACATCGGGTCGCGCTCGTCACTGGGGCGGGCGTACGGGTGGGCGAGGTCATCGCCCGGACGCTGTCCCGCCGCGGTTATGCGGTGGCCGCCCACTACTTCACCCACAAGCCGCGCGGCTTCGCGGCCGCCTTCGAGGCGGATCTCGGCTCCGCGGACGGCCCGGCCCGGCTCGCGGCCTCCTTTCGCGCGGCCTTCGACCGGCTCGATCTGCTCGTGAACAGCGCCGCGGGGTTCGAGGAGCTGCCGCTCGCAAGGACCGACGCCGCCGCCTTCGACGCCCTCCTCGGGCTGAACGCCCGCGGGCCCCTTTTGCTCGTGCGGGCCCTCGCCCCCCTCCTCGCCCGCTCGGGCGGGTCGGTGGTGAACGTCGCGGACGTGGGGGGTGGGCTCGTCGCCTGGAAGGGTTATGCCGCGTACTGCGCTTCCAAGGCGGCTCTGGTCCGCGTCACCGAGTGCCTGGCGCTGGAACTGGCGCCGCGGGTGCGGGTGAACGCGGTCGCCCCGGGAGCCGTGCTCTGGCCCGAGCGTTACCCGGCGGCGCACCGTCGCACCCTCACGTCCCGGATCCCGCTGCGCCGGGTGGGAAGCCCCGAGGACGTGGCGAATGCGGTCCTCTTCCTTGCGGATGCGCCGTTCGTCACGGGCGCCGTGCTCCCCGTGGACGGCGGACGTCACCTGTCGGGGCTCGGGTGAGGCGAGGAGTGCCTCGGGACCGCGCGCAGCTCGCGTTGAAGGCCTCGCCGTCGGCTGTTACATTCCCGGGGATGGAAGAGGGGTCCACTTAGGCCCCGAAGGGAGAACTTAGGACATGGACGCCACGATGCTCGCCCCGCCCCCCCCCGAGATCGTCCCCGCGAACCCGATCCTCCTCACCGCCAAGGCAATCGAGATGGTGAAGGACGCCATCGCACGCGAGGGGCTCGAGGGACATGGGATCCGCGTGGGCGTGCTGGGGGGCGGCTGTGCGGGATTCCAGTACTCGATGGACTTCGAGAAGGAGGCCCGCCCCGACGACCTCACGATCGAGCAGGAAGGCGTGAAGCTGTACCTGGACCCCATGAGCAGCATGTACCTGCAGGGGGTCACGATCGACTACGTGGTGGGCCTGCAGGGCGCCGGGTTCAAGTTCAATAACCCTAACGCCCGCACGACCTGCGGCTGCGGTAGCAGCTTCACCTACTGAGGCGGGGACCGCGGAAGCCCCGGCATGCTCGTCGTCCGCCACGTGGTCGTCGGGCCGTTCGCCGAGAACGCCTGGCTGGCGGGGTGCGACCGGACGGGCGAGGCGATGCTCGTCGACCCGGGGGCGGAGATCTCGCGGCTGCTGGCCCTCGCCGAGCCGGGCGGTTTCCGGGTGAGCCGCATCGTCCTCACCCATGGTCACATCGATCACGCCGCCGGGGCGGCCGAAGCGGCCCGGAGGACCGGGGCCCCAGTCCAGATCCACCCCTTGGACCTCCCCCTGCTCGAGCGCATGCCCGCCCAGGCGGCGCTCTTCGGGCTCCCATCGTCCCCGGCGCCGGCCATCGCCCACGAGCACGTCCACGGCGAGCGGTTCCGGGTGGGCGACCACGAGGCCGTCATCCTCCACGTCCCCGGGCACACCCCTGGTGGCTGCGCCGTCCACTTCCCCGCCGACGGCGAGCTCTTCGCGGGTGACACCCTGTTCGCCGGCTCGGTGGGCCGGACCGATCTCCCCGGGGGTGACGCCGCGTCGCTCCTGCGCTCCATCCGCGAGGTGTTGTTCCCCCTCGGCGACGACGTTCGCGTGCACTGCGGCCACGGCCCCTCGACCTCGCTGGGAAGGGAGCGCCGCTCGAACCCCTTCGTGGGCGAGGGCGCGACGGGCGGCCTCCTCGGCTAGAGGCGGATCTGAGCGGGCCACTTCACAAACGGCCCGGTCACCCCATCTCCAGCACGCCCAGGATGTTCTGCCCGGCATCGACGTGGACCACCTCGCCGGTGACGTTTCGGGCGAGGTCGGAGCAGAGGTAGAGCGCGGCCCGGGCCACGTCGAGCTGATCGATGTTCCGCCTGAGCGGCGTTCGCGCGGCGTTCTCGGCCAGCATGGCTCTCATCCCCTTGATCCCCGCCGCCGCCAGGGTCTTGATGGGCCCGGCGCTCACGCAGTTGACCCGGATGCCCTCGCGGCCCAAATCGTCCGCCAGGTACCGCGTGGCGCACTCCAGGGCCGCCTTGGCCACGCCCATGACGTTGTAGTTCCTGATCACCTTCTCCGACCCGTAGTAGGTGAGCGAGAGGACGCTCGACCCGGGGCGCAGGAGGGGCCAGAAGGCACGTGTCAGGCCCACCAGGGAGTAGGCCGAGACATCCAGGGCCACGCTCCAGGCGTCGCGGGTCGTCACCTCGGTGAAGCGGCCTTCGAGCGCGCCCCGCGGCGCGAACCCGATCGAGTGGACGAGGACGTCGAGGGAGTCCCAGAACCCACGGACTGCATCCACCGTCCGGGCGATGTCTTGGTCCTTGCCCACGTCGCACTCGAGCACGGCCCGGGGAGCGAGCGTTGCGACCAGGGGCCGCATCCGCCTCTCGATGACCTCGCTCGGGTAGGTGAAGGCGAGCTCGGCCCCCTCGGCGTGGAAGGCGCGGGCGATCGCCCAGGCGATGGACATCTCGTTCGCCACGCCGGTGATGAGCGCGCGCTTTCCGCGGAAGAGCCCTCCCAAGGAGAGGTGCCCGTCGGGTGGGGTCGGGGGTGTGGACGGGCTCGTCTCGCTCATGGTGTCGTTCCTCGCGCCCGGACGGCCTCCGCCGCCCCGACCAGCTCTCTCTCCGCGTGCAATTCGCCCCGCCTCCGTGCCGCGGCGATCCCCTGTTCGAACACCTCGAGCGCCTCGGCCTCCCGGCCCAGCTCCTCCAGGACCTGCCCCAGCATGAGAAAGGTGGGGACGTAGTCGGGGGCCCGGCGAACGAGTTCCCGGAACTCGGCGACGGCCCCCTCGCGATCGAAGGCCGCTCGCAGCGCCATGGCCAGCGAGTAGCGAGCGAAGGGATCGTCGGGCCGCTGGGCCAGGTGGGCTCGGAAGGCGGCCAGCCTCTGCTCCGGGGTCATGGGCCCGTAGCTTTAACCCGAAAGGCCCGCCCGGCTCCACCTCGATGGCGGGCGGCCGAGGTTACAATCGGGTCGTGCCGTCGAAGGGTATCGAAGGCTGCACCGGCGTCCTCGTCGCTGGTGGCCGTGCCTCGCGTCTCGGGGGTGTCCCCAAGGGGCTCGTGCGGCTGGGGGGAGAGCCCATCGCCGCGCGGACGCTCCGCCTCTTCGCCGAGTTGTTCCCGGCCTCGCTCGTCGTCGCCAACGTTCCCGAGTACCGGGACCTGGGCGTCCCGGTGATCCCCGACCGGATCCCGGGCAAAGGTCCGCCCGCCGGTGTGCACGCAGCTCTCCACGCCGTGCACACGGAGTGGATCTTCGCGGCCGCCTGCGACATGCCCTTCATCGAGGCCTTGCCCATCCGGCTGCTCGCCGATCGGCGAGGGGGGGCGGAGGCGGTCCTGGTCCGCTGCGGGGGCCGGCTCCACCCGCTCCACGCGTTCTGGTCGCGAGCCAGTCTCCCTGCCCTGGAGCGGCTCATCTCCGAGGGGAACCCGTCCCTGGTGGACCTGGCGGGGGTGGTCCGGACACGCATTGTCGACGAGGCGGAGTGGCGCACCGTCGACCCCGGGGGGCGTGTCCTCGAAAACGTCAACACCTTCGAGGACGCCGCCCGCCTCGGCCTCGACACGCACATCGCGCCCGCGTCCCCCCTGGCGTAGGACCGTGTCTCCCCGCCGGGCGGCTTCGAGAACCGCTCCCGCCCCGG
Source organism: Anaeromyxobacter sp. (assembly GCA_035686075.1). Classification (GTDB taxonomy): domain Bacteria; phylum Myxococcota; class Myxococcia; order Myxococcales; family Anaeromyxobacteraceae; genus Anaeromyxobacter. Next base: position 53,882 of record DASRZU010000043.1, read on the forward strand.
GGTGAGGGGAGCGCCCCAGGCTCGCTTCCGGAGTGCCCTCAGGTCCACCGGAACCAGCGCAAGGCGAGCCCGAAGCCGCCGGCGGCGACGACCGCCAGGACGGCCAGTTCCGGGGCGAGGCTCGAGAGCGGGGCGCCGTCGTTCATGATGGCCCGCAGCCCGTCGTTCAGGGCGGTCAAGGGCAAGATGTGGATGGCCGGCTGCATGGCCTCGGGGAAGTGCTTGGAGGAGAAGAAGACGCCGGAGAGGACGAACATGGGCATCATCACGAGATTGATGAGCCCCGCCACCGTCTGGCTGTTCCGGGCGCGCGATCCAACGAGGAGCCCCAGCCCGGCGAAGGCCAGCGCCCCCACCGCCATGAGCGCCGCCAGGTCGAGCACCCGGCCGCGGAGCGGGGTCCCGAAGGCGAGCATCGCGAACCCCACCAGGATGGGCGCCTCCACCACGAGGAACAGCATCCTCATGATCACGAAGCCGAGCAGGTACTCGCTGCGGCGCATGGGCGTCGCCACCATGCGCTTCAAGAGCTTCTTCTGCCGGTCCTCCACGATCACCCAGCCCACGCCCCACATCCCGGAGGACATGATGTTCATCCCCAGGAGGCCGGGGACGAGGAAGTCCACGTAGCGCGCCCCCGGCTCGGCGAAGGGCTCGACCCGCGGCACGAAGACGTCCCGGCGGCCGGCGGCGGCCTGGAGAAGGTCGTCCACCACGGTCCGGGCGAGGCGGCTCTCCGGGCTGGTCGGGTCGAGCCGGTAGACGGGCGGGCTGGCCGGGTCGACCACCACGGCCACCCGGCCTCCACGGAGCGCCCGGCGGGCCTCGTCCTCCCCGAGGACCGTCACCAGGACCCCGGGCCCCGCCGAGAGCACGGCCCTGGCGGCCTCCGCGTTTGGGCCGGCGACCACCGCCACGCGGACCGGGTCGGGCGGCTTGGCGCGGAACGCGATCCCCAGCGCCACGGTGAGAAGGATGGGAAAGCCGAAGGACCAGAACACCGCCTCCGGTTCCCGGTAGAAGCTCCGCAGCCGGGCCAGCGCCAGCTGGATGAGGGGCGAGCGCTCCGACAGGCGGCGCCGCCCCGGCTCGACGGCGGGAAGCGGCGCCGGCCGGGGGAGAGGACTAGTCACGCAGCCTCCGGCCGGTGAGGGTCACGAACACGTCCTCGAGCGAGGCCCGGTGGGTGGCGAGCGCGGTGATGCCCACGCCGAGCCGATCGAGGTGGCCGAGCAGGGCGGGGACGGCGACGTGCAGCCCGGAGACGGTCAGGGCGAAGCTCCGGCCGTCCCGCCGCACCGCCGAGACCCCAGGCAACTCCTGCAGGGCGCGCTCGTTCACCCCATCCTGAGGGGCCTCGAACTCGACCACCTCCTGCCCCACCACCCGCGCCACCAGTTCCCGCGGCGTGCCGAGGGCGATCAGCTTCCCGTGGTCGACGATCGCCACCCGGTCGCAGAGGCGCTCCGCCTCGTCCATGTAGTGGGTAGTGAGGAGGACGGTGTGGCCGCTCTGCCGGGTCTCGTCCACCACGTCCCAGAGCTGGCGCCGCGACTGCGGGTCGAGCCCGGTGGTGGGCTCGTCGAGGAAGAGCAGCTCGGGCTCGGACACCAGGGCGCAGGCCACCGCCAGCCGCTGCTTCTGCCCGCCCGAGAGCCGCTCGTACCGGGCCCCGCGCTTGTCCTCGAGCGCCACGAGCGCGAGCACTGCGTCGACCGTGCGGCCGCGCGGGTAGAACGAGCGGAAGAGCCGTAGGATCTCCTCCACCGTGAGCCGCTCGGGGAGCCGAGTCTCCTGGAGCGTGATCCCGAGCCGGGCACGGAGCGCGCCCTCGTCCTCGGACCATTTCTGTCCCAGGACCTCGATATCGCCGGAGGTGGGGGGAAGGAGCCCCTCGAGGATCTCGATGGTGGTGGTCTTGCCGGCCCCGTTGGGCCCGAGCAGGCCGAAGCACTCGCCCCGACGGACCTCGAGGTCGAGACCGTCCACCGCGAGCACGTCGGGCGGGTACCGCTTCACGAGCCCGCGGCACCGTATCGCCATCGGTTCCATGGAGCGCAGAGGATAACCCGGCTCCGCGGCGGAGGCGGGAGGACCGTGGATCGGGCTCGCGACCGGCCCCCGTCCGGGCTCGGCACCCGGTAACCGTCCGCGTCCGCCCGCATCAGAACTCTTCTTGAGGGTGGCCTCGACCTGGGGGTGGCGTCGACCCGGGTGGGCGGCCATGGTCCAGGCGAGGAGAATCGTGATGACGTCACATGAGGATCGGAAGAGGGGAGTGGCCCGCCGCAGCGCCAAGCTCTGGAGGGTCTTGGTGGCCGGGGGGATATCCCTGGCGGCCGCCTGCGCGGGAATGCACGGGGAGAGCTCCTCGGGCTCCGGGAACGGCGGCCAGAGCGGTACCGCCAGCGGAAGCGCCGGGTCGTCGAACTCGCCCCAGGGCGGCGGCGCGAGCGGGTGGTGACCCCGGCACGCGATCCGGTGCGAGACAAGGCCGCTCGCGCCTGGCGGTTTCGCTGCGGCGTGGAGCAGGAGGCGCATCTCCGCTTCGCCCGCCTGGCTCGCTGGCTCGGAGAGTGCGGCTTCGCCCGGCCGCTCGTCGACCTGGCCCTGCGCGCCTCCTCGGACGAGAGTCGACACGCCATCCGCTGCGCGGAGCTGTCCTTGCAGTACGGCGCCACGGCTCCGGACCCCTTGACGACCGCGCCGGCCCCGCTCGCCCCCGCGGGCTTGCCGTCCCGCGCGGCGGTCCTCTACGAGGTCGTGGCCGCCTGTTGCGTGACCGAGACCGGGAGCTTCGGTGTCCTCACCACGCTTCTCGGCCTCGTGCGCGGCGGACCACTCCGCCGGATCCTTCGCGAACTCGCAGCCGACGAGGTCCAGCACAGCCGCCTGGGCTGGGCGGCCCTCTCGAGCGAGCGTGACCGCGGCACGACCTCCCTGCTCGCGCCCTTCGTGCCGGCCATGCTCGAGGGGAGCATCGACGCGGGCCTGTTTCAACCGGGCACGCCCGAAGAGGAGGACGGGGCGTTGCTCGAGCTCGGGGTGCTTCCCCACTCCTTGAAGCGAGAGGTGTTCACCCGAACCACGCTCGACGTGGTCTTGCCGGGCCTTTCGGCCGCGGGTGTCGATCCGGGCCCTGCGCGCCTTTGGCTTGCGGGGAAGATGCGCGGGCTCGCCCCTTGAGCCGTCGCAGGCGGGCCGAGTCGCTTGCCTGCCCCGGATGGGGGCTTGAGGACTTGGCCCGGCACGGCCCCCGGCGCGATTTCCCAGGGGACGTCCGCCCCGCCCCGGGCTACAACTCCCGGTGCGGCGGCGCGCATGAAGACGAGCGACCCCACGACCGGCGCGCCCCAGAGCGCGCTCCCGACCGGCGTGCCGGGGCGTGCGGATCGCGGGTCGGTGTCGCTCGAGGGCCTGCACGGATCGGTGCCCGTTCCCCCCCCGGCGGCGGGCTTCTGGGCGCAGTGGAAGGTGTTCGTCGGCCCAGCGCTGCTCGTGAGCGTCGGCTACATGGACCCCGGCAACTGGGGGACGGATCTCGCCGCCGGCGCCAGCTTTCGGTACGAGCTCTTGTGGGTCGTGGCCCTCGCCAGCCTGTTCGCGATCTTCATGCAGATCGTGGCCGCCCGGCTAGGGGTCGCCACCGGGAAGGACCTGGCCCAGGCCTGTCGCGACTGGTATCCGGCCTGGACGCGCTGGCCGAGTTGGCTCCTCTGCGAAGCGGCTATCGGTGCCTGCGACCTGGCCGAGGTCCTGGGCAGCGCCGTGGCGCTGAACCTGCTCTTCCACCTCCCCCTCTTCTGGGCCGTGCTCATCACCGCCTGCGACGTGCTCCTCTTGCTCGCTTTGCAGGGGCTCGGCATGCGCGCCATCGAGGCGGTGGTGCTCATCCTGGTCGCCACCATCGCCACCTGCTACTTCATCGAGATCTTCGTCCTCCCGCCCACCGCACCCGACCTCGGCGAGGTGGTGCGCTCGCTCGCTTCCCCGGGCTTCCGCTCCTCGGGCGCCGTCTACCTGGCCATCGGCATCGTGGGTGCGACGGTCATGCCCCACAACCTCTACCTGCACTCGGCGCTCGTCCAGAGCCGCAGGTTCCAGCGGGACGAGGACTCCATCCGGACGGCCATCCGGCTCAACACCCTCGACTCCGCCCTGGCGCTCACCGTGGCATTCTTCGTGAACGCGGCCATCCTGGTCCTGGCCGCCACCGTGTTTCACGGGAAGGAGAGCGTGCAGGTGGGCTCCCAGGTGATCCCCTTCAGCCCCGAGGCCGACTGGATCCGGGTGGCTTACCTCACGTTGGCCCCGCTCCTCGGGACGGCGGTGGCGAGCGTCCTCTTCGCGGTGGCCCTACTCGCTTCCGGCCAGAGCAGCACCATCACCGGTACCCTGGCCGGCCAGGTGGTCATGGAGGGCTTCATGCGGTGGCGGCTCCAGCCCTGGGTGCGCCGCCTCATGACCCGGGGCCTGGCCGTACTCCCGGCGGTGTTCATCATCGGCCTACGAGGGGACAGCAGCGTGACCGACCTCCTCAACCTGAGCCAGGTGGTGCTCGCCCTCCAGCTCCCCTTCGCCATGTTCCCGCTCTTGCACTTCACGAGCTCACGGACGCGGATGGGTCAGTGGAAGATCGGCGGGTTCCTCTTCGCCGCCGCCTGGGGCAGCGCGATTCTCATTACGGCGCTCGACCTGTGGGGACTCCCCGAGTCCCTCCAAACCGCCTGGCATGTCATCCTCGGCCGATGAGCGAGCCCCTCTCCCCTGCCCCGCCCCTCTACGGCACCATCCTCGTGACCCTCGACACCCGTCCCACCGATCGCGCCATCATCGACCACGTGAAGCACCTCGCCCGCAGCGTGCGCACCCGCCGGGTGGTCCTCCTGCACGTGGCGGACGGCTGGGCGGCGCGGACCTACGGCTCCGAGGCGGTGAGCGCGGAGATCTCGGAGGACCAGGCCTACCTTCGGCAGGTTCGGGCGGAGTTCGAGGCGGACGGGATCGCCACCGAGGCGGCCCTGGCCTACGGCGACCCGGCCACCGAGATCGTGAAGTGGGTACGGCGCGAGGGTTGCGATCTCGTCGCGATGAGCACCCACGGCCACCGCTTCCTGGCCGACCTCTTCCTGGGCACCACCGCCATGCGCGTGCAGCACCAGCTCCGGGTGCCCGTGCTCCTCCTCCGGGCGACCTAGCGGCGCCGTTCCCCCGATGCCGCTGGGGTGGTAGCGTCCTCCCCATGGACTGCGCCGAACGTCTGAGGCTGCTCTTCGAGCGGCGTCCCGCGGTGTGCGACGGCGCCATGGGCACCCAACTCCAGTCCCTGGGCCTCGCTCCGGGCCAAAGCGGGGAGCCCTGGAACGCGGACGAGCCAGGAGCCGTGCGCCGGATCCACCAGGCCTACCTCGACGCGGGTGCCGACCTGCTCATCACCAACACCTTCGGCGGTACCAGCCTGGCCCTTCGCATGCATGGGATCGATCCAGGCCGCGCTGCGGAGCTGAACCGAGCCGGCGCCCGCCTGGCCCGCGAGGTGGCGGGGAGCCGCGCCCTGGTCCTCGGGGACGTGGGCCCCTTCGGCGGCATGCTCGAGCCCCTGGGCGATGCTTCGCCGGCCGATGTTTCGCAGGCGTTCCGGGAGCAGGCGGCTGCCCTGCTCGAAGGCGGCGCCGATGCCATCCTGGTGGAGACCATGTCCGACCCGGCGGAGCTCGCCTTGGCCGTCGCGGCCGCGCGCGCCGCCGGCGCCCGATGCGTGTTCGCCACTGCCACCTTCGGCCTCACCCCTGACGGCTTTCGGACCATCATGGGAGTGGATGTGGCCGGGATGGTCGAGGCCGCCCTCGGCGAAGGCGCGGACGTGGTGGGCGCGAATTGCGGAACGAAGCTCTCGCTGGACGACTATGCCCGGCTGGTGCCCGAGCTGGTCGCGGCCGGTCGCGGCAAGCCGGTGATGGTCCAGCCAAACGCCGGCTCACCCGAGCTCCGCCCGGATGGGACGGTCATCTATCCGACCGGGCACGAGGCCTTCGCTGCCGCCGTGCCTCGCTTCCTTGCCGCGGGCGCCCGGATCGTGGGCGGTTGCTGTGGAACGGGACCGGCGCACATTGCGGCCATCGCGGTGGTGGTGGGTGCCGCAGAGCATTAGGTCCGCGTCGGCCCCGCACCCTCGTTGCTTGGTCCCCTCGATCCCCGAGAGCTTCTCGTCCACCGCCCTCCTCACCGCATCCTCATTGCTGACCCGAACTCCGGGGAGTCGCAAAGTCGTGCAGCTTCGTGCGATCCGGTGACCACTTTTGGTCTCGGTGAGGCCGCAGGGGTACCGTCCCGAGGGCGTAGTAGCGGGCGCGGGACTTTCCGGACAGGCTGTAGCTAGAACGTCGCCTGCTCGGACTCGTCCGCGACCTCCTCGTGCACCATCGCCAAGAAGGCGCGCGTATCGACAAAGGGGTTGGAGCGGGCCGCGTGGTCTCCGAGTACACCTTGGGCGAGCATCTCCTCCTGCGTGAGGCCGCTGCGGTGCGCCACCCGGACCCGCTCGACGCAGTCCACCAGCATGGACGCGAACGCCAGGGCATCGCCGCGGCTCGACACCGGACCGTGACCGGGAATCACTTTGGCATCGGCCGGAAGGTCCCGCAGAACGCGCTCCAGTGCCCGGGCGGTGCCGCGAACGCTCCCGCCCGAGGACACGTCTACGAATGGGAGACCGTAGGTCACGAAGAGGTCGCCGGCCTGCAGCACGTTCGAACCTGCGAAGTACACCACCACGTCCCCATCGGTGTGGGCCGGGCCGAAGTGCCAGACGCGGACCTCCTCGCCGGGGAGGTGAAGCGTGAGGGCGTCCTCGAATGTGAGCGCGGGCAGCGCAGGCGGAGCGCTCCCCTTGGAAAGACAGGCCTGCCAGGCAGCGAGCCGCTGGCGCGTGGCCGCGTGGGCGATGAGGGTTGCCTCGCCGGCGACCGCGCTGTTGCCGTGCGAGTGGTCGGCGTGCCAGTGGGTGTCGACCACCCAGCGCACCCGGCCGCTCCCCGGAAGGGCACGGAGCGCTGCGCGGATCCTGGGCGCAAGCGGCGCGAAGGCGGTGTCGACGAGCAGGCAGCCATCAGGCGTCGGGAGCACTCCCACGTTGGCTCCGGCGCCGCGCACCACGTGGACGCGGCCGGCCACCGGCACAAGCTCCAACTCGACCTCGGAGAGGCGGGGGTCGCCGTCGCGCAATGTCCCATTGAGTGCGTCGGCCAGGATCTGGAGCAGCAGGTTCCGGTTCATGCGCCGGCCAGGAGGGCCTCGGGGTCAGCGAAGAGGGCGGGCTCGCCCCCGGTGTGGAGGAAGACGACCCGTTCCCCGGCCAGGAACCGTCCGCCCCGCGCGGCGGAAATGACCCAGGCGAAGGCCTTGGCCGTGTAGGTGGGGTCGAGGAAGACGCCCTCCGTGCGAGCAGCGAGCCGGATGGCCGCGATCCCGTCCGGCGAAGGGACACCGTATCCCGGCCCGATGAACCCGTCGTGGACTGCGACCTCCGCGTCGTCCACCGCGCCGGCCATCCCGAGCAGCGAGGCCGCTCCGGCCGCCAGCACCCGGACGTTCCGGCGGACGTCGGCGGCTGCACGGCTGACGCTGACCGCCTCGATGCGCCAGCGCGCGCCGACGAGCGCGCGCCCCAGGAGCAGCCCGGCCAGGGTCGCTCCCGAGCCCGCGGCCAGGACCACGGTGTCGGGCTCGGCGCCCAGGCGCCGGGCCTGTTCCGTCAGTTCGCGAGCAGCCAGCGCATGACCGAGCGTACCGAGCGAGCAAGCACCGCCGCGGGGGATGGCGTAGGGACGGTGGCCCTCGCTCGCAAGGGCCGCCGCGGCTGCTTCGATGCCGCGATCGACGCTGGACCGATCGTCCTCGCCGGTGAAGCTACACCGCGCCCCGAGCAGCTTCGCCAGGGCGAGGTTACCGCTCACGCGCGCGGGAGGGCGGCCCCAGTAGATCGCCTGGAGCTCCAGGCCGGCGTGCGCGGCCGCCGCGGCGGTGGCGCGGACGTGGTTCGACTGCGGCCCGGCGCCGGTGACGAGCACGTCGGCCTTGCGGGCCAGCGCATCCGCGATCAACAGCTCCAGAGCCCGTACCTTGTGGCTGCCGAACCCGAATCCGAGGAGGTCGTCTCGCTTCAGCCACAGGTCCGGGACGCCCGCCGACGCACCCAGCCTCCGGGCCGGGGTGAGCGGCGTCGGCAAGAGCCCCAGCCGACACCGGGGAAGCGCGTCCAGGCGAGCGAGTGGCCCGGGCCCGATCACGCGTCTCCCGAAAGGACGCGATCGACCATGGCCGCACATTGGCCCACCTGGCCTGCCGGATCGAGCAGGGCCTCGACCTGAGCGGGTGAGAGGTACTGCAGGATCTGCCGATCGCTCTGTGCCGCCGCGCTCAGGCTTTCGCCCGACGCCCGCGCACGCTCGGCGAGCGCGTACACCAGCTGGTGAGCGGTCTGGCGTCCCGTGTGCCGGGCGAGGGCCAGCATGAGTCCCTCGGAGCCGACCTTTCCGCCGGCGGCGCGCAGGTTCTGGAGCATGCGCCCGGGGCGCACCTCGAGCCCTGCGGCGAGCTCGGCCAGCAACTCGGCGGCGCGGCCCGCCATGAGGGTGATCTCGGGGACCGCTTGCCACTCCACCTTCCAGGCGCGTCCGTCACGCTCGTGATCGTGCACCACCCCCTCCAGGAGGGCCGCCGCCTGGTGGCGGACCAAGCGGGCCAAGGTTCCGAGGTGCTCGGAGATCTCGGGGTTGCGCTTGTGCGGCATGGTGATGCTACCGATGACCCCCGCCACCGCGGCCTCGCCCAGCTCGCCGATCTCGTCGCGCTGGAGGTTGTAGACCTCGTGACCGATTCGGTCGGCGGTACCGGTGATGAGGGTCAAGACGGCCCCCCACTCGGCCAGCACGTCGCGACTGGAGGTCCAGGAGATCTCCGGCGGCCGAAGCCCGAGCCGCTCGCAGAAGCGCGCCCGCAGCGCCAGGGCGTTCGGGCCGAAGGCGGCGAGGCTGCCGACCCCACCGCCGAGCTGGCCGACATCCATCCGCGCCGCCAGCTCCGCCAGCCGGGCGCGGTGCCGGCGCAGCTCCGCCACCCAGCCCGCGACCTTGAACCCGAAGGTGATGGGCAGGCCCTCCTGCCCGTGGGTCCGACCGGGCATGGGGGTGGCCCGGTGGAGGCGCGCCAGCTCGGCCAGCGTGGCCGCGGCCGCCGCAACCTGCGCGCCGAGGTGGGTCCGCGCCGTGCGAAGCGCCGTCATCAACCAGGTGTCGGTGAGGTCCTGCACGGTGGCGCCGAAGTGCACCCACTCCGCCGCGACCGCGGGTGCTCTTCGGGCCACGGCCTCGATGAGGCCCGCGGTGGAGTGTCCGGTACGGTGGCGTGCGGCGGCCAGCTCCGCCAAGAGGTCCGCGTCGACGTTCACCGCGCGGCAGCTCGCGGCCACGCCGCGCGCTGCCTCCGCGGGGATCACCCCGAACTCCCCCTCTACCTCGGCCAGCACCGCCAGGATCTCCAGCCAGGCCCGGGTGCGGGGGATCTCCTCGAAGAGCCCGGCCAGAGCGGCGCTCCGCCAGAGCGGCCCGTAGGTGACGGAGTCGAGCATGGTCGCAGCCAAGGCTTCTCCTCCTCTAGCCGCCAGCGGCGAGCGCCCGGGCACGCGCCAGGAGCGCCTCCGCGCCCTCCCGAACGCGCCGCCCCGTCGCGTCTGCCCAGGCGCGGTGCTCCCCCAACGCCGCCCGGCACCGGGCGGCCATCGCCTCGACCTCCTGCGGCGCGGCACCGCCGGGCCCGGTCCGCTCGGCCACGGCTCGCCGCGGATCGAGCGCCCGTTCGACCGCATCGCGCGAGATCGGCGCCGGGCGCCCGGCGATGCGTCCGGCCACCTCGGCGACTCGCTCGGCGGTGACGGATCCGCCGTGGCCGGACACCAGCTCGCGGACGAGGGTTCCGACCGCCCGGTGCGCGGTGCGGAAGTCCAAGCCGGCCTCGCGGCTCAGGGCCTCGGCGAGATCGGTCGCCCAGGTGAACCCCGAGGCGAGGAGCGCCTCGCCCCGCGCGGCGTCAGCCTCGAGGTCCGCCACCACCTCGCCGAGGAGCCCCACGGCACCGGACACCGCCCGGATCGCCTCCGGCACTGCGCGGTAAGCGACGATCCGACTGTCCGGCTGGCCCGAGGGGGTCCGCCCGGCGCTGCTCACCGCCGCCTGGGCGCCGAGGACCTGATGAGCCACCGCGCGGACGTAGGCCAGGGCGTAGGGGTTCTGCTTCTGCGGCATGATCTTGCTCGCCCGAGCGTGCGCATCGGAGATGACCACCAGTCCGACCTCGTCGGCGGCATAGAACCAGAGGTCCTCGGCGAGCCGGTCCGCGTTGACGGCCGCGGCCACGGCCACGCCGAGTGCCTCGACGGCCAGGTCCGCCTGCCACATGGCATCGCGGGCGTGCTCCGCCACTCCCCCGAACCCGAGCAGCGCCGCGAGGAGAGGCCGGTCCTGCGGGAGGCGGGAGCCATTGGCGCTGCCGCACCCTGCCGCGCAATGGTCCCATCGCTGGTACAGGGCCCGCAGCCGCTCGAGATCGCGCAACACGCCGAAGGCGGTGGCGAGGAGCGTGTGCCCGAAGCTGGTCGGCTGCCCGGCGCGCAGGTAGGTGTAGTCCGGCGAAAGGGCCTCGCGCAGGTCGAGAGCGCGGCCGGTCAGGGAGTCCCCCAGGCCGACCAGCGCTGGGGCCAGGTCGAGCAGGCGCCCGCGGACCAAAAGCTGGTAGGCGACCGTCGTCGCCTCGCGCCGCGCCCGTCCAGCTCCGAGCCAGCCGGCCGCCTCGGTGCGGTCGGCGAGCCAGGCCTCGCGGTTGGTGTAGAGATCTCCCAGGCGGGGATCGAGCGCCAACAGCCTGGGCTGGTCGTGGAGCTCGAGCAGGGCCTGGAGCAACTCTCGTCCGGGGGCCGCCGGGACGATCCCCGCCTCGATGGACATGATCGTGTGTGCCAGATCGGCCAGGCCCATCTCGGGGGCGAGCGCCCGCTCGGCCTCGAGCTCGCTGGCGAACGCGGCCTCGACCATCGACTCCGCGGGCCGGTTGGCGATGCGTACGCCGATGTCCAAGACCTGGTCCGCCCGTGCGCCCCGCCCCGAGTCGCTGGGATCACCGACGGGCATGTGCCGTCTCCGGAGCCTCGACCAGCTCCGGCTGCCACTTTCCCGCGGCGCGCAGCGCCTCCGCCACGGGGCGCAGCGTCTCGAACCGCAGCCCGACGCGCAGCGCCTCCAGCGCCAGCACCTGGCGCGGGTCGATGTTGCCCAGGCCGACGTTGACCCCGAAGCGCGCGATCAGGGCGGCCTGCTGAGGCTTGAGGGGCGCCTCCCAGATGAGCTTGTCGCAGCAGTCCCCGACGATGCGGGCGATGGTCGAAACCCCGTCCTCCAGGACATTGCCCTCCGGGTCGTAGATCCCGACTCCCTTGCCCGACTCGCGCCCCTCGACGATCACCGCCTCCGCGCCCCAGGCCAGGTCGCAGAGCGCTAACTCCGCCAGCTCCGTCGAGGAAGGCTGCAGCTTGGGATCTTTCTTGCCCACCTCGGTGATGGGGACTAGCCCCGCCTCCCGAGCGCCGCGGATGATCCGCTCGCGCCGGTAGGCAGGCAAGGGGAGCGTTCCGTCCGCGATCTCCACCGCCGAGAAGCCCAGCTGCCGGGCTCGCTGCAGGTACACCCGGCAGTGCTGCTGCATCACCGCGGCCTCGAACAGCGTCCCACCCGGCATGGTGTGGATGCCGTGCTCCTCGATGAGGGCGATCTTGCGAACCAGGATGTCGCTGGGGATGAGGACCGAGGTACCGAAGCTGAGCTTCCAGAGGTCGATGTAATCACCGGCCATCTCCAGCACGTCCTGGGTCTCGCGCATCCCCAGGCCCACGTCGATGACCATGGTCCAACCGACCGATCGCGGCCGCACCGTTCTTCGCGACAGCAGCTCCTCGACCAGCACCAGCCCCTTCCACGGATCGTCACGCATCGTTCGCCTCTTCCACGATATGGTGCAGAGCCCGCTCGATGAGATCCAGGTCGCTGCCCCAGGGCACCACCATCACCTGGCCCTCCCGCTCGAGGTCGTACTCAAGCAGGCAACATTTTACCAGGGTCGGCTCGCCTCGCGAGCCGGCCAGCTTGCGCGGGCACAGCTCGACGCGCGGGGGCTCGTCGCCGTAATAGTGGCGGTGGAACTCGAGGCTGCGCTCGCATCCCACCAGCACCCAGGCCTCCCGCCGCGGTGGCCGCTCGTCCAGGAAGGCGACCGGCCCCCCGAGCTGGTCCAGCCCGCCCGAGCGGCACGGTGCCAAGAACGATCGTGCGCCGGTCTCCCGCGCCCGCGAAGTGAGATCGATCTGTTCCAGCTCCAGGCGGATGGGAGGCAGGTCCGCGTAGGCCAGCACGCGCTGGACCAGGTGGTACAGCTTCGGTGGAAAGGGGGGCGTGACCTCGACCACTCGCAGCAAGATCGGATCGGGATGATGGATGAAGTTCACATGGTCGTAGAGGCCTTCGACGACGAGCGTCCCGCCGGCGTCCAGACCCGCCGCGGCCGCCGCCTCGGCCAGCGCGGAGCGATTGCCGCAGTCCGTGGCCGGCGCGCGGACGTAGCGGCAGGTGTCCGGGAGTGCCAGCACCTCGACGCCCGTGATCGGCGAGAACAGCTCCTCCCCGCCCGCACGGCTTATGGCGGCCACCGCGTAGCGCTCGGCGGGCGCGCGCAGAACCACGAAGTCGGTCCGCCGGTAGGATTCCCGGCCGAGCAGGTGAGCGGCGATCGCACTCTCATCCATCGCGCCGTCGTAGGGCTGGACGCTGACCCGCCGGTAGGGCAAGGGGACGAGGTTGCGGCGGCCGCGCAGTGCGCCCGGCGGGAGCGCCTCCTCGGGGCGTGCCACCCCCGGGTAGCGAACGGTGATCACGAGTCCCCCTCCCCGGTGCGCACCAGGTCGCGGCGGCTGATCCCGATCTTCTTGAGGCGGGACACGAGGGTGGTGGGGCGGACGCCCAGCAGCTCGGACGCACCCCCGGGGCCATAGATCTTCCAGTGGCACCTCTTCAGGGCCGCGAGCGTGTTGTCCCGCTCCAGGCGGCGGATGTCTGTCTCGGTGAGGATGCGCTGTGGAGGATCCTTCGCGTCCACGGTCCGGCGAGCGCTCGGGGCCCGGGAGTTCGGGATCTCGATGTTGAGGTGGCCGCCCTGAGAGGTGATGACCGCCCGCTCGAGCACGTTCTGCAGCTCGCGGCAGTTCCCGGGCCAATCGTACTCGCTCAGCCGCTCGATATCCCCGGTTCGGAGCGTGAGGTGCGGCCGCTGGTGCTTGCGAGCCGCGTACTCGAGGAAATGCGCTGCCAGCGGCTCGATGTCCTCGCGCCGCTCGCGGAGCGGCGGGATCTCGAAGGGGAAGACCTGGAGCCGGTAATAGAGGTCCTCGCGAAACGAGCCGTTCTGGATCTCGCTCAGCAGGTGGCGATTGGTGGCCGAGATGATCCGCACGTCCACCTTGCGGTCGTGCTCCTCTCCGACGCGTCGGTACTCGCCTTCCTGGATCACCCGGAGGAGTTTGCTCTGAAGGGTGACCGGTATCTCGCTCACCTCGTCCAGGAACAACGTCCCCCCGTCGGCGGCCTGGAAGAGGCCGAAGCGCTCGCGGGCGGCCCCGGTGAACGACCCCTTGGCGTGCCCGAAGAACTCGCTCTCGAACAGCTCCTTGGGCACCGCGGAGCAGTTGATCTTGATCATCGGCCGCTCCCGGCGGTTGCTGCGCGCGTGGATCTCCCGGGCCACGACCTCCTTTCCGGTGCCCGACTCCCCGGCGATGAGCACGTTGGCGTCCGTCGGCGCGACCAGTTCGACCCGGCGGCGGATGTGCTGTGTGGCCGGGGAGATCCCGACCAGCCCGCCTGCCGCCGCGGCCGAGTCCACCTCCTTGCGGAGGTAGGTGTTCTCCATCTCGATCCGCTTCTTGAGCCGCTCGATCTCCTCGAACGACCAGGCGTTCTCCAGGGCGGAGGCCAGGTGGTCGGCCACCATCCGCAGCATGGAGATCGTGTCCTCCGCCATGCGGACCCGGGTGAAGAACGCCAGCACCCCCAGCACCTCGCCGCGGTGGACCAACGGCTGCCCCGCGAACCCCACGATTTGCTCGCGCCGCACCCACTCGTGGTCGGCGATCCAGTCGGCGTCCTCCCCGATCTCCATCACCTCGAGCGGTTGACCGGTGAGCGCGATCCGCCCGACCTTACGCAATCCCAGCGGGAACCGCCGGAACGCTCCGTCGGTGCGCCCCCAGACGGTGTTGTCCACGATCGAGCAGCCCTGGCTCGAAACGAGGTGCAGGCACTTCGACCGGTCGGAGCAGTGGGACGCCTCCCTGCAGATCTCGCACCCCCCGCCCGGACCGAGCAGCCAGATCCGGACGAGGGCGACGTCGCTGGTCGCGGCGAGGTGGTCGGTGACCAGCTCCAAGAGATGCGCAACGGACCGCTGCTGCGCCATGGCCAGGAGCAGCCGCTTGAAGGTCTCGAACTGGAGGCCTTCCACTATCTTCACCTCTCGCCTCCGGGGGTCGAGTGCGGGACCAGCAGGTGGATGGTACCAGGCCTGTTCCAGGAGCGATCAAGGGCCCGGGACCCCAGCCCATGGTTCTGCTCGTCCAGCGAGCAGCTGCGCGGATCGCGGGTGAATCCAGCGGCTTCCGATGCGGCCAGGAACCCCTCCGGATCGGGGCAGGCCGACGTCACGAGTACGTAGACCGGTGCGTTGTGTCGACGGCAGGCTTTGAGGAGCCGGTCGAGCGCGTCGCCGTCGAGGTAGTCGACCACGTTGCTCAGGTAGATGAAGTCGTGCCGCTCCTCGGTGCGAGCGAGGTAGCGGCCGATCTCCTCGCGGCGAACGGCGGTCGTCCGGGCGATAGGCCGCGCGCGTGCGAGCGAGGCATCCTCAAAGAACAGCGACAGCCCGAAGAGCTCGCGCATGGCCCGGAGCGCGGCATCGAGCGAGTAGTCCTGGCCGCGCTCGCGGTAGTGGGCCCGCAACCGCGGATAAGTCTCCTCCGCAAACCACCACCGGAGGTCCGCGCTCGTGCGCGCCGCCTGGACGGTCCCAACCACCTCGGAGAAATACTTCACTTGGAAGGGGGCGACATCGACGAAGGTCGCGCGAGGGTCGCCACCCGTGCGCGCCAGCGCCTCCAGGAGGAGAAGGCCCGATCCACCGACGAAGACCGGGCGCCGCGGCGGCTCGGGCTGCAGGGCCATCGCCGCGGCGACGGGTCGGGCGTCCTCGTTGGGAAGGAAGAAGCGTTGTTCCACGCCCCAGGCGATGGTGGATCCGCTCATGGGGCACCGAACCCGGTGAAGGCGCGGCCGCGCCAGTCCCAGAGCAGGGCGCGTTCCTCACCGCGGCAAAGCTCGACCCGCGAACCCGGGACGATCTCCCCGACCCTCCCGACCGTGAGCCCCCGCGACGCGAAGGGCGCCACGAGCTCGGGGTAGGCGTCGGGACGGACCGACAGGAGGAACCCGTACGACATGAATGCGGTCAGCCACCGAACGAGCGGCACGCCGGGTGGGGGTGGTAGCGCGTCAAGATCGATCCGGGCGCCCACCCCGGACGCCTCCGCCAGCATCACCGCCGTCCCGGCCAGGCCACTCATGCTCACGTCCTTGCCGGCGGACACCAGCCCGGCCTCCGCGGCGGCGGGCAGTAACTCGAGATTGGGCACCAGTGCCGCATCGTTGCGCGCCAGGGTGGCGTTCCAGAAGCCGTCTGGCTCCATCCAGCGACCGTCCGGGTGCGTGATGAGAACCAGGCGATCGCCGGGGCGGGCGTCGAAGCTGGTGATGAGGGTCCGGGCGCGACCCACGATGGCGACGGCCAGCGAGCCGCTCACCGCCGTCCGGAGCAGGTGGCCGCCCACGATGGGCACCCGATAGCGGACGGCGCCATCGCGGAGCCCGCGGCACAACTCGGCGGTGACGGAGTCGGAAGGCGCGCCCAGCACGTCGACCATGGCGGTGGGCCGCCCCCCCATGGCGTACACGTCGTTCACGTTGGCCAGCACGGCGCAGCGGCCCGCCAGGTAGGGATCGCGATCCACCAGATCGGGGAGGATTCCATCGGCGGCCAGCAGGAGCCAGCCGTCGCGGTCCGGGATGGCGGCCGCGTCATCGCCGTTGCGGATCCCGCAGGGAAACACGCTCCCCAGCCGCTCGGCCACCCCCCGGATCTGCATCTTGGCGCGGAAGACCCCAGAGGCACGGAGGGTCTCGGCCACGGTGGCGGTCTCCTCGATCATGCGCGCCACCCCCGCGCCGTCTCAAGACCGCAGACGAGCCCGGCGAGCAAGTCCACCCCGCTACAATGGCCGATGGCCGCCACCGCCGCGGTGGGTGCGACGTTTGCTCTCGAACCGGCGTGCATCGCCGTCAGCCAGCGCTCGACCGGTTCGCTCACCAGTCCCCGCGCCGCGCACCGGATGAGGAACCCGGAGTAGGTGGTGGTGCCGGCCGAGGCGCGCGCGGCAACCTCGTCCAGCGCCGCCTGGGGCACCGGGTAGCCCGCGGTCGTGCCGTGGTAGCGGATCGCCGCCAGGAGGCCCGCGAGGAAGTCGTCGCC
This sequence comes from Anaeromyxobacter sp., assembly GCA_035686075.1. Lineage (GTDB taxonomy): Bacteria > Myxococcota > Myxococcia > Myxococcales > Anaeromyxobacteraceae > Anaeromyxobacter. Next base: position 70,556 of record DASRZU010000043.1, read on the forward strand.
TGAAGGAGTCAGGCCGGGGCCCAGCCCAGCGAGCTGCGTCGCCGCCTCGGCCAGCTTGGTCCAGGATCTCGCCCGCGTCGCATCGGTCGCGGCCGCGATCCCGGGCCTCGCGCCC
>DASRZU010000044.1:0-68581 GCA_035686075.1 Anaeromyxobacter sp.
CGCCACCCGCTGGCCGGCGAGGGGGAGACGGTGTCGGACGGGATCGCGGCCGAGCGGAGGGCGCTCTCCGACCTGAAGGCGCTGGCCGACGAGCTGGTCGACACCACCACCCTCAACGTCCACGAGCTGAAGCGCCTGGTCAGCCGCCGCCTGGTGGGCAGCGAGAGCACCAAGCTCGGGGTGACGGTGGTCTCCTTCGCCTTCCGCCAGGGGATCCCGACCCACGCCGACCTGGTGCTGGACGTGCGCTTCCTGCCGAACCCCTACTTCATCCCGGAGCTGAAGCCTCTCCCGGGCACGGATGGACGCGTCTCGGAGTTCGTCCTCTCCCAGCCCGATGCCCGGGCTTTCTTGGACCGGATCCTGAATCTGCTCGGGTTCCTCCTGCCCCGTTACCGGAGCGAGGGCAAGAGCTACCTCACGATCGCCATCGGCTGCACCGGGGGGAAGCACCGGTCGGTGGCCCTGGCGGCCGAACTCGCGCGGCGGCTCTCCTCGGGGGGCCAGCCGGTCCGCCTCTGGCACCGGGACCTGGAGAAGGAGTAGCGGGAGTAGCTTGCCGCGAGGCGCGCGGCTATGGTACCGGCGCCGGCCGACCCCGGGTCGCGGCGGAGAGGCCGCGGCGGCGGGGGGGAAGGCAGGAGCGTTCTAAGGCCTCATGGTCGGACTGGTCGTCGCCACGCACGGACAGCTGGCGGAAGAGCTCATTCGCACCGCCTCGGGCATCGTCGGCCCCCTGGAGAAGTGCGAAGGGCTCACCATCTCTGCCGCCTCCTCGATGGACGAGGCGCGCGAGCGGCTGCGCCAGGCGATCGCCCACGTGGACGACGGGGAGGGCGTCCTCGTCCTCACCGACATGTTCGGGGGAACTCCCGCCAACCTGGCCCTCACCTTCCTGGACGACCGGATCGAGGTGGTCACGGGCGTGAACCTCCCCATGCTCCTGAAGCTCGCTACCGGACGGGCCGAACGGCTTGCCCTGCGGCCCCTGGCCGAGTTGGTCTCCGGGTACGGCCAGAAGAACATCACCCTCGCCTCGGAGCTCCTGCGTACCCGCGCGAGGAGCAATAGGAGCTGACCCGCCCTTGAATCCCCGGCCCGCGGGTCCGTCTAAAGGCACGTGATCGTCCTCGTCCGCGTCGATAACCGCCTCCTCCACGGCCAGATCCTGGAGGCCTGGGTCCCGAAGCTCAGGATCCAGAAGGTGGTGGTCGCCGACGACGCGGCGGCCACGAGCCCGCTCGCCCTCGCGGCGATGACCCTGTGCGTCCCCCCCGAGCTGCCCATCGAGGTGAAGCCGGTGGGCGAGGTCGACTACGCCGCGCTGGCGAACGACCGGAGCCGGACCCTCGTTCTGGTCCGCGACGTGGCCGACCTGTCCCGGGCCCGGACCGCCGGCCTCACCGCCAAGCTCGCGCCCACCGTCAACGTGGGGAACGTCCACTTCGCGCCGGGACGGCACGCCGTCACGCCCTCGGTGTTCCTGGGGGACCCCGAGCTCGAGGCCCTGCGCTCCATGGAGGGGGAGGGTTTCGCCATCGAGGCCCGGGCGATCCCGGCCGAGCCCCCCACCGGGATGGCGGAGCTCGAACGCCGGTACGCCGCGGCCCGTTAGGTTAGACTCAGCCTCGCTTGGCCTACCTCATCCTCGGCGTCGTGGCAGGGCTCGCCGCCATCGAGCGAAAGGGCTTCCTCCAAGCGATGCTGTCGCGCCCCATCGTGCTCGGGCCGGTGGTCGGATGGGCCCTGGGCGACCCGGCCGGTGGGCTGCTGCTCAGCGTACCGCTCGAGCTCTTGTGGCTGGGAGCGGTGAACCTGGGGGCCGCTGTTCCGGTCCACGAAGCGCTGGGGACGGCGGGCGTGGTCGGGGGCGCGGTCCTCTCCGCGAAACGGATGGGCGCGCCCCTCACCCCGGAGATCGCCACCCTCGCCATCCTCGTCGCGGTCCCGGTAGCGTACCTCGGACGGCTGGGGGAGAAGGGGGTCGAGGTCTTCAACGAGCGGATCGCCTCCCGGGCCGAGCTCGAGCTGTCCGATCACCACCTGAGGGCCGCGACCCGCTGCAACCTCTACGGGCTGGGGGCGTCCTTTCTCTTGAGCGCGGTGCTCGCCCCGGCGGCGGCCGCTCTCACCGCCCGGGTGGTGCCCGCGGTGCTCCGCGCTCTGCCGGCCCTCGCCTCGCCCCTCAGGGTGGGCTTCTTCTCGCTGGCCGCCGTCGCCTGCGCCGCCGGTGCCAAGGCGCTCAGGGCGCGCGCCGTTCCCGTCTCCTTCTTCGGCGCCGCCGCCGCGACGGCGGTGGTCGGCCTGGCGAGCGTCCTCGCGGGGAGGGCGTTGTGAGGGCCTCGCCCGCGCCGGCCGAGTTTTCCCCGGTGCCGGCCCGGACGCTCGCGCACGTGTTCTTGCGGAGCCTCTTTCTGCAGGCGACCTGGAACCGCCGGGGGATGCAGAATCTGGGGTTCGCCTACGCCATCGCCCCCGCCCTGCGGACCATCTACCCCGACCCCGCCCGGCGGGAAGAGGCCCTCCACCGGCACATGGGGTTCTTCAACTGCCATCCCTACATGGCGGCCGCGATCCTGGGCGGGGCCATCCACCACGAGGAACGGGTGGCGGCCGGGCTCGAGCCGGAAAGAGCCCCGCAGGACTACAAGCTGACGCTGCAGGGGCCGCTCGCCGCCATCGGGGACGGTTTCTTCTGGACCGCCCTGCGCCCCTTCTTCGGGGCCCTGGGCGCGGTGGGCGCCCTGGTCCTGGGGCTCGGGGCGATCTGGGCGGTGGTGATCGTCTACAACGCCATCCACCTGAGCCTGCGGATCGCCCTGTTCCGCGCCGGGTACACTCGAGGGGACGAGCTCGTCCCCCTGCTCGCCCGCCTGACCTTGCCGGTGGTGGCCGACCGCCTCCGCACCGCGGGGGCCGGGCTGGCCGGGGTGGCGGCGGGGATCTTCGTCTTGAGGGGAGCCCTCAGCCTCGGTCCTTGGGCCGGGGGGCTCGCCGCCCTCTTGGCGGTGCTGGGCTACGCCGCCCTCTCCCGCGGCGCGCGCCTCGTCACCACGGTCTACCTGGCGGCCGCCGCCGGCACCGGCACGGCGGTCCTGCTCGCCCACCTGCCGGGGGGCCGATAGCCGATGTCCCGTCAGGTCCGCACCTTCGTCATCGTGAACACCCTGGGGCTCCACGCCCGGGCCGCGGCCCAGCTCGTCCAGACGGCGAACCGGTTCCGGTCGGAGGTCCAGGTGGAGAAGGATGGCATGGAGGTGAACGGCAAGAGCATCATGGGGGTACTCACCCTGGCCGCGGGCAAGGGCGCCCAGATCACCGTCTCGATCGAGGGCGACGATTCCGAGCTCGCGCTCGTCGCTCTCGCGAAGGTCATCGAGGACGGGTTCGGAGAGAAATGAGCCCTTCCACCTCCACCATCCTGGTCGGGCTGGCGGCCTCCCCCGGCATCGCCATCGGGCAGTGCTGGACCATGGAACGGCGGAGGGTCCAGACCCCCAAGCGGCGCCTGGCGGTCGACGAGGTCGAGGGGGAGCTCTTGCGGTTCCGGGCGGCGCTCGAGGCCTCGGACGCCCAGCTCGACGAGGTGAAACGCAAGGTGGAAGCCTCCGGTGGGGCGGCCGCCGGCGAGCACACCGCCATCCTCGACATGCACCGGATGATGCTCCGCGACGAGATGCTCGTGGGCGAGGTGAGGCGGCTCGTCCGGGAGGAGCGGGTGAACCCCGAGTGGGCGGTGAAGCGCGCCGCCCGGCGGATCAAGGGCGCCTTCCACCAGGACGCGGACGAGTACTTCAAGGAGCGGCGGGCCGACGTCGACTTCGTGTGCGAGCGGCTCATCAAGAACCTCTTGGGCCAAGCGGCCGACGTGGAGGGGGCGCCGCCCGAGGGGGCCATCATCGTCGCCCACGACCTCTCCCCCGCCGACACCGCCCTGCTCTTGCACGGAAACCGGGTGGGGGCCTTCGTGACCGACGCCGGGGCGCGGACCTCCCACACCGCCATCGTGGCCCGGGCGCTCGAGATCCCGGCGGTGGTGGGGGTGGGCCGGATCACCGCCAGCGCCGGGCGCGGAGACTGGGTGGTGGTGGACGGGGCGCGCGGCGTGGTGCTCGTGAACCCCTCGCCCGCGGAGCGTGCCGAGTACCAGCAGGCCCGCGAGAGGCTAAAGGACGAGGAGCGCGAGCTGCTCAGGACCCGGGACCTCCCCGCCATCACCCAGGACGGGGAGCACCTCTTGCTCGGGGGGAACATCGAGTTTGCCGAGGAGGTCCCGAGCCTCCTCGCCCACGGCGGGGAGGCAGTGGGCCTCTATCGGACCGAGTACCTCTTCCTCGGGCGCAGCGACCTGCCCACCGAGGAGGAGCACTACCAGAACTACCGGCGCATCCTCGAGGCGGTGGGGCGGCGCCCGGTCACGATCCGCACCTTCGATCTCGGGGGGGACAAGCTGCCGGCCGGCATGCGTCTGCACGCCGACAACCCCGCCCTGGGCCTCCGCGCCGTCCGCTACTGCCTCCGCCACCCGGAGCTGTTCCGCAGCCAGCTCCGCGCCCTCCTGCGCGCCTCGATCCACGGAAACCTGAAGATCATGTTCCCCATGATCTCCGGGGTGGCCGAGCTCCGCGCCGCCCGGCGGGTGCTCTCGGAGGCGCAGGCGGAGCTCTCTGGCGAGACCATCCCCACCCGGCGGGTGCCGGTGGGGATCATGGTGGAGCTCCCCAGCGCCGCCCTCCTCGCCGATCGCCTGGCCAGGGAGTGCGACTTCTTCTCCATCGGGACGAACGACCTCATCCAGTACGCCATCGGCATCGATCGCCAGAACAAGGACGTCGCCTACTTGTACAAGCCGCTCCACCTCGCCGTGCTCCGGATGGTGCGGGGGGTGTGCGAGGCGGCAAAGGCGGCCCAGATCCCGGTGTCGGTCTGCGGGGAGATGGCCGGCGACCCCCTCCACACCCTGGTGCTCCTCGGCCTGGGGGTGACCGAGCTCTCCATGAACGGCCCGTCGATCCCGGCGGTCAAGAAGGTGGTCCGCGGCTCCCGGGCCGCGGACGCGCGAGCCCTCGTCGACCGGCTCCTCTCGCTCACCTTCGCCGACGACATCGAGCGGGAGGTGCGCGAGGCGATGCAACAGCGCTTCCCCGACCTGTTCGAGACCCCGGCCCTGCCCGGCGGCGGGATCGCCTGAACCCAGAAGAGGGGACGCGCCGATCCGCCGACGGAGCGGCCGCCCCTCCGCGATGTTGACAGGGTCACGGGGGGGCGCATACCTTCCCGGTCTCCGCGAGGAGTCCCCATGCCGCTGACCGATGCCCTGTTCACCTCCGAGTCCGTCACGGAGGGCCATCCGGACAAGATGGCCGACCAGATCTCCGATGCCGTGCTCGACGCCGTGCTCTCCCAGGACGTGAAGGGCCGGGTGGCCTGCGAGACGTTGCTCAAGACCGGCTACGTCATGATCGCCGGCGAGATCACCACCAAGGCGAAGATCGACTACCCGAGGCTGGCCCGGGAAGTGGTGAAGGACATCGGCTACACCTCGGGGGAGATGGGGTTCGACGGGAACACCTGCGCGGTCCTAGTGGCGGTCGACCAGCAGTCGCCGGACATCGGCCAGGGTGTGGACGTCGGGGGCGCGGGCGACCAGGGGATGATGTTCGGGTTCGCCTGCGACGAGACCCCCGAGCTCATGCCGGCGCCCATCCAGTACGCCCACGCCGTCACCCGCCAGCTCGCCAAGGCGCGGCGAGCGGGGCTCGACTTCTTGCGCCCCGACGGCAAGAGCCAGGTCTCGGTCGAGTATCGCGACGGTCGGGTGGCCCGCATCGATGCGGTGGTGGTCTCGAGCCAGCACTCGGCCGAGGTCTCCAACAAGCGGCTCCACGCGGCCATCCGCGAGGAGGTCATCGCCAAGGCGCTTCCCCGCCGGCTCCTCGACCGGCGGACCAAGGTCTTCATCAACCCCACCGGTCGGTTCGTCATCGGCGGGCCGATGGGCGACACCGGTGTCACCGGGCGCAAGATCATCGTCGACACCTACGGCGGAATGGGCCGGCACGGCGGCGGCGCGTTCTCGGGCAAGGACCCCTCGAAGGTGGACCGGTCGGCCGCCTACATGGGGCGGCACATCGCCAAGAACGTGGTGGCGGCCGGGCTGGCCCGCCGGTGCGAGGTGCAGGTGGCCTACGCCATCGGCGTCGCGGAGCCCGTGTCGGTCATGGTCGAGACCTTCGGGACCGGGGCCGTCCCCGACGCCCGCATCGCTCGGGCCGTCCGCGAGGTCTTCGACCTGAAGCCCCGCAGCATCATCGAGTACCTGGACCTCCTCCGGCCCATCTACCGGCGCACCGCTGCCTACGGCCACTTCGGCCGCACCGAGAAGGCGTTCACCTGGGAGGCGACCGACAAGAAGGACGCCCTCCGGGACGCGGCCGGCGCGAAGATGAAGGTGGTCGCGGGATAGCGCGGGGGTTGCCTGGCAACCGGGGCGGGGGGACGGGACCCGTTAGAGGCCGCTTCCTCCCAAGGGCCCGCTCTCGCTTGACGGCGATGGGCGGCGCGAATATCCTTCCATCCGGATAATAGGATGGATAAGCGTGGGCGGCACCCCGGCACCTTCCTCGGCTGGATGGAGCTCCTCTCCGATCCCACTCGGCTTCGGCTCCTCTGTGCCCTGGAGAAGCGAGAGCTGTCGGTGCTGGAGCTGTGCGAGGTACTGGCGCTCCCGCAATCGACCGTGAGCCGGCACCTCAAGCTTTTGTCGGCCGGGGGCTTCGTCGGGTCCCGCCGCAAGGGGACAAGGAGCCTCTACGCCTTTTCCCCCGATTCGGCCCCGGGGGCGAGGAAGCTCTTTGGGCTCGCCCGGGGGGAGCTCGAGGGCTGGGCCTCGGTGGCGCAGGACGGCAAGAGGCTCGAGGCGGTGCTGGCCCGCCGCGACCTCGCCCGGAAGTTCTTCGCCGGCGCCTCCCGGGATTGGGACGGGCTCAGGGAACGGGTCTACGGACGCTCGTTCGGGACGGAGGTGCTCCTCTCCCTCCTCCCGCCCTCCTGGACCGTGGCCGACCTGGGCTGCGGGACCGGCGCGGTCACCGCGGCGCTCGCCCCGCGGGTGGCCCGGGTGGTGGCCGTGGATCGTTCCAAAGCCATGCTCAGGGCGGCGCGGCGGCGGACCGAGGGGCTCTCGAACGTGGAGCTCCACGAGGCCGACCTCACCCACCTCCCCCTCGCCGCGGCGAGCTGCGACGCGGCCCTCTTGGTGCTCGTCCTCGCCTACCAGGAGGACCCGGGACCGGTCCTCTCGGAGGCGCATCGGATCCTGCGCCCTTCGGGCCGGCTCGTCCTGGTGGACGCGGTCCGCCACGCCGACGAGGAGCTGCGCCGGCGCATCGGGCAGGTCCACGCCGGGTTCGACCCGGACGAGCTCGCGAGCCTTCTCGTCGCAGCGGGGTTCCCCGGGGCGACCGCCCGCTCTCTCCCCCCCGAGCCCGGGGCGAAGGGACCCGGGCTGGTTTTGGCCACCGCCGGAGGGACTCCTTGAAGAGAGGCCCACGCCCTGCCCCCCCGCCCCGCGCGCCTGCATTCCCCTCGTAGCCATCGGAGGACCCTATGCCCGAGTCGACCGCGAAGAAGAGCCCCGCCGCCCGGGAGGCGCCCGCCGCCCCGGAACACCGGGTGAAGGACCTCGGCCTCTCCGAGTGGGGCCGCAAGGAGATCGAGCTCGCCGAGAAGGAGATGCCGGGGCTCATGGCCGTCCGGCGCGAGTACGCCCGGAAGCGTCCCCTCTCCGGCCAGCGCATCACCGGCTCCCTGCACATGACCATCCAGACCGCCGTCCTCATCGAAACCCTGGTCGATCTCGGTGCCGAGGTGCGGTGGGCGAGCTGCAACATCTTCTCCACCCAGGACCACGCTGCGGCGGCGGTGGTGGTGGGACGAAGGGGGACCCAGAGGCGGCCGAGGGGCGTCCCGGTCTTCGCCTTCAAGGGCGAGACCCTCCCCGAGTACTGGGAGTGCACCGAGCGGGCTCTCGACTTCGGTGGTGGGCGAGGACCCACGCAGATCGTCGACGACGGGGGCGATGCCACCCTGCTCGTGCACAAGGGGGTCGAGTTCGAGAGGGCGGGGCGCGTGCCCGCCCCCAAGGCGGAAGACCCGGAGGAGTACGCCGTGGTCCTCTCGCTCCTCTCCCGCACCCTCGAGGAGGACCCGCGCCGCTGGACCCGGGTGGCCCGGGAATGCGCCGGCGTCACCGAGGAGACCACGACCGGCGTCCATCGGCTGTACGAGATGCAGAAGGCCGGGACCCTGCTCTTCCCGGCCATCAACGTCAACGACTCGGTCACCAAGTCGAAGTTCGACAACCTCTACGGCTGCCGGCACTCGCTCGTGGACGGCCTCAACCGGGCCACCGACGTGATGCTGGCCGGGAAGCTGTGCCTCGTCTGCGGCTACGGCGACGTGGGGAAGGGCTGCGCCCAGGCCCTGCGCGGGCAAGGGGCACGGGTGGTGGTGGCGGAGATCGACCCCATCAACGCGCTCCAGGCCTCGATGGAGGGCTTTCCCGTGGTGCGGGTCGAGGACGTGGTGAAGGAGGCGGACCTCTTCGTCACCGCGACCGGCAACATCGACGTCATCAGGATCGAGCACCTGCGGGCCATGAAGGACTGCGCCATCGTGGGCAACATCGGACACTTCGACAACGAGATCGACATCGCGGCGCTCAAGAAGGAAACGAGACGCGTCAACATCAAGCCGCAGTACGACTCGTTCGTGTTCAAGGACGGCCACCGGGTGTTGGTCCTGGCCGAGGGACGCCTCCTCAACCTGGGGTGCGCCACCGGCCATCCCTCGTTCGTGATGTCGAACTCGTTCACCAACCAGACCTTGGCGCAGATCGAGCTCGCCACCCAGCGGGCCTCCTACGAGAAACGCGTCTACACCCTTCCCAAACGCCTCGACGAGAAAGTGGCCGCCCTGCACCTCGGGCAGATCGGCGCGCGCCTCACGCGCCTCACCCGGCGGCAGGCGGCCTACATCGGGGTCCCCCAGAATGGCCCATTCAAGCCGGATCACTATCGGTACTGAGGCGGCCTCGCGAGGCGCGGGTCCGCTTGCCCCGCGGCCCCGGCTCGGCTAGCAATCGCGCTCCATGGGCGTGTTCGCCGCCAAGATTCCCCCACCCGTCCCCGCCTCGGCTCCTTTAGCCCGGAGGAACGCGTGAAGATCCATCCGGTGGTCATGGCCGGCGGCTCCGGCACGCGGTTCTGGCCCCTGTCGCGCCGCGAGCGCCCCAAGCAGTTTCTGGCACTCGCCGGGGAGGCGCCGCTCCTCGCCGCCACGGTAGCGCGCCTTCCCCCGCTCGCCCGGATCGAGCACACCCTCGTGGTCTGCGGGCCGAAGCACGCAAAGGTGGCGCGCCGGCTCCTGCCAAAGCTTCCCGCCGAGAACTTCATCGTCGAGCCATGCCCGCGCAACACCGCCCCTTGCGTGGGGCTGGCCGCGCTTCACGTGGCGGCCCGCGACCCGAAGGGCATCATGGCGATGCTCCCGGCCGATCACCACGTGGCGCGGCCCGCGGCCTTCCGGGAAGCCTTGGCGGCGGCGGCCCGGCTGGCGGAGACCGGGGCGGTCGCCACCATCGGTCTGCGCCCCTCGCGGCCCGAAACGGGCTATGGCTACCTCCGGGTCGGCCCCCGCATCGCGGTGCGGAAGAGCGGTCGGGCGCGCCTGCCCGCGCACAAGGTGGCCCGCTTCGTGGAGAAGCCCGACGCTGCGACCGCCGCCCGCTACCTGACCGAGGGGGGCTACCTGTGGAATTCGGGGATCTTCGTATTCCGGGCGGACGTCATTCTCGAGGAGATCGGCCGGGTCATGCCGGTCTTGCGGGAACAGCTGCAGATCATCGGAAAGGACCTCGGCACCCCCCGCTACGGGCGGACGCTCTCTCGCGTCTTCCCGAAGTGCCCCGCCATCTCCATCGACTACGGCGTCATGGAGAAGAGCCACCGGATCGCCGTGGTACAGGCGGACTTCGGTTGGAGCGACGTGGGCTCCTTCGCGACGCTCTCGGAACTCCGCAAGGCCGACGCCCAGGGAAACATTACCGAAGGGGAAGCCCTCTTGTTCTTCGGCAAGAACGACGTGGTCCTGGCGAGGGGGGACCGTCCCGTGGCGGTGATCGGGCTCGATAGTGTCATCGTCGTGGACGCGGGGGACGCAGTGCTCGTTTGCCACCGGGATCGGGCCCAGGACGTCCGCCAAGCGGTGGACGAGCTGGCACGGCGCGGCCGGGAGGACGTGCTCTAGGGCACCCTGGCCCCGGCGATCCGGAGAGCTTAATACCCCCCTGCCCGGACCGAGCCGGGAAAGGCACCCCTCGCGAGCCCCGGCACTTCACGGGCGCGCACCGCTATCGAGGAGAAACCAATATGCAGACGCTGTCGCCGACCATCTTCCGCGAGTACGACATCCGTGGGACGGTCGACGTCGACCTGACCGAGCCGGTCGTCAACCTGGTCGGAAAGGCGCTCGGGACGAGAATCAGGGCCGCCGGAGGCCGGAGGGTGGCGGTGGGGCGCGACACCCGCCTCTCCGGTCCGCGGTTCGCCCGGGCGATGCTCGACGGGCTCACCTCCACGGGGATCGACGCGGTCGACCTGGGCGTCGTTCCCACGCCCCTCACCTATTTCGCCGCCCACATCCTGGACGTGCAGGGCATCTGCATGATCACCGGCTCGCACAACCCGCCCGAGTACAACGGTCTCAAGGTCGGCCTCGGCTCGGCCACTTTTCACGGGGCCGAGATCCAGGAGCTGCGGGCGCTGGCCGATTCGGGTCACTTCTCCACCGGTTCCGGGAGGGTGATCGTCCACGACATCGTGAGGCCCTACCAGGAGCACGTCCGAAGAGCCCTCCGCTGCGGCCCCCGCCGCCTCAAGGTGGTGGTCGACGCGGGCAACGGCACCGGCGGGGTGGTGGCGGTCCCCATCTTCGAGTCGCTGGGCTTCGAGGTTGTGCCCCTCTTCTTGGAGCCCGACGGCCACTTCCCCAACCACCACCCGGACCCCACCGTCCCGAAGAACCTCGAGGCTCTCCGCCGCACGGTCCTGGAGGTGGGCGCCGACGTGGGAATCGCCTACGACGGGGACGCCGATCGCCTCGGGGCGGTGGACGAGAAGGGGAACATCCTCTGGGGCGACCAGATCATGATCCTCTTCTCGCGGGCGGTCCTTGAGGAGGAGCCGGGCGCCGCCATCGTGGGCGAGGTCAAGTGCTCGATGACCCTCTACGACGACATCGCCCGCCATGGCGGCCGACCCATCATGTGGAAGACCGGGCACAGCCTCATCAAGGCCAAGATGAAGGAGGAGCACGCCCAGCTCGCCGGGGAGATGAGCGGGCACATCTTCTTCGCCCACCGCTGGTTCGGCTTCGACGACGGGATCTACTCCTCCGCCCGTCTCCTCGAGCTGCTCACCCATACCGACCGGTCGCTCGGGGCCCTCCTCGCGGATGTCCCCCAGACCTTCTCCACCCCGGAGATCCGGGTGGACTGCCCCGAGGACAAGAAGTTTGCCCTGGTGCAAAGGGCGCAGGAATGGTTCAAGGCCCGGTACCAGGCGGTCACGGTGGACGGGGTGCGGGTGGTGTTCCCGGACGGCTGGGGCCTCGTGCGCGCCTCGAACACCCAACCGCTCCTCGTGCTCCGATTCGAGGCGAAGACCGCCGAGCGGCTCGCCTCGATCGAGGCGCTCGTGCGGGGGAAGGTGGACGAGATCCTGCGGGAGCTCTGAAGCAAGGGGGAGCTTTGGGGCCGGCCTGTTCACCGGGTCGGGCGAAGCCCCTCGCACCCTTTGGAGCGAAAGGCTCGCAGCCGACCCAGGGCATGGGCATCGCCCCCTCTCCCCGCCCCGGAGGGACTTCGGTGGGCCGCGGAGGGGAGGGCCGAGAGCTCTGCCGCCCAAGGGCCCCGCTTTCGTGGGGTCGAGCAAGCCCGAGCCCGGCTCTCAGGGCACCATCGCCCGGCCCTCCGGCCGGGCCGTCTGCTTCCCAAACGCCACTCCCTCTCCTCGCGGACCCCGCCGCCCCGATCTCACCCCTTTCCCGGGTCGGGAAGAGGTTTCTCCCGCCGGAAAGGGTCCGCGAGGCGGCCCACCCCGGAGTGCACCGTGGCTTCGTGTGACGTTTGGTGAAGCGCGATCGGCGGGGCCGTGGATCGCGGCGCGATCCATCCGGGTTGGAGGGCCCGCAGGCTCGTGGAGAATCGCGCGCCGGTTCCTTGACGGTGATGATCTCGGCGCGCTAACCTCCCTTTCAGTTGTCCATTCAGGCGTGTCCATCGACATCGAATGGACGTTCCGAGGAGGGAACAGATGCCCGCGAAGAAGACCACCAAGAAGGTTGCGAAGAAGCCGATGCGGAAGGCCGGGAAGAAGAAGGCCAAGAAGTAGGTCCGCCCTTAGCTCGTTTGGCGCCGCGGCCGCCCCAGGGCGGCCGCTGCCATTTGGGGGTTCCGGCGCCCCGGGAACCCCCGCGCCGCTTCACCTCCCGTGTCCCTCACCGCGAGCGAGATCGACGACCTCGTCAGGGAGCTCGCGCCGCTCCTGGGCGCACGCATCTCCGCGGCCTGGGTGCACGGAGAGCGGGCGCTCACAATCGAGCTCGCCGGCCGCGAGGGCGGGGCGCTCCTCCTCGTCTCCGCCGAGGCGGACCGCACCCGGATCCACGCGGCGAGCCACCGGCCGGCACAACCCGCCTCTCCCTTCCCCTTCCAGGCCGTCCTGCGCCGCGAGGTCGTGGGGGCGCGCCTCTCGGGGATGACCTCCCTCGCGGGCGACCGGGTGGTGACCTTGCGCCTCGAACGGGCGAAGGGCCCGGTCGAGCTCGTGGCGGAGCTCACCGGTCGCCACGGAAACATCTTCCTCGTGGGCGGGGACGGCGTCATTCTGGCGAGCGCCGGCCGGAACCTGTCGCGGCGGCGGCGCCTTCTCGCCGGCGAGCGCTACGAGCCCCCCCGTCTGCCCGGCCCGGCCTCCGGCACGTCTGGGTTAGCGCGCCCGGGCCGATTCACGCCACAGGAGGGGAACCCGTTCCCTCTCTCCTTAGCCGTCGAGGCGGAGTACGACCGGCGCGAGGAGGAGCGACAGCTCCTCGAGGGCCGACGCCGGCTGCGCGAGCCGATGAGAGCCGCCCTGGCCCGCTCCGTCCGCGCCCTGGAGAAGCTCGCCGAGGAGGCGCGAAGGGTGCCGGAGGCGGAAGAGGACCGACGAGCCGCGGACCTGCTCAAGAGTCACCTGCACCTCGTGGGACGCGGGGCGCGAGAGGTGACCGTCACGGAGTGGACCGAGGAGGGCCCTCGGCAGGTTCGCCTGGCCCTCGATCCGGCCCTCACGCCACAGGCCAACATGGAGCGGTACTTCCGACGCTACCGCCGGTTCGTGGACAGCGCCGCTCGGGTGACGGCGCGGGCGGACGAGGTCCGAAAGCGCCAGGATGCGCTCCGGGCACTCCTCGGCGAGCTGGAACAGGCGAGCCTGGCGGCGCTTCCCCGGCTGGAGAAGGACGCTCGCCGCCTCGGTGCGGGTCCGCGACGGGCGGCTACCCACCGCCGCCGCGACGAGCCCGCGCCGCCGTACCGGACCTTTCGCTCCCTGCCGGGCGTCGCGATCCTGGTGGGGCGCGGTCCGGCGCAGAACGACTTTCTCACCCTGCGGGTGGCGCGGGGGAACGACCTCTGGCTCCACGCTCGCGGAAAGGGCGGCGCCCACGTGGTCGTCCGGCTCGAGAGAGGTCGGGCGCCCGACCAGGAAACACTCCTCGACGCTGCACACCTGGCCGCCCACTTCTCCGGCTCGCGGGGCGAGTCGCAGGTGGAGGTGGCCTACACGCGAGCGAAGCACGTTCGCAAACCTCGCGGGTCTCCACCCGGCGCCGTCACCTTCAGCCAGGAACGGACCCTCTCGCTAAGGTTCGAGCCCCAAAGGCTGGAACGGCTGTTCGCCGAGGAAGAAGGCGAGGAGGCGTCCGCTGACGATCGCCCGACGTGAAGGGACCCACCTTTGGCCTCACGGCCGCCGGCGCGTGGGGCCTCGGGTGCCCTTGATGGGCCACCGCGCCCCCTTCTAGGATCGTGGCCTTGTGACCACGCGCTCGGACCGCCAGCTGAGCCTGTTTCGCTCCCGCGAGACCCGGGTGGCCGCCGCCCATCGGCTCGCCGACGATCTCTCCTCCCTCCTCGAGGAGCCGGTCCGGCTCACCATCCACGACAACCGTTCCACCATGGTCTCCTTCCGGCGAGGCGGCGGCGAGGTCCACTACCGGGTCCACCACATGTTCCTCGGGGCCCCGGACGAGGTGGTGTCGGCGCTCGCCTCCTTCGCCGCGAGGCGCCGCGGCAGCTCGGTGCGACGGCGAAAGGCTGGGACCAGCATCGACGCCTACGTCCGCATCCACCGGGCTCGGATCGCCCCCCCGCCCCACGTCGACCTCCAGCCGCGCGGGAGGGCGCACGACCTGAAGGCCATCCTCGACCGGCTCAACGCCGATCACTTCGGCGGAGACGTCGACGTCCGGATCGGCTGGGGGCCGGTGCGGTTGGGCCGAAGGCGACGCACCGTCAAGACGGGCGTCTACGTCCAGGACGCCCGGATCATCCGCATTCACCCCACCCTCGATCGTCCCGAGGTCCCCGAGTTCTACGTGGCGGCGGTGGTCTTCCACGAGATGCTGCACCAGATCGTGCCCGCAGAGGAGGTGAACGGCCGCCGTGTCGTCCACAGCCGCGAGTTCCGCAGCCGCGAGCGTGCCTACCCCGACCACGCGCGAGCCAGGGCCTGGGAGGACGAGAACCTGACGCTCCTCCTCTCGTCGCCGGCGTGAGCGCCCGCAAGGTGCCCCAGGCCCCGCCCCGGCGAGCCCCAAGGCCCCCCAACCGGCCGATCCCCGGGGTGGAAAATCCGAAGGCGAGAGTTCTCGATCGATGCCATCATTCCCGCGTGGACCATCCGCGCCCACCCCGAGCGCACTCTCGCCGGCGGTGGGCTGCCGTGGTGGCGGTCCTCCTTGTCCCCGCGGCCGGCTGCGTTCACCTGAAGGGGACAAAGGAGCACCCCGCCGTCCTCCGGATCCACGTGGAGGGATTGCGGGCGCTCGACGAGGACGACCTGAAGCAGCGGCTCGCCACCCACGAATCAGATCACGCCTTGCCCGTCCCCATCATCGGGCCGCTCCTCCATCAGATCGCCGGCGCCCGCCAGGACCTGGCTCAGCTGAAGGGCCCTCCGCCCGTGCCCATCGTCGGCCCCTTGGTCTACGGCCTCCGCGCGAGCGGGACGAACGACATGGTCTCCCTCCTCGATCCGGACGCGCTGGCGGTGGACCGCCAACGGGTCGAGGCGTACTGCCGAGATCGCGGGTACTACTCCGCCCGGGTGACCGACACCCAGGTGAACGAGGTGGGTGAGGGGCAGGTGGACGTGACCATCCGGGTGGAGGAGGGCGAGCCGGTGCGGGTCTCCCGCATCGACATGGAAGGGCTGGACGAGGTCCCCGAGGCGAAGGCGGCGCTCACGAAACCCGCCCTGCGCGAGGGCGACGTGTTCAGCCTCATGGCCTACGACGCCCTCCGGGACCAGATCAAGGCCGTGCTCACACAGAACGGATGGGCGACCGGTGAGGTCACCGAGGAGGCCCAGGTCCTCCCGGAGGAGCACGGCGCCACCGTACGCTACAAGGTCACCCCGGGCTCACGCTACCGGTTCGGTCCCATCCTCGTGGCCGGAACGGGGAGGGTGTCCCGCGAGCGCGTGCGAGAACGCGCCGCCCAGGAGATCAAGATCGGGGACTGGTACGACGAGCGGAAGCTCCCCAGGGCGCAGAGCCGGGTCTTCGCCATGGGGGTGTTCGGAGGGGTGCGCGTCGAGCGAGGCACGCCCGACCCGGAGCGCGGGATCGTCCCCATCGTGGTCGCGGTGCGCGAGGCGCCGTTCCGGAGCGTCCGGGTCGGACCCAAGGTGGGGGTCTGGTCGAGCACCCGCATCGACGTCTCGGGGGAAGTCGGCTGGACGAACCGCAACTTCCTCGGCGATCTGCGCAAGCTCGACCTCTCCCTCACCGCCGGCTACGCCTGGATCCTCGCGGCCCCGCAGAAGGAAGGGCCCATCGGCACGGCCGCCGCCGACTTCACCCACCAGGGCGTCTGGGGCAACTACGTCGACGTGAGCGCCCACCTCGAGGTCCAGCGAGGGCTGGAGCAGGGCTACGACTTCTGGGCGCAGATCGGCCGGTTCGCCGTCCCCATCCACCTCACCCGGAGGACGACGTTCATCCCCTCCTACAACCTCGAGGTCTACGAGCTCTCCCACCCCGCCCACATCACCAACCCGGGCGACCCCAACGCTCCGAGCCCGCTTCTCGACAGCTGCACGGGCGTCATCTGCCTGCTCTCCTACCTGGAAGAGCGCCTCGAGTGGGACGGGCGGGACGATCCGCTCAACACCCGGAGCGGGTTCTACGCCTCGCTCGCACTGCAACAGGGCGGGCACATCGGGGGGTACGGGTACCAGTACTTCAAGGTCCTCCCCGAGGCACGCGCCTACCTGCCGGTGGGGGAGCGATCGGTCCTGGCCGCCCGGGCCCGGCTCGGCGCGTTCATCCCCCTTGACGAGCCGAACCTCCCTCCGACGCAGGCGGTGTTCAAGGCGGGGGGCGCGACCAGCATGCGAGGCTACGGCCAGGACCGCCTGTCCCCCATGCTCTGCGTCACGGCCGGCAAGATGTGCACGGACCAATGGGTGCCGGAAGGGGGGAATGGCCTGGCCGAGTACTCGGTGGAGTACCGATTCCCCGTGAGCGGCAACCTCTTCGGCGCTACCTTCCTTGACACGGGATACGTGTCGGAGCGATCGGCGGTCCCGAACGCCTTCCGGGACGCGTTCGCCCTCTCCCACCTGCAGTGGGCGGCTGGAATCGGAATGCGCTATAGGACGCCGGTGGGTCCGATCCGGGTCGACCTCGGGGTAAGGCTCCCGAACGACTTCTCTCCGGGCATCCCCTTCAACGAGCGCTTCCCGCCCACGCCGCCGTCCTCGCAGAAGGACCCCACCACCGGGCAACCACAATTCGGGCTTCACCGCGAGCCCATCATGGCCGTGCAGTTCTCGGTCGGGGAGCCCTACTAGTGCGCGCGCTCCGGCTCGGCCTCGCCGCCCTCGCCTGGGGAGCACTGGGCGTCCTGGCGTTCGCTGGCGTCGCCCTCTCCGCATTCGCGGTCTACGCCAGCACGCCCATGGGCCGGCGACTGGTCGCGTCGGCGGTCATCCGGCAAGTGAGCAGAGAGGTGGCGGGGACACTGAAGCTCGGCGGCCTGGACCTGGAGCCGGGGGGCGCGGTCGTCATCCGGGATTTCGAGGCGTACGATCCCGATGGGCACCTCGTCTTGCAGGTGGACCGGCTCGTGGTCTCGGCCGACGTGACCCGTCTGCGGAACCAGGTGGTGGGGCTCGACGTGGAGCTCCTCGGCGCCCGCCTGCTCGTGGGCGAGGACGAGATGGGCCGACTTTCGCTGGTCCGCGCCTTTGCCCCCGCCCACCCCTCGACCCGCCGGGAGCCCGAACCGGAAAGGAAAGGGACGGTGGCGCCTTGGCGCAACCCCTTGAGCGGCTGGACCATCCGCTTGCACCGCTTGACCGTTCGAGGAACGAGCGTGTCCTTCCAGGATGCGACCGGGGTCACTCGGTACAAGGCCCAGGATCTTTCGCTCGACGCCCGTGCGATCCTCGGCCCCCGACGCGGCCGGGTGGAGCTCGCTCTGAGGGGCGAGGCCGTCTCGCCCGTCCCCGGGGTCCTTTCCCTGGACCTGCGGGCACTCCTCGATCGCGACGAGTTACACCTCCCGGTCCTGAGAGCAGAGCTCGGGGGGACGGCGGTCGCGGCGATGGCCGAGGCCGATCTCGCCCAGAGGACGGGGCGGGCGGCCCTCACCCGGGCCACCGTCGATCGCGCCCAGGCCCGGGAGCTCGTGAAGGATACCCCGCCCGGCGCCGACCTCGCCTTCGACGCCTACGCGGAGGCGGACGGGCAGGTCGCGACCGTCGCCCTGCACCTCGAACCTCGCTCGGAACAGGGAGCGGCCGGCAGTGATGCCGCCGCGGCCCTCCGGGTCGACGGCCCCAAGGCGCTGGGTTTCGACCTTGCCCTTCGGGCGCTCGACCCTTCCGCGATCTTGGCTGCCCTCCCGGCCGGCCGGCTGACCGTGACCGCGCGCGGTGGTCTTTCGGGCGAGTCCCTCGCGTCCGCCCGGGGCAACCTCGACCTCTCGCTCGCGAGCTCTCGCCTCGGCTCGGGCGAGCTCGGTCCTGCCTCGGCGGCGGCGCAGCTCGATCGCGGGAGGCTCGAAGTCTCCCGCCTCTCTCTCCTCGCCCCGGGCGTCCGCGTCGACGGTTCCGGATCCTACGAGCAGAAGGGGGCCGCGAGCGCCCGCCTCACGGCACAGGTGGACGACCTGGCACGGGCGCTTGCCAACGTGGGGAAACTGGTGGGGACGGAGCTCCCTCCTTTCTCCGGCCGCGCGCGCATCGAGGCGGGCCTTTCCGGCTCGGCTGCGGCGCCGGTCCTCAACGCCGAGGTGAGCTCCCCAGACCTCTCCATTGGGGACGTCGCGGGGAACGGGATCGAGGCCCGGGTCGAGGCGAGCAGTCCGTTCTGGCCGGGCCGGCACAAGGTGGAGGTACGGATCGACCACCTCGTCTCGGGGGACATGGCCATAGCGACGAGGGTCGCGCTCGACGGTACCTTGGCCCCTGCGACCGGGGGAGCCGGGTTCGAGCTGTCGGCTTCGGGAGAAGTCCCCTCGCTCGGAAACGAGACCGTCTCGGTGGGGGCGGAAGGCACGCTTCCCGCGGACGTCACGAGCCTACGCCTCTCCGAGCTCACGCTGGGCTGGCCCGGTAGCCCGTACGCCCTCCAGGCGCCCGCCACCATCACCTTTGAGGGACCGCGGGTGGACCGATTCGCCCTCGCCTCCGGCCCGAAGAGGATCGTCCTCGAGGGCGGGATCGGGCCCGGAACGGCGGTCGATGCACACCTCGAGCTCTCGGAGTTCGATGTGACAAGCCTCCCGCCCGGGCTTCTCCCGACCGATCTGGGCATCGCCGGAGTGGTCTCCCTCGACGCTCGAGCGACCGGATCCTTGGCCCGGCCTAACCTCGAGGGTCAGTTCGCCGTGAAGGACGGTGCCTTCCGGACCGAGCACGGGTGCCACGCCGAAGGAACGCTGCGGTACGACGGCCGGGCCCGTCGCGCCACCGTAGAGCTCGGCCTCCTCCGCGAGGAGACCGGCTCGGTCGACATCAAGGCGGACATCCCGTTCCCCCTGAGCGGCCGGCCAGCCGAGCCAGTCTCCGCCAGCCTCGACGTGGCTAGCGTTCCGATCCCGGCACTGCTCGACTTGGCCGATGTTTCCTTCCCGGCCTCGGGGCAGCTTTCCGTAAAGGTGGAGGTCTCGGGAACCGCGGGGATGCCGGCGGTGAGCGCCACGATCGCCCTGGAAGGGGGTACCTTCCGCGACCTCCAAGGCATCGGCCTTTCCGGGACGGTAGAGGCACGCGAGACGGGCGAGGCGGTCGCCGACCTCGAGCTCTCGGGACAGCCCGCGGCCCGGGTCGAGGGCAAGGTTCCGCTCTCCACGGCCGCGATGATGGCCGACCCGGCGCGTGCACTTGAGGGGCTTCGCGAGGCGCTCTTCGAGGTCGACGTGAGCCTACCAGGTCTGGATCTGGCCCTTCTGTCGGGGCGGCTTGGCGTGCCCGAGGGCCTCGAGGGGTCGCTTCGAGGCGAGGTCCACGCCAGGGGACGCCCCGAGGCCCCGCGCGGCACCGTGGCGCTGGCCCTCGCTCGGGGGGCGTACGCCGGCTACAAGGGCCTCTCCGCCACGGTGGATGCCCAAGCAAGCGACGACCGGGTGGAAGCGCGAGTCGCTGGTCGCCTGGGGGACGACGAGGTCCTGCGGCTCTCTGCGGCACTGGGTGGTCCCCCAGAACAGCTCGTCACGCGCACAGGCCTCGAAACCGCGCCGCTCCTCGTGCAAGCGACCGCCCCGGGCGTGGACCTCGCGAGCCTGGCGGCGCCATGGGGTGCGACCGTCTCGGGCCGGGTCGATCTTGAGCTCCACGCCGAAGGCTCCCTCGGACGTCCGGCGGTGCGGCTCGAGGGTCTTCTGCGCTCGCTTTCGGTCCAGGGCCGGAGCGTGGGGGAGGTCCGCCTGTCCGCCCGGGCGGGCCAAGATGGCGCGACCGGCGAGATCGACTTCGAGGCTCCGGCGGGAGGCAAACTCTCGGTCACGGCGAAGGTGGAGAGCCCCATCTCCATCGAGACCGGGGAAAGCGAGCTGCGCGAGGCCAACGCAGAGGTGAAGGTGCGGGCGGATGCCGTCGAACTGGGGTTCCTCCCCGGCGTCCTCCCCACCGTCGTCCGGTCCGCTTCCGGTCGGCTCGACGCCGACGTGACCGCCGCCGGGCCACTCGCCGAACTCACGCCGCGCGGGACGATGCGGCTCAGCGGGGGACGCCTCGGGCTACTCGACTGGGGGGAGTGGTCCGGGATCGCCTTCGACGCCACCGCTACCCGTGACACCGTCGAGATCCGAAGCCTGGAGATCCATCGGCGGGACGGCACCCTTCAGCTGCACGCCGCCCTGAATGGGCTCTCCTCCCCGGTGGCGCGCCTGGACGGGCGGCTCGACCTCGACAAGCTGACGGTCAGCCACGCCGGCAGCGACCTCGCCACCGTCACCTTCGGCGTGCAGATGAGCGGCACCTACAAGGAGCGCCGGCTCGACGCCCGTCTGGACCTGCCCGAGGGGCTGGTCCGCCTCGCGGACAAGCTCCCCCGCGACCTGCAGTCGTTGGAGCAACGGCCGGACGTCCTCGTCGGCCCTAGACCGCCCCCCAAGCCCTCCCACGCTTCCGCGGGGAAGGGGAGCGACCTCTTCGCTGCATCCGTTCGGCTCGTTGCCCCGGGAAAGTTCATCGTCCGGCGGGAGAACCCGCGGGTGAGGCTCGAGCTCAAGGCCGACGTCACCTACGAGCACGAGGCGGGGAGCGATCTCATGTCCGGCTCCGTCGAGGTGGTGCGAGGGAGCGTCGAGCCGCTGACCGACCGTCGCTTCGACGTGAAGCGCGGTCGTCTCACGTTCACCGGGGGCCCACCGAAGGCCGCGGTCATCGACGCCGAGGCGCTGTACCAGAACCCGACCGCCAACGTCACCGTGACGGTGAGCGGTCCTCTGGTCAAGCCCGAGATCAACCTGAAGAGCGAACCGCCGCTCGACCAGGGGCAGATCGCGATGCTCATCGCCACCGGCCAGACCGACATCGCCCCGCGGGGCGGTGCCTCCGCGGCCGCCCAGGCCGACTTGGGCCGTACCGCCGCCTCGAAGGTGGGGTTCACGGTCTTCAACACCTTCATCCGGGACCAGCTCGACCTGGGAGTGGGCGACGTGACCCTCGACTCCTCCGCGGCCAAGGTGAGCGGCTACATCCCCGACACGAAGCTCTACGTCGGGTTCACCCGCCGCTTCGACGCGAACCGCCAGCTGGGCGAGAACGACGAGGAGGTCCAGGTGGAGTACGCCGTCACCCCCCACTGGATGCTCTCCGGCCGATGGGGAAATTACAACACGGGGGAGGCGAGCCTTTTGTGGTCCCGGGACTACTGAGCACCCCCACGCACTCGGTCGAACGACCCAGGCCCGGACCAACCGGCGGCTCCACCGATCTCCTTCGTCGGAGGGCAGATCCCGCCCGCGCTAGAGGGCGCCCTCCTGTGAAGGGTCCTGGGGTGGTGGGCCTCGCCCGGCGATGGGCGAGGGGAGGAACGAGGTGATCTCGCTCGTCGCCGCCGCCTACCTCGCCGCCGCGCCTTTTTTCCTGCCCTCGGGCGGGGCCCGCTACCGGATCGAGATCGGTGGCGTCGCGGTCGGCGCCGCGGACCTCTCGGTCCGGTGCAAGGCGGCGGGCGGGGCATGCACGATCCGCTGGGAAGTGTGGCTCAGGCTTCCCGGAGAGGCGGGAGGAGGGCTCATTCAAAGGCGGGTCGTCGCCACGGTGGGAACCGGCGGGGGCCTTCTCTCTCCGGCCGAGGTGGAGGTGAACGGGACGCCTCGGCGAGTCCGCGCCGGGGACGGCGCTGTCCCGCTCTCGGCCGCAGAGCTCGCCCTGAGCGCACGGGGCGGCGGTGGCTGCCTCGAGGTCCTCGACGAGGAGAGCGGACGGCGCGGGCCGGCCTGCGCCCGCGAAGAAGGAGGCCGGCTCTACGTCGAGGTGCAGGGCGTGCGGGAGGAGATCACGCGAGGCGAGGACGGCTTCCCCAGGGAGGTGTGGATCCCTGCGCAGGGAACACGGTACGAGCGCGATCCGGACGCGTTGGTCCCGGACGTCGCCCTCCTGGAGGTCCGGGTAGCCGGTCCTCGCGGCGGGGGTGTTCCGCGGGGGTTCTGCGGCCGACGGCCCGATCCCCCGGCGCCTTCGGTGGACCTGTCGGTCCTCCCACGGCCGCGGCCGAACGGGTCGAGTTGTCGCGATCAGGCGGCCGCCTATGCCTCGGCGGTGCGCGCCCGGGGCCTGCCGGCGCGGATGGCGGTGGGAGTGGCGCAGGACGGGGAAGGGTTCGTCTGGCACGCCTGGGTCGAGGTAGAGACCGAAGGGACCTGGGTGGCCGTCGATCCGGCGTTCGGGCAGCTACCGGCGAGGGGTACCCGTTTCACCATTGCACGCCACGCCGGGGGGGGAGAGGGCCTTTACCGAGCGGGGCGTCTCATCCTCGAGTGCTTTGGACGGGCCAGGGTGGAGTAGGAGCGGTACACACCCCTAGGTCCCCTTGCTTCTCGCCGCAGGGGCGTTCGGCGATACCATCTCCCCGTGCGATGGCCCTTCGGGAAGCGCCGCTTCGACCGGGCCGAGGTGCTCGCAGCCGCGGACGTGGCTCGGGCTCGCGGGCGGCGCCGGAAGGCGATCGCGGGCTACCGGCGGTTGCTCGAGGAGAACCCCTCGGATCTGACGGTGCACGCCCGCATCGCGCCCCTGCTGGCGGGGAGCGGCGATCGCGAGGCGGCCCTGCAGAGCTTCCGCACGGCGGCCGATGGGCAGGCCAAGGCCGGCTTCCACGAGCGAGCGCTCTCCCTGTTCCTCCAGGCGGCGGAGCACTATCCGGACGAGGAGTCGCTCTGGCCGGAGATCGCCCGGCTCCACCTGCAGAGGGGCCGCCGAGCGGAAGCGGTGGCCGCCCTCTTGAACGGCGGCTGGAGGCTATATCGGGCGCGCCGGCACGACGTGGCCGAGAGGGTCCTCCGGCTCGCGCTCCAGTTCGAGCCCCATGACGCCGACGTAGTCGCCATCCTGGCCCGGACCCTGAACGCCGCCGGCCGGCGGGAGGAGGCGGTGGGGCTGCTCCTTGGGCTCGCGGAGAGGACGCGGGGGCGCAGGCGGGCCGCCGTCCGGGGGATCCTGTTCCGCGTGCAACCCACCTTCGGGCACCTCGGGGCTTGGCTGCGGGCCCTCCTCACCCCGAACCGGTGAGGGACCGGATCGCGGGAGATCCAAAGGGGACGGCCGGGCATGCATCCGGGTCCGGCGCAAGGTCTGATACCTTCGGCGGGTGGCGATCGAGGAAGAGGTCCGTTCGCTCCTCTTGGCCGGGGACGCGGCCGGTGCCGCCACCCTGGCGATAAGGCGGCTCGGCCCCGAGGTTCTTCGCTACCTCCGAGCATTGCTGAGGGACGAGGCGGACGCCGAGGAGGCGTTCTCGCAATTCGCCGAGAACCTGTGGCGCGGGCTCCCGGGCTACGAGGGGAGAGCCGCCTTCCGGACCTGGGCCCTGCGGATCGCTCACCACGCCGCATTGAACCTGCGCGAGAAGGCCTGGCAGAAACGCGGCCGGCGGCTCGAGACCGGGGAGGCCTCGCGTATCGCGGCCGAGGTGCGGACCGCCTCCGCCCTCCGGGTCGAACGCCAGCACAACGCGCTCGAGGCGCTGCGCGCCAGCCTCTCGGTCGAGGACCAGGCCCTGCTCGTGCTCCGGGTCGATCAGGGGCTCTCCTGGAAGGAGATCGCCGAGGTGTTCGAGGAGGGCGAGCGGCCCGTGCCGGTCGCCGCCCTCACCAAGCGCTTCGAGCGTCTCAAGGAACGGCTGGGGAGGATGGCCCGGGAGAAGGGGCTTCTCTCCTAGAAAAGGGGTGGGGGCATCTCGGTGCCCGGACCACACTCCCGGCGCGCAGGCACTCGATCGACAATGCGGTGGTGCACCTTCGAAGGGTTCTCGGGACCGCGCTCCTTCTCGCCTCCGCCTGCCGCGACTGGCGCTCGGGCGTCGAGCCGGCGCTCGCCGCCGGGGATCCCGAGCAGGTCCTCGTCGAGGGGGAGTCGAGCATCGTCAAGGAAGCGAAGGGGCACCGCATCATCTTCACCCCTCGTGCCACCTACCGGATCACCGGGTATGCCGCGGACCTGAGTCGCGAGCTCTTGGACGAGTGGGACTTCGCGATGCCCATGGACCTTGCCCTCGTCTTCGGGCCAGTCGCCGATCCGGCCGTGCTCCAGCACCTCTCCTTCCACCTCTCCGGGCGTTACCTCAGCTACTGGTACGACGCGAAGACGCCCGCCGCGATCCGAGGAGCTCTCCCATCCCACATCGCCAATAACCACCTCATCCCCGCGGACGACGAGGTCGGGCAGGCTCTCGGCCGGGTCCGCGTCGGCGACCTCGTCACCCTCACCGGTCGGCTGGTGGACGTGGAGATCCGAGACGCGGGCGCCCGGATCGTGTTCAAGGGCCGGACCAGCCTCTCGCGAACCGACGTCGGGTCCGGCGCGTGTGAGATCCTGTACGTCGAAACGGTCGACCTTCACGACCGCGACTGATTCAGCGCGGCCGCTCGGCGATGAAGAAGAGTTCCGGGTCCTCCGGGGTCCACGGGGATCGGCCGATATCGCCGAAGAGCCACCAGCGGTCGAATCCGGCCCGCTGCAAGCACAATTCGATCTCGCCCCGCTCGATCCGGCGCAGCCTCGTGCGGGCCCGGTGCTCCTGCTCCCTCGACCAGAATCGCCACTCGATGTCGCGGGCCTCTTCCATCGGCCCGTTTCGCAGCCGGTAGGAGAGCGCGATCGTTTCCCCGTTGCGCGGGTGGCGAAATTCCCCGGCCGGCCCAAACTCCGAGCCCTGGGAAGGGGGAGGGCCGGAGAGGGCCAAGAGGGGGTCCGAGAGGTTCAGGAGCACCCGCCCGGCGGGAGCGAGGTGGTCGAAGGCGTTCCGAAGGCAGCGGACCGCATCGTCCTCGCTCGGGAGCGAGAGAAACGAGCGGGCTCGGATGCAAATCGCCGCGAGGTCGAAGCCGTACTCGAAGTCCACCAGGTCCTGGCGGGTGACCCGGGCTCTGAGGTCGGGGTAGCGGCGCGCCGCCGGCTTGTCCTGCAACAGCTCGAGGAGGAACCCGGAGGCGTCGAATCCATAGGCGTCGCGGCCCGCGGCGAGCAGCTCGAGGAGGACGGTCCCCGTGCCGCAGCCCGCCACGAGCACCGGTCCGCGGCAAAAGCGGATCTCGGAAAGATAGAAGGCGAGCTCCCGGTCGAGTCGACCGCCGTCGAGCTGCTCGGCCAGGTAGGGCCACAGCTCGTCGTCGTTGTCGCCGGAAAAGGCCAAGGGCGCGCCCGCCGCCTTCTAGTCTACCTTTCGGCGGCCCGCCGCGCCCCGCCCTCTAGGCTCCGGTCCGCCTTCCCAGGAAACGCAGGAGGGCCACCGCCTTGGGGACGAGGGAGGAGAGGTCCACCTCCTCCTCCAAGGTGTGGAACCCTCTTCCCCGCGGGCCGAGGCCGTCCACGGTGGGGATGCCCATCGCCCCGAGCGTACAGGCGTCGGAGCCGCCCCCGGCGAGCGGCGCTTCCCCCGCCCCGAGCCCGCTCTCCCGCTGGCACTCGCCGTAGAGCCTGGCCAGAGCGCCGGCAGCGGGGGTCCAAACGAGCGGGTCCCGCCAGCCGGCGGCGGCGAGCTCGATGGCGGTGCCGGGGAGGGCCACCTCGGCGGCCACCGCCTCGAGCGCCTGGTAGAGCGCCCGGCCCTCCTCGGCCCGCTCGAAGCGGAGGTCCACTTCGCACTGCGCCTTGTCCGGGATGGTGTTCCTCGTGGTCCCACCGGTGACGAGCCCGACGTTGACGGTCACACCGTGCTCGGCTCTGCTGAGGCCCTGGGCCCGGTCGATGAAACGGGCCATTGACCAGATGGCACTCCGCCCCTTCTCGGGCTCGTTGCCGGCGTGGGCGGCCACGCCTCGCACTTCGGCTCGGACCGAGCCCACCCCCTTGCGGCGGGTGATGATCAGGTCGCCAGGACGGCCGGACTCGAAGCACAGGGCGCAGTCGGCCCCCAGGGCGTGGCCACGGGTGAGCACCTGCGATTCCGGGGAGCCCACCTCCTCGTCCGCCACCAGGATCCCGCGCAAGGCGACGCGCTCGAGCAGCTGGGCGCGCTTCGCGGCGGCGAGTCCAAAGAGCATCACCACGATCCCCCCCTTCATGTCGTAGCCGCCCGGGCCGAGGGCTGCGTCCCCCTCGCGGCGGAAGGTCTCGAAGGTGCCGGGGAGATAAACCGTGTCGGTGTGGCCGAGCAAGAACGCCGGCGGACCGGCCGCCCTGCCCGAGAAGAGCACGTGGGGCCCGAATCGGGTGGAAGCGCGGAGCTCGACGTCGAGGGCGAGGGCGCGCAGATAGCCGGCGACCAAGTTGGCGACCGCCTCCACCCCTTGGCGGTTGCCGGTGAACGAGTTCTGGAGGATGAGCCTCTCCAGGAACGATTCCATGGCAGACCGCTGCCCGGAGAGCCAGCCGAGCGCATCCGTCATCCGCGAGCCCAAGGTAGACTCCCCGGCCGGTCGGGCCTCGCCGGGGAGCCCCACCCGCTGGCCGCCCGGCGGCTGTCCCGGTATAAGGGCGGCGCATGGCACCCAGCAAGCGCCACCGCGCCGCTGTCATCGGCGGCTCCGGCTACGGCGGCGCCGAGATGATCCGCCGGCTGCTCGTCCACCCCGAGGTCGAGCTGGTCCGGGTGGCGTCGGTCGATCACCTGGGGGAGCCGCTTTCCGCCGCCCTCCCCGCCCTGGAGGGCCTCACCGACCTCAGGTTCGAGGGGATCGAAGCGGCCGAGGCGGCCCGGGGCATGGACGTCGTCCTCCTGGCCCTGCCCCACACCGTGGCCGCCCAGAAGGTGCCCGACATCGCCGCTCTCCCGGGGGTGAAGATCGTCGACATGAGCGGCGACTTCCGGCTGAAGGACCCCGCCGCTTACCGGAAGTGGTACGAGAGCGAGCATCCCTGCCCGCAGCGGCTCAAAGACTTCGTCTACGGGCTTCCCGAGCTCAACCGGGAGGCGATCCGGCGGGCGCGGTTCGTGGCCTCCCCCGGTTGCTTCGCCACCACCATCGAGCTGGCCCTGCTCCCACTCGCCAGAGCGGGACTGCTCGAGGGCGTCCTCCACGTCCAGGGAATCACCGGCTCCTCGGGCTCGGGGGTGGCGCCGAGCGCTGCCACCCACCACCCGGTCCGCGCCGGAAACCTTCGGACCTACAAACCGCTCGATCACCAGCACGTCCCCGAGATCACCGAGACCCTGCTCTTCGCCGGGGCCCGGGACCTTTCCCTGCAGTTCGTGCCGGTCTCCGCCCCCCTCGCCCGGGGCATCTTCGCGACCGCTTTCCTCGAGCTCGCAGAGGAGTGGACCTGGGACCGGCTCGAGGCCCTCTACCGGGAGAGCTACCGCGGGGAACCGTTCGTGCGGGTTCCCGCGAGGCGCCTGCCCGAGGTGGCCGCGGTCTCCGGCTCGAACTACGCCGAGGTGGGCGTGGCGGCCGGGCCCGCGCGGGGCGGGCGCCGCACCCTCACCGTCTTCGGAGCGACCGACAACCTGGTGAAGGGCGGAGCCGGCCAGGCCATCGAGAACATGAACCTCATGCTCGGGCTCGACGAGAAGGCTTCGCTCGCCGATCCGGGGCCGTGGCCCCCATGATCAAGACCATCGTCCTCAAGCTGGGCGGGGAGATCGTACAGTCCCCCGAGCTCGACGTCATCGCCGGCGACCTCCGCGAGCTGGTGGACGGTTTCCACCGCGTGGCCGTGGTCCATGGAGGCGGCCCCCAGGCCACGGCCCTCCAGAAACGGCTCGGCCTCGAGCCCCGACTCATCGCCGGCCGCCGCTACACCGACCCCGAGACCCTGGAGGTGATGAAGTACGTGGTGGCCGGCCAGCTCAACGTCGATCTCTGCTCCCGGCTCCTGGCCCGCGGGGTCATGGGGGTCGGCCTGCACGGCGCGAGTGGGCACGTCATTCAGGCGCGCCGTCGCTCCCCCCGGCCCATGCAGGGCGCCGGCCCCGATCCGGTCGACTTGGGCCTCGTGGGCGAGGTCACCGGCTTCAACCTCCCGTTCCTCGGCGACCTGTTCGAGCGCCGTTACGTGCCGGTGCTGGCCTGCCTGGGAGCCGACGAGAAGGGCCAGGCGCTCAACATCAACGGCGACACGGTGGCCAGCCAGCTTGCCGGGGCGCTCGGGGCCGACGCCCTCGTGCTCGTGACCTCGACCCCGGGGGTCCTGCGGGACGTGAACGACCCGGCGAGCCGGATCCCACGCATCAGCCGCCCCGCCTTCGAGCGGATGGTGGCGGAAGGCACGGTCTCGGGGGGGATGATCCCCAAGCTGGAGGAGTCGTTCGCGGTCCTCGAGGGCGGCGCCAAGTCGGTCGTCATCATCGGGCGGCTCGCCCAAGGCGATCTCACCCGTGCCGTGCTCGATCCCGGCAGCGCCGGGACGGTGCTCGAGCCGGGGTGAGCTCGCCTCGTTCCCCCCGACGCGAACCGCCGTCTCGCTCGGTGCTGCGCCGGCTCGCTTCTTTGGGTGGCGGCGCTGCTCTGACCCGGTGCCGCGATGGGGCCGGAACGGCTGGACCACCACAACCCCCGGCAAGACCATCGCCTGCCGGTGCAGTCTGGGCGATTGCTGGAGGAACGCGGCGCAGTGCCAGTCGGCCCGGCGACCGCTCGGTGCCCCCTAAAGCCGCTTCCAGTAGAGCGCCTCGTCTTCGCCGGGGACGACGAGCGACGGGAGGACGCCCACCCGACGGTAGCCCAACCGCTCGTAGAACCGCTGCGCGCCATCGTTCGAGGCGGAGGTGAGGAGAAAGGCATGGGCGCTCGCGCGGGCCGTCTCCGCCTCGTAGGCCGCGAGAAGCGCGGTGCCGAGGCCGCGCCCCTGGTACTGCTCGAGCACGGCCAGAAGCCGCAGGTAGCCGCCCAGGGCCAGTGTCCCCGAGGTCAAGAACCATGCCAGCCCGGCGGGCTCTCCCCGCTCCTCGGCGATGAGAAGGCCCTCGCCCCGCGCGAGCGCCGCCGAGAGCGTGGCCTCGAGCTTCGACGCGGAACGGCCGTATCGGCGAAGCAGTGGCAACTCGGCAAGCCCCGCAGAAAGGGCTCTGAGGTCGGCGGACAGAAGCGGGCGGATCACGCGGCTTCTCTCTTCTTATGGGTACGGGAAGAAGGGCAAGGGAAACAGCCGATGAAAGGCGCGGAGCACCGCGCGCCCCCCCGCGGGAAGGTCGAACCAGATCCGCGTCGTCTCCTCGCCGTCCTCGCGTGACAAGAGACCCGCTCCGTCCAAGGAGAGCTCCACCTCCGGCGGGACCGACACCGCCAGGGTCAGCCCGGGAATGTCCACCGCGCCGCGGTTCTGGATCTCTGCGGCGCCATCGGGCCGGTAGGAGACCTCGACATCCCCGAGGGCACGAAGCCGGTCGCCGGCCTCCGAGACCGTGAGCGAGGCGAGCCGGCCCAAGCGGACCTGCTCCGCGATCCGGGCCAGCGCGCCATCCAGGGCGGGGTCGATCACGAGCTCCCCGCTCGGCGCGCTCCGCACCGCGAGGAACCGCCGGTGCTCTTCGCTGTGGGTGGTGCGCGCCGAAGCCCCAAGATACGTGTGGGCCACGAACAGCCCGCGGGCCTCCTCGAGCGCGAGGAGCTCCGCGTCCGAGAGCGCCGCCGCGAGCACCTCGGGGGGGGCGAAGAACAGGGAGGACCGGAACATCCAGAGCCGGTCGTCGAGCGGAAAAGGCCCGATGGCCGCGCGCGCCTCGTCCGGGCGTCCGCCAAAAAGATCGTACACGCGCGGCTCGCCCCGGCCCTCGTCGCCCGCCGCCCAGATCCATCGGATCCCCGACTGGGCGAGGACGTCCCGGATGCCGTAGGGACCACGGTCCTGCCAGCCCTGGGCGGAGATCGCCTCGCAATTGGTGTAGGGCTCGTGATCGATCCAGGTGACCGGAGCCCAGCGGGCCACCGCGGCAACGCCGGCCCGCACGGAATCGCGCGTGTCGCGCTCGTCGGTGATGGAGTGCAGCGCGACCTCCGAGCCGGCCAACGCCAGCTCGTCGGCGAGCCTTCGGCTCTCGGGATCGTCGAGGCTGCCGCCCTTGCCGTGGACGAAGAAGGTCCTCGTGAGCTTCAGGCCCCGACCGAGGAAGCCCGCCGCACCCGACGATACGCTCCCGCCGGACCGCCCCCAGAGCACGGCCCGCAGCGCCTCCGGGTCGGTCCGGTCGGCGTGATCGGTGAACACCACCGCCCCCCGAGAACCGCGCGGCCACCGCTCGACCACGACCGGGACGAAAGGCGCACCCGCCGACACCGGGAAGACCTCGGCCCGCAGCCGGTCCACCTGGCCCGGCGCGCGCGGAGCGAAAGGCCGGGGCGTGCGGGGATCGAAGCTGCCCCAGGAGAGATGCTCCCCGGCCGGCACCTGGGGCAGCTTCTCGTAACAGCTCTCGAACGTCGAGAACGGCCGGGCCGACGCGTCGTCCCAAAAGAGCGTGACCCGGACGCCGTCGGGCGTGCGCTCAACCCGCGCCGCCGAAAGCCCGGGCCCTCCCGAAAGGAGGAGCCCTCCGGAAAGGACGAGAAGGGGCGTCCCCCGCTCCACCCGGAGCGCGCCCCGCGACGGTAGCTCCACGAAGCGCAACGATCGGTCCACCGCCGATGCGGCCTCGGAAGGCCAGGAGAGCGACAGGGCGATCCGCTGCTCCTCGCTCGCGACTCGCCAGACCACCGCGGCCTCGAGCGAGCGCGCCCCGCCGGGCTCCGGGACGAGCCTCACGAGCGCCTCCCACTCCCGGGTCGCCGCCCGGGCCGCCACCTCTCCCCCGCCGACTCCCTGCCACTCGAGGGGCAGGCGAACCGAGCGGGCCCTCTCCTCTACCTCGAGCGTGCCGTCGATCGGGACGAGGGGGAGGCCCCGGGAATCCTCCTCCGCGGTCCTCGCGGGCACCGCGGCGAATGCAAGCCCGGCAGCGAGGAAGGCGAGCGGGAGCACGAGGCCAACATGCCGCAACCGGGCGGCCGGTCAAGGAGCCGGGGTAGGTGGCCGTCACTCGAACGGAACGAGGCTCACCTGCTGTCCCGGCCGGGCCCCGAGGAGCTCGGCCGCCGGGCGAGGAAGCTTGAGGCCGTTCCGCCCGAGCGAGGCCCGGGTCTGCACGGCCCGGAAGCGGTTCCGGCCCGAGGGGCGCTCGAGCGCCACGAGCGATTCCACGCCCCCGGAGCGCAGCGGCTTTTCCGAAAGACGAACCAGCCGGTGGGCCCGGACCAGGGAGACGTCGGAGAGCCTCGCCTCGTAGTGGGGACCACCGTCGAACGGGTCGATCCGGTCGACGTACCTGAACCCGAGCCGGGCGAGCAGCCGCCGGACTGGCTCGGTCGCGGGTCCCACCTGGCCAAGTGCACGGCGGACCTTGGGGGGGAACAGGGTCGCGTAGACGTCGACCGGGGGGAAGAGCTGCTGGATGAACTCCTTGTTCTCACGGCTTTTCTTGTCGGCCGCCCGGTAGTCGAGGTCGGTGAAGCGGCGCCCGAACGCCTCCCAGAACGCGCTCCTCCCGTCTCGCGTGAGCGGCGGCATGAGCTCGGCGAGCACCGTCTCCCGGAAACGGGCCGGGTGGCGAGCCATGTAGAGGAAACGGACGTAGGCGAGCTGCTTCCCGGGCTTCTCCGGGCCCCCGCGGTGGGCCGGGTGAACCACGAGCCCGCCGATCTCGGTGGGGCCGTCGAAGTGGTAGCCGAGGGAGAGCACCGTGTGCCGGAAGTGCCGGTCGAGCGTGCTCGAGTAGTGCTCGCGCTCGGCGACGTGGAAGAAGGTGCAGGGCGACTCGTGCGTGCCGTGCTGGGCGATGACCAAGGACGTCCCGATCACCCTCCCGGACCCGGGCTCCTCCGCCACGAACACGTACGATCGCTTGAGCGGGTCGCGGATTCGGCCGGAGAAGCTCCGCACCGAACGAAGGACGATCCGCGAGAGGGTCCGCGGGTCGTCGGGCAGGTTGACGGTGTCGAGCAGCCGGGCCAGCCCCGAGAGGCTCGGGAGGTCGGAGCGCCGAGCGTCTCGGAGAAGGAGCATGGACCCCTCCGGAGCAGACCCATGCCGTCTAGCACGGGCAAGGGGCCGGTGTCACGGCCGCGAGGCCGTTCTGCCGGTCGGGGCTGGTCGAGGCTCGACGGATCCCTCGGGATCGCCCCGTCCATGATGGGAGTCCCCTCCGGGATCGGGTTGATCCCGAAGAGAGGCCGTGCGATCTCACGCGGCATGAGAGCCGTGGTCCAGCGGGTCTCGCGCGCCGAGGTCCGGGTGGAGGGCGCCGTGACGGGGTCGGTGCAGCGCGGCCTCCTCGTGCTCGTCGGGGTGGCGAAGGGGGACGGCCCGGAGGACGCCCGGGTCACCGCCGAGAAGGTCGCCGCCCTGCGTATCTTCGAGGATGAGGGGGGCAAGATGAACCTCTCCGTCGCCGACGTGGGGGGCGGGGTCCTCGTCGTCTCTCAGTTCACCCTGCTCGGTGACACGCGGAAGGGCAACCGGCCCGGCTTCAGCGACGCCGCTTCCCCGGACGAGGCCAGTGCGCTCTACCAGTCGGTGTGCCAGCTCCTGCGGGACCTTGGGGTCCCGGTCGCGCAGGGAGTGTTTCGAGCCCACATGGAGGTGGAGCTCGTCAACGACGGGCCGGTGACCATCCTCCTCGATTCCCGCAAGCTCTTCTGACCCCGAGGTGAAACGATGAGCGATTGCCTCTTCTGCAAGATCGCCGACGGCCAGATCCCGGCCAAGGTGGTCCACCAGGACGACGACGCCGTCGCCTTCCTGGACATCAACCCTCAGGCTCCCACCCACTTCTTGGTCGTCCCGCGCAAGCACATCCCCACCCTGAACGAGCTCGTCCCGGAGGATGACGCTCTCCTGGGCAGGCTCGCCCGGCTCGCGGCCCGATTGGCCGCGGAGCGGGGGATCGCGCAAGACGGCTTTCGCGTGGTGATCAACACGAACCGGGGGGCGGGCCAGAGCGTGTTCCACGTTCACCTGCACGTCCTCGGGGGACGGCCGCTCTCCTGGCCACCGGGGTAGCCGCCCGTGCGCAGGCACCGTCCCCGGCGGAGCGCCCTCTACGTCCCTGGTGCCAACGAGCGCGCCCTGGCGAAGTGCGTCGGCCTCGCCGCAGACGCCGTCATCCTGGACCTCGAGGATGGGGTCGCCCCCGCCGAAAAGGTCGCCGCCCGGCGAAACGTCCTCGCCACCCTCGAGGCCTCGGGCGCAAGGGCGGAGCGGGTCGTCCGGGTCAACGGAGCGGGCACGCCCTGGGGGGCGGACGACCTCGCCGCCGTCGCGTGCGGGCGCGCGGACGCCATCTGCCTGCCCAAGGTCGAGGGGCCCGAGGCGGTCCGCGACGCCGCAAAGGTGCTGGAACGCGCCGGCGCCCCCACGGGCCTCGAACTGTGGGCGATGATCGAGACCCCACGGGGCATCCTGGCCGCTCCGGAGATCGCCCTTGCGAGCCCACGGCTTGGGTGCCTCGTTGCCGGGACGAGCGACCTCGTGAAGGAGCTCCATGCCCGGCCCTCGCCCGGCCGCCCCGAGGTCGTGACGAGCCTCTCGCTCCTCCTCCTCGCGGCACGGGCGGCCGGGCTCGCCGCGCTCGATGGGGTATTCCTCGACCTCAAGGACGCGGTCGGGTTCGAGGCCTCGTGCCGGCAGGGGAGGGACATGGGGTTCGATGGGAAGACCCTCATCCATCCGTCGCAACTCGAAGCCGCTAACCGGATCTTCGCCCCGACCGCCGACGAGCTCGAGCTGGCGCGCCGGATTCGGGCCGCGCACGCCCAGGCCGTGGCAGCGGGTCTCGGGATCGCCGTGGTCGACGGTCGGTTGGTGGAGGCGCTGCACGTGGCGGAGGCGGAGAGGATCCTGGCCTTGGCGGAGGCCATCGCTCGGGCCTGACCGGACGGCCCGGGGGCGGGCCGGCGAACGGCGGCCCGGGGCCGAGGGAACCTTCCCGGGTCGTGACCCGGGCGTGGACAGGGAGGCCTCTTTTCGTAGAATGTCCGATCCACGATGCGCGGCATCCGCGGGGCCACCCAGGTAGCCGAGAACACGGTCCCGGCCATCGAGGACGCCGTCGTCGAGATGTGCCGGGAGATCTGCCAGCGAAACCGGATCAAGCCCTCCGAGATCGTCTGGGCCATCTTCACGGTGACCCATGACCTGGACGCCGACTTTCCCGCGCGGGCGGCACGGGTGGGCGGCTGGAACGCGGTGCCCATGATCTGCTCCCAGGAAATCCCGGTGCCCGGGTCGATGCCCCGCGTGATCCGGGTACTGTTGCACGTGGACTCGGAAGGTCCGCGAAACCACGTGTACTTGCGGGGTGCGGAGGCCCTCCGGCCCGACCTGCACCGAAGGCCGTGACCTTGGCGAGCGTGGGCACCGTGCGGCGAGCGACGACGAGGAGGGGGAAAGCTCCCCCGGCGAAGCCCCAAAGGCAAGGGCGATGAGCGCGCTGCCGGGCACGATCGGGGTGGTGGGCCTGGGCCTCATGGGCGGGTCCCTGGCCATGGCGATCCGGCGGGTGGCGAGGGGGGTACGCCTCTTGGCCGTCGAGCCGCGCCCCGACGTGCGGGAGCGGGCGCTTCGGGAAGCGGTGGTCGACGAGGCGCTCCTCGCGCCCGACGAGGCGCTCCAGGCCTGCGATCTCGCGGTCCTCTGTACCCCGGTGGCGGTCATCGAGGAGCTCCTCGCTCCGGTGGGGTCCTTCCTCAAGGACGGCGCCATCCTGACCGACGTGGGCGGTGCCAAGGAACGGATCGTGGCGCTCGCCCGGGAGCGCGTCCGGCCCGGCGTGGCCTTCGTGGGCGCTCACCCCATGTTCGGTGGCCAGGGCGGTTACGGGAGCGCGAGCGCGGACAAGTGGCTTTACGGGACGGTGGCGGTATGCACGGACGCGCCGGCCGAGGCGGTGGACCGCGTGGCCGAGTTGCACGCCGCGCTCGGGGCGCGGATCGAGCGCTGCAGCGCAGCCGAGCACGATGGGGCCGTCGCCATGGTCTCGCACCTGCCCTACCTCGTCGCCTCCGCGCTGTCTCGGGCGGTGCGAGAGGCGGGACCTTTGGCCATGAGCCTGGCCGGCCCCGGCCTGCGCGACATGACCCGCCTGGCCGCGTTCCCCTTCGACATCCAGGGAGAGGTGGCGCGCCGCAACGCTCACCTGCCCGGGGCAGCGGCCCGGCTCGAGCGCCACTTGAAAGGCCTCCTCGCGGCCATCGCGGACTCTCCCGCCGCCGCCCGCAGCGCGCTGGAGGCCGCCCGCGCGGCCAGGGAGGAACTCTTCTGAGCGGTCTCGCATGCCGCCGGGGGGGACCGGTCCGCGGCACGATCGCGGTTCCCGGAGATAAGTCGATCTCCCACCGGAGCTTGCTCCTCGGCGCGCTCGCCCTTGGCGAGACCCGGGTCCGGGGGATACTGCTGGCCGAGGACGTGCGCTCGACCCGCCGCGCGGTCGAGGCGCTCGGGGCGGTGGTGCGCGAGGAGGGCGACGAGCTCTTGGTGGCGCCGCCCGAAGCCCTCAGAGAACCGGGTGACGTCATCGACTGCGGCAACTCGGGGACGAGCCTTCGCCTCCTGGCAGGGATCCTCGCGGGCGTCCCCGGACTCTCCGTTCTCACCGGGGACGCCTCCCTTCGGCGGCGGCCCGTGCGCCGCGTCGTCGACCCGCTCCGACGCATGGGGGGGAGCCTCACCGCTCGCGACGGCGATCGGCTGCCGCCCCTCGTGATCCGGGGCGGCCCGCTCCGCGGCGCACGCCACGTGCAGGAGGTGGCGAGCGCACAGGTCAAGAGCGCCATCCTCCTCGCCGGCCTGGGCGCCGAGGGCGAGACCACAGTGGTCGAGCCGACCCGCTCCCGGGACCACACCGAGCGCATGCTCGTCGGCATGGGCGTCCCGGTGAGGGTCGAGGGCCGGGCGGTCACGGTCTCCCCCGCCAGGCCGCGGGGGACACGGGTGGAGGTCCCTGGCGATCTCTCCTCGGCCGCCTTCTTCCTCTGCGCCGCGGCCGGCCTCTCAGGTTCCCAGGTCACCGTCCGGGGACTGGGCGTGAACCCGACGCGCACCGGCCTCCTCGAGGTGCTCGCGGCCATGGGAGCGGTGGTGGAGCGCGCCGGAGAGCGGGAGGTGGCGGGCGAGCTAAGGGCCGACGTGACGGTGCGCGCCGGGGAGCTCTTCGCGACGGAGATCGCCGGGCCGCTCGTCCCCCGACTCATCGACGAGCTGCCGGTCCTCATGGTTCTCGCCACCCAGGCGCGCGGGCGGACCGTGATCCGAGACGCCCACGAGCTACGGGTGAAGGAGTCGGACCGGCTCCAGGCCATGGGCGAGACGCTCGCCGCCGCCGGCGCCCGCATCGAGATCTTCCAAGACGGCTGTGCCATCGTGGGCCCGACGCGCCTGCGGGGTACCGCGGTGAGCACCCGGCTCGACCACCGCATCGCCATGTCGATGGCCGTGGCCCAGGTGTTCGCCGGGCCGTCCGAGGAGGTGCTCCTCGACGACGTCTCCTGCGTAGCCACGAGCTTCCCGTCGTTCTTCGACCTCCTCGATGCCCTCACCTCCGGGGGGGAGGGGGGCGGCAGAGGGGGCGGCCCGTGATCAGCGGCCGGACCCTGCTCTACGGCGTCGTCGGCCATCCGGTCGACCATAGCCGCTCGCCGGAGATGCACAACCGCGCCTTCGCCCACCTGCGCATCGACGCGGTCTATGTGGCCCTCCCGGTCGAGCCCGAGGGCCTCGGCGAGGCCCTGGCCGGCGCTCACGCCCTCGGGTTTTGGGGCCTGAACGTCACCGTCCCCCACAAGCAGGAAGCCCGGAGACGCTGCGTCGCGGTGGACGAGGTTGCCGCCCGGGTCGGGGCGGTGAATACCCTCTGCCGAAGGCCGAACGGGTGGGAGGGCTTCAACACCGATGCCCTCGCGGCGCGCTCGCTCCTCGCCGAGGAGGGCGTCGTCCCCGGCGCCCGAGCCCTCGTCATCGGCGCGGGCGGCGCGGCGCGGGCGGCCGCCTGGGCCTTGCTCGAGCTGGGTGCGGTGCTGAGCCTCACCGCCCGCCGGATCGACGCCGCCGAGGATCTCGCCCGCGCCCTGGCCCGGCCTGGCGGGGCCCGCCCGCGGGTGGGCCCCTTCGCACAGCTTCGGGTCGAGGCCTCCGCTGCCGATGTGGTGGTGAACTGCACCTCCGTCGGCCTTCGGGGCGGCGACGAAAGCCTCGCGGGGGTGGCCTTCCGGCCCGGCCAGCTGGCGGTGGACTTCGTGTACGGCGAGACGGCCTTCTCGGCCTCGGCGGCCCTGGCCGGAGCCCGCGTGCTGCGGGGCGAAACCATCCTGGTTCGCCAGGGAGCCCTGGCCTTCACCCTGTGGACCGGACAGGCCGCCCCCGAGCCCGAGATGGCCGCCGCCCTGGCCGAGGAGAGCTCCTAGATGACGCTGCGCTACCTCACCGCAGGCGAGTCCCACGGCCCGGCGCTCGTGGCCATCGCCGAGGGCTTCCCCGCCGGGCTCACGGTCGACTTCGAGGCCGTCGACCGCGACCTCAAAAGACGGCAGAAGGGCTACGGCCGGGGTGGCCGGCAGAAGATCGAGGCGGACGCGGCCCAGTTCCTTTCGGGGCTTCGGGGTGGAGTCACCACCGGAGCGCCCATCGCCTTCCTCGTGTGGAACAAGGACCACGAGAACTGGAAGGAACTCGTCTCGCCGTACGCCCGCGGGGGGAAGAAGTTCACCCAGGTCCGGCCGGGCCACGCCGACCTGGCCGGCGCGCTCAAATACGACCTGGACGACGCTCGGGACGTCTTGGAGCGCGCCAGCGCCCGGTCGACTGCGGCAACGGTGGCACTCGGGGCCCTCGCCCGGGCACTCCTCGCCCGCTTCGGAATCCTGGTGGCCTCGCGGGTCGTGGCCATCGGCCAGAGGGCCCAGCCGTTCGCCGAGCCCCCCGGGGAACGGGAGCGGGTGGCGATCGAGGCCTCCGACATGCACGTCGACCTCGAGCCGCTCGCCGCCGAGTGGCGCGCGCTCATCGACGCGGAGAAGGCGCGCGGCGGTTCGATCGGCGGCGCCTTCGAGGTCTACGCCACCGGCGTCCCCATCGGCCTCGGGAGCCACGTCCATCCCGACCGTCGACTGGACGCCCGGCTTGCCTCCGCCCTGTGCGGGATCCAGGCCATCCGCGGAGTCGAGATCGGCGACGGGCTCCAGGTCGGCCGACCGGGCTACGAGTTCCACGACGCCATTCATCACGATCCGGTCCGCGGCTTCTGGCGAGAGACGAACCGGGCCGGGGGCCTCGAGGGCGGCATGACGAACGGCATGCCCCTCAGGGTTCGGGGCTACATGAAGCCCATCCCCACCATGCTCCACCCCCTCGCGACCATCGACCTCGCCACGCGGCAGGCGACCGTGGCCCGCTACGAGCGCAGCGACGTGTGCGCCGTACCTGCCGCGGCGGTGGTCGGGGAAGCGGTGGTCTTGTGGGAGCTCGCCGCCGCGTTCTTGGAGAAATTCGGGGGCGACTCGGTGGGGGACGTCGGGAGAGCCCTGGAGGCCTATGCCGCTCGGATCCGGTGAGATCCTGGCTCTGACCGGCATGATGGGCTCGGGCAAGACCGCCACCGCCCGGGAGCTCTCGCGCCTCACCGCTCGTCCCGTGGTCTCGACCGACGACGAGATCGAAAGGCGGGCAGGCAAGCCCGTTCCGGCCATCTTCGCGGAGGACGGCGAGGCGCGCTTCCGCGCCCTGGAGCGCGAGGTCGTGGCCGGCCTTCCCGAAGGAGCGATCGCCGACCTGGGAGGCGGCGCCTTCTGCGACGCCTCGAGCGCCGCGCGGCTCCTCTCGGCCGGCCGGGTCGTCTTCCTCTACGTGTCGGCGGAGGAGGCGGCTCGCCGAATCGGGAAAGATCCCGGTCGTCCGCTCGCCCGGCGCTGGGAGGAGCTCTCTCGCGAGCGGCTGCCGCACTACCGCCGGGCGCACCTTACGGTCGCCACCGACGGCCTCTCCCCGGGGGAGGTGGCTCGGCTGATCCTCGAACGCCTCGAGGCCCCTTACCGGTGAAGGGAGGAACCTGCATGGCCCGCTTCCACAGTCGCCCCGATCGAAGTGGCACCACCCCGTCCTCCCACGGCGCGCCCCTCGGGGAGGTGCCCCCCATCGTCGACATCATCGCCGCCCGCCAGGGCGACCACAGCTACCCCGTGCACGTCGGTCGGGGGGCGCTCCGTGCGCTCGGCCCGCTCCTCGCCGGGGCGGACCGGGTGGCGCTCGTGACCTCTCGTCCCGTGCTCCGGACACCCGTCGGTGCTGAGGTAGCGGGGTGGCTGGCCGCGGGCGAGCCGCTCGCAGTCACGCACCTGTTGGCCGACGGCGAGCGGGGCAAGACCCTCTCCGAGCTGGAGCGCGCCGCGGTCGCGCTCCTCGAGGGCGGCTGCACCCGGCGGAGCCTCCTCGTGGCCCTCGGGGGTGGCGCCGTCATCGACGCCGCCGGGTTCCTGGCCGCGACCTACATGCGCGGCATTCCCTGGATCGGCCTGCCCACGACCCTGCTCGCCATGGTCGACGCGGCCATCGGGGGCAAGACCGCCGCCAACTTGCCCGTGGCCAAGAACGCGGTGGGCGCGTTCCACCCGCCCCGCGCCGTCCTCGCCGACCCGTCGGCGCTGTCCACGCTCCCCGCTCGCGAGCTCGCGAGCGGGAAGGGCGAGGTCGTGAAGTATGGCGCCCTCGACCCGGCGCTGCTTCCGTCCTTCGCCGAGGCGTGCGCCGGGTGGTCAGTGGACGCCCCGGTGATCGCCGCCTGCGCGCGGATCAAGGTGGACGTCGTGGCTCTCGATCCGACCGAGGAGGGGCCCCGCAAGCTCCTCAACCTCGGCCACACCTTCGGGCACGGGGTGGAGGCCGCGGGAGGCTTCGAGCGTTACACGCACGGGGAGGCGGTGGGGATCGGGCTCGCCTTCGCGTTCAGGCTTGCCCGCCGGCTCGGGCGGGTGGGGGACCAAGCGGTGGCCGCCGTGGAGGGGGCCCTCGGCAGGGCTGGGCTCCCGCTGCGGGTACCAGCCGGCCTGGCCCATCGGGCCGCCCGCCTCATGGCCTTCGACAAGAAACGGACCGTGGCCGGACTGCGCTGGGTCCTACCCCGGGCGAAGGGGCGGTCCTGGGTGGTCGAGTGGGATGTGGAGGCCGGGGCTCAAGAGGTGCAGGATACGGTGAACGAGGTGTCGGCCCCAGCAAGGCGCGGACCGCACGGTCGGGCCGCCCGGAGGACGCGATGATCCTGCTCGTGAACGGTCCCAACCTGAATCTGCTCGGCGAGCGCGAGCCGGAGATCTACGGCCGGACCACGCTCCACGAGATCGAGAAACTGGTGCGAGACGCCTGCGCCGGCTGGAACGTCGAGGTGAAGGCGTTCCAGTCCAACCACGAGGGAGCGCTCATCGATTTTCTCCAGGAGCACCGCGCCCGCGCCCGCGGCATCGTCATCAACGCCGGCGCCTACACCCACACGAGCTACGCTCTGCACGATTGCTTGAAGGCGCTGCCCGTCCCCGCGGTCGAGGTGCACATCTCCAACCTCCAGGCCCGAGAGCCCTTCCGTCGCCAGAGTGTCATCGGTCCGGCCTGCCGCGGACAGATCACCGGGCTGGGAATCCGAGGCTACCTCCTCGCCGCGGAGTGGCTTTGCGCCGAGATCGGCGCTACGCCCCGGGATGATCGCGGCTCCCGCGCCGCCTGAACCCGCGCCCCCACGGCACCACTCG
Organism: Anaeromyxobacter sp.; assembly: GCA_035686075.1. Taxonomy (GTDB): domain Bacteria; phylum Myxococcota; class Myxococcia; order Myxococcales; family Anaeromyxobacteraceae; genus Anaeromyxobacter. The sequence goes on from DASRZU010000044.1 coordinate 41,201, forward strand.
CACCGGCTCATGGCCGCCCTCCCCTCGCCGGCGGGGTTCTCCCCTTTCAAGGGGCGCGAACGGGCTTACGCCAGAGGCGAACCTCGGAGAGGAGATCCCACAGCGAACGAGGACCCGGCCCGGGCGAGCGCGGGCCCGGGCGCGCGACCCGCTCGCCCGGACCGAGGATGAGACCGTGCCGCGCGTCTCGGTGCTCCTCCCCGTCCGGGACGCCGCGCTCACGGTGCGGGCCGCGGCGGTCTCGATCCTGCGGCAGACGGAGCGGGACCTCTCGCTCGTTTGCGTGGACGATGGCTCGCTCGACGGAACCTTCGAGGTGCTCTCGAGGCTCGCCGCCCGCGATCGGCGCGTCCGGGTGATCCGCGGGCCGGGCGAGGGGATCGCCCGGGCCCTCGAGCGAGGGCGGGTTCTCTGCGACGCCGACGTCGTCGCCCGGATGGACGCCGACGACGTGGCTCACCCCCGGCGGGTCGAACGGCAGCTCGAGGCTCTGGGGGCGGATGGCTCGCTCTCCGCGGTGGGCGGGCAGGTCCGGCTCTTCCCCCGCCGCGCCGTGCGGGCCGGCATGGCGCGCTATGCGGCCTGGCTGAACGGACTCGTCACCAAGGAGCTCGTCGAGCGTGACCTTCTCGTCGAATCGCCCCTCGTCCATCCGGCGGCCTGCATCCGGTCGACCGCCCTCTTTGGCGTAGGCGGGTGGCGAGAGGGGCCCTTCCCCGAGGACTACGATCTGTGGCTCCGCCTCACCGCAGCCGGAGGCCGGCTCTCGAACCTCCCGGAGCGGGTTCTCGACTGGCGAGAGAGCCCGGCTCGCGCCACCCGCAGGGACGGTCGGTACGCCCTCCCCCGGCATCTGGCCCTGAAGTGCCGTCACCTCGCCGACCATCTCTTGGGCCGGGGCGGCGAGGTGGTCCTTTGGGGCGCGGGCCGGACCGGGAGGGCATTCGCGGACGGGCTCGCCGCCGAGGGGATCGGTGTGCGGGCCTTCCTGGAGGTCGATCGGGCGAAGATCGGCCGCACAGTACGGGGCAGGGCGGTTCGCCCGTTCCGCGAGGCGACGAGGTTCCGCGGGACCCCACTCCTCGTGGCCGTAGGTGCCCCGGGGGCTCGCGAGCGGATCCGGGATGAGCTGCGATCGATGGGGCTCGTGGAGCTCCGCGATTTCCGCTGCGTTGCCTAGTACCTAGTCCGGAGCAAGCGGCCCTGGGGATGCTCGATCAGGGCCGGGGAGGGGCACCGGGCCAACGAGCGCGGCCGCCGCTTCGCGGAAGTCCGCGGGCAACGGGGCCGAGAAGGCGAGCGAGGCGCCCGTGAGGGGGTGCGAAAGCTCGAGCCGGAGGGCGTGCAGCATCACCCGCGGCACCGCGAACTCGCCCACGCGCCTCGGCCCCCCGTAGCGCGCGTCCCCGAGGAGCGGCGCGCCGAGATGGGCGAGGTGGACCCGGATCTGATGGGTCCGACCGGTCTCGGGCTGGGCCTCGACCAAGGCCCCCCCGGGGCCGTTCGCGAGCGTGCGGTAGCGGGTGACCGCGGCGTCGCCTTCCGGCGCGACCCGGCGGAGGCCGGGCCGGGAAGGATCCTTCGCGAGCGCGGACTCGATGCGCCCCTCGGGCGGCTTCGGGGCCCGGGCGGTGAGGGCGAGGTAGGTCTTCACCGGCCGGCCTGCCCGGAACGCCTCGGAAAGAGCTGAAGCGACGACCCGCGAAACGGCGAAGAGCGTGACTCCCGAGGTCTCGCGGTCGAGGCGGTGAACAAGGAGCACGGGCGCTCCGAGGAGCGCCGAGACGAGCTCGGGGAGCGCTCCGCGGTCGGTCGTGAGGGTGGGCTGGGCCGCAACCCCGGCCGGCTTGTCCACCACCGCGAGGTAGCCGTCCGAGAAGAGGAGGCGGGAGGGGTGAAGGCCGAGGCCTGGCTCGGGAGCCCGGCCCCGCTCCTCCAGGTTCACCAGGATCCGCTGGCCGGGGCGGACCCCGCGGCTAAAGACCTTGCAACGTCGGCCGTCGAGGAAGACTCCGCCAGCGTCGAGCACTCGCCGGGCCGCCCCACGTGAGATGCCCCCCCGCTCGGCGATGACGAGATCCAAGCGCCGGCCCGCGTCAGCAGGGGGGACGAGGAGGGAGAGGCGGCGCACGCGCGGCTAGGCAGCGGCCGGTTTGGCGGCGGAGCAGCCGGCGCACGCATCGGTCTTCGGCGCGTCGCACTTCGTCTCGGCCTTCTCCCCCTTGTCGGGCCGGATGGCCGCCTCATGCTTCCCGCCGTAGTCGGTGATGTAGAACCCCGACCCCTTGAAGGCGAAGGCGCTCACCGACATGAGCTTCTTCACCTTCGAGCCACAGACCTCGTGGACCTCGAGGGGCGCCGCAGACATCTTCTGCAGGACGTCGAAGCGCCCGCACCTCGGGCATTCGTACTCGTAGATGGGCATACCGGATGAAACCTCTCCGTCGCCGAACGTAAAGGCCGCGCCGGGGCTGTCAAGGGGCATGCGGCCTTACTGCGCGCCCCGACCCTGCGGACGTGCTAATTAGCGATTCTGGGGCTAACTCCCCCCTGTTGGATATAGCACTTAGGAGGTATTCAGCATGGAAGGACCGGGGCTCGAAGGCATCGAGGACGAGGTCGACTCGCTCGTTCGCGATCTCGAGCGCGAACGCGCTCGGGCGATCGCCGGCGTGGAAAGGGAGCCCGCGATCGCGCGTCTCTTCACGGCCCATCCCAAGGCCGCCCACAGGGCGACGGTCGCGGCGCTACGTGAGGCGGGAAGAAATCCCCTTGCCGAGCAGGTGGCGGCCTTGAGGGCCGAGCGAGCCGGCTCCGAGCATGAGGAGTCCTGGCGCGCGGCGGAGGCGAGGGCCTTCGCGGCCGGGCCCAGGGGTCCCCTTCCGCTCGCGGCCCTGGAGCTCGCCATCCCGCGCGAACCGGACCGCGCTCGCCGCCAGGGTCTCGCCGACGCCGCTGCGAACACCCTGGAGGAATCGGCGTCGGCCCGCGAGGCGATGCTGGAGGCCAAGGCCCGCGCCGGCGCGGAGGTCGGCATCGTTCCCGACTGGCAGGCCGTCGTGGCGGGCGACGAGCTCCTCGCGCTGACCGACGATGCCTACCGCGACTTGCTTCGGCACCGCGCGCGCCGGGACTCTACGCTCGTCGCACCCTCAGGCGGACTCTCCCGGGCTGACCTGCTCCGCCTCCTCGCCCTTGTCCCCTGGGACGGCCTCTTCCGGCAGGGGGCGCTCACGGCGGCGGTCCGTGCCACCGCCGCCCCGCTCCGGCTTGACCTCGATCGGATCCCGGTGGACGAGGGGGACCGCCCGGCGCAATGGCCTGGGGTGCACGTCACCGGCCCAAGGATCTCCTTCCGTCCGCGGTCCGGGGCCGGCGACTGGCAGGACCTCCTCGAGGCCCTTGGGCGGGCGCTGGCGGCCGCCCATGCTCCGCCCCATCGTCGAACCCCCGCGCTGGGAGCCGCCCTGGGGTGGCTGTTCGGATCTCTTCTCCTCGAGCCGCGCTGGCTCCTCGAAAACGCCGGAGTGGAGCGCCGCCACGCGGCGGACGTGCGGCGCGACCTGGCGCTCCGCAGGCTCATGGCCCTGCGCGCCCAGGCTGCCGCCTTCCGGGTGGCGAGCGAGGTGAGGCGCGGGCTCTCGGGCGTGACCTGGCGCCTCACCTACCGCGATACCCTGACCGACGCGGTGGGAGCCACCTGGGACGCTGTTCGGGCGGGGCGAGACGGCGACGCCGGCGAGCACGCCGCCGCGCTTGAGGGCGCCGGTGCGGGCGAGTGGCTCCGGACCACGGTGCGAGAGCAATTCGACGAGGACTGGTGGCGGAACCCTCGCAGCTCGCAGTTCTTGGCCGGCCTCCTCGCCGCGGGCACGCTGCCGGACACCGAGGACCGGAGGGATCCGGCGCGTGCGGCGGGCTTGCTCGTTCGGGCGATGGAGGCGAAGTAACCGAGGGCTTTCAGGCGAGCCCCTCCCGCAGGGCCGCCGCCCCGCGTGAACCATGGACCGCCTCCAGGATGCGATAGAGCCCGAACTTGGGGAGCTGCATGTAGCCGACCCAGGCGGCAGCGGCGAGCACGCCGTCCGCCAGCCAGTCGGTGAACCACTCGGCTGCGAACCGCACCTCTCGCTCCTTCAGGCCGGCACCGTTTTCCCGGACCCAGCGCCGGTTGTAGCGCTCGTGAACGCCCACCGGGGTGGCGAGGATGAGCGGCAACCCCAGGGCGGCGTAGAACACGAGCTCCGACGGTTTCGTCCACAAGACGTCGGTCCTGCCGAGGAGAGCGTTGAAGCGGGCGTAGTACTCGGAGAACGTGGGCGAGTAGAGGATGTCGATGCCGTTGCCCAAAAGGGGCTCCATCCGAGCCGCGTGGATGGCCTCCCGGAAACGCGCTTCCACCTCGGGGCGGATCCCCGCCACGAGCGCGATCCGCACGAAGCCCGACTCTATGGCGCGCCGGAAGCCGGGGAGGAAAGAGCCCACCCTCCCCGCCTGGGCCCCCGCTCCGCCCACCGCGAAGGTGAGCTGGGCGGGCTTTCCCTCCTCCTCCCGAGGCAAGGAACCTAGGAAATGGGCCAGCTCCTCCGGCATCGAGCGGCGAAATTCGGCCGAGGGGTCGAGGCGCACGATCCGAGCGGCCAGGTTCCGCTTCAGCGCGGCGAGAGACGGTCCGCCCACGAGCGCGTCGGGGAGCGGGAAGCCGGTGAAGGTGATGCGCTCGGCCGGAACCCCGTAGGCGAGCAGACGACGGGCAGCGCGTCGGGTCGGGACGAGGTAGTGGATCCGCGTCTCGCGCGGCCTCACCGGCGCCCAGACCCGGTTCAGATCGGTGTCAGTGACCACGCAGTAGATGCGGTCGAGCCCGGCGCGGTCGGCGACGATGGCCGGCGAGTAGAAGGTGGTGAGGAGGGCGGCCCCGGTCTCCCGGAGGTACCGGACCAGGCCCTGGCCCAGATTCCGGCGGACGAGCCGCTCCAAGGTCAGGACGCCGCTCGTGGGTGCCGAGAGGTCGCGGTAGGGGTGGAGCCGGGGGATGTTGGTGACCCAGTCGAGCGCGAACCTCAGGGGCGCACCGACCACCGGGAACTGCGACAGGCGGGAGACCACCTCGTAGGCGCGCCGGACCCGGCGCCAGAGCCGCTCCTCCTCGGCGGCCACGATGGGTGGACGATCGACGTGCAGCACCTCCGACCCGAGTTGCTCCGCCAGCGTGGTCGCGGCGCGGAGATGGCCGTAGCCCATCTCGACTGCCACGACGGCTGGGTCCCTCGGTGTGACGAGGTCGAGGTGCATGAACGGCCTTCCCAGAACCTACTCCTCCCAAGCCTCCGCCGGGAGTCGGACCGGCGGTCTCGGGACTCCCCGTCCTACGAACCGGGGGCAGCCATACCGTAGTGACGGACTAGGACCGGAAGAATTCGCATCCCGCCGTGGCCATCGACGGACGGATGGGCGGGCCCGTCCCCGAGCACGACGAAGACACCTGGGGCAGGACGGCGGTGGCGCCCTTGGAAGAAGGCGGCTCCTAGGGAGTCCCTCTCCGCGGTCTCGCGGGACCGTCTCCCAACGGGCCTAGAGCGCCTCCGACCAGAGCCGCTCAGGTGCCAGCGAGAGCCGGAAATGAGGAGCGGAGGCGGCGCCGATCGGTTCGAACGTCATCCCTTGCGCCGGCGGTTTTTCGGTCCCAGAGTGAGAGTACCTATTGGGTGTAAGACCTGCGTCCCTCCGGTCGTCGCCGCTCTCACGAGGCCCGACGCGGCGCGTCATGAAGCCGCCCAGGGGCCAATTCGCGCGCGAAGACGATAGAGCGGCGGAACGGGGAGCTCGGGCCGGCTATCGCCGCCGCCGAAGATCGGCGGGGGCGAAGGGACCGCTAGCGCGTTCGTCGGCGCGGCTCGACGGGTGCGGTTTTTTGGGCTAGCGTTTTGCGGTCCGCTCAATCGCTCAATCGGTTGGTGGATCGATCGTCATCTCGACGGATCGTCAACTCGAAGAAAAGAGAAGCGGTAATGGCGACTGGCACCGTGAAGTGGTTCAACGACGCAAAGGGCTTCGGCTTCATCACGCAGGACGACGGTGGTGAGGACGTCTTCTGTCACTACAGCGCGATCCAGGGCGAGGGCTTCAAGAGCCTGTCCGAGGGTCAGAAGGTGGAGTTCGACGTCGTGAAGGGGCCGAAGGGCCTGCAGGCCGCGAACGTTCGCAAGCAGTAGTCGACGCGACGCCAGGCAGACCGGGCCCGGCTTCTCCCACGGGAGGCCGGGCTTGAAGCTTCAGGGATCACCCTCCGCGCGAGAACCAGATCATGGCCGCGAGGAGCGCCGCCGCGAAGAGGGCCGCCACCGCGAAAAGCCAGGGGGCCCGGCGACGCTCGGACACGAACCGCTCGATGCCGGGGCTTTGGAGCCGGGCCCCGCGCGTCCGGTCCAGGTAGCGACGCCCGGTGCTGGAAAGCGTCGGCAGGGGTTTACTGCGCTTCATGGGGGGAGATCCTCGTCGATGGGGGTGGGCCAGTCGCCCGGGTCATGCCCGTGCGTTCCCCGGGGCGCAAAGGGCAAAACCCGCGAGCGGGATGCACGAGCCCAGGGGTGGGGCCCGACCGCTGCCCCGGCCTTTTTCGTGCCGGCGCGGTGGAGCGAGGAACCTAGAGCGGAATGTTCCCGTGCTTGCGTGGCGGGAGCTCCTGCCGCTTCGTGCGCAGCATCTCCAGGGCGCGGATCACCTTGGGGCGCGTGTCCTCGGGGTGGATCACCTCGTCCACGTAGCCCAGTTCGGCGGCCTTGTAGGGGTTGGCGAACTTGTCCCGGTACTCCTGGATGAGCCGCGCACGCTCGGCGTTTGGGTCGGCGGCGGCCGCCAGATCCTTTCGGAAGACGATGTTGACCGCGCCCTCCGGACCCATGACCGCAATCTCGGCGGTGGGGTAGGCGAAGTTCACGTCGGCCCGGATGTGCTTGGAGGCCATGACGTCGTAGGCTCCGCCGTAGGCCTTGCGGGTGATGACCGTGACCTTCGGAACGGTCGCCTCGGCGAAGGCGTAGAGCAGCTTGGCCCCGTGAACGATGATGCCGTTCCACTCCTGGTCGGTCCCGGGTAGGAAGCCGGGCACGTCCACGAAGGTGAGGAGCGGGACGTTGAAGGCGTCGCAGAAGCGGACAAACCGGGCCGCCTTGACCGAGGCATTGATATCGAGGACGCCGGCCAGCACGGCGGGCTGGTTGGCCACCACCCCCACCGGCCGGCCGTTCAACCGCGCGAAGCCCACCACGATGTTTTGGGCGTAGTGTTCCGCCACCTCGAAGAAGTGCCGGTCGTCCACGACCGCGCGGACCACCTCCTTCATGTCATAGGGCTTGTTGGGGCTGTCAGGGACGATCGTTCGCAGCGATTCGTCGCGCCGCCCGACGTCGTCGGAGCAGGGCTGGGCCGGAGGATCCTCGGCGTTGTTCAGCGGGAGGAACGAGAGCAGCTCGCGAACGGCCTTCAGGGCGGCTTCCTCGGTGTCGAGGGCGAAGTGGGCCACGCCGGAGCGGGTGGAGTGGGTCTTCGCCCCCCCCAGGTCCTCCTTGGTCACCTCCTCGTGCGTCACCGTCCGGATCACGTCCGGGCCGGTGATGAACATGTACGAGGTGTCCTTCACCATGAAGACGAAATCGGTGATGGCCGGGCTATAGACCGCCCCGCCCGCGCAGGGGCCCAGGATCACCGAGACCTGCGGGACGACGCCCGAGGACAAGGTGTTGCGCAGGAAGATGTCGGCGTAGCCCGCCAGGGAGACCACCCCCTCCTGGATGCGTGCCCCCCCGGAATCGTTGAGCCCCACGACCGGGCAACCCACCTCCAGGGCCCGATCCATCACCTTGCAGATCTTCTCGGCGAAGGCGCCCGAGAGAGAACCGCCGAAGACGGTGAAGTCCTGGGCGAACACGAACACCTGGCGCCCCTCCACGAGGCCGTATCCGGTGACCACGCCGTCCCCGAGGATCTTCTGCGCCTCCATCCCGAACTCGGCGCAGCGGTGGGTCTTGAACTTGTCGAGTTCCACGAACGAGCCCGGATCGAGGAACATGTCGATCCGCTCCCGCGCGGTGAGCTTCCCCGACTGATGCTGCCTTGTGATCCGCTCCTCGCCGCCGCCCTTCTCGGCCTCGGCGTCGAGGAGGTCGAGTCGAGCGCGGCGCGGGTCGGGATCCACGGGATTCTGCATAGGGCGTCTCTCCGGGGTGGACACCCCATTAGAAGGCATTTCCGCCCGGTGCAAGGAAGTCCGGCACCGACATGGTCGGGGCGGGGCCGACGCCGCGCTGCCGCCGTCGGCGGTGAGCTAGAGTACCCGACGGGAGCGGGTCCACCAGCTGGCCCAGGCGCGGGCCACGGCCTCTCGTTCCGCAGGGTCGGCGTCGGGCGAGTACTCGACCGGTGACGGGGCTGCCTCCGAGAGCTCGGCCGCGGCGGCGGCCCGGACGGCGCGGTCTTGGTGTGTGAGCCCGGAGAAGAGCCAGTCTGCCCGGCCGCGGCCCCGGTTCTCCTTCCACCAGGAATGCCAGAGGCGGGGCTCGGCGCCGATGCGTTGGAGCGTGATGCGCGAGAGCGCATCGGCGGCGGCGTCGGCATCGGCCCCTCGGGAGGTCTCGAGCAGCTGGATGAGGAGGGGGATCGCCTCCACGTCCCGGAGCGCGCCGAGCGCGCGCGCGGCTCCCGCTCCCCGAACCGCCACCCCGGAAAGAAGCGCGCGCCGCAACCGATCGAGGACCGCGCGCATGCCGGGGTGGGTACGGTTATGACCCAACGATTCGGCGGCGGCGTTCGCCACCCGGCGGTCCGGGTCGAGCGAGCGATCTGCGAGCGGCGCGAATGCGGTGGGGTCGGCCGCGGCCCCGAGGAGCACGGCCGCGCACCTCCTGCGTGAGGGGTCAGACTCCTGGAGCACTCCGAGGAGCATCGGAACCGCCGCGGTCCCGTGCAAGGAGAGTGCGGCCGGGACCGGTCCGAGGCGCGCGGGCTCGAGCGCCCCGTCATCGTCGATCGGACCGGGAAGCGCCGCGACCAGGGCCTGGACCGCGGCCTCACCCGATGCGGCCAGGCGAGCCACGGCCTGGGCGCGCCGCGGCGAGCCCGGCGGAGTGGAGACGAGCCGGGCCACCTCCCCTTCCACCGACCCCGCGGGCTCACCGTTCTCCCCCTCGTCCACGTCGATGTCGAACTCGGCTGTCCCAGAGAGCCCCGGCTCGCGCGTCCGCCACTCGTCGAGCGGCTCCGGCGGTGGCGGAGCGTCCGTCGCCCGAGCCCTCGGCGCCTCGAGGGGCTCCGCCTCGGCCGTGGGGGGCTCCGCGGGGGGAGGCGGAGGGGCCGGGGAGCCGGCCTCCCCCAGACCCCGCTGCTTCCGTTCCCGGATGAGCCGCTCGAAGGAGGGACCGACCGCGGACAGGAGCAGGAGCAGGTCGCCGAGACGACGCGCAGAGACCGGGGCGTCGCCGTTGTCCGCGTACAGGATGCAGGCCGTCCGGTCGCGCAGCACGACGGGGCAGACGAACACCGTCCGGGGAGAGCCGCGGCCCAGGCCGGAGAGGATCGCTTCGGTCCCCGACAGCTTGCCCGCCACCGGCCCGAGGTAGGGAGCCTTCGTCTCGATCACGGTGCGGAAGATCCCCGGGTCGCTCGTGTAGATGGCGGTGGCGCGGCAGCGATCCCGGGCGTCCTCCTCGGGCCCGAGGGCGTCGTGGCCGGCGACCGCGTCCCGAGTGACGGCGAAGAGGGCCGCGAACTGGAAGAACTCCCGGGCGTAGCGGAGCGCCGCCAGCACGAGTTCATCCCGGCCGCGTGCCCCCGAGAGCGCGGAGCGCGCCTCCTCCAGCGTCCAGTGCGGCGGCGCGGTCCGGTCGAGGGGCACCGCCCCCGGTGGGGCAGACCCGGGACCCGGGGGCGGCCCCAGGTCGACGGCCGCGTCGTCGAGCCAAGGGAAGTCCTCCGACTCGAGCGCCTGGGCGAGGGCTGCGGCCAGGGGCTCGAGTGGCTCCGAGTCGTCCTTCGAGAAGCCGGAGATGGGCGGAACCGGAGGCGGCTCGGGCTCGCGGGAAGCCTGGCCCTCCCCCTCCGGGCCAGCCGGGGCGGGAGCGGGCGCGAGGGCCGGGGCGCCGCTTTTCGCCGCGAGGGACGCGAACCGCGGCTCGAGGGTCCCGCCGTAGAGCCGGCGGATGAGGGACCGGACTCGCCACTCGAGGCCGACGTGAGCCGCGAGGTGGAGGGAGAGCATGAAGCTGATCTCGTCGAGGAGCCCGAGGTCCACCGGATAGGTGGCGACCAGAGCGAGGTCCCGCCCGTCGAGCCCGAACGGCGCGAGGCCGTGACGTTCGGCCACGCGCGAAGGGAAGACACGGCGCGCCCGGGCATCGGCCGCCTCCCAGGCGGTGGAAGGAGCGGGGGGAAGGCCCGTCGCCCGGGAAAGCGCCGCGAGCAGCCGCGCCTCGTCGATCGCTCCCACCTCGAGGAGCGCGGTGTCGAGCGCTCCTCCGGCCTCGGCCCGGCGGCTCAAGGCCAGGTCCATCGTGGCACCGGCGACCGCGCCTTCTTCGACGAGGAGAGCGGCGAGATCTCTCGGCACGAGGGCGTTTGTAGGGCCGAGGGCGGGAGGCGGTCAAGGCACCTCGACCACCCAGGTCCTCGCGAGGAGGTCGTGGAGTGCCCGGCCGCTCCGGGTGAAGAGGGCCAAAAGGACGCCGAGCCCGAGCAGGAGGAGGGAGAGAACCGCCAGCACCGCCCGGATCGCCGCACGGGCGAAACCGGGGCGCTTCCCGTCCGGTCCCACGAGCCGCAGCCGGACGATCCGCTTCCCCAGGGTCGCACCCGAGAGTGCGTGAGAGAGGGCCTGGTAGACCGCGAACAGGACGAGGACCCCTGCGAAGACCGGTCCGGTGATGCCGGCGACCTCCGCCACGGCCAGTTGGGCGGTGCCGACGAGGTCGAGCGGAGAAGCGTGCGGGAGTCGGTCAAGCGAAAGGTGGAGGACGAGCGCGAAGAGGGCGACGAAGGGCAGGCCGTCGAGGAGCCAGGAGAGCACGCGCCGAGAGTCCGAGGCGCGACGCAGATGGATCTCGACCGGTTCCACCACCACCTCGACCGTGCCGGAGTCGACGAGGTTGCCCGGCGGGAGCGGCCAAGGAGTAAGGGGAGGGACCGGAGGCCTCGGCGCTGCCCGCGGCTCGGGTCCGCGGTCGAACCGGCGCTCGCGCGGGATGGGGGGCGCCCGCAGGTCAAAGCGCGAGCGTTCCTCCAACGGCGGTGCGGCCGGCCTTTGCCGAGTCGGGGGCGGGGGGACGGCCGGGCGAGGCTCTGGCCCCGCGGGTGGGGTGGGGGAGAGGGGCGCCCGAGGCGTCGGCACCTTCCCGGCCGGGGGCGTGGGAGCCCGGGAGGAGGGTCCGCCCGAGGAGGTCTGGGGCGCCGGGGGGGCCGACCGCGGCCTCTCCTCCAAGCCGCGGCGGTCGAGGTTCAGGGTGGTGTCCAGGGCCGGGATGGGCGGTTCGGGCCGCAGGGTCAGGGGGGCGCCACAGCCTGGGCAGAACACCGTTCCCTCCTTCGACTCCCTGTCGCAGCGCGGGCAGCGCACGCGCCGAGGCTACGGGGCATGGCCTGGGGGGTCAAGGAACGGTCGCGAAGCCCGCGTGGGTGATTCAGGCCAGGTCGCCGAAGCGGGCCTGCAAGAGCGCGGCCGCGACCACCGCCGCCGTCTCGGCGCGCAGAATGCGGGGTCCCAGGGAGACAAATCGGGCCCCCGCCGCCTCGCAGGAATCGACCTCCTCGGGGGAGAAGCCGCCCTCGGGGCCGATCACGGCCGCGACACCCGCCCCCCCCGGCTCCCCGGCGAGCGGCTCGCCTCCCGGGTGGAACACGAGCCGGGCGAAACCATTGGGCACGGGCTTGAGCGCCTCGGCGAGCGACACCGGCTCGTCCACGAGGGGAACGTCCGCGCGACCGCACTGCCGTGCCGCCTCGGCCGCGATCCGTCGCCACCGCTCGGCGCGCGCCCCACTCCGTTCCCGGTCGAGTCGGACCACCGAGCGGGCTGCGGCGAACGGCGAGACGCGTGTAACGCCCAGCTCAGTCGCCTTCTGCACGACGAAATCCGTCTTCTCCCCCTTCGCGAGCGCGACGAGGAGCCAGAGCGCCATCTGCGGTCGTGCCGCCCGGCGCGGGCCGAGCTGCAGGGAGGCGAGGTCCGCGTCGAGCCGGGCTGGGTAGGAGTTTCCGGCACCGTCGAAGAGCTCCACCCTGGCACCGGGTCCCAGGCGAAGCACGTCGCGGAGGTAGTGGACGGCCTCGGCGGTCAGCATCGCCCGGTCCTCTGAGATCCGGTCTGGGGACAGAAAGAGCCGCCGGGTGGTCATTCGGCGGGCTCCCGTCCGAACGCGAGTAGGACCCACTCGCCATCGCGCCGGTCGAGTTCCTCGAGCGGCCGCAGCCCGGCGGCGAGGTACGCCCGGCGGACCACGGCCTCCTGCGGCAAGAGGATCCCGGACAGGATCGCCTTTCCCGAAGGCGCGAGATGAGAGGCCACCTCCCCCGCCAGCTCGACGAGGGTGTTGGCAAGGATATTCGCGACCAAAAGGTCGAAGCGGCCGGGAAGAGACGCAAGCGGCTCCCCGGAGAAGAGGACCTCGACGCCGTTACGGGCCGCGTTCTCCCGGGCGACCTCCACTGCCACGGGGTCCACGTCGTTCGCGTGCACCTCGCGCGCTCCCAGCTTTTTGGCGGCGATGGCGAGCAGGCCGGAGCCGGTGCCCACGTCGAGCACCGATGCCCCTCCGCCCTCGACGAGGAGTTCCGAAAGGGCGGCGAGGCACAGGGCCGTGGTGGGGTGGGAGCCCGTCCCGAAGGCCATTCCGGGATCGAGCACCACCTCGACCGAATCGTCTGGAGCCCTCACCGCCACCCAGGACGGGCGCACGAAGACCCGACCCACCGAGATGGGCCCAAGCCCCTCCTTCCACGTCTCGCCCCAGTCCCGATCCTCTACCTCCCTCAGGTGCCCGCCCAGAACGCTTGCGGCGCGCTCGGCCTTGTCCCGGTCGGAGAACCATCCCACGAGAAGGGCACGTCCGGGCGGCGGGCCCTCCCCCGGTCTTTGCGTGGTCTCGTCGTCGCGAACCTCGACGCCCAAGGCACCGAGGTCCCACAGGTCGGCGCTTCGCAGTTCCGCCACTTCAGCGGCGATCTCGAGGTCTAGGGCGTAGGAAGGCAAGCCGATCCCGGTCCCCGGCCCGCACGCTCGCTGGTCCGGCCGGCGGGCGAAAGGTGTAGGTCCAGACGGCTTCGAGGTAAAGGCCTCCTTCGGCGCCGGGCGGTGGGGTGATATCGCCCCCGACCTCATTTCGCGGCACCCGGCCATCGGCGGTACCATGCTCGGCGACATGGGTTTCCGAATCCTGCTCGTCGAGCCTGAGGCCGGCCTGGCGGAGGAGATCCGGCGGGCCTTCGGGCCTGCCGGGTTTGGCGTGACAGCCGTCTCGACTGGTGAACAGGCGGTCGAGCGATGTCGGGAGGAGCATCCGGACCTCATCCTCCTCGCGGCGGAGCTGCCGGACATGAGCGGATTCTCAGTCTGCAACCGGCTCAAGCGGGTCGCGAGCGCCGTCCCCCTTCTGCTCTACACTGCAGAGGCGACGGACGCGGCCATCGAGGCCCACAGGGCGACCCGCACGCGGGCGGACGATTACCTGAAAAAACCGTTCGAGCTGGCGGAGTTGCTCGGCCGAGCCGCGGGACTTCTCCACGCCGATGCGCCGACCTCCGCCCCACCTGCTCCCCAAGCAGCGGCCCGGCTCGATCGCAAGCGGGCCAAGCCAGCGGCGGAAGGAGAGGGTCCACCCGTCTTGCAGCGGGTCCCCTCCTCGCTCGTCGCCTCTCGCGGGCTGGCGAGCGCCCTCGCCGCTGCCAGCCGAGCGCCTTCGGAGGCGCCCGCCCGTCCGCGGGCGCCCGCAGGTCCACCCGCAGGTCCAGCCACGAACTCCGCCGTATCGCCGGTGCCGACCCCGGGGGTGGCCTCCGAGAGCACGCCGCCGTCCGGGCCCTCGCCTGCCCCCGCGGTGCGATCGGGCCCTCCGCCGGTTCCGCCCCCTTCGCCCGGCAAGTCGCGCGCCCCGCTCGCCCGGGTGAAGGTGGCGACCGCGCGACCCGACCCGACCGAGATCCTGGCGGATTGGCCCCGGGATCCCGCCCCCCCGAAGGGCACGCCCGAGGAGAAGCTCGAGTACTTCCGGGAGCGGCTGCGCGCCCGCGACGCCTTTCTCGCCAAGGTTCGCGATGCGCTTTCACAGCTCAAGGCCCAGATGGCAGAGCTCGGCGGGGAGCGAGACGGACTCGACGACTCGCTTGCGGAGGAGCGGTCGCGGGCCGAGGAGCTCTCGCACCGGCTCCAGGAGGCCGGTCAGGACACCGCGGCCCTCTCCGCGCAGCTGGCCGAGCTCCGCAAGACGATGGAGGAGAGCGAGGCCACTCGCCGCTCGCTCTCCGACGTCCTGAACGAGACGATGCGGCAGCACGAGGCCGCGGACCAGTCCTGGTCGGCGAGGGTGGCCGCCGCGGAAGAGGCGCGTGCCCGGCTCGAGGCCGAGCTCACCGACGCGCGTGACGGGCACGCTCGAGCGGTGGCCTCCCTCGAGGCTGATCGCGCGGACGAGCGCGCCCGCCTGGAAGCGGCGCGCGCCGAGGCCGAGGCGGCCGCTCGGGCGGCGCTGTCGGGAGCGGAGGAGGAGCGCCAGGCGGAGCGCGAGGCCGCGGCGGCCCGCCTCGCGGCGGCGCAGGTCCGGATCGAGGAGGTCACCGCCGAACGCGAGGGGCTCGAGGGGGAACGTTCCCGGCTCGTCTCGCTCCTCGCGGAGCGCGACCAGGCCCTCTCCGAGCTCGAGGCACGTGGCGCCGAGGAACGGCAGGAGGCGCGCTCGGAGGCGGACGCGCTCAAGGCGCAGGTGGAGGAGATCGAGGCACGGCTCCAGCTCACCGCCGGCGAGCGGGACGACGCCCAGGGGCGCCAGGCGGCCCTGGAGGCGGAGCTGGAGCGCGCGGCCGACGCCCGGCGGCAGATCGAGGAAATGCTGAAGCACGCCCGGGCGGAGGCCCGGGCACACGAGGAGAAGTCGATCGCAGCGGAGCACGCGTTCAAGGCCAAGGCGGCGGAGCTGGTCTCGGCGCAGAACCGGATCGGCGACCTCACCCGGGCCCTGGACGAGGGACGAGCCTCGGTGGAGGGGACGCGGGGAGAGCTGGCGCGGGTGGAGACAGGCCGCGCCGAGGCGGAGCGCCGAGCCGCGGAGGCGGTCGCTTCGCGCGACCAGATCGGGCGCGAGGTGGAGGCCGCCCGGAAGGGATGGGAGGGGGAGCGGGAACGGGTGAAGCGGCTCGAGGCCGAGGTCCAGCGACTGGGCAAGCTCGAGACGGTGGCCGACGAGGCGACGCGGCTGCGGCGGGAGGTGCAGTCCCTGCGAGACATGGTGCAGCAGAGGACGCAAGCGGCGGAGTCCGCCTCGCGGGCCGCCCAGGCCGCGGCCGCCGAGAGAGCCAAGGTCGAGGAGCGGCTCTCGGTCGAGGCGGGCCGGCTGCAGGGCGGGGTCACTCGGCTCGAGACCGATCTGGCCGCGGCCCGGCGACGCCTCGCCGAGGCAGAGGGAGAGCGAAACGCCCGCGCCGCGGAGCTGGCTCGGGCCAAGGGGGAGCTGCAGAGGGCCCAGTCCGAGGCTGGGCGCCTCAACGCCTCGCTCGAGGCCAAGGAGAAGGCGGCCACCGCAGAGGCCGGCGACCTGGAGCAGCGCCACCAGGCCGAGGTGGCTCGCCTCAAGGCGGCCATGGTCGACCTCGAGAAGCACCTCGAGGCCCGCGCGCGGGCAGAGATGTCCGCTCGCAAGCGCGTGCAGGAGCTGGAGAAGGCGGCCGCAGCCCCGCGGCCACCGTCCGCCGATCCCTCCGAGATCGCGCGGCTCAAAGAGGCGACGCGCAAGCTCGAGGAGGAGGTCGAGGAGCTCCGTGGCGAGAACGACTTCCTGAACGGCGAGGTGGCCCGCTACGTCCAGAAGAACAAGGACCTCTCGGCCCAGATCGCCTCGCTCAAGGAAGCCTAGCCTTCTGGCCCCACCGGGCGCGCCCGAAGGCTGGCGCGGCCCACGGTACCTGCGTCTGCCATGTACCTCGCCCCCTTCTCTTTGGCGATTCTGTTCTCGGCCGGCACGGCGCTCGCGGACGAGCCCTGCGCCCCGGTGAAGCCCTGCGAGGTCCCCGACACCGGCCCGACCGGGGAACAGGAGGCGCCCGCCGACTTCGCCACCGAGGCGCGAGCGCTCTTCGACCTCCTGAGCTGCCAGGGGAAGGTCCCGCAAGGCCTGGCCCCCGAGCCGGTGAAAGTCTACTGCGCGAGGCAGGCGCGGCTCCTGGCAAAGCAAGAGGAGGCACGAAGGGCGCTCGACGCGCTCCTCCGGCCCCTTCGCCCCGTGCGCCTTCCCTCGGCGGTCGTCTATCCGCTCTCCGGCTCGGATCTCGCGGGCGCCCTCGCTGTCTACCCAGACGCGCGGAACGTCACCCTGACATCCAGCCGGCCCGCGGGCGATCCGCGCCTCCTCGCCCGGCTGCACGATCGGGCCGCGCTCGCAGCGTTCTTGGACGAGGTAGCCAAGGAGGGCGAGCGGCTCGCCGGGGGACTCGGGGGCGAGGAGGGGCCCGAGAACCGACCGGCGCTCCCCGTCCTCCTCCTCGCGCTCTCGGTCGAGGGCTGCGAGCCGGTCGGGCTCCGGTACCTTTCCGTCGAGAGCACCGGCACTTTGAGGTACCTCGGGGCGAGCGAGATCGCCTCGAGGGAGCGGGACGGCAAGGGCCAAGACCCCTTCGCGAGCTGCGAGCTCTCCTTCGTCCGGCACGGCGAGCCCCCGGGCACCTTGCCCCGCTTCGTCCGTAGTCTCCGGGTCGACCTCTCCGACGCGGGGATCGCGACCGATCCCGGTCCGCTCGCACACCTCGCCGCCAAGGGGGGGTTCGCCGCCCTGCTCGCTGCGGCGACGAGACTGTCGGGCGATGGATACACGCGCTTCAGGGAGCTCTTCCTCCGCCGCGCGGCATTCCTCGTCTCGGACGGTACCGGGCCGACCACGGACCAGCTCAAGCAGGCGGGCTTCGAGGAGGAGAGCCATCCTCGCCCCGGTGGCCCGGGGAAGGTCGTCGTGATCCGAAGGCCCTGAGGTCTCGACGGGCAGAGGGGGGCCGCGCCCGATACACTTCACCAAGCGATGATGCCCCGCCCCTTCGGCGTCTACGTCCACTTCCCGTACTGCACCCACCGCTGCCCCTACTGCGACTTCGCGGTCACGACCGAGCCGCCTCCCGGGGGAGGACGGTATGCCCGGGCGATCCTGGCGGAGCTGCGCCTCCGCGCCGCCCAGTTCGAACGGCTGTCGCTCCAAAGTATCTACCTCGGGGGGGGAACGCCCTCGCTGTGGGACCCGGACGAGGTGGGAGAGGTGATCGCCGCCGTTCGAGGACGATTCGGGGAGGGCGCCGCCCCTGCGCTGGAGGTGACGCTCGAGGCCAACCCCGAGTCCTGCGACCCGGGGCAGCTCCGGGCCTTTCGCGACGCGGGGGTAAACCGGATCTCCCTGGGGGTCCAATCCTTCGAGGCTGCGGTCCTCGCCAAGCTCGGCCGGCGCCACGGGCCCGAGGAAGCCGAGCGGGCCGTTCGCGCGGCCGCCCGAATCTTCGGCAACGTGAGCGTGGACCTCATTCACGCGGCGCGCAGGTCCTCTCCCGAGTTGGCGGCGTCGGACGCCGCTCGGGCGGTGGCAGCCGGCGCGGTCCACGTCTCCGACTATGCGCTCACCGTGGACCCCGAGGTCCTGGCCGAGGAGGTTCCCTTCGCTCGCTTGGCACGGGCTGGCCGGCTTTCCCTCCCGGGAGAGGAGGAAGCCGTCCTGCAGGGGCGAGCCCTGCGGGCCGCACTCCGGCGCGCCGGGCTCCGGAGATACGAGATCTCGAATCATGCCCGTCCGGGCGCTGAGTCGGTCCACAACCTGCTCTACTGGCAGTACGAGAGCTACCTGGGGCTGGGCGCAGGTGCCTTCGGTTGCCGGCGCACGGGGACGGGCTCGCTCAGGTACGGCAACGTGCGCGACGCGACCGCTTTCTTGGCGGCGGTCGAGGCGGCGCGGCTCCCCTCCCTGGAGGAGGACTGGATCTCACCCCGGGCCGAGCGGAACGAGCGCCTCATGCTCGCTCTGCGCACCACCGCCGGCGCTCCGCTCGCTTGGCTCGGCCGGGCGGCTCTCGAGGAGGTGGAGACCCTCCGGCGACGCCGGCTAGCGGTGGCACGGGGAGGACGGCTCATCCTCACGAGCCGGGGGCTCGACCTCCACAGCGCGGTGGTCCTAAGGCTCATGGAGTGATACCGGGGCTGGCGGTACACTCTCCCGATGGTGCGCCTCGCCCGCTCGCTCCTCCTGGCGCTGGCCCTGGGGCTCGGGCTGGGCGGGGGCGCGCTCCTCGCCGCACGGGCCTTCCCGGCCCGCCGACCTGTTCCCGACCCGCCCTCGGTCGTGTGGCAGGTGCGGGAGGTGGCGGAGCTCGAGACCCTCCACGTCTCTCTCTACAAGAAGGTGAGCTTCGCGCCCGAACCGACGCCCGCAGACAGCTTCTGGGGGGACGTGGCCGGGTGGCTGCGCCAGACCTTCCACACGCCCCGCGGGAAGGCCATCGTCTTCGCGGACGCCTTTCTCGGCCTGGACCTCGCGCGGCTGGACCCGGGGAGCGTGCGCATCCGGGGCCGGAGGATCGAGGTCCGCTTGCCGCCGGTCCGAGCCGAGGTCCTGTTGAGGCCGGGCGACACGGAGGTGATCGGCTCCAACCTCGACACCGCGGAGACGGCCCACCTGTTCGAGCTGGCACGGATCGCCTTCGAGCGCGAGGTCGAGGCGGACGCCCCCCTTCGCGAGCGCGCCCGCACCTCCGCCGAGCGCGCCATCCGCGCCCTGCTCCTCTCGGTAGGTTTCGAGGAGGTTCACTTCGCGCCGGACGGCGCACCCGGAACCTAAAAGGGCAGCGCTACCACCGCGGTTCCCCGCAGGAACGGCTTCTTCGAGAAGCCCAGGTCACGCTCTCCCCAAGGAAGAGGAGAGCGCGGCCCGGCGAGGGAGTTCCGGGCCGCGCTGCGTTCACCTGGCCGGTGAAGCTGCCCGGAGGGCGCCCGCCCGGGGAAGCGGGCTTTCTCCGGGCACGTGTGCGCTCGGCTCCGCTGAGCCCCGTCACGAGAACCGGCGAGCCGCGCGGCCGGAGGAAAGACGCGAGGTTCGCACGGCGGAGGAGAGAACGGGGATCGGAACGCGGAGAGAAGTGGGGGTCATCACCAGAATGCGGAGGTTCTGGCGAATGCTCTCTGCGAGGCGGAGTACGACACGCACGTGAGGTGGACCTGCAGCGGCCGTGCCCGCCCCGATACACCGGCAATGGCAGGGACGAGTTCGGAAGTCGGCCCCTTTTCTCAATCGGGGGAGATGGGGTGCTTTGAACCCGGGTCGCCCGCGCTCCAGGTGATCGGAATCGGCTGGTCCTGGACCGCATCCACGGTTGCCGCGAAGGCCGCGAACTCGTGGTAAGCCTCCGGGGGGATCCGGCCGCGGGCAACCAAAAGCCGCTCCGCTCGCACGAGGCCCCCCCCGTTCGTCTCCTTCTCGGTCCGCTCGTACGATCCGTAGGGCGTGGTGACTCGCGCCGGGGGCCCGATCACGACGTGCGCCCCCTTGGGGGGAACAAGCTCCATCATCGCCGCGGAGCGTTCCGGGGACCCGATGAGGAGCGGCGTAGTCCGGGCCGCAATCCGGACGTACTTCGCGGAAAGGCGCGCCCGCTGGGTGCCGGCCTCCAGCACGAGCCCGCCATCGACGGGCCGGGCGAGTTGGGCCGACCGTCCGCGCCAGCGGATGGCGAGCGGGGCGTCGGGGTCGCCTTCGCCCTCGAACAGAACCTCGCTCACCGCCACGCCCTGAAACGTCCGGGTGAGGAGGCTCTCCACTGCCTGGCGGCGCCGCGGGAGGTCGAGCGGCTCGAGCTGGGCCTTGAGGGCAGCGCCCAGGGTGCCGGTGAAGCGGTCGACCCCGGCGAGCGTGCCGCTTCCGTCCTGGGCGAGCTCGATGCGGAGTTCGCTCTCGACCCGGTCCTGGCCCGAAGGACCGGGAGTGCGGTCCACGGAAAGAGGTTCGCCCGGGTGCGGCAAGACAATAGCCTCGCAACCGGCGATCGAATCGGGAATGGCGCCGAACGGGTTCATGCGGGTGGAGGGGTCGAGCCAGACCACCTCCCCCCCGGCTCGCACCCGGAGCACCTGAGCCGGATACAGCGCTGCGGTGTAGAAACGGTAGGCCGAGGGATCGACCGAGAACGGTCTCACGAGCGCGATCCGTGCCTCGAGCCCGAGCTCCTCGAGCAACGCCTGGAGCACGAGGAGCCTGCTGCCGCGCCCCCGGGAGAGCACGTGGCTCGCGTCCTCGAGGAGCGGCCCATCGCCCAGGATGGTCCGGGCGACCCACGCGTACGCGGCCCGGGCGAGGCCCAACGGGCTCTTTTCCCGGGCTTCGGCCCGCACCCGTCGCGAAAGGTCGACGAGCTCCACCGTGGGGAGCGTCCGGCCCACCAGTCGATCGGCGATACTGCGCTGGAAGGCCTCGCGGGTAGCCCCCGTGCCCGCCACCACGAACGGCATCACCTCGCTCAATCCCGGCTCGTCCGGCTCGGGGACGAACGGAGGCACGTCGCGGCGCTCCGCCCGCATCGTCTCCTTTCCCCCTTCGCGCACGACGTCGGGCGGGGGCATAGAGTGCGCGTCGGCGGCGAGCCCGGACCCGGAAAACGCTCGCACCACGTAGGTGGAGTGGAAGAGACGCTCGCGAGGGGCCTCGAAGAAGAACGGGTCGGCGACGTAGCCGAGCGCGCCGAAGGGCGCCCGGACGGCGCGCACGTAGTCCACCTGAACGTAGTCGCCCGGCTCGAGGCCGGAGAGCGAAAGCGACCCCTTCTCGTCCGTCGTCCGCTCGGGCTCGACTACCCGGCCATCCGGCTTGATGGTACGGGCGGCGATGACCTCGGCCCCTGGGGGGAGGGAGATCTCTCCGTGCTCGTCCACCCCGGCCTGATCGAGGACGTGGATCACCTGCTGGGTACGCTCGGTGGCCACACCGCCCGGGTGGATGTCGACGGCAGCCGCATCGAGCACCAGGACGGAGGAGGTCCCGGCCCGACGGCCCGCCGCCTCGTAGGCGCGGATCGCAGCGCGAGCATCCTCCGAGAGATCGTCCAAGACCTCGCTCCCGTTCTCGAGCGCCAGGGCGCGGCGGAGGGACAGGTCAGCGCCGTCGAGGAGGAGGGCGCGCTCGCGGGCGGCGCGAGCTCCGGGCCGGTCGCCAGAGAGCTCGAGGGCGCTGGCCAAGGCCGCCTGGACCCTGGCACTGCGGGGCCAGAGAACTGCCAGCGCCGCCACCCGCTCGGCCGCCTCACCGGGCTTCTCCGCTGCCAAGAGAGCCTCGGCCCGTGAGAGCGCCAGGTCGACGTCCCAGGGGCGCACCGCGAGGACCTTCTCCAGCTCCTCCTCCGCTCCCACCGCATCCCCTCGCTGGCGAAGCTTGCTGACCCGCCGGCCCAGGCCACCGCGGCAATGGGCCAGGACCGCCAAGGCCTCGTCGATCCGAGGAAGCGCCTGCCGACGGTGTGCCAGGGCCGCCAAGAGGTCGGCGGCATCGCAGCTCCCCGGGTCGGCCATCGCCTGGGCGGCGAGCGCCTCCGCGCGCTCGGGGAGCCCCCGAGCCTCGGCGGTGCGGGCCCGGGCGGCGAGGGCAGGAGGACGAGCAGCGGCGGGCGCGACAAGGGCACCGAGGATCTCGTCGGCATCGTTCGCTCGCTCCGTGGCGCGGAGAAGGGCGGAGAGCCTCACCCGCGCCTCGGCGTTACCCGGATCGGCCCGCAAGGCATCCCGCAGCGCCGCCTCGGCCCGGGACTGGGCCACCCGGCGATCGAGAGTGGGGTCGTCCACGGAGGCCTCGGCGAGGCTCACGAGAATCGAGGCAGAGCCGGGGGCGAGTTCCCTGGCCTCCGAAAGAAGGACCTTGGCGCCCTCGCGATCGCCGGCCAGCGCGTCTCGCGCAGCCAAGAGCCGCGCCAGCACCGGCCCGGCGCCGCTCTCCAGGGCGGAGGCGAGGAGGCGCGGGGTGGCCACCGGTGCCGCGGAGAGGGATCCCGAGGAGGGTGGAGGAGGCGAAGACCCGGGCGCAGGAGCGGTAAAGCGGGCATCGGAGACGACACCGTCGGCCCGCGCCAAGGACACCGAGATCGCCCCGCCGCCGCCGGTTCGGGAGACCTTCACAACGAGCCGGTGCGTCCCGGGCGAAAGCTCGACCGGCAAGTAGACGACGCTCGGCAGCCAGGCCGCGAAACCCCTTCGCTCGTACAGGAGCGCGCCGTCGAGGAGAAGGCGGACCGTGTCCCCGGTGTTCAGGACGACGAGGTAGCTCCCACCCCGCGCCAGCGCGACGTCCGACGACAGGGCGAAGACGTCGCCGGGGGGCGGCTCGCCATCGAGGGAGAAGGTGCCATCCGGGGCGGGGATGGCGCGGCTGGGAGTGGAGGGCAGCCCGGCCGGCGCCGCCACCTCCGGCGGGATCTCCCCCTTCTCGGGCGGGATCGGCTCGTCGAAGTCGAGCACCCGAAGCTCGCTGAACGGCCCGGCCACGGTCCAGGCGCTCACGGCTCCGTTCTCGGTCCGGGCGCGGGCGGCGCCCGGTGGATCTCCCAGCACCTCCGAAACGAGCGCGCGAGCCACGCGAGCCCGGTAAGCGCCGACCCCGGAAAGCTTGCCGCTCTCGAGGAGTGAAGCGATCCCGGTATCCACCCGGGCCGCCAGCGCCGGCGATTCCTCGGCGAGCTCCGAGAGCCGGCGAATGGCGACGACCACGAGCGGGCCGTCGGCTACGGACCGCGCCGTGGCGAGCAGGGCCTCCACCTCGGCGGGGCCGTCGAGGAGCCGCCGGGCGTGAAGGGCCTGGGCCAGGAAGCCCCACGGATCCCCGGGGAGGGCAGGGCGGGCCAGGGGCAGGGCAGGGTCGAAGGCCTCGGCAGCGGGGGGCGGGACCCTCACCACCGCGCGGGGCGCCGCACAGGCGGCGGCGAGCGCCAACAGGGCCACGGCAGCCCGGGAGAACCTCATGTGGGCCCTCCCCCCGTGCCGGCCGGCTCGATGCGGACGCGGCGCCCGAAGGCGCGATCCACCTCGATCATGAGAGCCCGGAAGGCCAGGTAGGCCTCCGCAGAGATGCGACGGACCGGGAAGAGCACTCGGCCCTCCGCCACCACCGCGCCTCCCTCCTCGCGGTATTGCAGCGCGAAGGCGCCGAGCAGGCCCTGGAGCTCGACCGGGGCGGGCAGCTCGCGTACGCGCCAGCCCGAGGGGAGCTCGTACCGGTACCGGAAGTGCGTCTCGCGAGGACCGCCCAGGTCGAGATCGTAGCGGCGCACGGAGAGCGGGGCGTACGCCTCGACGTAGCCGGTGGTCGCGCCGAACGGGGGGAACCGCAGCCCACGGCCGTCAGGCTGGGCGCAGCGAGGGAGCGCGAGTGCGAAGCGGAGCTCGACGTCCTCCTCGAGCCGGGAGAGGTCCGAGGTCTCCACCCATTCCGCCCGGACGCCGGGGAAGAGCTGGCCCATGGACTTCTCGAGCAGCGCCCGCCGGCCATCCTCCACCCCGTAAGAGCTGCGGAATGCGGGCGCCTCCACTCCGGAGGCGCGCCAGCGACCCCGGGCGGACGCGCTCCCGTCGGCCGAAAGGGTGAAGTTGAGCTCGGCCTCGAGGCGGTTTTCCTCGGGCCGGGCCTCGGGGATGGTACCGAACCGCGGCGGGCCATCCGGATTCACCACCAGCACGTTCGCGCCGCGGTCGTCGCCCGGGAGGTCGCGAGAGCCCGAGTAGGCGGCCGTTCCGTCGAGCCAGAGGTCGAGTTCGGGAACGTACAGAATCGCATGGTTGAAGACGGCCAGGGAGGCGGGCTCGTCCGGGATGCGCCCCAGGTGGCGCATGCGCAGGAGCACGAGCCGCGAATCGATGCCCATCGCCTCGAGCAGGGCGTGCAGCAGGGAGGCCTTGTCCTTGCAGTCGCCGAACCGTCTCGAGAGGATCTGGTCGACGCGGTAGGGCTTGTAGCCGTGGATCCCGAACTCCAGGCCCACGTACCGGGTCTGGGTGACGACGAAGTCGTAGGCGGCTCGCACCAGGGCGGCCCGAGCCTCGCGGTCCGCGGGCGGTGGGAAGAGGGGTGAGGCGGTAGAAGAATTCCCTTCCTCCTGGGCCTTGGGGCGAGGGGGGACCCGGTCGCGGCCGCGCACCTCCTCGGCGATTCGCTGGGCGGTGGCCCGGATCTCAGGGGTGGGCCGGAGCTGATCGCGTACCAGTCGCCAATAGAACTGGTTCACCTCGTCCCAGCTGCCGTAGGTGGAGAGGTGGAGGAATCGGGCCACCTCGCTCCACCCCGGCATCCCCGGCTCGGGGATCACGGCGGCGAGGTCCCGGGCGGTGAACCGGTGCTCCTTCACCCCCCCGGGCAGGGAGCGGACCGCGTGCTCCACCCCCCGCGGTTCGTTGGCGTGGATGGAGCGGCTCTCGGGCACGAGGAGCACGTAGTCGAACCGGAGCTTGCGCCAGGGCTCGTCGAGGTAGGTGAAATCCCCGAAGTAGTCGGAGAGTAGATTCTCCGAGGCGGTGTCGTCCACCCTCCACGAAAGCTCGAGGACGTCGCCGGGGGCGAGGGCCGGGAACGAGAGGGTGCGCGCCAGCACGTCGTAGTAGAGGCGGTACCATGGCTCGCTGGTGCTCTCCACCTCCTCGTTGTGGCTTTCCATCGCGGTGCCGTCGGGCTTCCACACCACCGCCCGCTCGACCCGCACCTCCTGGCGATCGGGGGACCAGGCGAGCTGCTGCCGGCGGAACGCGTCGGCGCCGCGCTGCGTGAGCACCTTCACGATCCGCTGGGTGAACGAGGAGGAGAGCCCGGACGGCAGGACCCGGGTGACGTGCAGCTCGCCGAGGATCACTGCGTCCTCGCCCGCAGCCGGGGGTTCCGACGACGAGACCGCCCGGGCCTCGAGCTGATAGGGCTTCCAGAACCGTTCCTCGTCGGGGGTGAGGCTCAAGACCAGCTCCTTCACCGAGACATCCTGAGGACGGAGGGCGAGGGCCCGCGACAGGTCCGCCTTTGCCTCGCGGGCGCGCCCCTGGTTGAGTCGCGCCCGGCCGCGCCGTTCCCAGACCTCTGCCTCCTCGGGGCAGAGCTCCAGGGCCCGGGCGAAGGCCTTCTCGGCCTCGTCGAAGCGATCGTTTGCGGCGAGGAGGTCGGCCAGGCGGAGGTGGAGACCGAGGTCGGAGGGTGAGATCCGAATCGCCTCCTCGAGGAGGGCGACGGCGCCGGCGAGGTCGCGCCGGTCGAGCAGGTGGGCGCTGAGGGAAGCCCGCGCCGGCCAGTCGTCGAAGCGCAAGGCGAGCAGGGTGCGCTCGCGTCGCATCGCCTCGTCGACCCGGCCCAGCCGCTCGGCCGCGTGGGCCGCGCCTCGCACCGCGGCCGGGGAGGTTGGAAAGAGGCGGGCGGTCTCGTCCGAGAGGAGGGCGGCGCGGGCGGCGAGGTCCGATCGTTCCAGGGCCTCGCTGAGAGCCACCCGGGGCTCGGCCCAGCCCGGCGCCGACGCGATGGCGCGCTCGAGGAGCAACGCCGCCGCCTGCGGACGGTTCTGGTCCAGCTCCTCCCCTGCCAGGACGCGCAGCAGGCGGGCGTCCCCCGGCGATTGGCGAAGGGCCGCGTCGAGGAGGGCCCGACGCTGGGCCCGGTCCTCCTCCAGCGCCGCGGCGGCGAGTTGAGCATCCACCGAGCGCGGGGCGAGAGCGGCAGCGCGGGCGGCCTCGGCGAATGCCCGCCGCTCGTCCGGATCCCCTGCCGACCGCACCGTCAGCACTGCCGAGAGGGTGGCGTGGGCCTCGGCGGCGGCCGGACCGGCGGCCTCCGCGGCCCGGCGCGCCAGGAGGATGGTGGCGTCCTCGATCGGCGTCGGGGCCGGCCCGGGCCTGGCCGCGGCGGCGGCGGGGTCCCCGGCGAGAAAGGAACGCCCCTCGCCCCGATCGTCGGAAAGCCGCAGGTAGAACCCCATCTGTCCGTTCTGATGGCAGAGCTTCACGAGAATGCGGTTCGCCCCTTTTTGCAGGGATACGGCCGCGGCCCTCTGGTCGAGCCGGGCGGCGTGGTAGGTGGAGTCCTGGAGAGCCACGACACCGTTCACCCACACCCGAGAGGCGCCGCTGGCCCCGAACCAGAGCCGCACCCGCTCGTCGCGCGGGCTCACCACCACCGCGAGGGCGTAGGCCACCACCTCGTGGGAGGGACGGAGCGTCGCTCCGAGGTGGACGAAGCCAAAGACCTCGGCATCGCCCGGGAGGGCACGCCAGCCGACCTCGCGCTCCTTGCCCGGGTAGCGGCCCGCGAGATCGATCTCCCGCTCGGGCGGATAGGCCACGGCGAAGCCCTGCTTGCCCTCGTCCTCGAACGGTCCCGAGATCCACCACCCGGAGACGAACCCGAGCCCGCGGAGGTGGGCGTTGGCACGCTGGAGGTTGCCGCGGCTCACCTCGAGGTGCGCCAGCTGGAACCGGGCGAGCGCTCGCACCTCCGGGTGGGAGGCGGGGTCGGTGGCGGCTCGCTCGTAGACGCGAGCCAGTCGCCCCAGGTCCGGAAGCTCTTCCTTGAGGCCCTCCAGGGTGGCGAGATCGGCGATCCCGGCCGGCCCGCTCCACTCCCGTTCCAGCGAGGCGGAGGCGGCCGCGAACCGCTGGGCCACCGGGTCCGCTGCTCCCGGGCCGACCGGGGGGAGCGGCCCGAGGGCGCGAGCGACAGAGGCGACGAGGAGAAAAGCGGCTGCGAGGAGATCTGGAAGGCGCCCCATGGAGCTCGGAGGAGTCTAACGCACGGGTCCGGGGGAGGATTTCCCTCTCGCCGGCCAAGGGAAGAAAAGCGCCAGAACCCGCTTACACGAGGGCGTGCGCAGGCACGGGCCAGGCCACCCTTGCCCCTAACGCAAGGAGATCGCCTTCCCGTGTCCGTCGAAGAGGTTGCTCGTGCCGGGGATGGGGCGAACGCCCAGCGGGTCGCCGGACTTGAGCCCGTTGCGCTGGTGGCCCTGGAGCTTGGCGGCGATGATCTGCTTCGTGCCGGAGAGCTCGCAGTAGACCACGGTGGAGTCGCCCAGCTCCTCGATGAGGTCGACCCGGCCGCGCAGCCCTTCCTCCGGCTTGCAGAGGAGGAGGTGCTCGGGGCGGAGCCCGAGGGTGAGCGGCTCGTC